>NZ_JBVJOW010000005.1:671328-729226 GCF_055582965.1 Amycolatopsis sp. NPDC104863
GGGGAGACCCCCGGGGGGGGGCCCCCCCCCCCCCCCCCCCCCCGGCGCCGGGTCTTACGCGATCGGCCGGTCCGTCGGCGCGATCGGCCGGGGCAGGAAGTCGCGCCCGGTCAGGTAGGCGTCGACGCCGGCCGCGGCGCTGCGGCCCTCCGCGATCGCCCAGACGATCAGGGACTGGCCGCGGCCCATGTCACCGGCCACGAACACGTTGTCCAGGCTCGTCTTGAACGCCTTGTCGCGGGCGACGTTGCCGCGCGGGTCCAGCTCGACGCCCAGGTCTTCGACCAGGCCCTTCTTCTGCGGCCCGAGGAAGCCCATCGCCAGCAGGACGAGCTGCGCGGGCAGCTCGCGTTCCGAACCGGGCACCGGGACGAACTTGCCGCCCTCGTTGCGCACCTCGACCAGCTTCAGCGCACGCACGCGGCCGGCGTCGTCACCCAGGAACTCCTGCGTGTTCACCGCGTACATCCGCTCGCCGCCCTCTTCGTGCGCCGAGGACACCCGGTAGATCATCGGGTAGGTCGGCCACGGGTGGGCGTCCGAACGGGCCTGGGGCGGCTTCGGCATGATCTCCAGCTGCGTCACCGAACGCGCACCCTGGCGGTGGGACGTCCCGACGCAGTCCGCGCCGGTGTCGCCGCCGCCGATCACGACGACGTCGAGCCCGGCGGCGTCGAACGGCGACGCGTCGAGGTCACCCGACGCGACCCGGTTCGCCGGCGGGAGGAACTCCATCGCCTGGTGGATGCCGTCCAGCTCGCGGCCAGGGATCGGCAGGTCGCGCCAGTCGGTCGCGCCGCCCGCCAGCACCACGGCGTCGTACGACGACCGCAGCTCGTCGGCCGAGAGGTCCACCCCGACGTTCACCGAGGTCCGGAACTCCGTGCCCTCCGCGCGCATCTGGTCGAGGCGCCGGTCGAGCCGCTGCTTCTCCATCTTGAACTCGGGGATGCCGAAGCGCAGCAGCCCGCCGATCTTGTCGGCCCGCTCGAGGACCACGACGCTGTGGCCCGCGCGCGTGAGCTGCTGCGCCGCGGCGAGTCCCGACGGGCCGGAGCCCACGACCGCGACCTTCTTGCCCGTCTTCGCGGTGGGCGGCTGCGGCGTGATCCAGCCCTCTTCGAAGGCGCGGTCGACGATGGAGATCTCGACCCGCTTGATCGTCACCGGGTCGTCGTTGATCCCGAGCACGCACGCGGTTTCGCACGGCGCCGGGCACAGCGTGCCGGTGAACTCCGGGAAGTTGTTGGTCGCGTGCAGCCGGTCGATGGCCTGCTGCCAGTCTTCCCGCCACACCAGCGTGTTCCACTCCGGGATGAGGTTCCCGAGCGGGCAGCCCTGGTGGCAGAACGGGATGCCGCAGTCCATGCAGCGGCCGGCCTGCTTCTCCAGCTTCGTGGTCGCGAAGTCCTCGTAGACCTCGCGCCAGTCCATCAGCCGGAGGTCGACCGGACGGCGCTTCGGCTCTTCGCGGGTGGTGGTCAGAAAGCCCTTGGGGTCAGCCATGTGCGGCCTCCATGATCGCCTCGTTCACGTCGCGCCCGTCGCGTTCGGCCTGCACCTGGGCCTCGAGCACACGCTTGTAGTCCTTGGGCATGACCTTCCCGAAGCGGTCGACACCCGCGTCCCAGTCGGCCAGCAGCTCCCGCGCGACGGCGGATTCCGTTTCGTCGTAGTGCTTTTCGAGCGTCTCGCGGAGGAAGTCCGCGTCCTCGGAGTCGAGCGGGTCGATGTCGACCATCTCCGGGTTGACGCGGTGCGCGGGCAGGTCGAGCACGTAGGCGATGCCGCCGGACATGCCGGCCGCGAAGTTGCGCCCGACCGGCCCGAGCACGACCATCCGGCCGCCGGTCATGTACTCGCCGCCGTGGTCGCCGACGCCTTCGACGACGGCCAGCGCGCCGGAGTTGCGCACGCAGAACCGCTCGCCGACCTTGCCGCGGATGAAGATCTCGCCGCTGGTCGCGCCGTAGGCGATCACGTTGCCGGCGATGATGTGGTCCTCGGCGGCGATCCGCGCCTCCTTCGGCGGACGCACGATCAGCCGGCCGCCGGAGAGGCCCTTGCCGACGTAGTCGTTGCCGTCGCCGTAGAGCCGCAGCGTGATGCCCTTCGGGAGGAACGCGCCGAACGACTGGCCCGCGGTCCCGGTGAAGGTGACGTCGATGGTGTCGTCGGGCAGGCCTTCGCCGCCCCACTTCTTCGTCAGCTCGGACCCGAGCATCGTGCCGACGGTCCGGTTCACGTTGCGGACGGGCAGTTCCAGCCGCACCTTGTCACCCGAGTTCAACGCGCCCTCGGCCAGCTGGATCAGCGTGTTGTCGAGCGCCTTCTCGAGCCCGTGGTCCTGCTGCGTCTGCTGCAGCCGCAGGCCGGCCGGGGCCATCTCGGGCACGTGGAAGATCGGCGTCAGGTCGAGCCCGGCCGCCTTCCAGTGGTCGACGGCCTTGCGCTTGTCGAGGAACTCGGCGTGGCCCACGGCCTCGGCGATCGACCGGAAACCCAGCTCCGCCAGGTACTCGCGCACTTCCTGGGCGATGAACTCGAAGAAGTTGACGACGTATTCGGCCTTGCCGCTGAACTTCTCGCGCAGCTTCGGGTTCTGCGTCGCGACGCCGACGGGGCACGTGTCGAGGTGGCAGACGCGCATCATGATGCAGCCGGACACCACCAGCGGCGCGGTCGCGAAGCCGAACTCCTCGGCGCCGAGCAGCGCCGCGACGATGACGTCGCGGCCGGTCTTGAGCTGGCCGTCGGTCTGCACCACGATCCGGTCGCGCAGCCGGTTGGCCAGCAGCGTCTGCTGCGTCTCGGCCAGGCCCAGCTCCCACGGGCCGCCGGCGTGCTTGATGGACGACAGCGGCGACGCGCCCGTCCCGCCGTCGTGGCCCGAGATGAGCACGACGTCCGCGTGCGCCTTGGACACACCCGCCGCGACCGTGCCGACGCCGACCTCGGACACGAGCTTCACGTGGATGCGCGCGCGGGGGTTGGCGTTCTTCAGGTCGTGGATCAGCTGGGCGAGGTCTTCGATCGAGTAGATGTCGTGGTGCGGCGGCGGGGAGATGAGGCCGACGCCCGGTGTCGAGTACCGCGTCTTCGCGATCCACGGGTAGACCTTCGCGCCGGGCAGCTGCCCGCCTTCGCCGGGCTTCGCGCCCTGCGCCATCTTGATCTGGATGTCGTCGGCGTTGACGAGGTACTCGCTCGTGACGCCGAAGCGGCCCGACGCGACCTGCTTCACGGCACTGCGCCGCTCGGGGTCGTACAAGCGCTCCGCGTCTTCGCCGCCCTCGCCGGTGTTGGACTTCCCGCCGAGGCGGTTCATCGCGATGGCGAGGGTCTGGTGCATCTCCATCGAGATCGAGCCGTAGGAGATCGCGCCGGTGGCGAACCGCTTGACGATCTCGGAGACCGGTTCGACCTCGTCGATCGGCACCGGCGCGCGCTTGCCGTACTTGAAGTCGAACAGCCCGCGCAGCGTCAGCAGCTTCTCGGCCTGGTCGTCGACGGCCTTCGTGTACTCCTTGAAGACCTCGTACTTCCCGGAGCGCGTGGAGTGCTGGAGCTTGAACACCGTCTGCGGGTTGAACAGGTGCGGCTCGCCTTCGCGGCGCCACTGGTAGTCCGCGCCGGTCTCGAGCTCGCGGTGCGTGGCGCGGACGCCGTCGGCCGGGAAGGCGTACTTGTGCCGCTTCGCGACTTCGTCGGCCAGGGTCTCGAAGCCGACTCCGCCGAGGCGGGACGTCGTGCCGGTGAAGCAGTTCTCGACGACGTCCTCGCCGAGCCCGACGGCCTCGAAGATCTGCGCGCCGGTGTAGGACGCGACGGTCGAGACGCCCATCTTGGACATCGTCTTCCGGACACCCTTGCCGAGCGCCTTGATCAGGTTGTGCGTCGCTTCCTTCGGCGTGACGCCCGGAATCAGGCCTTGGTGGGCCATCTCCTCGACGGTCGCCATCGCCAGGTACGGGTTCACCGCGGCGACGCCGTAACCGATGAGCAGCGCGATGTGGTGCACCTCGCGCGCGTCGCCGGCCTCGACGATCAGGCCGACCTGCGTGCGCGTCTTCTCGCGGACGAGGTGGTGGTGCACCGCGCCGGTCAGCAGCAGCGAGGGGATCGGCGCGTGGTCTTCGTCGACCCCGCGGTCGGACAGCACGATGAGCCGCGCACCGTCCTCGATGGCCTCCGACACCTCGGCGCGGATCTCGTCGAGCCGCTGGACCAGCGCCTCACCGCCGCCGTGGACGTTGTACCGGCCGAGCACGGTGACGGCCTGGAACTCCGGCAGGTCACCGTCGTCGTTGACGTGCACCAGCTTGGCGAGCTGGTCGTTGTCGAGCACCGGGAACGGCAGGGTGATCCGGCGGCAGGACGCCGCGTTGCCGACGAGCAGGTTCGGCTCGGCGCCGATCTGCGTGCCGAGCGCCGTGACGAGCTCCTCGCGGATCGCGTCCAGCGGCGGGTTCGTGACCTGCGCGAACAGCTGGATGAAGTAGTCGAAGAGCAGCCGCGGGCGGCTCGAGAGCGTCGCGAGCGGCGAGTCGTTGCCCATCGAGCCGATCGGCTCCGCGCCGGTGCGGGCCATCGGCTCGAGGATGGCTTCGAGCTCTTCCTCGGTGTAGCCGAACGCCTGCTGGCGGCGCACGAGCGCGGCGTGCAGCGGCACCTCGCGGTCGCGCTCGGGCAGGTCCTCCAGGTGCACCAGGCCGGCCTCGACCCACTCGTCGTACGGGTGCTCGGTGGCCAGCTCGGTCTTGATCTCCTCGTCCTCGACGATCCGGCCCTCGGCGGTGTCCACGAGGAACATCCGGCCGGGCTCGAGACGTCCCTTGCGGACGATCGTCGCCGGGTCGATGTCGAGCACGCCGACCTCGGAGGCGAGCACGACGAGGCCGTCGTCGGTCACCCAGTAGCGGCCGGGGCGCAGGCCGTTGCGGTCGAGCACCGCGCCGATCTGGCTGCCGTCGGTGAAGGCGACCAGCGCCGGGCCGTCCCACGGCTCCATGAGCGTCGAGTGGAACTCGTAGAACGCGCGCCGCGCCGGGTCCATCTCCTGGTGGTTCTCCCAGGCCTCCGGGATCATCATCAGGACGGCGTGGGGCAGCGGGCGGCCGCCGAGGTGGAGCAGCTCCAGGACCTCGTCGAAGGACGCCGAGTCGCTGGCGCCGCGGGTGATCACCGGGTAGATGCGCTTGAGGTCACCCGGGACCAGGTCGGTCTCCAGCAGCGCCTCGCGGGCGTCCATCCAGTTGCGGTTGCCGCGCAGGGTGTTGATCTCGCCGTTGTGCGCGACGTACCGGTACGGGTGCGCCAGCGGCCACGACGGGAAGGTGTTGGTGGAGAAGCGGGAGTGCACCAGGCCGATGGCGCTGGTGACGCGCTCGTCGGTCAGGTCGGCGAAGAACCGCTCGACCTGGGGCTCGGTGAGCATTCCCTTGTAGACGATCGTGCGCGAGGACAGCGACGGGAAGTACACGTCGTCGTCGACGAGCTCGTGCTCCGCGCGCTTGCGGACGCAGAAGGCGCTGCGCTCGATGTGCAGCGGGTCCGAATGCTCCGGCTTCGGGCGGCGCGCGGCGAGGAACAGCTGCGTGAAGTGCGGCATGGTCTCGGCCGCGGTCGGCCCGCAGTGCTCGGTGTGCACCGGCAGCTCGCGCCAGCCGAGCACCCGCATGTCCTCTTCGGCGGCGATGCGCTCGATGGTCGTCATCGCGCGGCCGCGGCGCTTTTCGTCCTGCGGCAGGAAAGCCGTGCCGACGGCGTAGGTGCCCGGCTCGGGCAGTTCGAAGTCCACGACCTCGCGGTAGAACTCGTCGGGGATCTGGATCAGCAGCCCGGCGCCGTCGCCGGTGTCCGGTTCGGCGCCCCGCGCCCCGCGATGTTCCAGGTTGCGCAACGCGACCAGGGCTTTCGCGACGATCGCGTGGTCTCGTCGGCCGGTCAGATCGGCGACGAAGGCGACCCCGCAGGCGTCGTGTTCGTACTCGCTGCGGTAAAGGCCCTGGGCCTCGGCGTTGCTGAGCTGCTCCCCGGACGGGGGCAGGGAACTGGCACGGTGGGTCACGGCTGGCCGCCTCCCAAGGCGTTGGCGCGACCGGTACTCACTCCATCAGGTGGTTCGAGCTGAACCGGTTAACGAAGTGGTCCGGTACCGCGATGGTCAGTCGAGAACAGTTGCTGTTGTCGGCGTTGTCAGAGTGCAAGATGCCGCGAAGCGTCGGCCGGGCTTCGATGCTCGGAAACCGGACGCGGGTCATCTGGGAGGCCGCACAACGCTGGGCAGCCGAACGTGTCGGTCCTGCTGTGCGCGCACAGGCCGGCCACTGTGGTGGGGGTCAGCCGGAACGCGCGGTGTTACTCCCGGGTTCGCCGGGTCTTATGACGATAGTGTGAATTCGCTGTTATCGACATACGTCGTTGTCCCCGGGTGGGAAATGCCACGCTTACGTTGACGGCACCCAGGGTAGTCCCATATGCCGGGCTGTCGCTCCCACGTGTCGACCGTTTATGGTCCTGACCTGCGGAAACGTCCGTCCGAAGTGGTCTGGGGCACGTGTCGTGAGGTCCGCAAGGGGTGAGAAGCTGGGTGCATGGCGGACCCGTCCGATGACTGATCGTTATCTCTCCGTGGCTCGATCCGGGGTCCACGAGGTCGAGATCAAGCGCTCCCGGTTCCTCTGCGCGCTCGCCCCGGCGACGTCGGAAGCGGCCGCGCGCGAGTTCATCGCGGCCCGACGGCGCGCGGAACCGGGCGCCCGGCACCACTGTCACGCGTTCGTGCTCGGCCCGGACGGGCGAACCCGGCGGTCCAGTGACGACGGTGAGCCGGCCGGCACGGCGGGCGTCCCGATGCTGGAAGTCCTCCACCGTCGCTGCCTGACGGACACGGTTGCGGTGGTGTCGCGGTACTTCGGGGGAGTGCTGTTGGGGGCGGGCGGGCTCATCCGCGCGTACGGCCAGTCCGTTTCGGACGCACTGGAAGTGGTTGGTGTACTAGAACACAGGCGTCTCAGTCTGGTCGAAGTGGCGGTGAGCTACGACCGCGCGGGCCGGCTGGAGAACGACTTGCGCGCGTCGCCGTATCTCGTGCACGGGACGCGCTTCGACGAGCTGGCCCGCTTCGAGATCGGCCTGGCGCCGGGCGAGGCCCCGGCTTTCGAGAGCTGGCTGGCGGACCTGACCAACGGCGAAGCCACCACAACGGAACTCGGCGAAACCTGGGTGGCCTCCCGCCCCTGACCCGTGTCGACCCCTCAATCACGCGTGTCGACTCCCCAGTCACGCGTGTCGACCCCTCCCGCACACGCACCATGTGCCTGAACGGACGACACGCGTGCTTGAACGGACGACACGCGTGACTGGAGGGACGACACGAAGTCCGGGTCGGCAGAACCCCGGGTCTGCAGCCCGTGATCCGGGCCGTAACCCGCGTGACCGGACCCGTAACCCGCGTGACCGGACCCGGAACTCGCGTGGCTGGGGCCGGAACTCGCGTGATTGGAAGCGGAACTCGCGAGTTACGGCTCCAATCACGCGAGATCCGGCGCGGATCACGCGGGATCCGGCTGGGGTCACGTGGGTTGCGGGTCTGGGGACGTGAGATACGGGGTGGGGTGGGTGGTCCACGGGGGTTGAGTGGTCCGGTCGTGGATCGCTTGGCGCACAACGGACTTTTGGTGCTATCGCGACCGGCCCCCGCCGTGGCACCATGTCGTGCCACCGAGTTCCGGTACCACCTCGATCGCCACGACGTTGTCGGCGCACTGTGCGTGCTGACAACGTTGTCACTCGTCCGACAACGTTGTCGCGCGGCGGAAGAAGCGTGCGACAGGGAGGAAGGTTCCATGTCCAGGCTGAAGAGACGCGCGGTGCTGCTCGCCGCGGTTCTCGTCGGGGCGGGGCTCGCCGCGCTGCCCGTCACCCCCGCCGGCGCGGCGACGCTTGCCCTCACGCAGTACGTGAATCCCTTCATCGGCACGGACAACAGCAACTCGCCGAACCCCGTGCCCGGCGGCGCCGGCGGCAGCACCTACCCGGGCGCCGCCGTGCCGTTCGGGATGGTGCAGTTCAGCCCGGACACCCCGACCGGGTCGCCGTCCGGGTACCGCTACAGCGACACCAGCATCGAAGAGTTCAGCCTCACCCACTTCAACGGCGCGGGCTGCCCCAACAACGAAGACCTCGGCCTGCTGCCGATCACCGGCGCGATCGGGACGTCGCCGGGCACCGGCTGGACCGGGTACGCCGGCCGCTACACGAAGGCCAACGAGTCGGCCGCGCCCGGCTACTACAAGAACAAGCTCGACAACTACAACACCACCGTCGAACTGTCCGCCACCCAGCGCTCCGGGTCGATGAAGCTGACCTACCCGAACACGACGTCCGCGCGCCTGCTCGTCAACCCCGGCCGCAGCGCGACCGGCAACCGCAACGGATCGGTCAGCATCAGCGGCAGCCAGCTCACCGGTTCGGCGACCGGCGGCGGGTTCTGCGGTTCGTCGAAGACCTACCAGATCTTCTACGTCATCCAGTTCGACCGCGCGCCCAGCGGGTTCGGCACCTGGCTCGGCGGCACGGTCAACGCCGGGTCCGCGAGCACCAACGGGACGAACGCCGGCGGCTACGTCACCTTCGACACTTCGGGCAACACCACGGTGCAGGCGAAGATCGGCATTTCGTTCGTCAGCCTGGCCAACGCGCAGGCGAACCTCGCCGCCGAGCAACCCGGCTTCGACTTCGCCGGGACGCGCGCCGCGGCCGACACGAGCTGGAACACCATCCTCAACCGCGTCCAGGTGGGCAGTGGGACAGCGGCGGACCTCCAGAAGTTCTACACGGCGCTCTACCACGTCTTCCAGAACCCGAACATCGCCAGCGACACGAACGGCCAGTACCGCGGGTTCGACCAGGCGATCCACACCGCGTCGCACACGGTCTACCAGAACTACTCCGGCTGGGACATCTACCGCTCGTGGGCCGCGCTGATCGGGCTCGTCGCGCCCAACGAAGCCGGCGACATCGCGAAGTCGATGGTGCTGGACGGCCAGCAGGGCGGGCTGCTGCCCAAGTGGTCGCACAACAACAACGAGCACTTCGTGATGACCGGTGACCCCGGCCCGATCGTCGTCGGCAGCATGTACGCCTTCGGCGTCCGCGGCTTCGACACCGCGGCGGCGCTCACCTTGATGGACAAGAGCTCCAACGGCGGCACCGCGCAGGGCCAGGCGATCCGCGGCCGCCAGTCCGGCTACACCAGCCGGCACTACATCACCGAAGACCCGTCGGACTCGCTCGAGTACTCGGCGTCGGACTTCGCGGTGGCGCAGTTCGCGAAGTCCGTTGGTGACACGGCGAAGTACAACACTTACATGCAGCGTGCCCAGTGGTGGCAGAACGTGTTCGGCACCGACTCCGGATACATCCAGCCGCGCGGCAGCACCGGCAACTGGGCCTGGCCGGTCGTGCCGTCGAGCAACAGCGGGTACACCGAAGGCAACCCGTCGCAGTACACCTGGATGGTGCCCTACAACTACCAGGGCCTGATCAACCTGATGGGCGGGCGCAAGACCGCCGTCCAGCGGCTCGACCACCACTTCACCCAGCTCAACGGCGGCCTCACCCAGCCCTACTTCTACATCGGCAACGAGCCCGAGCACGGCGTGCCGTGGGCGTACAACTACGCCGCCTACCCGCAGGGCACCAGCTCCGCGGTGCGGCGCGTGATGAACGAGTCGTTCACCACCGGCGCGGGTGGCCTGCCCGGCAACGACGACCTCGGCGCGACGTCGGCGTGGTACGTCTTCGCCGCGCTGGGCATGTACCCGGCGACGCCGGGCGCGGACGTCCTGGCGCTGCACGGCCCGCTGTTCTCGTCGGTCTCGATCATCCGCCCGAGCGGCACGATCCAGATCACCGGCACCGGCGCCGGCCAGGGTTCGCAGTACGTGCAGAGCCTCAGCGTCAACGGGACTTCGACGACGAAGTCGTGGATCCGCTACGGCGACATCGCGGGCGCGGCGACGCTGAACTACACGATGGGCTCGTCGCCGAGCGCGTGGGGCACGAACGTGGCGGACGTCCCGCCGTCGTACAACGACGGGTTCACCCCGCCGGCCGCCGCACCGGAGCTCGGCACGAACCTGGCGCAGGGCAAGGCGGCCACCGGCTCGGCGGCGTGCAACTCCGCCGAGGGCGCGGCCAACGCCGTGGACGGCAGCCTGGCGAACAACAGCAAGTTCTGCAGCACCGCCGCCACGAAGTTCCTGCAGGTCGACCTCGGGTCGGCGCAGAACGTGTCGTCGTTCGTGGTCAAGCACGCCGGCCTCGGCGGGGAGACCACGGGCTGGAACACCGGCGCCTTCACGATTCAGACGTCGACCGACGGCTCGAACTGGACGACGGTCGCTTCCGTGAGCGGTTCCCGGGCCAGCCGCACGTACCACCCGATCACCACCCGGTCGGCCCGGTACGTGAAGCTGAACCTGACCACCCCGGCCAACGACGGCAACGGCGCGGCCCGGATCTACGAGTTCGAGGTCTACCGCTGAGCCGTGGGCTCGTGGGTGCCGCGGCGAGCGGCACTCACGAGTCCCGGGCGGCTTCCCATTCGTCGCGGGTGATGGCGTACTCGACCTCGCCGTGCTCGCTGCCCGGCGCGCGCTCGTGCTCCGGGAACTCCTCGAAGTACGTGCGGACGAACCGCATCCCCAGTTTCTCCATCACGCGCCACGAGCGCCGGTTCACCGTCATGGTGAACGCCGTGACGCGCTTGACCCCCAGCTCGGTGAAGCCCTTCATGAGCAGCGCCGCGGACCCTTCGGTGCCGTAGCCCTTGCCCCAGGCCTGCCGGTGCAGCCGGTACCCCAGCTCGGGCTCGTCGACCGGATCGCCGGGCCGCGGCCGGAAATGGAACCATCCCAGGAAATCGCCGGTGCTCTTCTCGACCACGGCCCAGAAGCCGTAACCGGGGAAACGCTCGTAGTAACCGAGGAACGCGGGGAGATCCAGCGTGGCGATCTCGGCGCGGTCCGCGGGCCGGCCCCCATTGAGGTACTTCATCACGGCCGGGTCGTCGTAAAGCTCGAAGAGCGCGTCGACGTCGTTCTCGGTGAACCGGCGGAAGATCAGCCGCTCGGTTTCGAGGAATACCTGCATCGGGTGATGCTGACAGTGACCCCAGTGTGTGGCAACACGATTACGCGGCGAGCGCGTAGACCTCGCCCAGTGCCTGCGACCCGGCTTCGGTGAGCAGCGCGGGCACGAGCTGGCCGCGCTTGCCGTCGCGGGCCGGCGCGATCAGGCCGAGCCGCGCGAGCCGGTGCGCGGTGGACTGGTCGCAGCAGCTCAGGCCGTCGATGAAGAGGTCGGGCTCGCAGCTGCAGCTGATCTCGGCGTGGCCCCCGGCCACGGCTCTCAATGTGGCCCGCTCACGATGGTTCAGTTCGGTGATCATGGCGGCGCCTCCTTCCGTCCCGCTCATTAGACCTCCGGACACCGACATTTTCCCCCTCTCAGCGTGCGAACCCGGGTATTTCAGGGGTGCACGTAGGGGTGCGTGTCGGGTTTTTCCGGGTGATTCCCGGATACCCCTAGCGCAGCGGCTCAAGCGTGGTCTTGCGCACGTGGCGGAAAACGATCGACGTGCGGAAGCCGACGATCTCCCGGCGCAACGCGAGCCGGTCGGTGAGGAATGCGTGCAGGCCGTCGATGTCGCGCGTGGTCACTTCGATCAGGAAATCGTCACTGCCCGCGGTCACGTATACGGAGAGTACTTCCGGCAGTTCGGCGATCGACCGCTGGAAGGAGTCGATGACCGCGCGGCTCAACGGCCGCACCTGCGCGGTGACGAGCGCCCGGACGCCGCGGTTGAGGCTCGCCAGGTCGATGTCGGCGTGGTAGCCGCGGATGACGCCGCGTTCCCGCAGCAGCCGGATCCGCTCCAGGCAGGTCGACGGCGCGATGCCGACCTTCCGGGCGATGTCCCGGTTGGTCTGGCGGGCGTCCTCCTGCAGGTGGCGCACGATCGCCGAATCAAGTTCGTCCAGCACGGGGACCTCCGGTTCGGCGCCGAATTTAGTTCGGCGACAAGTCGACAACGCCGTTCATCACTCTAGCTTCGGTCGGTATGACCGCACATGAACAGCTTGTCGCCCGGCGTGGCCGTCGTTCCGGCGTCACCACGATGGTCGCGATCCACTCGAGCGCCCTCGGCCCGGCCGTCGGCGGCTGCCGGTTCAAGCCCTACGCGACGATCAACCAGGCGGTCGACGACGTCCTCCGCCTGTCGGCCGCCATGACGGCGAAGTGCGCCGTCGCGGGACTCGCCTTCGGGGGCGCCAAGAGCGTCATCGCGCCGGAGCCGGGGCGCGTGCTCTCGCCGGCGGACCGGCGGGACGTCCTGCTGGACCACGCGGACCTCGTCGCCGGGTTCGGCGGCCGCTACCTGGCCGGCCCGGACGTCGGCACCGGCCCGGCGGACATGCTCGTCCTGCGCGAGGTCTCGCCGTACGCGTTCTGCACCCCCGAGTCCGCGGGCGGCACCGGCTCCTCCAGCGGCCCGACCGCCGTCGGGGTGCTCGCCGCCCTGCGGGCCGCCGCGACCGCGGTGTTCGGCTCACCGGACCTGGCCGGCCGGCGGGTGGTCGTGAGCGGTTACGGCTCGGTCGGGGCCCACCTGGCGGCGAGCCTGCACGACGCGGGCGCCGAAGTCGTCGTCTCGGACATCGACCCGGCGAAGCGCGCGGAAGCCGAGGATCAGGGCCTGACCTGGGCCGAGCCGGAGAAAGCGCTCACCCTGACGGCCGATGTCGTCGTCCCGGCCGCCGTCGGCGGGGTCCTGAGCCCCGAGAGCGTGGCCCGGCTCGACACCCCGCTGGTGGTCGGCCCGGCCAACAACCAGCTCACCGACGACGCCGTCGCGGACGACCTGGCCGCCCGCGGTGTCCTGTGGGTCCCGGACTACGTCGCGAGCGCCGGCGGGATCCTGTACACACTCTCGCGCGAAGCGGAGGGCCTGGACCACGAGGCCGCGCTCGGCCGCGTCGAGACGATCGAGAAGACCGTCACGGACCTCCTGCGAGCCGCGAAGGCCGGCACGACCACCCCGCTGCGGGAGGCGGCCGTGCTGGCCGAGCGGCGGCTCACTTCTGGTGCGGCGCCACGTACTCCTTGGCCTCCGGAGCCTCGAACAGCGGCTTGACGTACCGGACGCCGCCCTCGGCGGAGGCGTCCGGGGTGGCCGCGTAGACCTGGCGCGTCGCCGGCGTTCCCGGCTTCGAGAAGTCCAGCGCCGCGACCAGATCGTTCGTGCTCGCCGACGTCGTCTGCTTCAGCGCCGCGGCGATGCCGTCACGAGTGAGGTCCTTGTTGTCGCAGGCCTTCTTGAGCACCGCGCCCCAGACTTCGCCGACCGCGTAGCCGTAGGGGACACCGCCGTTCGGCGTCTCCTTGTACGCGGCCTTGTACTTCGTCGCGACCTCCTTGGCCTTGGGCAGGTCCGCGGAAAACGGCACGCTGCTGGCGACGATCGTCAGCTTGTCCAGCGCGCTCGCCGCGGGACTCTTCAGCAGCGCCGGGTCGAACGTCGGGTTGTTGCCCAGCACCGGCACGTTGAGCCCGAGCGCCTTGTTCGCCGCGACGGCGGACCCGGTCTGGGCGGGTGTCGTGGTCAGCGCGATCACCTTGACCCCGGCGCCCTTGAGCCCGGTGACGACGTTGGTCAGGTCGCTGTCGGTCGAGGTGATCTTCACTTCCTTGACCGTCAGGTTGTGCTTCTTCGCGAAGAACTGCGAGCCGCGCAGGCCGTTCTTGCCGTATTCGCCGTCGATGTAGACGTGCGCGATCGTGTCGCCGTCCTTGAGCAGGCCCTGCTCCTGCAGGTACGCGAGGCCGTCGATCATCTCCAGGTCGTAGGTGGTGCCGACGATCATCACGTACGGGTTGTCCAGCAGCTCGGACGACCACGACGCGGGCGCGGCGACGGTCTTGTCGGTGGCCAGGTTCTGCTTCAGCGCGGCCACCACCGGCGAGCCGAGCAGCTGGACGAACCCGAGCACCTTCGGCTCGATCTGCGGGTACAGCGTCTTCGCCGTGTCGGCCTTGTAACCGTGGTCGACCTCTTCGAGCTTCACCTGCCGGCCGCAGACGCCGCCGGCGGCGTTGAAGTCCTTGGCCCACAGCTCGTTGCCCTGCGTGATGCCGAGGCCGAGGTTCTTGAAGACGCCGGACTTGTCGGTCATCACGCCGAGCGTCAGCTCGGTGGCGGTCACCCCGTCACCGGTCTTGACGCCGGAGCTGTCCGGGCCCGACGAACCCGAGCTGCCCGCTTTCGTGCTGCACGCCGAGAGCGCCAGGACGGCCGTCAGCGCCGCCGCCAGGTGTGTGCGTTTCATGGTTCCTCCGCGGGTTGACTGGGTTGACGGCGAACACGGGTGAGGCGGCGGCCGATCGCGGCGAGGCCGCCCGGCTCGAAGAGCACGACGAGGATGATCGCGGCGCCGTAGACGAACGAGCTGACCAGGACCGGGGTCAGCGCGCCGTCGCCGGTGCCGGCGAACCAGCCCAGGTCGGCCGAGTACAGGGCGAGGACCTGCGGCAGGCCGTTGACGATCAGCGCGCCGACCAGCGCGCCGGGCACCGAGCCGAGCCCGCCGATGATGACCATCGCGAGGAAGGCGATGGACACGTTGATGCCATAGGTGCCGAACTCGCTCTCGTCCGGCTTGAGGATGTCGAACCACAGCACGGTCATCGCGCCGGCGAGGCCGCCGTAGGCCGAGGAGACGGCGAACGCGCCCGCCTTGGCGCGCAGCACGCTGACACCCATCACCGCGGCCGCGGCCTCGTTGTCGCGCACGGCCCGCCACGACCGCCCGACCCGGCCGCGGACCGCACCACGGGCGACCACGAACGCCAGCACGGTGAGCAGCAGGAACAGGTACCAGGTGCGTTCGGCCTGCCGGATCGGCACGCCGAGCAGGGAGATCTCGGGCCCGTCGTTGGTGAAGGGGAAGCCGAACAGCGAGAACGGCGCCGGCGCGCGCCCGGTGGACGTCCCGCCGGTCAGCTCCTCGGCCGACTGTCCGAAGTAGAGGCCCAGGAACACCAGCGCCAGGGACGCGACGCCGAGGTAGATCCCGCGCAGGCGGCCGGCCACCGGCGCGAACGCCAGGCCCAGCAGCGCCGAGACGACGACCGCGCCGACCAGCGCCAGGCCGGGGTCGAGGCCGAAGCCGATGACGCGGTCGTCGCCGGTCGGTCCGGAGAGGACGGTGTACGCCGTGCCGCCGGCGAGCAGGAAGAACGCGTGGGCCAGGGAAAGCTGCCCGGCCTGGCCGACCACCAGGGTCAGCCCGATCGCGCCGACCCCGCCGATCATCATGTACTGCCCGGCCTTCAGCCAGGCCGCGTCGAGGTAGAGCGGCAGGGCGAGCAGGACGACCAGGAGCGCGAGCCACGCGACCGTGCGCACCGGCTTCCCCAGGTCGCGGCGCGGCCGGGCCGGTTCCGCGGCCTCGGGTGGAGCGTCCACTTCGGACACGGCGCTGTCAGACACGGGTTCGCTCCCTCGTGCCGAACAGCCCCGACGGCCGCACCACCAGGACCACCAGCATCACCAGGAACACCGCGCTCTTCGAGAAGTCGAACGAGACGTACTGCGCGGAGAGCGCTTCCACGAGCCCCACGACGAGGCCGCCGACCACCGCGCCCGCCGTCGAGTCGAGGCCGCCGAGGATGGCCGCGGGGAACGCGGCCAGCGCGATCGAATGCGTCCCGCGCGAAAGCCCGGCGCCGGAGAAGTCCTGCGTCGCGATGAACAGCACCGCCACCCCGGCCAGCAGCCCGGCGACCAGCCACGCCGTCGCGGTGACGCGGGAGCTGCGGATGCCCATCAGCGCGGCGGCCTCGCGGTTCTCCGCCTGCGCCCGCATCGCCACGCCCCAGTTCGAGTACTTGAAGGCCAGCCAGAACGCCGTGATGAGCACCGCGGCCACACCGAGGGCGACCAGGTGTGTGCGGAACAGCGTGATCCCGCCGACCTGGAACGGCTGCGCGTCCCAGGCCCCGCCGAGGAAGGGGAGCGTGACGCCGAGCCGGCGCACGATCTCTTCGGTGACGATCACGTCGACGCCGATGGTCAGCAGGGCCAGGCTGTTCGCGTCGGCGTGCCGGGAGCGGGACAGCAGCAGGCGTTCCACGACCAGGCCGAGCAGCCCGGCCGAGACGATGCCGACCAGCGACGCGCCCACCCAGCCGAGCGCGTCGCGCGTCACGACCACGAGGTAACCGCCGAAGAGCACGAGCGAGCCGTGCGCGAAGTTGACCACTTCCGTGGCCTTGAAGATGATGACGAACCCCAGCGCGAGCAGCGCGAACACCGCGCCCTTGCCGAGGCCGTTCACCACGAGCTGCAGAAAGGTGTTCACGCCGCCTCCGTGCCCAGGTAGGCCTTGATGACGTCCGGGTCGGACTGGACCTGCGCCGGGGTGCCGTCGGCGATCCGGCGGCCGAAGTCGAGCACCGTGACCCGGTCGGCGATGCCCATGACCAGGCCCATGTCGTGCTCGACGAGCAGGATCGAGATGCCCAGCTCGGCGCGGATCTCGCCGATGGTGCCGGCCAGCTCCGCGGTCTCGCCCGCGTTCATCCCGGCCGCGGGCTCGTCGAGCAGCAGCAGCACCGGCTCGACGGCGAGCGCGCGGGCCAGGTCGACGCGTTTGACGACGCCGTAGGGCAGCGCGCCGACCGGGGTGTCGACAACCGCTTCGAGGCCGAGGAACGCGCAGATCTCCCGCGCGCGTTCGGCGTGTCGCCGTTCGGCCCGGACCGTCCACGGCAGCCGCAGGCCGGCGGCGAGGAACCCGCCGCGGGTCAGCGCGTGCCGGCCGAGCAGGACGTTGTCCAGCACGGTGGAGCCGGGGGACAGGGCGGCGTTCTGGAACGACCGCCCGACCCCGAGGCCCGCGAGCCGGTGCGGCGCGAGCCCGGTCAGGGTGGTGTCACCGAGCTGCACGCGGCCCTCGTCGGCCCGGTAGAGCCCGCTGATCACGTTGAAGCAGCTGGACTTCCCGGCGCCGTTGGGCCCGATCAGCGCGTGCAGCGAGCCGGGGGCGACGGTGAACGAGACGCAGTCGAGCGCGCGGATCCCGCCGAACCGCAGGGAAACGCCCTCGACGCGCAGTTCCGGCGGGGTCATCCGGCCCACCTCGACAGCGTCCGGCCGGCCCGGCGTTCGCGCGCGGTCTCCGCCTCGGCGTCGGCGGTCTCCTGCGACTCGGCGTGCCCGCCCAGGTACAGCCGCTGGACGTCCTGGCTGGCCGCGAGCTCGGCGGCCGTCCCGGCGAGGGCGACCCGGCCCACCTCCAGCACCACGGCGTGCTCGGCGACCCCGAGCGCCATCACGGCGTTCTGCTCCACCAGCACCACGGCGGTGCCCTGGTCGTGGATCTCCCGGACGGTCCGGCCGATCTGCTGGACGACCTTCGGCGCCAGCCCCAGCGACGGCTCGTCGAGCAGCAGCAGCTTCGGCGCGGACATCAGCGCCCGGCCGATGGCCAGCATCTGCTGTTCGCCGCCGGAGAGCAGGCCGGCGCGTTGTTTCGCGCGTTCGGCGAGGACGGGGAAGAGCTCGTCGACGCGCTTGCGGGCGGCGACCCGCTCGGCCGCCGTGCGGGCGCCGATGCCGCCGGCCCGCAGGTTCTCCTCGACGGTCATCCGCGCGAACACCTGCCGTCCCTCCGGCACGCCGACCACGCCGAGCCGGACGATCCGGGCGGGGTCGAGCTTGCCGAGCGCGTGACCGTCGTAGCGGATCTCGCCGCCCGAGATCGCCCCGCGGTGCATGCGGAGCGTGCCCGACACGGCTCTGAGCAAAGTGGACTTCCCGGCGCCGTTGCTGCCGAGCACGGCGAGCACCCCGTCGGCGGAGACGTCGAGGTCGACCCCGTGCAGCGCGGCCGTCGACCGGCCGTACCGCACCCGAAGACCACGCACGGTCAGCACGGACTCTCACCTGAGCGCAAGACGCCTCCTCCACTCGTGTGACGTGAGTCACCGTCAGTGGCGGTCATCCTGCGGTCGGCGAAGGTTCCCCGTCACCCCCACCTGGAGACCCGGCGGGCTACAAAACGGACACGGCGGCCGCCCGCAGCGCAGCCAGGACCTCCGGCGACGTCGTGTGCTCGCCGAGGCGCACGGGCTTGCGGTCACCGTGGAAGTCACTGGACCCCGTGGCGAGCAACCCCAGGCCGGCGGCGACCTCCCGCAGGCGTTCGCGCACCTCCGGCGGCTGCTCGGGGTGGTCGACCTCGATCCCCGCCAGCCCGGCCGAAGCGAGCGTGGCCAGCTGGGCGTCCGAGACCGACGCGCGGCGTTTCACCGAGCGCGGGTGGGCCAGCACCGCCACACCCCCGGCCGCGCGGACCAGCCCGATCGCGTCCGCCGTGGCCAGCACGTGCTTCGGCACGTCGGCGCGGCCGCCGTCGGCGATCCACTCCGGGGTGAACGCGTCGGGGATGCCCGCCGCGGCCAGCGCCGCCGCGATGTGCGGACGCCCGAGCGGCGCGCCCGCGGCGATCGTCTCGACCTGCGCCAGCGTGATCGGCGCGCCCAGCTCGCGGCAGCGTTCGACCATCCGCACCGCGCGGCGGGCGCGGTCGGTGCGGATCAGCTCCAGCTCGGCCGCCAGGCGCTCGTTCCCGGGGTCGACGAAGAGGCCGAGCAGGTGCACCTCGGCGTCGTCGAGCCGGCACGAGATCTCGACCCCCGGGACCACCTCGACGTCGGCGGCCGCGGCCGCCGCCGCCAGGCCGGCCAGGGTGTCGTGGTCGGTCAGCGCGAGCACCGTCAGCCCGGCCTCGGCGGCCAGCCGCGGAAGCGACCCGGGCGGTGTCGTCCCGTCGGAAGCCGTGCTGTGCGTGTGCAGGTCGATGGTCACCCGAGGGACGATCTCACAGCAGCCCGGCCTCGCTGGCCTTGCCGATGGCCTCGACGCGGTTGCGCGCGCCCAGCTTGTGCAGCGCGGACTGCAGGTACGTCTTGACGGTGTTGCGCGCGAGCCCGGTCGACTCCGCGATCTCCGGGTTCGTCTGGCCCTGCGCGGCCAGCCGCAGCACCTCGTACTCCCGGCGGGTCAGGCCGCTGCGGGCCAGCGCGTCCGACCGCTGCCCGGCGTCGGGCAGGATCCGCGGGTCGACGACCCGCTCGCCGCGCAGCACCCGCCGCAGCGCCGCCACCAGGTCCGTGCCCGCGACGTCCTTCAGCAGGCAGCCGTGCGCGCCGGAGTCCAGCGCCGCGAGCACGCCCTGGTGGTCACCGTGGGCGGTGAAGACCACGATCCGCGCCGCCGGGTGCACCCGCCGCAGCTCCGCGATCACCTCCGGCGCGAGCATGTCCGGCAGCCGCAGGTCGAGCAGGATGAGGTCCGGCCGCAGCTGCGCAACCCGCTGGATCGCCGCCCGGCCCGACTCCGCCGACCCCGCCACCGCCAGGCACGGGTCGGAGCGCAGCAGCAGGCTGACGCCGTCGCGGACGACCGGGTGGTCGTCGACGACGAGCACGCTCGCGCGGGTCACGGCCGCACCAGCGGGACCCACGCGCGCAGGGTGCAGCCGTCGTCTTCGTCGCGGACCAGGCTGACCCGGCCGCCGAGCCGCAACGCGCGGCCGGCGAGCGTCCGCAGGCCCATGCCGGTGCCCGGGGCCGCCGCCGACGCGCCGGCGCCGTCGTCCGCGACGACCACCTGGACCCCGTCGTCGCTGGGCAGCAGGCTGACGACCACCGACGTCGCGCGGGCGTGCTTCTCGACGTTGAGCAGCCCTTCGCGGACCGCGGACACGAGCAGCGCGGTCCGTTCGGCGTCCAGCGGCGGCACCGCCGCGAGCTGCACGAACCGGGCCGGGACCCCGCAGCGCGCCTGGAACGAGCGGCAGTGCTCGGCCAGCTCGACCGGCAGCGCCCGCTCCGGGCTGGACTCGGCCAGCGCCAGCAGCGACTCGCGCAGCGCCCCGGCCGCCGCGGAGACGTCCGCCTCCAGCCGGTGCAGCCGCGCTTCCAGGCCGGGGTTGCCGTGCACGTCGGCGTGCAGGTCGCGCACCTGGACGCCGATGGAGAACAGCAGCGCGCCGACGGAGTCGTGCAGCGCGCTCTGCATCCGCAGGCGCTCGCCGGCCACCGCGGCGGTGCGGTCGGTCTCGGCGACCTCCGCCAGCTGCAACGCCGTCCCGGCCTGGCAGGCGACCTCTTCCATCCGCCGGACGGCGTCGTCACCGAAGTCGGCGGGCTCGCGCATGGCCGCGTATGCGATGGCGACGGTCTCGCCGCGCGCGACGATCGGGACGGCGAGCAGCGCGGCCAGGCCCTCCCCGCGCACCTGGGCGTCGAAGTGGTGGGTGATCGTGGACGCGCTGACGTAGTCGGTGACCCGGACCGGCCGGCCCAGCGCCAGCACCCGCCCGCCGACACCCCGGCCGGTCGGCACTTCGAGGTCCTGCAGCGCGTCGGTGCGGTTGCCGGACATCCAGCGGATCACGGCGAGCCCCGGCTCGGTGAGCTCGCCGACGAACCCGGCCTTCGCGCCGACCGTCTCGCGGATCAGGCGCGCGGTCCCGTGCAGCGCGGCGACGCGGTCGAGCGTGCCGAGCAGCTTCTCGCGCTCGCGCAGCAGCTCGCCCAGCACCGCGCCGTACTCGGCGACGTGCTCCTTTGCCGTCACGCGCCCACGATCGCACACGGAGTGTGGTTCCGGACATACCCGGCTGGAGAGGTACCGGCGCCGTTCGTCGACTTGAATGGGGGTGTGGAGATCCTCACCGACGCCGCCACGCTCGCCCTGTACACGACCGACGCGTCCAACTACCGCCACGTGCCCCGCGGCGTGGTGCTGCCGGAGTCCGTCGACGACGTGGTCGCCGCGGTCGCCGAGGCGCGCGCCCGGGACCTGCCGGTGATCGCGCGCGGCGGCGGCACGAGCGTCGCCGGGAACGCGTGCGGGCCGGGCCTGGTCATCGACACCTCGCGCCACGTCGGCGGAGTGCTCTCGCTGGACCCGGAAACCCGGCTCGCGCGGGTGCTGCCCGGCACGGTGCTCGATGACCTGCAGGCGCTCGCGGCGCCGCACGGGCTGCGGTTCGGCCCGGACCCGTCGACGCACAGCCGCTGCACGCTCGGCGGCATGATCGGCAACAACGCGTGCGGTTCGCACTCGGTCGCGTGGGGCCGCACGGTCGACGTCGTCCGGTCGCTGGACGTGCTGCTCTACGACGGCACGCGGTTGCGGGTCGGCCGCGACGAGCCCACCGAGGGCCGGATCTTCGACGAGCTGCGCGCGCTCGTGCGCGACAACTTGGCGTTGCTGCGCAAGGAACTCTCGACGTGGCCGCGCCGGGTGTCCGGCTACGGCCTGGAACACCTGTTGCCGGAGAACGGTTTTGACGTCGCGAAGGCGCTCGTCGGGTCCGAAGGCACCTGCGTCACGATCCTCGAGGCGACGGTCGAGCTGGCCGAGCTGCCCGCTCGCCGCGTGCTGGCGGTGCTGGGGTTCCCGTCCGACATCGCCGCAGCCGACGCCGTGCCGCGGATCCTGCCGTGGTCACCGCTGACCGTCGAAGGCGTCGACGCCGAGCTCGTCGCGATGCTGCCCGGCCGCGCGGGTGACCTGCCGCCGGGCGGGGCCTGGCTGTTCGTCGAGCTCGCCGGCGACGAGCCGGCTTCGCGGGCCCGCGCGCTGGCGGCGTCGCTGGAGCTGACCGGGTTCACGATCGTCGACGACCCGGCCGCGCAACGCGGGCTGTGGCGCATCCGCGAGGAGGGCGCGGGGCTGGCGACCCGGCTCGCGGACGGTTCGGAGGCCTGGCCGGGCTGGGAGGACGCGGCCGTCCCGCCCGAGCGGCTCGGCGCGTACCTGCGCGAGTTCAAGGAGCTGATGCGGGCGCACGGGCGGCGCAGTGTCGTCTACGGCCACTACGGCGAAGGCTGCCTGCACCTGCGGCTGGACTTCGACCTGCTGTCGGCTTCCGGCGTCGCGGACTTCCGGCGGTTCCTGGAGGAGGCCGCGGACCTCGTCGCGGCGCACGGCGGTTCGCTGTCCGGCGAGCACGGCGACGGCCAGGCGCGCTCCGAGCTGCTGTCCCGGATGTACAGCCCGGAGATGATGGACCTCTTCGCCCGGTTCAAGGCGATCTTCGACCCGGCCGGGCGGATGAACCCGGGCATCCTGGTCGCGCCGCGCCCGGTCGACGCCGATCTGCGGGTGCGCCCGGCGCCACCGTCCATTGAGGACGCCGTGTTCCTCGGTTACCCGGAAGACCGGGGCAGCTTCGGACAGGCGATGCGGCGCTGCGTCGGCGTGGGGAAGTGCCGCAACACCAGTGGCAGCGGGGTGATGTGCCCGAGCTACCGGGCCACCCGCGAGGAAAAGCATTCGACACGCGGGCGGGCACACCTGCTCGCCGAGATGATCAACGGCGAGGTGGTCACCGACGGCTGGCGATCGTCCGAAGTGCACGAAGCCCTGGACTTGTGCCTGTCCTGCAAGGGATGCCTGTCCGACTGCCCGGTCGACGTCGACATGGCGACGTACAAGGCGGAGTTCCTGCACCAACACTACCGGCGGCGGCTGCGCCCGGCGTCGCACTATTCGATGGGCTGGCTGCCGTTGTGGCTGCGGCTCAGTGCCCGCGCGCCGCGGCTGGCCAACGCCGTGGGGCGGTCCAAGCTGGCGGGCCTCGTGAAACGGCTCGGTGGGATCGCGCCGGAACGCGCGCTGCCGTCGTTCGCTCGTTCGCCGTTCACGTCATCACGGGCGGATCTGCGGCGCCGGGCGTCGGGGGAGCGTCGTGTGGTGCTGTGGCCGGACTCGTTCAACAACTACCTGACCCCCTCGGTGCTGGAGGCCGCCCACGAGGTCCTGACCGCGGCGGGTTACGACGTCGTCCTGCCGGACCGGGGAGTCTGTTGTGGACTGACATGGGTGTCGACGGGCCAGCTCGGGGTCGCGCGCCGGGTGCTCACCCGGACCCTGGACGTGCTCGCGCCTTATCTCGACGAGGGTTACGAGGTGGCGGGCCTGGAGCCGAGCTGCACGGCGTTGTTCCGCGGCGATCTGCCCGCGCTGCTGCCGGGCGACGCGCGGGCGGAGCTGCTGGCCTCCCGGACGTTCACGTTCGCGGAGCTGCTCGAGCGGGCGCCGATCCCGTTCGCGGCCCTCGACGTCGACACGATCACCCAGGTCCACTGCCACCAGCACGCCGTCCTGGGCTTCGGCGCGGACGAGTCGGCCCTGGCCGCGGCGGGGGTCCGCAACACGACCCTCGACTCGGGATGTTGCGGACTGGCCGGCAACTTCGGCTTCGAGCGTGGCCACTACGAGGTGTCGAAGGCGGTGGCGGAGGACCGGATGCTGCCGGCGATCCGCGCGGCGGCCCCGGAAACCGTGGTGGTGTCCGACGGGTTCAGCTGCCGGACGCAGATCGCCCAGGAGTCCGGCCGGGAAGCGGTGCACCTGGCCGAACTCCTGAGGCGCGCGCTGCCCTAACCGGAAACGCGGATCGCGGCCGCCGGGCAGGTGAGCTCCGCCTGGCGGACCGCGTCCTGCTCTCCCTCGGCCGGCTCGGCCGCGAGGAGGACGACCGTGCCGTCCTCCTCGTTCTGGTCGAACGTCTCCGGGGCGAGCAGGACGCACTGCCCGGAGGCGACGCAGCTCGTGGTGTCGACGTCGACCTTCATCACCAGATCACCGGAACCGCGTCGACCCCGCCCGCGACGCGGTTGACCCGCACCGGGATGTCGTTGATGCCCACCGCCAGCCGGAGGCCGGGGAAGCGGCGGAAGAGCTTCGGGAACACCGTGCGCAGCTCGGTGCGGGCCAGGTTGGCGCCGATGCAGACGTGCGCGCCGGTGCCGAAGGCCAGGTGGACGTTCGGGGCGCGGGTGGGGTCGAACTCGTCGGGGTCGGCGAACACCGACGCGTCGCGGTTGGCCGCGTCGCTGGAGACGAGCACCGCGTCGCCACGGGCGATCCGGACGCCCGCGATCTCGACGTCTTCGTGGGCGTACCGCAGCAGGCCGGTGCCGCTGGTGGCCGTCAGCCGCAGGATCTCCTCGACCGTCTGCTGCACCTGGCCGTCGGGGTCGGCCTCGAAGCGGTCGCGGCGGCTGGTGTCGGCGAGCAGGAACAGCGTGCCCATCGCGATCCGGGTGGACGTCGTCTCGTGGCCGGCGAACAGCAGGCCGGCGCCCATCCGCGCGAGGTCGTCGTCGGTGAAGGTCGGGTCGTCGGCCTGGACCGCGACCATGTCGGAGATGACGTCGGGCTGCGGGTCCGCGCGCTTGGCGTCGGCCAGCTTCGTCATGTACGCCTTGAACTCCGTCATCGCCGCCTGCGCGTCGGCGCCGCCGTCCATCATCGCGATCCGCTCGGACAGGTCGCGGAAGTGCTCGCGGTCGGCATACGGGACGCCGAGCAGTTCGCAGATCACCAGCACCGGCAAGGGGAACGCGAGGAAGTCGGTCAGGTCGACCGGCTCGCCGGGGTGCGCGTCGTGGGCGGCCTGCAGGTCGTCGAGGCAGCGGTCGGTCAGCTCCGCGATCCGGTCGCCGAGCGCACGCATGCGGGGCGCGGAGAACGCGGGCGCCAGCATCCGGCGCATCCGCTTGTGTTCGGCTTCTTCGGTCTCGAAGTCGCCGCTCGGGCCGTCCTGGATCGCGGCGCCGGAGATCCGCGACGCCTGCTCGGGCGCGGGGTGCGAGCGGCCGAACCGCTTGTCGCGGAAAACTTCCTTCGCCTCTTCGTACGACGTCACCAGCCACGCGGGGTCGCCCGCCGGGGTGAGCACGCGGCTGATCGGCGACCGCTGCCGCAGCACTTCGTAGTCCGAGGCGATCTCGAGCGCGTTGGCGCGGCTGAAGGGGAGGCGGGGCGCCTCTTCGGTGGTGGTCATGCGTCGCTCCTCGGTTCGGGGCCGTGGGTCTTCAGGTCGGACAGCCAGCGGTGTTCGGTGTCGAAGGTCCGGCAGACCTGCCGCAGCACCGCGCGGCTCCACGGGTCGGCCTGCTCGGCGGCGAGCCGCGTCAGCCGGTCGCGCTCGGCGGTGAGCGCGCGCTCGCGGACGTCGAGCACGCGGGCCCGTTCGTCTTCGCGCAGCCAGCCGAAGTTCCCCACGCGGGAGAGGAACTCCGTGTCGTTGAGCGCCAGGTCGGCCGGGAAGTCCGCGAGCATGTCGTGCAGCAGCTCGCGGCCGACGTCGGTGATCGTGTAGACGTGCCGCGGCGGTTTGGCCTCCTGCTCCTCGGCGCTGCGGCTCACCGCGCCCGCGTCGACGAAACGCCGCAGCGTCGGGTACAGCGAGTTGTTCGACAGGGTGCGGCCGGTCGACGCCTCGACGGCTTTGCGCAGCTCATAGCCGTGCAGCGGCTCGCGGGCCAGCCGCGACAGCAGGAGGATTTCGATCCACACCTAGGTCACCGTAACCTAGGTTCTCGTGACCCGGCAATGGCTGACCGTGACATCCGGACGGAAACTTTCCGTTACTTCGGTGACTCTGGGTGAGTGATCTACTCCTCGACGTGAGCGTCGATCACGGTTAGCGTTGGTAAGCGAACTGATTTACGACGTCGAATCCGGGGGTTCCCGCATGACTGTCACCCACACCGAAGCGCTCTCGTACCCCTTCAACGAAGAGGCGGGTCTCGACCTCAACGAGGCCTACGCGGCCGCTCGTGCAGCCGAGGGCATGGTCCGGGTGAAGATGACCTACGGCGAGCCGGCGTGGCTGGCCACCCGCTACGCCGACGCCCGGCTGGTGCTGGGCGACCGCCGGTTTTCGCGGGCGATGGAGAAGGAGAAGGACGCGCCGCGCCGCTCGCCCGTGCAGCGCGACGGCGGCATCCTGCAGATGGATCCGCCCGACCACACGCGGCTGCGGACGCTGGTCGCGAAGGCGTTCACGATGCGGCGCGTGGAGCTGCTGCGGCCGCGCGTCGCGACCCTGGCCGGCGAGCTGATCGCGGACATGAAGGCCGCGGGCCCGCCCGCCGACCTCGTCGACCTCTACGCGTTGCCCATCCCGGTGGCGGTGATCTGCGAGCTGCTCGGCGTCCCGGTCGCCGACCGGCCGAAGTTCCGCGTCTGGAGCGACGCGGCGCTGTCCACCAGCGGGCTGACCCCCGAGGAGTTCGAGCGCAACCGCGAAGAGCTGCGCGACTACATGCGCGGGCTGATCGCCGAACACCGCGCGGCGCCCCAGGACGACCTGATGACGGCGTTGATCGAGGCCCGCGACACCCGCGACCGGCTGACCGAGCTGGAGCTGGTCGACCTGTGCGTCGGCATCCTGGTGGCCGGGCACGAGACCACGGCGAGCCAGATCCCCAACTTCGTCTACGCGCTGCTGGACCAGCCCGGGCAGTGGGAGCGGCTGCGCGCCGACCCGGACCTGATCCCGGCGGCGGTCGAGGAGCTGCTGCGGTTCGTGCCCCTGGGCGCGGGAGCCGGCTTCGCCCGGTACGCCACCGAAGACGTCGAGGTCGGCGGGGTGCTGGTGCGCGCGGGCGAGCCGGTGCTGGTGGCGGTCGGCGCGGCCAACCGCGACCGGCTCCAGTTCGACGACGCGGACCAGCTGCGCTTCGACCGCGAGGAAAACCACCACCTCGGCTTCGGCCACGGCGTCCACCACTGCCTCGGCGCGCCGCTGGCCCGGCTGGAGCTGCAGGAGGCGCTGCGCGCGTTGGTCACCGAGCTGCCGGGGCTGCACCTGGCCGGCGATATCGTGTGGAAGACGCAGATGCTCGTCCGCGGACCGCGGTCGATGCCCATCGGCTGGTGACTCGGAAGGTGACTATGAGCTGGCACGTGGAGATCGACGAACACACCTGCATCGGCTCGGGCATGTGCGCGGCGCTGATGCCCGAGGTGTTCACGTTGGAGGGCGCGGTGGCCCAGACGGTGGTCTCGGAGGTGGACGGCGACGAGACGGTGTTGGACGCGGCGGACTCGTGCCCGGCGATGGCGATCACCGTGACTGATGGGGGCCGGGAGATCGGGCCGCGGCCTTAGGGAGGAAGCGGCCGGTTTCGGTGACCGCGGCGGTGGTCGGGGTTGAGGGTGTGGCTGAGCGCCTTCGCGTTCGGCGCCCGTCACCACGAGGGAGATCGATCTCCCGGAGGAGGCTGCAGCCGCGTTGCCGACGGCACCGAGCACTCTCGTCGGGAAGTGATCAGCCGTCGGTGGGGCCGCCCCTTCAGAGGCGTTCGATGCGGTCGGCCTGCGGGCCCCGGTCGCTCTGACGCACCGCGTACCGGACCCGGTCGCCCTTCTGCAGCGGCTCCGACCCCATGATCACGGACGCGTGGGCGAAGAGATCGTCGCCGCCTGCGTCCGGGGTGATGAAGCCGAAGCCGCGGTCGTCGTCGTAGCGTGCGACGACGCCCTCGCCGCCTCGTACGGGCACGTCCCGCGCCGCCGGCGCTGCGGCCGCGGGAGGTGCCGGCCGCTGTGGCGCCGTCTGGGGCTCGGCGCCCCGGACCAGGTGCACGTCGCGGGCCTGCGGGCCCTTGTCCCCACTGGCCACCTCATAGGCGACGCGGTCGCCCTCCGCGAGCCACGTCAGCCCCTCGGCCAGGGCCCGGGCGTGCACGAAGACGTCCCCGGCGCCGGAGTCGGGGTTGATGAAGCCGAAGCCCTTGTCCTCGTCGTACCAGGCCACCGTGCCGTCGGCACCGTCCGCGATACCGGCCGCGGCGGGTGAGCCGGCCCCTGCTCCCAGCGGGATCACGTGCCCGGCCTGCGGGCCGCGCTCGCCTTCGACGATCAGGAAGGCCACCCGCTGCCCCTCGGTGACCACGCCGCCGGTCACGATGGCGGAGCTGTGCACGAAGATGTCGGCGCCGCCGCCGTCCGGCGACGCGAAGCCGTACCCCTTGCCCGGCTCGTACCAGTTGATGGTGCCGAGCAGGCCCACGGCGCTGCCGGTGGCCGCATCGGCGGTGACGCGAACGCGCAGCGCCTGGGGCCCGCGGTCGTTCTCGCCGACCTCGAACACGACGGCCTGACCCTCGCGGAGCAGTTTCGCGCCGCCGTCCCCGACGATCTCGGAGGCGTGCACGAACACGTCCGGCGAGCCGTCCTCGGGTGCGAGGAAGCCGAAACCCCGTTCGGCGTCGAACCAACGGACGGTCCCTTGCGGCATCAAAGACTCCAGGTCGAGAGGGCGGGCACTGGCCCCCAGTCTCTCTGACGGACCTCCGGTCCGTCGGGCCGGGCCCCCAGGCGGGAGGGGCGGGCCGTTGGTTCCCCTGGCGACCCGCCGAGTTTGAGACCTGGTCTTAGGGGGCGAAGCGGCCGTTCTCCGTCACCACGGCGGTGATCAGCGCCGCCGGGGTGATGTCGAACGCCGGGTTGAACGCCTTTGCCTCCGGCGGCGTGATCGGGGTTCCGGCGTACTCGGTGAGCTCGCGGGCGTTGCGTTCTTCGATGACTATGCCCGTGCCGTCCGTGAGCTTGCTGTCCACTGTGGAGGATGGCGCCACCACGATGAACGGGACTTCGTGGTGGCGGGCCGCGATCGCCAGGCCGTACGTGCCGATCTTGTTCGCGACGTCGCCGTTCGCCGCGATCCGGTCGGCGCCGACGAGCACGCCGTCGACCAGGCCGCGGGACATCGCCGCGGCCGCTGCCGAGTCGGGCAGGACCCGGTACGGGACGCCGGCCTGCTCCAGCTCCCACGTCGTCAGCCGGGCGCCCTGCAGCAGCGGGCGCGTCTCGCCGACGAGGACCTCCTCGACCAGCCCGCGCTCGTGCAGGTGCCAGACGACGCCGAGCGCGCTGCCCCAGCCGACCGTCGCCAGGCGGCCCGCGTTGCAGTGGGTGAGCAGCCGCAACGGCCAGCGCGCGCACTCGGCCAGCACCAGCTCCGCGGCGTGCGCCGACGCCGTCTTGTTCAGCTCTTCGTCTTCGGTGAGCAGCGCCTGCGCTTCGGCGAGGACCGCCGCCGGGCCGCCGGGGAGCTTCGCCAGCGCCCGCTCGACACCCCAGGCCAGGTTCACCGCGGTCGGCCGGGCGTGGGCGAGCAGCGCCGCATCCGCCCGGACGTCACCGCCGAGCCGGGCCGACAACGCGACCCCCAGCGCTCCCGCGGCGCCCAGCGCGGGCGCGCCGCGGACGGCCAGCCGCTTGATCGCGTCGACCAGCTCGCCGACGGTCCGCAGCTCGAGCAGCCGGAACCCGGCCGGCAGCGCCGTCTGGTCGATGATGACGATCGCGCCGTCCGCCCAGTCGATGGTCCTGCGCATGCGCCCTCCCGCGGAATCCGCTTGCCGCCCTCGCGATGATGCGAACGTGACCATTGAACGGCAGAACCCGCCCGGCCTGCACACACCGCCCGGCTACCACCACGTCACCGTGACCGAGGCGCGCCGCACCGTGTACCTCGCCGGCCAGTGCCCGCTCACCGCCGACGGCACGGTGGTCGACGGCGGCCTCCTCGCCCAGACCGACCAGGTCGTCGCCAACACGGCGGCCGCGCTGGCCTTCGCCGGCGCCGGCCCGGCCGACGTGGTCCGCACGGTCGTCTACGTGGCCACCGACGACCGCGAGACGCTCTCGGCCGTGTGGGACCGGCTCACCGCGTCCGGGATCGGCGCGGCCTTCACCTCGGCGAGCACCCTGCTCGGTGTCGCCCGGCTGGGGTATCCGGGGCAGCTGGTCGAGCTGGACGTGACCGCCGCCCTCGCCTGATCAGAGTCCGGCCATGAGGTCCGTTTCCGTGATCCCCGGGCCCTGGCCGGCCCGGATGAACCACTCGGTGCCGAAGGCGAACCGGAACGCCTCGTCCGACATCGCGAGCATGAACGAGTCCTCGCTGATCTGGCTGGGGTGCGCCCGCATCGCCGCGCGCTTCACCGAGACGTACTTCGCGACGTCGACGGCCGCGGTGATCTCCGCCTCCGGCTTGCCGATCTCGAGGTTCTCCGGCCCGTCCGGCATCTCCTCGGGCGGGATCAGGCCCTGGTCGACGGCGTCCTTGAAGCCCCGCCGCATGAACTCGCGGTTGAAGGTGCCCTGGAAGACGCGCCCGGTGCCGGCCAGCTCGGCGGCGCGCAGGCCGACGCGGTGCACCTGGATGTGGTCGGGGTGGCCGTAGTCGCCGTTGTCGTCGTACACCGTGAGGACGTCGGCCGACTCCTCGCGCAGGATGACCGCGAGCTGCTCGGCGGCCCGCTCGACGTCGGCCTGCCAGAAGCAGTCCGGGTGCTCGTTCGTCTCCTCGCCCATCATCCCGGAGTCGCGGTAGCCGAGGAACTCGACGCGCTTGACCCCGAGGATCTCGGCGGCCGCGTGCGACTCCTGCACGCGCCGCTCCCAGAGCTGCTCGCCCTCGGCGAGGAACCCTTCGGGCACCTCGCCGACCTCGCCCCTGGTGGCGACGACGAGCACGACCCGGTGCCCGTCTTCGACGGCTTTGCGCATGACGCCCGCGGTGCGGAGGCATTCGTCGTCCGGGTGGGCGTGGAAGGTGACCAGTGTTGCCATGCCCGCGACGGTACCGGGTGGGTCCGACAAAAACCGCCCGCGAGTGTGCGGACCTGCCACTAGCGTCTCCGGTCGTGGCCGACGGTGAGAAGCGGGCGTTGCTGGGGTTCCTCCAGGCCCAGCGCGACAGTGTCCTGGCGATCGTCGACGGGCTCGCCGAGGCGCAGCTGCGAATGACGCCGGTGTCTCCCGGCTGGAGCCCGCTGAGCATGGTGGAGCACCTCGGCGACGCCGAACGGTACTGGTTCCAGGAGATCCTCACGGGGACCGCGGACCCGTTGCCCTGGCCGGACTCGACGCGGACCCCGGAAGCGGTCTTCGCGTTCTACCGCGCGCAGTGCCGGCGGTCGGACGAGATCTTCCTCGTGACGCCGTTGACGACAACGCCGGTGGGGCGCCATCCCGGGCCGCTCGGGGCGGAGACCACCGACCTGCGCGGGGTGGTGCTGCACATGATCGAGGAGACGGCCCGGCACGCGGGACACCTGGACGTGGCCCGTGAGCTCATCGACGGCCGGACCGGGCTCGGGCCGCGCTGACTAGGCCTGCTCCCGCGAACACCACCAGGTCGAGCGGCCCCCGACCGTCCCGTGGGCCATCTCGGCGCCGCACCTCGGGCAGTGCTCGCCCGGGCGGCGGTGGCCGATGATCTCGCCCGTGTGCACCCCGCCGTGCTTGATCGCGGCGCGCAATGCCTTGCGCAGGGCCTTGTGGAGGTCCGTGAGCTCGGCTTCGGCCAGTTCGTTCACCGGCCGGGACGGGCTCAGCGCGGCCTGCCACAGCGTCTCGTCGGCCAGCAGGTTCCCGACCCCGGCGAGCACGGACTGGTCCAGCAGCCGCGCCTTCAGCGGCGCGCGCCCGCGGCCGACGCGGGCGCGGAAGTCCGCGCGGGACACCTCGCCGGCGTCCGGGCCCAGCGCGTCGAGGTCCGGGTCGAGGCGGACGCGGCTGAGACGGCGGGTGTCGAACAGGCGCAGCTGTTCGCCGTCGGCGAAGGTGATCCCGAACCGGAACCACTCGGGTTTCTCTTCGCGGCCGCGGAACCGCTTCGGCCCGGGCGGCCCGCTTTCCCCGCCGAACCGCAGCTGCCCGGCCATCCCCAGGTGCAGGCCGAGGTTCGGGCCCGGCCGCCCGTCACCGCCCTCGGTTTCGCACCACAGCGTCTTGCCCCGCCGGTGCGCCTCGGTGAGCCGCCCGCCCCGCAGCGCCGCGGCCCGGTCGCCGGGCGCGTGGGGCCGGCAGACCCAGTCGTCGTGGTCGTCGACGTCCCGGATCTCCCGGCCGAGGGCGCCGGCGAGGACCTGGCGGGCGAGCTCCACTTCGGGCAGTTCCGGCACGCCGACCAGTCTGCCGACTCCCGGCCCCGGCCGCCTATCGGCTCTCGTGCCGGACCGGCGTGGCGCTCTCCCAGGCGAAGCCGTCCGGGTCGGTGAACGGCGCGGCCGCGGTGTGGACGGCGATCCGGTGCGAACCGGAGCCCTCCGGGGCGACCCCGGCGTCCTTGGCCAGGGCCTTGCGCCGGTACAGCGCCAGCTTGACCGGGCCGGAGCCGGACTCGAACTCGACGTACATGCGGCCGAAGCTCTTGCCGACGGTGAAGCCGTGGTCGACGTAGAACTTCTTGGTCGCGGCGACGTCCGCGACGCCCAGCAGCAGCACGATGTCGCCGATCGCCCGGCTGGCCGGGCCGGTGTTCTTCTTCGCCGAGGTCGCGATCTTCCAGATGGTGCCGTCGGGGGCCTGGAGGGTGGCGCCGTAGCCCCACATGGACTTCGCGACCGGCTTGATCGTCGTCGCCCCGGCTTCGAGGGCGCTGCCGACCAGCGCGTCGACGTCGGCCGGCTGCGCGACGGTCAGGGAGAGGGTGAAGCCGCGGAACCCGTCGGACGGGGCTTCCGCGGCGCGGAAGCGCAGCTGGCCGTCGAGCCCGAAAGCGGTGGTGTAGAAGCGTTCGGCGGCGGCGGTGTCGGCCACCTCGAGGGTGATGCTGGTGATTGAGGTCATGGCGGTAACGCTAGGCGTGGCGCGCTGACCAGCGCTTCTCGATTCCTGATCGGTCCGCGGGCAATTCGTTGGACGCCCTCGGGCGCGCGCTGATAGCGTTCCGCCCGACCGTGGACCGGCCCGAGGAGGTGAGACCCATGAACGTTGCATCGAAGTGGGTGCTCCCCCTCGGCGTCACGGTCGGGCGACTTACGTAGCGGTTGCCGGGAGCGCCTCGAGAAGGCACTCCCGAAAGGCAGCAACCATGCATTTCACCGCTGAAAGATCGTCAGCCGGTGTCCTCGAACGCGACTTCACGGTGGGCGACGCGCCCGGCGTGCTCTGGTCGCCCGAGGGCGCCACCGCGCCCGCGCCCCTGGTCCTCGTCGGACACGGCGGCGGCCGGGACAAGAAAGCGCCGCCAGTGGCGGGCCGGGCCCGGCTTTTGGTCACCCGGCACGGATTCCACGTCGCGGCGCTGGACGCACCGGGCCACGCCGGCCGCCCGCGGACGGCGGCCGACGAGCGCGAGGTCCCCGCGATGCAGGAGGCGATGGCGACCGGCGCGGCCGTCGGCCCGATCGTCACCCGGTACAACGCCGACATCGCCGAACGCGCCGTGCCGGAGTGGCGGGCGGCCCTGGACGAGCTCGAGAAACTGCCCGGGATCGCCGGTCCGGTCGGCTACTTCGGCCTGAACATGGGCACCGCGATCGGCGTCCCGCTGACGGCGGCCGAGCCGCGGATCGCGGCCGCGGTTTTCGGCATCTTCTGGCACGACACCCTCGTCGAGACGGCGAAGCGGGTCACCGTGCCGGTCGAGTTCGTCCTCCAGTGGGACGACCAGCACATCCCGCGCGAGTCGGGGCTGGCGTTGTTCGACGCCTTCGCCTCGGCGGAAAAGACGTTGCACGCCAACGCGGGCCGGCACAAGGACGTGCCGAGGTTCGAGGCGGACAGCGCGGGCCGGTTCTTCGCCCGGCACCTCGGCGGCCGCCGATGAACCTCCTCGAAAGCCGCCGGTTCCCGTCCGGCCTGGTGGTCACGCGGGTCGGGGAACGGCACTGGCACGCCCTGGAGGACGACCGGGTGGTCGGGCGCGGCGAGGCGACCCGCCGTCCCGACGGCCGGATCTTCCTCAGCATCGACGCGTGGCAGGACGAAGTCTTCGACGTGCTCGCGTCGATGATGCCGCCGGACCTGCCGCGGCCGCTGTACACCGTGGTCGACGAAGCCGACGCGCAGCTGACGTCCCTTTGGGAGCGGGCCGGTTTCACCGTCCGGCGCCGCGAATGGGAGTACGTCGTGCCCACCGGTGTTTTTCCCGGTTCGCCGGCCGTGACGATCGGGCCCGCGCGGGAAGCTCCGCTGCGCGAGCTGGACCGGGAGATCCGCGCCGAAGTCGCCGCGACGGTCGGCTGGCAGGAGATGCCGGCCGAAGTGGTGCTGCGGCCGGAGTTCGACCCTTCGCGGTACACGGTCGCCACGGAATCCGGCCGGTACGTCGGCCTGGTCCGGGTGGTGCCGGTGCGGCAGCCGCGGATCGGGTTGATCGCGGTTCGCCGGGACCGGCAGCGCCGGGGGATCGCCCGCGCGTTGCTGGCCGACGTGCTGGGTTCGCTGCACGGCCGTGGCATCACGGCGGCGTCGGCCGAAGTGACCGAAGCCAATTCGGCGGCCGTCACGCTGTTCGAAGGCTTCGGCGCCCGCCGGGCCGGCAGCAACCTCGAGCTGGTGATGCGCTGATGGCCAAGACCGCCGGCAGCATCGAGGTGGAGGGCACCGTGCTGGAGTGCCTGCGCAACGCGACTTTCCGCGTGGAGCTGGAGAACGGGCACAAGGTGCTCGCGCACATCAGCGGCAAGATCCGGAAGAACTACATCAAGATCCTGCCGTTCGACCGGGTGCTGGTGGAGCTGAGCCCGTACGACCTGAGCCGGGGGCGGATCCTGTTCCGGTACCGGAACTAGGCACGCGGGAGGCCGTCGCCGAATTCCGGCGACGGCCTCGGGCCGCGCATGACAGGCTGGGGCGGTGACCCACCCTTACGACCTGACCTGGCGTGACGTCGACCCGCGGCGGCACCCGTTCGACGCCGCGACCGCGCTCGACGTGATCCGCTCGCTCGCCCCGGCCGCCCGGGTGCCCACCCGGCCCGGCGGCCCGGCGGCCGACCCCGAGGTGATCGCCTGGTCCGGTCGCGACGGCGCCGCGTGGACCGACGAGCTGACCCAGGCCCTGACCGACCGCTTCGGCGCCTGGGCCGGGGGCTGGCGCTGGGCGCACGACGAGGGCGACGTCGGCGGCGGCCCGGTGGCGAGCTGGTGCTGTCCCCGGGACTCGATCACGACCCCGGAGGCGACGCTGGAGCGCGTCGCCGAGGCTCTGTGCGAGTGGCGGGGCTGGCTGGAGCACCTGACCGGGCAGTTCGACCGGTATCCCGTCGACGGGGAGCGGGCCTGGGAGCGCGCGACCACGGCGCTGGTGACCGCCGTCGTCGAGCGGACCGGGGCGGGCGACGCCTGGTACATCCATGCGAAGCAGGTGCTCACCTGGTACCTGACCCGCTGGGACGTCCCCGCCGCCGAAGACCTGGTCGAGCGCGCGGTTTCCGGCGAGTTCGAGAGCTGGACCGCGCCGGAGAGCGACGTCCTGGACGACGTCGCGCTCCGGCTCGCGGAGTCGTTGCGGTCCTGATGGCTCCCGACCACCTGCGGGTGTGGCTCGCGCTGCGGGAATCCGTGCCGTGGCAAGGGATTCGCGAGGTCGCGCCCGTGGGTGTCGTTGCGCGGCGCGACGGGCCGGTGCACGACATCGGCACCCGGGACCGCCTCCGCGACCCGGCCCGGGCCGAACGTCTGCTGGCGGCGCTCGCGCGGGCTCGTGCGGACGCCGAGTCCGGGGTGGAGCTGAGCTTCGAGGTGCTCGGCGCGTGGCAGCGGCTCGTCCTGGGGGTCGCTGAGGCGCCGTTCCGGTCCCGACCGGCGTTCGCGAAGGCCGGGCGCGAGCGGTACGGCGTGAGCCCCGGCCTGCGTGGTGAGTTCGACCGCTGTCTGGCGCAGGCCCACTCCGCCGACTTGGGGCTGCCCGCCCGTGCCGCGCGGGTCTACCTCGACGTCTGCTTCTTTCACCCGTTCGACGACGGGAACGCCCGGGCGGCCTTCCTGGCGCTCACGTTCCTGCTGGCCGGGGCGGGGATCACGCTCGACCAGGTGGGTCCGATCCGCGCGCTCGCCCGGCGCGCCGACGACCCGGCGGACGCGGTGGCGCTGGCGGAGCTGGTGGCCGTCCTCATCACGAACACGGCGCGCCGGTCCGGCGTCAGTACTCGTTCTTGATGACGAAGTAGGAGCCGCGGATGGTGCCGGCCAGCTTCGACTTCTGACGGGCGAACTTGAAGGCGGCGAGCTCCTCGGGGACGTCCATGCCGTCGGAGAGCTTGAACCCGACCGCTCGTTTCCCGGCGTCCTCGAGCGTGTACATGACGTTGATCGACAGGCCGCTCCGGTAGAAGACGTAGGCGATCCGGATGTTCTCGACCTGGAACCCGGTGGCTTCGAGCGGGAGAGACGAGACGACGATGTCGCGCTCCTCCTTGAGGATCCGGTGCACCCAGTCGACGGTCGAGGCGGCGTCGGCGGCGGGCTCGACCGTGAAGACGTGGTCGTACTTGTTCTTGAAGTAGCGAGCCTCGTTCGCCCGCAGCCCGGCAAGCGCATCGGCCACCGGCGACGACTCGAGGCCGTCGGTCGACACGGTGACGAAGTCCACGGTGCGGGGCATGGTTCCTCCGGGGTCCAACTCGGCGTCTGCGCTGGTGGCGACTGTAGACGACGGTGAGCGGGTTTCGACGGCGCGGATTCGGCGCTGAGCGCGGCTTTCGAGTCGGCCGGCCTGCCGAACCCGGCTTCGGGCTGAAGCCCTCAGCCGGGCGGCGGGGTCACCGGGTCAGGAACTCCTCCGGGCGCAGGGCGTGGTCGACGATCCGGACGTCGCCGATCCAGCCGTGGAACACGTTGTCGAGCGTGCCGCCGTACTCGTGGCCGCCGAGGAGCCACGTCAGACCCAGGGATGCGATGCCGACCGAGTCCGTGAACGGGTTGTCGGCCACCGGGGAGCTCTCGACGTACACCTTCGTGTGGTGGCCGTCGTTGACGACCGCGAGGTGCCACCACTGGTCTTCGGCCAGGCCGTGGCTCCAGTTGGTCGTCGGGTAGGTCTGGCTGAGCGGGTAGCAGTTGAACTGCACCTCACGGCCGTTGTTCGTGGTCATGAGCTGGGCCACCGGCTCCTTCGGGTCGGTGTTCTTCCCGTGCTTGCCCGCGTCGCCGGACGCGCCGCGGCGGACCAGGACCGGCATGTTGCCGTTGTTGCCGCCGTCCCAGTCGCGCGGGATCTTGACGAACGTCTCGATCGTGTAGCCGCGCTTGAACGTCTCGGTGTTCAGCGGCGCGCGCGAGCCCGTGGTCAGGTATGCGCCGTGCAGCGGGTTCTTGCCGCCGGCGAAGCGGAGGCTGGCGTGGCCCGGCTGGTCGGGGTGGTGGTCGTCGGTCCAGGTCAGGGCGTCCGGGGCGGTCCCCGCGACGGACTGCAGCGTGAGGTCGTTGCCGTGGCCGGACAGGTCGCGCACGCGCTGGCTCGCCGTGACCGCGCTGCCGTTCGCGCCAACGTTGTCAAAGCGCCAGTACGCGAGCGTGCCCGGCACGAGCACCTTGTTCGCCGGACGCGCCGGGCGGACCGGCACCGGGATGAAACCGGCGAAGCGCTGCTCGAAGTCGAAGGGCATCGAGAACCGGTCGACGGCCGTGGTGAGCCGCGACTCCAGGACCTCCATGCGGTTGCGCTTCGCGGGGTCCTTCTCGAGGATCCACGGCGAGATCGTCTCGACGTCGATCGTGTTGCGCTCGAGGTCGAAGTGGTACAGCCGCAGCATGCCGCCGCCGCTCATGTACCGGTTCTGGTAGTTCGTGATGTGCAGGTGCACGTCGTGGCCGGCGGTGTTCTTCTTCGTCGTGCGGCCCGAGGGCCAGTAGTGGCCGTTGAGCGTGAGGAAGATCTGGTCGTTGTCCTTGATCAGCGAGTCCCACACGGTCTGGCCGTATCCGGAGAGCTCGGCGTTGTTCTCGGCGTCACCCGACTCGTACGGGTAGACCTCGTCGCCGTAGGTCGGCGCGACGATCTCGTGGCAGGTGAGGATCACCGGCAGCTGCGGGTGCGTCCGGATGACATCGTTGGCAAACTCGAAGCCCGCGGCCGACGTGCGCCAGTCCATGGCCAGCAGCAGCCACTCGCGCCCGCCGCCGCGGAAGACGTGCGCGGTGTTGTAACCGCTCGCGTCCGAGCCGAGGAACGACTTCTGCCGGCGGAACCGCTGCGGGCCCATCGTCTGCAGGTACGGCGTGGTGCCGCGGGTGTCGTCCCCGGACACGTCGTGGTTGCCCGCGAGCACGCTGTAGGCGATGCCGCCCGCGTCGGCGATCTTGAACGTCCTGTCGACGGCCTGGAACGACGTGACGTCGGCGTCCTGCGTCAGGTCGCCGAGGTGGGCGAGGAAGACGATGTTGCGGTCCGGCTTCCCGCTGTTCTCGATCACGTACCGCAGCGACGCTTCCTGCGGTTCCGGGTTGATGCTGTTCTGGCTGCCCCAGTAGAGGTACTGGGTGTCCGGCATCACGGCGACGGTGAACTGGCGGCTCTCGCCGTCGGGACGCCACCGGCCCCGGTCGGCGCTGGTCGCGGTGTCGGCCTCGGCCGGCGCGGCGCCGAGCGCGCTCAGCGCGGTCGCGCCGACACCGGCCAGCCCCGCGTTGCGCAGGAAGGACCGTCGGTTCGGGCCGGCCTGATTTTCACGCATGATCTGCCTCATTCGGTTTTCAAGGGAGTCCTCCGGCGACCGGACGGTATGCCCGCCTGCTTGAGCCGGCGCGAACAGCAGGTGGCCTGCTCACGTCGGCTCCCTTACGGACGGCATGATCTCGGCATGGATCGTGAGCACGACCGGTGGACCGCGGCCGAGCCCGGCCGCGGGTACCTCCGCGCCCGCCTGCGGCTCCTGACCGCGGGGGAGGGTGGCCGCCGCACCCCGATCCACTCCGGGTACCGCGCGCACTGGGTCTTCCCGCCGGACCTCCACCCGGAAAGCCACGACGCGCCCTTGACGCTGGAGTCGGTGAATACACTCGCGCCCGGGGAGGCGGCGCTGGTGCGGCTCCACCCGCTCGTGCCCGAGCGGTGGCCGCCGGTCGGGCCCGGGTGGCGGCTGTCGATGGCCGAGGGGCCCCGGATCGTCGGTTTTGCCGAGATTGTCGAGACGGTGCCGCCGACCGGGCACCGGCACCTTTGAGGGGGACTTCGGTGTCGAGATTCGTCAGACCCGTGCTGTGGACTTTCGGGGCGCTCGCCGCCGGTGGGCTCGTGTTCTGGACGCTGTTGGCGCTCAACATCCCGTACCGGACCAATGCCGCGCCGAAGACGACTCCGGTAGTCACCACCCCGGCGGTGACCACCCCGGCGCCGACACCCGTGGCGGCGCAGCCGATGGACCGCTCCGCGTGGGTCGTCGACGTCCGGCCGGGCCCGGACGACCACAGCGCGATGCTGCACGTCGACCTGCCGTCCTGCGCCGTCGGGCCGCACACCGAGGTCACCGAGACCGCCGACCGGATCGACGCCGCCGTCCGGTTCCAGGTCCCGGGCGGCCCGGACTGCGGGCAGGTCCCGGCCGACGTCCCGATGAAAACGGCGGAGCCGATCGGGAAGCGGCTGGTGGTCGTCAACTCCGGGGACGCCTGGCGGCTGCTGCCCGGCGGCTGGAAGCAGTGCGACAAGATCCTCGGGTGCGAGCCGCCCGCCGACCACTGCGACAAGGCGTGGGTCGCGCAGGCGGAGTTCAGCGCGGAGGCCGAATACCCGGGCACCACCCGGGCGTGCGACCAGAACTGGCTGATCCACGACCTGCAGCGCCACACCGGCCCCGCGAACCGCGTCGCCTACCGCTGGGCGGGCAACGGCTGGGCGGGCTTCACCTCGGCGAAGGGCGGCGGCTGCGGCGAAATCCTGGCCGTCGAGCCGGCCTTCCCCACCGCGCTCTGCCAGAACCTCACTCCTGCGTGAGGACCTCCGGCGCCGGCAGGGTGCGGCCCAGGAAGTCCGTCGTCAACGTCCAGGCCCGCGCCGCCGCTTCCGGGTGGTGGAACATCGGGGCGACGTTGTTGTGGAACGCGTGTCCCGCCTCCTCCTGGACGTGGATCTCCGCGCCCGGGTGGGCGGCCACCGCGGCTTCGACCACCGCGACGTCCGAGCGAGGGATGTACGGGTCCTGCCCGCCGAAGTGGAACTGGATCGGGCACGTGATCTTCGCCAGGTCCGCGATCTGCGCCGGCACCGTCGAGCCGTAGAACGACACCGCGACGTCCGGGTCGCCCGCGGCCGCCGCCGCGAACGCCAGTGAGCCGCCCAGGCAGAAGCCCAACACTCCCACTCCTCCGGTGACCGAAGGGTGGGACCGGAGGTGCGCCACCGCCGTCTGGACGTCCGCGAGCCCCAGCGCCGGGTCGAACTCGCCGGCCACCGCCATCGACGCCGCCACGCCCGCTTCGTCGTGAGTGGACGACCAGCCCGGCGCCGTCCGCCAGAACAGCTCCGGGACCGTCACGACGTACCCGGCGGCGGCCAGCTCCGCCGCCACCGAGCGCAGGTAGCCGTCCAGGCCGAAGATCTCCTGGATCAGCACCAGACCGGGCCCGCGCCCGGCCGCGGGCACCCACTCCGGCAGGGGAAGACCGCTCATGCCATGACCCTTTCCAGGATGCCGGCGACCAGCGCGGCCTGGCGGCCGTCCGGGTCGAGATCGGGGTCGAACACCGTCAGCTCGAAGCCCGCCGCGCCCGGGAGGGCGAGCAGGCCGCGCAGCAGCGTGACCAAAGTGGACGGATCGAGCCCGCCGGGGTCCGGGCTGTCCACGGCGGACACGAACTCGGGGTCGAGGACGTCGATGTCCACGTGGACCCAGAAGCCGTCCAGGCCCGAGAACGTCGCCGCCGCCGTGGCCAGCGCGGCCGGCACCGACAGGTTTTCCGAGGTGGCGTAGGAGATCCCGGCCGCGCGCAGCTCGGCCGACTCCGCCTCGCGGACGCCCAGCACGACGACGTCGCTGTCGCGCACGTACGGGCGCAGGCCGTCGATGTCGGCGAGGTCGTCGGCGCCGCGGCCGGTCATGATCGCCAGGTCCTCGCCCGCCGCCGCGCCGACGTGGTCCGCGACGCCGAGGTGGCGGAAGTCGTCGTGGCCGTCGAGGTAGGCGATGCCGAAGCGGCCTTCGCGGCGCAGCGCCAGCATCGCGCCCAGCGAGATCGAACAGTCGCCGCCCAGCACCACCGGGAAGCCGCCGGACGCCCGGACCGCGGCCACCCGCGTCGCCAGCGCCCGGGTGTAGGACGCGATCGCCGCCGAGTTGCGGACGCCGTCCCCCGGCTGCCAGGTGCCCACGTACCGCCCGGGCGTCACGACTCCGCCGTCGGAGGCGCCCAGGCGGTCGAGGATGCCGAGGTCGCGCAGCACCCCGGGAGTCTTGTAACAGCCGGGCGCCGCGCCTTCGGCGGGCGGGCGCAGGCCCAGGTTGGACGGAGCGTCGATCAGCACCAGGTTCCCCACCCGATCACCGTACTGGCTCCGCGGGCGCGCGCGTCCTAAGTTGGGAGACCGACCAAGGAGGCGCGATGGCTGAGCAGACCAAGTACGTCCTGGACGAGGCCGATCTCCCCACCCGGTGGTACAACGTCGTCCCCGACCTTCCGGAGCCGCCACCGCCGCCGCTGCACCCGGGCACCCGCGAGCCCGTCGGGCCGGCGGACCTGGCGCCGCTGTTCCCGCAGGCGCTCATCGAGCAGGAGGTAGCCGCGGAGCGCTATGTCGACATTCCGGAGGAGGTCCGGGAGGTCTACAAGCTGTGGCGCCCGTCGCCGCTGTTCCGCGCGCGACGGCTGGAGAAGGCGCTGGGCACGCCGGCGCGGATCTACTACAAGTACGAGGGTGTCAGCCCGGTCGGCTCCCACAAGCCGAACACCGCCGTGCCGCAGGCGTTCTACAACGCGCAGGAGGGCGTCGCCCGGCTGACCACCGAGACCGGCGCCGGCCAGTGGGGGAGCGCGCTCGCGTTCGCGTGCGCCCAGTTCGGGTTGGAGTGCGAGGTCTGGCAGGTCCGCGCGTCGTACGACCAGAAGCCCTACCGCAAGCTGATGATGGAGGTCTTCGGCGCGACGGTGCACCCGAGCCCGTCCGAGCTGACCGAGTCCGGCAAGGCCATCCTCGCGGAGAACCCCGGCTCGACCGGCAGCCTCGGCATCGCGATCAGCGAGGCCGTCGAGCAGGCGGCGCAGGACCCGGACACGCGGTACGCGCTGGGCAGCGTGCTCAACCACGTGCTGCTGCACCAGACGATCATCGGCGAAGAGGCGCTGAAGCAGTTCGAGCTGGCCGGCGACACCCCGGACGTCCTGGTCGGCTGCACCGGCGGCGGCTCGAACTTCGGCGGGCTCGCGTTCCCGTTCCTGCGCGAGAAGCTCGCCGGGAAGATGGACCCGGTGATCCGCGCGGTCGAGCCGGCCGCGTGCCCGTCCCTGACGCGCGGGAAGTACGCCTACGACTTCGGCGACACGGCGGGGCTCACGCCGTTGCTGAAGATGCACACGCTCGGCCACGAGTTCATCCCGGACCCGATCCACGCGGGCGGCCTGCGCTACCACGGGATGTCCCCGCTGATCTCGCACATCTACGAGCTCGGCCTGATCGAGGCGATCGCCGTCGGCCAGCAGGAGTGCTTCGCGGCGGGCGTCCGGTTCGCCCGGTCCGAGGGCATCATCCCGGCGCCCGAGCCGACCCACGCGCTCGCGGCGTGCATCCAGGAAGCGTTGCGGTGCAAGGAAACCGGCGAGGAGAAGGTGATCCTCACGGCGTTGTGCGGGCACGCGCACCTGGACCTGCCGGCGTACGGTGCTTATCTCGCCGGGGACATGGTGGACAACGAGCTGTCCGAGGCCACGCTCGAGGAGTCGCTGGCGACGTTGCCGTAAGCCGGTTGATGCCGCATCGAGGGACCTGAAATCCCTCGATGCGGCATCCCGGCTTCCCACTGACTGCCCCAGATCATGCGGTCGGCCTCTCGGCGGGGCCGTCGGCGAGGAGCCATTCGGCCTGGGCGGAAAGGACCGGATGGGTTTCGGGTAGCCGTCGGTGACGCCCCGCCGGACGAGGAACCGGACCAGGTCCCGGTGCTGCCCGGTGGTCAGGTCCATCAGGTTGGCGAACGAAAGAAGGTCCCCCAGCACGTCGTCGAGGGGGTCCTGCAGGACCTTCGCGTCCGTCTTGTCGAGCCAGCGTCGCGCTTCTTCGGCCGGCAGCCGGACGAACTTCCGGTACTGGATCACGACCTTGCCGATCAGGGCGAACAGGCAGACCCCGGTCACGGTCAGCAGAATTCCGGTCGGCGTCCGGGGTGTGGTGAGAACCGCGTCGAAGACGTTGGTGAACGCCCAGGCCTTCGAGCTGGTCGACCACGACGTCGATGCTCGGCCGGCCGGTGAGTTGCAACGGACCGAGAAGCAGTGAACCGATGAGGACGGAAAGGGGGCCGTCCAGGAATCGCACGCCCAGGAGCAGCAGGGCGAACACGAACAGGCCGAACGCCAGGTACATGTTCACCGGCACCAGGTCGAGCGCGCGCATTCGCTGCCGGTTGTTCTTGGCGCGGAGGCCCCTGATGATGAGCACCACACCCATCGGCCACGCCACGACGAAGGGCGGCATGGGCAGGACCCGGTCGCCGATCAGCCACCGCAGCCTCGGCACCAGGCGAGCAGGGTGGCCTGCTCGATCGGGCGATCGGCCATCTTCCAGGTGCGGGGCCCCATGAAAGCGCAGAACGCGGTGATCAGCGCGCGTCGGGGATTTCCGGGCGGGTCAGCTCGCTCCGGGCGTCGGCCAGGACGACCCGGTCGCGGCCCGCCGCCTTCGCTTCGAACACCGCGTCGTCCGCGGCCTGCAGCAGAATTGTGTACTCCGTGGCCGTTTCCGGGTACACCGCCGCGCCGATCGACGCCGTCAGGCCGCTGATCACCTCGGGTTTGCCCGGGCGGATCACCGGGACACGCACCTCGACCCGGGCGATCGACGCCCGGATGCGGTCGGCGATCGACGCGATTTCGGCGCTCGTCGCGCCCGGGAGGAGGACCACGAACTCGTCGCCGCCGAAGCGGCCGACGTAGTCGCCGCCGCGGACCGAGCCCTGGATCGCCGCCGCGATCGCGCGCAGCACCTCGTCGCCGGCCAGGTGGCCGTTGCCGTCGTCGATGGCCTTGAAGTGGTCGATGTCGATCATCAGCACGCCCGCCGTCGACGACAGCTCCGCGGCGCGCGCCAGCTCGTTGTGCGCCAGCTGGACCCAGAACTCCGGCGCCAGCAGCGCCGTCTTGGAGTCCGTGCGCGCGGCGGCCTGGAACTGCGGCAGCAGCAGCCCGACGTGCAGCGCCACCGGCGTCACCATCAGCACCGGCAGCAGCCACGGCCGCACCGTCATCACCAGCGCGATGCCGCACCCGACGCCGACCGCGGCCAGCACGATCAGCACGTCGGACGGGTTGCCGAACGCCTGCCGCGGCGGCTTGCCCGGGTTGCTCAGCACGATCGCCAAGATCACCAGCACGTAGTTGAGCCCGAAGTACACGATTCCGGACACGAGCAGCGCGAGCATCCCGCCGAACCCGTCCAGATAAGGGACATAAGGCGCGAGCTCGCCACCGGTTCCGGCGGAAAGCACGGCGCCCGCGGCCGTGCAGGCGAGGATGACGGTGGCGCCGGAGAACACTTTCCGGTGAATTACGCCACGTCGTTTGTACACCCGGACCCAGGAATGGACGTAACTGACGACGATGACGAGCGTGGCCAGCGGCGGGGGCAGCAGGAGCAGCCCGGCGAAGATCCAGATCGACTGCAGGTGCATGTGCGGCCGGCCGTCGGCGGCCAGCTCGCGGATGCGCTCGATGCGTTGCGCCGCTTCGAGATGCACGACTTCGCCGGCCAGGATCAGTCCACACCAGAGCGCGGACTGACCGGTGATCGGCACCAAGCCGGCGGTCGCCGCGATCGCGACCAAGGCCAGTGTGTCGACCACCAGGACATAACCGAACAACGGCGTGGGCAGCTTCCATACTGCCCACGTACGGAGACCTGATCGTGGACGTTCTGAGCTGGGCTTTCGCCCTTGGGACCCGGACAATCCCACGAAACGCCCCTCTTCTCAGGACGGAACTTCGCGGAAATCGTCACTGTAATCGAATGAACGCGGTGTGTCACTAGGCTGGTCGGGCTACCGATCGGTCACGCACCGTGCAAGATCCGTACGAACAGGAGAAATCATGTCGCACTTCCTGCCCAACGCCAACATCGTCCCGTCCCGCCGTCGCGCGCAGCGGCCGACCGACTGGACCCGGCAGCTCCCCACCGACTGGACCCGCGCGATCCCGACCGACTGGACCCCGCGGCAGCTGCCGACCGACTGGACCGCGCGCGAACTGCCCACCGACTGGACCGCGCACCAGCTCCCGACCGACTGGGCCGACGCCGACGTCTCGTCACGCCTGCCCGCGTGCCCGACCGACTGGACCGGGCGCCAGGGCCAGCGGCCGACCGACTGGACGCGCTTCTGAACAGCACCCGATGACCCGGCGCCCGGTGACTGCGCCCCCGTGGCGGGGCCGGTCACCGGGGGCGCCGGTTTCACGCCGGTCCGGGTCGCGGTTGCGCGCGCCACCACAGCGGGCGACGGCCCCGGCAGCTGCGACGACCCGGTGCGGGGTGCCGGTTCACGCCGGTTCGCGGTTGCGCGCGCCGCCACAGTGTGGCCGCTCCGGCTGCGGCGAGCACCCCGACGGCATCGGCCGCCGCGACCACCCCGTGCAGGCGCCGGTTTCACGCCGGTTCGGGCCGGGGCTGCGCGCGCCGCCACAGTGTGGCCGCCCCCGCCGCGGCGAGCACTCCGACAGCCCCGGCCGCCGCGACGACCCCATGCGGGGCCGTGCGTTCCGCCGCGAGCCCGGCCAGCACCACACCCAGGCCCTGCGAAACCCTCAGCGCCGTCAGGGCGAAGCCGAACGCCTGCGCGCGCTGGGCGTCCGGGGTCAGCTGCACGAACGTCGTGTTCGCGATGAGGTTGTACGAGCTCGCCACGCCCGACAACGTCAGCAGCACGAGCGTGCCTTCGAGGTCCGGCCGCAGCGCGCAGCCCAGCAGCGCCGCGCACGCCAGCACCGCCAGCGGCCCCAGCAGCCGGGCGCGCCGGGGTGGCGGCACCCTCGACAGGGCGGCCATTCCCAGCACGTTGCCCAGCGCGTACGACCCGAGCAGCAGCCCGACGACCACCGCGCCGCCGCCCAGCTCGGCCGCGTACGGGGCCGCGATCGCCTCGCCCGCGATGTAGATCCCGGACACGCAGCCGAGCGCGACCAGTGCGAGCCGTCGCCGGTCGCCGACGACCACCGTCCAGCCCGCCCGGACGTGCCGCCACCAGCGCACGCCGGCCTCGGCCCGCGGTGGCCGGGCGCGCACCCCGGCGGCCAGGAACACCGCCGACAGCGCAAAACTCCCCGCGTCGGCGAGCAGGGCTCCGCCGGTGCCGACGGCGGCCACCAGGAGCCCGCCGAGCGCGAACCCGGCGACCTGGCCCGCCTGCACGAGGATCATCAGCAGGCCCATCCCGGGCACGAACGCCTCGTCCGGCAGCACCTGCGGCAGCAGCGCGGCGCGCGCCGAGTTCCACACCGGGTTGAGCAACTGGACGCCGACGAGCAGGGCCGCCACGGCGGGCAGCGGCATCCCGGGCACGGCCATCACCGCCACCGCGCCCGCCCGCAGCAGGTCGGCGGTGACCATCACCGTCCGCGGCGGGTGGCGGTCGGCCAGCCCGGCCAGCAGGGGCCCGCCGACGAGGTCGGGCAGGAACGTCAGCGCGTAGGTCAGCGCGGCCCAGCCGGGCGAGTTCGTGCGGTCGTACACCAGGATCGACAGCGCGACCCGCGCCAGCTGGTCCCCGGTGACCGTGACCAGCTGGGCCGAGAACAGCGCCCGGAACTCCGGCACCGCGAGGACGTCGCGGAAGCTGACCGCTCGTGCCGCCATGGCGCCTCCGGTGGCTCGCCGGAAGCACTCACTGTACCTGCGCGTACGCGCTGGGTGAACGGCCGTTAGGAGGGGTCGCAGGTGATTTTCGGTTGCGGGTTGTAGTGGACCGTCCGGGTCGAGCGGCCGACTTCGCGGCCGGTCGCGACGTCCTTGAGCACGCGGGTGTCGCTCGTCGTGAACCCCGGCGCGCCGGTGGAGGCGTGGCAGTTCTCGGCCGGGCCCGGCTTGGCCTGCGGGTCGCTCGGGTTGGAGCGGCCGCCGGGGATCGACTCGACGGTGTAACGCTTGGTGCCCCACAGCTTCACCGTGATCGACGACGGCGACCAGATCGCCTGGATCGCGATGCCGGTCGGCGAGTCGTTGGTGAACTTGAGGTCGATCACGCTGGAGCCGTTGGGGTTCTGGAACACCGTGGCCTCGCGCGCGGCGGGGTAGCGGCTGATGTAGTAGCTGTGCTCCTTGTGCCCCGCGTCCTTCATGCCCGCGAAGTACGACGCGTTGTACAGCGTGGTCGCGAACTGCGAGATGCCGCCGCCGACCTCGCGCCCCGGGGCGCCGTCCTTGATCACGCCCGCCTCGACGTACCCCTGCGGCTTGCCGCGCGGGCCGGTGAACCCGTTGAGGCTGAAGGTTTCCCCGGGCTTGACGATCGCGCCGTTGACCTTCTGCGCGACGACCTTGATGTTGGTGCCGGAGTCGGCCGCGAAGCCGCCGGTGGTGAACTCGCCGACGACCTCCTTGACGCCGAGCTGGTTCGCCTGCTCGGTCGTCACCTTCGCCGGGGCGTCCTTGTAGATCGCCGGGACCTCACGCCCGTCGGCCTTCTTGAGGACGTCGGGCAGCGGCTTGAGGCTCGGGTCCCAGTCGACGGTGCGGCCGTCGGTCGACGGGTCCACCGTGGGCTTGCCGCCTTCGAAGACGATGGTCGCCTCCTTGCCCTCCTTCTCGGTGGACTTCAGCTGCGGCCCGGCGGCTTCGACGATCTTCGTGTTGTCGATCTTCGGGGTCAGCCCGCCGCCGTCGGCGGGCTCGAAGGTGAGCGCGGCGGCGATCGCGTCCGGCTTCACGGTGGCGTCCTTGCCCTCGCCCTTGACCACCAGTGGGCCGGCGACGGCGGGGCGCGCGAACTGCTCCAGCGCCGCCTGGACGCCTTCGGGGGTGGTGCGGACGGGAGTGCCGGTCACCGGCAGCGCCAGCGTTTCGCCGCGCGCCCACTTCTCGACGACGGCGGCCTTCGCGGCCTCGACGTCGAGCTTCTGCCCGGGCTTCGGCAGGACGGCGACCGGGTTCGTGCCCTCGAACTTCACGGTGCCTTCGGCGGGCTCGCGGTCGACCTGGCCGCGGAGGCCGTCGAGCGCGGCGGCGAGCTTCGTGTCGTCGGCGTGGCTGACGACGCCGACCTCGCGGCTGGAGAACAGCGACGACAGGCGCGTGAAGGGGTTCAGCGGCTGCTCGCCGGCCTGGTCGAGGGTCTGCGCCCAGTCGAGCTTCAGCCCGGCGAGCGTCGGCGACAGCGTGCCCTGGACGTCGCCCGCGCTGACGGCCAGCGGGCGCGTGAGCCGCGGCTCGATCTCCCCGCGCAGCTGCTGCTCCGCGGCGTCGCGGTCCATGCCGCCGACGTCGACCCCGGCGACGGTCACCCCGCGCGGCACGCTGCCCTGGCTGACCAGCAGGTCGACGCCGTAGATGACGACCAGCAGGCCGAACACGCCGCCGGCGACAAGGCCGGCCTTGCGCAGGTTCGGCTTCTTGGCGGCCGGCTCGGGTTCGGCGTCGGGGCGGACGACCGGCAGGACGTCCGTCTGCTCACCGTGTGACTCGGGCCAGCGCGGTTCGTACGGCAACTCTCCACCCCTTCAACGCGGCGACGGTTCGCGCCGGTGACGGCCTAAGCGTACGGGGCACCCGGACAAGACGTACGACTCGCCCTAACGGGGGATGAACCGGTCACGGACGGGTATGTCACCCCGCGTCGGGCTCCGGGTTGTGGCCCGCGCGGGCCAGGAAGCCGAAGTCACAGCCTTCGTCCGCCTGCGTGATGTGGTCGCTGTAGAGCGCGCCGTAACCGCGTTCGAACCGCGGGGCCGGGGCCACCCAGGCGGCGCGACGCCGTTCCAGCTCCTCATCGGACACGTCCAGGTGCAACCGTCGCGACGGGACGTCCAGGGTGATCAGGTCGCCGTCGCGGACCAGTGCCAGCGGCCCGCCCACGTGGGACTCCGGGGCCACGTGCAGCACACACGCGCCGTAGCTCGTGCCGCTCATCCGGGCGTCCGAAATCCGGACCATGTCGCGGACCCCTGCGGCCAGCAGGTGCGAAGGGATCGGCAGCATCCCGTACTCGGGCATGCCCGGGCCGCCGAGCGGCCCCGAACCCCGCAGCACCAGCACCGAATCGGCGGTGATCGACGGGTCGTCGATCCGCTTCTTGAGGTCCGGGTAGTTCTCGAACACCACCGCCGGGCCGGTGTGCGTCAGCAGGTGCGGCTCGGCCGCGATGTGCTTGATCACCGCCCCCGACGGCGCCAGGTTGCCGTGCAGCACCGCGACCCCGCCCTCGGCGGCCACCGGGTTGTCACGCGGCCGGATGACGTCGTTGTTGTGCACCCGGGCCGCCGCGAGGTCGGCGCCCAAGGTGCGGCCGGTGACGGTGAGCCGGTCGACGTGCAGCAGCTCGGTCAGCCGCGACAGCAGGCCCGGCAGGCCGCCCGCGTAGTAGAAGTCCTCCATCAGCCAGTCGCCGCCGGGCCGGATGTTCGCCAGCACCGGGACGCGCCGCGCGATCGTGTCGAAGTCGGCCGGCGACAGCGGGATCCCGCTGCGCCCGGCCATCGCGATCAGGTGGATCACGGCGTTGGTCGAGCCGCCGAGGGCGAGCACCGTGGTGATCGCGTCCGCATACGCCCGCTTGTCCAGGATCTGCGTGATCGTCAGGTCTTCCCAGACCATGCCGACGATCCGGACGCCGCTCGCCGCGGCCATCCGGTGGTGGGCCGAGTCGACGGCGGGGATCGACGCCGCGCCCGGCAGGGTCATCCCCAGCACCTCGGCGGCCGACGTCATGGTCGACGCCGTCCCCATCGTCATGCAGTGCCCGGGCGACCGGGCAAGGCCGCGCTCCAGTTCGGACATTTCGGCGTCGCCGATCAGGCCGGCACGCTTGTCGTCCCAGTACTTCCACATGTCGGTGCCGCTGCCGAGGACCTCGTTGCGCCAGTGCCCGCGCAGCATCGGCCCGGCGGGGACGAAGATCGCGGGCAGCCCGGCGCTGGCCGCGCCCATCAGCAACGCCGGCGTGGTCTTGTCGCAGCCGCCCATCAGGACGGCGCCGTCGATCGGGTAGGACCGCAGGATCTCCTCGGTCTCCATGGCGAGGAGGTTGCGGTAGAGCATCGGGGTCGGCTTCTGGTACGTCTCCGACAGCGTCGCCACCGGGAACTCCAGCGGGAAGCCGCCGGCCTGCCAGACGCCGCGTTTGACCTGCTCGGCGCGTTCGCGCAGGTGCATGTGGCAGGGGTTGATGTCCGACCACGTGTTGAGGATCCCGATGACCGGTTTGCCGAGGTGCTCTTCCGGGTTGTAGCCGAGCTGACGGCTGCGGGCGCGGTGGCTGAAGTTGCGCAGCTCGTCGCCGCCGAACCACCGGTGGCTGCGGAGCTCCTCGGGTCGTTTCATGTCGCCAGTATGGCATCTGATATATGATCTGGTGGGCCTGGTTGAATGGTCTTCGACACGACCGAGGGAGCGCGCCATGACCGGGACGTTCAGCCTGCCCGCCTCCCGGACCGAAGTGGTCCTGGAAGAGATCCGCCGGGGCATCCTCACCCGCGAGCTGGTGCCCGGCCAGCCGCTGGTCGAAGCGGAGCTGGCCGCCCGGCTGGGGGTCTCCAAGACCCCGGTGCGCGAGGCGCTCAAGGTGCTCTCCAACTCGGGCCTGGTGACGTTCAGCCCGTACAAGGGCGCTTCGGTGTGCGTGGTCGACGCCGAGCTCGCGAAGTCCGTCTACGACGTGCGGATGGTGCTGGAGCCGGAGGCCGTCCGGCGGACCGTCGAGCGGCGCGACCCCGAGCTGCTCGAAGACGCGGCGGAGGCGCTGAAGGAGGCGTCGGCGGCCATCGCCGACAAGGACCAGGCCGCGCTGAGCCTGCTCAACCGCCGGTTCCACCGCGCCCTCTACCGCGGCTGCGGCAACCCGCTGCTGGTGAGCATCCTCGACGACCTCAAGGACCGCGCGGCGCTGATCAGCGTCGTCGGCTGGGAGGCCAACCCCAGCTGGAAGAAGGAGTGGACCGAGCACAAGGCGGTGCTCGCCGCGGCCAAGAAGGGCGACGCCGAGGGCGCCGCCGCGCTGCTGCGCGACCACATCGGCGGGTTCCTGGAGCGGGTGCTCGAGGCCATCGGATGAAGCTGCTCCTGATCTCCGACACCCACCTGCCGGGACGCGCCCGGGTGCTGCCCGAGCAGGTGTGGCGGGAGGTCGAGGCGGCGGACGTCGTGGTGCACGCCGGCGACTGGGTCGACGTCGCCGTGCTGGACGAGCTCGAGGCGCGCAGCAAGCGGCTGATCGGCGTGTACGGCAACAACGACGGCGCGGACCTGCGCGCCCGGCTGCCGGAGATCGCCCGCGCGGACCTCGGCGGCGTCCGGCTGGCCGTGATCCACGAGACCGGCGGGAAGGACGGCCGCGCGCAGCGGTGTGACGCGCAGTTCCCGGACACCGACGTGCTCGTCTTCGGTCACAGCCACATCCCGTGGGACACCACCACCCCGGCCGGGCTGCGGCTGCTCAACCCGGGCTCGCCCACCGACCGCCGCCGCCAGCCGTTCTGCACCTACCAGACCGCCCGCGTCGACGGCGGCGCGCTGGTGGACGTCGAGCTGCACGAACTGCCCCGGAAGGGGTAGGAAGGTCCCATGGATCCGGCATGGGCGTTGCGGGAGATCGCGTTCCAGCTCGAACGCGCGGGTGAGCCGACCTACCGCGTCCGCGCGTTCCGGAAGGCCGCGACGACGGTCGAGAAGACCGATGCCGGGCATCTCGCGCAGATGGCCGCGAACGGCACGCTGACCTCGCTGCCCGGGATCGGCAAGGCGACCGCGGGCGTCATCGAGGACGCGCTGGCCGGGCGCGACCCGGCGTACCGGGAGAAGCTCGTCGAGGCGAAGCTGCCGGACGGCGAACCGCTGCGCTCGGCCCTCAAGGGGGACTGCCACACGCACTCCGACTGGTCGGACGGCGGCAGCCCGATCGGCGAGATGGCCGTCGCGGGCCGCGAGCTGGGCCACGAGTGGATGGTGCTGACCGACCACTCGCCGCGGCTGACCGTCGCGAACGGGCTCTCACCGGACCGGCTGCGGACGCAGATGCAGATCGTGGCGAAGGCCAACGAGCTGATGGCGCCCTTCCGGCTGCTGCACGGCATCGAGGTCGACATCCTCGACGACGGCGCACTCGACCAGGAGGAAGAGCTGCTCGCCCAGCTGGACTTCGTGGTCGCGAGCGTGCACTCGAAGCTGCGGATGCCGGCGAAAGAGATGACCCCGCGGCTGCTCGCCGCGGTCCGGAACCCGCACGTCCGCGTGCTGGGGCACTGCACCGGGCGGCTGGTCACCGGCCGCGGCCGGCCCGAGTCGGAGTTCGACGCCGAGGCCGTGTTCACCGCGTGCCGCGAGAACGGCGTCGCCGTGGAGATCAACTCGCGCCCCGAACGGCTCGACCCGCCGATGAAGCTGCTGCGCCTGGCCGCGGAGATCGGCTGCGAGTTCGCGATCGACAGCGACGCGCACGCGCCGGGCCAGCTCGACTGGCAGGGCTACGGCTGCGAGCGCGCGATCAAGGCGGGGATCGGGCCGGAGCGGATCGTCAACACCCGCACGGCCGAGGAGCTGCTCAGCCGCTGATCTTGACCTCGGGGTGCAGTGCCGGGTCGAGCCAGCGCAGCAGCGCGTCGAGGTCCGGGGCCGGGACGGACACGCAGCCCGCGGTCGGTTTGCCGTTGCCGACGTGCAGGAAGAACGCGGACCCGGCGCCGGGCTCCACGGGTGAGCGGTTGTAGTCGAAGACGACGGCGTGGTCGTAGACCGGGCCCGCCTGACCGAGGTTCTCGCCGGCGGCCTCGTCGAACGGGCACGTGCCGGGTGCGCACGAGAAGTGCGTGTTGTAGTGCGGGGAGCGCACGTCCGAGACCCACCAGTCCGACGTCGTCACCTGCCGGTAGGGCAGCTTCGTCGTGGCGGGCCGGATGCCGAAGGCCTCGGTCAGCGTCCAGGTCCCGGCCGGGGTGCGGGCCGCCGACTCACTCGCCTGGCCGATGCCGTCCCGGCCGACGAACGCCGCGACCGGGCCGTACGCCTTCACCCAGTGGCCGCCGGTGCGCTGCCACGCCGTGAGGACGGCGGTGGTCGCGCCCGCCGAGTCCGCGACGACGGTGATCCGCTGCGCCGGGGCGGCGTGCTCCGGCGCGGCGGCCGCGGTGCTCAGCACGGCGGCGGTGGCCAGCAGCACGGCCGTGGCCGACGTGGCGCCGAGGAGTCTCCGGGACATGCCCGCGACCCTAGCGGCGCCACGCCGGTGCGTGCCAGGTCAGTTGATGGTGTAGGAGTCCCCGTAGACCTTCCACTTCAGCGGGGTGTGCAGGTCGAAGTTGCCCGCGTTGAGGAACACCAGCTGCTCGGTGTCGACGCGCGAGGTGTCCGAGTGGGCCTCTTCTTCGTTCATGACGACCTTGCGCGCGGCGAAGAACGCCTTGAGGTAGGTCGTCTCGTTGCCGCCCTGGGACGGCGGCTTGGCCTTCTTGATCGCGGCCGCGCGGATGCCGCCGAAGCTGCTGTGGTCGGTGCCGGGGCCGTGCATGACGATCGCGTCGTAGTAGGCGAACTGGCCGAGGTTGCTGAGGCCGTCCGTCTTGCCCTGGGCCACCGCCGGGTTGAAGTACACGCGGTCGCGCTCGTTGTTCTGCGCGGTCTGGAACGCGGTGGTGGCCGCGGCCTGCTTCCACGCGCTTTCGAACGCCGAGCCGAGCCCGCTGTGCGAGTCGGTGCCGTTCACCTTGCGCAGCGCGGGAAGGTACTTCGCGAGCGGGTTGTTCGGCACGGCGTTCGTGTACGCCTCGACGAGGTCGAGCATGTCACCGGTGCCGGAGCAGAACCCGACGATGCCGGCGGTGTACCCGCGGCCGTCGCCGATGTCCTCGATGTACTTGTACTGCGCTTTCCAGTCCAGGGACGAGTTTTCCGCGCTGGAGACCAGCTTCATCGCGATCTCCTTCTTCGCCGCGACCGAAAGGTCGCCGGTGGCGAGGACGGAGGCGCTGTTCGCGGCCAGCGGCGCGGGGGCCGCCGAGGAAAGCGCGGGCGTCGTGATCACCAGGGCCGCGACGGAGGCCGCGCCGAGCGCGCCGACGAGGACCGGCCGCAACTTCTTGCTCATGGGAGAAAACCCTTTCCGCGGAACGAGCCGTGGGGGAGCACGGCTTTCTGGGCATGGCGGACAGCACCCGGAATTCGGTGGCCCTTCGGCTGCCGGAAACGGGTTGCTGGTGGTGCTGCGGCGTAGCGCCACGGTAGCGAAGGGTCAGCACCGCCACAAGGGGGGAGGAAGTTGTTGGCAAATAGGGAAAAAAGACCGGGGAAAGTAGACGGTTTCGCCGTGGTCAGCGAACCCCGGCGAAGAGGCGGATGACGTCCGGCAGGACGTTCACCGGGATCGTCGGGTCGATCGCGCGCTGGACGCCGAGGCCGATGCCGAGGCTGAGCAACGCCGTCGCGGCGTCGTCGGCCGACATCGGGAGCGTGATCCCGAACCGGTCCGCGTACCCGGTGAGCAGGCCCGCGATCGTGTCGCGGATGGCCTTGTCCCGCGCGGCGAGCTCGGCCCGCACGTGCGGGTTGCGCCGGGCGTTTGTGGCGAACTCGACCTCCAGCGCGGTCCACGCCTCGTCGCCGATGCTGCGCTCGGCCCACACCTGGAACGCCGCCAGCAGCCCGTCCATCCCGTCGGCGCCGACCAGCGCCCCGGCGACCAGCTCGACCTGCTCGTCGTGGATCCGGTCGAGCACGGCGAGGCAGAGCTCGTCCTTGTTGCGGAAGTTCGAGTACACCGCGCCCTTCGAGTACCCGGCTTCGTCGGCGACCTTCTCCAGCGACGTCACCGAGTAGCCGTCGCGCAGGAACAGCTGCTTGGCGGTCTCGATGAGCTGTTCGCGGGTGCGCGCCTGGCTTTCCGCGCGGGTGAGTCGGGCCATGGGGAGCACTCTAGTCAGTCCCGGGATCGGGGTACCGCTAGTATTGAGATACTGTTAGTCTCCGAAAATGGAACAACGCCACTTCGCGGTCCTCGTCGTCGGCGCCGGGGCGTCGGGGCTGGGTGCGGCCATCCGCCTGGGCCAGGCCGGCGTCGACGACCTCGCCGTGCTGGAGAAGGCCGGGTCGCTCGGCGGGACCTGGCGCGACAACACCTACCCCGGCTGCGCCTGCGACGTCCCGTCCGCGCTGTACTCGTACTCCTTCGCGCCCAACCCCGGGTGGACCCGCGCGTTCGCCGGGCAGGCCGAGATCCGGGCCTACCTGCGGGACACCGCCGACCGGTTCGGCGTCGCGGCGAAGATCCGGTACGGCGTCGAGGTGACGCGCGCGCAGTGGAACGAGCGTGACGCGCGCTGGGAGCTGGAGACGTCCCGAGGGCCCTACACCGCGCGGATCCTGGTCGCCGGCACCGGGCCGTGGCACGAGCCGAAGATCCCGGACCTGCCCGGCCTGGCCGGGTTCCCGGGCGAGGTCTTCCACTCCGCGCGCTGGAACCACGACCACGACCTGGCGGGCCGGCGGGTCGCGGTGATCGGCACCGGCGCGTCCGCCGTGCAGTTCGTGCCCGAGATCGTCCCGCGGGTCGGGCGGTTGCACCTGTTCCAGCGCACCGCGCAGTGGGTGCTGCCGAAGCCCGACCACCACGTCCCCGGCGTCGAACGGTTCCTGCTGCGGCGGTTCCCGGCGCTGCAGCGGGCGTTGCGCAGCGCGGAGTACGGCGCGATGGAGACGCTCGGCTTCGGCTTCCGGCACCCTTGGCTGCTGCGGCAGGTGCAGAAGATCGGGCTCGCCCACCTGCGCCTGACCGTGCGGGATCCCGTGCTGCGCAAGGCGTTGACGCCGGACTACACGCTCGGCTGCAAACGCCTGCTCATGTCGAACACGTACTACCGCGCGCTGACGAAGTCCACAGTGGACGTCCACCCGACGGCGGTGCGGGCGGTCGAGGGCACCCGGGTCCTCGGCGCGGACGGCTCGGCGGCCGAGGTCGACACGATCATCTTCGGCACCGGCTTCCACATCCTCGACATGCCGGTGTCGGCGCGCGTGTTCGACCAGGACGGCCGCAGCCTCGACGACCACTGGAAGGGCAGCCCGCAGGCCCACCTCGGGACGACGGTGGCCGGGTTCCCGAACCTCTACCTGCTGCTCGGGCCGAGCCTCGGCACCGGGCACTCGTCGGCGTTCATGATCCTCGAGGCGCAGCTGCGGCACACGGTGGCCGCGGTGACCCGCACACTGCGGTCGGGCTGGGCCTCGCTCGCGGTCCGGCCGGAGGCGCAGGCGGCGTTCAACGCCGACGTCCAGGCGGCGCTGCCGGGCACGGTCTACCAGTCCGGTGGCTGTTCGAGCTACTACACCGACGTCAACGGGCGCAACAGTTTCAGCTGGCCGTTCTCGACCGGGCGGCTGCGGTCGCAGGTGGGGTCGTTCGACGAAGCCGACTACGAGATCAGGAGGGTCCATGCGGTATCCGGCGATTGAGCCCCGGGACGCGGTCGTCGCGGTCACCGGCGGCGCGCGCGGCATCGGCCGCGCCACGGCGGCCGAGTTCACCGCGCGCGGGGCGACGGTCTGCGTCGGCGACCTGGACGCCGGCGACTTCCCGCTGGACGTCACGGTCCGCGAGTCGTTCGACGCGTTCACCGCGGCGGTGACCGAGCGGCACGGGCGGATCGACGTGCTGGTCAACAACGCCGGGGTGATGCCGCTGGGCGACTTCCTCGAGGAGCCGGACGCGGTCGGCCGGACCACGATGGAGGTCAACGTGCAGGGGCTCGTGCACGGGCTGCGCTCGGTGCTGCCGGGGATGATCGCGCGCGGGCGCGGCCACGTCGTGAACGTCGCGTCGATGGCGGGGAAGATCCCGCTCCCGGGCATGGCGGTGTACAACGCGAGCAAGTTCGCGGCGGTCGGCCTGACGGCCGCGGTCCGGCGCGAGTACGCGGCGACCGGGGTGAGCGTGAGCGCGGTGCTGCCGAGCGCGGTCCGCACGGAACTGGCGTCCGGGGTCCGGCTGGGCGGCGCACTGCCCACAGTGGACGCCGAAGACGTCGCCCGCGCGATCGTGGGCACCCTGCGGACCCGGCGCGCGGAGACGGCGGTGCCCTGGTGGGTCGGTGGGTGGGACCTGCTTGCCGCGGTGACTCCGGAGCGTGTGATGGTGTTGGCGCGGCGGTTGGTCGGGGATGATCGTGCGTTGCGGGAGCTGGATCCGGCGGCTCGTGCGGCTTATGTGGCGCGGGTTTCGGCGCAGGTCAAGGATCGCCGGGTGCCGTGAGGGCCGTGCGGAGATGGCGGTGCCCCGGTGGGTCGGCGGGTGGGACCTGCTTGCCGCGGTGACTCCGGAGCGTGTGATGGTGTTGGCGCGGCGGTTGGTCGGGGATGATCGTGCGTTGCGGGAGTTGGATCCGGTGGCTCGGGCGGCTTATGTGGCGCGGGTTTCGGGGCAGGTCAGGGATCGCCGGGTGCCGTGATCGGCGTGCGGAGATGGCGGTGCCCTGGTGGGGTCGGCGGTTGGGACTTGCTCGCCGCGGTGACCCCGAAGCGTGTGATGGCGTTGGCGCGGCGGTTGGTCGGGATGATCGTGCGTCGCGGGAGCTGGATCCGGCGGCTCGTGCGGCTTATGTGGCGCGGGTTTCGGGGCAGGTCAGGGATCGCCGGGTGTCGTGATCGGCGTGCGGAGATGGCGGTGCCCTGGTGGGTCGGCGGCTGGGACTTGCTCGCCGCGGTGACCCCGGAGCCTGTCATGGCGTTGGCCCGGCGGCTGGTCGGGGATGATCGTGCGTTGCGGGAGTTGGATCCGGTGGCTCGTGCGGCTTATGTGGCGCGGGTTTCGGGGCAGGTCAGGGATCGCCGGGTGCCGTGATCGGCGTGCGGAGATGGCGGTGCCCTGGTGGGGTCGGCGGT
>NZ_JBVJOW010000005.1:729325-824085 GCF_055582965.1 Amycolatopsis sp. NPDC104863
GCTGGGACTTGCTCGCCGCGGTGACCCCGGAGCCTGTCATGGCGTTGGCCCGGCGGCTGGTCGGGGATGATCGTGCGTTGCGGGAGTTGGATCCGGCGGCTCGTGCGGCTTATGTGGCGCGGGTTTCGGGGCAGGTCAGGGATCGCCGGGTGCCGTGACCGCCGCGTTCAGTCCCACTCCCAGCTCATGCCGTACACCCCCGGCTGGGCGTCCAGCACCGCGACGTGCCCGGTCAGGCTCGGCCCCACCGGCAGCTCCGGCTCGCTCCCGGCCGCGCCGCCGTCCCGCGGCTGGTGGTAGCGGTAGCAGCGGGCCGGCACCGCCGCCGGGTCGAAGCACGCCTGCAGCACCAGCTGCCGGGCCGGGGCGCGGATGCCGAACTGGAGGAAGCTCGTCTCGGGCGGGGCGCCGTCGTAGCCGAACTCGAAGTCGAACACGTACGTCTCGCCCGCGCGCAGCGGGTAGTCGAACCGCAGCTCGAGCGCGACCAGCTCGGACGCCGCGTCCCGGCGCACGCGGCCCGGGCGGCAGCAGCGCGCCGAGCGCAGCACCGGCCGGTGGCCGCCCCCGGACTGGGGGCGGAAGAACGACACCCAGCGGTCGACGCTGTCTTCGCGGCTGGTCACCACCAGCTCCGTGTGCACCGAGCGTTCGGTGCGGTCCGGGCCCAGCACCGCCCGCTGGTGCACCGAAGCCAGTGCGAGCCGGGAGTTGCCGTCGAGGTCGATGCCGTCGCAGGAGGCCAGCTCCGTCGGCTCCGAACCGAGCGCGCTGGCCAGGCCGATCCCGCCGGGCCACCGCGGGGCGGCGCGCACCCGCGGCCGCGCGACGAGCCGGGTCAGCGTCTCGGCGGGCAGGCCCAGGCAGCCTTCCGCGACGCCCACCGCGTGCAGCGAGCGGTGGCCCTCCGGGTGCCGCCGGCCGCGGCGCCAGTAGCTCAGCGTCGCCAGGCTGACCTGGGCGCCGTGGGTGGCCATCCGCCGCTGCAGGGCCTCCAGGCTCAGCCCGCGGTGCCGGATCGCCAGGTCGAAGGCCACCTCGAACGGTCCTTCCCGGACCGCGTCGGCAACCGCGGTGTCATCCTCGGGGAACGCTTCCATCCGCGTAAGCATGAATACCGGACGCAGCCGGCGCAACGAGGCCTGCCACCAAAGTAGGGGGCAGGCCTCGTCGGGGGGATCAGCCGAGCGTGACCGCCGTGTCGTCCACGGCGAACGACGTCTGCAGCGACTGGTCCTCCGTCCCGGCGAACTTCAGCGTGATCGTCTGGCCCGCGTAGGAAGACAGGTCGAGCGTCTTCTGCGCGTACGCCGAGTTCCGGTCGAGGTTCGAGTACGTCGCCAGCGTCGTCGAACCGGCAGACACGACCAGCTTGTCGTAGACGACGTTCTCGGTCTCGGCCGTCCAGACGCGCAGCCAGAACGTCAGGCTCGCCCGGCAGCCGGCGGGGATGGTGACCGCCTGCGAGAGCGTGTCCGTGTGCGCCGAACCCCAGCCGCCGAGCCACGAGTCGTAGCTGCCCGAGCGCGCCGGCGCCTGGGTGCCCCACTGGCCGATCGTCGTGTTCGGGTCGGTCCACGACGCCTTGCCGGACTCGAAGCCCGGGTTCTGGACCAGCTGGCCACTGCACCCGCCCGGGGGAGGCGTGGTGGTCGTGGGCGGGGTGGTCGTCGGCGGAGTCGTGGTGGTCGGCGGCGTGCCGGTGCACGTCGGGTCGCCGGACTGCGCCGGGACGCTCACCGCGTTCCACGCCGCCTTCACGGCGTCGAACTCGGCGCAGCTGTTCGGGTACAGGTTCTTCGCCGCCTGCAGCGTCCAGGTGCGGTAGCGGAGGTAGTTACTGCCGGACGTCTTCAGCTGCACGGCGCCGTGCATGATGTTGATCGCCTTGCGGATGCCGAGGCCGGCGACCGTGCTGTTGTTGCACGTCGAGCTGGTCGGCTGGCCGTTCGTCGGGTTGCTGCCCTCGGCCAGCAGGTAGAACCAGTGGTCGCCGGGCCCGGCCGCCTTGTGCACCTCGGCGTTCGGCGTCGAGCTGGAGTAGCAGCTCGGGTCGCCGACCTTCGACGGGTCGTACATGTAGCGGATCGCGCCGGTGCCGACCAGGTTGACCTCTTCGCCGATCGCGTAGTCCGGCGGGTCGTACTGCGACGGCTCGTTCGCGTAGAACTCCGTCGCGGTGCCGAAGGTGTCGGCGATGAACTCCTGCGTGCCGCCGCCGGAGAAGCCGCCGGAGCCGGAGTAGTCGTCGACGCCGTGGCCCATCTCGTGCCCGAGGATGTCGAGCGAGCCGACCCACTCTCCGCTCGGGTTGTGCCCGAGGTTCACGTAGGCCGGGCGGGAGTTGTAGTAGTACGCGTTCTCGTCGTCGAGGCCGACGCGGATCTTCCACGCGCCGCCGTTGCCGGTGAAGCCGTTGCGGCCCACCCACTCCGAGAGCATCTTCTTCTCGGTCTGCGCGACGAACAGCGCGTCCGCGCAGCCGGTCTCGATGTTCGTGCCGGTGCCGTTGCCCCAGCTGTCGTCCGGTCCGGTGAGGACGGTGTCGCTGCTGTAGTTGCGGCAGTCGAGGTTGGGCGTGTTCGGGTCGGCCATCGAGTACGTGCTGCCGGACTTCGTGGTGTTCAGGGCCAGCGGCGACGGCCCGTTCCACTTGCCGGTCCCGGTGCCCGCGGCGACGTGCTGGACGCTGCGCAGCACGCGCCCGTCCACGGCGTCGACGTAGACGCTCAGGCTGCTCGGCTCCCCGTGTTCGTCGGTGCCTTCGACGTTGCTCTCGTACGCCAGGCGCCCGCTGCCGTCGGCGACCACGACGAGCTTCCCGCCGGGCAGGCTCTTCGGCCCGCGGACCTGCTTGCGCGCCACGGCTTCCGCTTGCGCGGCGGTGAGCTTCGCGCCGCGGACGTCGAGGTCGCCGAGCGGCTGCTGCTGCGCGACGGACGTGGTCTTGACGGCGCCGGTGGCGTCGGTGGCGATGACCAGGTCACCGCCGACCACGGGCAGGCCGTCGTAGGTGCGGTCGTAGACGACGTAGGACAGGCCGGCCGCCGAACGCACGTCGCGCTGGACGAACTTGTCGTGCGCGCCGGCGAACAGGGCGGCGGGCCGGGCGTTGACGAGGCTCGCCGCCGCGCTCGTGGCGTTGGCCTGGGCCTGCGCGGCGGACGGCGGCGGGGTGGGCGTGGGCTGCGCGGGCGCGGCGACGGCGATGCCGACCACGACCATGCCCGCCGCCGTCGCTCCGCCGAGCGCGGCGAACCGTTGGGGCACTCTCATGACGCTCCTTGCGAAAACGCGATGGGGAAGGGAGAACCCGATCGACGCTAAACGCGGCCCAGGAGCGGCAGAAGATTCATCACAGCACCGGAATTTCACGCTCGGCGCTGTGAAAGCGTGAAAGTCAGAGCGTCGCGAACCGCATTCCGGCTTTGGTGAGCCGGTCGATCAGGGCGTCCCCCATCGCCGTCGCCGTGGTCACCTGGCCCGCCGTTTCCGGCAGTTCGTCGGTCGCCAGGCAGAGGGCCGATTCCGCGAGCATCTTCGCCGTTTCGTCGTACCCCGGGTCGCCGCCGGACACCTCCGTCACCACCCGCGAGCCGCCGCCTTCGCCGACGAACCGGACCGAAAACCACGAGCGGGCGCGGCGTTCGGGACTGGGGCCGTTGCCGGGGGCCATCAGCCGGGAGAGCGCCCGCCGGGCCGGCGGGACCTGCGCGGCGGCGAACAGCGCGCCCGCGCCCGCGACCCCGCCCGCCAGCACCGGCAGGTGCTTGACGGCGGCGAAGTGCCGGTAGGTGAAGTCCGGCCCGTACCGCTCGGACGCGGCCGCCGACCGGCGGACGACCTCGGGGTCGATCGTCGGCAGCGGCACCGCCCACCAGCCAGCCTCGGCGACCCGGTGCGGGCGGCCGAGCGGGGCGTGCGCGAACCGGCCGGCGGGGCGCGGCTCGGCCGCCGCGCGCTCGCGGGCCACCCGGGCGCCGGCCGGCAGCCGGGACATGATGGTCAACGCGCTGAGCAGCGTGCCGCCCGAGGGCATCCCGCTCGCGCGCACGTAGCCGTCGACGTGCAGCGGCACGCCTTCGGGCAGCTGCCGCACGGTGAACCAGGCGCCGAGGTCGTGCGGGATCGAGTCGAACCCGCACGCGTGCACCAGCCGCGCCCCGGTTTCGCGGGCGCGGCGGTCGTGCCTCAGGTACATCAGGTCGACGAACTCGGCTTCGCCGGTCAGGTCGACGTAGTCGGTGCCCGCCTCCGCGCAGGCCGCCACCAGCGGCTCGCCCTGGGTGAGGTACGGGCCGACGGTCGTGATCACGACCTTCGCAGCCTCGGCGACGGCGCGCAGCGAGGCGGGTTCACCCGAGTCGGCGACGAGCAGGTCGAGCGCGGCGAACCGGTCGTCGGCCTCGGCGAGCCGCGCGCGGACGGCCTCGAGCTTGCCGAGGTTGCGTCCGGCGAGGGCCCAGCGCAGGTCCGCGGGCGCGTGCCGGGCGAGGTACTCGGCGGTCAGCCCGCCGGTGAACCCGGTGGCGCCGAACAGGACCACGTCGTACGCGCGCATGTCTCCTCCAGGGGCCGGTTTCGGCGGACGCGCTCAGGTTACCCGTGAGTCACTTCCGGTCGCCGGTGTAGACGACCGCCGCGGCCACCGCCGCCACCCCGCTGATCACGTCGGAGATGCGCCGCGGCAGGCCCTCGTGCGTGTCGGCCATCCAGGCCCGGACCTGCGCCCGGCCGAGCTCCGGCTCGCACAGGTCGTCGACACCCGCGGTCCACGCGAGCAGCGCCAGGCACGTCGAATGCGGGTCGGGCCGGTCGACGCCGAACACCGCGGCCCGCGCCTTGTGCCGCGCCGTCGTCGAGACGAGCAGGTCCGCGGGCGGGTAGCGGTGCGTCCGGCGCAGGAACACCCGGTCGGGGGCCCGGCGGACCAGGCCGAGCGCCACCAGGTTGCCGGCGGTGGTCTCCGGCAGTTCCTCCCGCAGGTGCCCGACCCACTCGCGCACGCTGTGCGCCGCCGTTTCCGAAACGATTTCGGAAAACACCCGGTCGAGGGTCGGAATGCCCGGCGGCCGTTCGGCGATCGGGCGGACCTTCCGGTCTTCGACCGTGATCCGCTCGGTGAACAGCAGGTCGCACAACACCGCGCCGGCCAGCCCGATACCCAGCGACGTCCGGCTGAGCACCGGGCGGCCGGTGAACTCGTCGTGCCCGAGGAAGAAGAACGAATCGACCAAGGTGAGCCGGCGCATGACGGAAATGGGCCCCCTGGGCGATCGTGGTGATGGTGTCGAAGATAGCGGTGCGGCATCGGCGGGCTTTCAGTGCCATCACGGTTACCCCCGAACGGACGTACCGTCACCCGGGTGGGACCCCCTACTCTGGGGCGCCGCCAAGATCACGAACGGCACGGGGGAAAGGTCCATGGGTACCCACACGCCGGGGCGCGGCCTCGGCAGCAGGCGGCTCGGCGCCGCCCAGATCGTCTTTTTCGTCGTCGCGGCGGCCGGTCCGCTGTACGCGATCGCCGGCGGCGTCTCGGCGACGTACGCGGTGACGGGCAGCGTCGGCGTCCCGCTGTCGTTCGTCCTGCTGGCCCCGGTGCTCGCGCTGTTCGCCGTCGGGTACGCCGCGATGAGCCGGTACATCACCAACGCCGGCGCGTTCTACCCCTATGTGGCGCACGGGATCGGGCGCTCCGCCGGCACCGCCGTCTCGTACGTCACCGTGCTCGCCTACAGCTCGATCCAGGTCGGCGTCTACGGCCTGTTCGGCCTTTCCGTGTCCACGTGGCTCGACACGGTCTTCGGGCTGAGCGTGCCGTGGTGGCCGGTAGCGCTGCTGATGGTGCTCGTCGTCGGCGCGGGCGGGGTGCTGCGGATCGACCTCAACGCGAAGGTCCTCGGTGTTGCGCTCGGGCTCGAGGTCGCCGTGCTCGTGGTCGTCGACGTCGCGTTGCTCGGCCACCCGGCGGGCGGGTCGGTGTCGCTGGCGCCGCTCTCGCCGTCGAGCCTGTTCACCGCGGGTGTCGGCGCCGTTTTTGCCTTCTCCATCGCGGTTTTCACCGGCTTCGAGGGCGCCGCGACCTACGGCGAGGAGTGCCGCGACCCCCGCCGGACCGTCGGGCGCGCGACGTTCATCGCGATCGGCCTGACCGCGGTGCTGTACATCGCGTCGTCGCTCGCGATGGCCGTCGCGACCGGTCCGGACCACATCGTCGAGCGGGCCGCGGCGGAAGGGCCCGGCCTGCTGTTCGGGCTCGGCGCGCAGCACGTCGGCACGGTGTTCGCCGACGTGGCGTACGTGCTGTTCATGACCAGCCAGTGCGCCGCGCTGCTGAGCTTCCACAACGCCGTCGCGCGGTACTTCTTCGCGCTCGGCCGGGAAGGGCTCCTGCCCGAGGGCTTCAGCCGCACGAGCAAGCGCACCGGCGCGCCGATCGGCGGCTCGCTGGTCCAGACCACGATCGCGCTGGTCGTCGTCTCGGTGTTCGCGCTGGCCGGCCGGGACCCGTTCACCGACCTGTTCACCTGGACCGGTGTCACCGCGTCGACCGGCGTCACGATCATCATGATCGCGGTTTCGCTGTCGGTCATCGGGTTCTTCCGCCGCCACCCCGGGCGCGAGACGTGGTGGCGGCGCGTGGGCGCGCCGGCGCTCGCGGCCGTGACGCTGACCGCGGTCCTGGTGCTGATCATCGTCAACTTCGACGTCCTGCTCGGCCCGGCCGGCGCGATCCCGTGGCTGCGGTGGGGGCTGCCGGGCCTGCTCGTGCTGGCCGGCCTCGCCGGATTCCTGCGGGCCGAGGCGCTGCGCACCCGGCGTCCGGAGGTCTACGCGGGGATCGGCGGCCCGCTGCGGGAGGACGAAGACCTGGTGACGGCGCGGTGACGCGGGTACGGGCCGCCACACCGTCCGAACTGGACACCGTGCTCGGGATCCTGGTCGAGGCGTTCCAGGACGACCCGCTCAGCCGCTGGGTGTTCCCCGGCGACGAGCGCCGCCGCACCGGCGCGCACCCGGCGTTCTTCCGCGAGCTGCTCGGCATCGGGTTCGCGGCGGGCAGCGTCGACGTGACCGACGACCACTCGGCGGCGGTGATCTGGACACCGCGGGCCGGCGAGGACTCCGACGACGGCCCGGTCGCCGGGCTCGAGCCGGCGGAGCTCGAACGGCTGGGCGTGCTCCTCGGCCTGATGGCCGAGCGCGAGCCGCCGGAACCGCACTGGCACGCGCAGTTCATCGGCGTCCGGCCCGCCCGGCAGCGCGAAGGCCTCGGCGCGCGGCTGGTCAGCCACGGCCTCGCCCGGTACGACGCCGACGGGGTGTCCACCTACCTGGAGGCCAGCTCGCCGGACAGCGCGCGACTCTACCGGCGGCTCGGGTTCCGCGACCACGGCCCCGCGTTCACCCCGCCCGGCGGCCCGCCGGTGCAGCCGATGCGGCGTGCCCCGGCCCGAGTCGTTACCGGCGGGTAAAGTCCCGACTCGAACGCGAGGAGGCAGACGTGACCGAACGCTTCGGCAGCTACCAGAACGAGCTCTACCTGCAGGGTCTCGGTGGGGTGCTGCCGCCGTGCTCGACCGACGCGACGAAGCTCGAAGCGTCGGCCCGCGAGGTCATGGCGCCCGGCCCGTTCTCCTACGTCGCCGGCTCGGCCGGCTCCGGCGCGACCGCGCGCGCGAACCGCGAGGCGTTCGACCGCTGGCGCATCGTGCCGCGGATGCTGACCGGCGCCACCGACCGCGACCTCTCCACCACGGTGCTCGGCACCCGCCTGGCCGCCCCGGTGGCCGTCGCGCCCGTCGGCGTCCAGTCGATCGTCCACCCGGACGCGGAGTCGGCGACCGCCCGCGCCGCAGCTTCGGTCGGCGTGCCGTTCACGCTGTCCACGGCGTCGTCGACCGGCATCGAGGACGTCGCCGCGGCCAACGGCGACGGCCCGCGCTGGTTCCAGCTGTACTGGCCCGGCGACCCGGACGTCTGCGCGAGCCTGCTGGCCCGGGCGAAGAAGGCCGGCTTCACGGCGCTGGTCGTCACGCTCGACACGTGGACGCTGGCCTGGCGACCGTCCGATCTGGACCAGTCGTACCTGCCGTTCCTGCAGGGAGAGGGGCTGGCCGTGCCGTTCACCGACCCGGTGTTCCTCTCGCAGCTGGAGAAGACGCCGGAGGAGGACCGCGGCACGGCGATCCTGCGCTGGATCGGGATGATCACCGGCACCGACCGGACGTGGGACCAGCTGCCGTTCCTGCGGGAGCACTGGGACGGCCCGATCGTGCTGAAGGGCATCCAGCACGTCGCCGACGCGCGCCGCGCGGCCGAGGCCGGCATGGACGGGATCGTGGTGTCCAACCACGGCGGCCGCCAGGTCGACGGCGCGGTCGGCGCCCTGGAGATGCTGCCGGGCATCGTCGCGGCGGTCGGCGACCGGCTGGAGGTGCTGTTCGACTCGGGCGTCCGCACGGGAGCGGACGTGCTCAAGGCGGTGGCCCTCGGCGCCCGGGCGGTGCTGGTGGGGCGCCCGTGGGTGTACGGCCTGGCCCACGCGGGCGAAGACGGCGTCCGCCACGTGCTGCGGAGCCTCCTGGCCGACTTCGACCTCACGATGGGGCTGTCCGGTCACCGCACCCTGGCCGACCTGGGCCCGGACTCCCTCCAGCGCACCTGACCCGCCGGGCGGTGGGCCCGGTCACGCGGCGGGGATATTCGGAGGCCCGCGTCGTCACCCACGGCTATCCTTGGTCCAAGTATGTCCACGCCATCCCCCCTCGAAGCGCTGCGTGCGCGCCTGCCCGAGCTGATGCCGCGCGACGAGCAGCGGCTGCGCCGGCGGCTCGACGGCGCCCGCAAGGCGCGCGATCGTGACGCCGCCCTCGCGCAGATCTCCGCCGACGTCGACAAGGCCGAGCTGCGCATCCAGTCGCGCCGCGAAAGCGTGCCCAAGATCGAGTACCCCGAAGAGCTGCCGGTCAGCAAGCTCAAGGACGAGATCGGCGCCGCGATCGCCGCGCACCAGGTCGTGATCGTCGCGGGGGAGACCGGCTCGGGCAAGACCACCCAGCTGCCGAAGATCTGCCTCGAGCTCGGCCGCGGCATCCGCGGCCAGATCGGGCACACGCAGCCGCGGCGCCTCGCCGCCCGCACGGTCGCCGACCGGATCGCGAGCGAGCTGAAGACCGAGCTGGGTGACACCGTCGGCTACAAGGTGCGGTTCACCGACCAGTCCGGGCAGGACACCCTGGTCAAGCTGATGACCGACGGCATCCTGCTGGCCGAGATCCAGACCGACCGCTCGCTGCGCCAGTACGACACGCTGATCATCGACGAGGCCCACGAGCGCAGCCTCAACATCGACTTCATCCTCGGCTACCTCAAGCAGCTGCTGCCGCGGCGTCCCGACCTCAAGGTGATCATCACCTCGGCGACCATCGACCCGGAGCGGTTCTCGAAGCACTTCGACGACGCGCCGATCGTCGAGGTCTCCGGCCGGACCTACCCGGTCGAGACGCGCTACCGGCCGCTCGTCGACCCGGACGACCCCGAAGGGGACGACGAGCGCGACCAGACGCAGGGCATCCTCGAAGCCGTCGAGGAGCTGTGCGCCGAGGGCCCGGGCGACGTCCTGGTGTTCCTCTCCGGCGAACGCGAGATCCGCGACACCGCCGACGTGCTCAACCGCGCGAACCTGCGCAACACCGAGGTCCTCCCGCTCTACGCGCGCCTGTCCGCGGCCGACCAGCACCGGGTGTTCCAGCAGCACACCGGACGCCGGGTGGTGCTCGCGACCAACGTCGCCGAGACGTCGCTGACCGTGCCGGGCATCAAGTACGTCGTCGACCCGGGCACCGCGCGCATCTCGCGCTACAGCCACCGCACCAAGGTGCAGCGGCTGCCGATCGAACCGGTGTCGCAGGCGTCGGCGAACCAGCGCAAGGGCCGCTGCGGCCGGACGTCGGACGGCATCTGCATCCGGCTCTACTCCGAAGAGGACTTCGAGGCGCGGCCGGAGTTCACCGACCCGGAGATCCTGCGGACCAACCTCGCGTCGGTCATCCTGCAGATGACGTCGCTGGGGCTGGGCGACATCGCGGCGTTCCCGTTCGTCGAGCCGCCGGACCGCCGTCAGGTCGCCGACGGGGTCGGGCTGCTGCAGGAGCTGGGCGCGTTCGACAGCGTCAGCTCGTCCGACCGGCGGCTCACCGACACCGGCCGCAAGCTCGCGCAGCTGCCCGTCGACCCGCGGATGGGCCGGATGGTGCTGGAGGCCGCGCGCAACGGGTGTGTCCGCGAGGTGATGATCATCGCCGCGGCACTGTCCATCCAGGACCCGCGCGAACGGCCGGCGGAGAAGCAGCAGGCGGCCGACCAGCAGCACGCGCGCTTCGCCGACCCGACGTCGGACTTCCTGGCCTACCTGAACCTCTGGGAGTACGTCTCGGAGCAGCAGAAGGCGTTGTCCGGCAACCAGTTCCGCCGGATGTGCCGCACCGAGTACCTCAACTACCTGCGGCTGCGCGAGTGGCAGGACATCTTCAGCCAGCTGCGTCAGCTGGCCAAGCCGCTGGGCATCTCGCTGAACACGACCCCGGCCGACCCGCAGCGCGTGCACACGTCGCTGATCGCCGGGCTGCTCTCGCACATCGGGCTCAAGGACCCGGCGAAGGGTGACTACCTGGGCGCGCGCGGCGCCCGGTTCGGCATCTTCCCGGGGTCGGCGCTGTTCAAGAAGCAGCCGCGGTTCGTGATGTCGGCCGAGCTCGTCGAGACGTCACGGCTGTGGGCACGGGTGAACGCCCGGATCGAACCCGAGTGGGTCGAGCCGCTGGCGGGGCACGTCGTCAAGCGGAACTACTCGGAGCCGCACTGGGAACGCAAGCAGGGCGCGGTGATGGCGACGGAGCGGGTGACGCTCTACGGCGTCCCGCTGATCGCCGACCGCCGCGTCAACTACGGGCGGATCGACCCCGAAATGGCGCGCGCGCTGTTCATCCGGCACGCGCTCGTCGAGGGTGACTGGCAGACACGGCACCACTTCTTCGCCGAGAACCGCGCGCTGCTGGAAGAGGTCGAGGACCTCGAGAACCGGGCGCGGCGGCGCGACATCCTCGTCGACGACCAGACGCTGTACGAGTTCTACGACGCCCGCGTGCCGGCGGACGTGGTTTCGGTGCGCCACTTCGACACGTGGTGGAAGAAGACGCGCCACACGGACCCCGACCTGCTGTCGTTCGAGAAGTCCATGCTCATCAACGAGTCCGCGGGCGGCGTCCGCGAGGGGGACTACCCGGACTCGTGGACGCAGGGCACGCAGGTCTTCCCGCTGACCTACCAGTTCGAGCCGGGCGCGGACGCGGACGGCGTCACGGTGCACGTCCCGCTGCCGGTGCTGAACCAGGTCACCGAGGACGGCTTCGACTGGCAGGTGCCGGGGCTGCGCGCCGAGCTGGTCACGCAGCTGATCAAGTCGTTGCCGAAGGCGGTGCGGCGCAACTTCGTCCCGGCGCCCGACACGGCCCGGGACGTCCTTTCGCGAGTGTCCCCTTCGGACGGTCCGCTGCTGGAGGTGCTGGGCCGCGAGCTGCGCGCGTTGCGTGGGGTGACGGTGCCTTACGCGGACTGGGACCTTTCTTCGGTGCCGGAGCACCTGAAGATGACGTTCCGGGTGGTGGACGAGCGCGGCAAGCGCGTGGCCGAGGGCAAGGACGTTGCGGCCTTGCAGCGGCAGCTGGCCCCGAAGGTCCGGGCGACGATTTCGAAGGCGGCCAACACGCTGGAGAAGGCCGGGCTGACCAAGCCGTCGTTCGGCGCGCTGCCCCGGGTGTTCGAGTCGACGCAGCGCGGCCACGACGTCAAGGCGTACCCGGCACTGGTGGACGAAGGCGCGTCGGTGGCGGTGCGGCTGCTGGACACCCCGGCGCAGCAGGAGCACGCGATGTGGGCGGGCACGCGGCGGATGCTGCGGCTCAACCTGAACTCGCCGATGAAGTTCATCACGCGGTCGCTGTCCAACTCGTCGAAGCTGGTCCTGAACAGGAACCCGCACGGCAGCGTGGCGGCGTTGCTCGAGGACTGCGTCGACTGCGCGGTGGACGCGCTGATGACGGCCGGCGGCGGCCCGGTGTTCGACGAGACCGGGTTCAAGGTGCTGCTGGAGAAGGTCCGGGCGGGCCTGCACCCGGAGGTCCTGGCGGTGCTGACGGACGTGGAGAAGATCCTCCGCGCGGCGAACGACGTCGAGGTGGCGTTGCCGTCGACACGCGGGCCGGCGGAGTCCCTGGCGGACATCCGAGCTCAGTTGGCCGGCTTGGTGTATCCGGGCTTCGTGACGGCGACGGGTGCGTCGCGGTTGCGGAACGTGGTGCGGTATCTGCAGGGGATTTCGCGCCGGTTGGAGAAGCTGGTTTCCGAGCCGACCCGCGATCTGCAGCGCACGGCGGACGTCGCGTGGGTGACGGCGGAGTACTCGGACGCGGTGGCTTCGCTGCCGCCGGGGACGTCTTCGCCGGCGTTGCGTGAGGTGCGGTGGATGATCGAGGAGCTGCGGGTTTCGTTCTTCGCGCAGACTTTGGGGACGGCTCGTCCGGTGTCGGTGAAGCGGATCACGAAGGCGATTGACGACGCTTTGGCCTAGAGGAAAACCCGGGCGATTTCCAGCCACTTCGCCGCATCATCGCCCACCGCAGTGAGGCCGGTGTCAGCCAGCGCACGGCGGTGAGTAACCCTCAAACAGAAATCCACCGCACTACCCCGGACCCGTTGCGCAGCATCCTCCGGCCCCCACGCCCAGGACTCACCACCAGGCCCGGTCAGCTCGACGCGGAACGGCTCCCCCGGAAGAGGCAGTTGGGCGGCGTAAAACGACAACGTCCGCCCCTCCACGCCGAGGGATGCCACATCCCGCAGGCGCTCGGACGGCCGGTGCGGGACGCCCAGCGTGTCGAAGATGTCCTGTCCGTGCGCCCACGTCTCCATCAGCCGCAGCGGCACCATCAGCCTCGCCGTTGCCTGGGAACCGAACCAGGGGAACGCCTTCTCCAACGGCACGTCTCGCAGCGCGGCCGCCACCTCCGCCCGGCCGGCCCGCCAGGACTCCAGCAGCGCCGCACGAGGCTGGGCCGCGCCCTCGGCGGCGTCGACGTCCGCGTCCTTCGGGACTTCGTCGAAAGCCTCCGGAGTCCGGAGGGCGATCAGCAGGTTCGCGTCGGCCGCTGCGAGGTGGGCGATCTGGTGGGCGATCGTCCAGCCCGCCGCCGGCGTGGGGCGGGTCCAGTCGGGCTCTGCCGAGACGAGCTTGTCCAGCTCGTCGCCCTCGGCCACCAGGCCGGGCAGCGCCAGGTCACGGTCCACCGCGGAAAGGTCGAGCCCGTAGTCGATCATCTCTGCCGAGAGTACCGAAAAGCGGCTCACTTCGCGTCGGCGTAGGTGTCGACCGGGGCGATGTGCAGCGGAAACCGGACCGGGCACGCCGGGCCGAACAACATTCGCGCCGCCTCCGTCACGCTGTCCACAATGGACTCGGTCACCTCGGTGGCCAGCTCGGCCGGGGTGTGCACGATGACCTCGTCGTGCTGGAAGAACACCAGGTGGGCCGGGGCCGGGAGGCGCTGCCGCAACGTCGCGAGCAGCACCGCCGTCATGTCGGCCGCGCTCGCCTGGACGACGAAGTTGCGCGTGAACCGGCCCCAGCCGCGGGACGCCCGGCGGGCCTTCAGCTCCGCCGCCTCGTCCGAGGCCAGCCCGCCGGTCAGCTCGCGCCACGCCGCCGACGGCGCCGGGGACGTCCGGCCCAGCCGTGACCGGACGCGTTCGCCGCGCTCGCCCGCCTGGGCCGCGTGCTCCACGTACGCGACCGCGTCCGGGAACCGCTGCCGCAGCAGCCCCAGCAACGGCCCCGCCTCGCCGGACGTGCCGCCGTACATCGCCGACAGCATCGCGATCTTGGCCCGCGCCCGGTCGTCGCGGTCGTCGTCCGGGGACAACGGCACCCAGCGGGCGCCGGAGAACAGCGCCTCGCCCAGGCGGGCGTACAGGTCCGTCGCCGCCGCGACGTCGGCGAGGCGCCGGTCGCCCGACAACGCCGTCAGCACCCGGGGCTCCAGCTGCGCCGCGTCGGCGACCACCAGCTTCCAGCCCGGGTCCGCGCGCACGCACGTCCGCAGCACCTTCGGGATCTGCAGCGCCCCGCCGCCCCGGCTCGCCCAGCGCCCGGACACCACCCCGCCGACGACGTAGTGCGGGCGGAACCGGCCGTCGGCGACCCACTCGTCGAGCCACGCCCAGCCGTTCGCCGTGTACAGCCGCGAAAGCTCCTTGTACTCCAGCAACGGCCCGACCGCGGGGTGGTCGACGCCCTTCAGGAAGTACTTCCGCGCCGACGGCACCTCGATCCCGGCGCGCGCCAGCGCCCGCACGACACTCGGCGGCGAGTCCGGGTTGACCGGCCGCCCGCCGAACGCCTCGCTGATCTTCGCCGCCAGCTCCACCAGCGCCTTCGGCCGCTCGCCGGGGCGCACCCGCGGGCCCAGGCGCGACACCAGGAGCTCCTCGTGCAGGTCGGCCCGCCACGGCAGGCCGTCGGCCGACATCTCCACCGCGGCCAGCGCGCTCGCCGACTCCGCGGCCAGCAGCAGCCGCAGCCGCTCCGGGTGCTCGGCCGCGGCGACCCGCCGGTCCTGTTCCGCGAGCACCCGCTGGACCGCCGTGACGACCGTCACGCCCTCGGGCAGCGTCGGAGCCCGCGTGTCGAACAGCGTCGGCTGCGCCAGCTCGACGGCCACCGAGTCGACCGGCGCCTCCTCGCCGTTCGCCCTGGCCCAGGCCGCGAGCAGGCTCCGCGACTCGCTCTCCCGCCCCTCGTACGCCAGCAGCAGCCCCTCCGCCAGCGCGACGTCGTAACAGCGCTGCACCCGCACCCCGGCCGCGACCAGCACCGGGTACAGCAGCTCCGCCGACGGGAACACCCAGCGCGGCCGCAGCGACGCCTCCAGCTCCCGGGCCACCTCGGCGAACCCGGCCTCGTCCAGGCCGTCCACCGTCGAGGACGGCGAGCGCACGGTGAAGCTCCCGTCCTCCTCCCGCCCGGCGATCACCTGCACGAAGACATTGTGCCGACCACCACCGACAGTTTCGGAGCCGTCGCGGCTGGTGCGTTCCCGGCGGGCTTGGTTTACTCTCCAGTAGCCCCCATACCGCCGGTACGCCTGGCCGTCGGCATGGGCTCTCTTCCCGCAGCAACGGAGGTGCCTGGATGAGTCTGGTCGCGCTCGCCACGCAAGTGGCGGACAAGGTGGCCGAGACGGCCCGCAGCGTCGACGTCATGCGCCGTGCCGGCCTCGTTCCCTTCCCCAGACTCGACGAAGGGGTCCGCTCCCTGGTCGCGCTCCGGAAGTTCGGGCCGTTCGCCGGCGCCAACCACATCTCCGCGCGCCGCGACCCGACCGCCGTCGGCATCGTCGACGAGCTCGGCCCGCTCACCTACAAGCAGCTCGACGACCAGTCGAACGCGCTGGCCAGGGCCTGGTCGCAGCGCGGCATCAAGCCCGGCCAGGTCGTCGCCGCGCTCTGCCGCGACCACCGCGGCCTGGTGCTCACGATGGCCGCGTCCGGCAAGCTCGGCGTCCGCCTGCTGCTGATGAACACCGGCTTCGCGAAGCCGCAGCTGGCCGACGTCGCCAAGCGCGAAGGTGTCACCGCGCTGGTATACGACCAGGAGTTCACCGGCCTGCTCGACGCCATCCCGGCGGACGTCGACCGCTACCTCGCCTGGGTCGACGCCGACAGCGACCTGAGCGACCGGGCCGTGCCGGTGCTGTCCGAGATCATCGCCAGCACCGACGACCGGCCGTGGCCCGCGCCGGCCAAACCGGGGGGTTTTGTGCTGCTGACCAGCGGCACCACCGGCACCCCGAAGGGCGCGCCGCGGCCGCACACCTCGGCGCTGGCCTCGGCGCAGTTCCTCGACCGAATCCCGCTGCGTTCCAACGAAGCGACGTACATGGGCGCGCCGCTGTTCCACGGCACCGGGCTGTCGCAGTTCATCCTGTCCTTCGCGCTCGGCTCGAAGGTCGTGATGCGCCGCAAGTTCAGCCCGGAAGAGACGTTGCGCGGGGTCGCCGAGCACCGCTGCACCGCGCTGGTCCTGGTGCCGACGATGCTGCAGCGCATCGTCGATCTCCCGAAGGAGGTCCGCGAGAAGTACGACACGTCGTCGCTGCGGATCATCTTCGTCGCCGGCTCGGCGCTGTCGCCGGACCTCGGCAACCGCGCGAACGAGGCGTTCGGCCCGGTCGTGCACAACCTCTACGGCTCGACCGAGGTCGCCGTGGCCACCGTCGCGACGCCGGCGGACTGGGCGAAGGCGCCGGGCACGGTCGGCCGCGCGCCGGTCGGCTGCAAGGTGGCGCTCTACGACCAGAACGGCGGCCGCGTCACCGAGCCGAACGTGACCGGGCGGGTGTTCGTCGGCAGCGGCCTCAGCTTCGGCGGGTACACCGACGGCCGCCACAAGGAGATCATCGACGGCCTGCTCTCCAGCGGCGACGTCGGCCACTTCGACGAAGACGGCCTGCTGTTCATCGACGGCCGCGACGACGAGATGATCGTCTCCGGCGGCGAGAACGTGTTCCCCATCGAGGTGGAGAACCTGCTGGTCGAGCGCGAGGACGTGCTCGAGGCGGCGGTGGTCGGCATCGACGACCCGGAGTTCGGCCAGCGGCTCAAGGCGTTCGTGGTGCGGGCCGAGGGCTCCGACCTCGACGTCGACACGGTCCGCGAGTACGTCAAGGCGAACCTCGCGCGCTACAAGGTGCCGCGCGACGTCGAGTTCCTGGACGAGCTGCCGCGCAACGCGACCGGGAAGGTGCTGCGCACCAAGCTGTCATGAGCCGCGCTGGACGTTGACGATCCGCCAGCGTCCCTCGCGGCGCTCAGCGACGACAGTGCACGCGGCGCCGTCGCGGCGTCCGGTCGCGACGCCGACCGTCGGGGTCACCTGCAGGCGGCTCCACCGGAACGCGCCCGCCGGGGCGTGGGCCGGCCAGGTGTCCCGGTCGAGCACCACGCCGGCCGGGCCGTCCCCGCGGAAGCCGTCGGCCAGCAGGGACGCCAGCGCGCCGGGGTCACCGCGGGCCTCGGCGTCGCGCCAGCGGGCCAGCAGCTCTTCGAAGGTGTCCACGTTCCGAAGGTCGCAGCCGCGGCTTTCCGGGACATCTGCCACCTGGCCGAGATCCGCTGGCAGACTGGCCGGGCCATGACCGAACCGAACCTCCTCCCCGCCGGCACGGTGACCATCCTGTGCGCCGGCGACGCGCCCCCGCTCGCCTTCTCGACGCCCGAAGAGGCGCTCGCGGCGGTGACCGAGGGGCCGGCCGCCCTGCACACCGGCGAAGCGCTGGTCCGCGAAGACGGCACGCCCACCGGGCCCGCCGTCCGGCGCTGTGAGCTGCTGCGCGAGCTGGCCGACGGCCGGACGCTCGTCTCGGCGCGCGCCGCGGCGGCGTTCGAGGAGGCCGTCACCCTGCACGACCTCGGGGTGCACCGGCTGGCCGACCTCACCGCGCCCGAGCGGATCTTCCAGCTCGGCGGGACACCCACGCCGCTGCGTTCGCTCGACGCCGTGCCGAACAACCTGCCGGTGCAGCTGACCGGGTTCGTCGGGCGCGCGGCCGAGACCGCGGACGTCCGGCGGCGGCTGGCCGGCGGCGGGCTCGTCACGCTGGCCGGTCCGGGCGGCAGCGGCAAGACGCGGCTGGCCGCGCAGGTCGCCGCCGCGGCCGCGTCCCGGTGGCCGGACGGCGTGTGGTGGGTCGAGCTGGACACCGTCACCGGACGGGACGCCGTCGCCGAGCTGGTCGCCGCCACACTCGGGGTGCCGGTGGAGCCGCACGCGGGCGCCGCGCGGTCGGTCGTGACCGAGCTGCGCGACCGGCGGGTGCTGCTCTGCCTCGACAACTGCGAGCAGGCCCTCGACGGCGTCGCGGACGTCGCCGTCGAACTGCTCCGGTCCTGTCCCGAGGTCGCGCTGCTGACGACCAGCCGGGAGCCGCTCGGCGTGCCGGGGGAGACGGTGTGGCGGGTGCCGCCGCTGGCCGTCGAGGAGGCCGTCGCGCTGTTCGTCGAACGCGCGGGCGCGGTGCGTCCCCTGTTCACTTTGGACACTTCGAGCGCGGTCGCCGTCCGGTCGGTCTGCACCCGGCTCGACGGCATCCCGCTGGCCGTCGAGCTCGCCGCCGCGTGGCTGGGAACCCTTACCCCGCACCAGATCGACGCCGGGCTCGGCGACCGGTTCGCCCTGCTCACCCGCGGCCCGCGCGGCGTCCCGGAGCGGCAGCGGACGCTCGAAGCCTCGATCGCGTGGAGCCACGACCAGCTCGATGACGGCGACCGCGCGGTGTTCCGGCGGCTCGCGGTGTTCGCCGGCGGGTTCACCCTGGACGCGGCCGGCGGCCCGGCCGAGCTGCCCGCGCTGGGCCGGCTGGTGGACAAGTCCCTCGTGGTCGCCGAGGACGGGCGGTACCGGCTGCTGGAGACGTTGCGCGAGTACGCGGCGGTCCGCCTCGCCGAGGCGGGCGAGGCCGACGCCGTCCGCGAGCGCCACCTGGACCACTACCTCGCGCTCGCCGAGGCCGCCGAGCCCGATCTGGACCGGGACAAGGACGCCTGGCGGGCCCGGGTGGAACCCGAGCGCGACAACCTGCGCGCGGCCCTGGAATGGGGGCTGACGCGGGAAGATCCCGGCCGCGGCCGCCGGCTCGCCGCCGCCGTCGCGTGGCTGTGGAACCTGCGGGGCCGGGGGCACGAGGGCCTGGCCTACCTGAAGCGCGCGGTGGCGAGGCACCCGGACGAGCGGTCGCCGTTGCAGGCGCGGCTGTTCACCGGGATGGGCCTGGTCGCCGACACCACGGCGCCGTTCGACCTCGAAGCCGCGCGGCAAGGCCTGGAACTCGCCACCGAACTCGGCGAAGCGAGCCTTCGCGCTCGTTGCCTTTCGCTCACCGCGCTCGGTCACCTCTACTCCGACTTCGGCGCCGCTGAGGATCTCGCTGTCGAAGCGGAGAAGGTGGCCGAAGCCGCCGAAGACGGCTTCGCGCGCGACAGTGCGTTGATGCTGCGAGGAATCATCCAGTTCGCGCGCGGCCGTCACGGCGAAGCCGCGCCCCTGCTCGCCGAAGCGGCCGAAGGACTGCTTCGCCGGGGTGACCGCGGGCTCGGCTCGACCGTCCTGAGTGTCCGGTCCGGCATCGCGCTCGCCGCGGCGGACCTGCCGCGGGCACGGGAGCTCGCCGAGGAGGCGGTGGCGGTGGCCGCGCCGCTCGGGGACTTCCACCGCGTCAACACCACGCTGAGCCGGCTCGCGCTGGTGCACTGCTTCGCCGGTGACGACGAGGCCGGATTCCGTGTGATGGAGCCGTTTCTGCGGTTGCTCGAGACTGCCGGTGACGTTTTTGTGCCCGGCATGGCGCAGGTGATGGGGGAGCTGCACTGGCGTCGCGGCGACCACGAGGAGGCCGCGCGCTGGTTCGAGCGCGAAGCCGTGCCGGGGACGTACATGGCGTCGCAGGGACTGGCCGAGCGCGGCGCCTTGCTGCGCGCGCTGGGCCGCACCGAAGAAGCGGCGGAGGTGCTGGCCACCGCCGTCGAGCTGACGCGCCGGTGGTCGCTGCCGTCGTCCCTGGCCGACGCGCTCGACCAGCAGGGGCACCTGGCCGAGCCGGAGCAGGCCGCGGAGCTGCACCACGAGGCGTTGACGCTGCGCCTCGACCACGGCCTCCGGCTGGGTGTCCTGGCGAGTCTGGACGCGCTCACCGTCCTCCTCGCCCGCACCGGACGACCGGGAGACGCCGCCCGAGTGCTCGTGTCGGCGGACCGGGCCCGGGCCGAGCTGGGTTTCCCGCGTCGGGCGGGGGAGCAGGCCGAGCTCACCGGGCTCGGGCTCGCGACGGAAGAGGCGCCGATGAGTCTCGACGACGTCGTCGCGTTCGTGCGCCGGACACGGGGTGCGCGCGGCCGCCCGTCGAGTGGCTGGGGCAGCCTGACGCCGACCGAACTGGAAGTCGTGAAGCTCGCCGCGACGGGCTGCAGCAACCCCGAGATCGCCGGGCGCCTGTTCATGAGCCGCGGCACGGTGAAGACGCACCTCGCGCACGTCTACGCCAAGCTGGGCATCGCGAACCGCACCGAGCTCGCCACGGTCGCCGCACCCCACCTGAGCTGACGGCGGGCGCTCAGTCCCAGTCGATACCGAAGACGCCGGGGCCGAAGTCCAGGGCCACCGCGTGCACGCCGTCCCCGCCGTCGAGCTTCAGCGGGCGGCGGCTGAGGGAGCCGGTCGAGCCGTTGCGGGAGTACTGCCAGCAGCGCTCGGGCGCGGTGCCCGGCGCGAACCGGACCTCCAGCAGGTACTCCCGCACCGGCCGCCGGAACTCGCGGTAGTGCGTGTTGCGGCACTCCGGGTACGGCGGCCCGCTGTTGGTCAGCGTGTACTCGATCAGGTGCGTCTCACCCCGGTCGATCGGCTGGCCGAAGAGCAGTTCGGCGACGATCAGGCCGTGCGCCTCGTCGACCTCCGCGCGCCCGACGCGGCAGTTGCGCACGGCGTGCAGCTCCGGCGGGCCGGCCGCCGGGTCGTCCTGGGTGTAGACGAGCAGCCAGCGGTCCTGACCGTCCGCCGCGGCCTGGAACACCGCCCGCGCGGTGACCGCGCGCTGGCCGCCGTCCGCGGCGATCTCGCACAGGTCGTGCAGCCCGACCAGCTTCAGCGGGTGCTGGTGCTCGAGCGCGTCCGGCGCGCCGACCTTGTCCAGCAGCGGCTGCAGCACCTCACGCGGGAACGCCATCGGCTCGGCCGGGCGCTTCCCGGCGCCGCCGCGCGGCCGCGGCGGCGGCAGCAGCCCGAGCAGGGCGCCGGCGGGGACGTCGAGGATCTCTTCGAGCGTGCGCACCGCCGAGAGCGAGCTCTGCCGCTCCGGCTGCCGCTTGCCGGACTGCCAGTAGCTGAGGGCGGTGACACTGACGACCACCCCGCGGGCCCGCAGCCGCGCCTGGATCCGGTCGAGCGACAGCCCGCTGGTGGCGATGGCCGCGCGCAGCTGGGTGGCGAACGCGGTGCGCCCACCTTCGTGGCCGTCACCGGCCGTGCTGCCCGCCATTGCTGATCCGACCCGCCCCGTGCCGTCCCCCGACGATCCCCGACACGGAGCACGTTAGCAGGATTCACCCGGTCGACCGCGTCCCTCTTCGCCCGGGTTGCCGATGACCGGGGACGCGCGGCCACCCGGCCGAACGGGCTAGTACTGGCAACTGTGAACCATTGCCCCGGCCTGGGCGGACGCGCTTGTATGACCTTGCCTGCGCCGGTGGCACCGCCTCCCCCTCACGGCCCATCCGGGCGCCGGCGAAGAAGCCGTGGACAACGGCTCCGGCTCACCCGGCCGCGTTGTGCGACCGGCCGGGGTGGCCGCGCGATGACCGGTGGCCCGGCGACGCCCCCAGCGCCGGGCCACCGGTCTTATTACTTCCGGGTAGCATCCCGGTCATGACGCTCCGGAAGAACATCCTGATCACGGGCGCGAGCAGCGGTCTTGGCGAGGGCATGGCCCGCCAGTTCGCCGCGAAGGGGCACAACCTCGCGTTGTGCGCGCGGCGCACCGACCGGCTCGAAAAGCTGGCCGCCGAGCTGACCGCGGCGCACCCCGGGATCAAGGTCGTCACGCGCAAGCTCGACGTCACCGACCACGACAGCGTCTTCACCGTTTTCGAGGAGTTCCGGAAAGAGCTGGGGTCCCTCGACCGGGTGATCGTGAACGCCGGGCTCGGCAAGGGCCAGCCGGTCGGGAAGGGCCGCTTCGACGCCAACCGGCAGACCCTCGAGGTCAACTTCGTCGCGGCCGCCGCCCAGATCGAAGCCGCCGCCGGGATCTTCCGCGCGCAGGGCGCCGGGCACCTCGCCGTCGTCTCGTCGTTCAGCGCGATCCGCGGCCTGCCGGGCAACCTCACCGCGTACGCCGCTTCGAAGGCCGGGATCTCGGCGTTCGTCGACGGCACCCGGCTGGAGCTCAAGCGCAAGGGCATCACCGTCACCGACATCCGGCCCGGGTACATCGAGTCGGAGATGAACGACCGGATCGGCCGGAACCCGCTGCTGGCCAAGGCCGAGAGCGGGGCGCGGGCGCTGGTCAAGGCGGTCGAGGCCGAGCGGGCGCGGGCCTACGTCCCGGCGTGGCCGTGGGTGCCGCTGAGCCTCGCCATGCGCGTCGTGCCGGCCTGGATCCTGAGGAAGTTCGCGTGACCACCGTCGAGGTGCGTGAGGAAGACGCCTTCGACGCCGCCGCGGTGCACGAGTGGCTGTCCGCGAAGGTCGAGGGCCTCGGCGCCGAACCGCCGGCCGTCCGGCAGTTCCCCGGCGGCGCGTCGAACCTGACGTACCTGCTGAGCTACCCGGACCGCGAGCTGATCCTGCGCCGCCCGCCGGCCGGGCACAAAGCGGCGTCGGCGCACGACATGCGGCGCGAGTACCGCGTGCAGCACGCCCTCAAGCCGGTGTTCCCGTACGTGCCGCGGATGCTGGCCTTCGGCGACGACCCGGCCGTGCTCGGCGGCGACTTCTACGTCATGGAGAAGCTCGACGGCCTCATCCTGCGCGGCAACCTGCCCGAGGGCATGACACTGACCCCGGAGCAGGCCCGCGAGCTGTCCGGCAAGGTGGTCGACCGGCTCGTCGACCTGCACGCCGTCGACGTCGAACGAGCCGGGTTGAGCGACCTCGGCAAGGGCGCGGGGTACGTCGAGCGGCAGATCCGCGGCTGGTCGGACCGGTACATCGCGGCGCGCACGGACAACGTCGGCGACTTCGCCGAGGTGCGCTCGTGGCTGGCTTCGAACCAGCCCGCCGAGGTGAAGATCTGCCTGATCCACAACGACTACCGGCTCGACAACCTGGTCCTCGACGGCGCGTCGACGTTGAACATCACCGGCGTGCTCGACTGGGAGATGGCCACGCTCGGCGACCCGCTGATGGAGCTGGGCAGCATGCTCGCCTACTGGGTGCAGGCCGGCGACGACGACGTCATGCAGGCCAGCCGCCGCCAGCCGACCCACCTGCCCGGCATCTTCACGCGCGAAGAGTTCGTCGCGCGTTACGCCGAGAAGACCGGGCTCACGATCGGCGACTGGCGGTTCTACGAGGTCTATGGCCTGTTCCGGCTCGCCGCCGTGCTCCAGCAGCTCTACCGGCGCTACGTCGACGGCGCCACCCGCAACCCGGCGTTCAAGGACTTCTGGCAGTTCGTCGGCTACCTCGACTGGCGCTGCCGGGAGATCATCGCGAAGGGGAGTGTGTAGGTGGGCGCGATCTACCTGGTCCGGCACGGCCAGGCGTCGTTCGGCGCAGCCGACTACGACGCGCTGTCGCCGCGGGGCTTCGAGCAGTCCACTGTGGTCGGTGCGGAACTGCTGCGGCGCGGCGTTTCCTTCAGCCAGGTCCGGTCGGGCACGCTGGCCCGGCAACGCGACACCGCGGCGACGGCGCTGAAGGTGCTCGGCCTCGACGCCCCGGTGGTCGAGGACCCGCGCTGGAACGAGTACGACCACGTCGACATCGCGCGGCACCACGCGGGCGGCGCGCCGCAGGAGGATTCCCGGGCTTACCAAGGGGTATTGGACGCGGCGCTGACGGCGTGGACGTCGGCCGGCTCCGGCGGCCCGTGCGCCGAGACGTGGCCGGCGTTCCTCGCGCGCTGCCGGGACGCGCTCTCGGACCTCGTGGCGTCACTGGGCAAGGGGGAGCACGCGGTCGTGTTCACCTCCGGCGGGGTGATTGCCACGCTCTGCGGGCTGCTGCTGGGGACTCCCGAGACGGGGCTGCTCAAGCTCAACCGCGTCACGGTCAACGGCGGCATCACGAAGCTGGTTTCCGGGCGCGGCGGTGTCACACTGCTTTCGTTCAACGAACACCCGCACTTCGAGGCGGCCGCGGCGCGGCTGCTCACCTACCGTTAGGAGCGGTTGATGCGGTTCGGCGAGGTCACGGTCATCCCGGTCAACGGGCACGGCCCGGAGGACGTCGTGGTCGACGGCGAAGGCCGGATCTACACCGGCGTCGACGACGGCCGGATCCTCCGGCTGTCCCCGGACGGCCACCGCATCGACGTCATCGCCGACACCGGCGGCCGCCCGCTCGGGCTGGAGCTGTACGGCGAAGACGAGCTGCTGATCTGCGACGCGCGGGCCGGGCTGCTGGCGGTGCCGCTGTCGGGCGGGAAGCCGTCGGTGCTGGCCACTTCGGCGCTGGGCCTGGACTTCGTGTTCTGCAACAACGCGGCGGTGGCGTCCGACGGAACGGTCTACTTCACGGACTCCTCGCGCCGCTTCGGCATCGACAACTGGCGCGACGACCTGATCGAGCAGACCGCGGGCGGCCGTCTCCTGCGACGGAACCCGGACGGCACGATCGACCTGGTCCTGGACGGCCTCCAGTTCGCGAACGGCGTCGCACTGGCCCCGGACGAGTCGTTCGTGGCGGTGGCGGAGACGGGCGGGTTCAGCGTGTCACGCGTGTGGCTGCGCGGTTCCCGCCAGGGCCAGTCCGACGTGTTCGTGGACGGGCTGTGGGGGTTCCCGGACAACATCGCGACGGGCTCGGACGGCCTGATCTGGGTGACGCAGGCGTCCCCGCGCGTGGCGGCACTGGACGTGGTGCGCCGCCTCCCGGCGTTCCTGAGGGCGGGCGTCCGAGCGCTCCCGACGTCGCTCCAGCCGAGCCCGGGCCGCGAGGTGGGCGTCCTGGGCGTGGCCGCGGACGGGAAGGTGGAGCGGGAGTTCCGCGGGGAGATCCCGGGCTTCCACATGCTCGTCGGGGTGCGGGAGTGGCAGGGGCAGCTGTACTTCGGTTCGCTGGAGGAAGACGCGATCGCGGTGACGGCTCGCTGAGTGTCAGGCTCGGCGGAGGAGCCGCCGGGCCTGGCGGGTGAGCCGTTCCAGCGTTGTCCCGTGCCTCGAGAGCCGCGCGCCCCGCCGGGACCAGGATCGCCCGGCGGCGTCGACGAACTCGAGCGAGCGGACCGCGCAGTCTTCGTGCGTCTCGAACAGCACGATGGTCTCACCGGGCCCGACCGCCGGTTCGCGCCAAGGCTTCTTGGGGCCGCCGTCGGTGTCCGCGCCGAAGGTTTTGGACAGCCGCAGCCGCGCCGGGTCGCGGTACCCGATCGTCGACCGGATCCGCAGGTCGGTGCAGGGGAGGTCACTCGCATTCTTGACGAGGATGCGGTGGGGTTCGCCGTCGGTCCGGGACCGCTGCACCCAGGCGGCCACCTTGTCCGCCTGCTCGCGGACCTTCTCGCGCCGGTCGCGCATGATCACCGTCAGGGTCAGGACGAGCGCGAGCCCGCCGAAGTACGCCGGCACGCTGCCCCAGTCGACCATCGGCTCAGCATAAGCGGATCTAACGGCCGGTCCACCGGGGTTCGCGTCCCGCGGACCAAGCCGCGTAGAACTCCTTGTGGTCCTTCGCCGTCATCAGGAGCGCCTGGGTCATCGCCTCCAGCTCGATCGCGCTGCCCAGGTCCATGTCCAGTTCCCGCGTCAGCAGCACCTTCGTCGTCGCATACGCCAACGCCGGGCCGTCCGCCAACCGCCGGGCCAAGGCCGTGGCGACAGAAAGCAAGTCGGCGTCCGGCACCACCTGCGTCGCCAACCCGATCTCCGATGCCCGCGCAGACGACACCTTGTCACCCAGGATCAGCAGCTCCGTCGCCCGGCCCAAGCCCACCAGCCGCGGCAGCAGATAAGCCGACCCCATGTCGGCCCCCGCCAAGCCCACCTTCGTGAACAGGAACGCGAACTTCGCCGACTCCGCCAGCAGGCGGAAGTCGCTCGCCAGGGCGATCACCGAACCCGCGCCCGCCGCGACGCCGTTGACCGCCGCGATCACCGGCAGCGGGCACTCGCGCAGCGCCTTCACCACCGCGCCCGTCATGCGGGTGAACTCCAGCAGCTGCGCCGTCTCGAACTTCTGGAGCTCGCCGATGATCTCCTCGACGTCGCCGCCGGAGCAGAACCCGCGGCCCTGCCCGGTGATCACCAGCACCCGGACGTCTTCGTGCTGCGGCAGCTCCAGCACCAGGTCCCGCAGATCCGCGTATACCTCGAACGTCAGTGCGTTGAGCTTCGAAGGACGCGTGAACGTCACGGTCGCCACGCCGTCGGAAACGGTGAACTCGAAGTGTTCCCACTCCTTCGTCAGCGGTGCGGTCGCGCGGAACGGGCTCATGACTGGATTCCTCCGCCGTCGAGTACGAGGGTCTGGCCGTTGATCGCGGCGGCCTCGGGGGCCGCCAGGAAGGCGACGGCGAACGCCACCTCCGAAGGTTCCAGCAGCCGGCCGAGCGGGGACGCCGACGCCAGCGCGGCTTCGGCCTCCTCGGAAGCCCGGCCGGTGCGCTCCTGGATGCGTGCCACCGACGTCGCCGTCATGTCGGTGCGCACGAACGCGGGGCAGACCGCGTTCGCCGTGACGCCGGTGCCCGCCAGCTCCGCCGCGACCGCCCGCATCAGCCCGGCCGCCGCGTGCTTCGACGCCGTGTATCCGGCCGTGTAGCGGTAACCGACGTGCGACGCGGTCGAGGCGACCGTGACGATCCGGCCGCGGTCCCGCGAGCGCATCCCCGGCAGCACCGCGCGGGTGCACAGAAAAGCGCCGGTCGCGTTGACCTCGAGCTGCGCGTGCCAGTCGGCGAGCGAAGTCCGGGAAACCGGTGCGCTGGAAGAAATCCCGGCGTTGTTCACCAACACGTCGACCGGTCCGGCCGCCTCGAAATAAGCGTTGACGGCGTCTTCGTCGGTGACGTCGCACTCCGTGCGCCCCGGCGCGAGCACGGTGTCGCCGGCCGCGGAGAACCGCGCCGCGATCGCCGCGCCGATGCCGCGGGTGCCGCCCGTGACGACGACCAGGCGGCTCACGGGCGGGCCGCCAGGGCGCGCCGGTCGAGCTTTCCGTTGGCAGTGCGAGGGAGTTCGGTCACGAAGACCACCTCACGGGGGTACTTGTGCTTGGCCAGGTGGGCTTTCGCGTGGTCCTTGAGCTCGTCCGCCGACACCGCCCCGCCCGGCCGCAGCACGACGTACGCGCGCGGCACGACGAGGCCGCCGGTCTCGTGGCCGACCACCGCGCAGTCCATCACGGCGGCGTGCCCGAGCAGGCAGTCCTCGATCTCGCCGGGCGCGACGAACACACCGCCGACCTTGAGCAGCGCGTCGGCCCGGCCGTGGTGGCGGAAGTAGCCGTCGGTTCGGCTGAACAGGTCACCCGAGGTCAGCGTGTCGCCGTCGAACGTCCGCGCGGACTTCTCGGCGTCGCCGAAGTACTCCAGCGCGATCGTCGGCCCGGTCACGCGCAAGGGCCCGATTTCGCCGTCGGGCAACGGGTTTCCGAGCTCGTCGACGACCTGCGCGGTGTACCCGGGCACCGGCGTGCCGAGCGTGCCGAGCCGCGCGGCGCCCGGCCGGTTCGACAGGTAGATGTGGTAGGCCTCGGACGAGCCGATCCCGTCCACCACCGGCACCCCGAAGGTCGCGTCCCACTTCCGGTGCAGCTCCGGCGGCAGGGCTTCGCCGGCGGACGTCGTCATGCGCAGGCAGCCAAGGTCCTGCGAAGCCGCGGCCGGGTGCGCGACCATCGCGCTCATCATCGTCGGCACGTTGACCAGCACGGTCGGTCGGTGGCGGGCGATCAGCTCGAAGATGAGGTCCGCCGTGCTGCGCTCGGGGAACGCGATCCCGGCCGCGCCAACGCCGAACGGGAACAACGCCACCAGGTCGCGCGCGTAGCCGAAGAACAGCTTGGGCACGGCGAGGACCCGGTCGTCCTCGCGCAGCCCGAGCACCTGGACGGCGTACCGCTCGAAGCTCTCTTTCGCGCTGCGCAAGGGATGCACACACGCCTTGGGCGCGCCGGTGCTGCCGGTGGTGAACTTCCAGATCCCGACGTCGTCGAGGGTCGTCGGCGCGGCTTCCAGGGTGTCGGGCGCGGCGTCGACCAGAGTCCGGAATGGACGCTCGTCCGGCCGCAGCTCGCTCTCCGGAACCCCGGTGACCAGCAGGTTCCGCGCACCCGCGGTCCGCAACGCGGGCAGCGTGACGGCGTCGGCGAGCACGGCGACGGCTTCGGTGTAACCGAGGTAGTACGCGTAGTCCTTGGGCTGCAGGAACGGGTAGACCTCGGCGGTGACCGCGCCGATCTTCTGGGCGCCGTACCAGGCGGCGACGAACTCCTCGCCGTCGCTCAGCGCCAGCAGCACTCGCTGTCCTTTTTGGACACCCGCGTCGCGCAGCACGTGTCCGGCGCGGTTGGCGAGCGCCGCCAGCGACGCGTAGCTGACCGTCCGTGCGCCGACGAACAGCGCGGTCCGGTCACCGCGGCCCTCGGCCACGTGCCGGTCGAGGAAGTGCGTGGCGAGGTTGAACGGCTCACTCACGGGCCAGCTCCCGGATCGCTTCCACCAGCAGGTCGGTCAGGGTCGAGAAGGTCGACACGCCCTCCTCCGCGGTCGCCTCGGCCGGTGCGCCGCAGTAGGCCTCCGTCATGCCCATGGCCAGGAAACCACCGTCTTCGGGCGCGGAAGCCAAGCTGACGGGCACGTGCGGCAACGTCCGCATCAACGGCTGGTCGACGAGCTCGGGCCGGTCGGCCAGCACCAGCGACGTCTCGTACCGCCCGGCGTGGCACTCACCCGACCGGAACTCCTCGGTCAGCCGCTGCGCGTGTTTGCGCCGGACCAGGTCGAGCAGGGCGGCACGCCCGTCGTAAGCGAAGTTCAACGTCTCGACCGCACGCCGGAGGGTGACCAGGTGCGCGGGCTCGAAGTGGTTGTTGACCAGCAGGATCCGGCGCAGGCGCTGGCCGATCAGCGCGGCCCCGATGTCGACGAGCAGCGAGTGCAGCGTCTCCTCGCCGATGTGGACCCCGCCGGCGAACCCCGCGGCGAACCGCGTCACGCCGTAGGGGACCTCGGGCAGGACCAGCACGTGGACGTCGTCGTCGGCGGCCAGCCGCTCGGCCGCGCGCTCGCACATCCCGCGTGAGATCAGCGGGTCGGTGCCCAGCGGCGCGTGCGGGCCGTGCGGCTCGACCGCGCCGAGCGGGAGCAGCAGCACGGGGACGCGTGGGCCGTCCGGGAGGGCCGCGACCTGCCGCGAGCTGAGGTCCGCGAAGTACGTCACGCAAATCAAGCTACACCGCAGCGGCCTGAGGTGTATAGAGTTGTCCCCATGCCCGGAGAAGCGTTCGACGCGAGCCCTCAGGAGCTGGTCCTGACGCTGCTGGGCAGCTACGTGCACCCGCGCGAAACCCGGCGCGTGTGGTCGGGCGGCCTGGTCGCGGTCCTCGCCGAGCTGGGCTTCTCCGACGGCGCGGCGCGGATCGCGCTCACCCGCATGGTGCGCCGCGGCCTGCTGCAGCGCCACCGCGAGGGCCGGACCGTGCACTACTCGCTGACCGGCCGCACCATCGCCCTGCTCGCCGACGGTGACCACCGGATCTTCTCCCTCGGCCGCCGCGAGCGCGCCGCCGAGGAGTGGACCGTGCTCTGGCAGAGCATCCCGGAGAGCCGCCGCCAAGCACGGGAACGCCTGGTCAGGCGGCTGCGGTTCCTCGGGTTCGGGCCGTACCAGGACGGCACCTGGATCGCCCCGCACGACCGCGAGGCCGAGGTCGTCGCCCTGCTCGTCGAGCTGGGGGTCACCGAGCACGCGGCGCTGCTGCTCGGCCGGCCGTCGGCCGCGCTGGACGTCCGGCGCTTCGCCGGCCGGGCCTGGGACCTCGACGAGCTGGCCGCGCGCTACACGGTGTTCGTCGACCAGTTCGGCGGGTACGCGGGGAGGGACATCCCGGACGCCGAAGCCTTCGCCGTCCGGACGCGGCTGGTGCACACCTTCCGCGCGTTCCCGTCCTTCGACCCCGAGCTGCCCGCCGACCTGGTGCCGGCGCCCGAGCACCGGGCGGCCGCGGTCGACCTGTTCCACGATCTGTACACCGCGCTGGCCCCGGCGGCCCAGCGCCACTTCGACGAGGTGACCCAGGGATGACCGACATCAACGCCCAGACCCAGGAAGCATTGAGCTACACCTCGTACCTGGCCCTCGACGAGGTGCTCGAGGCGCAGCGCCCGCGTTCGGACGAGCACGACGAGCTGCTGTTCATCGTGATCCACCAGGTGTACGAGCTGTGGTTCAAGCAGATCCTCCACGAAGCCGCGTTCCTGCAGAAGAACCTCGAGGCGGGCAACACCGCGCACTCGATCCGGATCCTGCGGCGGATCCTGACGATCCTCAAGGTCGCCGTCGCGCAGATCGACGTGCTGGAAACCATGACCCCCAGCCAGTTCACGAGCTTCCGCGCCCGGTTGGACGCTTCGAGCGGCTTCCAGTCGGCCCAGTTCCGCGAGCTGGAAGCGGTGCTCGGACGGCGTGACGAGCGGGTGTTCGCGCACTACCCCGAAGACGGCGAGCAGCGGAAGAGCATCGCCGAAGCGATGGCGCGGCCGTCGTTGTTCGACTCTTTTCTCGCGTACCTCAAGGCTTCTGGCTACCCGGTCGGGTGTGACCGAGACGTCACTCTCCCGGTGGAGCCGTCCCCGGCCCTGCAGGCGATATTGCTGGACGTGTACAGCGACGACGGCGGTCCGTCGGTCGTCGCGGAATGTCTGGTCGATCTCGACGAAGGGATGCAGGAGTGGCGCTACCGGCACGTGAAGATGGTCGAACGCACCATCGGCGACAAGACCGGGACGGGAGGGTCGTCCGGCGCGACTTACCTGCGTACCACCCTTTTCCAGCCGATGTTCCCGGATCTCTGGGCCGTACGGAGCCGACTTTGACCACCTTGGACGATCTGCGGGCCGACGACAACGCGCTCGCCCCGCACTACACCCGGTTCTCCGTCCGGGAGCGCCTGCTGCTGTCCGGGCATTCGCACCAGGCCTGGCCGGACGTCGCCGAAGAAGGGCTCCTGGAGTCCTTCGCCGACGCCGCCCGTGACGTCGACGAGAAGTGGGGCCGCGCCTTCGCGAAGGCCGACGAGCTGCGCGCGGGCTTCCGCCTGCTGCTCGGCGACCCGCACGGCGAGTACGCGCTCGGCGCGAGCACGCACGACCTCGTGCTGCGCTTCCTCTCGGCGATGGAGCTGCCCCGAAGACCGCGTCTCGTCACCACCGACGGCGAGTTCCACACGCTGCGCCGCCAGCTCGCCCGCCTCGAGGAGGAGGGCGTCGAGGTCGTCCGGGTGCCCCTGGACCCGGTGACGACGCTCGCCGAGCGGGTGGCCGGCGAAGTCGACGACAACACCGCGGCGGTGCTCGTCTCGGCCGTGCTGTTCGAGACGTCGCGGCTGGTGCCGGGGCTCGCGCACCTGGCCGACTCGTGCCGCGCCCGGTCGATCGAGCTGGTCGTGGACGCCTACCACGCGCTCGGCGTGGTGCCGTTCGCGTTGCACGACCTCGGGCTCACCAACGCGTGGGTGCTCGGCGGCGGGTACAAGTACCTGCAGCTGGGGGAGGGCAACTGCTTCCTGCGGCTGCCCGCGCACGCCCAGGAGCTGCGGCCGGTGATCACCGGCTGGTACGCCGAGTTCGGCGCGCTCGCCGACGAGCGCCACCCGGGCGCGGTGCCCTACGCGACCGGCGGTGACCGGTTCGCCGGCGCCACCTACGACCCGGCCAGCCACTACCGCGGGGCCCGCGTCCAGCGGTTCTTCGCCGAGCAGGGGCTCACGCCGGAGTTCCTGCGCGAGGTGTCGCAGCACCAGGTGGGCCTGCTCGCGGAGGTGTTCGACAAGCTCGGGCTGCCCGAGGACGTCGTCACGCGGGATCGTGAGACGCCGCTCGCCAAGCTCGGCGGGTTCCTTTCCCTGCGAGCCCCGGACGCGGCGGGCCTGCAGGCGGCGCTGGCCGCCGAGGGCGTCCGCACCGACAGCCGCGGGCACCACCTGCGGTTCGGCCCGGCGCCGTACCTTTCGGACACCCAGCTGGAAACGGCGATGGCGACCCTCGGCTCGGTGGTCCGGGGCTGATCTCCGCGTTACCAGTCCGTATCGCGAGACCTCCCCTGGTCCGCCTCGGGCGAGGGATCTAGGTTGGGTCCCGGATGGGCAATCAGGCGGACGACCTCCGCCCCGCCCGCCGGTCAACCTTGGAGCGCGTCCCGGTCACGAACCGGGCGCGGGAGACGAAGGAGTCACCACCGTGACCGAAGGAGTGTTCGCCCGGAACTCCGGGCACGAACAGGTCGTGTACTGCCACGACGAAGCCAGTGGCCTCAAGGCCATCATCGGCATCTACTCCACGGCGCTCGGACCCGCGCTGGGCGGGACGCGCTTCCACCCCTACGCCACCGAATCCGACGCGCTCGACGACGTGCTCGCGCTGTCCAAGGGCATGGCGTACAAGAACGCGCTGGCCGGGCTCGACCTCGGCGGCGGCAAGGCCGTCATCATCGGCGACCCGAAGACGCTCAAGTCCGAAGCGCTGCTGCGCGCGTACGGGCGCTTCGTGCAGTCCCTGGGCGGCCGCTACATCACGGCGTGCGACGTCGGCACGTACGTGCAGGACATGGACATCGTGGCGCGGGAGTCCCGGTACGTCACCGGCCGCTCGCCCGAGGACGGCGGCGCCGGCGACTCGTCCGTGCTGACCGCGTTCGGCGTCTTCCAGGGCATGCGGGCCTCGGCCGAGCACCTCTGGGGCAGCCCGGACCTGGCCGGCAAGCGGGTCGGCGTGGCCGGCGTCGGCAAGGTCGGGCACATCCTCGTCGGGCACCTCGTGGAGGCCGGCGCGCAGGTGACGATCACCGACGTCTACGCGCCCGCGCTCGCGCGGACCCAGTCGATCTACCCGACCGTGCAGGTCGTGTCCGATGTGGACACCCTGCTGCGCGCGGAGCTGGACGTCTTCGCGCCGTGTGCGCTCGGCGGCGCCCTGAACGACGAGACCGTGCCGGTGCTCGGCGCGAAGATCGTCTGCGGCGCGGCCAACAACCAGCTCGCGCACGCCGGGATCGACAAGCAGCTCGCCGACCGCGGCGTGCTGTACGCGCCGGACTACCTGGTCAACGCGGGCGGCGTGATCCAGGTCGACGACGAGCGCCACGGCTTCAACTTCGAGCGCGCCAAGCGCAAGACCACAGCCATCTTCGACACGACGAAGGCCGTGTTCGAGCTGGCCGTCGCCGACGGCGTGCCCCCGGCGACGGCGGCCGACCGGCTCGCCGAGCGCCGGATGGCGGAGGTCGGGCGGCTGCGGTCCATCATGGCCGGGTGACCCTTTCGGACATCTTCGCGGCGGCGGGCGTGCGGGGCTTCCTGCACGCCCGCCGTCTCGGCTCTGTCGACTGTGTGGGGCTGGACGCCGACGAGCCGGTGGTCTTGGCGTCCGTGGTGAAGGTGCCGCTGGTGTACGAGTTCGCCCGCCAGGTGGCGGCCGGCCTGCTGGATCCCACGGACCGGGTGCGCGCGTCCGCCGCGGACCGCCTGGGCGGCAGCGGCACGTCGGGCTTCGCGGACGACGTCTCGTACAGCCTGCGGGACGCGGCTCTGCTGGCGTTGTCGGTGTCCGACAACACGGCCGCGGACCTGCTGTTCGACCGCGTCGGCGTGGAGAACGTCCGGTCGCTGCTGGCGGAGCTGGGCCTGTCGCGGACGTCGGTCATCGGCGCGCCGCGCGACCTGCTGCGCACGATCATCGAGGACACGTCGGCGGAGGTTCCGTTGCGGGCGCTGGACCCGCTGCGGACTTCGGCGACCACGCCGCGCGAGATGACCGCCCTGCTTGCCGCGATCTGGGCCGACCCGGCGGCGGCCCGGCTCCGCGAGTGGATGACGGCGCAGGTCAGCTGGCACCGCCTGACGGCGGGCTTCCCGCCGGAGGTGACGGTGGCCGCCAAGACGGGCACGATGCCGGGAATCCGCAACGAAATCGGCGTCGCCACCTACCCGGACGGAACCTCCTACGCCATCGCGGTGTTCACGGTCGGCGGCGCGGAGACGCTGCGGCGCCCGGACATCGACCGCGCGATCGGCGACGCGGCCCGCGCGGCGGTCGAGGAACTGCGCTCGTAGGAAGCTGGCCGCCGTGATGCCCCGCCGATCACGTGATGCCTGCGTGGTCACGCGTGATGCCTCGCCGATCACGTGATGCCCTGCCGGTCACGCGTGATGCCCGCCTGATCACGCGTGATGCCCCGCCGATCACGCGCGCGACCCCGGCCTGCTCTCAGCCGCGGTCGTAAAACACGTCCCACGGCCGCGCCCCACTCGGATCCGGCGGCACGATCCGCGACACGCCGTCGTCGCGCAGGACCTCCGCCGCGATCTCCGCCAGCGCCGCCGCCTGCGGGTGCGGGCTCGACGACGGCCACGCGAATGCCGTCCTCGCGGGCAGCCGGTCCTCGAGCGGCCGCCACACCACGCGCGGCTCCTTGCGGGCCCTCGGCTCGAACGCGACGCCGTGCCCGGCGAGAACCAGGCCGAGCGCGAACTCCGGGTTGCGCGCGTGCCGGATCGTGGCCGGGCGGAAGCCGTGGTCCCAGCACGTGCGCAGCAGCGCGTCATAGCTCCCGGGCGCCGCCGCGCGCGGTGCGTGCACCAGGCCTTCGCCCGCGAGGTCGGCCAGGGCCAGCGACGCGCGGCGCGCCAGCGGCGAGTCGCGGGGGAGGACCACGCCCAGCGGCGTGTCGATCGCGGGCCCGAGGTCGAGCCCGACGACGTCGACCGGCAGCTGCAGCAGCCCCGCGTCCAGCTCGCGGCCGGCCAGCAGCCGGGTCTGCTCGGCCGTCGTCAGCTCCTGGAGGTCGAGGCGGACGGCGGGATGGCGCTCGGCGAACGCCGTGAGGATCGCGGCGAGCACCCGCCCGGGCAGCTCCGGCGGCACGCCCGCGCGCAGGGCGTCCAGCTCGCCGCGGTCGGCCTTCGCGACCAGCGCCGTCATGCGGTCCCAGCGGGAGAGCAGGTCGCGCGCTTCCGTGCGGAGCACTTCGCCGGCTTCGGTGAGCGTGACGCGGCGGCCGCGGTCGAACAGCTTCGCGCCCAGCTCGGCTTCGAGCCGCTTCACGCGCTGGCTCAACGGCGGCTGCGCGATGCCGAGCCGGTCGGCCGCGTGGCCGAAGTGCAGTTCTTCGGCGACAACGAGGAAGTACCGCAGCGAACGGAGGTGGTCCACGCTGCGACGATACCTGTCCGCATATCGACATGCCGCCGTGCCGATCTTGGACAGCGCGGCGCGGTTCGTGGTCGGCTGCCCGGCATGGACACAGGATTCAGCAGGCGAGGGCTGTTCGGCGCGGGCGCGGTGGCGGCGACGGTCCTCGCGGGGGTGACGCCGGCCGCCGCGAGCCCCCGCGCGTCGCGGATGACCGTGCGGTGGTGGGGAAACAACGGCTGGGAGGTCCGCGTCCCGAGCGCGGACGGAACCGGGACGAAGACCATCCTGATCGACCCGTGGCTGACGCGCTTCAAGACCGGGACGTACACACCGGCGGGCGCGGACCCGAAAACCCCGCTGTCGGTGAACAAGACGCTCATCGACGGCTACCTCGACCGCGGCGAGCTGCGCGCGGACCACATCCTGGTGACCCACGGCCACTACGACCACCTCACCGACGTCCCCTACCTGGCCAAACGCACCGGCGCGACGGTCATCGGCACCGAGACCCATTTGAGTCTCATGGCGGCCCTGGGCGCCCCCGAGGACCAGCTGGCGATCGCGAGCGGCGGTGAGGACCTGACGTTCGACGGCTACTCGATCCGGATCCTGAGGTCCCTGCACTCGGCGACGGGCGAGCGCGCGCGGGTGCCGTTCCCGGGCTCGCGGCCGCTGTCGCGCCGCGACCGGCCGAAGGTGATCGAGGACCTGGTGGAGGGCGGCACGCTGGCGTACGCGGTCACCGGCGGCGGCGCCACGCTGCTGGACTTCGGCGGCTCGAACTACGTCGAGTCCGAGCTGGCGGGCCTGCGCCCGGACGTCGTGTGCGTGCCGGCGGGCGGCGCGAAGGTGACGCAGTACGTGCCGCGGCTGCTGCGCACGCTGGGCAACCCGAGGTACGTGGCCGCGACCCACTGGGACGACTTCGACCTGCCGCTCGGCCAGGCGAAGGACCCGAACGGCGGCCTGGAGGTGCTGCGCAAGGCGGTCGCGGCGGCGAGCCCGGCCAGTCAGTTCGTGGTCCTGGACCACCTGGGCTCGTTCACCCCCTGAACGCGGTGAAGGCCCCCACCGCGCGCGGTGGGGGCCTTCACGAGCTCGGCCGGGGCTCAGCCGCTCTTGCGGCGGAACGTCCGCTTGTTGGCCGCCGGGCCGTGGGCGTGCTGGTTCTTGCCGCCGGCGTTCTCGTGGGACGCGCCCGAGCGGGCGTGCGCCTGCTTGCGCTCCAGCGCCTCCCGGAACTTGCGCTTGACGTCGTCCTCCTCCTCGCCGCCGGGCGAGGGATTCGGTTCACTCATGTTTACCTCCGGGACTGACGACGTGTGACCGCTCCAGCCTGGCAGTGGCCCGGCCGCTTGGCGAGTCGATTACGTCACCGCTTCGGTGTGGGCACTCCGCCGAACTGCACCGACTTGCGCGTCAGCGGACGGCCGCAGTGGTCGCACAGCAGGATCGGCCGCAGCCGGTTGCCGCACTCGACGTGGTTCAGCGTGATGTCCGGCTCCTGGCCGGTCACCTCGAACCCGCGCGACCACTCCGCGATGAACGCCAGCGCCGGGAAGAACGCCAGCCCCTTCGCCGTCATCCGGTAGTCGCGGGCGTCGGTGCGGGTCTTCGCCGTGCCGGTGCGCAGCACGCCGACCTCGACGAGCTTGCTCAGCCGCGCCGACAGCACGCTCGGCCCGATCCCCAGCTCGCGCTCGAACTCCGAGAAGTGGTGGCAGCCGAGCAGCGCGGACACCAAAAGCCCGGTCGACCACCGGTCGCCGAGCAGCTCCATCGTGTCGGGGAAGAACATCATCGGGTCGCCGGCCAGCGACTCGGCGTCCTTGCGGCGGAAGCGCTTGGACGCCGTCGCGGCGGCGACGCCCGTGCTGTCGAGCCGGGTGGCCCGCACGTCACGGGCGTCGACCCGGCGGCCGCAGGCGCCGCAACCGAGGGGCGCTGATGTAGCCAGCTCGCAGTCGAGGTGGATGAGCGTCGGCAGCACCTCACGGCGGCCTTCGACCCACTCGCGTTCCCAGGCCCAGATCGAGATCAGCAGCGGCCACAGCTCCAGGCCGCGCTCGGTGAGCCGGTACTCGTGCCGCGTGCGCCGCGCGTCGCGGTACGGCACGCGCGTGAGCATGCCCGCTTCCACCATGTCCCGCAGCCGCCCGGACAACGCCGTCGGCGAGATGCCCAGCCGCAGCCGCAGCTCCTCGTACCGCCGGAAGCGCAGGAAGAGGCTCTGCAGGATGAGCAGCGTCCACTGGTCACCGACCAGTTCGAGTGCTCTCCGGAGCGGATCCCCCGCGGGCCGGATGCGTTGTGCCGTCGCCTCGGTCACCGTCATTTCCCCCTGTCCAAGAACGGCCTCAGCGTACACCTGACTACAGCAAAAGAAGCCTATTGACACCTGACTACACAAATCATAGTCTCATCCCCATCAGCCAGCGCGGTGAGCCCGAGATCCAGGGAGAAGCCCGATGACCAGCACCTCCGAACAGCCGCTGATGGTGGCCCGGACGGCGGACACCGGCGAGGCGAACCCCTACCTGCTCGGCGTGTACGCCCCGGTCGACACCGAGATCGACGCCGAAGACCTGCAGGTCATCGGCGAAATCCCGAAGGACCTCAACGGCGTCTACCTGCGCAACGGCCCCAACCCGCGGTTCGCCCCGGAAGGCCGCTACCACTGGTTCGACGGCGACGGCATGATCCACGCCGTCCACCTGGAGAACGGCAAGGCGCGCTACCGCAACCGCTGGGTCCGCACGAAGGCCTTCGAGGCCGAGTCCGAAGCCGGCAAGGGCCTCTGGACCGGCGTCATGGAGAACCCGAAGGGCAACCCCTTCGGCAACCACCACGGCCTGGGCCTCAAGGACAACGCCAACACCGACGTCGTCTTCCACCGCGGCCGGATCCTCGCGACCTGGTACCTGTGCGGCTCGCCGTACGGCATCGACCCGCTCTCGCTCGAGACGCTCGGCGCCGAAGACTTCCTCGGCACGCTGGTCGGCGACATGATGGCCCACCCCAAGGTGGACGAGGCCACCGGCGAGCTGTTCTGGTTCGACTACGGCCCGCGCCCGCCGTACCTGCGCTACGGCGTCATCAGCGCGGACGGCCAGGTCGTCACCACCACCGAGATCGAGCTGCCCGGCCCGCGCCTGCCGCACGACATGGCCATCACCGAGCACTACGCGGTGCTGATGGACCTGCCGCTGGTCCAGGACCTGGAAGCGGCGAAGCTCGGCCGGCACAAGCTGCACTTCGACCGCTCGATGCCGAGCCGGTTCGGGGTTCTGCCACGCTACGGGAACGGTAGCCAGATCCGCTGGTTCGAAGCGAGCCCGTGCTACATCTACCACGTCGTCAACGCCTGGGAAGAGGGCGAAGAGGTCGTCCTCGACGTCTGCCGCGTGCGCAAGCCCGCCCCGCGGGCCGACGCGCACACGCCGCTCGCGAAGATGCTCTCCTACCTGCGCCTCGACGCCCAGCTGCACCGCTACCGCTTCAACCTGCGGACCGGCGTGTGCCGTGAGGCCCCGCTCGACGACGACAACACCGAGTTCCCGACCGTCGACTCCCGTGGGGTCGGCGCCCGGAACCGGTACTCCTACGCGGTGCACATCTCGCCCGAGTCGACGCTGAAGTTCGACGGGCTCGTGCGCTACGACAATCTTGCCGGCTCCAAGACCGAATACCGGTTCGGTCCCGGCCGGTGGGGCAGTGAGGCCCCGTTCGCACCCCGCGACGGAGCAGCCGCCGATTCGGCGGACGGTTATCTGGTGACGTTCGTGCAGGACGAGCGTGAGGGACGCTCGGAACTGGACATCTTCGACGCCGCCGATCTCGCTGCCGGACCCGTGGCCAGGGTCCTGTTGCCCCAGCGTGTCCCGCTCGGTTTTCACGCGACCTGGGTCCGGGCGGACCAGCTGGAAAACCTCCGTTCATGAGATGCCATCGAGAGGGTCGCGCCCGGGACTTCCGGACGCGGGGATGGTGGAGTGCGGAGACGATCGACCGGCTCGTGAAGGAGCGGGTCAGTGCCGACCCGGAGGGTCTCGCGCTGGTCGATCCACCGAACACCACCGCACTGGTCGGACGCGACCCGGTGCGGTGGACCTGGAACCGGCTCGACGAACGTGTCGACGTCCTGGCCGCGTTCCTGCTCGCCAGAGGGGTGCGAGCAGGTGACGTCGTGGCCGTGCAGCTGCCGAACTGCTCGGCCCTGGTCCAGGCGTTCCTCGCGATCGTGCGGATCGGCGCGGTTGTCACCCCGTTCCCGGTGTCCTACCGGGAGCACGAGATGGGCCCGATGTGCCGGCGCACCGGGGCTGTCGGGGTGGTCACCGCATCCAGATACGGCGAGCACCCGCTCGCCGGGGCGGCCCTTGGGCTAATCGGCGCTACGGCGCCGTCGGTCCGGTTCGTCGTCGCCCGGGGGGACGACGAACCGGCCGGCGCCCTGGCCTGGCCCGAAGACCCACTGTCCGAAGCGGACCAATCCACTTTGGACTCCTACCTGTCCACACTCGACACCGACGTCGACGACTGCGTGACGATCTGCTGGACGTCCGGCACCGAAGCCGAACCGAAGGCCGTCCCGCGCTGCCACGGCGACTGGCTCGCGACGGCGGGCGGCTGCGTCCAGGCCGCGGGGATCACCCGCGACGACGTCCTGCTCTCGCCGTTCCCCATGACGAACATGGCCGGCATCGGCGGGATGTTCCTGCCGTGGCTGCTCACCGGCGCGGTGTTCGTCCCGCACCACCCGTTCGACCTGCCGGTGTTCCTCGGCCAGCTCGCGGCCGAGCGCGTGACGTACACCCTCGCGCCGCCCGCGTTGCTGACCATGTTGCTGCACAACGAGAAGATCCTGTCCGGAGTGGACATCACGAGCGTCCGGAAGATCGGGTCCGGCTCGGCGCCGCTCTCGCCGTGGCTCGTGCGCACCTGGGCCGAGCGCCACGGGATCGACATCATCAACTTCTTCGGCTCCAACGAAGGCACCGCGCTGCTGTCCGGTCCCGTCGACATCCCGGACCCGGACCAGCGCGCGAGCTACTTCCCGAACTACGCCTCCGGCGTCACCTGGTCGACGCCCGTCGCCGGCTGGACGTCGGTGCGGCTACACGACCCGGTCACCGGCGAGCACGTGACCGAACCCGGGCGCCCCGGCGAGCTGCACATCGCCGGGCCGACGGTGTTCGCCGGGTACCTCACGAAAATCGGCGAACCGCTGGACACCACGGCGTTCGACGAAGACGGGCACTTCCGCACCGGCGACGTCTTCGAGATCGCCGGCGACCGCGGCGAGTTCCTGAAGTACGTCGACCGCGCCAAGGACCTGGTCATCCGCGGCGGGATGAACATCTCGCCCGCCGAGGTCGAGGGCCTGCTGGCCGGGCACCCGGACGTCGCCGACGTCGGGGTGGTCGGGGTGCCCGACGACGTCATGGGCGAGCGGGTGTGCGCGGTGGTCGTGCCCGGCGACCGCAAGCCGTCGCTGGAGGACCTGGTCGAGTACCTGCGGGAGAAGAAAGTCGCCGCGTTCAAGCTCCCGGAACGGCTCGAGTACGCGGACGCCTTGCCTCGCAACCCCGTCGGGAAGATCCTGAAGCGGCAGCTGCGGGAAAGTCTGGAGTGAAACGATGACGGTGTTCGTGCTGGGCGGGGCGCAGACCGACTTCGCGCGCAACTACACGAAGGAAGGCAGCGGGATCCTCGAGCTGTTCGCCGAGGTGGTCCCGGCCGCCCTCGCGGACGCGGGTGTGACCGCCGCGGACGTCGAGGTCGCGCACGTCGGCAACCTCGCGGCCGAGCTGTTCACCGGCCAGGCCCAGCTGGGCGGCCTGCTCGTCGCCGCCGTCCCGGAGCTGGACGGCGTGCCCAGCACCCGGCACGAGGCCGCGTGCGCGTCCGGCAGCACCGCGGTCCTGGCCGCCTGCGCCGACCTGGAGTCCGGGCGTTACGACCTGGCGCTCGTCGTCGGGGTCGAGCTGATGCGCAACGTCGACGGCCAGCGGGCCGCCGAGCACCTCGGGTCGGCCGCCTGGGCCGGGCACGAGGCCGTCGGCGCGAAGTTCCCGTGGCCCGCGCTCTTCGCCGACGTCGCCGATGCCTACGACGAGCGGTACGGGCTCGACCCCGAGCCCCTCGGGCAGTTCGCGTCGCACGCTTTCGACCGTGCGGCAAGGAATCCGCTCGCCCAGGCCCGGGACTGGCGGTTCCCGGAAGGCGCGTTCGGGCCCGACGACGAGCTGAACCCGGTCATCGAAGGGCGCCTGCGCAAGCAGGACTGCGGCCGGATCACCGACGGCGCCGCGGCGGTCCTGCTGGCCTCGCCGCGGTTCGCCGAACGCCTCGGCGGCGGCTTCCCGCGCATCGCGGGCTTCGGGCACCGCACCTCGCACCTCGGCCTGGCCGAGAAGATCGCGTCCGGCGGCGAGTACCTGTTCCCGCACCTGCGCGGCGCGGTCGTCGACGCCTACGAGCGCGCGGGCGTGGCCGGGCCGGACGCGCTCGACGTCGTCGAGCTGCACGACTGCTTCACGATCACCGGGCTGGTCGCGCTGGAGCACCTCGGCGCCGCGCCGCCCGGCGACGGCGGCAAGTTCATCACCGACGGCGGCCTCGACACCGCCGGGATCAACCCGGGCGGCGGCCTGATCGGGCTCGGCCACCCGGTCGGCGCGACCGGTGTCCGCATGCTGCACGACGTCGCGCGGCAGGTGACGGGGAAAGCGGGCGAGACCCAGGTCGAGGGTGCGCGGACGGCGTTGACGCTGAACGTCGGCGGCTCGTTCACCACGGTCGTCACGCTGGTGGTCACCGCATGAGGCTTTCGGTGTCGCTGGGGCTCTGGCAGGACCGCCCGCCGGAGGAGGCCCTGGAAACCGCGCGTGCCGCCGAGGCCGCCGGGTACGAGGAGCTGTGGATCGGCGAGATGGCGACGTGGGACGCGTTCGCGCTGGGGACCGCGATCGGCGCGGCGACTTCGTCGCTCTCGCTGACCTTCGGGCCGCTCGCGGTGACCGTCCGGGACCCGGCGACGATCGCGATGGGCGTCGCGTCGGTCGCGGCGCTGACCGGCCGGACGACCGGCGTCGCGCTCGGCACGTCCAGCGACGTCGTGGTGCGGAGCTGGCACGGCCGGTCCCGTTCGCGGGCCGCGACCGCGCTGGAGGAGTCGGCGATCGCCGTGCGGCAGCTGGTCTCCGGCGAGAAGTCCACTGTGGACGGATCGGTGGTCGGGTCGCGGGGGTACCGGTTGCGGCTGGCCGCGCCGAAGTCGCCGCTGACGATCGCGGCGTTCGGCCCGCGCGCCCTCGACGTCGCCGCGCGGCACGCCGACCGCATGGTGGTGAACCTGGTCAGCCCGGCCGCGGCCGGCGAGCTGGTGCGCGGTCTCCGGGAGGCGGCCGCGCGGGCGGGCACCACACCGCCGCCGGTGGCCGCGTGGGTCGTCGGCGCGGTGGACCCGGGCCCGGCCGAGCTCGACCAGCTGCGTCGCGGTGTTGTCGGCTACCTCGCGGCGCCCGGCTACGGCGAGATGTTCCGCGCGGCGGGGTTCGGCGACCTGGTCGACTTCGCGCGCACGTGGCCGCACCCGCGTGAGCTGCTGGCGGCCGTCCCGGAGGCGGCGATTGCCACCGTGGGCCTGCTGGGCTCGCCCGCGGAGATCGCCGCGAAGGCGCGGGAGTACGCGGAAGCGGGGATCGACGAGCTGGCGATCGTGCCCGCCACCAGCGACAACGACCCCGGCGGGAAGAAAACTCTCGCCGCGTGTCGATCCGCCGTCGGCCCGTTCGACGCGTAGGCATGACTGAGCCGACAAAAACCAAGAACCTCGACCAGAACGGGAACGCGGCGCTGCCGTGGAGCCGGGCGCGCGACCTCCTCGCGACCCAGACCCCCAAGGAGGACCTGACGTTCTTCGTCGGGACCGTCCGCCCCGACGGCCGGCCGCACGCCGCCGGCGTCGGCGCGATCTGGGTCGACGACACCCTCTACTTCGTGAGCGGGGCCGGCACGCGCCGGGCCCGCAACCTCGCGGCGAACCCGGCGTGCAGCGTCTCGGTGCGCCTGAACGGCCTCGACCTCACCATGGAAGGCGAGGCCGAGCACGTCACCGATCCCGTCACCCTCGAGCGGGTGGCGGCCGTCTACCGCGACGGCGGCTGGCCCGCGACGGTCGAAAACGGCGGCTACAACGCGTCGTTCATGGCGCCGAGCGCCGGACCCGCGCCGTGGCTGCTGTACCGGCTCGTGCTCACCCGGGCGATCGGGGTCGCCTCCGCCGAGCCGCACGGCGCGAGCCGCTGGGACTTCAGCCGCTGACCGCCCCGGCCACCAGCGCGCCGATGGCCCGCATGCCGTCGGCGTTCGGGTGCAACGGCGCCGCGACCGACGTCGGGATCACGCTCTCGAACCACTTGACGCCCGGCCGTTTGCAGACGTCGTGCCCGATCGACGCCGTCCGGACGTCGACGTAGTGCGCGTTGTGCGCGGCGGCCTGCCGGGCGAGTGCGGCGTTGGTCTTGTCGATGCTGCCCTGGATGTAGTTGGCGTCGCGCGGGGTCAGCGGCGCGACCGGCCAGCACCCGTTGCGCGGCAGGTAGGTGCCGTACCCGGCGACGAAGACCGCGGCGTTCGGCGCGTGCGCGTGGATCGCGTCCAGCAGCGCGCCCCACGTCGGTTCGAACGCGGCGATCTTCTCGGCCAGCTGGTCGTGCCCGCCGGCGGTGTAGCGGTCGACGCAGTCGGGGGTGATGCCGGGGAGCAGGGTGATGCAGCTGGTCGCGGCGCCGACCAGGCCGACGTCGTTGCCGCCGATGGTGACCGTGACGGTCTTCGTGCTCGCGCCGAGCGCGTCCAGCTGCGGCGGGACCGCGCCGGTCTCCGTCGACTGCGGCGCGTACATGTCCGCGGTCGTCGCGCCCGAGCACGTGACGTCCTTGAGCGGCAGGCCGAGCCTCTTCGCCGCGACGTGCGGGTAGTTCACGAGCGAGCGGAGGCAGCCCGGGGCCGAGAGGTCCGGGGGCAGGATCAGCGGACCGGCGGCGGCCGAGTCCCCGAGTGCCACGTACTCCCCGGCGGTGCTCGCCGCCGCCGTGCCTGCCGTCGTGACCAGTGCCGCGACCAGGATCGTGATGAACGCCGTTGTCCTCACTCGCACGCCGTCCTCCTTGACGTTGTGCTTACGGTTGGTTTCCGTGACACCATCGGCACCCAGCGTGCCCGGATTGACTGGGAGTCCGGGCAGAGAACGGGGGGATCGGTTGTGACGGAGCACAAGCCCGGCGGCGACCTCACCCTCGGCGGGCAGCGCGTGCACGAGCGGCTCACCCGGGAGGAGCCCGAGCTGATCGCCCGCGTGCTGGCGCGCATCCAGGGTGAGGTCGCGGACTACCGGCGGATGCCGGTCGAGGAGCTCGCGGGCGACATCGCGCGCATCACGCAACAGGCCGTGCGCGCGTTCGCCCGGAGCCTGCGCGAAGACCGTGAGCTCAACAGCGCCGAGCTGCAGCAGATCGGCGCGTCCGCGGTGCGCCGGGCCGAGGAGGGCTTTCCGCTGGAGGCGGTGCTGACCGCGTACCACCTCGGCGCGCGGGAGATCTTCACCGTCGGCTCGGCGGACGCGGGCAGCGCGGACGTCGCCGACCTCCTGGACGTCGCGGACCGCGTGCTCGCGTTTGTCGGCACGGTCGCCGGCGCCGTCACCCGGGGGTATCTGGAGGAGCTGCGCACCAAGGTGGGGCAGGAGCACACCGCGCGGCGCACGCTGCTGTCGGTGCTCGTCGACGGCGGTCAGGTCGACGTCGTCGCGCGCAGTGCCGGGATCACGCTGCCGGCGCGGTACCTCGTGCTGAGCGTCGAGCTCGGGCCGCACGCCGACGAGGCGTCACCGGGGGTGGACGCGGAGATCGCGGTCCGTCGCAAACTCCGCCGGTTTCTGGCCGCGTTCGAGCAAGCGTGCGGTGACGGCGTTCTCGCGTCGCTGGACGGCCCGGGCGGGCTGGTCCTGCTGCCGCTCGGCGGCCGGCTGTCGTCGCTGCCGGAGTGGCGGGCGCTGCTGGCCGCGGCGGGCCGCGCGGCGGACGTGGACGTGCTGGCCGCGGCGGAAACCGCGGAGCCGTCCGACGTCCGTGAAGTGACTGCCCGGACGGCCGAGGTGCTGGAGGTGCTGCGCTGGTCCGGCCGCCCGCCGGGGCTCTACCGCCTCGACGACGTCCTGCTCGAGTACCAGCTGACCCGCCCGGGCGCGGCCCGCGACCGGCTGGCCGCGGTGCTGGAGCCGCTGGACGCGCACCCCGAGCTCGTCGAGACGCTCGCGGCGTACCTCGAGCTGGACACGAACCGCCGCCGCACGGCGACGAAGCTGCACGTCCACCCCAACACGGTCGACTACCGCCTCCGCCGCGTCCGCGACCTCACCGGCATCGACCCCCTCCACCCGGCGGGCCTCCCGCGCATCATCGCGGCCCTCGCGGCCCGCCGAGCCTCGGCGCCCCGCGGCACCTGACGTGTCGACCCTCCAATCACGCGTGTCGACCTCCTGATCACGCGAGTTCCGCCTTCAATCACGCGAGTTCCGGCCCCGATCACGCGGGTTCCGGCCCCGATCACGCGAGTCCGGTGTACCGGAACGGCGAACTCGCGTGTCTGGAGGGTCGACTCGTGTGTCTGGAAGGTCGACTCGCGTGATTGGAGGGTCGACACGGCGGTCAGGTCGCCGTGCCGACCGGGGTGCGCGACGGGACTTCCGCCGGAAGCCGAGGTGCGGGCACCCGCACCGCAACCGGAGCCCGGGTGACCACCGCCGCGACCAGACCCACCGCGAAAGCCGCGCCGAACACGAGAGCCGCGACGCCGGAAGCCGCGGAAAACGTCAGCTCGCCGGCGCGGCCCAGGACAAAACCGTCGTGCAGCGCCCAAGCCACCACCGCGACCCCGGCCGCGGCGAAGGCCGACGTCCGGAACGCCGCCGCCAGCACGACCACGCCCAGCGTGACCAGCGAGTACCACGGAGCCGGCCCGGCCAGGGCCGCCAGGATCACCGCCACCACCGCCGCGACGCAGCCGATCGGGAACCCGAAACCACCACTCATGCGTCCAGGAGAGCCCGGCCGGCATCCCAAAACATGACCCAGGACACATTCCCTACACCCGGACCCCGGATCTTGACGCGCTATTGACCCGCCACGCGCCCGATCGCGTCGGCGATCCGCGGCCAGACCGCGCGCGGCAGGTTGTGGCCCATGCCCGGCACCACGACCAGCTCCGCGCCCGGGACCGCCGCCGCCGTCGCGTTGCCGCCGCTGACGTTGATCAGCGGGTCGGCGTCGCCGTGCACGACCATCACCGGCAGCCGCACGTCACGCAGCCGGGACGTGCGGTCGCCCGACGCCATCACCGCCGCCGCGTGGCGCAGCGTGCCGACCGGGTGGCGGGCGCGGTCGAAGTGCAGGGTCGCCTTGGCCAGCAGGAACGCCTCGTCGTCCGGGTAACCGGGGGAGCCGAGGCTCCGGTAACCCTCGACGCTGTCGGCGAGCGCCTGCTCGCGGGTCGTCGCGGGCGGGCGTGTCAGCACGGCCAGCGCCCACGGCTCGGCCTGCCCGACCGACGGGTCGCCGGTGGTCGACATGATCGAGGTGACCGAAAGCAGCCGGTCCGGGTGCTCGATGGCCAGCTGCTGGACGATCATCCCGCCCATCGACGCGCCGACGACGTGCGCGCGGCCGATGCCGAGCGCGTCGAACAGCCCGATCGCGTCGCGGGCCATGTCCGACAGCGTGTACGGCGTCGTCGTCAGGTCGCCGGCCGCCAACGCGGCCAGATCCGGCGCCGGGAGGTCGTCGAGCCACGTCGAGAGCCCGACGTCCCGGTTGTCGTAGCGCACCACGAAGAACCCGCGGGCGGCGAGCAGCTCGCAGAAACCGTCCTCCCAGGTGATCATCTGGGCGCCCAGGCCCATCACCAGGACCAGCGGCGGCCGGTCCGGATCGCCGAACGTGTCGTACTCGAGCTCGAGACCGTTGGCCTGTGCGCGTGCCATGCCCCGATCTTGCCGTACCCGTGCGGAGCTGGCACCGGAACGGCCCGTGCGGTTACCGTTACCCCCCATGCCGACCTCATCCTCGGGCACCGGACAGCGCCCCCGGTCACGGGCCGCCGCGGGTCTGCCGGCGCTCACGGCCGACCGGATCGTCAGCGCGGCGACGACCCTCACCGGCGAACGCGGCCTCGACAACTGGACGCTGCGGGAGCTCGCCCGCTCGGTCGAGGCCTATCCGGCGGTGATCTACCACCACGTCGGTGACCGGGACGCGGTGGTGAACGCCGTGGTCGACCGGGTGGTCGGCCTGCTGGAGCTGCCCGGCGGCGAGCTGCCGTGGCAGGAGTGGTTCACCGAGCTGCTGGCCAGCCTGCGCGCGGTCCTGCGCGCCTACCCGGGCTGCGCGAGACGCCTCGCGTTGTTCGGCCCGTCCGTCGAGGCGGCGACGCGCAGCATCGACGCCGGTGTCGGGGTGCTGTTGAAGGCCGGCTTCGGCCGCGAGAGCCCGATGGCCTACAACCTGCTGCTGATGACGGCGTGCCAGTTCGTCGCGATGGAGGACGACCGCGACGGCGCGCTCGCGCTGCGGATCGACAACACCGAGGCGTACGCGGCGTACCGCCAGCGGGACGACCTGCCGGGGATGGCCGAGCTGGGCTCGGCGATGCACGACCTGATGGGCGATCCCGACCTCGCCGCGGGCTATTACGCGCAGCTCTACGACTACGCCGTCCGGCGGTGTCTCGACGGGCTCGCCTGCCGGCTGGACAAACTACACGAATCGGACGGCGAGGGGTTGACAGCGACTTGACAGTGCTCCGGCGTACCGTGAGCGTGCGTCGGTGGTTCGTCCATCGACCCGGAGCCCCTGGCGCCCTCCTCCCCCTCGTGGCGCCGGGGGCTTCGGTCTTTCAGGCCTCGGTGCGCGGCGGCTCCTGCTGAATCGCCGGGAAGATCTCGCCGACCAGCGTCACCAGCGACTTGGACAGCAGCAGGTGCACCTGCTCGCGGGTCAGCGACCCGCGCACGAGCCACTCCCGGCCCGCCGACTTCACCATCCCACCGAACGCGCGCACGAGCGCGTTCAGCTCGGGCCCGTGCTCGCTCTCCCGGGACAGCCCGACGGCTTCGAGCACGCGGTCGGCGGACTCCCGGTCGGCCTCCTCGAGGATCCGCTCCACCTCGAGGTCGCGGCCGATGCCCTCGGGCGCGATCGCGGCCAGCCACATCCGCTCCTGGCTGGTGACCATGTCGAGGAACCATTCGATGGCGACGTCGGCCCGCAGTTCCAGCGGCCCGTCCGGCAGGATTTCGACGGCCAGCCGCGGCACGGTCAGCGCGCGCCGGATGATTTCCAGGTACAGCTCGCGTTTGGTGCCGAAGTAGTGGTTGATCAGCCCGCGCGCGACACCGGCCGCGGCCGCGATGTCCGAAGTGGACACTTCGGAGTAGGGCCGGTCACCGAACAGCCGCGCCGCGCAAGCGTAGATCTGTTCCCTCCGCTCGTCCGGTTCCAGTCTTCGCCATCTCGGCGCCGGCTCGGTGTTCATCCTCCCATCGTCGCATGAGCCGTTGCGCCGGGCAGGGCAGCGCGCACGATGCCGGTGGTGCGGGAGGCCGCGTACCACGATCGGGGCACGGTCAGTCCGGCAGCGTGATCGGCGCGATGTCGGCGAACCCGTCGCCCGGGCCCGGGTTCGCGCCGTGCGTTTCGCCGCCGAAGTGGTGCAGCACGCCCCACACCGCGTTCAGCGCCGTCTGGACCGCGCCTTCGGCCCAGCCCGCCGTCCACGAGATGTCGTCACCCGCCAGGAACAGTCCCCGGTAGCGGGACGGCAGCGAATCCTGCATGAAGTGCGTGAAGAGCCGGTGCTGGTAGCGGTAGTGCCCGGGCAGGTTCGCCTTGAACGCGCCCATGAAGTGCGGTTCCGCCTCCCATGACACGGTCACCGGGTCACCGGTGATGTGCCGCCGCACGTCGACGCCGGGGTAGATCTCGCGCAGCGACTGCAGCATCACCTCGACCCGCTCGCCCACGGTGAGCGGCAGCCACTTCAGCGAGTCGTCGGCCCAGGTGTAGGACAGGCAGATCACCGCGGGCCGGTCCGGGTCGTCGCCGAGCAGGTACGTGCCGCGCGGCATCCGGTCGGTGAGCGTCATGCTCATCGTGTCGCGGCCGGTCGTCGGGTCGGGGTCGAGCCAGAACGGCCGGTCGACCGGCACGAACACCTTCGACGACTCCATGTAGTGCGTGCGCTCGATCGCGGTCCAGTGGTCGATCGGGAAGAGCGCTTCGTCGCATTCGATCTTGGACAGCAGCATCCAGCTCTGCGCGGTGAACACGGCGGCCGGGAACGTCCGGATGTGCCCGTCGGTGCCGGTCACCGTGATGTTGTCCGGCGCGGTCCGGTGCAGCCGCGCGACACCGGGGTGGGGCCGCCCGCCGTGCAGCGTGCTCAGGCTCGTGCCGGCCGGCCAGAAAGCGATTTCGGCCGGTGTGTGCTCCCAAAGCCGTTGCGGCAGCTGCTGGCTCCCGCCGACGATGCTGCGGTGCTCGTCGTCGGCGCCGGTGTAGACCACACGCAGGATTTCCAGGATGGAGTTGGGGAAGTCGGTGTCCCAGCCGCCGGTGCCGAAGCCGACCTGGCCGAAGATCTCGCGGTGGCGGAAGGAGGCGAACGCGGGGGAGGCGCACAGGAAGCCGTAGAACGTCTGGTCGTCCAGCCGCGGGACGAGCTCGTTCCACAGCCGCTTGATCGTCTTGGCGTCCCGGTCGCGGATCGCGGTCTGCATCTCGGCGAACGACGCGTGCTCGGCCAGCGTCCGGTCCCAGGCCGCGGCGACGTCGCGGAAGACCTCCGGCAGCTCGGCCGGTGTGCGCGCGTAATGGCTCTGTCCCTTGAGGTCGACGACCGTGCTCGGCGTCTCCGGCGCCAGCGGGTTCGGGAACGGCCTGGTCTCCAGCCCGACCTTGTCGATGTAGTGGTAGAGCGCGGTCGACGCGGGCGGGAAGCGCATCGCGCCCATCTCGGCCACGACGTCGTCCGGGCAGCCGGGGAAGTGCACACTGCGCAGCCGGCCGCCGATCTCGGCGATTTCGTAGACCACCGGCCGCAGGCCGAGCTTCATCAGCTCGTACGCAGTGACGATGCCGGAGAGGCCACCGCCGATCACGGCGACCTCGGTGCCGTGCCGGCCGGCGGGCAGCGCGCCCAGCCCGGCCGGGTGCGCGAGGTAGTCGTCGTAGGCGAACGGGAAGTCGGGGCCGAACATCGTGATCGGGCGGCCCGCCGGTTCGTCGTGGTGGATCGCGGTGGGCAGGGCGGAGGTCATGCGGTGGTTCCCCGGTACAGGTCGGGCCGTCGGTCGGCCAGGTGGGTGTTTTCCGCTCGTGACGCGAGCAGCGCGGCACGGTCGACGTCGGCGGTGAGCACTTCGGGCCCGGCGCCGGCGCGCGCCAGCACTTCGCCGGTCGGCGCGACGACGCAGGAGCGTCCGCAGTACGTCAGCTCCTGCTCGGTGTCACAGCGGTTCGCGTAGGCGACGAACAGCTGGCTTTCGTAGGCCCGCGCGGGCACCAGCGTGTCGGCGACGAGGTGGTACGGGCTCATCAGCGCGGTCGGCACGACGAGCAGTTCGGTTCCGGCGAGCGCGTGCGCGCGGACCAGCTCCGGGAACTCGACGTCGTAGCAGATCAGCAGCCCGACCCGGACGCCGCCGAGGTCGGCCTGCACCACGGCTTCGGCGCCGGGGGTGAACCACGCCTTGTCGAGGTCGCCGAACAGGTGCGTCTTGCGGTAGTTGGCGAGCCGCCGCCCGGTGTTGCCGACGAGCTGGACGCTGTTGTAGACGTCGCCGCCGTCTAGTTCGGGGTAGCCGTAGACCAGCGCGGTGCCGGTTTCCTTGGCCAGGCTGGACATTCGCGCCGCGGTGGGGCCGTCGGCGGGCTCGGCGAGCTCACGCGTGCGCGCGCCGATGTGGTAGCCGGTGGTGATCATCTCGGCGGCGACGACGAGGTCGGCGCCCGACGCGGCGGCGGCGCGGGGGAGGTCCGTGACCGGTCCCTGGTGGATCGCGACCTTCATGCCAGCCTCGACCTCCGGATGCCGTACCCGAAGTAGATCACCAGGCCGAGCGCCATCCAGCCGCCGAAGACGACCCACGTGGCGCCGTCGAGGCTGAGCATCATGTAGCCGCAGCACAGCACGCCCAGGATCGGCGTGACCGGTGAGAACGGTACGCGGAACGAGCGCGGCCGGTCGGGCTGGCGGCGGCGCAGCAGCAGGACGGCGACGTTGACCAGGCCGAACGCGAAGAGCGTCCCGATGCTGGTGGCGTCGGCCAGCTTCCCGAGCGGGATGAACGCGGCGAGGGCGGCGACGAAGCCGGACACCACCAGGGTGTTGACCCGCGGGGAGCCGGTCTTCTCGTCCACTTTGGACAGGACGCCCGGGACCAGGCCGTCGCGGGACATCGCGAACAGGATGCGCGTCTGTCCGTAGAGGACGGTCAGCACGACGCTGGAGATGGCCACGATCGCGCCGACGGCGAGCAGCCCGGCCCAGAACGGGTTGTCCGAAACGACCCCGAGCACGTGCGAGAGCGCGGCCTCCTGGCCGTCGAACTGCTGCCACGGCAGCGCGCCGACGGCGGCGACGGCGACCAGGCAGTACAGCACCGTGACGATGCCGAGGGAGAGCAGGATCGCCCGCGGCAGGTCGCGCTGCGGGTTCTTCGCCTCCTCGCCGGCGGTCGACGCGGCGTCGAACCCGATGTAGGAGAAGAACAGCTTGGCGCCGCCGGCGCTCAGCCCGGCCAGCCCCAGCGGCAGGAACGGCGTGAAGTTCTTCGCCTTGACCGCGGTGAAGGCGATCGCGCAGAACAGCACCAGCGTGCCGATCTTGACCACGACCATGATCGTGTTGGCCCGCGCGCTTTCCTTCGCGCCGGACAGCAGCAGGAGCATCGCGAGCAGCACGACGAGGATCGCGGGCACGTTGACGACCCCGCCGGAGCCGGGCGGCTGGCTGAGCGCGTCCGGGATGGCGAAGCCGAAGGCCAGCCGCAGCAGCTCGTTGAGGTACTGCCCCCAGCCGACGGCCACCGACGCCACCGAGACGCCGTATTCGAGCACCAGGCACCAGCCGCAGACCCAGGCGACCAGCTCGCCGAGGGTGGCGTACGCGTAGGAGTACGACGAACCGGACAGCGGGATCATCCCGGCGAGCTCGGCGTAGGAGAGTGCCGAGAACAACGCGGTGACGCCGGCGAGCACGAACGAGAGCACCACGGCCGGCCCCGCCACCGGGACGGCCTCGCCGAGCACGACGAAGATGCCGCTTCCGAGCGTCGCGCCAATGCTGAGCGTGGTGAGCTGCCCGAGGCCGAGCGACCGCTTCAACGTGCCATGATCACCTTCGGCGACGAGGTCGGCGACCGGTTTCCGCCGCACCGTCGCGGCTCGCAGAGTCATGCCGACGACCGTATCTGCCGCCGTGGCTGCGGATAACAGGGGAACATTGCGCAAAAAGATGAATCACAGGTGATTCATTGCACAACACGAGCGAATCGTGGCGAATCGTTCCGCTCGGTCCGGCGTGCTCAACCAGGCATCACACGTGCTCAACCAGGCATCACGCGTGAGTGGAGGGGCATCACACGTGACTGGGCAGGCATCACCGTGATGCCCGCCGGATCACGCGTGATGCCCGGCTGGACACGCGTGATGCCCCTCGGATCGCGGGTGATGCCCCGCTGGTCACGGGTCGGGGGGTGGGTCGGCGGTGGGGAGGAGGAGGGTGAACGTCGGCGGGTGGGGGCGGCTCAGGCGGAGCCGGCCGCCTTCGGCCTCGGCCAGGCTGCGGGCCAGCCGAAGGCCGATGCCGTGCCCGGTCGCCGCGGCCGCGAACGGGTCGGTTTCGCCCAGGTCGGGACCTTCGTCAGCGACGTCGATGGCCAGCGCGTCGCCGACGTCGCGGGCCACCACCGTGACCGTGCCGCGCCCGTGCGTCGCCGCGTTGTCCAGCAGGACCCCGAGCACCTGGCGGACCGCCGCGGCCGCCACCCGGGCCGGCGGCGGGTCGTCGCGGGTGATCCGCAGTGCGCGTCCGTGCGGCTCCAGCAGCGCCTCGCCGGCCTGCCGGATCTCCTCCAGGAGCGCGTCGAGGTTGAGCTCGGCCCGCGGCGCCCGGCGCTCCCGGCCGAGGGCCAGGAGGTCCTCGATGGTGCGTTCCAGCCGGTCGGCGGACGCGATCCCGGCGCGGATCGCCGCGTGCGGGTCGGCGCCCGGCGTCTGCAACGCCGCTTCGAGCTGCAGGCGCAGCCCGGTCAGCGGCGTCCGCAGCTGGTGGGACGCCTCCGCGGAGAACGCGCGTTCCCGCTCCAGGGTCTCGCCGATCCGGGCCGCGGTGGCGGCCAGCGCCTCGCCGACCCGGTCGATCTCGGCGATCCCGGCCCGCGGGCCGCGCGCGGTGAAGTCGCCGTCGCCGAGCTGCTCGGCCGCGCAGACGAGCTCGTCCAGCGGCCGGACCAGCCGCGTGGTCAGCCGCCGGGCCATCAGCAGGCTCGCCCCGACCGCCGCGACGGCCAGCCCGGCCATGCCGAGCCAGGTCAGCCCGATCCGCAGCGTCAGGTCGGACATCGGCAGCGCGGCCCGGACCACCCCGGTGGTGCGGGCCCCGCTGAGCACCGGGACGGCCAGCACCAGCTCGTCGTCCTCACGGCCGGTGACGACGTCCGTCGCGGCGCTCGCCGCCTGCCGCTCGAGCGCGCCGGCGACGGCGGGTCCGTGCCCGGCGAGCAGCCGGCCGTCCGGGGAGTAGATCCCGACGTCACCCTCGGCCTCGTCGTCGGGCGGGGGCGCCTGCGGCGGCAGCCCGGCGTTCAGGTCGTGGGACACGGCCAGCGCGGCGGCGTCGGCGGCCCGCTCCAGGTCGGACATCGTGTCGTCGCGGTAGTACCTCATCACCGCGAAGCCCAGCGGCAGCGCGAACAGCACGGTGGCGACCAGGGCGGCGAGCACCGTCAGCGAGATGATCCGGCGGCGCACGCCTACCCCTCGGCGAGGGTCCGGGCCGGGTCCTCCAGCCGGTAGCCGTGCCCGCGCAGGGTGGCGATCCGCGGCACCTCGGTCTCCGACCCGGCCGCCGACGCGAGCTTCCGGCGGACCGCGGCGATGTGCACGTCGAGCGTCTTCGTCGAGCCGTACCAGTGCGCGTCCCAGACCTCGGCCATCAGGGTCTCGCGGCTGACCGCGACCCCGGGCTGCTCGGCCAGCCGGGCCAGCAGGTCGAACTCCTTGGCGCGCAGCACGACTTCGTGTCCGCCCAGGGTGGCGCGGCGGCCGGCGATGTCGACGGTCAGCTCCCCGATGGTCACCGGCGGCCGCGCGCCGGCCGGCGCGCCGCGGCGGAGGTGCGCCCGCACCCGGGCCAGCAGCTCGCCCAGGCGGATCGGCTTGGTGAGGTAGTCGTCGGCCCCGGCGTCGAGGCCGACGACGACGTCCATCTCCTCCTGCCGCGCGGTGAGGATGACCAGGACGGTGGCGGGCAGCGCGGCCCGCAGCCGGCGGCAGACGTCGACGCCGTCCAGGTCGGGCAGGCCGAGGTCGAGCAGCACGAGGTCGAACTCGCCGGCTTCCGCGGCCTGCAGGGCGGTGCGCCCGTCACGTCGCCAGCACACCTGGTGACCGTGCAGCCGCAGGGTCGATTCGAGCACGCTGCCGATCGCCGCGTCGTCTTCCACCACCAGCAGGTTCGGCATGCGGGGAGCGTAACCAACGTTCCGCCCGGCGGTCGGGTGGCAAAAGCCATAACGCCGCTCAGGCCACGTGCCGCTCGAACGCCGCGACGGTTTCGGCGAGCACCTCCGCCCCCGGGCGGGCCCACAGGCCCGCGTTGAACACCTCGACCTCGATCGGCCCGGTGTACCCCGCGGCTTCGACGTGTTCACGCAGGTGGCGGTGGTCGATCGGGCCGTCGCCGGGCAGCGCGCGGCCGAGCAGCGGGTCGGGCAGCGGCACGAGCACGTCGCACACGTGGAAGCCGGCGATCCGGCCGGCCGCGGCGGCGATCGACGTCTCGATCCGCGGGTCCCACCAGACGTGGAACTCGTCGACGATCACGCCGACCTGCTCGGCGGGGTGCTCGGCGGCGATCGCCAGCGCCTGTTCCACAGTGGACAGCACCGACCGGTCCGCGCACTGCATCGGGTGCAGCGGCTCCAGGCCCAGCCGCACCCCGCGCTCACCGGCGTACGGTGCGAGCTCACCCACGGCGTCCGCGACCCGCTGCCGGGACGCCGCCAGGTCGCCGCCCGCGATCCCGCCGACGACCAGCACGAGGACGCCGGCGCCGAGCGCGGCGGCTTCGTCGATCGCCTCCCGGGTCTGCGCCACACCGTCCACAGGGGACCCTTCCGGCGTCACGCCGGTGAAGAACCCACCGCGGCACAACGACGAAACCCGCACCCCGTGCTCGTTCAGCAGCCGCGCGGCTTCGTCGACACCGGTTTCGGCGACCTTGTCCCGCCACAGCCCGATCCAGCCGACGCCGGCGGCCGCGCACCCGGCCACCGCTTCGGGCAGCGACCAGGCCTTGGTGGTGATCTGGTTGAGGCTGAACCGCGGGTCCATCAGCCGACCCCCGCCGCCTGCAGCAGCGGCCGCATCCGCGCCTCGGCCCGCTCGGCGTCGGCGAGCACCCCGGCCTCGTCGGCCAGCCGCAGCAGCGTCGCGAGGTGGGTGATCGTGCGCGCGGACTCGCTCCCGGCGAGCATTCGGAAGTGCTCTTGATGACCGTTCAAGTAGGCGAGGAAGACGACGCCGGTCTTGTAGTGCCGGGTCGGCGCGCGGAAGATCTCGCGCGCCAGCGCGACGGTCGGGTCGAGCAGGGCGTGGAACCCGGCCCGGTCGCCGTCGTCCAGCCGGCGCAGCCCCGCCGCGGCGACCGGCGCGATCGGGTCGAAGACGCCGAGCAGGGCCTCGCTGTGCCCCCGCTCGTCACCCGCGATGAGCTCCGGGTAGTGGAAGTCGTCCCCGGTGTAACACGCGACGCCGTCCGGCAGCGCCCGCCGGAACGCCGTCTCGACGTCGGCGTCGAGCACCGAAACCTTCACCCCGGCCACCGTGGCGGCGTGCTCGGCGCACAGCGCGGCCAGCTCGCGGGCCGCGGCGCGGACGTCGCCGTGGCCCCAGTAACCGGCCAGCGCGGGGTCGAACTGCTCGCCCAGCCAGTGCAGCAGGACCGGGCCGCCCGCCTCGGACAGCAGTTTCCCGTAGGCCGCGTGGTAGTCCTCGGGGCCCGCGGCGGCCGCGGCCAACGCCCGGCTGGCCATCACGACGGGGACCGCGCCCGCGCCGCCGACCAGGTCGAGCTGCTCGCGCCAGGCGTCCACAATGGACGCGAGGCCGGCCGGCCCGGCCGGCAGCTGGTCGGTGCCGACCCCGGCGCACCACCGGCGGCCGGCGGCGGCCGCGCCGGTGCGGGTGACCAGCTCCCGGGTCGTGGCCCAGTCGAGGCCCATTCCGCGTTGCGCGGTGTCCATCGCCTCCGCGACACCGAGCCCGCACGCCCAGAGGTGCTCGCGGAAGGCCAGCGTCGTGTCCCAGTCCACGGCGCCCGGCTCGTCGGCCAGCGCGTCGGCGACGACGTGCGCGGCGGCGTAGGCGATCCGCGACGACGGCGGCGCGCCCGCCGGCTCGGGGGGCGGTGGGCCGGACGGCGCCCAGTTCGCGAGCCCGCCGCCGGGGACCGGGAGCAGGAGCATCGGAAACCTCCGCACGTCAGAAAGCGCTTTCTGATTCCCACGGTAGGGCCTGCGCCAGGACGCGACAAGGCCCGACCGGGTCAGCGCTTGGGCCGCGCGGTGCTCTCCCGCAGGACGACCTCGCCGGAGAGCCGGACCGTCCGCGCCCGGGTGCCGCCGGCGCCCTTGATCGCCAGGTCCATCGCGCGTTCGCCCAGCTCTTCCAGCGGCAGCCGCACGGTGGTCAGCGCCGGGGCCAGGTCGCGGACCACGGGGATGTCGTCGAAGCCGGCCACCGAGATGTCGCCGGGCACCGACAGGCCCTCCTCGCGCAACGCCGTCAGCGCGCCGATCGCCATCACGTCGGTGACGGCGAAGACGCAGGTCGGCAGCTTCCGCTTGCGGCCGGCGAGCAGCCGCTTCGTCGCCTCGTAACCGCCGTCGCGGGTGAAGGCCGCCTCGACGACGTCCTCCTCACGCAGGGTGATGCCGTGCTCGGCGAGCCCGTCGCTGAAGCCGGCGAGCCGGTCGATGACCGTGCTGAGCTGCCGCGGCCCGGCGAGCACCGCGAACCGCTTGTGTCCCAGCCCGACCAGCGCCTTGGCCAGCGCCGCGGCGCCGCCCTTGTTGTCCGGCTGCACGGTGTCGATCTTGAGCCCGCGGTGCCGGCTGACCGCCGCCACCTGCCCGCCGCCCCGGCGGTAGGGCTCGAGCTCGGCGGCCATCGCGCGTTCCCACGCCCGGTCTTCGAACGCCGAGCCGATCAGCAGGATCGCCGCGGCCCGCTGCGCGCGCAGCGTCGAGACGTACGCGACCTCGCGGTCCGGGTCGCGGAACGTCCCGGCGAGCATCACCAGCAGCCCGTTGTCGGTGGCCACGCGCATCACCCCGCCGGCGATCGCGGCGAAGTAGGGGTCGCTGACGTCGTGGCAGATCACGCCGACCGTGCGGTGCGTGCCGCCCGCGAGGGCCTGCGCGTGCGCGTTCGGGGCGTAGGCCAGCTCGGCCGCGGCGGCGGAAACCCGTTCCCGCAGGTCGGCGCGGACGGACGCGGTGCCGTTGAGCACCCGCGACGCCGTTGCGAGGGAGACGTTCGCGCTGCGTGCCACGTCTTCCAGTGTCACGTGCGGCCGGGCCTTCATGGCTGGCTCCTCCAAGGGTCGGTCTCGGTGTCCGCGTGCTCGGTCGGTGCAATCTACTGGGCGGGGGGTGGGCGGGGAGAAGCCGCTGGCCGGGGGACCCGACCCGTTCGAGTGAATTGACGGAAGATCGGCGGTGTCGCGTGCGTTGTAAACAAGGAGAACGTTCAAGTAGTGGGTACGCCACTGCGGATCGACCCCGAAAGGACACACCCCCATGCTGTTCGGTGACGAGCACGTCCGCCGCTACGAGGAGACCGACGGAGAGGTCGGCCACGAGTGGAAGGAAGGCGTCCCGACGCTGGTGCTGACCACGAAGGGCCGCAAGACCGGCCAGGAGCGCAAGTTCGCCCTGATCTACCAAGAGATCGAGGGCGACGTGGTCGTCGTCGCCTCCAAGGGCGGCGCGCCCAACCACCCCGGCTGGTACTTCAACCTCGTCGAGCACCCCGAGGTCGGCGTCCAGGTCGGGGCCGACCGGTACCGCGCCCGCGCCCGCACGGCGGCCGGCGAGGAGCGCGCGAAGCTGTGGGACGCGCTCGCCGCCGTCTGGCCGGACTACAACGAGTACGCGAAGAAGACCGACCGCGAGATTCCCGTGGTGGTTCTCGAGCGCGTGTGATCTGCGCCGCGTTCGGCGCGCGCGGGGGCCGATCCGGCCGGTCGTCGGCTACGAATGACAGTCATGGACCGCTGGACCGCCCTCGACACCGAGGGTGAGCTGCTCACCCGACGTCAGATGATCGCCTACGGCCGGCGCTTCGCCCGCGCCGGCCGGGGCGCCTGGTACAGCTTCGCGATCGAGGTCGTCTGGCAGCTGCTCGTCCAGACGACCCGCTTCCGCGTGCGCGGCTCGCGGCATATTCCGGACAGCGGCGGGGTCGTGGTGGCGTCGAACCACCTGTCCTTCGCCGACCCGACGACGCTCACGGCGTTCTGCCTCGCCGCCGGCCGGGTGCCGCGGTACCTGGCGAAGGCGTCGCTGTGGAACCTGCCGGTGGTCCGCTCGGTGATGCGGTCCGGGCGGCACATCCCGGTCTACCGCGGCGCGGCGACGGCGTCGGAGGCCTTCCGCGACGCGGTCAAGTCCGTGCGCGAGGGCGAGTGCGTCGCGATCTTCCCGGAGGCGACGTTCTCGAAGGACCCGGCCGGCTGGCCGATGCGCGGCAAGACCGGCGCCGCGCGGATCGCGCTGGAGACCGGCGCGCCGGTGGTCCCGGTGGCGAACTGGGGCACCCACCACCTGCTGCCCGCGACGGCGTGGCTCCCGCGCGGGCTGCCGCGCAAGACCGTCGACCTCGTCGCGGGACCGCCGGTCGACCTGGCGGACCTGCGTGACCGCCCGCTCACCCGTGAGGTGCTGGAGGAGGCGACGGCCCGGATCATGGCCGCCGTCACGGCGTTGCTGGGCGAGATCCGAGGTGAGGTCCCTCCCGTGGAGGGTAAGTTCGCCTCATGAGTGCACAACACTTTGATGTCGTCGTGCTGGGCGCCGGGGTCGGCGGATACGTCGCGGCGATCCGCGCGTCCCAGCTGGGGCTGAGCGCCGCGGTGGTCGAGGAGAAGTACTGGGGCGGCGTGTGCCTGAACGTCGGGTGCATCCCGTCGAAGGCGCTGCTGCGCAACGCTGAGCTCGCGCACGTCGTGACGCAGGAGGCGAAGGCGTTCGGCATCTCGTCCGACAGCCCGATCCGCGTCGACTACACGGCCGCCTACGAGCGGAGCCGCAAGGTCGCCGACGGGCGCGTCAAGGGCGTGCACTTCCTGATGAAGAAGAACAAGATCACCGAGTTCGACGGCCACGGCACGTTCGTCGACGACCACACCCTCGAGGTGAACGGCTCGCGGCTGACGTTCGACCACTGCATCATCGCCACCGGGGCGACCACGCGGTTGCTGCCGGGGACGTCGCGTAGTTCGCGCGTCGTGACGTACGAAGAGCAGATCCTCTCGAGCGAGCTCCCGTCGAGCATCATCATCGCCGGCGCGGGCGCGATCGGCGTCGAGTTCGCCTACGTGCTGCACAACTACGGCGTCGACGTGACGATCGTCGAGTTCCTCGACCGGATGGTGCCGCTGGAGGACGCCGAGGTTTCGGCGGAGCTCTTCCGGCGGTATCGGAAGCTCGGGATCAAGGTGCTGACGTCCACCCGGGTCGAGTCGATCGATGATTCCGGTTCGTCGGTGCAGGTGACGGTGTCCTCGGAGAAGAACGGGCAGCAGGTCCTCTCGGCCGACAAGGTGCTGCAGGCGATCGGGTTCCAGCCTCGGGTCGAGGGGTACGGGCTGGAGAAGACGGGCGTCGCCCTGACCGACCGGGGTGCGATCGCGATCGACGGCCGGGGGCGGACCAACGTTCCGCACATCTTCGCCATCGGTGATGTGACGGCGAAGCTGATGCTGGCGCACGCGTCGGAGTCGATGGGTGTGGTCGCGGCAGAGACGATCGCCGGTGCGGAGACGATGGAGCTCGACTTCCCGATGATTCCGCGGGCTACTTACTGCCAGCCGCAGATCGCCAGCTTCGGGTGGACCGAGGAACAGGCTCGTGCTCAGGGGTTCGACGTTCAGGTGGCGAAGTTTCCCTTTACCGCCAATGGGAAGGCTCAGGGGCTGGGGGATGCGGGCGGGTTCGTCAAGCTGATCAGCGACCGCACCCACGGCGAACTGATCGGCGGTCACCTGATCGGGCCGGACGTCACGGAGCTGCTGCCGGAGCTGACTTTGGCGCAGCAGTGGGATTTGACGGTGCACGAGGTGGCTCGGAACGTGCATGCGCATCCGACGCTGGGGGAAGCGGTTAAGGAAGCGGTGCACGGCCTCGCGGGACATATGATCAACATGTAGCCGGTCGGTCGCGGGAGCGGTCAGGATGCCGGTGAGCCCGGCACGTCGAAACGGAGCTCTGGCCGCTCCCAGTGGACCTTCGGCGGCTTCGGCGGGATGGTGCCGGTGCGTCGCGCGCCCATGCGGAGGTAGAACGCCAGCGCGGGCGGGTGCGAGACCACGCGGATGCTGGACATGCCGTTCTTGCGGGCTTCGCCGAACATGTGGGTGACCAGGAGCCGGCCGATGCCGAGCCCTTGAGCGTTGTCGGCGACGAAAAGGATGTCGAGTTCGTCGTCGCGGAGTGCGTAGAAGCCGCGAAGTTCACCGTCGGTGGCGGTGAAGGTGGGGTTGGCGGTGATGTACGCCGGGGTGACTTCGTAGCCGTCCAGGATGGACGCGTAGTCGCCTTGGTACGCGGAGGAGGCGTGCATCAACGCGGTCAGGGCGCCGGCCTGGGTGGTCGTGGCGCGGTGGATCTCGATCTGCCCCATGCCGTGAGCCTACGATGAGGGCGTGACGGACTTCGAACGGCTCCGGAAGATCTTGTCGCGCAACAAAATCCTCGTCAAGTCTTGACTTAAACATAGGTCGAAGTATCAGGCTGAACTCCGACAAACCGGAGGGAAGCCATGAAAGCCGCAGCGTTCACCGAGTTCGGCGGGCCCGAAGTGCTGAAAGTCGTCGACCTGCCCGAGCCGCACGCCGGGCCCGGGCAGGTGCGGGTGCGCGTCAAAGCCGCCGGGGTGCAGCCGTACGACGCTGCCGTGCGGGGTGGGTGGGAGCCGCCCGGGCTGGAGCTCGGCTGGCCTCGCGTGCCCGGCAACGAGTTCGCCGGCGTCATCGACGAGGGTGACGGCGTCGGCACCGAAGTCCTCGGCTTCACCGCCGTCCAGGCTGCCGCCGAATTCATCGTCGTGCCGGCCACCGACGTCACGCCGAAGCCGCCCGAAATGCCGTGGGAGGTCGCCGGTGGGTTCAGTGCCGGGACGCAGACCGCCTCCATCGCCCTCGAACTACTGCGGCTGCGGGCGGGGGAGACGCTGCTCGTGCACGGCGCCGCCGGGTCGGTCGGGACCGCCGCCGTCCAGCTCGCCCGGCTTCGGGGCGCCCGGGTGGTCGGCACCGCGAGCGCGGCCAACCAGGACTACCTGCGCGAGCTGGGCGCCGTCCCGGTCGTCTACGGCGAAGGCCTGAAGGACCGCGTCGCGCCGCTGGGGATCGACGTCGTGCTCGACGGTGCGGGTGGGCACGCTCTTGATGTCTCACTCGAACTGGTGAAGGACCGGACGCGGATCCTCACACTCGCCGACCACGAACGGGCCGCGGAGCTCGGGGTGCTTGTCTCGAAGTCCGGACGCTCCGCCGCGCGTCTCGCGGAGCTGGCGGCCCTCTACGCGAAAGGTGACTTGCGGTTCTTCGTGCGCCGCGCTTACCCGTACACCGAAGCCGCCGCGGCACATCGGGAAATCGAGACCGGGCACGGGCGCGGAAAAATCGTTCTCACGTTTCCCTGACCGTTCCACCATGTGGACGACCGGACGTTCCCGACTTTGGTCGCTGGTCCGCCGCACGGTCACTACTTAGATTCTCCCCAGTACACCGGTCGGGTGTCATTCGGTCGAGCGACCGAGTACTCCAGGGAGACATCGATGGTGAGATTCAGCCGGGTCGCCGCGCACGCGGTACCGCTGACGGTCGGCGCGTTGCTGCTGACGACGGGGGTTTCGGCGGCGCAGCCGTCCACGGTGGACGCGGCGACCGCGCGCACCGAGGCGGGCATCAACGCGCTGCAGAGCATCAAGAAGAGCCTCAGCCCCGCGGAGCGCAAGCAATCGAGCCAACTGGTCGTCGAGAAGCGGTTGCGCGCCGACCGTTCGCTCGCCGCGAAGCTGCCCGAGTACCGCTCCGGCGTCGGCGTGAGCACCGCCGGCACGGTCGCGGTCGACATCGCCGCGCACGGCCAGGCCGTCGCGAACGCCGTCCGGGCCGCGGGCGGCACCGTCCGCTTCGCCGCGCCGGACGGCGCCGTCCGCGCCGACCTGCCGCTGTCCGCCGTGGACACGATCGCCGGGCGCGCCGACGTCACCGACGTCAAGCCCGCCGCCCAGGCCACGACGTGGCACGAGCCGGGCAACCGCGACGCCGGCGTGACCGCCGCGGTGCAGGCCGCGACCCAGGTGTCCGAAGGCGACAAGGCGCACGGCGCCGACACCGCCCGCACGACCTACGGCGTCAGCGGCTCCGGCATCAAGGTCTGCGTGCTCTCCGACGGCGTCGACTCGCTCGCGAAGTCCCAGAGCGCCGGCGAACTGCCCGCGGTGGACGTCCTGTCCGGCCAGAAGGGCAGCGGCGACGAGGGCACCGCGATGCTCGAGATCATCCACGACCTCGCGCCGAACGCGACCCTCGGTTTCGCGACCGCGTTCACCAGCGAAGCCAGCTTCGCCGCGAACATCCGCGCGCTGCGCACCACCGGCCACTGCCAGGTCATCGTCGACGACGTCGCCTACTTCGACGAGTCGCCGTTCCAGGACACGCAGGTCGCGCAGGCGGTCAACGACGTCACCGCGGCGGGCGTCCTGTACTTCTCCTCGGCGGGCAACTCGGGCAACGCGACCGACGGCACCAGCGGGTACTACGAAGGCGACTTCCGCGCGTCGCCGACGAAGATCACCGGGGTCACCGGCACCCCGCACGACTTCGACCCCAGCAGCACCACGCAGAACTTCGACGCGCTTTCGGCGGGCTCGCTCGGCAAGCCGGTGACGCTGTTCTGGTCCGACCCGTGGGGCAAGTCCGCCAACGACTACGACCTGTTCATCCTGAACTCGGCGGGCAGCGTCGTGGCCTCCAGCGAGAACGGCCAGTCCGGCTCGCAGAACCCGTACGAGGTCGCGAGCGTGCCGACGACCGGCTCCGGCTACAAGGTCGCGGTGGTCAAGTACAGCGGCGCCGACCGGTTCATCGCGCTGAACGTGATCCGCGGCCGGTTCGTGGCTTCGGGTTCGCTGAAGGCGTTCAGCACCAACGGGGTCACGAACGGCCACTCGTCCGCGGCGAACGCGTTCAGCGTGGCGGCGGCCCCGGCGGGCCCGGCCTTCACCCGCCCGCTGGAGACCGGTGACCCGGCCAACCCGGCCGGCCCGTACCCCGGCCTGTTCAGCGCGTCGAGCAAGTGGGAGCGGTTCTCCTCCGACGGCAAGCGTCACCTGTTCTACAACGCGGACGGCACGGCGATCACGCCGGGCAACGTGTCCTCGACGGGCGGCACGACGCGGAACAAGCCGGACATCACGGCGGCGGACGGCGTGGCGACCTCGGTGACCGGCTTCCAGCCGTTCTTCGGGACGTCGGCGGCGGCCCCGCACGCGGCGGCCATCGCGGCGCTGCTGCTCTCGGGCAAGCCGACCGCGACCCCGGCGCAGATCCGCAGCGCGCTCGTGTCGTCGGCGATCGACCTGGGCACGCCCGGGTTCGACACGGTGACCGGCAACGGCGTGATCATGGCCGGCCCGGCGCTCGCCGCGCTGGGTGTCCAGCCGAAGTAAGTGCGCGTTCGCTGACGAAGAGGGCCCGGTGTTCGCCGGGCCCTCTTTCGTTAGGGTCGGGGCATGGCGAAGACGGCGGTGGTGACCGGGGCCGGGTCGGGCATCGGGCGGGCGGTGGCGCGGGCTCTGCTGGCGGACGGCTGGCCCGTCGCTCTCGCCGGACGGCGGGCCGAGGCGCTCACGGAAACCGCCACCGGGTACGACGACGCGCTCGTCGTGCCCACCGACGTGTCCCGGGAAGACTCCGTCGCCGAGCTGTTCGCGGCCGTCCGTGCCGAGTGGGGGCGGCTCGACCTGCTGGTCAACAACGCCGGGATCGGCGCGGCGGGCACCATCGCCGACCTGTCGGTCGAGGACTGGAAACGGACCGTCGACGTCAACCTCACCGGCATGTTCCTCTGCGCGCGGGAGGCCGTCCGGCTGATGAAGGACCAGGACCCGCGCGGCGGCCGGATCGTCAACAACGGCTCGATCTCCGCGCACGTCCCGCGGCCCGCGAGTGTCGCCTACACCGCGACGAAGCACGCCGTCACCGGGCTGACGCGGTCGATCTCGCTGGACGGCCGGGCCTGGAACGTCGCGTGCGGGCAGATCGACATCGGCAACGCCGCCACCGAGATGACCGAGCGGATGGCGGCGGGCATCCCGCAGGCCGACGGCCGGGTGATCGCCGAGCCGACGTTCGACGTCCGGCACGTCGCCGACGCGGTCCGGTACATGGCGGGACTGCCGCTGGACACCAACGTCCAGTTCCTCACCGTCACGGCGACGGCGATGCCGTTCATCGGCCGCGGTTAGGGGATCACCCGCGCCTTCCGGAACTCGTCGAAGAGCCGGTAGAACATCTGCTCCGTCTCCACATAGGAATGAAAACCCGCGCGGCGCGACTTCGACGTGTCCGCGAACATGTCGTAGTCCCAGCCGAACACGAAGTCGCCGAACGCCCATGAGCTGGAAACATCCTGATAGGACGCGGTCAGGCCGTGCCGCTCCATCATGGACGTCCACAGTAGAGCCTTGTCGGCCATGACGTCCACAAGGGACATCGGCAGCGGCGGCGCGACCTCCAGCCCGAAGTACGCCGCCAGCTTCGGCCACAGCTCGCGCCAGCGGAAGAGGTCGCCGTTCGCGATGTTGAACGCGCCTTCGTGGCCCGTCGCCCAGATCGTCGCGTCGGCCAGCAGACCCGCGTCCGTCATCTCCAGCAGGCTGTCGTACGCGCCCGGCTTGCCCGGGAACCGCAGCGGCAGCCCCAGTTCCTTCGAGATCGACGCGTAGACCGCGATCACCAGCGCCAGGTTCATCGGGTTGCCCAGCGCGGTGCCGCCGACCACCGACGGGCGGATCGCCGACCACGAGCCGCCGCGCCGCTCGAGGAATCGCTGCTGGTCGACGTTGAACTCCGGCGGCATGTGCCCGGCGTCGGTCTCGCGCGCCGGGGTCTTGAACGGTCCGAGGTGCGCGCCGTAGACCTTGTACCCCTGCATCAGGCTGATGTGCTCGAGCCGCGACGGCGCCAGCGCTTCGACGACGTTCGTCAGCATCGCCAGGTTCGGCGCCACCAGCTCCGCCCACGTCGGTTTGTCCTGGTAGGCGGCGTAGAAGAGGTGCGTCGTGGCGGTCAGCGGGCCGATCTTCGCCCGCGTGTCGGCCGGGTCGAGCAGGTCGACGGCGACATTTCCCGGGCCGCCGCGGCGCGACAGGCCGACGACGTCCCAGCCGCCGTCCGCGCGCAGGTGCTCGACGAGGTTCTGGCCGATGATGCCGTTCGCCCCGGCCACCAGGGCTGTCTTGCGTTCCATGAGACCAGCCTGCGCACGCTGGAGAGATAAGTCCAAGGCTTAGTTATCACGTCAGCGATAAGCTGTGTTCATGACAAGTCTTCGGCAGCTCGAGTACCTGGTCACGGTGGTCGACACCGGCTCGTTCACGCGCGCCGCGGAGCAGCTGCACGTGACGCAGCCCGCGCTGTCGCACCAGATGCGGGCGCTCGAGCAGGGCCTCGGCGGGCCGCTGCTGGAACGGCTGCCGCGCACCGTCCGGCTCACGCCGATGGGCCGGGCGATGCTGCCGCACGCGCGGGCGGCGCTGGCCGATGCCGAACGCGCCCGCTGCGCCGCGCGGCTCGCGTCCGGCACGACGGCGGGGGAGCTGCAGGTCGCGACGGTGTATTCGGTGAGCCTCGGGGTGCTGCCGCCCGCGTTGCGCGTGTGGCGGCGCGACCGGCCGGACGTCGACGTGCGGCTGATCGAGTTCCGGCACGCCGACGAGCTGCGCGACGCGATGGCCGCGGGCGAGGCCGATGTCGCGCTCGGGCCGCGGCCGGTCGGTTGGGCCGGTCCGGTGCGGGAGCTGGGGGTGGAGGAGTTCGTGGTCGTCCTGCCGGCGGACGGGGCGTCGGAGGACACCACGGCGGGCGTGGTCGACCTGGCCACGCTGGCCGACTGCGCGTGGGTGCACTACGCGCCGGGAAACGGCCTGGCCGAGCTGGTCGACACGACGTGCGCGGCGGCGGGCTTCCGCCCCCGGGCGGCGGTCCGCACCGAGCAGACGGCGGCGGCCCCGATCCTCGCGGCGGCGGGCCTCGGGCCGGCGCTGGTCCCGGCGAACGTCCTCCCGGCGCGGTTCGACGGCCGGGTGCTGCGCCCGAGTGTGCCGGTCTGCAGGACCCTGGTCGCCTACACCCGCGCGGCGCCGGACCCGCTGACCGCGGCGTTCATCGAAACCCTGATGGAGCACGCCACGGTGTAGAGCCGGGCGGCGCCGAGCACGGGCAGCGCCGCAGCGTCCATCGAGACCCTCGCGGAGCACCCCACGATCTAGAGCCGGTCGAGCCAGGGATGGCCCGGCTCCAGCGCGGTCGCGAGCCAGCGGCGCTGAGCGTCGTCGAGCACCGGCAGCGCTTCAGCGAAATCCTGCTCGTCCTTGGGCCGGGTGCCGCGGGCCTTGGCGAACAGCTGGACTTCCGGTGCCAGATAGGGGATCCCGTCCGCGGTGACCGCACCCAGCTCGGCGACGGCCCGCCGCACGGCCGGGTTGTGGCGCGCGAGCCAAAAACCGTCCTCGGACTCGTCGAGCATGATCTGGATCCGCCACGGCGCGGACGCCGACGGCCGGCACCAGACGTCGTCGACCCCGCGCGGCAGGAGCTCGCCGCGCAGCCACGGGCGCAGCGTGCCCGGCGGGTCGGCCGCCCACCACTCCCACGTCGGCAGCGCCTCCTGGACCGCGAGCTGGTCGCGGCGGAGCAGCAGGACGTCGACGTCGCCGTGCTCGCGGAACGCGTGCCCGACGGCGAATTCGATCGCGTACCCGCCCGCGATCCACCACGGCGCGCGCATCCCCGAAAACAACGCCGCCACTTCGGCCGGGGAGGCCGGGTCCCAGCTCACGAGACCGAAATCCCCGCCAGCACCGGACCGGTGAACGGCGTTGCCTTGACGTCGTGGGTGCGCGACGACCAGACCGCGTGACCGTGGCCGGACCACAGCGGGGCCGCCGGGAGGTCGCGCAGCAGCTGGTTCTCCGCCAGCCGGTACAGCTCGCCCGCCTCCTCCGGGGTCGCCGCCGCGTCGGCCAGGGCGAGGTTCTGGCGGAAGACCTCGTCGGTGTAGCCCGACTCGGCCGCCAGCTCGGACAGCAGTTCGTACGGGCTCGCCGTCGCCAGGCGCACGTCGACGGCGGCCGGGCCGTCCAGGGCGCCCGCCGCTCGGGCTTGCGCGGTCACCGAAACGTCCAATGCCTTGTGCAGTCCCACCACCAGACTGCGTGTCCACTCCTCGGCGCCGGGTCCGAAGTAGACGGTCGCGCCACCCGGGAACGCCGCCTGCTTCAGCAGGGCCTTGCCCGCCGCCGCGTCGAAGCTGCACGGGCGGCAGGTGCCGGAGCGCTCGCCCGGCGCGTCCGCCGGGGGCAGCAGCGCCTTGGCCGGGTCGACCTGGTGCGCGAGCGGCCCGGCTTCGAGGGCCGCGCGGTCGACGCCGAGGGCGAAGCCGTGACGCACCGTCGCGTCGGCGAAGCGGGGGTTCGTCACCGGGAACACCAGGTAGGCCGCTCGCGGCAGGTCCCACGTCGTGTGGCGGTCGCCGAACTCGTGCATCGCCTCGTGCTTCTCGCCGGGGACCTCGGTCGCGAGGTCGAGCGTGCCCGCCTTGACCTCGTCGTACTGCGCGGCCGGAGCACCGACGCGCAGGTCGATCTCCTCGGCCTTGCCTTCGCCGACGCGCTTGAGCGTGCCGCCCGCCCCGGGCTTCCACGGCCCGTCGAGGCGGTACGGGCCGTTGCCGACCGGCGCCGCGGCAAACCCGGTCCAGTCGCGGGACGCCAGCACCGACGCGGGCAGCGGCACCAGGCCGGGCGCCGACAGCAGGGCGGGCACCTGGCCGGACGGCCGGTCGAGCGTCACCGTGATCGTGTCCGGAGTGGACGCCGTGATCTCGCGGGCGCGCAATAACTTCGTCAACACCGGCGCGGAAGCCCACTGCGAAGCGGCAACCGCCTTCCAGGTGTCCACATAGGACTGTGCGGTGACCGGCGTGCCGTCGTGGAACTTCGCCGGCCGCAGCTTGACCGTCCAGTGGACCCGGTCGGCGCTCTCGATCGACTCGGCCGCACGCGGCGTGACCTTCCCGGACGCGGCGTCGTAGTCGGCGAGCGGGGTCCACAGCGCGCCGGTCACCAGCCGGCCGGCCTGGTCGGTGACGTCGGTGGGCAGCAGCGTCGCGGGCTCCCGGATCCCCGCCGACAGGACACCCGGGCGGGCCGGATCGGATCCGGAACAGCCCGTGACGGCGAGAGCCAGGACGGCGGCGATGGCGAGCAGGCGCATGGGCCAGTCCTACCAGTCGGATGCAAACCAAAGACGGTTGTGTCCGGTTGATCTCCGCCGTACCGTTCGGTTGGTCACGCTTCGAGCGTTCTGGGAGGTTCGTGTGCGCACCTGGTTACGAGCGTGCTTCGCCGCCGTCACCGTCAGCGCCACGCTGGTCGCGACCGGGCTCCCGGCCGCCGCCTGCGGCGAGGACGACAAACCCGCTGCTCCCGCCGCCCGCACCCTGGGCGACCCGGGCGCGGTCAAGAACGTCAAGGCGGTCGGCAACGTGCCCGACGCCGCCGGCGCCATCTCGATCAACTTCCTCGACTACGGCCGCCGCGACGTGATGGTCGTGTCCGGCGAGTTCGGGCTGAAGGTCTACGACCTGACGAAGAACCCGGCCGCGCCGAAGCTGGTCGGGCAGGTCAGCCTGCCGGGCCTGTGGGAGACCGAGGACACCGAGGTCGACCAGAACCGCAAGCTCGTGTTCCTCTCCCGCGACCCGCGCGCGTTCGCGGGCAACACGCACACCGGCGAGTCCGGCATCTACGTCGTCGACGTCGCGAAGCCGGAAGCGCCGAAGATCATCAGCTACGTGAAGGCGCCGGCCGGGCACACCACCAGCTGCGTCGACAACTGCCGCTACCTGTGGACGGGCGGCCCGGCGAAGGCCGACGACCAGCCGGCCGACTGGGGCGGCCGGCCGATCTGGGTCACCGACATCCGCGACCCGCGGCACCCGAAGGTGGACCCGCGGCCGATCGAGCTGGCCCGCAACGACGGCAAGACCGACTACGTGCACGACGTCCAGGTCGACGACAACGGCGTGGCCTGGGTGTCCGGCCGTGGCGGCGTGCGTGGCTACTGGACGAACGGGATCCACCGCGACCCGGTGACGAACAAGGTCCGCCGGGCGACCGCGCACGAGCCGGTCCCGTACGCCGGCGGCGGCATCGCCGAGACGGCGGCGCCCTCGCGGTTCATGCACAACAGCTTCCACCCGGCGGGCCACCGCATCGGCGACGGCGCGTGGCGCGGCCAGGACCTGATCTACGCGACGGAGGAGAACTTCGTCGACGGCTGCGCGGGCGACGGCGTCCTGACGATCTCGTCGCTGAAGGGCTCCTACCACGGCGAAGGCTGGCGTTCGACGCCCGAGCAGCCGTTCCGCCTGGAGAGCGTCGGCACCTGGGGCGTCAACGGCCAGGAAGGCAGCGACCCGGCCTCCGACGACTGCTCCGCGCACTACTTCGACGTCCGCGGCAAGATCCTGGTGCAGTCGTTCTACGCGCAGGGCACGCGGTTCCTCGACGTCAGCGACCCGACGAACCCGCGCCAGATCGCGTACTACCGCCCGGGCGACGCGAGCGCGTGGGCGCCGTACTGGCACGGGAAGTACGTGTACGTGGCCGACAACGCGCGCGGGGTCGACGTCCTGCAGCTCACCCGGTAACGGCTCAGGCGGTCGGGCACCAGAAGCGCAGCCGCCCGGCCGCGCTGACGTCCGTGAAGACCCCGCCGTTGCGCTCGATCACGCGGCGCGAGGCGTGGTTGTCCGGGGCGCAGGTCAGCAACGCGCGGTCGATGCCCGCGCCGCGCGCTTCGCCCAGGACAGCGCGCAGCAGCGTGGTGGCGTGCCCCCGGCCGCGAGCCGTGGGACGGATGTCGTAGCCGATGTGGCCGCCGAAATCGGGAAGTTCCCCGGTGAGCCGGAGGTTGAGGCGGGCCCGCCCGAGGAAGTGCGCGCCGGCGACCCACCAGTACACGCGGTGCGTCGGCGTGGCGGCTTCTTCGGTCCAGCGCCGGAACGCCGCCGGGTCGGCGAGGACGTCCAGCCGGAGATCGGTGTGCAGTCCCTCGTCGTGAAACTCGCGCAGGGCGTCGAGGAACGATGCGTGGCAGCACGTGCCGGGGACGGTCAAGTGGGGCTCGGACACCCCTCGACGATCGCGGACCGTGGGAGCCGGCGCAAAACATTTTCGGGTGATCCACCGGAGGCCGCCGCCGAGTTCGCTCGGCGACGGCCTCCGGTGCGTCCTAGCCGCGCAGCCAGACCGCGGTGTCTGTGGGCAGGGTGTCCGTGACCTCGCCGCTGGCCAGCAGGAGCTCGCCCGCCGGGAGCGCGACCGGGGCGTCCGAGAAGTTCAGCGCGAACGTGAACCCGGACCCGATCCGGAACGCCAGCACCCCCTCACCGAGCGAAAGCCACTCCAGCTCGCCCGCCGGCAGGTCCCGGCGCAGCCGCAGGCCGTTCCGGTACAGCGACAGCATCGACGCCGGGTCCGCCACCTCCGCTTCCGCCGTGTAGTCCTTCCACTCGCTGGGCTGGGGGAGCCACGCGCCGCCGGGGCCGAAGCCGAACGGCGCTTCCGAGCCCGACCACGGGATCGGGACGCGGCAGCCGTCCCGGCCCGGGTCGGCGCCGTTCGTGCGGGCCCACACCGGGTCCTGGCGCAGCTCGTCCGGGATGTCCAGGACCTCCCAGAGCCCCAGCTCCTCACCCTGGTAGACGTACAGCCCGCCGGGCAGCGCCAGCGTCAGCAGCGCCGCCGCGCGGGCCCGCCGGGTGCCCAGCTCCCGGTCCACCGGCAGCTCGTGCAGCCGGTTCGCGAAGCTGAACCCCGTGTCGCCCTGCCGGCCGTACCGCGTGACGTGCCGCGTGACGTCGTGGTTCGACAGCACCCACGCCGCCGGCGCGCCGACGTCGTCGTGCGCCCGCAGCGTGCGGGTGATGACGTCGCGGAAGCGCCCGGCGTCCCACGGGCAGACCAGGAAGTCGAAGTTGAACGCCGAGTGCAGCTCGTCGCGCCGCAGGTAGCGCGCCGCACGGGACATGTCCTCGAGCCACATCTCGCCGACCAGCACGCGCTCGCCCGCGTAGCTGTCGGCGATCTTGCGCCACGACCGGTAGATCTCGTGCAGGCCCTCCATGTCGGAGAACGGCGTCTCGTCGCCGTCGTCGACGTCCGGCAGCCGCGCGTCCTTGACCAGGCCGTCGGCGACGTCGATGCGGAAGCCGTCCACCCCGCGGTCGAACCAGAACCGCAGCACGTCCTCGAACTCCGCGCGGATGTCCGGGTTCTCCCAGTTGAAGTCCGGCTGGCGCGAGCTGTAGAGGTGCAGGTACCACTCGCCGTCCGGCACGCGCGTCCACGCGGAGCCGCCGAAGCGCGACTTCCAGTTGTTCGGCGGCTCGGCGCCGTCCGGGCCGCGGCCGGGCCGGAACCAGAACCGCTGCCGCTCGGGCGATCCCGGGCCCGCCGCGAGCGCGGCCTGGAACCACCGGTGCTCGTCGGAGCAGTGGTTGGGCACGATGTCGATGATCACCCGGATGTCCCGGGCGTGCGCCTCGGCGATCAGCTCCTCCGCCTCGGCGAGCGTGCCGAAGAGCGGCTCGATGTCGCGGAAGTCGGCGACGTCGTAACCGCCGTCGTCCATCGGGGACGGGTACCACGGGGTGAACCAGATCGCGTCGATCCCCAGCTGCGCCAGGTGGTCCAGCCGGGCGCGGACACCGGCGAGGTCGCCGACGCCGTCGCCGTTGCCGTCCGCGAAGCTGCGGATGTAGACCTGGTAGATCGCCGCGCTACGCCACCAGCCGGTCTTGTCGGTCACGGAAGTGCCCTCCTAGTAGTCGTGGAAACCCCTGGGCCGCGGCTCAGCCCTTGACGGCGCCGGCGGTCAGCCCGGCGAGGATCTGCCGCTGGAACGCCAGGAACAGCGCCACCATCGGCAGGCTGGCCAGCACCATCCCGGCGACGAGCACGTTGAGCGGCATGTCGATCGCCACCCGCTGCAGCATCACCGAGAGCGTCTGCTTTTCGGTGTCCGGGAACACCAGCAGCGGCCAGATGAAGTCCTTCCACGCGGTGACCACCGCGAGGATCGACACCACGGCCAGGATCGGCCGCGAGATCGGCAGGATGATCCGCCAGAGCGTGCGCACCGGCCCGGCGCCGTCGATGCGCGCCGCTTCGATCAGCTCGTCCGGGATCTGGTCGAAGAACCGCTTCAGCAGGTAGATGTTGAACGCGTTCGCCGCCGCCGGCAGCCAGACCGCGGTCGGTGAGTTGATCAGGTTCAGGTGCACTAGCGGCAGGTCGGTCACCGTCACGTACGTCGGCACCAGCAACGCCGTGGCCGGCAGCATCAGCGTCGCCAGCATCAGGCCGAGCACGACGTTGCCGAACTTCGGGCGCAGCTTCGACAGCGCGAACGCGGCCGGGACGTCGATGGCCAGCTGCGCCAGCCACGCGCCGCCGGCGACGACCAGCGTGTTGAGGAAGTACTTGCCGAGGTTCAGCTGGCTCCAGGCGTCGCCGAAGGTCTCCGGGTGCCAGTCGTGCGGGACGAGCGTCGCCGGGGTCTGCGCCAGTTCCTGCGGCGACTTCATCGCCCCGGTGATCACCCAGTACAGCGGGAACATGAACGCCAGGACGAACACCACGAGCGTGCAGCCGAACACCACGCCGTAGACGAGCTTGCCGCGCGGGCTGCGCAGCGAACCGGGCGAGACGAGGGTCCTCATGACTGGTCCGCCTTCCGCGTCAGCCGGACGTACCACGCCGAGAACACGCCCAGCGCGACGAACAGCAGCAGGCTCATGGCGCTGGCCGAGCCGAAGTCGTTGTAGACGAAGGCGTAGCGGTAGAGCAGCAGGAGCACGGTGACCGTCGAGTCGTCCGGGCCGCCGCCGGTCATCACGTACGGCTCGGTGAACACCTGCATCGTCGCGACGATCTGCAGCAGCAGAAGCACCAGCAGCACGAACCGGGTCTGCGGGAAGGTGACGTGCCGCAGCCGCTTCCACATGCCGGCGCCGTCGAGCTCCGCGGCTTCGTAGAGCTCGCCGGGGATCGTGCCGAGCGCGGCCAGGTAGATCAGCGTGGTGCTGCCCATGTTGGCCCAGGTGGAGACGAAGACCAGCGAGAGCATCGCGGTGCTGGAGGAGTCGAGCCACTGGCCGCCGGGCAGGCCGACCGCGCCGAGCGCGGAGTTGAACAGGCCGGGACCCGGGTCGTAGAACCACTTCCACATCAGCGCCGTCACGACCGGCGGCAGCATCACCGGCAGGTAGACGGCGAGCCGGAAGAACGCCTTGGCGTGGCGGAGCTCGTTCAGCAGCACCGCCGTCAGGAACGGGACGGCGAAGCCGAAGACCAGCGCGAGCCCGGTGAACAGCAGGGTGTTGCGCCAGGCGACGCCGAAGAGCGGGTCTTTGAACAGGCGCGTGAAGTTGTCGAACCCGACCCACGTCGGCGGGTTGACGAAGTCGACCTGCTGGAAGCTCAGCAGCACGCCGCGCACGATCGGGTACCAGGAGAACAGCGCGAACACCACGAGCGCGGCGCAGAGCAGGCCGTACGCGGTGAGGTTCTCCCTGATCTTGCGCTTGAGCCGGGTCCGGCGGCGTTCTTCCTGGGACGCGGCCGGGCGCCTGGCCCGCGACGAAGACGTCGCGGGCCAGGCGAGGAGGCTACTTGACCTGGGCGAGGACACTGTTGACCTTCGAGGACGCGGACGACAGCTGCTGGTCGATGTTCGCGTTCTGGTCCGTCAGCACCGCCTGCATGACGCTGTCGAGCGCGGCGTAGATCTGCTGCGCGTTCGGCGGCTCGATGCTGCCCTTGATCTTGCTGGTCGTGTCCACATAGGACTGGTAGTTCTTCGCGGGAACGTTGGCGTACTTGGCCTTCAGGGCCAGCTGCTGCTCGCGGACCGAGCCGGTCCAGACGTCGGGAGTGGGCTCCGCGGGCAGGCCGACCGGCTGCTTGCCGTCGACGTACTGCTGGATGTGCTTCTCGAAGCGGTCCGGGTTGAGGTACTTCCACTGGATCCACTCGAGGCCGGCCTTGACCTTGTCCGGGGAGGCCTTCGGGTTGATCATGTAGCCCTCGCCGCCGAGGAGCGTGCCCTGGCCGCCGGGCATGCCGGCGATGCCGTAGTCCTCGTACTTGCCGTTGAACTGCTTGACCAGCACGGGAACGTTGTCCGGGGCGGCCATGTACATGCCGAGCTGGCCGGCGCCCATCATCCGCTGGACGTCCGTGGCCTCGAGGAGCTGCTTGGCGCCCATGGAGTTGTCGGTCCAGCGCATGTCGTGCAGGTACTGCAGGGCCTGCTTGCCCTTTTCGTTGGCGAAGTCGGCGACCCACTTGTCGCCGTCCTTGCGGGCGATGTCGCCGCCCATCGAGTACATCCAGCCGGTCATGTGCCAGCCGCCCTGGTTGTTCTTGCTGTAGTCGGCGTACCCGACGGTGCCGTTGCCGAGCGCGGCGATCTTCTTCGCGGCGTCACGGACCTCGTCCCAGGTGGCCGGCGGCTTGTCCGGGTCGAGCCCGGCCTTCTGGAACAGCGGACGGCTGTAGAGCAGGCCCATCGTGTAGTTCATCGTCGGGAGGCCGTAAAGCTTGCCGTTGGCATCCCGGAAGTTGTCCAGCAGTTCCGGCTTGATGTCGTTGATGTGCGGAACGCTCTTCGCGGCTTCCGTGATGTCGGCGGCTTGGTGCCGCGCGATGATCTGCGCCGGGTCGGTGAAGTAGACGTAGTAGACGTCCTCGAGCTGCCCGCCGGCGAGCTTCGCGGAGAACGTCTTCGGGTCCATGAACCCCTCGTGGGGCTCGATCTGGATGTTCGGGTGGGAAGCCTCGAACTCCTTGACGTCGGCGTCGAAGACACCGCGCTCGAACGGCTGGCTGGTCGGCGGCTGGCCGGTGACCGTGATCTTCACCTTGCCACCGGGAGCGGCGGCGGTGTCCCCATCACCACAGGCGGCCAGTGAGAGAGCAAGGCCACCTGCGGCGAGCAGGCACAACGTTCGGCGGGAGAAGGATCGGGACCAGGGACTGCTCATCTCAAGCCTCTTCTCGGGGTCGCGACGGCTGTCACGTGATTGCGGTCACCTTAAAGTGTGAGAGCAGATCGACGCAATAACCCGACGAGAAGTTGCAAGTTACGAACAGGCCGCGTTCGGCTGGTGTCCGGGAGGTGAGGTCGGTGTGTTGGGGTGGACGACACGCGTGCTTGGGCGGACGACACGCGTGCTTGGGCGGACGACACGGCCCGGGATCGTGTCGTCCGGCTGGGTACGGCGGGCACAACGAAGAGCGCGACGGCTCGCAAGCCGTCGCGCTCTCGAAAAGCGGGTTACGCGATGCGCCGCGCCGTCGACCCCCGGACCACCAGCTCCGGCGCGAACAGCAGCTCCTCCGCCGCCACCTCACCCCCGTTGATCCGCTTCACCAGCAGCTCCACCACCGCGCGCCCCATCGCCTCGATCGGCTGGCGGGTCGTCGTCAACGGCGGGTCGGTGCAGTTCATCAACGCCGAGTCGTCGTAACCGACCACCGAAACGTCCTCCGGCACCGACAGCCCCTGCCGCCGGGCCGCGCGGACCGCCCCCAAAGCCAGCAGGTCGCTCGCGCACAGCACCGCCGTCGCACCACGCGGGTACAGGCGCGCCGCTGCTGCGTGGCCGCCCTCGATCGAGAACATTCCGTGCTCGACCAGCTCGTCCAGGACCGGCAGGCCGAGCTTGGCCGCGTACGACTGGAACGCCTCGAGCTTGCGCTTCGACGGCACGTGGTCGGCCGGCCCGAGGACCAGGCCGATCTTCTCGTGCCCCAGCGAGCTGAGGTGCCCGACGACCTGCTCGACGGCCACCGCGTCGTCGCACGAGACCTGGGGGAGGCCGAGGTGGTCGACCGCCGCGTTGATCAGCACCGTCGGGAGCCTGCGCTCCACCAGGTGGTGGTAGTGCGAGTGCACCGCGTCGGACTGCGCGTAGAGCCCGCCGGCGAACACCACGCCCGACACCTGTTGCTGCAGGAGCAGCTCGACGTACTCCGCCTCGGACACCCCGCCCGCGGTGCGCGTGCACAGCACCGGCGTGAAACCCTGCTGGGCGAGGGCGTTGCCCATGATCTCGGCCAGCGCGGGGAAGATGGGGTTCTGCAGCTCCGGCAGCACCAGCCCGACCAGGCGGGCCCGCTCGCCGCGCAGCTGGGTGGGCCGCTCGTAACCCATCACGTCCAGCGCGGTGAGGACGGCGGCCCGGGTGCTCGCGGACACCCCGGACCGGCCGTTGAGCACCCGGCTGACCGTGGCTTCGCTGACCCCGACCTGGCGGGCGACTTCGGCAAGACGACGCGTCATGAGTGAAACTTTACAGCAACTGGGCGCAAAAGTAAGACAAGCCCGCCCCGGGTGGGGCGGGCTCGTCACCCCCTCAGGCCGCGGCCACTTCGAACTCCGACACCTGGCCGGCGGGCCAGCCGGTGTTGCCGGTGAACGTCAGCCGCACGAAGCGCTGGGACGTCGCCGTGAACGAAGCCGACGCTGTGTTGCCGGAAGCCGGGTCGAACGCGTAACCGCGCGAACCGACCAGCGTCGTGTACGAGCCGCCGTCCGTGCTGCCGGAGATCGTCACCGTCTGCGTCCGCGCGCCCCACGCCGACGACGGCGGCAGCTTGAGCGTCACCTTGTTGATCGACGCCGCCGCGCCCAGATCCACCGTCAGCGTCTGCGGGAACGCGTTGTTCGCGCTCTCCCAGTACGTGTCGGCGTTCCCGTCCACCGCGTTCGAGGGCGGGAACCCGCCGACGGACGCCGACGCGCTGATCGCCTTGCCGCGCGCGAGATTGCTCCCGGACGTAGGCGGCTGCGGCGGCCCCGAGTTCGGCGCGGGCCACGTCGAGCAGTCGCCCCAGGTACCGGTCCAGCCGCTGTTGCCCGACCCGCCGAAGGTCATCTTCGGGATCGACGCCGGGTACGGGCAGTTGTACGTCCCGGTCACCCCGACCCCGGACGCCGACAGGTTGCTGATCGACACCGACCCCTGCGTCTGCGACTGCGCCACGAACGTCCCGACACCCCGCACCGAGACGCCGTCGATCGTGATGCCCTGGATCTGCTTGCCCTGCCCGTTGCCGTCGATGAACTGGATCGCCTCGTACGGGCTCTGGATCGCGGTGAACCCGGTGACCCGGATCGTGACGCCGGTGATCGCCTGGTCCCGCGCGTCGAACCACAGCGCGCCGACGCCGAACTGCCAGTTCGGGTCGAGCGCCCCGGCCCGCAGCGCGGTGTTGTTCGACAGCGTCACCGTGCCGCCCAGCGGTACCGAGCTGAACCGGTTCGCCACCAGGTACCCGCCGCCGAGGGCGTTGGTGTCCTGCACCAGGTTCCCGCTCACCGTGTTGTTAGAACCGCCGTACAGCGCGATGCCGTTGGCCAGGTTCGGCTGCACGACTGTGTTGTTCACCAGCGAGTTGCCCGAGTCGGCCTGCCCATTGGACCAGAGCGCGAGCCCGTCGTCACCGTTGTTGCGCAGGTAGTTGTTGCGCAACGTCGAGTTCGTGACGGCGCCGTCGAAGTTCACGCCGTCGGCTTGGGTGTCGAGGATGCGGTTGTTCTCGATGGTGAGGTTCGACGACGCGCCGTTCATCAGCCACAGCCCGCACTTCGTGTCCTGGATCCACAGGCCGCTCACGACCGAGCCGGTGCCGAGGACACCGTGGAACGCGTTGTCCGGGCTGCCGTCGTTGCGTTCGGTGACGTCGCCGAACACCGCGAAGTCGTACAGCTTGATGTTCCCCGACGCGCCGCCGTTGTTGAAGATGTTGTTGCCGTGCAACACGGTGTACCACTGGCCCGCGCCGCGGACGGTGGTCTGGTCGATCTGCAGCGCCGAGCCGATCTCGAACCGGCCGGACGGCACGAACAGCTCCTTACCCTGTGACCGCGCCGCCGCCAAACCGTTGCGGAACGCCTGCGAGTCGTCGGAGGAGTCGTTCGCCGTGGCGCCGTAGTCGGTCACCGACAGCGCGTTGGCCGGCTTCGAGCCCGCGCCGCCGACCTGCTCGAAGTCGGCCAGGTCGATGGTCGCCTGCCCGACGTCACCGGAGTTCGCCTGCACCCGGACCTTCGCGCCCGCCGCCAGGTTCTGCCCGAGCAGCAGGCGGGCGTCGTCGAAGAAGTGGTGCGTCTTCGAGCCCGTGATGAAGCCGGTGTCCACATAGGTGTAGCGGGACGTCACGGGCAGCGCGAGCGTGGATCCGTTGACGGACACCGAAAGCCGGCCGGACGAGCCGTCGGGCAGGTTGTAGTGGACGTTGATCGCGTTCGCCGCCGCGGGCAGCGTGAACTCGACGTACTGGCCGGTGGTGATCCGGACGGCCTGCCGCCCGGAGGCCTCCGAAGCGACGCTGCCTTGGGTGTAGTCCGGTCCGACGGCCGAGCCGTTCGTCGCCGAGCACTCGGCCTCGACCGTCCGGAAGGGCACGCTCGCGCCGCCGGACGCGGTGGTGGGGCAGGTCGCCGCCGCGGCGGGCGTGCTGCCGGAGAGCACGACCAGGCCGGACGCCGCGAGGGCGGCGGCGAGCAGAGCCGGGATGCGGGACATCGTCATCACCTCTCAGGATGCGTAGGCTTCGAGCTCGGACAGCTGCCCGGCGGGCCAGCCGGTGTTGCCGGTGAAGGTCAGCCGCAGCGTGCGCGCCGACGTCGCCGGGAACGTGATGGTCGCGGTGTTCCCGGACGCGGGGTTGAACGTGTAGCCCGCGGCCGCCTTGACGCCGTCCACCGAGATCGTCTGCGTGCGTGTGCCCCACGCGGACGACGGCGGCAGCTTCAGCACCAGCCGCGACACCGACACCGTGGCCCCGAAGTCGACGGTCACCGACTGCGGGAACGCGTTGTTCGCGCTCTCCCAGTAGGAGTTCGCGTCGCCGTCGACCGCGTTCGAAGGCGGGAACCCGCCCTGGGACGCCGACGCGCTGATCGCCTTGTGCAGCGCCAGGTTCCCGGTCGGCTGGGTCGTGGTGGTCGTGGTCGGCGGCGTGGTGGGAGTCGTCGTCGTGGTGCCGCCGTTGTCCGAGCCGTAGACCGGCGTCGGCCACGAACCGCAGAACGTCGTCGACCAGCCCGAGTTGCCGCCCTGGTCGGCCAGCCCGGCCATCGCGTCCGGGCCCATGCAGTTGTAGACCCCGGCCCGGCCGACGCCGGTCGCGACGACGTTCTTCACCGACCCGGTCGGCTTCGCCTGGATCTGCCAGGCGAAGGTGCCCGCCCCGGTGATCCGCACGTTCGTGAAGTGCACGTCGGTGGTGGCGCTGTCGATGAACTGGATGGCCTCGTAGTTGTTGTCCTGCAGGTCGAGGTCGGTGACGTCGACGCGGCCGGTGATCGCCGAGTCGCGGCCGTCGAACCACAGGGCACCGACACCGAACTGCCAGTTCGAGTCGAGCACGCCGGTGCGGATCGCGGTGTTGCGCGCGACCGTCGTGGTGCCGGACAGCGGCACCGCGCTGAACCGGTTGGCGATGTGGATGCCGCCGCCCTGGTCCTGGTTGTCGGCCACGACGTTGTCGGACACAGTGTTGTCGCGCCCGCCGTAGATCGCGATGTTGTTGGCGAGGATCGGCAGCAGCACGGTGTTGAAGGAGAACGTGTTGTTGTGGTCGGCGTCGTGCTCGGACCACATCGCGAGGCCGTCGTCACCGGTGTTGCGCAGGAAGTTGTTGGTGACGGTGACGTTGCTGATGCCCTGGTGCAGGTTCAGGCCGTCGGCGGTCTGGTCGAGGATCCGGTTGCCGGACACGGTGAGTCCGTCGAACGGCCCGTCGAGCCACAGCCCGACCTTCGTGTGCTGCAGCCACAGGTTCTGCACGACCGAGCCGCCGCCGAGCGCGCCGCCGATGGCGTTGGACTGGTCGCAGTCGACGCGCGCGTCGACCTGGCCGATGATCGCGAAGTCGTACAGCTTCACGGCGCTGCTCGTGCCGGGAACCGCGCCGTTGCCGGGATACGTCGACGTCCCGCAGCTGGCCGGCTCACCCTTGCCGAAGATCCCGGCGCGCGGGCCGGTCAGCACGGAGTACCACGGGCCGGCGCCGCGGATCGTCACCTGGTCGACGGTGATGTGGTGGCCGAGGGTGAAGGTCCCGGACGGGATCCAGACCTCCTTGCCCTGGCTCTTCGCGGCGGCGACGGCGGAGTCGAACGCGCCCGCGTCGTCGCTCGTGTCACCCGCGGTGGCGCCGTAGTCGGTGACGGACACCGAGTTCGCCGGGCGCGCGGCCGCCGCGCCGACCTGCTCGAAGTCGGCCAGGTCGATCGTCGAGGCCGTGGTGTCGCCCGCGTCGACCTGCAGCTTGATCTTGGTGCCGGCCGGGTACGACGTGCCGAGCAGCGCCCGGGTTTCGTCGTAGAAGTGGTGCGCGTGGCCGTCACCCGGGTTGTTCGTGAACGGGTACGAGCCGTAGTACCAGGCGTACTTCGACGTCAGCGCGATGTCCTGGTTGTGGGCGCCGCCCACGTAGAGGGAAATCGTGCCGCTCGTCCCGGTGCCGTTGCCGGAGTCCGGGAGGCTGTAGCGGAAGTCGATCGAGTTCGCCGGCGCGGTGAGCGTGAACTCGACGTACTTCCCCTGGCCGGACAGCGTCACCGCCTTCCGGCCGGACGCTTCGCCGGCGAGCGTGCCGGCGGCCCGGTTCGGGCCGATGACCGAACCGTTCGTGGCGGCGGTTTCCGCTTCCTGTTCGGTGAAGGGGACCGTTGCGCCGCGGCCGGCGGCGAGCGCGTCGGCCGGAACCGCGGCGATGGTGACACCGGCCGCCGCGATCACGGCGAGCGCGAGGGCGCCCAACTGTTTCTTGGGCGCACTGAAGACAGAGCTGGGAGACATGGGCAGCACTGGCCTTTCCGCAGCAGGTGGGGACCTCTGTGACCGGGATCATACGAATCCTGGACAAGAAATCGCAATAGTTGGACGAACTTACGCAACTTTGCGACAGGAATTGACCGCTGAGCCGGATGCCGGACGCTCGCTTACGCCCGCCGGAGCAACGTCCGGGACGCGCGCCGCCGCTGCTAGTTTTCAGTCATGAGCCAGCGACGTGCGGACGGCAGCGCCGGGGACGCGGACTACGGCGCGATCGGCGGGGTCTACACCGACTACCGCAGGCCGGATCCCCGCATCGGGCAGTACATCCTCGACGCGCTGGGGGACGCGCGGAGTGTGCTCAACGTCGGCGCGGGCGCGGGTTCCTACGAGCCGGCCGACCGCGAGGTGACGGCGGTCGAGCCGTCGGCGTCGATGCGCGCGCAGCGGCCGGCCGACCTCCCGCCGGCCGTCGACGCGGTCGCGGAGAAGCTGCCGTTCCCGGACCGGGCCTTCGAAGGCGCGATGAGCACGTTCAGCGTCCACCAGTGGAACGACCTGTGGGCCGGGCTGAAGGAGATGCGCCGGGTCACCCGCGGCCCGATCGCGATCCTGACGTGCGACCCCGCGCTGCTGCGGCGGTTCTGGCTGCTCGACTACGCGCCTGAGGTGATCGAGACCGAGGCGCGGCGCTACCCGTCGGTCGACGACATCGCCGACGGGCTGGGCGGCGCCACGTCGATCGTCCCCGTGCCCATCCCGATCGACTGCACCGACGGGTTCAACGAGGCCTACTACGGCCGCCCGGAACGCCTCCTCGACCCGGGTGCGCGGCTGTCGTGTTCGGCGTGGAGCTTCGTCGACGACCGCGTGCACCACCGCTTCGCCGCGGAACTGCAGCACGACCTCGACGACGGCACGTGGGAACGCCGCTACGGCCGGCTTCGCGAGCAGCCGACGTTCGAAGGCTCACTGGTCCTCGTCGTTTCGGAACCCTCGGCGTGACCCCGCCGCCGTTCGACGCGGAGCTGGCGCCGATCGTCGAGACCCTGCGCGCGCTGCGCCCGCCACTCGTGTCGCTGCAGGACATCCCGGGCCGCCGGGCGCTGAACGCGGCCGAGCACCGGACCGTCGGGGAGCTGGCCGCGGCGTACCCGGAGCACAAGGTCACCGAGGAGTACGCGGGAGACGTTCCGCTGCTGGTGATGACGCCGGCGTCCAGCGCGGGTGTTCTGTACTACGTGCACGGCGGCGGCACGATCGTCGGCAGCCACCTCGGCTCGGACGTGCCGAACCTGCTGGACTGGGCGGGTTCGCTGAGCTTGACGGTCGTCTCGCCGGGCTACCGGCTCGCGCCCGAGCACCCGTACCCGGCGCCGGTCGAAGACTGTTACGCCGGTCTGCTGTGGACGGCCGAGCAGTTCGCCGGGCCGACGGTGATCGGCGGTGTCAGCGCGGGCGGCGGCCTCGCGGCGGCGACGGCGCTGCTCGCGCGCGACCGCGGCGGGCCGGAGCTCGCCGGGCAGCTGCTGATCTGCCCGATGCTCGACGACCGCAACAACACCCCATCGGCGGTGGACCTCGACGGCCGCGGGTTGTGGGACCGCACGGCCAACACCGTCGGCTGGACGGCGTACCTCGGTGACGGCTTCGGGACGGAAGACGTGCCCGCGTATGCGGCCCCGGCTCGCGCGACCGACCTTTCGGGACTGCCACCGGCCTTCCTGGACGTCGGCACGGCGGAGACGTTCCGCGACGAGGTCGTGGCGTACGCGAGCCGGATCTGGCAGGCGGGCGGCGAAGCGGAGCTGCACGTTTGGCCGGGTGGCTTCCACGGGTTCGATTCGCTGGCCCCGAAGGCCAGGCTCAGCCGGGCGGCGCGGGCCGCCCGGCTGGCCTGGTTGCGGCGCTTGCTGAAGCAGTAGCAGCGGCCCGCGCGTGGCCCGGCGATCCCGGTGCTGGGCGGAGGTTTGCCGTCCATCGGAGAACGTCGGAGTTCGCGTGGCGGGCCTCGGAAACCGAAGCTCAGCCGGGCGGCGCGGGCCGCCCGGCTGGCCTGGTTGCTCAGCCGGCTGCCAGCAGCTCCTGCAGCTCGCTGACCGCCTTCGTGAGTTCATCGGCGAAGCGGTACATCTCCGCCGACACGTGCTTCGGCGTGCTCAGGTAGATGTTCCAACGATCCGGCAGCAGCACATACGCGATCCCGATGCACTGCGGGCTGGTCGAGCCGAACCCGAAGTACTGGATGTTGACCGACGGCGCCGAGCTGGTGCTCAGGTAGTCGTCGCGCATCTTCAGCCAGCCCGGTGAGCCGTACAGCGCCGGTACCTCAGTCTCACCGCGGCGTTTCCCGATCAGCTGCAGCTCCCACAGGTGCTGCTCCGGCGCGTCCCCGGCCTGGCACTCCTTCGCCCGCGTGACGTGCTTCGCCGCGGCCGCGCGCAAAGCCTCCCGCTTCTCGCCGTCCGAAGCGGCCGGGTCCGTCAGGACGTCGGCGAAACGCACGACCTCCGGCGTCACGACGCGCATCGCCTCGGTGCGGCCGTTCCGGAACTGCCGGGTTGCGATCGACTCGTACGTCGCCCCGGTCAGGCCCTTCGCCCGGCGGTGCGCGAGCTGGTACGCCATCTGCGCGAAGGCGTCCGGAGACATCTTCAGTTCCTTCGCGCGGTTCGCGCCGAAGTCGAACGACACGGTCTGCGTAGCCGTGGCGTCCGCGTACGCCCTGAAGGCCGCTCCGGCCGCTCGAGCGTCTTCGCGGAGCTCGTCGGTCAGCGTGAACTCCACCGCTTCGAAGCCCGGCACGCCGTCGGCGGCTTCCCGCGTTGCGCGCGAGCCGCTCAGCAGGACGTCGGTGAAGCCGAGGATCGTGGTGCCGTCGAGCTCGCAGTGCTCGACGTTGATCCCCGCGGTGCCGTCCTCGAACACGACCAACGAAACTGCCTTGTCGTACCAGCGGTTGTCGCCGTACAGCAGCCGGTCGCTCGCCTCCTGTGCGTTCGACGGCGCGAAGTCGTCCAGGCACAGGCAGAACAACGCCGTCTCGATCGTCTCCAGCGCTTCGGCGTTGCCGGCTTCGAGCAGGGCGGCCCGCGAAGCCGCCCACTCCGCGCGAGCCTTCGTCGTGAAGTGCCCGGGCGCCGCGTCGGGCCGAGCGCGGTCGTCCTTGAGGATCGCGCGCAGGCCGTCGGCGATCTGCTCCGGCGAGTACGGTCGGCCGTCCTCGGTGATGACGTCCATCCGGAACGGCGTGTCGCGGTGGAAGACCACGATGTGCCGCTCGGGCGACGGGAACCGCGTGCGCGCGGTGTCCAGCAGCTCACCCGGGATGCGCGTCGCCGAGAAGAGGTACTTGTGCTGCACCATCGACTGCGGCGTGCCGCGCAGGAGCACCGGCGGCACCTCCTCTTCGTCGAGCCGCAGCTTGTAGTCCACGGCGGACGCGGCCAGCTCGGCCGCGCGTTCCACCTGGCCCAGCTCGGACGCCCGGAACAGGAAGAAGAAGTTGGCGTTGAGCGCGATCCGGTCGCGGCGGCCGAGGTAGCGGTACGGCCAGAACGTGTCGAGCCAGCTGTGCACGCCCGGCGAGCGGTCGTACTCCTCGAGCGCGGCCTGCAGCCCGTGCGCGGGACTGCCCGGCGCCAGGAACTCCGCGACCGCCGCTTCCGTCTCCGCCAGCTCGGCCGGCGTCAGCAGCGGTGCGCACCACTCGAGGAAACGGCGGCCGCTGTCCTCCAGCGTGGGGACGGGGACCCGGGGAAGCCGGTCCTCGTTGCCGAAGGTGCGGGTGGACCAGTCCGGACTGCTCACGATCATCCTCGTTCGTCGGGGTCAACGGCGTTGAGCGCGGACGCGAGCCCGGCGGCCGCGCCCTTCTTCGGTCGGGAAACGTACAACTGCGCGTACAGCCAGCCTTCGGCTTCGAGGCCCGCGGGATCAACCCCGGCTTCGGCCAGCGTGCCGAGGATCTGCGCCTGCTCTTCTCCGGAGGCGAACCGGCGCTGCCGGTAGACGCCGTTGATGGCCGCGGTTTCGTACCCCAGCGCGGCCAGGCTCTCGGCGACCGGTTCGTAGGAGAACATCCGCAGCACGAAGTGCGCCATCCACGGCCTCGAGCCCCGCGCGATCCGGGTGATCGTCTTCTCGGTGACGTAACCGATGCATCCGGTCGACACGACGAGGTCCACCTGGTCCAGCAGCGCCTGCTGCGCCGCGTCCGGGTCGTCGCGCTCGAAGTCGGCGTGGATCGTCTCGTCCAGGAAGCCCGCGGAAAGCGCGTACTCCAGCGCCGGCTCGGACGCGTCGAGGCCGAAGAACCGCGGGCCGTCGGGCACGGCGTGGGTGGCGACGAGCCGCCGGTCGCGCTCGAGCAGCGCGGTGTGGTCGAGGTCTTCGACGCCGGGCGCGGTGTACTGCTCGTACAGGTCGTCGATGCTCGCCTCGCAGCGCAGCAAGGCGCTGTTGACGCCGTAGGAACACCCGACGTCCAGCACGGTCGGCTGCGCGATTCCGCGCTCGGCCTGGTATTCCTCGATCAGTTTCGTGAAGTACGGCTTCCCCAGCTGCGGAATCTGGTAGTCCACGCGCTGCAACGTCCCGAAGAACGGACGGGGGTCGGGCGCGGTGTAGATGTGGTCGAACGAGATCTTGCCGGTCGAGTCGAAAGGCACGGGCCAGGCTCCTAGATCTAGTCGAGCAGGGCGTCGCCCCGCACGGCGCGATCGGCCAGATGCTGGGGCAGGACCCGGCCGAACAGCTGCCTGGTCCGCTCCGGGCTGCCGATGACGCCGGGGCGCTCGCTGTAGGCGAAGATCGCCGAATGGCGGGCGATCTTCCCCTCCACCCTAGTGACCCGATGCAAGGCGAAGCGGCCCTTGAACAGCTGCAGATCGCCCGGACGGAGGCCCAGGCGCTGGACCGGACGGGTGTTTTCCCCGGAAAGCACACCCCGCACACCGGCGAAGTTCTCGTCCTCGGCGGAACGGATGTCGGGGCAGTATTCGAACGTCCCGCCGTCTTCCGCGGCCTGGGTCAGCATGCTGACGGTGTAGGAGTTCGTGTCGAAGTGCCACGGGTGCGCCCGGCCGGGCGCGATCACGTTGAGGGTCAGCCCGGCCAGCGGGTCGGCCAGCTCGTGCAGCTCCGGCAGGCCGAAGCAGTCGGCGACGAACCGCTGGAACAGCGGGCTGGTGTGGAGCCGGCTGATGATCGACGACGCGGGGACGCGGTCACGCGCGACGAAGGCGTTGCCGCGTTCCATGACCGTCCGGCCCGGGTGGTCCTCGGGCAGCGGGGTGTCGAGCGCGATGTTGTAGGCGTTGACCTGCTCGACCTTGGTGTACGCGTGCGGCTCGAGCGCGGCGCACTCGGCGCGCAGGACCTCGTGCAGCTCGGGCCGGATGAAGTCGGCGAGGACACTGCAGCCGACGTCGGCCAGGTCCGCGCGGGTGCCGGCGACGGTCTCCCGCCAGGCGGCGCTGCCCGGTTCGGTGAGCGGGTAGCGGTCGGTGTCGACCATTTCCAGCGCGGCCACGGAGGTGCTCATCGAAGTCCCTTCGGCAGGTGCAGCTTCGGTGCTTGACCTGGTCGTGAGGGAAAGAGTTAGCACATCTCCGGGTGCGTCAACCGTGGGTTTGTGAGCGGTGACACAAGGTCATCAGTTCCCGATTTCCGTCGCCCACGAGCTGACCGTGACGGTGTCGGTGGTGCCGAGGTCGGTGTCCAGCGGCTGCTTCTGCTCGGGTTCACCGGGGACCGGCACCACGGAGATCGCCGCGCCACTGCGCTGGTCGCCGTCGGTGACGGTGGCCGACCACGCGAGCACGGCGACGACCTTCTCGCCCGGCTTCAGCGTCACGTTCTGCGGTCCGAGGTCCCGCGCGAAGTACGACGTCCCGTGCTCGACCTTCACCGCGAGCGCCGAGCCGTCGCCCGCGAGGATCTTCAGGTCCGGATAGCCGGTGACCTGTCGTGGCCCGCTGTCTCGGTTGGTCAGCGTGAGGACACTCGCGCGGTGCCCGAGCCCGGCCTCGACCTGACCGACCGAAAGCGACAGTCCCGCCGACGGCGGCGGCGCGTACGTCGGGCTCGGCGCAACCGTGGGTGTCGGGGCAGGTGGTGGCGCCGGAGTGCCGCAACCCGCGAGAAGCACGACGAAGAGAACTGGTGTGAACCGGAAAACCCCCATGGGCCGGAAGAGTAGCGGGCACCCTGGAGCCCGGGCGCCCGCTACCGTCTTACGGCGTGAGCAGGGGCAGCAACGGCTTGCGCACGGCGGTCGCGACGCCGTCCGACGCCTCCGCGGCGGCCAGTCGCTCGGCCGACGGACGGCCGTAGCCCGTCGTCCGCTGCACCAGCGGCCGGCCCAGCGGCTCGACCATCTCGCGCATGTCGCTGATCGTCTTGTACGACCCGTTCGACGCGCCGGCCATCCGGCTGATCGTCTCCTCCATCAGCGTGCCGCCGATGTCGTTGACGCCGCCCTGCAGCACCGCGCGGCTGCCCTCGGTGCCGAGCTTCACCCAGGAGCTCTGGATGTTGTCGATCATGCCGTGCAGCAGCAGCCGGGCCAGCGCGTGCACCGCGCGGTTCTCGTTCTGCGTCGCGCCCGGGCGGGCGAGCCCCGCGAGGTAGATCGGCGAGCTCTGGTGGATGAACGGCAGCAGCACGAACTCGCTGAACCCGCGCTTGCCGTGCTTCTCCAGGCCGTCACGCTGCAGCTTCGCGAGCAGCTTGAGGTGCGCGACCCAGTGCGCGGGCGTGTCGACGTGGCCGTACATCATCGTGGACGTCGTCGGCAGCCCGACCTCGTGCGCGGTGGTGACCACCTTGATCCACTCGGACGTCGGCAGCTTGCCCTTGGTGAGCACCCAGCGGACGTCGTCGTCGAGGATCTCCGCGGCCGTGCCCGGCAGCGAGTCCACGCCGGACTCCTTCGCCGCGATCAGCCAGTCCCGCAGCGACAAGTTCGTCCGCGAAGCGCCGTTGACGACCTCCATCGGGCTGTAGCTGTGCAGGTGGATGTCCGGCTGACGGCGTTTGACCTCGGCCGCGAGGTCGAAGTACGCGGTGCCCGGCAGGTCCGGGTGGATGCCGCCCTGCATGCAGATCTCGGTCGCGCCGGCGGCCCACGCCTCGTCGACGCGGTCGCCGACCTGCTCCAGCGAGAGCGTGTACGCGTCGGCGTCCGTGCGACGCTGCGCGAAGGCGCAGAAGCGGCACCCCGTGTAGCAGACGTTGGTGAAGTTGATGTTCCGCGTGACGACGAAGGTGACGTCGTCGCCGACCGTCTCGCGCCGCAGGTCGTCGGCGAGCTTCGTGAAGGCGTCGAGTTCCTTGCCCTCGGCCGACAACAACGCCAGCGCGGCGTCGTCGGAGAGCCCGGCGGGGTCCTTTTCCGCGCTGCGCAAGGCTTCCAGCACGGTGGAGTCGAACTTCTGCGGCCCGGTCTTGATCCGGTCGCCGATCTCCTTCCAGTCCCCGTAGACCGAGTCGAAGTCGCTCCGGCGGTCTTCGGTGCGGCCGGTGGTGTCGATCTCGGTGTGCAGGTCGGTGCGGCCGGACTCCTGCCAGCCGCCGTCCGGCTCCTGCCACGGGATGCCGACCGGCATCGCGCCTTCGCGGGCCATCCCGGTCTTGGCGTCGACGAGCGCCGCGACGTGCCGCGTGATCCGCGGGTCCAGCCACGGCTCGCCCGCGTTGACGTACTCCGGGTAGATCGTCAGACGTTCCTTGAGCTCGAAGCCGGCTTCCTCGGTGCGGCGCGCGAGCTCGTCGATCTGCGGCCACGCGCGTTCCGGGTTGACGTGGTCCGGGGTCAGCGGCGAGACGCCGCCCCAGTCGTCGATCCCGGCGCGGATCATCAGGTCGTACTGGCGGCCGATCAGGTTCGGCGGCGCCTGGATGCGCATCTTCGGGCCGAGCACGAGCCGCGCGACGGCGATGTTCGCGGCGAGCTCTTCGAGGTCGGCGTCCGGGGTCGCGCGCATCTTCGTGTCCGGCTTGGCGCGGAAGTTTTGCACGATGACTTCCTGGATGCCGCCGTAGGTCTTGGCGACCTTGCGGATCTCGAACAGCGCGTCCGCGCGCTCCTCGTGCGTCTCGCCGATGCCGATGAGGACACCGGTGGTGAACGGGACGCTGCTGCGGCCGGCGTCTTCGAGCACGCGCAGCCGGACCGCGGGGTCCTTGTCGGGCGACCCGTAGTGCGGCCCGCCCTTCTCGCTCCACAGCCGGGTCGCGGTCGTCTCCAGCATCATGCCCATCGACGGCGCGACCGGCTTGAGCCGCTGGAAGTCCTGCCAGGTCAGCACGCCCGGGTTGAGGTGCGGCAGCAGGCCGGTCTCCTCCAGGACGCGGATCGCCATCGCGCGGACGTAAGAGAGTGTGTCGTCGTAGCCGTGCGCGTCCAGCCACTCGCGGGCAGCCTTCCAGCGGTCCTCGGGCCGGTCGCCGAGGGTGAAGAGGGCCTCCTTGCAGCCCATCTCCGCACCCTTGCGGGCGATGTCGAGGACCTCGTCCGGGGAGAGGAACGGCGATTCGAGCCGGCCCGGCACCGTGACGAACGTGCAGTAGCCGCAGCGGTCGCGGCACAGCCGGGTCAGCGGGATGAACACCTTGCGGCTGTAGGTGATGATGCCGGCGCGCCCGGCCTCGGCCAGACCGGCGTCGCGGATGCGGGAGGCGTACTCGGACAGCTTCGCCAGGTCTTCCCCGCGGGCGTGCAGCAGGACGGCCGCCTCGGCTACGTCCAGTGTCTTCCCGTCCCGCGCCCGGGCGAGCGAGCGGCGCATCGCGGAGGCGGTCGGGGTGGTGGCGTCGGGTTCGGGTCCCATTCCGCCCACGCTAGGACCGTCCTCGGGCGACCAGCCAGTGTGCGTTCCGCACCACGTTCACCCGAACGATTCACGTGCCCGTCGACGCAGGTCAGCGCGCTGCCGTGGTTGTCGATCAGCGCGCGGAGGTGTATTACCTAAAGGGTGGCATCGGTGGTCGGGAAGAAGATCGGCGGACGGACGTACTACTACCTCGCGGAGTCCGCCCGGGTCGACGGCAAGCCCCGTGTGGTCACCCAGCGTTACCTGGGCACGGCCGACGAGATCGCCCGGGCGGTCCCCGGCGGCGAACCGGCTGCGGCTTCGCACCGGACGTACGGCGACGTCGCCGCGGTCTGGGCGACGCTGTCCCGGCTGGACTTCGTCCGCCGCGTCGACGACGTCGTGCGGTCGAAGCCCTCGCTGGGCCTGAGCCTGGCGGTCGCGGTGCTGCACCGGGCGACCGCGCCGGAGACGCCGATCGGGCCGTGGTGGGCGGCGAGCCCGGCCGCGGACCTGGTCCGGCTGTCCACAGTGGATGGTCTGTGGCGGGCGCTGGAACGCCTGACGCCGGAGCGGATCGCGGGCATCGAGGAGACCGTTTCCACCGCCGTCCTCGAGACGCTCGACGACCACGAGGCCCTCGCCGTCGACGTCCCGCAGTTCGCCGTGTTCGCCCCCGCGGACTGCACGCTGCCCACGGCCTGCCGGGAGGTGCTCGCCGGCGTGGGGCTGCGCGTCACCCGCGACGGCGCCATCCCGCTGGCCTCGCGGCTGTACCGCCGCGACAACGCCCCGACGTTCGCCGCGCTGACGGGCGCGCTGGGCTCGGCCACGCTGGTCTTCCACGCCGGGCAGGCCGCGCAGCTCGACCTCGGTTCCCGCCGCGGGTTCGTCGGCTCGCTGCCGCTGACCGACCACCCGGAGCTGCTGACGCAGCCCGCGTCCGCCCGCAAGCGCGTCGACCCCGAGCGGTTCGCCGGCCTCACCGCGCTCGACACGCACGCTGTCGTTGACGGGGTCCGCCGCCGGGTGATCCTGACCCACTCGGCGACCCTGCACGCGGCCCAGTCCCGGGCGTTCGCCGACGAGCTGGCCACGACCACCCGCGAGCTGGACGGCCTGGCCGCGGCCTTGGCCGCCGGCACCCACCGCGGCGACCGCGCGCAGGTGCACGCCGAAATCGGCCGGGTCACGCGCGGCCGGCGCATCGAACGCGTCCTCACCGCCGTGCTCACCGGCACCAGGCCCGGTGAGATCCGGGTGGAACGGCGGATCGATTCCGCCGCAGTGGCCCGGCTGGACGACGAGTTCTTCGGCAAGCAGGTGCTGGTCACCGACCGGGACTGGCCGGTCGGCGACGTCGTCACGGCCTACCGCGCCCGCACGCACCTGGAGTCGACGTTCCGCTGGCTGACCGGGCCCGCGCTCACCGGCCCGACTCCGCGCTGGGAGTGGACGCGGGCGCGGATCGCGGCCCACGGCCTGGTGTCGGTGCTGGCGGCGACGGTGACCCACCTGATGCGCCGCGAGGCGGACCGGGCGGGGATGAACCTGTCGGTCCGGGAGCTGCTGGACCAGCTCGCGGGCATCGGCGAGCTGGTCCTGACGTACCCGTCGACGGGCGGGCGGCCGCGGACCAAGCGCCTGCTGACCGGGTCGGACCCGGAGCAGCAGGCGCTCTACCAGCTGTTTCAGCTCTCGCGGTAGATCTGCAACGCCGAGAAGCTCTGGACCACCGGCATCAGCTCGATGACGTTGATGTTGACGTGCTGCGGCTGGTTCGCGGCCCAGAAGACGGACTCGGCGACGTCGTCCGCGGTCAGCGGCGTCGTGCCCTCGTAAACCTTGTCGGCCTTGTCCTGGTCGCCGTCGAAACGGACCTTCGAGAAGTCCGTGCCGCCGACCATGCCGGGCTCGACGTTCGTCACGCGGACGCCGGTGCCGTGCAGGTCGCTGCGCAGGTTGAGGCTGAACTGGTGGACGAACGCCTTGGTCGCGCCGTAGACGTTGCCGCCGGGGTAGGGGTAGGTGCCGGCGATCGAGCCGATGTTGATGACGTGGCCGCGGCCACGCTCGACCATGCCGGGCAGCAGCGCGCGGGTGACGTGCGCGAGGCCGCGGACGTTGGTCGCGATCATCTCGTCCCAGTCCTGGAGCTCGGCGCGGTGCGCGGGCTCCAGGCCCTTCGCCAGGCCGGCGTTGTTGACCAGGACGTCGACCTCCTTCCACTCCCCGGGAAGGCCGTCGACCGTCGTTTTGACCGCTTCGGGGTCGCTGACGTCGAGCTGCACCGGGAGGACGGCGTCGCCCAGGTCCCCGGCGAGCTTCTCGAGCTTGTCGTGGCGCCGGGCGACGGCGATCACCCGGGCGCCCTCGGCGACGAACCGGCGCGCGATGGCGTCACCGAAGCCGGCGCTGGCGCCGGTCACGAACACGGTCTTCTGAGTCATGGGGTGGCTCCGCTGCTCTTCAGGAAGGTGCTGAGTGCCTCGTCGAACTCGGTCTCGCGCTCCAGGTTAGGCAGGTGGCCCGCGCCGTCGACGACCACCAGGGTGGAACCGGCGATCTCCCGGTGGATCAGCTCGGCGTCGGCGACGGGCGTGAACTCGTCCTCGCTGCCGACGACCACAAGAGTGGGGACGTTGATGTGCTGGAGGGTGCCGGTGTAGTCGGGACGCTCGGCGCGGCCTCTCAGCGCGGCCGCGGCTCCCTGCCGGGGCGCGTCGCGCATCATGCGCCGGACGTGCGCCTCGACGTCCGGCCTGCCCGCGCGGGTGCTCCTCGAGATCATCTTGGGGAGCAGCTCTTCCGCGTACTGGTGCATGCCTTCCTCGGTGATCCTCGCGGCGGTGGTGATGCGCGCCTGTTTCGCCGTCAGGGTGTCGAGGCCCGCGAAGGTGTCGGCGAGGAGGACGGCTTCCGCCCGGCCGGGGTGGTCCTTCAGCAGGTGCATGACGACCTGGCCGCCCATGGAGAGGCCGCCGAGGACGAACGTCGCGAGGCCGAGGTGGTCGGCCAGCTCGACGAGGTCGCGGGCGAAGACGTCGAGACCGGTCTTGGTGTCCGTGCTCGGGGAGGCGCCGAAGCCGCGGAGGTCGGGGGTGACGACGCGGTAGCCGCGGGCGGCCAGGCACTCGGCCTGGGGGCGCCACATCGAGCGGTCGAAGGGGTGGCCGTGGACGAGGAGGACGGGCCGGCCGGTCTTCGGGCCGAGGGCGTCGTGGGCGAGGGTCATGCGGCCGACGCTAGGCGGAGCTTTGGCGCGGGGCAATACGGTGCAATGTACTCGGAGCAATGTTCTTTTCTGGCTCTTTCGCTGGCGCTCCGGGGCCGGTGGGTGCAGACTGGGCCGCAGACGAGCTTCGTCGTGGGGTCTGACCTGCGCTGATCTTGTTAAGGGACCCCCCTGTTTCGGGCCCTTTCGGGGCATGTAAAGTTCTCCAAGTCGCCAGGGAAACCGGGCGGCGGGGACACGAACCAAGCTCTCGCGGAAAGCGATTGAGTGGGTGGCCCACAAAAACTGCTAGGAATGACTCGCTTCGAGTAAGGCCGCTTGACGGCGGCGCGACTCGGGTGTGTTGCTTGAGAACTCAACAGTGTGCTAGTGAACTAAGCCAGTAGAGCTTATGTAGTGAACCTCGTATGAGGTTCCTTTGAGAGCATTAAATTGCCTCGATTAAACTGTTCATTGTTGGAGAGTTTGATCCTGGCTCAGGACGAACGCTGGCGGCGTGCTTAACACATGCAAGTCGAACGCTGAACCACTTTCGGGTGGGGATGAGTGGCGAACGGGTGAGTAACACGTGGGTAATCTGCCCTGCACTCTGGGATAAGCCTTGGAAACGAGGTCTAATACCGGATATCACCTCCTACCGCATGGTGGGTGGTTGAAAGTTCTGGCGGTGCAGGATGAACCCGCGGCCTATCAGCTTGTTGGTGGGGTAATGGCCTACCAAGGCGACGACGGGTAGCCGGCCTGAG
>NZ_JBVJOW010000006.1:0-19959 GCF_055582965.1 Amycolatopsis sp. NPDC104863
CCCCCCCCCCCCCCCCCCCCCCCCCCCCCCCCCCCCCCCCCCCCCCCCCCCCCCCCCCCCCCCCCCCCCCCCCCCCCCCCCCCCCCCCCCCCGGCCGTTTTCGAGGAGGAACCATGGCTCCGGTGCTCGTGCGGCTTGCGCTGCGGCGCACGCTGCGGGACGTGAAGTACGTCGAGGCGGTGCGGCCGCGGCACGCGCGGGGCCTCGTCCGGGACGTCTACCGCCAGGTGGAGCGGGACTTCGGGATGCTCGCCCCGCCGATGGCGCTGCATTCTCCGGCGCCGCAGGTGCTCGCCGCGGCCTGGTTGATGCTGCGGGAGTCGCTCGTGGCGGCGGGTTCGGCGAGCCGGGCGGACAAGGAGGTCGTCGCGGCCGCGGTGTCGGCGGCGAACTCGTGCCCGTACTGCGTCGAGGTGCACGGGATGGCCATCGGCTCCCTGGGCGACCCGGCGGCCGCGGCGGCGATCGCTTCCGGCGCGGTCACGGAGATCCCCGACCGCGACACGCGGGCGCTCGCGGCCTGGGCGCGCGGCGCCGGCCCGCTGCCCCCGGACGTCCCGGCCGCCACGGCCGCGGAGTTCGTCGCGGTGGCCGTGGCGTTCCACTACCTCAACCGGGTGGTGAGCGTCTTCCTCGGGCCGTCCCCGCTGCCGGAGGCGGTGCCGCCGGCCGCGCGGGCGAAGGCCAAGGCCGTGCTGGGGTTCCTGCTCAAGCCGGGCACCCCGCCGCCGCCGGGGGACGCCCTCGGACTGCTGCCCGCGGTGGCCGTCAGCGGCCCGGACTGGGCGCCCGCGGGCGGAACCCTCTCGGACGCCTTCGCGCGGGCCGCGGTGGCCATCGAGGCCGCCGGGGAACGCTCGGTGCCGACGCGGGTGCGCGACCTCGTGCGCCGTGAGCTCAAGGCGTGGGACGAGAAACCGCCCGGGCTGAGCCGCGCGTGGACGAAGGAGGTCGTCGCGGAGCTGCCGCCCGAAGAGCGGGGCGCCGGACGCGTCGCGCTCCTCGTGGCCAAGGCGCCGTACCAGGTCGACGCCGCCGACGTGGCCGACTGGGTGCCCGGCGATCGTGGCCTGGTCGAGCTGGTCTCGTGGGCAAGTCTCGCCGCGGCCGTGGAGTTCGGCGACCGCTTTCCGCTGGGCGCGTGAAGAGAAGACCCTGGCCGGCCCGCCGGGTGATGATCGAGGGGTCGGATCCACCGCCGGGGCGCGCAGCACCGGGGCACACCGAAAGCCCCTCCCGGTTCGCGTCGCCGCCCCCGCGCGGCAGCCGATCCGGCGACCGGCGGCCGCTCGCGACGGTGGCTCCCCAGCCACTGCGCGGGCGGCCGCCGGCGCACGAACACCAAGTCGTACGGTGAGAGGAAATCAAGGTGACTGACACCACGGGCGTGATCGCCGACCTGACCGCCGAGGGCGCCGAAGTCGACGCGCTCGTCGCCGGTCTCACCGAACGGGAGTGGGACACCCCCACTCCGGCCCCCGGGTGGGCCGTCCGGCACCAGATCGGGCACCTGGCGTTCATCTTCCGGCTCGCCGGCCTCTCGGCCGCGCAGCCGGAGACGTTCGTCCAGCTGACGAGCTCCCTTTCCGGTGGCCTGGAGGTGGCGGTGAACGCCGCCCTGGAGGAGTACATCCACGACCCCGCCGAGGTGCTGCTGACGCGCTGGCGGGCCGAGCGGGACGCCGGCATCAAGGCCCTCGCGGCCGTGCCCGGCGACCAGCTGGTGCCGTGGCTGGTGAACCCGCTGCCGCCGTACGTGCTGGCGTGCGCCGGGATGATGGAGCTGTTCGGCCACGGCCAGGACGTCGCCGACGCGCTCGGCGTGCGCCGCGAGCGCACCGACCGCATCAAGCACCTGGTCGGGTTCGCCGTGCGGGTCCGGGACTTCGGGTACGAGGCGCGCAACCTGACGCCGCCGGCCGAGGAGTTCCGGTTCGAGCTGACCGCGCCCTCGGGCGCGCTCTGGACGTTCGGGCCGGAGGACGCGACGCAGCGCATCACCGGCAGCGCGGCGGACTTCTGCCTGCTGGTGACCCGGCGGCGGCACCGCTACGACCTCGACGTGCGGGCCAAGGGCACCTTGGCCGACCAGTGGCTGGACATCGCCCAGGCGTACCGGGGCCCGGCCGGCGACGGCCGCCGGCCGGGGCAGTTCCGCGACTAGAAGATCCATTGTGGACGGTTAGACGTCCTTGTCCGAGCGTGCTGAGGTGCAGGCCACGGGCAGGAAGAAAGAAGACGGTCCGCGCCGTCCGGGAGATGCTGGACCCCGGCCGGACGGGCGGGCCGGGACGGACGGGCAGGCCGGAAACGGGACGCGGTCCCGGGTACGGACGACAGCGGGACCTGACGGACCCGGTGAGACTGGGCTCGAGAGCCAGTGGGAGTGCGGTGGCATGAGCGTTGAGCGGATTTCGATCGTCGGTATCGGCCTCCGATACCCCGACGCGAGTTCTCCGGAGGAGCTCTGGGAAAACGTGCTGGCCGGTCGCCGGGCGTTCCGCAGGCTCCCCGACGAGCGGATGAACCGGGCGGACTACTATTCGCCCGATCCCAAGGCACCAGACCGTTTTTACGCACAGAAGGCGGCGGTGCTGCGGGACTACGAGTTCGACCGCGTTTCGCACAAGGTGGCCGGCAGCACGTTCCGGGCCACCGACACCACGCACTGGCTGGCGCTGGACGTGGCCGAGCAGGCGCTGGCGGACGCCGGGTTCGCCGAAGGTGAAGGCGCGCCGAAGACGAGCACCGGCGTGGTCATCGGCAACAGCCTGACCGGTGAGTTCTCGCGGGCCAACATCATGCGGCTGCGCTGGCCGTACGTGCGCCGCACGGTCGCCGCCGCGCTGAGCTCACGCGGCTGGGACGACGAGGAGACCGCGACCTTCCTGCGGGACCTCGAGGTCCAGTACAAGGAGCCGTTCCCGGAGATCAACGAGGACAGCCTCGCCGGTGGCCTGGCGAACACGATCGCCGGCCGCGTCTGCAACCACTTCGACTTCGCCGGCGGCGGGTTCACCGTCGACGGCGCCTGCTCCTCGTCGCTGCTGTCGGTCGTGACCGCGGCGAACGCGCTGGTGCAGGGCGACCTCGACCTCGCCATCGCCGGCGGTGTCGACCTCTCCATCGACCCGTTCGAGGTCATCGGCTTCGCCAAGACCGGCGCGCTGGCCAAGCGCGAGATGAAGGTCTACGACGCCGACTCCAACGGCTTCTGGCCCGGTGAGGGCTCGGGCATGCTCGTCCTGATGCGCGAGAGCGACGCGCTGGAGCAGGGCAAGCGCATCTACGCGTCGATCGGCGGCTGGGGCGTTTCCTCCGACGGCAAGGGCGGCATCACGCGGCCCGAGGCCGCCGGGCACCGGCTCGCCCTCCAGCGCGCCTACGCCCGCGCCGGCTACGGCGTCGAGACCGTGTCCTACTTCGAGGGCCACGGCACCGGCACCGCGCTGGGCGACGCCACCGAGATCGAGGCGCTGTCCACCGCCCGCCGGGACGCCGACCCGCTGGCCAAGCAGGCCGCGCTGTCGACGATCAAGGGCAACATCGGCCACACGAAGGCCGCGGCGGGGGTCGCCGGCCTGATCAAGGCGACGCTGGCGGTGTACCACCAGGTCATCCCGCCGGCCACCGGGCACTACGAGCCGCACGAGTCGCTGACCGGCTCCTCGGCGCGGATGTACGTGCCGAGCGAGGCGGCGCTGTGGCCGGCCGACCAGCCGGTGCGCGCCGGTGTCTCGGCGATGGGCTTCGGCGGCATCAACTCGCACGTCACGGTCACCGAGGCGCCGACCGCGCCGCGGCGGCGCGAGGTCGACGAGCGGGCCCGCGCGCTGGTCGCCGGACGCCAGGACGCCGAGCTGCTGCTGTTCGACGCCGACGACGTCGCCACGCTGCGCGGGAACATCGCCGCGGCGCTGGAGGTCGTGCCGAAGCTGTCCTTCGCCGAGCTGACCGACCTCGCGGGCTCGCTCGCCGGGGAACTGGCCGGCCGTGCGGTGCGCGCGGCGGTCGTCGCGGGCAACCCGGAGCAGGCCGAGCGGAAGCTGACCAAGCTGCTCGAGAAGCTCGAAGAAACCAGCTCCGTGTTCGACGCCGCCGACGGCGTCTTCGCGAGCAACCGCACCACCGAGCCGAAGATCGGCTACCTGTTCCCCGGCCAGGGTTCCGGCCGTGGCGGGGACAGCGCGCTGCGCCGCCGGTTCAGCGCGGCCGAGGAGATTCACCGCGCCGCCGGCCTGCCGGTGACCGGTGACCAGGTCGCCACCGAGGTGGCCCAGCCGCGGATCGTCACCGGCTCGCTCGCCGCGCTGCGCGTCCTGCGCTCGTTCGGCGTCGAGGCGGTCACGGCCACCGGCCACAGCCTCGGCGAGCTGACCGCCCTGCACTGGGGCGGCGCGCTCGACGAGCGGGCGCTGCTGGACCTGGCCAAGGTCCGCGGCAAGGTGATGGCCACGACCAGTGGTGACGGCACCGGCGCGATGGCCGGCATCGCCGCCTCACCGAGCCGAGTGGAAGAGCTCGGCCTCGGGTCCGACGTCGTCATCGCCGGCTACAACGCCCCCGAGCAGACCGTGCTCTCCGGGCCGGCCGAGTCGATCGACCGGATCGTGGCCCGGGCCAAGGCCCAGGGCGTCAGCGCGACCCGGATCAAGGTCTCGCACGCCTTCCACTCGCCGCTGGTCGAGCCGGCCGCGGTCGAGATGACCGGCCGGTTGGGCGAGTTCAGCTTCTCGCGGCTCGAGCGGCCGGTGGTTTCGACCGTCAGCGGCGACGTGCTGCACGCGGCGGAGAACCTGCCGGAGCTGCTGCGCGAGCAGATCGTGCTGCCGGTCCGCTTCCGCGAGGCCGCCACCAAGGTGGCCGAGCGCAGCGACCTGGTGGTCGAGGTCGGCCCCGGCCGGGTGCTGACCGGGCTGTTCGAGGAGATCGCGCCGGACACCCCGGTGCTGGCGGTCGACTCGGACAACGCGTCGCTCGCGGGTCTGCTGCGGGTCGTCGGCGCGGCCTTCGCGCTCGGTGCGAACCTCACGCTGGACACGCTGTTCGAGGGCCGGGTCGTCCGGCCGCTGCCGATCGACGGCCAGTTCTCCTTCCTCGCCAGCCCGTGCGAGGCCGCGCCCGCCATCGACGGCGAGCTGGCCGCCGAGCTGGCCGCGGAGAAGGCGCAGGCCGCCGAGGCCGACGCCACGGCCGACAACTCCGGCAGCTCCACCCTCGACCTGCTGCGCAAGCTCGCCGCCGACCGCGTCGAGCTGCCGCTGGAGACCGTCACGGCCGACACCCACCCGCTCGACGACCTGCACCTGTCGTCGATCACGGTCGGGCAGCTGGTCAACGACGTCACCCGGGCGCTGGGCCGGCCCGCCCTGGAGGGCATGCCGAACTTCGCGACCGTGTGCCTCGGTGAGCTCGCCGAGATGATCGACGAGCTGGCCCAGACGGCGAAGCCCGCCGACGCGGGCCAGGCCGAGGCCACCGGTGTCGGTCCGTGGGTCCGGCCGTTCGCGGTCGAGTACGTGCCTGCGCCGCGCCCGGTCGCCGACCTCACCCCGGGGATCGGCAACGCCCAGTGGCAGGTCTTCGCGACCCCGCGGCACCCGCTGGCCGAGCCGTTGAAGGCCGCGCTCGCCGCGGCCGGCGCCGGCGACGGTGTTGTGCTCTGCCTGCCGGCGGACTGCGACTCCAGCCACGTCGGGCTGTTCCTCGACGCCGGCCGCGCGGTCATGGCCGCCCCCACCGGCACGCGTTTCGTGGTCGTGCACCACGGCTACGGCGCGGCCGGCCTGGCCCGGACCCTGCGGCTCGAGGACCCCTCGGCCAAGACGACCATCATCGACCTCGCCGACCCGACCCCGTCGGGCGCGGACGAGATCACCGCGGCCGTCCAGTCCGTGGTGGCCGAGGTCGCCGGGACGACGGACTTCACCGAGGTCCGCTACGGCGCCGACGGTGGGCGCACGGTGCCGCGGCTGTCCGCGCTGCCGGCCGCCCCGACCGGCCCGATCCGCGAGTCGCTGGACCAGACCGACGTTCTGCTCGTCACCGGTGGTGGCAAGGGCATCACGGCGGAAAGCGCGCTGGCGCTGGCCAAGGACTCCGGGGCCAAGCTCGCCCTGCTCGGGCGCAGTGACCCGGAGACCGACACCGAGCTGGCCGAGAACCTCGACCGGCTGGAGGCCGCGGGCATCCGCTACCGGTACGAGCGCGCCGACGTCACCAACGCGACCCAGGTCGCCGAGGCGGTCGGCCGGATCCAGGCCGAGCTCGGCACGGTCACCGCGGTGCTGCACGGCGCCGGCCGCAACGAGCCGGCCGCCCTGTTCAGCCTCACCGAGGACAGCTTCCGCAAGACCCTCGCCCCGAAGATCGGCGGGCTCAACGCGGTGCTCTCGGCGGTCGACCAGGACCGGATCAAGCTGCTGGTCACCTTCGGCAGCATCATCGGCCGGGCGGGCCTGCGCGGGGAAGCGCACTACGCCACGGCGAACGACTGGATGACCGAGCTGACCCTGCGCTTCGGCCAGGAACACCCGCAGGCGCGAGCGATCGCGCTGGAGTGGTCGGTCTGGTCGGGCGCCGGCATGGGCGAGAAGCTCGGTGTGGTCAGCGCGCTGATGCGCGACGGCATCACGCCGATCCCGCTGGAGGAGGGCATCACCATCCTCCGCCAGGTGCTGGCCGATCCGGCCGCGCCGCCGGTGCTGGTGGTGTGCGGCCGCACGTCGGGCCTGGCCACGCTGCCGATCCAGAAGCGCGAGCTGCCGCTGACCCGGTTCGTCGACCGCGCGGTCGTGCACTACCCGGGTGTCGAGCTCATCACCGAGGCCGACCTGTCCGACGGCAGCGACCCGTACCTGACCGACCACCTGCTCGACGGGCAGCTGCTGTTCCCGGCGGTGCTCGGCATGGAGGCGATGACGCAGGCCGCGTCGGCGACGCTGGACCGCGTCGGCGCGCCGGTGCTCTCCGACGTCGAGTTCCTCCGGCCGATCATCGTCGCGCCGGGCGGGTCGACCACGATCCGGCTGGCCACGCTGGCCCGCGACGCCGACACCGTCGACGTCGTGATCCGCAGTGACGAGACCGGCTTCAGCGCCGACCACTTCCGGGCGCGGCTGAGCTTCGCCCGGCCGGCGGAGCTCGGCGAGCGGGCTCCTCGCGAAGTCGCGCTGCCGCCGGTCCCGGTGGAGCCGATCAGCGAGCTGTACGGCTCGGTCCTGTTCCAGGGCAAGCGGTTCCAGCGGGTCCTCGGCTACCGGCGGGCGAGCGCCCGGCACGCGGTCGCCGAGATCGCGACCACCGCGGACTTCTCCTGGTTCGCGCCCTTCCTGCCGCAGGACCGGCTCCTGGCCGACCCGGGCACGCGGGACGCGATGATGCACGCGATCCAGTGCTGCGTCCCGGACGCGACGCTGCTGCCGCAGAGCATCGAGAAGCTCTACCTGGCCGAGCCCGGTGTCCAGCACGAGGAGTACGTCCTGCTGGACGCGAAGGAACGCTTCCAGGACGGCGACAGCTACGTCTACGACCTCGACGTGCGCAACCCGGACGGGACGCTGGTCGAGCGCTGGGAAGGGCTGAAGCTGCGGGCGGTCCGCAAGCGCGACGGCGCGGGCCCCTGGGTCCCGTCGATGCTCGGGTCCTATGTGGAGCGTGCGTGCGAGCGCCTGCTCGGCGGGACGCGGTCGGTCGTGCTCGAGCCCGACCCCGCCGGTCAGCCGGCGGAGGCCACCGCCGAGCGGCGGGCGCAGACCGCGCTCGCGGCGGGCCGGGCCGTCGACCGCCAGGTCGAGATCCGGTACCGCCCGGACGGCAAGCCGGAGTTCGACGACGGCAACGTCACGGCTTCGCACACGTCACAGCTCACGCTGGTGGCGGCCGGCCCGGCGCAGCTGGCGGTCGACATCGAGACCGCGATCGAGCGCACCGACGAGGACTGGGCCGGGCTGCTCGGCGAAGAGCTCCTCGCCCTGGGCCGGCTGCTCGCGGCCGACACCGGGGAACCGATCAGCGTGGCCAACACGCGGGTCTGGAGCGCGATCGAGTGCGTCCGCAAGAGCGGCGCGATGACCCAGGCCCTGACCGTGCGCCAGGTCGACCCGGACGGGTGGGCCCTGCTCGCCAACGGCGAGGCGCGCATCGCGACCTGGTCGACCACCGTCAACGACCGGACCGACCCGATCGTGTTCGCGGTGCTCCACGCAGAGGGGAACTGAGATGACCGACTACTACGAGATCCGCCACACGGTCGGCTTCGAAGAGACCAACCTGGTGGGCAACGTCTACTACGTGAACTACGTGCGCTGGCAGGGCCGGTGCCGCGAGATGTTCCTGAAGGAGAAGGCCCCGGCCGTGCTCGAGGAGGTCCGCCACGACCTCAAGCTGTTCACCCTCAAGGTGGACTGCGAGTTCTTCGCCGAGATCACCGCCTTCGACGAGCTGTCCATCCGGCTGCGCCTGGAAGAGCTGACGCAGACCCAGATCCAGTTCACCTTCGACTACGTCCACCTGCACCCGGACGGCGAGCGGCTCGTCGCCCGCGGCCGCCAGCGCATCGCCTGCATGCGCGGCCCCAACACGGCGACCGTGCCGTCGCGGGTGCCGGAACAGCTGCGCGAGGCGCTGGCGCCGTACCACGCGGCGGGTTCGGTCAACGGCAAGGGAGTCTGATCGTGTCGACCGAGGCAGATCGGCCGCCGGAGCGGGGTGTGCTCAAGCGGCTGCCGACATCAGCGGCGCGGCGCGGGCTCTCGGCCCAGCCCGGCCTGCGCCAGGTGATGTCCCAGTTCGCGACCGGGGTCACGGTGCTGACGGCGGGCGGTGAGGACGCGCACGGCATGACCGCCAACGCGTTCTCGTCGGTCTCGCTGGAGCCGCCCTTGGTGCTGTGTTGTGTGTCGAAGGCGGCGCGGATGCACACGTCGATCGTGGCCGCGGACTCGTTCGCGGTGAACATCCTCGCCGCCGAGCAGCAGGAGCTGTCGAAGTACTTCGCCGACTGGCGCCGTCCCGACGGGATGGCCCAGTTCGACGCGGTGGGCTGGACGGCAGGCGCCAAGACCGGGGCGCCGCTGCTCGACGGAACGCTGGCCTGGCTGGAATGCGAGCTGGCCCAGGTGCTCGACGGGGGTGACCACTCGATCTTCCTGGGCCGGGTGGTCGCCACCAGCCGGGGCACCGGCGAGGACGCGCTGGTCTTCTACGGCGGCCAGTACCACGAAGTCGACGGGCGCGCCCGCGCGGCTTGAGAAGGGACGAGGTCATGCTGATCGCGGTCACGGGCGGCACCGGGTTCCTCGGTGCGCACACCGTCGCGGCGCTGCTGCGGCGGGGCCACCGGGTGCGCCTGCTCGCCCGTGACCCGGCCCGCGTGGCCGGCGCGCTCGGGCCGCTCGGCATCGATCCGTCCACTGTGGACGTCGTCGCCGGCGACGTCACGGCGCCCGAAGCCGTGGGCCGGCTGGTCGCCGGGGCGGACGCGCTGCTGCACGCGGCGGGCGTCTACACCTTCGACAGCCGGCGTCGCGCCGAGCTGGACCGGGTGAACGTGCACGGCACCGAGGTCGTGCTCGACGCCGCGCGCCGGGCGGGCACCGGGCGGATCGTGCACGTCTCCACCGTCGGGGCCCTCTACCCGACGCGGGAGCCGTCGATCGGCCCGGCCAGCCCGGTCGGCGAGCCGCGGGAGGCCTACCTCGCGTCCAAGGCCGCGGCCGAGCGGATCGCCCGCGGGCACCGCGAGGCCGGCGCGCCGGTGGTCGTCACCTACCCGCCGGCGCTGCTCGGCCCGCACGACCCGCACCTGGGCGACCAGAACGCGCGGCTGCGGGACCTGCTGCGCGGGCTGATGCCGATCTGGCCCTCGCGCGGGCTGCCGATCGGCGACGTCCGCGACTCGGCGGAGCTGCACGCGCGGCTGCTCGACGGGACGTCGCCGGCCGGCGACGCGTTCTTCGGGCCGGGGCACTTCCTGGCCACCCGCGAGTACCTCGCGACGGTCCGCGCCGCGACCGGGCGCCGGCTGCCCGCGGTGTTCCTGCCGCCGCGCTCGATGTACCCGGTCGGCCGCGCCGCCGACCTGCTGCAGCACGTCTGGCCGTGGCACATCCCGGCCGAGTACGGCGCGATCTACGTCTGCGCCACCGCCGTGCCCGTCGACGCGGCCGCGCCGCGCGCGGACGTCCCGGCGCGGCCGGCGCTCGAAACGGTGCACGACACGGTGGCCTGGTTGCACACGACCGGGCGGCTGACCGACCGGCAGGCCGGCATCGCGGCCGGGCCGGGCCCAGCGTCCACATCGGACGACGGCTCCGGCGCGCCCGGAGCCGCAGAGATCGAGGAGGCACTGTCATGACCGCCAGCGACGCCACCGAGCCCATCCGCATCGCCCCCGCGCCCGCACCGGCCGTCGCGGCGGCGGACGTGCCCGCCGAGTGGCCGGTCCGGCCGATGCCCCGGCTGGGCCGCGGCATCGTGTGGTCCGACATCGTCGCGGAGATCGCGCGTGACAACGCCGCCCGTGACACCGGGATGCGGGACGCCGCGTGAGCGGTCGGCACGAGTCCGGGGCGCAACGCGCCGACGACACCGAGGTGGTGCCGGTTCCGGAAGCGCTGCAGCAGGGCCGTCGCCGGCTGAGCCGGGTCGACGACGGCGAGGCCCAGGTGATCGCCTTGGCCAGAACGGCCGAGCCGGTCCCGCCGGAGCCGGCGGAGATGCCCCTGCTGCGGCAGCAGCGGGAGGAGCTGCGCGCCCACATCGTCGAGGGCAAGCTCGAGGCGGTCCGGCGCCAGCACTCGCTGGGCAAGCTCACCGCCCGCGAGCGGCTCGACCTGCTGCTGGACGAGGACTCGTTCGTCGAGGTCGAGCCGTACCGGCGGCACCGCGCGAGCGGGCCCGGGCTCACCGGGAACCGGCCGTACACCGACGGTGTCGTCGCGGGCTCGGGCACGATCGACGGCCGTCGGGTGTTCGTCTACGCCCAGGACTTCACCGTTTTCGGCGGCTCGCTGGGGGAAGCGCACGCGAAGAAGATCCACAAGGTCCTCGACCTCGCGATCGCGAACGGCGCCCCGGTGATCGGGCTCAACGACAGCGGCGGCGCCCGCATCCAGGAGGGTGTGCTCGCCCTCGACGGGTACGGCGGCATCTTCCGCCGCCAGGTCGAGGCGTCCGGCGTGATCCCGCAGATCAGCGTGATCCTCGGGCCGTGCGCCGGCGGCGCCGCGTACTCCCCGGCGCTGGCGGACTTCACGTTCATGGTGCGGGACACCGCGCGGATGTACCTCACCGGCCCGGACGTCGTTGAGGCGGTGACCGGCCGCCGCGTGACCCACGACGAGCTCGGCGGCGCGGACGTGCACGGCTCGATGTCCGGCGTGGCGACGGTGGTGCACGACGACGAGGAGAGCTGCCTGGCCGACGTCCGGTACCTCGTCTCACTGCTGCCGTCGAACTACCTCGACGCCCCGCCGGTCGTCGCGGAAACCGGCGCCAAGGACGACTACCGGCCGCGGCTGGCCGAGCTCGTCCCGGTGCAGCACAACCAGCCCTACGACATGCGGGAGCTGTTCGCCGAGGTCGCCGACGACGGCGAGTTCTTCGAGCTGCACGAAGGCTGGGCCCGCAACGTGCTGTGCGCGCTGGCCCGCGTCGACGGGCGCGTGGTGGGCTTCGTCGGCAACCAGCCGGCGGTGTTCGCCGGGGTCCTCGACGGCCCGGCGTCGCAGAAGGCGGCGCGGTTCGTGCGGTTCTGCGACGCGTTCAGCATCCCGCTGGTCAGCTTCGTCGACGTGCCCGGCTTCCTGCCCGGCGTCGAACAGGAGCGCGGCGGGATCATCCGGCAGGGCGCGCAGCTGCTGCACGCCTACTGCGAAGCGACCGTGCCGCGGATCCAGGTGATCGTGCGCAAGGCCTACGGCGGCGCGTACATCGTGATGGACTCGCGGTCGATCGGCTGCGACCTGTCATTGGCCTGGCCGACGAACCAGATCGCGGTGCTGGGCGCGGAAGGCGCGGTGAACATCCTGCACCGGCGCGAGCTGGCGGCGTCGGACCACCCCGAGGCGTTGCGCGCGAAGCTCGTCGACGAGTACACCCGCGAATACCTCAACCCGAGCTACGCCGCGGAACGCGGGCTGGTCGACGACATCATCGACCCGGCCGAGACGCGCGCGGCGCTCGCGCGGGGCCTGGCCATGCTGGCGGACAAGCGGAAGCCGGGCCCGGCCAGGAAACACGGCAACCAGCCCATCTGAGGGGTTTACCACGATGGACGAGCTGAAGGTGGTGCGCGGCAACCCGGACGACTACGAGCTGGCCGCCCTGGTGGCGGTGCACGCGGCCCTGCGCGCCCGCCGGCGGGCGCCGGAGCCCCGGCGGTCGTCGTGGGGCCGCCGGGCCGGCTGGGCGACGTCACCAGCGGCGTGGCGTCGCTCCGGCCTGCCCGGCTGAGCCTTTCCGGTCACGGGTTTCCGGTCACTCGTCGAGGAACCGCGCCAGACCGGCGTACCCGACCTCGGCGAGCCGCTCGCCGGATTCGGTGGCGTAGGCCGGGTCCGCCTTGATGCCGATGCCTTCGACCATCCGGTTCATGAAGTTGAAGAGCGCGCAGACGAGCACGGCGTCGTGCAGCGCGTCCTCGTCCCACCCGGCGGCGAAGACGGCCTCGGCGTCGGCCTCGGTCATCCGCGCCGGCGTCCGGGTCAGCTTCCCGACGTAGGCCAGCACGGGCTTGAGCTTCTCGGAAACGGGCGCACTGTCGAGATCGGCGACCGCGGCGGTGAGCACACCCGCGGGGACCCCGAAGGCTTCCGCGGTCACGGTGTGGATCCCGTGGCAGTAGTCGCAGCTGTTCAGCCCCGAAACGTAGGCGGCGATCATTTCGCGTTCCCCGGTGGTGAACGGCGAATCCCCGCGCAACAGCGTTTCGTGGAAGGCGAGCAGGTGTTTCGCCGGTTCGGGGTGGGCCCGGAAGACCTGCAGCAGGGTCGTTTCAGCCGGCAGGGACTTCAGGTAGGACATCGTGGAGTTCCTCTCGGTCGCAGAGCCGCTCGATTTCGTCGCGGCGGATCCAGCAGGCGGTCAGATAGCTCCGCGACGCCGTCCCGGCACCGGGAACGGCCCGCTCGACCCGCCTGGCGGTGTCCCGCCATTCCCGCCGCATGCCCCCGGAAGGCGTTTTCCCGGGCACGGCTTCGACGGCGGGCCGCAGCCGCCGCCATTGCCGCACCCCGCTGGTGACCAGTTCGGCGTGCCCGGCGCTGAAAACCCCGTGCCTCGCCCGGTCGACCACCTGCGTGACAAGCCCGGGATCATCGGCCAACCCGGCAAACCCGAGCCCGGCGAGCAGCCGGTCGGGATCGAGGCCGAGCAGGATCACCCCGGCTTCCTCGTCCGGTGAGGCGTCGAGGTCGGGGAGGTCGAAGCGGGAGTCAGGCACTGAGGGTCACCTCCGCGGGGGAGTCGGGAGTGGGGGTTTGGGGAGCCGGGCCCTTTCGGCCGGTGCGCCCCGACGTGGCGTTCGGTGCGTTGGGCGCAACCAAGGCCACATCGGAGCGCGCGGAGGCCGGGTGAAGCTGCGCCGCCGCCCGCCGCCCGAGGGCGAGCCCGGGCAGGCCGCTGTGCGAGGCGGCGGCCACCGGCGCCGATCTCGCGGGGGGCGAGGCCGGGTAGGCCGCTGTGCGAGGCGGCCGCCGGCGCCGGGTGTCCGGTGGGATCGTGCCTGTGCGGGCGGGCCGCCGGTGCCGGTGGTCTCGCGGCGGCGCGCCCGGGCAGGCCGCTGTGCGAGCCAGCAGCCACCGGCGCCGGTCCCGCGGGGGCGAGCCCCGGTCGGCCGCTGTGCGAGGCGGCCGCCGGTGTGCGGTGGGGGCGTCAGACACCGGCCCCCACCCTGTTGCGGCGGGGGAGGGCCGCCGTTGCGTCGTCGTGGCGGAGGCTCTGGGCCACCGCGTCCGCCACCCGGGCCGTTGCCACCCGGTGGCCGTCGATGTTGCGGGCCGCCGGGCCCAGGACCATTCCCGCCGCCGCGCCGACCACCGACACCCGCGGTGCGTGGGTGTAGGCCAGGGTGCGTTCGTCCAGGTCAGGCCAGCCGTCGCGCTCGCCGACGGCGAACGCCGGCAGCAACCCGCGGCCGGTCTCCGGTGTGGTGCCCAGCGCGAGCACGGCGTGGTCGCCGCTCACCCGGCGGCCGCCCGCGAGGCGCAGGACCGCCGTCCCGCCCATCCCGGCCGAGAGCCCGGTGATCTCCTCGCCGCGGTGCACGACCAGCCGGCCTTCGGCTTCGGCCCGCTCCAGCGCCGGCCGGAACTCGAACATCACCGACGCGCGCCGGTACTGCGCGAACAGCCCGAGCCGGTCCTTCCACTGGACCCCGCCGATGCGGGCGCGGCCCTCCGGCCGGAAGAACTTCGAGTTCACGTCGGCGCACTGGTAGTGCTCCCCGGTCGCGCGGACCACCCAGTGCACCTCGCGCCCGGCCTCGAGCGCCGCGGTGATCAGGTGGGCCGAGCTCAGCCCGGCGCCGACCACCACCTGGCGGCCCGTGATGCCCGACGGCAGCCGCTCGTCCCAGTACGTCACCCCGGGTGGCGCGGCCCCGCCGCCCCACCAGCTGTCCGGCGCCTCGCGGCGTTCCTCGCCGGGGCACAGCACGACGTGGCGCGCGGTCACGGTGCCCCGGTCGGTGCGCACGACGACCTCGTCCGCCTCCGGGCTCACCTGCTGGACACTGGCCCGCCAGGTCTTCTCCGCGACTTCGTGGGTGGCGACGAGGTGTTCGCAATACGCCTCGAAGACGTCCACCGGCACCACCGAGCGGTGCCCGGCCTGCGACATCCGCACCTCGCGCCGTTCGGTCGGCGTCAGCCGCCCCCAGTGCAGCCGCGCGAAGTCCAGCAGCTCGCAGTCGCGGTACCCCTCGACCCCGGGGTGGTGTTCGTACGGCGACCGCAGCACCCGCTGGCCGAGCAGGTCGATCCGGCCGAAGAACCGGCCGCAGGCCCGTCCGCCCCGGTCCAGGACGACCACGTCGCGCACCCCGTGGTGCCACAGCGCCGAAGTCACCGCGAGCCCGGCCGGACCGGCCCCCACGACGACGACGTCGGCGCGGGCCGGCAGCTCGTCGCGCGGTGGGACGGGCGGGAACGGCAGCCGCGGCCACGCCCGGCCCCGCGGCGAACCGAGCAGGTGCGGCTCCGGGATGAACGAGCTCGTCACGGGCCCGGGCGGGGGAGTCATCCGATCACGGTGACGGGGACGACGATCTCCACCATCGGCCGCCGCGGCATGCCGTTCGTGACCATCTCTTCGAGCGTCTGCTCGGACTGCTCGAGGCTGTCGGTGGCGATGGGGCTGTAGCGCGAGTACGAGTAGGCGGGTTTCCGGGCGCTGGTCTCCATTTCGTACACCTTGATGACCGCTTCGCCGGGCCGCACCTCGCCACCGTAGAAGGTCAGGCGGCGCTGGTCCGGGGTCATGAACGACTTGGAGAACTGCCGCGACATCACCAGGGTCTCGGGGTCGTTCACGAAGGTCGACTCGTCGTCCATCACGACCTGCATCGCGACCCAGGTCTGGTCGGTCAGGTTCGTCTCGGACTTGATGATCTGCCAGCGGCCCGGCTCCGGGAGGTTCACCGTCACCGAGACGTCGTGGTCGGTCGTGTCGATGGCGCCCGAAATCATCATGACCCGGCGGCGGACGTCGGCGACACCCGCCATTTGGATGTCCCGCGCGCGCACCCGGCCGGAAACGTCCAGTCCGGCGAATTCAGGTGAAGACATTTGCGTGGCCTCCTAGTTATTTCCCCCGAGAACCCCCGATGAGCCAACAAGGCCGAGGATTCCAGAGCGACGGAAGCATCGCAAGATGACGGATACACGATCACCGCGGGTGATCCGCGCGAGCGGCGGCGCGGATCACCTGACGACTACGGCATTCGGAGTAGTGCCCGTTCGCGAACGGGTCAAGGCTCGTCGATGTCCACATCCGCCTCGACCTCGGCGACGAGGGCCGCACCGGCCGCGGCCGCGGCGTCGTCGTCGAGCGTGCCGACGTACCGGATTTCGAACGAGGACTCATTCCGGTTGATGGCGACCTTGAGAGTCAGGTCGGCTTTCACCAGAATGACGAAATTGTAAATGTGCTCGGGGTCACCGAAGACGTCGTAGATGAGAAAAACCGAGCCGTCCCCGATCGCGAACAATGCCTCGTAGACGATGTTTCGCTCGGCCTGCGTCGCCTTGGCCGACCATTCCTCGAGCACCTCGAAACCCGCGATGAGCTGGAGGCGCATAGCCATCCCGCTGGCCTCCCAACGAGCGCACGCCGAGGGGCGGGAAGAGCGGGCTCGGACGTGCGCGAGACGGCCCGCCGAAGGTCCGGCCTCAGGCCGGGTTCCTCCCCCGTGGTGATATCCACTCAAGTCTGTCGGTGGGGGAAACGCCCCGGCATCTCCGAGATTGCCCACCGTGGCCGGGATGACTACCGCCGGTACCGCCACCTTGCGGGAAACCGGCGCGCCGGACCGGTGCGCAACGGACGAGAAGCCCCGCGGCCGTGAAGTGCGGTGAGCTGGATGGGTGTGAAATATCCACTGCGCAACCCCTTCGAGGTGCATGATGACCGAAAGCGTTGAACCCCAGCGGATCCCCGGGCTTTCTGCATACTCCCCGTGTGAGGAAGCCCGATGAGCGCGGCCGAACGCCAGCAGACGTGCGCCGTCTGCGGCGGAGCGTTCGTTCCGGGCGAACGCACGGACGTCGAAGTCCTGCTGGACGGCGAAGTGCGGTACGTGGCCGTGCATCCGGGACACAGCACGTTCCCGGCGACCGCAGCCGGGGAAGAAAGCGCCCCGGGATCGGGCCGCCAGGCGGCTTGACCGTCACGGGACGGCTTTTGGGAGCACAGCGGGAGATTCCCCGCCGGTGCTCGCCTGAAGATGAGACGTCGTCGCGAATTCCCGGCTCCGGCGCGAAGAGTACGACGGTGGTCAGGTCCGGTCTTCCAGCCGTGCGGCGATGTCGGCCGGGCTCGGCTGGGTGGCGATCTCCGCCGCCACCTGCTCCGCCGCCGTCCGGTGGTCGGGCGACTCGAGGAGCTCGCGGCAAGCGCGGTGCACGGCCTCGATCGTCGCCTCCGCCGGGAGCAGCATGATTCCCGTGCCGGCCTTGACCACGGCCTCCGCGTTGTCGAAGGCGTCGTCGAACTGCGGGATCACCACCTGCGGGCAGGCGGCGGCGAAGGCGGTCAGCGTGGTGCCCTGCCCGCCGTGGTGGATCACCGCCGAGCAGGTGGGCAGCACCTCGGCGAGTGGCAGCCGGCCGGCGTGGCGCACCTGCTCGGGCAAGGCCGGCCACGACGCGGCGACCTGGTCGTCGATCGCGACCACCAGCTCGACGTCCAGCGAGCTCAGCCGCCGCAGCAGCGGCACCATGAACCCGCCGACGTCCCGCGAGCCGAGGTGCGGCAGCAGGGTGCCGAACGTCAGGCAGACGCGTGGTGAACGCCGGGCGCCGATCAGCCAGCGGGGCAGCGACGCGTCCCCGCTGTGGGCGACGTGCCGGATGCTCTGGTGAGCCTCGGCGTAGGCGGCCCGCAGGCTCGGCGGCCATGGGTTCAGCAGGACGTCGGCCTCGGGCGCGGGGCTGCCCGACTCGGCTTCCCACGCGGCCCGGTATTCCGCCAGGTGCGCGGCGCCCCAGTGCAGTTCGACGCGCGGCAGCCCGCGCCCGGCCGCGACGACCGGCCCGGCCAGCTCGGCCTTTTCGCTCACGACCAGATCGGGCCGCCAGTCCCGGATGACCTCGTCCGCGCCGGAAAGGCTGCGCCGCGCGATTTTCGCGAACGCGAGGCCGTGGGCGAACCGCTCGTCTTCGGTGGCCTGATCCGTCGCGGCGACGTCGGCGACACCGCCGGAACTGCTCCACGCCACGACCGGCAGGCCCGTGCGGACGGCGGTCGGCCGGAAATCTTCCGTGGTGGCAACCAAAACCTCGTGCCCGCGCGCGCGGCAGGCCCAGGCGAGCGGAACCAGCGGAAAGAGGTGGCCCGGGAGACCGACGGTGGTGAACAAGATGCGCACGGCCACTCCTGGCTCGCCGATTCGGTTGGGTTCAAACTAGCGTCGATCCGGCGGGCGCCTTCTTCTCGATTGGCTCAGGCGGCATCCGCTGTGGAGGGTGGGGCGCCGGGGCCGGACAGCGGCGTTTCCGTGGGGGAGCCGGGTTGTGCGTTCGACCTGCGGTGGAGTCGTACGGCGGCTCGGCGGAGGGCGGGATGCCGAGTCCGGGTGTTCGGCCGGGCGCGGGGTGGAGCGACGGCGGCTCGGTGGTGCGGGGCGGGGTGCTGGGGCTGTGCGTCCGGCCGGCGATGGTGCTGCCGATGACGTGCGGCGAGTCGGGGAGCAACGCCGTCTCGGGGGTGCCGCGCTCGCCGAGGTGCCGCAGTTTCCTGAGGTGCCGCTGGACGAGCCCGGCGCGGCGCGCTTCGTCCAGCTGCGCGCGGGCGACCCGGTTGGCCCGGCGGCGCCGGTGCCGGCCGGCGGAGGGGTGGTCGGTCATGTCGGTCCTATCGCTCAATGTGATCGTTCGATTGCGGCGCGCAGGAATGGTGAATTGCCGCCCAGATAACAAGCTTGTCTCGAGTGGAGCTCGGTAGGGAGCGGTTGGGCCACTTGGCCGCTCGCGCGGTGCGACGTCCGGTCGCGGCACCGGGACGCTGACCGTCCACAGTGGGTGCCCGCCGATGTGGGACCGGTCACTGGTCGAAAGGGAAGCCGTGCGCGCCCCGCGCACGGCGTCTTCCCTGGTGGCGCCCCCGGCAGGACTCGAACCTGCGACCTAGAGATTAGAAGGCTCTTGCTCTGTCCAGCTGAGCTACGAGGGCCAGCGCCGACGACCTGTGCCGGTCTCGCCGGTCGCCCGGCATCCGCAGCTTAGTCGTCGCCACTCTCTCGATCGTTCGACACCGGCGAATCGTTTCAGGTCTCGTTCGACGTAATTTCGGGGCGCGGCGGGGGTGATGTCGCGCGGGGGCGAACCACCGGCGGTGGTTGTACGGACCAATGCCACCCGGGCGTGGTGGGCGGGTGACGCCCGGTCGGGTGAAGCCGGTCGGTGAGGGTGATCGGTGGCATGGGCTTTCCCGGGGTGGGTTCGTGGGTGTTCTGGTGGTGTGGGGCGCACTGCGGTGGGCGGGACTTCAGTGGGCTTCGGAGCTTTCCGAGGTGTGGGACGGTCGGTTGGTTCGACATCGGGGCTGGGCGCGGTTGAGGAGCTGTGGCAGTTGGGTTGGCCGACGCCGCTGGTGGAAAACGACACGCCCAGCTGGGGAAGGGCCGCCGCGGTTGCGGTGGTTCGGGGTCGGGGAGCGGGCAGGACGGGGCAAGTGCTGGACACCTGGCTGCAACTGCGGTGGAGAGGACGCTTCGGCGGAGCGGAATCGGTAGTGGGCCAGCTGGGATGTCGGGCTGCAGCTGCGGTGGTGGGGTGCTTGCTGGGTCTCGACCGGTCTTGGGTGCAGGACTGCAGTGCGGTGATGGGGTGTTTGCTGGGCCTGGCTGGTTCTGGGTGCGGGGCTGCAGCTGCAGTGGTGGGGTGCTTGCGTGGGTCTCGACTCGTTCTGGGTGCCGGGTTGCAGCTGGGGTGGTGGGGTGCTTGCTTGGGTCTCGACTCCTTCTGGGGTGCCGGGCTGCAGCTGGGGTGGTGAGTCTGGCCGGTGCTGGACACCAGGCCGCAGATACTGCGGAGAGGTGCCTGCTCAGCCTTGAGCGGTACTGGACGCCAGGTCGCAGCTGCCGGTGGCGCCTGCTCGCCTGCGAATCGGGCCGGGGGCCGTTCGCAGCTGCCGCGGAGAGATACCCGCCGGGCGGGAGCCGGAGGCGGGCCAGCTGGGATGTCGGGCTGCAGGTGCGGTGGTGGGGTGTTTGCTGGGCCTGGCTGGTTCTGGGTGCGG
>NZ_JBVJOW010000006.1:20058-72004 GCF_055582965.1 Amycolatopsis sp. NPDC104863
GGGCTGCAGCTGTGGGTGGTGAGGTGCTTGCTGAGCCTGGCCGGTGCTGGACACCAGGCCGCCGATGCTGCGGAGAGGTGCCTGCTCGGCCTTGAGCGGTACTGGACGCCAGGTCGCAGCCGCCGGTGGCGCCCTGCTCGCCTGCGAATCGGCCCGGGGGCCGTTCGCAACTGCGCGGAGAGATGCGCCGCCGGGCGGGGATCTGAGGTGGGCGAGCTGGGATGTCGGGCTGCAGGTGCGGTTGCTGGGCCTGGTTGGTTCTGGGTGCGGGGCTGCAGCTGTGGGTGGTGAGGTGCTTGCTGAGCCTGGCCGGTGCTGGACACCAGGCCGCCGATGCTGCGGAGAGGTGCCTGCTCGGCCTTGACCGGTCCTGGACGCCAGGTCGCAGCCGCCGGGTGGCGCCTGCCTGCGAATCGGCACAGGGGCCGTTCGCAACTGCGCGGAGAGATGCCCCGCCGGGCCGGAACGGGAGGCGGGCCAGCCGGACACCAAACCGCAGATGGAGAGGCCTCCGGGCTTGAACCCGTGCCAGGTGCAGCCGCCGCGGCGAGGAAGCGTCCGCCGGGTGGAACCGGTCGTGATGAGCCGGCTCCTGCGGGCAGTCGCCGCTCGGAACCAGGCGTGAGGCCCGGTGTTGCGGGCGGCCACAGGCGGCGAGCCGCTGGTTAGGGGGCCCGTGGGCGCGCCACGCCGCAGTGGTGCGCCCACGGGTGGGGCCGCTGTTCGGGGGGAGCGGCCCCGGGCGGGCCCGGCCGCCGCCGCGAGCCGGCTCCCCCTGGAGCGGGCGGCGGGCTCGGGCCCGGGTCACTCGGTCACTCCCAGATCTGGATGCCGCGGACCACGAACGGCGCGTCCGGGACGTACGTGCCGCCGCCCGGGTACGTCGTGAAATCGCCCTCCGTCGAGCATTCCTCGCTCTGGTACACCGTGACGTCGCGGCTCATCAGATTCGCGAACGACCAGCCGGCGAATCCTTCCGGCAGCGGAATGCATTCCCCGGGATTCGCGGTGCGCAGGTCGAAACGCTGCGTGTCCCCTTCGTAGACGTTCGACGACCACAGGCAGAACTCGCCCTTCTGACAGCCCGGATCCTCCGCGGCGGAGGCGGCTTGGGCCGCTCCGGTGCAGGTCAGCAGGCTGAGCGCGGCCATGATCAGCAGGTGCGGGACGCGGGCACGAAGGCGCAGTGAAGACATGGATGGTTTCCCCTCGGGAGTCGCGGCTCTGGGGGCCGCGGTGAACGTGTGATTCCAGATTGGCGGGCGGGCGAGGATTTGTCAGCCCGCAAATTCGATTCTGTGGACAAGTCGGCGCCGGTCACCCGGTGGGGGAATGGTTGTCCACAACTTCGCGGGAGGTCTTGCGGGGAGGGGGAGGCGATGTTATGTGCAGCCGGCCTGCGAGACACTCCCCGAAGCGCACGACGGAAGGGGCAGCCATGCGGACCGCGGTGTTCACCGTGTTCGCCCTCAACGGGCTCGCGCTCGGCTCGTGGGCGTCGCGCACGCCCGCGCTGGCCGCGCAGGTGCACGCGTCCCCGGGGATCTTCGGCCTGGCCCTGCTCGGCGCCAGCGTCGGCATGCTCGCCGCCGCCTCGGTGTCGGGACGGCTCATCGAACGGGCCGGGGCCCGCGCGGTCGTTGCCGGCAGCACCACGCTGGCCGCCGTAGCGCTGGTGCTGATCGGCTACGCGCCGAACGTGCCGCTGCTGGCCGGCGCGCTGCTCGTGATCGGCGTGAGCGTCGGGATGCTCGACGTCGCGATGAACGTCGCAGCCGTGGCCGTCGAACGCCGGGCCGGCAAGCCGGTCATGGCGGTGTTCCACGCCGGGTTCAGCTTCGGCGCGCTCGCCGGCTCACTGGCCGCGGGCCTCGCCGCCGGCTACGGCTGGTCGCCGGCTCGCCACCTCACCGTGGCCGCCGTCGTCGCGGTCGTGGTGCTGCTGCTCGTGGTCCGCGCGGTGCCGGGCATCCACCCCGAGCACACCGAAGCACCCGTCGTGACCCGCAGCCGCGCGCCGATCCGCCGTCCGGTGCTGTGGCTGCTCGCCGCGGTCGCGTTGTGCTCGGCCATCGCCGAAGGCGCGGCTTCGGACTGGTCCGCGCTGCTGATGACGGCCGAACGCGGTGTCGGCCAGGGTGCGGCGGCCCTGGCGTTCGCCGGGTTGCAGCTGGTCATGGCACTGGTCCGGCTGGCCGGACCGTGGACCCAGCGGCGGTTCGGCCCGACCCGCTGCCTCGCCGTGGGCGCCGCGGTGGCGGCCGCCGGGCTGCTCGCCACGGCCACCGTCCCCGTCGCGGCCATCGGTTACGCCGGGTTCGCGCTGGCCGGCGCGGGGCTCGCCGCGTCGTTCCCGCTCGCGCTCAGCCTCGCCGGGGACGCCGGGAAACGCGGTGACGGCACCGGCGGCGAGCGCGAGATCGGCTTCGTCACGGCCATCGCCTACACGGGCTTCCTCGGCGGGCCGCCGATCGTCGGCGGCATCGCGCAGGTGACGAACTACGGCGTCGCGTTCGGTTTTGTCGCCGCGGTGGCCGCCCTGATCCTGCCCGCCGCGCTCGGCGCCCGCCGGGCCCGGCGGCGGGAAGACGCCGCGCTGACGGTCGAATCGTGACAAAAACCCGGGAGCCGGGCGCTCCCGGGCCGCGTCTCTTCCCGGACAGACCCTACGGTCCCCACCCCCGTTGACAGCGCGGAAGCGCGCGGGGCAAGCTGATCGCGTCGTAAGCTGAAATGAATACACCGACGTTACGGTTTCAGGTGGGCTGGTCAGGGTAGGGGCCTTGATCCGGGGAGGACGTCGTGAGAACTGTGCTGCTCGGCGGAGCGGGGGCGCTCGCCGGAGGGGCAGGATTTCCGTTGGTGCAGGGCGCCGTGCCGCGGCTGGTGCTCGTGCCGGTCGCGTTCCGGCTCGCGCTGTTCCTGCAGGCGGTCTGGGCCGGCGGCCCGCTGAGCGCGCCGGTGCTCTGGCTCGCCGTCGCGCTCTACCTGGTGCCGAACCTGCTCGAGGTGGCCTGGGTCTTCCAGCGGGCCGCCGGCATCAAGCCGGTGCTGGCCGCCGACACCGCGTACACGCTCGTCACGAGCCTGGCCGCGGCCGGGTTCGCGGCGCACTCACCCGACCTGCTCACCCTGACCTGGCCGAACATCATGGGCACGGTCATGGTGTGGACGCTGCTGCGCGGGGCGCCGGCCGGCGCGGTGGCGATCCTCGGCGCCGTGCTGCTGCGCTACGGCATGGCCGAGCTCTCGGGCACGCCCGCACCCGCGACGTGGATCCTGCTCGCCCTGGTTGCGGCCGCACTGACGGCGCTGGCGATCGTGCTGCTGGTCGCCGGGTCGATGCGGTTCGCGCTCGGGCTGGGCGAGCAGCGCGGCCGGGCCGCCGAGCGGGAACGGCACCGCCGGGACGTGCACGACACCGTCCTGCAGGTGATGGAGTCGCTCGCGCTGCCGGCGCCCCGGGACGCGCTCGACCCGGTCGGCAGCCTCGACCAGGTCCGCCGGACCGCCCGCGCGCACGCCCTGCGCCTGCGGCTGAGCCTGGACGGCGCCGTGCCCGCGGAGCCGGGTGGCCTCGAACACCGCTTGGGCGCGCTCGCGGTCGAGATGACGGCGGACGGCCTGCGCGTCGACCTCGTCACGCTCGCGAAGCCGTCCGACGTGCCCGAAGCCGTCGTCAACGCGCTGCACGACGCGGCCCGCGAAGCGCTGCGAAACACGTTGAAGCACGCGAAAACCTACACAGCCGTCGTGTGCCTCGAAGCGCGCGAAAACGTCGTCACGGTGTCCGTGCGCGACCACGGGACCGGCTTCGACACCGGCGCCCACCGCGCCGGGTTCGGCATCGAGAACTCGATCCACGCCCGGATGGCCGAGATCGGCGGCGGCGCCCGGATCGACTCGGCGCCGGGCCAGGGCACCCGGGTCGTGCTGACCGCGCCGCTAGAGCTGCGTTTCCCCGTCGGGTGAGTCCCGCCACTGGGCGAACGGGCGGTCCAGCGTCCACTTGCCGCCGTATTCCTCGAGGACGCGGTATTCGCAGGTCGCCGGGTTGGACAGCGACTCGAACAGCTCGATGCTCCAGCCGAAGAGCCGGCGGCACAGCAGCCGCAGCGTGAGCCCGTGCGAGACGATCAGCACGGTCTCGGGGTGAGTTTCGTCGCGTTGCCGCAGGTCGGAGAGGAACGCGGCGACGCGGTCGTCGACGTCCGCGCCGGACTCGCCGAACGGCAGCCGGTAGAAGAAGTGCCCGAACTCGTTGCGCCGCGCCTTCTGGAGCTCCTGCTCGGCCGGGTCCTGGAGGTTGCCCCAGTCCTGTTCGCGCAGCCGCGGCTCCTGCAGCAGCCGCTCGCACGCGGCCTCGATGTCCAGCAGCCGCAACGTTTCCCGGGTGCGCAGGTACGGGCTGACGTACACGGCGGGACGCGCGCCGCCGAGCAGCCGGACGATCTCCGGGGCCACCGCGGCGGCCTCCTTGCGGCCCGCGTCGGTCAGCGGCAGGGCATGGTCCGGGATCCGCGTGTAGGCGAGCTCGTCGACGTTGCCGAGCGACTCGGCGTGCCGCAGGAGGATCATCTTCACGCTTCCATCCTGCCCGTCACGCGGGCATGACCCGGCCGGGGCATACGCTCAGGGGCGTGTCCGAGCAGTCCGTGACGAAAACCGGCGTCCCCTCGCAGCGCCGGGCCAGCGTGCTACCCCTCGTTTCGGTCGGCGTGCTGCTGGCCGCGGTCGTCGCGATCGGGCTGATCGCGCTCACCGGCGGGGCCGGGTACGTCATCGCCGGCCTGCCGGATCCGGGCCTGGTGACCAAGTACGGCATCACCGTCATGCGCGTGCTGTCGGAAGCCGCGTCGGTGATCTGCGTCGGGTCGCTGCTGCTGGCCGCGTTCCTGGTGCCGCCGCAGAAGTCCGGCACGCTCGGCGCCGAGGGCTACGGCGCCCTGCGCGCGGCCGGGATCGCCGCCTGGGTGTGGTTCGCCGCGGCGCTGCTCTCGGTCGCCTTCACCGCCGCCGACACCGCCGGGAAGCCGTTCGGCGACGTCCTGGACCCGCAGACGCTGCTCGACCTCGTCGGCGCCATCGAGCAGCCGAAGGCCTGGCTGTGGGCGGCGCTGATCGCGGTCCTGGTCGCGCTCGGCTGCCGGCTTGCGCTGTCTTGGGGCTGGACGGCGGTGCTGTTCTTCCTGGCCGTCGGCGGGCTGGTCCCGGTCGCGGTCACCGGGCATTCGGCGTCGGGCGGCTCGCACGACGTCGCCACCAACAGCCTGCTGTTCCACCTGGTCGCCGCGTCGTTGTGGGTCGGCGGGCTGGTCGCGCTGCTCGCGCTCGGCTACCGGCGCGGGAACCACCTGAGCCTGGCCGCGCAGCGGTTCTCGCGGCTGGCGCTGGTCTGCTGGATCGTGATGGCGATCTCCGGCGTGGTCAACGCGCTGGTCCGGATCGGCCTGAACGACCTGTTCACCACCGACTACGGCCTCCTGGTCGTCGCGAAGACGGTCGCGCTGCTGCTGCTCGGGGTCTTCGGCCACCAGCAACGGCAGAAGGGCGTCGCGGACCTCGTCGACGGCAAGGGCGGCGGCCAGCTGATGCGGCTGGCCGCGGTCGAGATCCTGATCATGTTCGTGACGATCGGCATCGCCGCCGGGCTGGCCCGGACGCCGCCACCGGCGGACGCGGTCACCCAGCCGTCCACCACCGAGCTGCTGATCGGCTACAACCTCGACGGCCCACCCACGGTGTGGCGGCTGCTCTTCGACACCCGGTTCGACCTGGTCTACGGCACGCTCGCGCTGGTCGTCGGCGGCCTGTACCTCGCCGGGGTCCGGCGGCTGCTCCGCCGCGGGGACACCTGGCCGGTGGGCCGCACGGTCGCCTGGATCGCCGGCTGCGTCGTCCTGCTGATCGCGACGTCGTCGGGCATCGGCCGGTACGCGCCCGCGATGTTCAGCGTGCACATGGGCAACCACATGCTGCTGTCGATGGTGGCGCCGGTGCTGTTCGTGCTCGGCGGGCCGGTGACGCTCGCGCTGCGCGCCCTGCCGGCCGCGGGCAAGGACGCCCCGCCCGGCCCGCGCGAGTGGCTCGTCGCGGCGGTGCACTCCCCGGTGTCGCGGTTCCTCACCCACCCGGTGGTCGCGCTGCTGCTGTTCGTCGGCTCGTTCTACGCGCTGTACTTCTCCGGCCTGTTCGACAACGCGCTGAACTACCACTGGGCGCACCTGGCGATGAACGCGCACTTCCTGCTCGCCGGGTACGTCTTCTACTGGCCGGTGATCGGCGTCGACCCGGCGCCGCGGCGGATCCCGTACCTCGGCCGGCTCGGCATGATGTTCGCCGCCATGCCGTTCCACGCGTTCTTCGGCGTCATCCTGATGAGCACCCAGACCGTGATCGGGCAGGCGTTCTACAGCCAGCTGCACCTGCCGTGGGTGCCGGACCTGCTCACCGACCAGCGGCTCGGCGGCGGTATCGCCTGGGCGTCCGGCGAGCTGCCGGTGCTGCTGGTGCTGATCGCGCTGCTGGTGCAGTGGTCGCGCCAGGACGAGCGCGAGGCGAAGCGGCGTGACCGGCGCGAAGCGGCGACCGGCGACGAAGAGCTGAACGCCTACAACGCGATGCTGAAGAACCTCGCCGAGGGCAAGCGCGCCGACTGAGTCTCGACTTCTGGTTGAGCTTGAGCCTGGGCCCGGAGCGGGGCAAAACGGCGGTTTCGGTGTTCTCCCGGTGATCCCGGGCTGACTTTCGGTAGTCCGACGGTGACCGGCGTCAGGTCGCGATCACGTGCGCTCTACGATCGTGCGTATGGCCGAGTTCATCTACACCATGAAGAAGGTGCGCAAGACCGTCGGGGACAAGGTCATCCTCGACGACGTCAGCACCGCGTTCTACCCCGGCGCCAAGATCGGCGTGGTGGGGCCGAACGGTGCCGGTAAGTCCACCGTTCTCAAGATCATGGCGGGGATCGAGACGGCCAGCAACGGCGAAGCGTTCCTCCAGCCGGGCGCGAGCGTCGGCATCCTCATGCAGGAGCCGGAGCTCAACGAGGAGAAGACGGTCCGGGGGAACGTCGAGGAGGGCCTCGGCGAGATCAAGACCAAGCTCGACCGCTACAACGAGATCGCCGAGCTGATGGCGACCGACTACAGCGACGCGCTGATGGAGGAGATGGGCCAGCTCCAGGAGGAGCTGGACCACGCCGACGCCTGGGAGCTCGACTCGACCGTCGAGCAGGCGATGGACGCGCTGCGCTGCCCGCCGCCCGAGGAGGGCGTCTCGCACCTCTCCGGTGGTGAGCGCCGCCGCGTCGCGCTGTGCAAGCTGCTGCTGTCCGCGCCGGACCTGCTGCTGCTCGACGAGCCCACCAACCACCTGGACGCCGAGAGTGTCCTGTGGCTGGAGCAGTTCCTCTCCCGCTACGCCGGCGCCGTCCTGGCCGTGACCCACGACCGGTATTTCCTCGACAACGTGGCCCAGTGGATCATGGAGCTGGACCGCGGCCGCGTCGTCGGCTACGAGGGCAACTACTCGACGTACCTGGAGAAGAAGCGCGAGCGCCTCGAGGTCCAGGGCAAGAAGGACGCGAAGCTCGCCAAGCGGCTGAAGACCGAGCTCGAGTGGGTGCGGTCCAACGCCAAGGCGCGCCAGACCAAGTCCCGGTCGCGGCTCGACCGCTACGAGGAGATGGCGGCGGAGGCGGACAAGCACCGCAAGCTCGACTTCGAAGAGATCCAGATCCCGCCGGGCCCGCGGCTGGGCAACGTCGTGGTCGAGGTCGAGAAGCTCAAGAAGGGCTTCGACGACCGCGTCCTCATCGACGGCCTGTCGTTCGACCTGCCGCGCAACGGTATCGTCGGCGTGATCGGCCCGAACGGCGTCGGCAAGACCACGCTGTTCAAGACGATCGTGGGGCTCGAGGAGCCGGACGACGGCGTCGTCAAGATCGGCGAGACGGTCAAACTGTCCTATGTGGACCAGAACCGCGGCGGGATCGACCCGAAGAAGACGGTCTGGCAGGTCGTCTCCGACGAGCTGGACTACATCCACGTCGGGCAGACCGAAATGCCGTCGCGCGCCTACGTCAGCGCGTTCGGCTTCAAGGGCCCGGACCAGCAGAAGCCGGCGGGCGTGCTCTCCGGTGGTGAGCGCAACCGGCTCAACCTGGCGCTGACGCTCAAGCTGGGCGGAAACCTGATCCTGCTCGACGAGCCGACGAACGACCTGGACGTCGAGACGCTGGGCTCGCTGGAGAACGCGCTGGAGCAGTTCCCCGGCTGCGCCGTCGTGATCTCCCACGACCGGTGGTTCCTCGACCGGGTCGCGACGCACATCCTGGCCTGGGAAGGCACCGACGAGAACCCCGCGCAGTGGTTCTGGTTCGAGGGCAACTTCGAAGGGTACGAGAAGAACAAGGTGGAGCGGATGGGCGCCGAGGCCGCCCGCCCGCACCGTGTCACCCACCGCAAGCTGACCCGCGACTGAGGGGGCGGGTTTCCCCGTGGAAGCCAGCAAAGCGCACCGGACGGGCCCGTTCTCCCGGGAGGAGAGCGGGCGCTCCGCCAATGCCGGGGGAACCCTCTCCGCAGTCGGCCGGCTGATCGAGCGGGCGGACGCCCTGCACCTGCGGGCGCCCGAGCTCGCGCTCGTGCTCGGGGAGCGCGCCGCCGCGCTGTCCGAAGCCGCCGGCGCCGACGAGCAGTGGATCCGGGCCGAGAGCCTGGTCGTGTCCGCGCGCGTCCGGCTCGGCGACCGGCCGGGCACGGTCGGGCGCGCGGTCGCGGCGTTGCGCGCGGCCGAGCACGCCGGGTACGGCGACATCGCCGCCCGCCTGCGCATCGACCTCGCCGTCTGCGCCCGCGGCCTGGGCGTGCCGCTGACCGGGCTCGCCGCGTTGCGGCCGGTGCTGACCGACCCGGTCGTGTCGCCGGTCCACCGCGCCGCGGCGCTGACCCACCTGGTCGGCTGCCTCGGTCTGCTGGGCCGGAAAACCGAGCTGGACCGGGCGCTCGTCGAGGCGGACAAGCTGGTCCTCGGTGACGAGTCCCTCGGCGCCGACACCCAGCTGCTGGTGCGGGCGCTGCTGCGCGTCGGCACGGCGGCCCACCGGCGTCGCCACGGCGACCTGACGGCGGCGGCCGACGCGGCGCGGACCGGGCTCGGCTTCCTGGAGAAGCTCGACAACCCGGCCGACGACGGCGGCCTCGTCCGGATCCGGCTCGTGCTGCTGCTGGTGAGCACGCTGCTCGACCGCGGCGACACCGAAATGGCGTACGAGATCGCCGAGCCGGTGCTGGCCGAACCCGTGCGAGCGGCGGGCATCGCGCCGGCGGGCTGGCTGCGGCTGGCCGTCGCGACGCGGATCATGCTGCCCGCCGGCGCCGGCGAGGCGGCGATCGAGCTCGTCCGCGAAGCCGTGGCGAGCACCGACCGGCACGGCATGTCCGCCGTCACCGCCCGGTTGTGGCTGGAGCTGGCGCAGCTGCAGGAGCGGTTCGGGCAGCCCGAAGAAGCCATCGCGTGCCTGTACCGCTCGCGGGCGGCCGAGCAGCTGCACGCGCGAGCGCGGCGGCAGGCGTGCAACGTCCTGGCCGGCGAGTTCGGCTCGGGTGAGCCCGCTTCGGTCGATCTCGACGAGGTGCTGAAGGCGGTCCCGTCACGGGCGGTGCCGGTGGTCGCGGCCGAGCCGGTTTCGCCGCCGGCAGCTCCTCCCACCCCGCAGCCCGCCGAGCCGCGGACGCCCACGTGGTCGTTCGGCCGCGAGGAGAACCCGGCGCCCCGGCAGCCGGCGCCCGCGTGGTCGTTCGAGCGGCCCAAGGTGACCGCGGACGCGGCCGAGACGACGCTGATGCCCGCGGTGCGCGACGAACCCGCGCCGGCCCGGCGGCCCGAACCGCGGCTGCGGCCGGAACCGGTGGTCGTCGAGCGACGTCCGGAGCGCCCGGCGGCCCGTCCCGAGCCGATCGAGGTGCGGTCCGGGCCGGTGGGGCGGGCGGAGCCGGAGTTCCGGGCCGAGCCGGTCGAGGTGCGACCCGCGCCGGAGCGGCGGGCGGAGCCGGTCGAGGTGCGGTCAGAGGCGCGGCCCGCAGCGCCGGAGCCGGTGCGGTCTGCGTCGACTGGGAAGCGTGCCGAGCCGGAGCCCGAGGTGCGGTCCGCCGGATCGGGGAATCGGCCGGAAGCGGCCGAGGCGTCGCCGGGACAGCGTAGGGAACCGGAGTTCCGGGCGGAGCCGGCCGAGTCGCGGCCCGCGGCGCCGGGGCGGCGTGCGAAGCCGGACTTTTCGGCGGAACCGGTCGAGGTGCGGTCCGCGTCGCCGGAGCCGGACTTCCGGTCCGAGCCGGTCGAGGTGCGTCCGGAACGCACCCCCGAGGCGCCCACGCCCGTCGACGGCGGGAAGACCAAGTTCTCCTGGGCCGCCCTCGCGGAGGCGCGGCTGAAGGAGACCGAAGCCGAACGGGAGTCGGCGCCCACGCGCGTCACGCCCGCCCTGCCGCTCGCGCCCGAGCCGGCCGCCGAGCGGGAGCCGTGGGAGCCCGGTGGACGTCGTGAGCCGCAGCCGTCGACGCGGCACGATGCCGAGCACGGCTCCGAAGCCGCGCGGTCGGTGCTCGACCGGCTGGGCATCTCTTCCTCGGGTGGCGGCGCCGGGGGCGGCCGCCGGCGGGCGGAGGATGCCGAAGCGCGTGCCGAGGAGCCGTCGCGGCCCGAGCCGGAGCTCGCCCCGCCGCCGCGGCCCGAGGACGAGCCGCCGTCGGCGCCGGACTACCGCGACGAGGTCGAGCCCTGGTTGCCGCGGCTGCGGATGCCGCCGTCGCTGGAGCCGATGGAGGACTTCGGCCACTGGACGCCGGCGACCGCGCCGTTCCCGGAGAGCTACGCCCGCGCCATCGCGGAGGACGAGCCGCCGCCGGACGCCGGGCTCGCCGACCTCCTCGCCCGCGCGCTCGCCGAGCACCAGGCGGGCACGGCCAGTGCGGCCGCGCTCGTCAAGAAGCTGGGGTCGCAGGACACGGGCCGCCGCAACGGCCACGGCCGCAACGGTCACGGCGCGGAGGTTTCGGACTCCCGCCGCCACGGCTCCGGCGACTGATCCGGCGGCCTCGCGCTGCTGCGGTTCGCGATGACTGGCGTGGTGCCAGTTTTGCGCTGCAGCGGGCTTGGGCGGTTGGCCTGCGGCTGCGCCGCGGGCGGCCCCACGCCGCCGCCCTCGGCGATACCGCAGTCATGCCGCCGCGCGGGTCCTGCGCCACACTCGCCGAATCGCCGGTTTTGCCGGGGTTCACCCCCGCCGCACCCCTCTCGGTCGCCGAACCACCCCAGCCCGTCGCCGAATCACCCCGGGCGCGTCGCAGTGGGATCGGTCGCACTTGCGGGGTCGCCGACCGGCCGTCACCGTTCGCCGAACGGCGTCGGCCTCCCCGCAACACCTCCAGCTGAACCGATCATGATGGCTCCGTGGCCGGTGACGGCCCTTGAGCGCGGCTGGTCAGCGCCGCGCGCCCGGGCCGGACACAACCCGTCAGTAGCTTGACCGATCACGCGAATTCGCAGGCCGGGTAGGGGTTTTCCCTGCGAACCAACCCCCCGGGTCTTCGTGTGATCAGTGGGCGCGGCGCATTAGTGTGGGGTGGTCCGGTTCAGAGCCGAACCGGCACGGTGCCACCTCACGCATACTGGAGAGTTGCCTCAAATGAGCTCGACCGGAGTCTCGTCCCTACCCGGAACCGGAGCCGAAACCGAACCCGAGTTCGGCCAGCGCTCCCCGGCCAGCCCGGAGCAGATCAGGGACGACCTGATCGACGCCGCCGCCGGCCTGGCGCCGGAGATCGGGGAGCTCATCCGGCTCTACTACCGGCACATCCCGGCCGAAGAGATCGTCGGCGACGAGCCCGTCAACCTGGTCGGCGCCGTCCGCTCGCAGCTGCAGCTCGCCAAGCACCGGATGCCCGGCCGCCCGGCCGTGCGGCTGCTGAACCCCACCGTCGCCGAAGACGGCTGGGCGCGCGAAGCCACCGTCGTGCAGGTGGTCACCGACGACATGCCCTACCTGGTCGACTCGATTGCCGCCGAGTTCGCCCGGGACGGCGTGCAGGTGCAGCGGATCGTCCACCCGATCGTCGTCGTCACCCGCGATCTCACCGGTGAGCTGCAGGAAGTCCACCCGGACGCCGACCCGGCCGCGCCGCCGGCGAACTCGGCCGCCGAGTCGTGGATGTACATCGAGATCGACTTCGTCACCGACCCGAACCGCGCCCGCGAGCTCGACAACCGGCTCTCCAGCGTGCTGGGCGACGTCCGCGAGGTCGTCGAAGACGCCGACAAGATGGCCCAGACCGCCTGCCAGCTCGCCGAAGAGCTGGAGACGCACCCGCCGCAGCTGCCGCAGGCCGAGGTCGCCGAGGGCGCCCGGCTGCTGCGCTGGCTGGCCGACGGGCACTTCACCTTCCTCGGCTACCGCCGTTACGAGCTGATCGACAACCCGCACCCGGACGCCGACGACCCCGCGTTGCGCGCGGTCCTGGCCTCCGGCCTGGGCGTGCTGCGCCAGGACAGCCTCGCCGCCCGCGGCCTCACCGCGGGCCCGGACACCGCCGCGTCCGCGCTCTCGCCGACGCTGCTGGTGCTGACCCAGGCCAGCGCGCCGTCGACCGTGCACCGGCCGGTTTACCCGTACTACGTCGGGGTGAAGACCTTCGACGCCGAAGGCACCGTCACCGGCGAACACCGCTTCCTCGGCATGTTCACCACCACCGCGCTGCACGAGAACGTGCTCGACATCCCGGTGGTGTGCAAGCGGGTCCGCGAGGTCATCCACCGCGCCGGGTTCCCGATGGAGTCCTTCTCCGGCCAGCGGATGCTCGAGGTCCTGCAGAACTGGCCGCGCGCCGACCTGTTCTCCGCCGACACCGACTCGCTGTACTCGACGACGACCGGCGCGATCACGCTGTCGGACCGCCGCCGGCTGCGGCTGTTCCTGCGCCGCGACCCGTACGGCCGCTTCTACTCCTGCCTCGTCTACCTCCCGCAGGACCGCTACACGACGCGGTCGCGGCTGGCGATGCAGGAGGTCCTGCTCGAAGAGCTCGAAGGCACCCAGCTCGAATACAGCGCGCGGATCGGCGAGACCGTCCTGGCGCAGGTGCACTTCATGGTCCACACCGATCCCGCGCGCCGGCTCGAGCCGGACACGCAGCGGATCCAGGAGCGGCTGAACAACGCCGTGCGCAGCTGGGACGACCGGATGGTCGAGGCGGTCCTCGACGAACGCCGGGAGCGCTCGGACGGCGGGGTGGCCGTCGGTGTCCTCGGCGAGGAGTCGGCGACCGAGCAGGGGCAGCGCTACGCGAGCGTCTTCCCCGAGGGCTACAAGGAGGACTTCTCCGCCGGTGAGGCGCTCGCCGACCTCCGGGCGCTGGACTCCCTCAGCGACGAGGGTGACCTCGCGCTGTCGTTCTACCTGCCCGGCGACGCCGAGCCCGGCGAGCGGCGGTTCAAGCTCTACCTCCGAGGTGAGGGCGTGACGCTGTCGAAGGTGCTCCCGGTGCTGCAGGCGATGGGCGTCGAGGTGGTCGACGAGCGGCCGTACGAGCTGCACCGCGAAGACGGCGGCCCGTGCTGGATCTACGACTTCGGCCTGCGCATCAACCAGAAGATGCTCGGCGAGGCGAGCGAGGCCGCCGTCAGCGAGCTGCGCGACCGCTTCCAGGACGCCTTCCAGGCCGCCTGGCGGGGCGACGCCGAGGTCGACGGGCTCAACGGCCTGGTCCTGCGGGCCGGGCTCACCTGGCGCCAGGCCGCCGTGCTGCGCGCGTACTCGCGGTACCTGCGCCAGGCCGGGAGCGCGTTCTCCCAGGACTACATCCAGAACACGCTGCTGAACCACACGCAGGTCGCGACGAAGCTGCTGCGGCTGTTCGAGGCCCGCTTCGACCCGCAGCTGGGCGAGACCGACCGCGAAGCCGCCACCGAAGCGCTGGCAAGCGAGCTGAGCGCGATGATCGACGAGGTCACCAGCCTCGACGAAGACCGCATCCTGCGCCGGCTGATGGCCGTCATCCGGGCCACGCTGCGGACGAACTACCACGTCACGGACTTCGACGGGAACCCGCGGAGCTACCTGGCGATCAAGCTCGACCCGGCCGGGGTGCCCGACCTGCCCGAGCCGCGCCCGCGGTTCGAGATCTTCGTCTACTCGCCGCGTGTCGAGGGTGTGCACCTGCGCTTCGGCGAGGTCGCACGCGGTGGTCTGCGCTGGTCGGACCGGCGGGAGGACTTCCGCACCGAGATCCTCGGCCTGGTCAAGGCGCAGGCGGTGAAGAACGCCGTGATCGTGCCGGTCGGCGCGAAGGGCGGCTTCGTCGTGAAGCGCCCGCCGGTCGCGACCGGGGACGCGAGCATCGACCGCGACGCCCAGCTGAACGAGGGCATCGCCTGCTACCGCATGTTCATCGCCGGCCTGCTCGACCTGACCGACAACCGGATCGAGGGCAAGACCGTGCCCGCGCCGGGTGTCGTCCGGCACGACGCGGACGACTCGTACCTGGTCGTCGCGGCGGACAAGGGCACCGCGAAGTTCTCCGACATCGCCAACGAGATGTCGGCGAAGTACGGCTTCTGGCTCGGGGACGCCTTCGCCTCCGGTGGCTCGGTCGGCTACGACCACAAGGCCATGGGCATCACGGCGAAGGGTGCCTGGGAGAGCGTCAAGCGGCACTTCCGCGAGCTGGGCAAGGACACCCAGACCGAGGACTTCACCGTCGTCGGCATCGGCGACATGATGGGTGACGTCTTCGGGAACGGCATGCTGCTGTCCGAGCACATCCGGCTGGTCGCGGCGTTCAACCACATGCACGTGTTCCTCGACCCGGACCCGGATGCCGCGGCGACGTTCGCCGAGCGCCGCCGGCTGTTCGACCTGCCGCGCAGCTCGTGGGACGACTACGACCGCTCGCTGATCAGCGAAGGCGGCGGGATCTACCCGCGGTCGGCGAAGTCGATCCCGATCAGCCCGCAGGTCCGCGCCGCCCTCGGCCTCGACGAGAACGTCACCGCGCTCGCGCCGATGGACCTCATCCAGGCGATCCTGCTGGCGCCGGTGGAACTGCTCTGGAACGGCGGCATCGGCACCTACGTCAAGGCGGAGTCCGAGACCCACGCGGCGGCGGGGGACAAGGCCAACGACGCCATCCGCGTCGACGGCAAGCAGCTGCGCGTCAAGGTGTTCGGCGAGGGCGGCAACCTCGGCCTGACCCAGCTGGGCCGGATCGAGTTCGCCCGCGCCGGCGGCAAGATCAACACCGACGCGCTCGACAACTCGGCCGGCGTCGACTGCTCCGACCACGAGGTCAACATCAAGATCCTGCTCGACCACCTGGTGCAGACCGGGAAGCTCGAGGAGGCCCAGCGCAACGAGCTGCTGGTGGAGATGACCGACGAGGTCGGCGCGCTCGTGCTCGACGACAACTACCGGCAGAACGCGGTGCTCGGCGTCAGCCGGGCGCACGCCGCGCCGATGCTGTCGGTGCACGCGCGGCAGGTCCAGGCGCTGGTGTCCGCGGGCGCGTTCGACCGCAAGCTCGAGGCGCTGCCGAGCAACTCGGAGTTCCGCGAGCTGGAGAAGGCGGGCAAGGGCCTGACCTCGCCGGAGCTCGCGACCCTGCTCGCGCACGTCAAGCTGGAGCTGAAGGACGAGCTGCTGGCCAGTGACCTGCCCGACTCGCAGGTGTTCGCCGGCCGGCTGCCCGAGTACTTCCCGAAGCCGCTGCGCGAACGGTTCGCCCCCGCGATCGGCGAGCACCCGCTGCGCCGCCAGATCATCACCACGCTCATCGCCAACGAGGTTGTCGACGGCGGGGGCATCTCCTTCGTCTACCGGCTGATGGAGGAGATGAACGCGACCGCGACCGACGCGGTGCGCGCGTACGCGGTGGTGACGCGCGTGTTCGACCTGCCCGCGCTGTGGGCGGAGATCGACGCGCTGGACAACGTCGTGCACACCGACGTCGCCGACGAGATGGTGCTGGAGACACGGCGGCTGCTCGACCGGGCCGCGCGCTGGTTCCTCACCAACCGGCCGCAGCCGCTCGCGCCGCTGGCGGAGATCAACCGCTTCGGCCGGGTGCTCGGCGAGCTCGTCCCGAAGATCGGCGACCTGCTGCGCGGCCGCGAGGCGGAGTCGGTGCAGACGCACGTCGACGAGCTGATCGCGGGCAACGTCCCGCCGGGGCTCGCCCGCCGGGTTTCCTTGCTGCTGCACACCTACGGCCTGCTCGACGTCACCGAGGTGGCCGAGCTCGCCGAGCAGCAGATCGGCGTGGACGCGACGCACAGCCCGGCCGAAACCGCGGAGCTGTACTACGCGCTTTCGGACCACCTGGACGTCGACAAGATGCTGACCGAGATCAGCGCGCTCGAACGCGGCAACCGCTGGCACGCGCTCGCCCGGCTTTCGCTGCGCGACGACGTCTACGGCTCGCTGCGGGCGATCACGCTGGACGCGTTGCGGCACAGCGATCCCGGGACGTCCGGCGACGCCAAGATCGCCCAGTGGGAGAAGACGAACTCCTCGCGGCTGCAGCGGGCGCGCGTCGCGCTGGACGAGATCCACAAGTCCGGCCGGCTCGACCTGGCGACGCTCTCGGTGGCCGCGCGCCAGATCCGGAGCACGGTGCGGTGACCTACGTTTCGCTGGTCCGTCCGCGCTGGACGGACATGGACGTCTACGGCCACATCAACCACGCGAAGATGGTGACGCTGCTCGAAGAGGCGCGGATCCCGCTGCTGTTCGAGGGGGCGGTGAAGGCAGGCGTCGAGCAGCTGCCGAAGGGCATCGTCGTGGTCCGGCTGGCGGTCGGTTACAAGGCGCCGATCGTGGTGACCGGGCAGCAGCTGCGCGTCGACATCGACCTGACCGAGCTGCGGGCGGCGAGCTTCACGCTGTCCTACCGCGTGCACACCGGGCCGGACGCCGCGGATCCGGTGGCGGTGACGGCGGAGACGGTGCTGGCGCCGTACGACACGGTCGCGCTGCGGCCGCGTAGGCTCAGCCCGCCCGAGTCGGAGTTTCTGAAGCAGGGGTTCGCGGATGCCTGAGTTGTTCGTGCCGGACGCGGCGGACCGGGAGACCCTCGGTGCGTTTGTCGCCCGCGCGGTCCGGCTGGACGGCAATACGGCCGTCCGGCTGCGCCGGCGCGGTGACGGCGTTGTCGAGGCCTGGACGGCGACGCCGTTCGAGTGCCTGGCCACCCGCGCGGTGGCCGGGGACGTCACCCCCGGCGACGTCACGGTGTCCGGCAACGAGCTGCTCGCCGCGCTGACGGTGGCGGGCGGGCCGCGGATGGACCCGGGCCCGGCGCGCGACCTGCTGTGGCACGGCGAGCTGCCGGCGCCCGGCCGCTGGCAGCTGGTCGACGAGCTCCCCGCAGCCGTCGTCGCGGACCTCGCCGACCGCGGCGTGACGCTGGCCAGGGACAACGCCGGCCCGCACGGCACCCCGCCGGCGTCGCTGATGGACCAGGCGGTGCTGACGGTGACCGGCGGTTCGGTCGAGATCAAGGTCCAGATGCGCTGCCTCTTCGCGATGTCGGGCATGGGTTTTGTGGATTCGGACGTCGAGGGTGACGTCGTCCGCGTGACGGCGACGGACTCGTGGATGCGCCTGGACGCCCGCTACGGCGCGATCGTCCGGCGCCGCCACGCGCTGCTGCCGCTGCTGTTCTGATTACGGAATCCTTGTGGCTCGGGCGTGCACCGGTGGTCGGTGGCACGCTGGAGGCATGACCCCGGACGACGACCCGACCGCGGACTTCCTCGACGAGGTCCGCACTTCGGAGACGCCGTGGCGGCGTGACCGCCCACCGGGTGAGCAGGCGCCGGAGCGCGCCGGAAGACCTGAGAGGTGGGGCCGCACGCGAGCGGCGGGCCGGGCGGCCGCCCAAGCGGCGCCCTACCTCCAGGCCGCGGCCCTCGTGGCGTGGCTGGCGAGCGGCGCCTTCGACGACGGCTCGGGCGACCAGGGCGGTTGACAGCCTCGGGACCGATTGGTTACGGTCCGCGCCTTCCCGGAGGTGAGCCAGTTGATGAGGTTCCCGGCGTTCACCGTGGCCGTGACCCGCGAAGCCGGTCTGTGGACGGCGAAGGTGACCGACGGCCTCGACGGTGCCGAGGGTGAGTTCAAGCAGTTCGCCGACGTCGAGCCCGGCATGCGGAAGACGGTCGCGAACCTGACGGGTCTCCCGGCCGAGCGGTTCCACCTCCGCTGGCGCTACGAGTTCGACGACGCGGACGCGACCGACCTAGTCCTGCAGTACCAGGAGGCGGACCGGCTCGCCGAAGAGGTGACGCGGTGGCGTGAAGGCGTCCGCGCCCGCCTGGTCGCCACGCTGAACGGCCAGATCCCGCAGCGGGCGATCGCCGACCTGGTCGGCCTGTCGCACCAGCGGGTCAACCAGATCGCGCGCGGCACGGCGCCGGAGGCGGCCGAAGTCGTCAAGCCCGGCCGGTGGGTCCCGCTCTAGACCAGCCAGGCCGCCGCGTCGGCCGGGAGCTTGCCGTTCACCAGCGGGCTGCTGGCCAGCAGCACCTCGCCCGGCGGCAGCGCGATCGGGCTCGCCGACGTGTTCAGCGCGCACACGAGCCCGCCGCCCTTGCGGCGGAACGCGAAACACCCCGCCGGCGCGCCGTACCACTCCAGCTCTTCCCCGCCGAACGCCGGATGCGTCTTGCGCAGCTCGATCGCCTGGCGGTACAGCGAAAGCGTCGAGTCCTCGTCCTCGATCTGCTTTTCCACCGTCAGCCCGGCCCACTCGGCCGGCATCGGCAGCCACGTGCGCGGGTTGCGGGAGAACCCGAACGGCGGCAGGTCGCCCTCCCAGGGCAGGGGGACGCGGGAGACGTCGCGGCCGAACTCGGCGCCGCTCGTCTTCGCGCGCGGGTCGGCCATCTCGGCGACCGGGATGTCCACGTTGGCCAGGCCGAGCTCTTCGCCGTTGAACAGGTAGACCGCGCCGGGCAGGGCCAGCTCGACCAGCGCCATCGCCCGGGCGCGCCGGACTCCGGTGGGCCCGCCGCCGTAGCGGCTGACCTGGCGCCAGACGTCGTGGTTGCCCAGCGTCCAGGTCGCGGGCGCCCCGGTGCGAGCCGGCACCGCCAGGGACCGCTCGATGGCCGTGCGCATCGCATCGGCGTCGAAGTGGGTCAGCACCAGCCGGAAGTTGAACGCCAGGTGCAGCTCGTCGGGCCGCAGGTAGCGGGAGAGCCGCTCCTCGTCGGTCACCCAGATCTCGCCGACGGCCATCGCGTCCGGGAACTCGTCGAGCACCTTGCGGATCATCTGGTGGATCTCGTGGACGCCGTCGTGGTCCCACCGCGGGTCGTAGTAGTGGCTCGGCCCCAGCGCGTTCGCGCGCGGGTCCATGTCCGGCAGGCCGGGCGGCTTGGCCATGCCGTGCGCGACGTCGATCCGGAAGCCGTCGACGCCGCGTTCGAGCCAGAACCGCAGCGTGCGCTCCAGGTCGGCGGCGACCTCGGGGTTGGCCCAGTTCAGGTCCGGCTGCTGCGGCGCGAACAGGTGCAGGTACCACTGGCCGTCGGGCACGCGGGTCCAGGCCGGGCCGCCGAATGCGCTGACCCAGTTGTTGGGCGGGTCCTCGCCCTTCGGGCCGACGCCGTCGCGGAAGACGTACCGCTCGCGCTCCCGGCTGCCCGGCGCGGCCGCCATCGCCGACTTGAACCAGGCGTGCTGGTTGCTGGTGTGGTTGGGGACGACGTCCACGGTGACCTTGATGCCGCGCTTGTGCGCCTCGGTCAGCAGCACGTCGAAGTCGCCGAGGGTGCCGAACATCGGGTCGACGTCGCGCGGGTCGGCGATGTCGTAGCCGTGGTCGGCCATCGGGGAGCGGTAGAACGGCGTCAGCCACAGCGCGTCGACGCCCAGCAGCTCCAGGTAACCGAGCCGGGAGTGGATGCCTTCCAGGTCTCCGACGCCGTCGCCGTCCGAGTCGGCGAACGAGCGCACGTAGACCTGGTAGAACACGGCATCCCGCCACCAGTCGGGCCCGGCTCTCATCAGACGAAGCTGTTCATCATGCTGTGGGCGGCCATCTCGAGGTACGCCCACAGCTGCTGCCGGTAGGGCTCGTCGAGGTTCTCTTCGTCGACGGCGATCCGGATGCAGCGCAGCCAGGCGTCCCGCTCGATCGGCCCGATCTTGAACGGCGCGTGCCGCATCCGCAGCCGCGGGTGCCCGCGCTGGTCGGAGTAGGTGTGGGGGCCGCCCCAGTACTGCATGAGGAACAGCCGGAACCGCTCCTCGGCCGGGCCGAGGTCCTCCTCGGGGTAGAGCGGGCGCAGGATCTCGTCCCGCGCCACCTCCTCGTAGAACCGCCCGACGATCCGGCGGAACGTGGGTTCGCCGCCCACCGCTTCGTAGAGGTTCGCCGGTTCGCTCACTGCAGACACGCCTTCCATTTTGCCCTTCGGGTGCGGGGTTCCGACGCCGGGGACCGAACGTTTCCGGATGGTCGCAAACCCGTTTCCCAGCGTAACGGCGCGGGGTTAGGGTCTCGGACCGTGACCACCGGACTCGACGGCTGGCGCGCCGACCCGCAACGGTGGAGCGAGCTCGCTTTCGCCGGGACCCTCGACGAGGACGGCCTGCCCGGCGACGCCCACCACGCGGCGCGGGAAGCCGTGCTCCACCTGCTGCTGCGGGACCGCCGTGATTCCGACGCCGGGTTCCTCCGGTACCTCCTGGAGCAGGAGATCCGCCTCCACGAGGACGGCTGGGGCTTCGACGACAGCCTCGGCCTGGCGGTCCTGCTGCTCGGCGAGTGCGGCCACGCCGAAGACGTCTGGCTCATCTGGGAAGCGAAGACCACGAGCTTCGACACGTTTTCCGGCGTCGACGCCTTCCTGCTGTTCCCCGCCGGTGTGGCCGCGACTCTCGAGCACGTCGAGCGCAGTGACCGCGCCGACCGGGACGAGGTGCTGGAGTACTTCCGGGAGCACCTGGCGGAGGACCCGGACGCCGAGCGGGACCGGCCCGCCCGGCTCGCGGGGCGCCGCGAGTACTTCTCAGGCTGACGTCACTTCTCGAGGGCGGTGGCGGAGTTCGGGAACAGCCGGCCCAGCGGCGGCTCGAAGCCGGCTTCCTCGAGCGCGGCCAGCAGCTGGCCGCGCAGGGCCCGCTGGACCGCCCACTGCTTGCCCGGGCGCACCTTCACCGTCAGGCGCAGCTGGATGCCTTCCGGCGTGACGCTCTCCACACCGAGCATCTCCGGCGGCTCGAGGACGTTCGCCTGCAGCGTCTCGCTCTCGGTGGCCGCCGAGGCGGCGGCCATGAGCACAGTGGACGCGCGCTCGACGTCGGCGGTGTAGCCGAGCGGGACGTCGACCACCGCGACCGCGAAGCCCTGGCTCGAGTTGCCGACGCGCAGCACCTCGCCGTTGCGGACGTACCAGACCGTGCCCTTGAGGTCGCGCAGCGTGGTGATCCGCAGGCCCACGGCCTCGACGGTGCCGGTGGCCTCGCCGATGTCGACGACGTCGCCGACGCCGTACTGGTCCTCGACCATCATGAAGATGCCGGACAGGAAGTCCTTCACCAGGTTCTGCGCGCCGAACCCGATCGCGACGCCGATGATGCCGGCCGAGGCGATGATCGGGCCGAGGTTCAGGCCCAGCTCGCCCAGCACGAGGATGAAGGCGAGGCCGTAGACCAGGAACGTCGCCATCGACTTCAGCACCGAGCCGATGGTCTGGGCGCGCTGGCGGCGGCGTTCGATCACGGCGGAGCCGAGCACCTCGGGGGCGCGCTCGCGCAGGGGCCGCAGCAGCGCGGGGAGCTTGCCGCCGGAGCGGGGCAGCGTCGTGACGCGGTTGATCAGCCGTCTGATCATCAGCCGTACGACGAACGCGATCACGACGATCATCAGGATCTTCAGCGGCTTGGTCAGCAGCCAGTTGGTCGAGCCGGCCAGCCACTCGTTGTTCGTGGCCTGGAACACCTGGTAGCAGAGGGTGCTGGCGTCCGTGATGCAAGGCGTCTGGCCGCCGGCCGCGGTGAGCAGGGGGGACACGGGAGTTCGATCATCCTTTCCGATCAGGTCGGTTTTCCCAACTTCGAGTGGATGTTGGGTCGCGCGGATGTGACACGTCTTGTAACACACGTGCGCTGGGGACCAGTTCTGTGGTCGACTATGCCTACGCCCCTGGAGGTGGTCGAGTGCCAGACCGACAACCCAGCCCCCGCGGCGTCTCCGGCCAAGCCATGGCCGAAGAGACGTCAGAGGTGGTTCTGCGCGCCTACCCGGGGGGATCCGCATCCGGCGGCGCCGTCCCGGCCGGGCCGGGGAACCGCCCAGGGGGAGTTACCCGCCCGCCCGGACAGCGTAGTAGAGGCCGGGATCCGGCGGCCCCGGCCTGGGGCCGGCGCCGGGTGCTCCTGCTCAACGCCACTTTCGAGCCGCTGACCGCGCTGCCCCTGCGCCGCGCGGTCGTGCTGGTGATGTGTGGCAAGGCCGAAGTGGTGCACGGCGACCCCGGCGGCATCGAGCTGCACGCCGCGACGGTGTCGCTGCCGGTGCCCTCGGTGATCCGGCTCAGCACGTACGTGCGGGTGCCGTACCGGGCCCAGGTGCCGCTGACCCGCGCCGGGCTGATGCACCGCGACCGGTACCGCTGCGCGTACTGCGGAGGGCGGGCCGAGACGATCGACCACGTCATCCCGCGCAGCCGTGGCGGACCTCACAGCTGGACCAACTGCGTCGCCTGCTGCGCCAAGTGCAACCACCGCAAGGCGGACCGGTTGCTCTCGGAGATCAACTGGCGGCTGCGCGTCGTCCCGCGGGCGCCCCACGGCCCGCACTGGCGGCTGCTCGCGCATTCCAAAGAGGCCGATCCGCTCTGGCGGCCCTATCTCGGCTCGGCTGCTTAGTCTCCGAGCCTGGACATAACGGCGCCCCGGCTGCCTTGCGGCGGCCGGGGCGAGCCGGGTGCTTGCGCGTGTTCAGGTAGTGCGTGCGGCCCTGGGGTGCGGGGTCAGGCAGCGAGCGCGTAGTCGCTCTGGCAGGTGACGCGGGTGCCCATCGTGACGCGCGTGCCCCGGGTGACTCGCGTGCCCCGCGTGACGCGGGTGCCACAGGTGACGCGCGTTCCGGCCGTCACCCGCGTGCCCATCGTGACGCGCGTGCCCCGGGTGACCCGGGTGCCTCGGGTGACCCGCGTGCCGGCCGTCACCCGGGTGCCCATGGTGACGCGCGTTCCCGCCGTGACCCGTGTACCGCGAGTGACGCGTGTACCCCGGGTAACCCTTGTGCCCGCCGTCACACGCGTTCCGGGCACAAATTCGATGTCGCTGAGTGACGTGGTGGTCTCGGTGATCGCCTGTGCGGGGGTGTCGACGCTGTTCATGGCAAGGCCTCCTGGGACCGGTGCGTTACCTGCTGGGGCTGGGGAGCGGGGCGCAAGGCCCGTACAGGTGAAAAAGCTACGAGGATTTCAAGGCAACAACAAGACGACAGCGGCGGGTGCGGCCGCCTGTACGTTGAGTTGCAACCTTTCGGCCCGACGGTCTTCGCCCCAACGTTCCATCGGCCGCGAGCCAAGCGGCGGACGGCGCCCGGCTTACGACGAACGGTCGAGTGCGGCGCGCGCGGTGGTCGTGGAGGTCATCCGATACGCTCAGCGCCGTGAACGTTGTCGAGACGATCGTGGTCTTCGCCGTGATCCCGCTGGCCATCTACGGCCTCGCCGGGCTGCTGACGCTCCGGCGCAGGTCCGGCGGCGCAGCGCGGTTCCGGTCCGGCCAGGCGTGGGAGTTTCCGGCCATGTGGTGGAGCGCCAACCCCGACGGGGTGGGCGACGGGCACCGGCACGCCGGCGCCGAGAACAGCGCGCCCGCGGGCGCCCCGACCGCGGCGGGAGGCGCTCGTGGCAACTGGTGAGCTGGTCAAGCCGGTCGACGAGACCGAGCTGGCCTACGGCGAGGCGATCACCGGCAGCGGCCGCCGGTCCGCGGCCAAGATGTACGAGCCCGAGGTGCCCTCCGGCCCGTTCAACACCCGGCAGCTGGCCCGCCTCGACGAGGCGCTGACGTTCGCGAGCCGCGAGACCGGCCTGGACTTCAGCGTGTACCTCGGCGAGCTCGGCGAGGACAGCCGCACGGAGGCGGAGAAGCTGCACGCGACAACGGCCGACCCGGCCAACGCGGTCCTGATCGCGGTCTCGCCCGGCGAGCGCAAGATCGAGATCGTCACGGGCCGGCTCGCGTACCAGCGCCTGCCCGACCGCGGCGCCAAGCTGGCGGTGGCCAGCATGGTGGCGTCCTTCAAGGAGGGCGATCTCGTTCGCGGGCTCGTCAACGGCCTGGTGAACGCGCTGCGCATGCTGTCCGACCAGGCGGGTCCCGCGCCCCGCTGACGTAGACACAAAAGAGCCCCGCACCTCGAGTGAGGTGCGGGGCTCTTTTACGTGCGGCTTCGGTTCCGGTGTCGCGAATGGGTCATCGGGGACGTGTGGGTGGCGGTCACGGCTTCCGGATGCGCGGTCCGGGCACGTCGGTCCGGGGGAGAGGGGAGCGGGGCCTCTTGCCGGGTGGCTTCGGTTCCGGTGTCGCGAATGGGTCATTGGGGACGTCTGGCGTCTCGAATGGGTCATTAGCGACGCGCGAGCCGCGGTCACGACGTCCGGACGCACACCTCCCGGCCAAAAACGGACCGGGCCGGTTCCGACGCTGCGTCCTACCCAGCCGCCACGACAAAACGAACGGCGGGGCGTGCCGGAGCACGGCCCGCCGCCAAAACGAAACTCAGGCCTGGGCGTCGAAGTCCCGGGCCGCGAGCGCCCGGACGATCCCCGCGCGCCCCTCCGACACCAGCCGCCGCAGGGCCTGCGGGTGGTCGCCCGCCAGCCACTCGTCGGAGGCCGTCACCGTGGCCGGGGCCACCGCCCACGACGGGTACAGCCCGATCGCCATCGGCTGCGCGCGCTCGCTGGAGCGCCGCTGCCACACCTCGTCGATCACCTCGAAGTACTTGGCCACGTACGAGCCCAGCAGCGCCTTCTGGCCGGGGTGCGAGAAGCCCGAGATGAGCGAGTCGCTGACCGCGTTGGGCAGCTCGTCGTCGTGGACCGCGCGCTGCCACGCGTCGGCCTTGGCCTCGGCCGTCGGGCGCAGGGCCCGGGCCCGCTCGGCCTGGCGGCGGCCCGTTGCCGTGTTGTCGCGGGCCAGCTCGGCGTCGATCTCCGTCGCGTCCGCCTTGCCGTGCGCCACCAGCGCGTGCAGCAGGCGCCAGCGCAGGTCCGTGTCCACCGTGAGACCGGGAAGCGGCGACGAGCCGTCGAACCAGCCGGCCAGCACCGACAACGCGGCCTCGTCCAGCACCGAGCCCGCCAGGGAGTTGACGAACGCCAGCTGGTGGTCCGAGCCCGGCTCGGCGCCGCGGACGAGCTCCAGCAGCCGCGCGGTGAACGCCGGCCAGCCGGTCGAGGCCGCCCACTCCTGCTCGGCGTAGGAGTTCAGCGCGGTCTGCGCCTGCAGCAGCAGCCGCTGGACGACGCCGACCTCGCTCTCGGTGTGGATGCCACGCTGCACCAGCGTGACGAAGTCGCGGGCCTTCAGCTCGGCCTCGCGGGTCATCTCCCACGCCGCCGACCAGCACAGCGTCCGCGGCAGCGACTCGGTGATGTCGGCGACGCGGTCGATCAGCGTCGTGAGCGACGTTGGGTCGAGGCGCATCGTGCAGTAGGTCAGGTCGTCGTCGTTGACCAGCACGAGCTTGCCCGCAGCCTGGCCGACGAGGTCCGGGACCTCGGTGCGCTCGCCGTCGACGTCCAGCTCGACGCGGTGGGTCCGGACGATCTTGCCGCCGCCGTCCTCGTCGTAGATGCCCACGGCGACGCGGTGCGTGCGCAGCTCACCGGCGCCCGGCTTCGCGCCGGACTGCACGACGGCGAACGACGTGAACTTCCCGTCCGCGCCGACCTCGTAGCGCGGGCTCAGCGAGTTGAGCCCGGTGGTCTCGAGCCACTGCGCGCTCCACCACGACAGGTCGCGGCCGGACGCCTCTTCGAGCGCGCCCAGCAGGTCGGCCAGGGTGGCGTTGCCCCACGCGTGCTTGCCGAAGTACACCTTCAGGCCGTCGAGGAAGTGGTCGAGCCCGACGTAGGAGACGAGCTGCTTGAGCACGCTCGCGCCCTTGGCGTAGGTGATGCCGTCGAAGTTCACCTCGACCGCGTGCAGGTCGACGATGTCCGCGGCGATCGGGTGCGTCGAAGGCAGCTGGTCCTGGCGGTAGGCCCACGACTTCTCGATGTTCGCGAAGCTGGTCCACGCGTTCTTGTACTCGGTCGCCTCGGCCTGGGCCAGCACGCTCGCGAAGGTGGCGAACGACTCGTTCAGCCACAGGTCGTCCCACCAGCGCATGGTGACCAGGTCGCCGAACCACATGTGCGCCATCTCGTGCAGCAGCGTCTCGGCGCGCCGCTCGTAGGCGTAGCGGGTGACGCGGCTGCGGAAGACGTAGTCCTCGAGGAAGGTCACCGCGCCGGCGTTCTCCATCGCGCCCGCGTTGAACTCCGGCACGAAGAGCTGGTCGTACTTGGAGAACGGGTAGGGCGTGCCGAACTTCTCGTGGTAGAAGCCGAAGCCCTGCTTGGTCTCGGTGAACAGCCGGTCGGCGTCCATGTGCTCGGCCAGCGACGCGCGGCAGTAGATGCCCAGCGGGATCGTCTTGTGCGCGTCGGTGTACTCGTCGCGCCACTCGGCGTACGGGCCGGCGATCAGCGCGACCAGGTAGGTCGAGAGCCGCTCGGACTCCTTGAACACCGTCCGGACCGCGCCTTCCGGCGTCTCGGAGGTGGACTCGGCCATCGTGTTCGAGACGACCTTCCAGTCCGCCGGCGCGATCACCGTCAGCCGGTAGACCGACTTGAGGTCGGGCTGGTCGAAGCAGGCGAACATCCGCTTGGCGTCGGCCGTCTCGAACTGCGTGTACAGGTAGACGCTGTCGTCGACCGGGTCGACGAACCGGTGCAGGCCTTCGCCGGTGTTCATGTACCGGCAGTCGGCGCGCACCGTGAGCTCGTTCGCCTCGGCCAGGCCGGCCAGCGTGAGGCCGCGGTCTTCGACGTACGCGCTGACGTCGACGTCCGCGCCGTTCAGGGTGGCCGAGTGCACGCGGTCGGCGACGAGGTCGACCCAGGTCTCCAGCCCGGCCTTGGCGCTGGAGAAGTGGACGGTCGTCGTCGACGCGAAGGTCTTCTCCCCGGGTCCGCCGTGGCCGTCGGTCAGATCGAGCTCGATGTCGTAGCGGGTGACGTCGAGCAGATCCGCGCGCAGCTTGGCTTGGTCGCGGGTCAGGTTGGGGGCGGGCACAGGCACCTCTGGTCGTGGGATCGGTTTTCAACTCCCCGCATCCAATCATGGGGACGGGGTGGCGGGCGATAAGGGAACAAGCCTGCGTCCCGAGGTGTTGGCCCGCTGTGTGGGGGTGTGCCCGCACCCAGACCGGACCTGATTCGCACAGGAGTACCTGATGACCGCTGCCCAGCAGCCCACGAAGGTCGATTTCTACTTCGACCCGATCTGCCCGTTCGCCTGGATCACGTCGCGCTGGATCCTCGAGGTCGAGAAGCACCGCAACCTCGACCTGAACTTCCGGATCATGAGCCTTTCGGTCCTGAACGAAGGTCGGGACGAGCTGCCCGAGGAGTACAAGAAGCTGCTGTCGCAGGGCTGGGGCCCGGTGCGCGTGGCGGTCGCGCTGTCGCAGCTCAACGGCGAGAAGGCGCTGCGGGACTACTACACCGAGTTCGGCACCCGCTACCACAACGAGGGCAACAAGGACCGCGACGCCGTGATCAAGGAGGCCCTGGCCGCCATCGGCGCGCCGGCGGAGCTCTACGAGGCGGCCGACAAGACCGAGTTCGACGAGGCCCTGAAGAAGAGCCACCACGAGGGCATGGACCCGGTCGGCATGGACGTCGGCACCCCGACGATCCACATCGACGGCGTGGCGTTCTTCGGCCCGGTGCTGAGCTCGATCCCGCGGGGCGAGGACGCGCTGAAGGTGTTCGACGGCGCCGTCGCGCTGGCGAGCTACCCGGACTTCTTCGAGCTCAAGCGCACCCGCTCGGGCGAGCTCAACTTCGGCTGAGACGCCTTCAAGGCGTCCCGAGAGCGGCCAAGGTGACGTCGCCGGGGTAGCGCGAAGCTACCACGGCGGCCTCCTCGGTCGTCTCGCCGCGCCCGACGCCGGCCTTGAGCGCGATCAGCTCGTGCAGGCCGTGGCGGTGGTAGCGGACGAAGTCGGCGTCGACGGGCTCGCCGTGGCCGGGCACGATCACCCGCGGCTTCAGCTCGAGGAGCGTGTCGAGCGTGTCCGGCCAGGCGGTCAGGTCGGATTCGGTGCTGAAGGAGAACGCGCTGAAGCCGTGTTCGGCGTTCTCGACGACGTCGCCGGCGAAGAGCACGTCGACGTCGGGCACGTGCACCACGACGTCGTGGTCGGTGTGGGCGCGGCCGGGGTGCAGCAGGACGGCGGTCCGGCCGCCCAGGTCGAGTTCGGTCCGGTCGGTGAACAGGTGGTCAGGCACGACGAACGTGGTGCGCGCGATGGCGTCGGCGGTCGCCGCCTTGCCTTCTTGCCGGTAGTAGGCGATCCACTTCGCGCGGGCGTCTTCCGCGTACTCGGTCAGCTCGGCGCGGCAGCCTTCGTGCGCCCAGACCGGGCAGGGCGTGAACCGCTCGGTGCCCCAGGTGTGGTCGAAGTGGGCGTGCGTGTACACCACCGACCAGGGCAGCGAGGTCAGCTCGCGGACCGCCGTGGCCAGCTCGGCGCCCTGCTCGAGGTCACCGCGCGTGTCGACGACCAGGCAGCGCTCGGCGCCCACCACCAGCCCGACGGTGAGGTCCAGCTCCTCGTACCGGCGCGCGTGCACCCCGTCGGCGACCTCGATCCAGTGCCCGCTCATGCCAGTACTCCTTCGCTCAGGACGGGTGCAGCATCGCTCACGTCGAGCCGCGCGGCCAGCGTGACGTCGGCGCCGTGCCCCGATTCGGTCAGCTCCCGGCCGGAGACGCAGGACGCCAGCGCGCCGACGTCCACCGATCGGGCGGCGAGCGCGGCTTCGGGGGACAGCGAGAGGCCGTGCCCGGCCAGCGCGGCGGCGATCGCGCCCGCGCCGACCTGGTCTTCGACGCACGGGCGCAGCGGCCCGAACGTGCCGCCGTCGCCGAAGATGTTCACGCCCCAGCGTTCCCCGGCGGCGACCAGGCCAATCGGGCCGCCCAGGTCCCGTGCCTTGACCGCGACGGCGGAAGCGTTGCGCAGGCAGCCCGTCAGCACGTGGGCGCCGGTCGTCGCGGCGGCTTCGCAGAGCGTCGCGCCGTTGGGCGAGGGGAGCGCGAGCAGTGTTCCCGGCGGGATTTCCGTCACAGAAGACGGCCTGAGGGTGAACGCGCCTTCACCCGCGACCACCGCGCCGGCCGCTCGCGCCTGCGCCACGCCGCGCTCGTCGCGCCACCGCACCGGCAGCACCCGGCCGCCGCGGCCGACCACGAGATCCGTCGTGGTGCTGAAGGAAAGGACGTCGACGACCACCAGCACGGCGCACTCCCGGCCGAGCGCGGCGACGCCTTCGCCGCCCCAGTCGAGCCGGACGTCGTAGCCGGACTGCTCCCAGATGCCCACCCCCGGAGCATGCCCGAAACCGGACGGGGTGGCAGACTCCCAGCCGTGCGTGTCTACTTGGGATCCGACCATGCCGGTTTCGAGCTGAAGAACCACCTGGTGGCTCACCTGGAGAAGCAGGGCCACGAGGTCACCGACATCGGCCCGCGGGTCTACGACGCGGCCGACGACTACCCGGCGTTCTGCGTCGAGACGGCGTTGCGCGTGGTGGCCGACGAAGGCAGCCTCGGCATCGTCGTCGGCGGCTCGGGCAACGGCGAGCAGATCGCGGCGAACAAGGTGCCCGGCGCGCGGGCCGGCCTGGCCTGGAGCGTCGAGACGGCCAAGCTGTGCCGCGAGCACAACCACGCCCAGCTGATCGGGGTCGGCGCCCGGATGCACACCGTCGAGCAGGCCACCGAGATCGTCGAGGCGTTCCTGGCGACCGACGTCTCGCCCGAGGAGCGCCACGCCCGCCGCGTCCAGCAGCTGCTGGACTACGAGCGCACCGGGACGCCGCCGGCGCTGCCGGAGGCCTGATGCCCGAGGGGCACACGCTCCACCGGCTCGCGCGGCTGCACAAGCGCCGGTTCGCCGGCGCGCCGGTCGAGGTGAGCAGCCCGCAGGGCCGGTTCGCCGCCGAAGCGTCCCGTTTGGACGGTCAGGTGCTCGTCGGCGCCGAGGCGTACGGCAAGCACCTCTTCCACGACTACGGCCCGCACGGGATCGTCCACATCCACCTGGGCCTGATCGGGATCTTCGGCGAGGGCAAGGTTCCGGCGCCGCCGCCGGTGGGCGCGGTCCGGATGCGGCTCGTCGGCCGGACACAGTGGACGGACCTGCGCGGGCCCAACACGTGTGAGCTGCTCGACCCGGCCCAGGCCGACGCGATCAAGGGCCGTCTCGGCCCCGACCCGCTGCGCCGCGACGCGAAGCCGGAAAAGGCGTGGGCGCGGATCTCGAAGTCGAAGGTCTCGGTCGCCGCGCTCCTGATGGACCAGGCCGTGCTGGCCGGGGTGGGCAACGTCTACCGCGCCGAGGTGCTGTTCCGCCACGGCGTCGCCCCGATGACGCCGGGCCGCGCGCTCGACCGGGCGCTGTGGGACGACATCTGGGCCGACCTGGTGACGTTGATGCGCGACGGCGTCCGTGTCGGCCGCATCGACACGGTCCGCCCGGAGCACCTGCCGGAGGTGATGGGCCGCGCGGCGCGCGTCGACCGCCACGGTGGCGAGGTGTACGTCTACCGCCGCGCCGGCGAGCCGTGCCTGGTGTGCGGGACGCCGGTGCTGACGTCGGAACTGGTGGGCCGGAACCTCTACTGGTGCCCCACCTGTCAGCCGGCCTGAAGCCGCTTCGCGAACGCCTTCGCGAAGGTGTGGACGTCGCCGGGCCAGCGCGCTGAGACGTAGTTGCCGTCCTCGACGACGAACGCCGGACGCTCGTCGTCGAGCCGGTCGCGGGCCCGGCCGCTCGCCTGGACGCGGTCGGTCGTGTCGCGGAAGTCCGCCGGCGGGGCCAGCGCGCGCGTGACCTCCTGCTGCACCGACATGTACCCCTCGGGCTGCCCGGGGTCCTCGCGGTAGGTGCGGTAGTAGTCCGGGTCCCAGAACCGGGTCCGCCGCGCGAGCCGCCAGGCCGTGCGCTCCAGCTGCCAGGTCAGGGCCGTCGTCGTGCGGCCGTGCAGGACCGAGCGGCCGGTGTCCGGGTCGACGCTGCGCGCGGCGAGCAGGACGCCGTGGCAGATCGCCGCGACCGGGAGGTCCCGGCGGAACGCTTCGACGACGACGCCCTGCAGCACGGGGCTTTCGAGGTACTCGCGCATGCCGCGGGCGCGGTGCCCGCCGGGCAGCAGCAGGCCGTCTTCCAGCTCGACCTCGTCCCAGCGTGACGGCGACCGCCACGCCGGATCCTCGAGCAACGCGCGGTGGGCGTCACGCGCGGCTTCGTCGGCTCGCAGCACGCGGCCGAGCGCGGTGAACTTCCGCAGGCCCGGCACCCGGCTCCACAGGTCGAGGCCCTCGCCGGTGACCATGATCTCGTCGCAGGTGACCTGCGCGCCGTCCGGCGTCGCGAACCGCACGGTGTGCCCGGCGGCGGTGAGCACCGCGTGGCTCACCGCCACCTCGGACGGGTCGGCATCCCGCGCCGGGACCGGGATCAGGACAGTCGCCATGCGCCAGAGGATGCCAGCCGGTGATCAGAAGTCGAAACCGCCGCCGTCGAAACCGCCACCATCGAAGCCGCCACCGTCGAAACCGCCGCCGCCCCAGTCGCCGCCGCCCATGTCTCCGCCGCCGTCGCCGCCGAAGTCGCCTCCGCCGTCACCACCGTCGCCGCCCGCGTCGCCGGACTCGAGCGCGTCCTGCTGGCCGGCGTCGTAGCCCGACTCCCAGGCCGACGCGCTGGCGATGCCGCCCATGCCGGAGAACATCGCGCTGAACAGGAACATCGACCCGAGGCCCCAGGCGCCGGCGACGAGCGCGGGCTTCCACCACGGCTCGCTGTACCAGCCCTGCGGCACCGGCCGGCCGGCCACACGGCCGCCGGGGTAGTAGTACGGCGTGTCCTGGCCGGCGTCGGGCGAAGCGGCGTAGTGCTGGCCCTCGACGTCGACGTCGCGGCGCTCGGTCACCTTGCCGGCGCGCTCGCGCTCGGCCTCCTCCGGCAGCTGCGGGCCGGGGTCCATGCCCATCGCGACCCGCGCGGCGCGGACGTAGTAGAGGCCCTCGACGGCGGTGTCCTTGACCAGCCGGGCCTGCTCGATCGTGCGGGCCTGCTCCATCTGCGAGCCGGCCGCGTTGTAGCGCTCGGCCGCGTCGGCCATCGCCTGCTGCGAGGCGGTGTCGTTGCCGCTGATGTTGAGGACCTGACCGCCGAGCCGCTCGACGAGCCGCCGCGCGTCGGCCTTGGCGTCGTCGAGCTCCCGCTGCCGGGCCGCGGCGCGCTGCCGCGAGAAGTAGAGGCCGCCACCGACGATCACGACGACGAGCACGATCAGGAAGATCGCGGTGCCCATGGACCAACTCCCAGAAGTTCGGGCCTCGGTGACCGGAAGTCACCTTTGATTCGGACAACGCGGACGTTACGCGGAGGGTTCCCGGCGAGTGATCCGGCACACCGTTCCACCTGGCCGAGGAAACTAGAACACGTTATAGTTCAACGCTATGAAGTTCACCCTGTCGATCGCGATGAACCCCCTCGATCAGCTGGGCGAGCTCGCCCGGGCCGCCGAAGAGGCCGGTTTCGCCTCCATCGCCCTGCCGGACTCGCTCTTCTACGCCGAGACGGTGGACACGGACTACCCGTACACCCCCGACGGCAGCCGGTTCTGGACCGCGGACACCCCCTGGGTGGACCCGCTCGTGGCGACCGCCGCGATGGGCGCGGTCACCAGCCGCATCGAGTTCTACACCTCCGTGCTGAAGCTCGGCTCGCGCAACCCCGTGCTGCTGGCGCGCCAGGTCGGCTCGGCGTCGGTGCTCACCGGCGGCCGCTTCGGGCTCGGGCTCGGCGTCGGCTGGCTGCCGCAGGAGTTCGAGTATTGCGGCGTCCCGTTCGAGCGGCGCGGCAAGCGTGTCGACGAGGCCATCGACGTCCTCCGGCTGATCCTCGACGGCGGCATGGTCGAGTACCACGGCGAGTTCTACGACTTCGACAAGATCCAGATGAGCCCGGCGCCGCCGAAGCGGGTGCCGTTCTACATCGGCGGCCACACCGAAGTCGCGCTGAAGCGCGCGGCCCGCGTCGCCGACGGCTGGTCGTCGGCGATGATGAAGCTCGAGGAGCTGCGCACCACCATCGCCCGGATCAAGGAGCTGCTGGCCGAGCGCGGCCGCGCGGACGACCCGTTCGAGTACCAGGCCGTCTGCATCGACAAGTTCGGCCTCGACGGCTACCGCGAGCAGGCCGAGGCCGGCGTCACCGACATCATCACCATGCCGTGGGTGTTCGACGGCGTCGGGTTCGACGCGCCGGTCGAGCCCAAGCTCGAAGCGATCCACAAGTTCGGGGCCGAGATCATCGCGAAGTTCGAGGAGTGACGGGCATGGGTGTGCAGGTCAGCTGGGACACCGAGCGGGAGCAGCCGGCGGCGCGGCGGGCGGCGTTCGCGTCGATGACCGCGGTGACGGCGGGGGATAAGGACGCCTGGCTGGCGCTGTTCGCGCCGGACGCCGTCGTCGAGGACCCGGTCGGGCCGTCGATGTGCGACGCCGAGGGCAAGGGCCACCACGGCCCGGACGGCATCAGCGCGTTCTGGGACATGACGATCGGCAACGTCGAGCGCTTCGAGTTCACCATCCGCGACTCCCACGCGGCGGGGGACGAGTGCGCCAACGTCGGCACGATCACGACGTACCTGCCGGGTGGCTACCGCGTCGACACCGACGGGGTGTTCGTCTACCGCGTCGGCGAGGACGGGCTGATCCGGTCGATGCGGGCGTTCTGGGAGACCGAGCGCGCGATGGCGACGGCGCGGCAGGTCGAGGAGGAGTGACGTCCCGGCCAGCGGCAACCCAATCTCATATCTGATACATGATCTCTTGACTCCGGCTTAGGCAGGTCTCTTTACTAACTGGTGTAGACCTCTGATGTCTTCACCAGGGAGCCAGCATGTCCTTTCTCCGGCGAACGGCGGTCGCGGCCGCCGCGCTCGCGCTCGCGGCCAGCGGCACCGTCCTGACCCAGACCCCCGCGTCCGCCCTGGAAAACGGGCTGCTGCGCACCCCGCCGATGGGGTTCAACAACTGGAACTCCACGCAGTGCAAAGCCGACTTCACCGAGACGATGATCAAGGGCATCGCGGACATCTTCGTGAGCAAGGGGCTCAAAGACGTCGGATACACCTACGTCAACGTCGACGACTGCTGGGCGCTGCCGAGCCGGGACTCGAAAGGCAACCTCGTCCCCGACCCGGCGCGCTTCCCGCACGGCATCAAGGCGCTCGCCGACTACGTCCACGGGAAGGGCCTGAAGTTCGGCATCTACACCAGCGCCGGCACGAAGACCTGCAACACCGCGGGCTTCCCCGGCGGGCTCGGCCACGAGCAGGCCGACGCGAACCTCTTCGCGAGCTGGGGTGTCGACTACCTGAAGTACGACAACTGCAACAACCAGGGTGTCGACGCGCAGCAGCGCTACAAGGCGATGCGGGACGCGCTCGCGAAGTCGGGCCGCCCGATCGCGTACTCGATCTGCGAGTGGGGCCAGAACAAGCCTTGGACGTGGGCCGCGCCGGTCGGCAACCTGTGGCGCACCACCGGCGACATCTCCGACAAGTGGTCGAGCATGATCGGCAAGGCTCAGACGAACCGCGGTCTCGCGCAGTACGCCGGCCCCGGCCACTGGAACGACCCGGACATGCTGGAGGTCGGCAACGGCGGCATGACGGCGGCCGAGTACCGCACGCACTTCAGCCTCTGGGCGATGATGGCGGCGCCGCTGCTGATCGGCAGTGACCTGCGGAAGGTGTCCGACGACAGCTTCTCGATCCTGAAGAACACCGACGTGATCGCGCTCGACCAGGACCCGCTGGGCAAGCAGGCGACCGTGCTGAGCGCCAGCGGCGGCCTGGTCGTCTACAGCAAGGTGCTCGCCGACGGCGACCGCGCGGTGGCGCTGTCCAACGAAACCGGCTCGACGGCGACGATCAGCACGACGGCGGCCGCGACCGGCATCGGCAGCGCGTCGTCGTACTCGCTGAAAGACCTGTGGAGCAAGGCAACCCGGACGACTTCGGGTTCGATCAGCGCTTCGGTGCCGTCGCACGCGACCGTGCTGTACCGCGTGTCCCGCGGCGCCGGCTCCTCGACGCGCTACGAAGCCGAGTCCGCGACGCTCTCGGCGGGCGGCACGATCGACTCGAACCACGCGGGCTTCTCCGGGACGGGCTTCGCGAACGGCGCCAACGCTTCCGGCAGCTACGTCGAGTGGCAGGTGCCGGGACCGGCGTCGGCGGTGACGTTCGGCTACGCGAACGGCACGGCGGCGGCGCGCCCGGTGGACATCGCGGTCGACGGCACGGTGGTGGCCGCGGCGGTGCCGTTCCCGCCGACGGGTGCGTGGACGACGTGGAGCACGGTGACACGCACGCTCGGCCTCGGCGCGGGTCCCCACACGATCCGCGTCACCGCGACCACGGCCGACGGCCCGGCGAACCTGGACTACCTGGACGTTTCGCCCTAGTGGCGGGCGGCGGCCGAACTCGACGAACTGCGTGCGTCGTAGGCCTGCCGCGCCGCTTCGACGTGCTCGAGGTTGCCCGACCACTCGGACAACGACGCAAACAGCGGGCCGAGGCTGCGGCCCAGCTCGCTGATCTCGTACTCCACCCGCGGCGGGACCTCCGGGTGGTAGGTGCGCACGACGAGGCCGTCGCGCTCCAGCTGCCGCAGCCGCTGGGTGAGCACCTTCGGGCTGATCGTCGCGATGCGGCGCTCCAGCTCCACGAACCGCTGCCGCCCGTACTCCTTGAGCGTCCACAGGATCGGGGTGGTCCAGCGGCTGAAGACGATGTCGACCACCGGGGCGATCGGACAGGCCAGCTCGGGTGTGGTTCCGGTCACGTTCGGGGCCTCCAGCCAATACTTTCCTCTAGGTACCTACTATATGTCGGAATGTAGCGTCGTCCGCATGATCGTAGTGACTGGAGCGACGGGAAACGTCGGACGACCGCTGGTCGAAGCTTTGACGGCGGCAGGGGAAGAAGTGCGGGCCGTGTCCCGCCGGGGGCCGGTGCCGGGGGATCTGTCAGACGCGGCGACGCTGCGTCCGGCTTTCGAAGGGGCATCGGCGGTGTTCTTGTTGCTGCCGGGCGACTTCCGAGGTCCCTTGGAACCGGTGCTGGAGCAGGCGGCAGGGGCGCGAGTCGTGTTGTTGTCGTCGCAGGGGGTCGGAACCGGACGGCATCCGGCGTTCTTCGAAGACGCGGTGCGCGCCTCGGGTTTACAGTGGACGATCCTGCGTCCGGGCGGGTTCGCGTCGAACGCGTTGCAGTGGGCGGAAAGCGTGCGGACCTCCCGGACGCTCGCCGCCCCGTTCGGCGACGTGGCCCTGCCGGTGATCGACCCGGCGGACATCGCGGCGGTGGCGGCCGCGGCGTTGCTCGACGCCTCGCACGCGGGCCGGACGTACGAGCTGACGGGCCCGGCCCCGGTGACCCCGCGCGAGCAAGCGGCGGCCATCGGCGAAGCGGTGGGAGAGCCGGTCGAGTTCGTTCCGCTGACCCGGGACGAGGCGCGTGCGGGCATGCTGGGCTTCATGCCGCCCGAGGTCGCGGACGCGACGCTGGGCATCCTCGGCACCCCGACGGCGGCGGAGCAGCGGGTGAGTCCCGACGTCGAAGCGGTGCTGGGCCGCCCACCGCGTCCGTTCGCCGACTGGGTGGCGCGCACCGCGGCGGCGTTCAAGTGACGACTGGCCGGCGCCGCCCGGAGAATGCGATCAGAGACCAGGCGGCTCCGGCCGAGCGGCGTTAACGGCGGGGCTTGCCGTCTCGCTGGACGGTGTTCTTCAGCGCCGCACTTCCGAGTTCCTTGCTCAGATCGCGCCGTTCCTTCGGCTTCTGTTCGCCGGATTTTTCGGGTGCGGTCTCGGGGTTTCTCGGCATTTCGCTCTTCCTTCCGTGGTGCTGGTCGGTCGACTTTCGGTGGATCAATCGATCCGGAACCGGTTGGTGTTTCGGGACGAGTGAAGCGATGCGGACTCGTGACCGCGGTGACCGGCGGAAGAAAATTTGCGCCGTCAACCGTAACAGCGACCGGTGTCGCGGCGACTTGTCCGAAGTTCGGTGCCACCAGATCGGCCTCGGAGGGCAATCATGAACGCGGCAACCTTTTTTGGACTTGCCTACCTAGTAGGCGTCTTCGCCAGCTGGGCGGTCTATTCCCGACGTGCCGGCCTGACCGGTATCAAGCAGGAGGAGGGTGTCACGTGGCACGAGTTCCTGCTGCGCAACCCGATCTTCTTCTTCCTCATGTGGCTGAAGTCGTTGTACTGGCTTCCGGTACTGGTGACGTGGGTTGCGCTGTCCGTGGTCGGCCTGTCGCGCTGTCCTTGGAAAGCGGCAACCTCCTTCGAGGGGCGGCAGATGCGGAAGATCTTCCGCATCGGATATCGGCGGGCGGTGCCCGAACTGAATGTTCCGGCGGCGGGAACTGTTCCGGCGAGGTAGTGGCAAGGCGGCTTCTGTGATCGAATCGTGGAGGTAGGAAATGTGCGCATGCGTGAAAGCCGGTAAATCGAAGTGTGCCTGGTGCAAAGAAGCTGAGCACCTGCGGCGACCGCCCGCCCGGCACGGTTGCCAGTGGGGTCGCTGCTCCTAGCGTCGCGGCTCATATGTTGGTTCGCTGCTCAGCAGATGTGGTCGCGAGTTGTGCCGTTCGGCGCGAACTCCAGGCGGACGTCGGCCGAGGACGGGAGCAGGATCGCCGTGCCGTCGGCGCGATTCCACTCGCGGGGCAGCAGCAGCGACGTCCCGCCCGCCTGCAGGACCAGCACGAGGCCGTCGTAGCGGAAGCGGTACTGGGCGTCCGGCGCGCACGGGGTGATCCGCACCCCGCGCGTCCGGACGCCGAGGTCCTTGCCGCTGAACACCGCGGTTTCGGCCATCTTCGGCAGCGCGACCTCGTACTCGTAGGCCCGCAGCTCCCCGACCGCAGCGGAGTAGTCCGTCACCGCCCAGAACGAGCCGACGGTGACGAGCACGAAGGTGAACGTCCACTGCACGACGGCCGCCGTCGGGGAGCCGCGGCGGCCGGTGCGGGCCTGGTGCAGGCGGTCGGCCAGCGGGAAGAACGTGAACCCGACGGCGATGCAGAGGCCGGGCAGGCCGGGGAACCGGTACAGCAGGGCCGGCGCGGCGAGGCCGGTCAGGCCGAGGCCCACCAGCGCGACACCGGCCACGGCGAGCACCGGCACGGCCCGGCGCAGCAGCGTCTGCCAGGCCTTCGGGGACAGCCGCGCTTCCAGGAACCGGTGCGTCCAGAGCGCGGCGAGCCCGACGGCGGCGACCGCGGTGATGGGCACGGTCATCCCGTCGCTGGCGCGGATCAGGTAGTCGGACACCGACAGGCCGAGCACCGAGTAGTGGACGCCGAACCACCGGCAGAAGGCGTTGGCGTGCTGCGTCCCGAAGTAGAAGAGCAGGGCGGTCAGCACGGTGGTCGGCGCGAGGATGGAGCTGAACACCTTCAGCGCTCGCGACGGCGCCTCGCTGCCGACGGGCGCCGGCCGCCCGGCCAGGCGGCGCGCGGTCAGGCGGGGTCGCACAGGTTGTTGACGACCCAAGTGACCGTGCCTCCTTCGAAGAGCGGGTCCGGGATCTCCTTGCCGCCGACCAGGCAGTCGACGTCGTCCTGGCCCAGGGTGGGGTCGACCCGGAAGGCGTTCTTGATGCAGGCGTCGTGCGCGGGGCAGATCTTGCGGTAGAAGTCGTCGACGGCGAAGTCGGCGAAGGGCTGCCCGGTCATCTGCTCGATGCTGCGCCGGTCCCCGGAGCCGAGCACCCACCGATCCGGCGGCTTCGGCGGTGGCGGCGGTGCTGCTGTCGTCTTTGCCGGGGGCTTCGCGGTCGTCGTCGCGGCCGAAGTGGGGGCGTGCGTCGGTGGTGCGGTGGCGCTCGAGACCGGGACGGCGGTGGTGGTCGTGGGGGCTTCCGCGGTCGTCGCGGTGCTCGGGACCAGCGCCAACGCGCTGGAGAGCGGGGCGGAGCTGGGTTCGGGAGCACGTCCACAGGCCGCGACCACCACGGCGACGAGGACGAGCGAGGGGATCGCTCTGGGCATCGGACACCACCTCTCCGTGAGATGAGTCGGGAGAAGGCGGGAAAATACAACAAGATCAGGCTTTTCAGGAGACGTCCGCCGAGCCTTCGCCCCGTACGGTCGACCCATGGCTGCCTACTGGACGCTGGTGTGCGACGCCGAAGACGTCGAGCGCACGGCAGGTTTTTGGGCGCTGGCACTGGGTTACGTGCCGGAGCCGGGATTCGACAAGCCCGACAACGCCTCGATCATCGACCCGTCCGGCGTGGGCCCGACGATCGGTTTTGTGAAGGCGTCGGGCAAGACGGTGAAGAACCGCTTGCACCTGGACATTCGAGTCGCCGGCCGGGGTCCGTGGGACAAGGCGGAGCGGGGACGGCTGATCGGCGCGAAGGTGCCGGAGCTGGTGGCCGCCGGGGCGACGGTGGTGCGTGAGGCGCGTGACGGGGAGAACCTCGACTACGTGATGATGCTGGACCCGGAGGGCAACGAGTTCTGCGTCGCCTGAGCCGAGCCGGTCGATCGGCGAGCGTCACCGACCGCTACTCGTCGTCGGTGACTGCCCAGCCCCGCCGTGCCGGTGCCCGTTGACGCGGACCTGGGTGCAGGTTCTCGGGCAACGTCTTGATCAGCAGGCGAGGGCGGACACACAGTGAGTTCCCGGGGTTCCCAAGCCCCGCGGAAACTGGAGGCACGAGAATGTCCGCATCACTCGCGAAGGTGGCTGCGCTCACTGCCGCCCTTCTGCTCACGGGGTCGCTGTGTGCCGCGCCGCCATCCGGCGCCGCGGCGAAATACGATCCAGGCGCGGTGGTCAGCTTCGACCTGGCCACCGGCGCCCGGCAGGTTCGCGCGGTCGCTCGATCCGTACCCGACGCGAAGGCGCTCCTGCCGGGAACACTGCCTGGTAAAGATTTGGCAGCCGGTGCGGCGCCCAACGCGACCGTCGGGCGGCTTTTTCACAGTGGTACCTCCGAATGCACGGCAAGCGTGCTGACGGGCCGGCGCCACGACCTGATCATCACCGCAGGCCACTGCGTCTCGCCAGGAGACGGCACTGGCCCGTATCCCACCATCAGGTTCTATCCCGGATTCACGCCGGGAGGCACGGAAGACCCGCCGTTCGGCAGTTTCACGGCGACGAGCGTCGTGACGATGTCCGGCTGGCAGGACCACGGCTGGTCGGCGTGGGACGTGGCGATCGTCCAGCTCGGACCCAACGAGTTCGGGCAGAACGTCGGTGATGCCGTCGGGTCGTGGAACGGGCTCATGGTCGACCAGCCGCTCGAGGCCGACCGCACGGTCTGGGGCTACCGGCTGGACAACACGCAGCAGGTGTGCTCGGGAACGACGGCTCGCTGGCTCATCCCGCCGGACAACCAGCTCAAGATCCCGTGCGTTTTCCAGGCGGGGGCCAGTGGCGGACCGTGGTTGCAGGTGTACGGCGGCGGCAGCAGCCTCGGCTACGTTAACGGCGTCATCAGCACCGGCGGTGACGGCAAGGTCATCTCGCCCTACTTCGACAACGATGTGCTCGGGATGTGGCAGCTGGCGAACTCGTAGTCACCGGGTGGAACCAGACACCGACGGGGACGACGAAGTCTGTCTCCGGCGCGCCGATCGCGCCGGAGACAGGTCCGGCGCCACGAGGCGAAGTGTCACCAAGCGCTGTGCCGGCTCCCGAGCCGGATCCGCCGACACGAAAAAGGGCTGAATCCGCAGATCCAGCCCTCGTCGTCGGGATGACAGGATTTGAACCTGCGACCCTCCGCTCCCAAAGCGGATGCGCTACCAAGCTGCGCCACATCCCGGTCCCACCCCCTGAGGGGGGTGTGTGATCAGAGTAGCGGGTCACGCTAAGCTGGCCACGCACCCGGGTCCCTCCGGGGGCACGCGGGTGTAGCTCAATGGTAGAGCCCTAGTCTTCCAAACTAGCTACGCGGGTTCGATTCCCGTCACCCGCTCCGAACGACGCAGCGTCCGCTTCCAACGATGCTGCGATCACGTCCAGCAGCTTGTCCGTGTCCACCGGCTTGGTGATGTACTCGTCCGCGCCGCTGGCCAGCGTGCGGGCCCTGTCCTCCGGGGTCGCCTTCGCTGTCACCGCGATCACCGGCAGGTCCGCGTTGGCCGCTTCGGCTCGGATGGCCGCGATCGTCGCGTTGCCGTCGAGCTCCGGCATCATCACGTCCATCAAGACCAGCGCCGTGTCCTCGTGGCGCTCCAAGGCCCGGATTCCGTCGACGCCCGTCTCCGCGTAGACCACCTCCAGGCCCGCCTGCTCCAGGACCGCCGCCAGCGCGAACACGTTGCGGAGGTCGTCGTCGACGATCAGGACCTTTTCGCCGTGGAAGCGCTTCGGGGCGATGTCCGGGGCGGCCACCAAGAGCGTGCTGGGCACCGGGGGCAGGCGCGGTGACGACAGCGCCGTCACCGCCGGGTCGACCAGGTTGGCCGCCGCCACCGGGAGGTACAGCGTGAACGTTGATCCCACGCCCGGTTCGCTGACCACGCGAAGCTCGCCGCCCAGGAGCTCGGTCAGCTGCTGGCTGATGTTCAGCCCCAGGCCCGTGCCGCCGTACTTGCGGCTCGTGGTGCCGTCCGCCTGGCGGAACGCCTCGAAGATGACCGCGAGCTTCTCCTCCGGGATGCCGATCCCGGTGTCCTCGACGGCGAACGCGACGATGCCGGGCGCGTTCCGCAGGGCCTCCTGCTCCACCTCCGCCGGGTCCGCGGCCCGGATGCGGAGCCGGACGCCGCCCTCGTCGGTGAACTTCGCCGCGTTGGACAGCAGGTTGCGGAGGATCTGCTGCAGCCGGTGCTCGTCGGTGTGGACGCTGCCCGGCACCGGCGGGTCGATGTGGACCGCGAACTCCAGCCCCTTGTCCGCGGTCAGCGGCCGGCACAGGGACTCGACGTAGTCCACCAGCTCGGGCAGCGTGATGTCCGACATCTGCATGTCGAGCCGGCCCGCCTCGACCTTCGCCAGGTCGAGGATGTCGTTGATCAGCTGCTGCAGGTCCGATCCGGCCGCGTAGATCGTCTTCGCGAACTGGATCTGCTTCTCCGTCAGGTTGCCCTCGGGGTTCTCCGACAGCAGCTTCGCCAGGATCAACGCGCTGTTCAACGGCGTCCGCAGCTCGTGCGACATGTTCGCCATGAACTCGGTCTTGTACTGCGACGCCACCGTCAGCTGCCCGGCGCGCTCCTCCAGCTCCTGGCGCGCCTGCTCGATCTCGCTGTTCTTGACCTCGATGTCGCGGTTCTGCTGGGCGAGCAGCGCGGCCTTCTCGGCGAGCTCGGTGTTGGACCGCCGCAGCTCGCCCTGCTGGGCCTGCAGCTGCTCGGACCGGGCCCGCAGCTCCTGCGCCAGCCGCTGCGACTCCGTGAGCAGCGCCTCGGTCCGCGAGTTCGACAGGATCGTGTTGACGTTGACGCCGATCGTGTGCCGCAGCTGCTCCAGCAGGTCCTGGTGCACCGTGCTGAGCTCGTTGACCGAGGCCAGCTCCAGCACCCCGAGCACCTCGCCCTGGAACAGCACCGGCAGCACGATGAGGTTCACCGGCGACGCCGAGCCGAGCCCGGACGAGATCAGCGCGTACTCCGGCGGCGCGTTGTGGACCAGGATCGTGCGCTGGTCGACGGCGGCCTGCCCGATCAGCGACTCGCCGATCGCGAACCGCAGCCCGGCGCGGGACTGCGCGAGGCCGTAGGCGGCGATGCACTCCAGCACCGTGCCGTCGCGGTCGTCGTCGCGGGCCAGGAAGAACGCGCCCTGCTGCGCGCGGACCAGCGGCGCCAGCTCGGACAGGATCAGCGCCGCCACCGACGCGAGGTCGCGGTGCCCCTGCATCCGGCCCGACAGCTGCGCGAGGTTCGTCTTCAGCCAGTCCTGCTCGCGGTTGGTCCTCGTCGTCTCCTTGAGGTTCGCGATCATCTGGTTGATGTTGTCCTTGAGGTCGGACACCTCACCGGACGCGTCGACCGCGATGTGCCGGGTCAGGTCGCCGGCCGTCACCGCCGTCGCCACCTGCGCGATCGCGCGGACCTGCGTGGTCAGGTTCCCGGCCAGCTGGTTCACGCTCTCGGTGAGCCGCTGCCAGGTGCCGGACACACCGTCGACCTCGGCCTGGCCGCCCAGCTTGCCCTCGGTGCCGACCTCGCGCGCCACGCGCGTGACCTCCGAGGCGAACGCCGAGAGCTGGTCGACCATCGTGTTCATCGTGGTCTTGAGCTCGAGGATCTCGCCGCGGGCGTCGACGTCGATCTTCTTCGTCAGGTCGCCCCGTGCGACCGCGGTGGTCACCTGCGAGATGTTCCGGACCTGGCTGGTCAGGTTGTGCGCCATGAAGTTGACGTTCTCGGTCAGGTCCTTCCAGGTCCCGGCGACGCCGGGGACGCGGGCCTGGCCGCCGAGGATGCCTTCGGTGCCGACCTCGCGCGAGACGCGGGTGACCTCGTCGGCGAACGCGCGCAGCGTCTCGACCATGCCGTTCAGCGTCTCGGCCAGCGCCGCGACCTCACCCTGGGCGACGATCGAGATCTTCTTCGACAGGTCGCCGTTGGCCACGCCGGCCGCGACCGTGGCGATGCTGCGCACCTGGTCGGTCAGGTTGGTGGCCATGACGTTGACGTTGTCGGTGAGGTCCTTCCACGTGCCCGCGACGCCGCGGACGGTGGCCTGGCCGCCGAGCTTGCCTTCGGTGCCGACCTCACGCGCCACTCGGGTGACTTCGTCCGCGAACGCGGACAGCTGATCCACCATCGTGTTGAGCGTTGTCTTGAGCTCGAGGATCTCGCCGCGCGCGTCGACCGAGATCTTCTGCGTCAGGTCGCCCTTCGCGACCGCCGATGTCACCGTGGCGATGTTCCGGACCTGGTCGGTGAGGTTGTTAGCCATGAAGTTGACGTTGTCGGTGAGGTCCTTCCACGTCCCGGCGACGCCGGGCACCGTGGCCTGACCGCCGAGCCTGCCTTCGGTGCCGACCTCACGCGCCACTCGGGTGACTTCGTCCGCGAACGCGGACAGCTGATCCACCATCGTGTTGAGCGTGGTCTTGAGCTCGAGGATCTCGCCGCGCGCGTCCACCGCGATCTTCTGCGTCAGGTCGCCGCGCGCGACGGCCGTCGCGACCTGGGCGATGTTGCGGACCTGGGTGGTCAGGTTGTTCGCCATGAAGTTGACCGAGCCGGTGAGGTCGCGCCAGGTGCCGGCGACGCCGGGGACCTGCGCCTGCCCGCCCAGCTGACCCTCGGTGCCCACCTCGCGGGCCACCCGGGTGACTTCGTCCGCGAAGGCGGACAGCTGGTCCACCATGGTGTTCATGGTCGTCTTGAGCTCGAGGATCTCGCCCCGGGCGTCGACGGTGATCTTCTGGGTCAGGTCGCCCTTCGCCACGGCCGTGGTCACGTGCGAGATGTTGCGGACCTGGTCGGTCAGGTTGTCGGCCATGCCGTTGACCGAGTCGGTGAGGCTGCGCCACGTCCCGGCCGCGCCGGCCACCTCGGCCTGCCCGCCGAGCTTGCCCTCGGAGCCGACCTCCCGCGCCACGCGCGTGACTTCGCCGGCGAACGCGGAGAGCTGGTCGACCATCGTGTTGAGCGTGTTCTTCAGCTGGAGGATCTCGCCGCGCGCGTCGACGTCGATCTTCTTCGTCAGGTCGCCGTTGGCCACCGCGGTCGCCACCAGCGAGATCCCGCGGACCTGGTCGGTCAGGTTGTCGGCCATCTGGTTGACCGAGTCGGTGAGGTCGCGCCAGGTCCCGGCGACGCCGGCGACCTGCGCCTGGCCGCCCAGCTTGCCGTCGGAGCCCACCTCGCGGGAGACGCGGGTGACCTCGTCGGCGAACGAGGAGAGCTGGTCCACCATGGTGTTGATGGTGTTCTTGAGCTCGAGGATCTCGCCGCGGGCGTCGACGGTGATCTTCTGGGTCAGGTCGCCGCGCGCGACGGCCGTGGTGACCTGGGCGATGTTGCGGACCTGGTCGGTCAGGTTGTCGGCCATGCCGTTGACCGAGTCGGTCAGGTCGCGCCAGGTGCCGGACACGCCCGGGACGACCGCCTGGCCGCCGAGACGTCCCTCACCCGCGATCTCGCCGGAGAGCCTCGTCACTTCGGCGGCGAAGCGCGACAGCTGCGCGATGAGGCCGTTGACCGTCTTCGCCAGGGCCGCGTACGCGCCCTGCAGCGGCCGGCCGTCGAGGGTCATGGTCATCGGCTGGCCGAGGTCACCCTCCGCGACGGCGCCGAGCACGCGGTCCAGCTCGATCGTGGGGCGCGTGAGGTCCTCGACCAGGCCGTTGACGCTGTCCACGGCGGTGGTCCAGCCGCCCGGGCCGACCTCCGCCTCCACGCGCTCGCTGAGCCTGCCGTCCTGGCCGACCGCGGCGCGGACCCGCAGCAGCTCGCTGACCAGCCGCTGGTTGCGTTCGGCGATGTCGTTGAACGCGACCGCGAGCTGGGCCGAGATGCCGTCGCCGTGCGGCACGAGCCGCCGGCGGAAGTTGCCGTCCCCGAGATCCCGCACCGCGACGAGCAGCCGTTCCAGCGCCGCCGCTTCGCTCTGGGATTCCGTTGTCATGTGTGCCGACCCTCTCCACCACGCATGCGCCAGCCATGGTCGTCGACCCAGCGTGCCATGATTCGCCCTACACTTCGAGCCAGTCCGCCCGCTCACGCGGTAGCCGTGCGATAGCAGTCCGGAGGCAGGAGGTCCGTGCATGGTGTCACGTCCGGCCCCGGCGTCGGCGGCCCTGCCACCGATGACGGCCGATGACGCGCCGCCGGGCTTCGACGCCTTCGGGCGGGCGGTCCTCGAGGACGTCCGTGACGCCGTGTTCCTGCAGGACGCCGAGGGTGTGCTGCGCTGGGCGAACCCCGCCGCGCACACGCTGACCGGGGGTGTCGAGCCGCGTCTGCACCCGGTCGCCGAGACCTCCGGGCACGTCGAAGTCAACGGTCGGCGCCGCCCCGCGCGGGTCCGTGCGCTGCCCGGCGGCTGGCACGCCTGGACCGTTCCCGCCGAGGACGTCCCGCAGCGGCACGTGGGCGACTTCCTGGCCGAGGCCGGTCCGCGGCTGGCCGCCGCCCGTGGGCGTCACGGCACCGCCCGGGTGATCGCCGAGCTGGCCGCGTCCGCGCTCGCCGACACCGTTTTTGTGCTGCTGCCGACCACCCGCGGCCGGTGGGAGTGGTGGAGCAGCGAGCGCCCGGCCGCGCCGGGGCACGGGCGGATCCGCCGGGTCCCCGCCCAGGTCGCGCCCGTGCTGGCGGCGACGTTCGCGGCCACCGGCAAGCCGGAGTCCGCCGCCGTCCCGGCCGCCGAGGTCGCCACGCTGCCCTCGATGGTCGCCGACCGGTTCGCCGGGCACGCCGAGGTGACCGTGGTCTCGCTGGGCCAGAGCGCGGGCGCCGGCGCCCTGCTGCTGGGCCGCCGCGCGGACCCGGAGTTCGGCGCCGAGCAGGCCCGCGCCGAGGCGCAGTTCGCCCTGGCCGCCGGGACGGCGCTGGCCAACGCCCAGCGTTACGCCCGCCAGGAAGAGGCGACCCGCGGGCTCGAGACCACCCTGCGCCCGGTCGACCCGCCCGAGCTCGACGGCGCCCGCTTCGAGACCTGGTACGAACCGGCCGGCGGGGTGCTCGCGGTCGGCGGCGACTTCTTCGACGTCCTCGCCCACGACGACGGCAGCGCGTTCCTCGTGCTCGGCGACATCTGCGGCAAGGGCCCCGAGGCCGCGGCGCTGACCGGCCGGGTCCGGCACGCGCTGACCGCGCTCGCGATGGTCGAGCGCGACGGCCGGACGCTGCTGCGGCTGCTCAACGAGCTCCTCATCGCCGGCGGCAGCAGCCGGTTCGCCACCCTGGTGCTCGGCACGGCCAAGCCGGTCGACGGCGGCGTCGACCTGACGCTGGCCTCCGGCGGGCACCCGGCGCCGCTGATCGTCCGCCGGGCGGGGACCGTCGAGGAGGTCACCGTCCCGGGCACGCTGGTCGGGATCTCGCCGCAGGCTCGCTTCGCCGAGGCGCAGGTGCGGCTGGGGCCCGGCGACATGTGCCTGCTCTACACCGACGGCATCACCGAGGCCCGCAACCGGCACGACCAGGCGGAGCTCTTCGGCGACGACCGGCTGCGCGCGGTGCTGACGGCCGCGGCGGGCCAGCCCGCCCGGGAGGTCGTGCGGCGGCTGCGGCAGGCCGTGCGCGACTGGCTCGGCAGCTCCGCCCACGACGACATCGCCGTGCTCGCGGTGGAGTGCGCGGACTGATCCACCGTCCTCAAAGGACCGGGTTTGGCCGCCGTCCGAGGGGGTAGTTCCTTCGTGCACGCGCATCTTCCCGCACGGAGGTTTTCATGGTGGACGCACTTCGGGGTCGTCGTGTCGCGATCCTGGCCGCGGACGGCGTCGAGCAGGTCGAGCTGGAGCAGCCGCGCCAGGCCGTCCTCGACGAGGGCGCGACGGTCGAGCTCGTCTCCCTCGACACCGGCGAGATCCAGGCGATGAACGGCGACATCGACAAGGGCGACCGGTTCCCGGTCGACCGGAAGGTGGCCGACGTCGGCATCGGCGACTTCGACGCGCTGCTGCTGCCCGGCGGCACGATGAACCCGGACAACCTGCGCACGAACCGGGACGCGGTCAAGTTCGTCGGCGACTTCGTGCGGGCGGGCAAGCCGGTCGGGGTGATCTGCCACGGTCCGTGGACGCTCGTCGAAGCGGATGTCGTGCGTGGCCGCACGCTGACGTCGTACCCGAGCATCCGGACCGACATCCGTAACGCCGGCGGCACGGTTGTCGACGAAGAGGTTGTCGTGGACAACGGCCTGGTCTCCAGCCGCAACCCGGACGACCTGCCGGCGTTCTGCCGCACGGTCGTGCGCGAGTTCGCCGGCTGACGGACGTCCTCTGTGGACAGTCACCCGGACGTGTCCTTAAGTCCGGCTTAAATTTGTTGGTGTTCGGCACCCCGGTGGAGGACGCTGAGGGTGTGACCTGGATCGCCCGCGGAGAGGAGGTGGACGCGATGACTGTGCAGGCAAGGCGCTACGGCCGGTGGTGCCGTGAGCACTTCGACGCGATCGCCGCCGAGGGTGTTCCCGAACCCCGGGGCGTCGAAACGGCCGACCAGACCCGGCCCGAGCCCCGCCCGGAGCCCGTTCAACCCGGCACCGAGCAGCCCCAGCGCTGATCCGTCCGGACGTGAAAAGCGCCTCCCCGGCCGGGGAGGCGCTCTTTTTGTGCCTTTTTGTGGCTTTCCGGTCAGCGGTAGCTGCGGCGGCGGTACCAGACCTGCCTGGGGCCGGGCGCGCCGATGCGCGTGATGACGTCGGTCAGCACGGCGCCGATGACCAGCCAGATGACCGCGGCCAGGCCGTCGTTGCAGAACACCCGGAACTTCTCGGAGTCCGGGGTGAAGAGGTCGCGCAGGCCGAGCGAGACGCCGGCCGACCACTCGGAGATCAGGTGCGCGAAGCCGTTCGCCGCGTTCGCCTCGCCGAACACCAGCACGATGTGCACGGCGAGCACCAGCGCGAACACCGCGCACACGAGGTGGATCAGGGCGTTGACCGTGCGGACGATCCGCAGGCGCGCGGGTGTGCGCTCCACGACTTCTTCGGTCGTGGCGGGCTCGTACCGCGGTTCGTACGGCTGCTCGTACGGCTGCTCGGGCGGAGGGGGATACGGCATCGTCGTCGCCGTCCTTTCGAGGAGTCCGATGTGGACGGACATGGGCGTACGGTGGCACCGGGGAATACCCGTCACCCGGGTGAGCGAACCGCGTATTCCGTAAACTTCCTTGTCAGTGGTGTTGATGGGGCAGTTTGAGGAGGGTTATGCCGCGGGAGGTCTTCTCCGCCGAGCAGGTCGCCGAGCGGCTCGGCCTGCACGTCCGGACGGTCCGGAACTACGTGCGGGACGGGCGCCTGAAGGCGGTCCGGATCGGCAAGCAGTACCGGATCGCGGCGGACGACCTCGAGGCGTTCACCGGGCTGCCGATGGCGGAGCCGCGGCCGGAGCGGACCGCCGAGCTGTCGAGCGTCGCCGAGCTCAGCGGCATCAACCGGGCGGCGGCGGATCGGCTCGCGGCCACGGTCGTCGCGTCGGCAGACGGGGGTGAGCGGGTTCTGCGCGTCGAGACGATCTATGACGGAGAGCGCGCGACGATGAAGGTCATCGTGCTCGGCGACCTCGCGGCCGGTGCCGACCTGCTCAGGCTGGTGGCCGGATTCGCCGAGAACCTGACCTGAGCCGATCCCGCGCTGAGCCGCGCGGTGGAACCTCCTGCCGGGCGGGCAACCCCGCCCCGTGCGGGACGTCCACGTGATCATGACAAGTCCCCGGCGCTCGGCGCTGCTGGTGTCCGTCCTCGCTCTCCTGGCCCTCATCGTCTCGCCCGCGGCGGCGGAAACCGTGGTGCCGGCGGGGTTCCGGCCCGCCTCGACGAGCTGGACCAGTCCTGACGCCGGCTACGTCCTGGGGTACGCGCCGTGCGGGAAGTCGTGGTGTCCCGCGTTGGCCGGCACCAGCGACGGCGGGCGGCACTGGCGGCGGCTCGGCGCGCCGCCGATGCCCTTGCCGGACAACCACAACCACGTCGCGCTCACGTTCGTCAGCGACCGCGTCGGGTACGTCGACGACGGCGTGCACGTGCGCACGACCCGCGACGGCGGTGCGAGCTGGCACCCGGTCGGGCTGGTCGGCGCGCGGGAACCGTTCTACCTCTCGAAGATCACCGAAACCGGCGGCCGCGTTTTCGCCGTGGTCACGACCTACGGCGAAGGCCGCGGTTCGACGCGGCTGTACTCGGCCGCCGCCGGCTCGCCGGTGCTGGTCCCGGTGCCCGGGTTCGCCGTCACCGGCGGCATCACCTACGGCGACCTGGCCGTCGGCGGCGGCCTGCAGGTCGCGCTCGGCGCGGACTACACGACGGAGGAGTACTGGACCTCGCGGGACGGCGTCCGCTTCACCCGCGCCGATCCGCCGTGCCCGGCGGGGTCGGTCGCGTCGCTCGCCGGGGTGCGGGACCGGCAGGTCGTGGCGTTGTGCAGCAGCAGTCCCGGTTCGCCGCAGCCCGGCTCGACCGAGCGCCGGCTGCGGCACGCGCCGTCGCTCGGCGGGGTGTTCAGCGGGAGTGACGCCGCGCCGTTCCTCGGCATCACCCAGGGTTTCGGCGCGGCCTCGCCGACGTCCGCGACGGTCGCGGCGATCGGCGGCGGCGTCGGGTTCCTGCACAGCACGGCCGACGGCGGCCGCACGTGGAAGACGACCGTGCTCTCCGAACGCGGCCTCGGGCTGACCGATCTGGACTTCCCGGGCCGGGGCACCGGGGTGGTCGTCGACGGGCAGCCGGACGCCGACGGTGGCTCCGCGCTGTACCGGACCACGGATGGCGCAATCACTTGGCACGAGGTGGTGATCGGGTAATACGCCCTGGCAGGGAAGGCCCTTCGGCCCGGTTCACTTGGTGAACGCCATGTCGTAGTCTGAGCACTGTCCGTTGCCGGACAAGGCGGGCGAGCCCGGGCAGGAGCTCGCCGGCCACGACGAGTGGGAGAGCAGCCGATGACGCCTGGCGACCTGCGGTCCGGAACCGAGGGAGGCGCCGCTTCCCTCGATTTCAGCAAGGCGAGCCTGGCCAGGTTGTCCGACGCGCTCCTCGGCGGGCACGACCACTACGAGGTCGACCGCGAAGCGATGCGGCGGCTGCTGGCGATCGCGCCCGGCGCGCGGGCGATGGCGAAGGAACACCGTGAGTGGCTGGTGCGCTCGGTGCGGTTCCTCGCCGGGAAACGCGGCATCGACCAGTTCCTCGACCTCGGCTCCGGCATGCCGACCGCGGAGAACACCCACCAGGTGGCCCAGCGGTACAACCCGGACGCGCAGGTGGTCTACGTCGACAACGACCCGGTGGTGCAGGTGCACGGGCGGGCGCTGCTCGAGGAGAACTACCTGACCCACGTGACCGGCGCGGACCTGACCCGGCCCGCCGAGACGCTGGCCGACGAGGTCGTCAAGGAGTACCTGGACTTTTCGCGGCCGGTCGCGCTGATGCTGACGTCGATCGTCCACCACATCGACGACTACGACCGGGCGAAGCGCATCGTCGCGGAGTACGTCGACGCACTCGCGCCGGGGTCGTACCTGCTGCTCACGCACCACTTCGACCCGGAAGAGGACTCGCCGCGCCAGGAGCTCGCGCGGCTGCTGGAGACGAGCTTCCAGGGCACCGGGCTGGGCAGCGTCCACCGCACCCGCGAGGAGATCACGGGATTCTTCGACGGCACGGAGCTGCTCCGCCCGGGGCTGGTCTACCTGCACGAATGGTGGCCGGACGGCCCGCGGCTGCACCCGCTGTCCGAACTGAACTTCCTGACGCTGGGCGGAGTCGCCCGCAAGCAATGACTTCTGCCGCGGCCCGGGGGGGGGGGGGGGGGGGGGGGGGGGGGGGAGGGGGAAGGGGAGGGGGGGGGGGGGGGGGGGGGGGGGGGGGGGGGGGGGGGGGGGGGGGGGACGT
>NZ_JBVJOW010000006.1:72010-389040 GCF_055582965.1 Amycolatopsis sp. NPDC104863
CCCTCGCCCCCACCCCCCCGCACCCCCCCCTCCCCCCCCCCTCCCCCCCCCCCCCCCCACCCCTTCCCCCCCCCCTTCCCCTTTTTGGTTCTCCCCTCCCCCCCCCCCCCCCCCCCCCCCCCACGACGGGGTCAGGCGGCGTTGAAGGTGTCCGGGTCGGGACCGGTGCGCTCACCGCGGTCCAGCGGGGTGAGCAGCTCCAGCTCCTCCTCCGCGAGGGTGAACCCGAACAGGTCGAAGTTCTCCGCGATGCGGGACGGCGTCACGGACTTCGGGATCACGACGTTGCCCAGCTGCAGGTGCCAGCGCAGCACGATCTGCGCGGGCGTGCGGCTGTGCTTCACCGCGAGGTCCGCGATCACCGGGTCGCCGAGCAACGAGCCGCCCTTGGCGAGCGGGCTCCACGCTTCGGTCGTGATGCCGTGCTTGGCGTCGAACTCGCGGACCTCCTGCTGCTGCAGGTAGGGGTGCAGCTCGACCTGGTTGACCGCGGGGGCGACGTCGGCCGCGTCGAGCAGGCGCTCGAGGTGCGCGGGCTGGAAGTTGGACACGCCGATCGCGCGGACGCGGCCGTCGGCGTGCAGCTTCTCGAACGCCTTCCACGTGGCGAGGTACTTGTCGCGCTCGGGTGTCGGCCAGTGGATCAGGTAGAGGTCCAGCTGCTCCAGGCCGAGCTTGGCCATGCTGGCGTCGAACGCCTTGAGCGTCTCGTCGTACCCCTGGGCGGAGTTCCACAGCTTGGTGGTGACGAACAGGTCTTCACGGGCGACGTCGGACTCGGCGAGCGCCTGGCCGACGCCCTTTTCGTTGCCGTAGACGGTGGCCGTGTCGATGCTGCGGTAGCCCGCTTCGAGAGCGGCCTTCACGGCGGCGGTGGTCTCGTCGTCCGGGACCTGGAACACGCCGTAGCCGAGTTGCGGCATCCGGACGCCGTCGGCGATTTCGATGACGGGCACGCTGGTCACGAGGGTTCCTTTCGGTGGGTGGTTCATCGGGCGGGTACCCGTTCCCCGGCGGGGAAACTGACGGGGGTCCGGCGGTCGAGCAGGCCGGAGAAGAGCGCCACGGCGAGGCCGGCCGCGGCGAGCAGGGCGCCGATCCAGTTGGGCGCGGTGTAGCCGAGGCCGGATTCGATGGCCCGGCCGCCGAGCCACGCGCCGCCGGCGTTGCCGAGGTTGAACGCGGCGATGTTCGCGGCCGAGGCCAGCGCTGGGGCGCCTTCGGCCTTCGCCATGACGCGGGCCTGCAGCGGCGGGACCGTGGCGAACCCGGCCGCGCCGAACAGCGCGATGGTGATCGCGGCCGGCACCTTGCCGTGGGCGGTGAAGACGAACGCGGCCAGGATCAGCGCGAGCGCGGCGAGGATGACGTACAGGCTGGGCATCAGCTTGCGGTCCGCCGCCTTGCCGCCGAGCAGGTTGCCGGCGAACAGGCCGGCGCCGAAGAGCACGAGCAGCCAGGTGACGGCGCCACTGGAGAAGCCCGCGACCTCGGTCATCATCGGCGCGATGTAGGTGAACGACGCGAACACCCCGCCGAAGCCGAGTGCGGTCATCGCGAGCGCGAGCCACACCTGCGGACGGCGGAACACGGCGAGCTCACCGCGCAGGCCGACGTTGTCACTCTTGGGCTGGTGCGGCACGAGCGCCAGGATGCCGATCGCGCCGGCCACGCCCAGGGCGCTGACCACCCAGAACGTCGAGCGCCAGCCGAAGGCCTGGCCGAGCGCGGTGCCGGCGGGCACGCCGAGCACGTTCGCCACGGTCAGCCCGGTGAACATCAGCGCGATCGCACTGGCCTGCTTGGCCGGGGCGACGAGCGACGCGGCGACGACCGAGCCGACACCGAAGAACGCGCCGTGCGAGAGGGCCGCGACAACCCGGCCGGTCATCAGCAGGCCGTAGCTCGGGGCCAGCGCCGAGAGCACGTTGCCGGCGATGAACAGGCCCATCAGGGCGACGAGCACGGTCTTGCGCGGGACGCGCGATGCGAGCGCGGTGAGCAGGGGCGCGCCGACGACAACACCGAGCGCGTACCCCGAGATGAGCAGGCCTGCGGACGGGATCGAGACACCGAAGTCGCCCGCGACCTCGGGCAGCAGGCCCATGATCACGAACTCGGTGGTGCCGATCCCGAAAGCGCTGATCGCGAGGGCGAGCAGAGCGGCGGGCATGGACTTCCTTCTTCCGGAGTAGACTTGTGGGCGTGAGCAACTACGAGCGTCCGAGATAGTTGCACGCGCCGTATATTGCACAAGCTTTAGAGTGCCGCGCGCAAACGTATGCGGCAAGTCCGGGAGAGGTGAACCGTGTCACTGGACGACGACGCCGTCGAAGCGCGCGCGCAGGGCTGGCGCACGCTGGCCGCGCTCCACGCGCGCATCGAAGACAAGCTGCAGCGCGCACTCAACCGCGACCACGAGCTGTCGGTGAGCGAGTACACGGTGCTCGACGTGCTGGCCCGCCAGGACGGCTTCCACCTGCGGATGAACCAGCTGGCGAACGCCGTGGTGCTCAGCCAGTCGGCGACGACCCGGCTGGTCACGCGGCTCGAGGACCGCGGGCTGCTGGCCCGCTACCTCTGCGCGGACGACCGCCGCGGCATCTACACGGAGGTGACGCCGGCGGGCCAGGCCCTGCTGACGGCGGCGCGCCCGACCCACGACACGGCGCTGGCCGAGGCGCTGGCGGAAGCCGAGGCGCTGCCGGAGCTGGCCCCGCTCGTCGCCGCTCTCGGCACCCTCACCTTCGCTCCCTGACGCGGGCGGTTGCGAAAACTTTCGATGCGGCGGCGATAGTTTCGCGCTTCGGGAGCCCGCAAGTTTCCGTGTCGCCGGACATTTTGGTTGTGCGCCCGGCCTCGTCCCGGTCACCGGGACACGACTAACGGCGGGTCTCGATCGGCGGCGGGATTACGGTGGCCGCGCACCCGAACCAGTGCTCCATCCGTGGGACCCTTTTGTCACGCGCGTTCGATAGTTTCGCTGGTCAGCCTGATTTGTGTGCCTTTTGGTGACAGTGCGCGCCCGGCCACCTCGTTGACCTGTTCGTTCCGGCCGCCCTAATTTGTTGTCCCACCAGACGAACCGGGGTGTGTCGGCGTGGACTCCTCCTTCTCGCTCAAACCGGTGCGCCCGGCCGATCAGACCGCTGTCCGCCGGAGCAACCTCTCGCTCGTGCTGCGGCACCTGCGTGACGGGGGCCCCCGGTCGCGGGCGGGGATCGCCGCGGACACCGGCCTGAACAAGGGAACCGTGTCGAGCCTGGTCTCCGAGCTCGTCGGGCGGGGGCTGGCCCGTGAGGGCGAGCGGGAACGCGCCGGCGCGGTCGGGCGGCCGGGGACGATCGTCCGGCTGGACGGCCGGGGGGTCGGCGGGATCGGCGTCGAGATCAACGTCGACTACCTGACCGCGCTCGCCCTCGACCTCACCGGCACGGTGCTCTTCGAACAACGTGTCGCGCTCGACGTGCAAGCGCTTCCCGTGGCGAAGGTGCTCGACGCCGGCGCCGAGCTGACCGCCCGCGCGCTGCGGGAGTGCCGCCGGCTCGGGGTGCTGCCCGCCGGGGTGACCGTCGGCATCCCGGCGCTGGTCGACGTCACGAGCGGCACCGTCGCCTTCGCGCCGAACCTGCACTGGACCGACGTCCCGGTGGTCGGCGGGTTCACCGAGCGGCTGACGCGGCGGCTGGGCCCGCTGACGTTCCCGATCCGCACGGCCAACGACGCCAACCTCGGCGCGCTCGGCGAGTACGCGATGGGCAGTGTCGCCGGGACCGCCGACCTGGTCTACCTGACCGGCGAGATCGGCGTCGGCGGCGGCGTGATCTCCGGGGGCCGGCTGCTCGGCGGCGCGGAGGGCTTCTCCGGTGAGATCGGGCACATCCAGCTCGACCCGGCGGGCCGCGTCTGCGGCTGCGGCCGCCGGGGCTGCTGGGAGACCCTGGTCGGGCTGGCCGGGATGCTGCGGCTCGCGGCGGCGCCCAACGACCCGGTGCACGACCCGTCCCTCGACCTCGAGCAGCGGCTCGACATGATCCGCCGCCGCGCCCAGCGCAAGGACAAGCGCACCCTCGACGCGCTCGCGCAGGTCGGCACCGGTCTCGGGGTCGGCGCGGCCGTGCTGATCAACGTCTTCAACCCGCGCGTGGTGCTGCTGGGCGGCTACTTCGCGCAGCTCGGCCCGTACCTGCTGGGCCCGATGATGGCCGAGCTCGAGGCGCGGGTGGTCGCCCCGGGCATCGGCGGCTGCCGCGTCGAGCTGTCCTGGCTCGGGTTCTCGGCGGCTTCGCGCGGCGGGGCGCACGTCGCGCTGCAGGCGGTTTTCGACGATCCGGCGCTGGTGCCGGAGCGAGCGGAGAGGGACAGCGGATGACCCGGTGGAAACGCTTGATCCAAATGGGCGATGTAGTTCGGGTGGGCCTCGGCACGCCCGGCGAACGAGCGACGGGCACGGGCTGACGCTGAACTGGGAGGCAACAACATGGGGAAGATCGGTGTCTGGCTGATCGGAGCCCGGGGATCGGTGGCCACGACGGCCGTCGCCGGGGCGGCCGCGATGCGTGCGGGACTTGCCGCGCGCACGGGCTGCGTGACCGAGCTGCCGGACTTCGCCGGGGCGGAGCTGCCCGGCTTGGACGACCTGGTCTTCGGAGGGCACGACGTCGTCGACACACCGCTGGTCAAGCGGGCGGAGCAGCTGGCGGCGGCGGGCGTGCTGCCGGCGACGCTGCCCGGCCCGGTCACGGCCGAGCTGGAAGCGGCCGAGTCCCGGCTGCGCCAAGCACCGGCCGAGGGCGGGCGTGCGGCGGCGGATCAACTCATCGCGGACCTGACCGAGTTCCGCGAGGGTCTGGACCACGTCGTGGTGATCAACGTCTCCTCCACCGAGCCGCCGTGCGCGCCGCACCCGGCGCACGAGTCCTTGGCCGCGTTGGAAGACGCGCTGGAGACTCTCCCGCCCAGCGCGCTGTACGCCTACGCCGCGTTCCGTGCGGGTTGTGGCTTTGTCGACTTCACGCCGTCCACGGGCGCGCGGCTGCCGGCGCTGGACGAGCTGGCCCGCACCGCGGGGCTGCCCTACGCGGGCCGCGACGGCAAGACCGGCGAGACGCTGCTGCGCTCGGTGCTCGCGCCGATGTTCGCCCAGCGCGGGCTGAACGTCCTGGCCTGGTCGGGCACGAACCTGCTCGGCGGCGGGGACGGCGCCACGCTCGCCGACCCCGGCGCGGCGGCCAGCAAGAACGCGTCCAAGCAGCAGGTGCTCTCGCAGAACCTCGGCCGCGAGGTCGACGGCGAGGTGCACATCGACAACGTCCCCGCGCTCGGCGACTGGAAGACGGCCTGGGACCACGTCCTGTTCGAGGGGTTCCTCGGCACCCGCATGACGCTCCAGCTCACCTGGCAGGGCTGCGACTCCGCGCTCGCCGCGCCGCTGGTCCTCGACCTCGCCCGGCTCACCGGCAAGGCCTGCCGCGACGGCGTCGCGGGCCCGGTCGCCGAGTTCGGCTTCTTCTTCAAGGACCCGGCCGGGGACGGCCCGCACGACCTCGCGTCCCAGTACGCGGCGCTGCGTGAGTGGGCGCACCGGTGAAGGCCTACGTCGAACTCGTCCGCGCCCCCGCGGCGCTGACCGTGCCCGGGGACGTCGTCGCCGGAGCCGCGGCTTCGGGCTGGCCCTTCGGCCGCCGCACGCCGGCCCTCACCGCCGCGTCCGTCTGCATCTACTGGGCGGGCATGGCGCTCAACGACTACGCCGACCGCCACCTCGACGCGATGGAACGGCCCGAGCGGCCGATCCCGTCCGGGCGGATCAAGCCGGAGACCGCGCTCGGTGTCGCGACCGGGCTGACCGCGACCGGGCTGGGCATCGCGGCGGCGGCCGGCGGGAAGCGGGCCCTGCGGGTCGCCCTGCCGCTGGCCGCGACCGTCTGGGCGTACGACTTCGTGCTCAAGGAGACGGTGTTCGGCCCGGCCGCGATGGCCGCGGCCCGCACCCTCGACGTCCTGCTGGGGGCGGGCGGGGCCCGCGCCGCGACACCCGCGGCGCTGACGGTCGGGGCGCACACGTTCGCGGTGACGACGTTGTCGCGGGCCGAGGTGCACGGCGCGAAGCCGGCGCTCCCGGCCGCCACGCTGGCGGCGACGGCCGGGGTGCGGGTCGCCGCCGGACGCGTCGGTCCGCTGGCTTCGGCGCTGCTCGGGACGTACGCGGTGACGACCGGGCGGGCGCAGTACGACGCCGTCCGCGACCCGGTCGCGCCGAAGATCCGCCGCGCGGTCGGCGCCGGGATCCACGGCATGATCCCGCTGCAGGCCGGGCTGATCGCGCGGACCGGGGCGTGGCGCTCGGCGCTGGCCGTCGCCGCCGCGTTCCCGATCGCCCGGGCGCTGAGCCGGAAGGTGTCCCCGACATGAGGTTCGGTTACGGCACCAACGGTTTCGCCAACCACCGGCTCGGGGACGCGCTGCGCGTGCTTGCCGACCTCGGGTATGACGGCGTCGCACTCACCCTCGACCACCAGCACCTCGACCCGTTCGGGCCGGACCTCGCCCGGCGCGTCGCCTCGCTGCGCGCGGACCTGGACCGGCTCGGGCTCGCCGTGGTCGTCGAGACCGGCGCGCGGTTCCTGCTGGACCCGTGGCGCAAGCACTCGCCGACGTTCCTCGATCCGGATCGGTCCTCGCGGGTGGAGTTCCTGACCCGGGCCGTCGAGATCGCCGCGGACCTCGGCGCCGAGGCGGTGTCCTTCTGGAGCGGGAACAAGCCGGCCGAGCTGTCCACTGAGGACGCTTGGGCGTACCTGGTCGACGGCTGCGCGGACGTGCTCAAGGCGGCCGACGACCACGACGTCAAGCTCGGCTTCGAACCCGAGCCGGGCATGCTCGTCGAGGACCTCGACGGCTACTTCGAGCTGGCCCGGCGGCTGGGTGACCCGGAGCGGTTCGGGCTGACGCTGGACATCGGGCACTGCCGGTGCAACGAGTCCGCGTCCGTGCCCGACTGCGTCCGGCGCGCGCTGCCGCGGCTGGTGAACGTCCAGATCGACGACATGCGCCGCGGCACGCACGAGCACCTGGAGTTCGGGAAGGGTGAGATCGACTTCCCGCCGGTGCTGGAAGCGCTGTCGCCGTACCCCGGGCTGGTCGCCGTCGAACTGCCGCGCGACAGTCATGCGGCCCCGCGGATCGCGCGGGAGTCCCTGGAGTTCCTGCGGAAGGCGGCGATCGTGTGAACGCCTGGCTCGACGAAGCTCTGACGAAGGTGGCCACCGACGCGACGGCCTTGCGCACGCTGTTCCCCGGAGTCGGCCGCCGGGTCGGCCGGGGCCCCTCGGACACCCCGGGCTGGACGGTCGACGACGTGGCGCGCGTCCGGCTGCTCGAAGCCGCGCCCGGCGCGGCCGCCGAGATGCCGGACCTCTACCGCTACGGCGACGCCGCCGAGAAGCGGGCCGTCCTCCGTGGACTGTCCGTTGTGGACCTCGGGGATGCCGGCCTCGACCTGGTCGCGGACGCCCTGCGCACCAACGACACCCGGCTCGTCACCGCGGCGATGGGGGAGTACGCGGCCACGCACCTGGACGACTCCGCCTACCGCCACGGCGTGCTCAAGTGCGTCTTCATGGGCATCCCCCTGGCCGAGGTGGCCGGGCTGGACCGCCGGACCGACGAGGAGCTGCTGCGCATGATGCGGTCGTTCGCCGCGGAGCGCACCGCCGCGGGCCGCGACGTGCCCGCCGACCTCCTCCCGCTGCTGAACGAACAGGACGCCTGATGCGCATCTTCGACCCGCACATCCACATGAGCTCCCGGACCACCGACGACTACGCGGCGATGCACGCGGCGGGCGTCCGCGCGCTCGTCGAACCGGCGTTCTGGCTGGGCCAGCCGCGCACGAACGTCGGCAGCTTCACCGACTACTTCGACGCGCTGGTCGGCTGGGAGCCGTTCCGCGCGAGCCAGTTCGGCATCGCGCACCACTGCACGATCGCGCTGAACCCCAAGGAGGCCAACGACCCCCGGTGCGCGCCGGTGCTCGACCTGCTGCCGCGTTACCTGGAGAAGGACGGCGTCGTCGCGGTCGGCGAGATCGGCTACGACTCGATGACCGCCGAGGAGGACAAGACGTTCGCCGCGCAGCTCGCGCTGGCGATCGACCACGAGCTGCCGGCGATGGTGCACACCCCGCACCGCGACAAGGCCGCCGGGACCGAGCGGAGCATCGCCGTCGTCCGCGAGTCGGGGATCGCGCCGGAGCGCGTGGTGCTCGACCACCTCAACGAGATGACCGTCGCGATGGTCAAGGAGTCCGGCTCCTGGATGGGGTTCTCGATCTACCCGGACACGAAGATGGACGAAGAGCGGATGGTCGCGATCCTGCGCGAGTTCGGCACCGAGAAGGTGCTGGTGAACTCGGCGGCGGACTGGGGCAAGAGCGACCCGCTCAAGACCCGCAAGACCGGCGACGCGATGCTGGCCGCCGGTTTCACCGAGGACGACGTCGACCAGGTGCTGTGGCGCAACCCGGTCGAGTTCTACGGCCAGAGCGGCCGGCTTTCGCTCGAAGGCGTGTCGCCGGAAGCCGAGTTCGCGGGCAACTCGATCCTGCGAGGTGCGCGCAAGTGAGGTTCCGGCACCCTGACGGCACGCTCGTCCACCTCGCCTACTGCACCAACGTGCACCAGGCCGAGGACCTCGACGGTGTGCTCGCCCAGCTGGCCCGCTTCGGCGAGCCGGTGCGGGAACGCCTGGGCGTCGACCGGCTCGGGCTCGGCCTGTGGCTGGCCCGGCCGGTGGCTTCCGAGCTGGTCGAGAACCCGGCGGCGGTGGCCCGGCTGCGGGCCGAGCTGGCGGCGCGCGGGCTGGAGGTCGTCACCTTCAACGGGTTCCCGTACCAGGGGTTCCACGACCCGGTGGTCAAGCACAAGGTGTACCGGCCGGACTGGTCGACTCCCGAGCGGACGCAGTACACGCTCGATCTCGCCCGGCTGCTCGCCGAGCTCATGCCGGAGGACGCCGTGCGCGGCAGCGTGTCGACGTTGCCGCTGGGCTGGCGCACCGAATGGCGGGACGACGCCGGTCAGCTCGAACTGCTCGCCAAGGGACTGGCCAAGCAGGACCGGCCGGTGCGGGTGGCGTTCGAGCCGGAGCCCGGCTGTGTCATCGAGACGACCACGCAGGCGGCGTCGCTGCTGTCCGAAGTGGACAAAGAGTGGCTCGGCGTCTGCCTCGACACGTGCCACCTCGCGGTCGGGTTCGAGGACCCCGCGGCCGCGCTCGGACGATTGGAAGCCGCCGGGCTCGACGTCGTCAAGCTTCAGGCGTCGGCCGCGCTCGAAGCGGCGAACCCAGCGGATCCCGCGACGCGGCGGGCGTTGGAGTCCTTTGTGGAACCCCGGTTCCTGCACCAGAGCAACGAAGGCGCCCCGCCGGGCGCCGACGACCTCGATGAGGCGCTGGCCGGTGGCCTGCCGGGCGAGGCGCCGTGGCGCGTGCACTTCCACGTGCCGCTGCACGCCGACCCGGCGCCGCCGCTGACGTCGACCCGGCCCGTGCTGGCCGGGACCCTGGCCGAGCTGTTCGGCGGCGCGACCGCGCGCACCGACCACGTCGAGGTCGAGACCTACACCTGGCAGGTGCTCCCGGACGCACCCGCCGACACCGCCGGGCTCGTCGCGGGCATCGCCGCCGAGCTGGACTGGACCCGGCGAGAACTGACCACCCTGGGCTTGGAAGAGGTTTCTAGATGAGTTTGCTCGTTCTCGACGTCGTCGGCCTGACGCCGCGGCTGCTCCCGCACATGCCGAACCTGCGCAAGATGGCCGAACCCGGTTTCACCGCGCAGCTGGACACGGTCTTCCCGGCGGTGACGTGCTCGGTGCAGTCCACCTTCCTGACCGGACTGCAGCCGGCGGAACACGGCATCGTCGGCAACGGCTGGTACTTCCGCGACCTCGGCGAGATCTTCCTGTGGCGCCAGCACAACCGGCTGGTGCAGGGCGACAAGTTCTGGGACGCGGCCCGCCGCGCGCAGGCCGGGCATCGCGTCGCCAACGTCTGCTGGTGGTACGCGATGGGCATGGACGTCGACCTAACGGTGACTCCGCGGCCGATCTACCACGCCGACGGCAAGAAGTCCCCGGACGCCTACACCCACCCGCCGCAGCTGCACGACCGGCTCGTCGGCGAGCTCGGCGAGTTCCCGCTGTTCACCTACTGGGGTCCGACAGCGGCCATCACGTCGTCGAAGTGGATCATCGCCGCGGCGCAGAAGATCATGGCCGAGGACAAGCCGGACACCACGCTCGTCTACATCCCGCACCTGGACTACGACCTGCAGCGCTTCGGCCCGGACGCGCCTCAGGCCGCGGCGGCCGCGCGGGAGATCGACACGGCTTTGAAGCCGTTGCTGGACTTCGCCGCTGCCGGTGGGCACACCGTCGTCGCGCTGTCGGAGTACGGCATCACGAACGCGAGCCGTCCGGTCGACATCAACCGGGCGCTGCGCCGTGAGGGCCTGCTCAACGTGTACGTCCAGGCGGGCATGGAGTACCTCGACCCGTGGACGTCGCGGGCGTTCGCGGTGGCCGACCACCAGGTCGCGCACGTCTACGTCGCCGACCCGGCCGACCTCCCGCGGGTGCGGGACATCGTCGCCGGACTGTCCGGAGTGGACGTCGTCCTCGACCGCGAGGGCCAGGCGGGCATCGGGATCAACCACGAGCGGGCCGGGGAGCTGGTCGCGATCGCCGAGCCGGACGCGTGGTTCACCTACTACTACTGGCTGAGCGACGACCGCGCGCCGGACTTCGCGAAGACCGTCGAGATCCACCGGAAGCCCGGGTACGACCCGGCCGAGCTGTTCTTCGACCCGAACGACCCGAAGGTGAAGCTGAAGGCGGCGTCCGCGCTGGCCCGCAAGAAGCTCGGCCTGCGGTACTCGATGCAGGTCGTCCCGCTCGACCCGGCGCCGGTGAAGGGCAGCCACGGGCGGCTGCCGGACGCGCCCGAGGACGGGCCGGTCCTGCTCTGCTCGGACCCGGCGCTCGCCCGCGAAAAGATCCACGCCACCGAGGTCAAGGACCTGTTGCTGGCGGCCATCCGTACCGAGTAGGACTCACCAGGAGGTCAGACATGGCACGACCGTTGACCCTGTTCACCGGGCAGTGGGCCGATCTGCCGTTCGAGGAGGTGTGCGAGCTGGCGAGCGGCTGGGGCTACGAAGGCCTCGAGATCGCCTGCTGGGGAGACCACTTCGAAGTGGATCGCGCGGTGGCGGAGGACGGCTACGTCGAGGCGAAGCTGGAGACGCTGGCCAAGTACGACCTCAAGGTGTGGGCGATTTCGAACCACCTGCTCGGCCAGGCCGTCTGCGACCACCCGATCGACGAGCGGCACGCGGCCATCCTGCCGGCGCGGATCTGGGGCGACGGCGAGGCCGAGGGCGTCCGGCAGCGGGCGGCGGAGGAGATGAAGACCACCGCCCGCGCCGCGGCGAAGCTCGGAGTGTCCACTGTGGTCGGATTCACCGGCTCGTCGATCTGGCACACGGTGGCGATGTTCCCGCCGGTGCCGCCGTCGATGATCGAGCGCGGGTACGCCGACTTCGCGACGCGCTGGAACCCGATCCTGGACGTGTTCGACGAGGTCGGCGTGCGCTTCGCCCACGAGGTGCACCCGAGCGAGATCGCCTACGACTACTGGAGCACGGTCCGGACGCTGGAGGCGATCGGGCACCGCGAGGCGTTCGGGCTGAACTTCGACCCGTCGCACTTCGTCTGGCAGGACCTCGACCCGGTCGGGTTCCTGTGGGACTTCAAGGACCGCATCTACCACGTCGACTGCAAGGAGGCCCGCAAGCAGCTCAACGGCCGCAACGGCCGGCTCGGCTCCCACCTCCCGTGGGCGGATCCCCGCCGCGGCTGGGACTTCGTCTCGACCGGCCACGGTGACGTCCCGTGGGAAGACGTCTTCCGCATGCTGAACGCCATCGGTTACGACGGCCCGATTTCGATCGAGTGGGAGGACGCGGGCATGGACCGGCTGATCGGCGCACCGGAAGCGCTGGAGTTCGTCCGCAAGCTCAACTTCACCCCACCCACGGCGGCCTTCGACGCCGCCTTCTCCTCGAAGTAACCGTAAGCCTGCAGCCGCGGCAGGGCACCAACGCTTCTGTTCAACGGGTGACCGCCAACCCCGTCGGAAGGTGATCAAAACCGGCTTCGCGCCACTCCGGGGCGAAGCACGCGCAAAATCAGGAAGGATCCAGCATGTCTCCGTCCCCACCGAAGTGGGCGAGGCTGTTCGGCGCCGCACTCTTGGGCACCGGCCTCCTGCTCACCCTCGACACCCCGGCGCGCGCGGACATCCCGCCCGCGGACTACCAGCAGGTCGCCCTCGCCACCGGTGCGGCCGAGCTCGGCGAGGCCATGTCGCTCGCCGTGCTGCCGGACCGTTCGGTCGTGCACACCTCCCGCGACGGCACCGTCCGCGTCACCACCGCGGCCGGCGCGACGTCGGTCGCGGCGAAGCTGAACGTCTACACCCACGACGAGGAAGGCCTCCAGGGGGTCGCCGCCGATCCCGGGTTCGCCACCAACCGGTTCGTCTGGCTGTACTTCTCGCCGCGGCTGTCCACACCGGACGGTGACGCGCCGACCGACGGCACCGAGGCCGACTTCGCGCCCTTCAAGGGTGAGCTGCACCTCTCGCGGTTCGTCCTGAAGACCGACAACACCCTCGACCTCGCCAGCGAGAAGGTCGTCCTCAAGGTCGCGAACGACCGCGGCCAGTGCTGTCACGTCGGGGGTGACATCGACTTCGACGCCGCCGGCAACCTCTACCTCACCACCGGCGACGACACCAACCCGTTCTCCTCGGACAGCTATTCGCCGATCGACGAGCGGACCACACGCAACCCGCAGTTCGACGCGCAACGCTCGTCCGGCAACACGAACGACCTGCGCGGCAAGCTCCTGCGCATCCACCCGCAGGCCGACGGCACCTACACCGTCCCGTCGGGCAACCTCTTCGCGCCGGGCACCGCGAACACGCGGCCGGAGATCTACGCGATGGGCTTCCGCAACCCGTTCCGGATGAGTGTCGACAAGCCGACCGGCGTCGTCTACCTCGGCGACTACGGCCCGGACGCCGGCGTCACCAACCCCGACCGCGGGCCGCAGGGCCAGGTCGAGTTCGACCGGATCACCGGGCCGGGCAACTTCGGCTGGCCGTACTGCACCGGCTCGAACACGACCACCGAGACGTACAACCACTTCACCTTCCCGAGCGGGCCGTCCGGCGCGAAGTACGACTGCGCGGGCGGGCCGACGAACTCCTCGTTCCGCAACACCGGGCTCGCCAAGCTGCCGGTGCCGAAACCCGCGTGGATCAAGTACGCGGGCGACGAGGGCTCGCCGCCGGAGTTCGGCAGCGGCTCGGAATCACCAATGGGCGGGCCGGTCTACCGCTACGACGCCAGTTCGACGTCGACGATCAAGTTCCCGCAGTCGCTCGACGGCAAGTTCTTCGCCGGGGAGTACGGGCGCAAGTGGATCAAGGCGGTCACCGTCAACGCCGACGGCAGCCGCGGCACGATCGACAACTTCCCGTGGACCGGCACGCAGGTCATGGACATGGCGTTCGGCCCCGACGGCGCCCTGTACGTCCTCGACTACGGCACCGGCAGTGACAACCAGGCGCTCTACCGGGTCGAGTACCTCGCGGGCACCAACCGCAGCCCGGTCGCGAAGGCCGCGGCCGACAAGACCTCCGGGGCCAACCCGCTGACCGTGAACTTCTCCTCCGCGGGCAGCACCGACCCCGAAGGCGGGGCGCTGAGCTACCGCTGGGCCTTCGGTGACGGCGCCACATCGACGTCGGCGAACCCGGCGCACACCTACACGACCAACGGCACCTACTCGCCGACGCTCACGGTGACCGATCCGGACGGCCTGACCGGCACGGCGAGCCTCGTCGTCACGGTCGGGAACACCGCACCGACGGTGAACCTGACCACCCCAGAGGACGGTCAGCTGTTCTCCTTCGGGGACACCGTGCCCTTCCAGGTGACCGGCACCGACCCCGAAGACGGGCCGCTGGACTGCTCGAAGGTCAAGGTCACCTACCTGCTCGGCCACGACAGCCACCAGCACCAGATCACCCAGGCGACCGGGTGCAGCGGCTCGATCGCGGTCCCCGTCGACGGTGAGCACGACGCCGCGGCGAACATCTTCGGCGTGTTCGACGCGCAGTACACCGACAACGGCGGGCTGACGTCGCACAGCGTGCACAAGCTGCAGCCGCGGCACCGGCAGGGTGAGCACTTCTCGGCGCAGTCCGGGATCCAGCTCGCCGACCACGGCGCGGCCGAAGGCGGCCGGACCGTCGGGTACACCGACAACGACGACTGGATCTCGTTCACGCCGTACGCGCTGGGCAACGCGACGTCGATCAGCGCACGCGTGTCCTCGGCGGGCCCCGGTGGCACGCTGGAGGTCCGCGCGGGCTCGCCGACCGGCACGCTGCTCGGGTCCGTGGCGGCGCCCAGCACCGGGGACTGGGAGGTGTTCCAGAACGTCACGGCGAACCTGACGAACCGGCCGTCCGGCACGACAACGCTGTACCTCGTGTTCAAGGGCGTCACCGGGCAGGGCAACCTGTTCGACCTCGACTCGTTCACCTTCACCACGGCGACGCAGGCGGGCGCGATCGAAGGCGAGTCGTTCACCTCCGGCTCCGGCGTCCAGATCGCCCCGCACGCCGCGGCCAGCGGCGGCAACACGCTGGGCTACATCGAAAACGGTGACTGGGCCGGGTACGCCTCGGTGAGCACGGCGGGCGCGCGGACGTTCTCCGCGCGGATCTCCTCCGCCGGGCCGGGCGGCACGATCGAGATCCGGTCCGGCTCGGCCACCGGGACGCTGCTGGGCAGCGTGGCGGTGCCGCCGACCGGCGACTGGGAGGTGTTCCAGAACGTCACGACTTCGGTGTCGGGCGGGTCCGGGCCGCTGTTCCTCGTGTTCCGCGGCGGTTCCGGTTCCCTGTTCGACATCGACACGTTTAGCCTGAGCAGCATGCCGACCCAGGTGGATCCCGCGTACGACGTGCTGGTGTTCTCCAAGACGGCCGGTTTCCGGCACGACGCGATCCCGGCCGGGATCCAGGCGATCCGGGAGCTGGGCACGGCCCAGGGGTTCGGCGTCACGGCGACCGAGGACGCGTCGGTGTTCACGGCCACCGAACTGGCGAAGTACAAGGCGGTGATCTTCCTTTCGACCACCGGTGACGTCCTGGACGCGAACCAGCAGGCGGCCTTCCAGTCCTATGTGGAAGGTGGTGGCGGGTACCTCGGCGTCCACGCCGCGGCCGACACCGAGTACGACTGGCCGTGGTACGGGCAGCTCGTCGGCGCCTGGTTCAAGAGCCACCCGGCGATCCAGCAGGCCCGGTTCGTGACGGAGGACGGCACCCACCCGGCGACCGCCCACCTGCCGGCGGTCTGGACCCGGACCGACGAGCTGTACAACTACCGCACGAACCCGCGGGCGCAGGTGCACGTGCTGCAGACGCTGGACGAGTCCAGCTACACCGGCGGTGAGATGGGCGCCGACCACCCGATCACCTGGTGCCACCCGCAGGGGAGCGGCCGGGCGTTCTACACCGGTCTCGGCCACACGATCGAGTCCTATTCGGACACGGCGTTCCGGACCGAGCTGCTCGGCGGGATCCGGTACGCCGCCGGGGCTGTCGCGGCCGACTGCGGAGTCGCGCATTCGTCCACAGTGGAGGGTGAGTCGTTCACCTCGGGTTCGGGCGTGCAGATCGCCCCGCACGCCCCGGCCAGCGGCGGCAACACGCTGGGCTACATCGAAAACGGCGACTGGGCCGGGTACGCCTCGGTGAGCACGGCGGGCATCACGCGGTTCAGCGCGGTGGTGTCGTCCGCGGGCGCGGGCGGCACGATCGAGATCCGTGACGGCTCGGCCACCGGCGCCCTGCTGGGCACGGTCGCGGTGCCGAACACGGGCAGCTGGGAGACGTTCCAGACGGTCACCACCACGGTGACCGGCGGCTCCGGCCCGCTCCACCTGGTCTTCCGGGGCGGCGCGGGTTCCCTGTTCGACATCGACACGCTGACGGTGTCGTAACGCGGGGAGGGGGCCGCCGTGCTGTCACGGCGGCCCCTCTTCCGTCAGCGGACCACTTCGGCGACCCCGAGCATGTTGCCCTCGCTGTCGCGGAACCAGGCGGCGCGCTCGCCGCGGCCCTTGCTCGGGTAGTTGCCGCGGACGTCCATGATCCCGTCCACGGCGCCGTCGTACTCCTCGAACACGACCCCGCGCGCCCGCATCTCGGCGACCGCCGCCTCGATGTCGTCGACGTAGAACCCCATCTGCGTGAAGGATCCGTCCGACGCGCCGGCGGAGGCGAAGAGGCAGAAGACGCCCGACGCGCCTTCGTAGCGCAGGCCGCCTTCCCGCTCCTCAGCCGGTTCGAGGCCGAGCTTCTCCGAGTACCACCGGCGGGCTCGGGCCAGGTCCTGGGTCGGGATACGGGCTTCGAACCGCGCGTTGCTCAACATCACCCGAGGGTAGCCGCTTACCGCACGCCGAGCAGGTGCTCCAGGGCCAGCTGGTTCAACCGCGTGAAGTGGTAACCACGGGCCGCGGCCGCGTCGAGGTCGAAGTCGTCCTTCAGCAGGTCGTCGAACGACTCGCCCGGCGCCAGCGTCGGCGTCGAGAGCTCCGGGACCCGCGACGCCGCCAGGGCCTCCGCGACCTCCGGGTCGGCACGGAACTTCGCCGCCTTCTCCTTGAGGATCAGGTAGGTCCGCATGTTCGCGGCCGCGGACACCCAGACGTCCGCGGAGTCCTCGGTGCGCAGCGGCTTGTAGTCGAAGTGCCGCGGACCCTCGTAGCCGCCGTTCTCCAGCAGGTCGACGAGGAAGAACGCGCTCTTCAGGTCGCCGTGGCCGAAGATCAGGTCCTGGTCGTACTTCGGGCCGTGCTGGCCGTTGAGGTCGATGTGGAACAGCTTGCCCTGCCACAGCGCCTGCGAAATGCCGTGCACGAAGTTGAGCCCGGCCATCTGCTCGTGGCCGACCTCCGGGTTGAGCCCGAACATCTCGGAACGCTCCAGCTGGGAGATGAAGCCCAGCGCGTGCCCGATCGTCGGCAGCAGGATGTCACCGCGCGGCTCGTTCGGCTTCGGCTCGAGGGCGAACCGCAGCGAGTAGCCCTTCTCGACGACGTAGTCCGCGAGCAGGTCGAGGCCCTCCTTGTAGCGGGCCAGCGCCGCGCGGACGTCCTTCGCGGCGTCGGACTCGGCGCCCTCGCGGCCGCCCCAGACGACGTAGGTCTCCGCGCCCAGCTCCGCCGCGAGGTCGAGGTTGCGGCGCACCTTCAGCAGCGCGTAGCGCCGGACGTCGCGGTCGTTGCTGGTCAGGCCGCCGTCCTTGAACACCGGGTGGGTGAACAGGTTGGTCGTGGCCATCGGCACCTTGAGGCCGGTCTCCGCGAGCGCCTTGCGGAACCGCTCGATCGCCTTGTCGCGGTCGGGCTCGGTGACGAGCAGGTCGTCGTCGTGGAAGGTCACGCCGTAGGCGCCCAGCTCCGCCAGCCGGTGCACGCTCTCCACCGGGTCGAGCGGTGGCCGCGTCCCGACCCCGAACGGGTCGTTCGCGGGCCAGCCCACGGTCCAGAGGCCGAAGGTGAACTTGTCGGCCGGCCGGGGGGCGTAGTCGCTCATGACTGTCCCTTCATTTAGTTCACGTTGTAGACTAAATATGCGCCGCGGCGGTCCCGGGCGTCAAGAGGCCGGTTAGAGTGCTTCGCAGGGAGGGACGCGATGACCCAGGCCGTGCGGCACGACTCGATGCGCGCCCGCAACCTCGAGGTCGTGCTCGGCGCGGTCAGCCGCGGCGGGCCGCTGACCCGGGCGGCCCTCGCCGAGCTCACCGGGCTGACCAAGTCGACGGTCTCGAAGCTCGTCGGCGACCTGATCGACGCGGGGCTGCTCGCCGAAACCGGCCCCGCGCGGGCGGGCGAGCGCGGCCGGCCGGGCGTGGAGGTCGTGCTCAGCGGGGCGCGCGTGGCGTCGCTGGGGCTGGAGATCAACGTCGACTACCTCGCGGTGCGCGTGCTCGACCTCACCGGCGTGGTCCGTTTCGCCGCGCGGCGCTCGCGGGACAATCGCGGCTCCCGGCCGAAGAAGGTCATGGCGGAGCTGCAGGCCCTGGCCGCGGAGGCGCTGACGGAGTCCCACCGGCTCGGGCTGGAGCCGGCGGGCGCGGTGCTGGCGGTGTCCGGCCCGGTCGGCGACGGTGTGCTGTTCAGCGCCCCCAACCTCGGCTGGCAGGACGTCCACCCGGCCGACCTCCTGCGCCTGCCGGTCCCGGTGGAGCTGGACAACGAAGCGAACCTCGCGGCCCTGGGCGAGCTCTGGTACGGCAACGGCGAGCGTGACTTCCTGTACGTGTCCGGCGAAGTCGGCATCGGCGCGGGCCTGGTGGTGAACGGCGCGCTGTTCTCGGGCGCCCGCGGCCTGGCCGGCGAGCTCGGCCACGTGGTGGTGGCGCCGCAGGGCCCACCGTGCCGTTGCGGCGGAAGCGGCTGCCTGGAGACGTACGCGGGTCAGGAAGCGTTGCTGGCGGCGGGAAAGGCGACGTCGGTGCCGTCGTTGCTGTCGGCGTTGGACCGCGGCGACGAGGTCGCGTTGTCGGCCTGCGCGGCGGCCGGGCAGGCTCTCGGCATCGCGCTGACGTCGGCCGTGAATCTCCTCGATCTGGACCGGGTGGTGCTGGGCGGGGTGTTCACGCAGCTGTACCCGTGGCTGTCCGGGCCGGTGTCGGAGGTGCTGGCGGCGCGGTTGGGGGGTTTGCGGGGTGCGCCTCCGGTGTTGTCGGCGTCACGGCTGGGTGGTGACGCGGCGACTTTGGGTGCCGCGGGGCGGGTGGTGCATCGGGTGCTGGCGGATCCGGCGCCGTTCCTGGCGCGAGCTCAGGAGGCGTAGGCCTCCACTTCGGACAGTTGCCCGGCTGGCCAGCCGGTGTTGCCGGTGAAGGTGAGCCGGACGTACTGGTTCGCTGTTGCCGGGACCGGGATCGTTGCCGTGTTTCCGCTCGCCGGGTCGAAGACGTAGCCCGCCGGGGCGGCGCCGTTCACCGAGATCGACTGGGTTCGTGTGCCCCAGGACGGCGGCAGCTTCAGCACCAGGCGCGCTACCGTGCGAGGTGCGCCGAGGTCCACCGTGAACGTCTGGGGGAACGCGTTGTTCGTGCTTTCCCAGTAGCTCGACGCGTTCCCGTCGACGGCGTTCCCCGGCGGGAACCCGCCTTGCGAGCCGCTCGCGGACGCGGCCTTGCCCAAGGCCAGGTTGGTCACCGGGCCGGCGAGCTGCGACGCCCAGTAGCGCGTCCGGTCCAGATATGCGGTTTCCGAAGCCGCGCCCGAAGTTCCGTAGGCGCCGGAGAACGTGTCGTACCCGAACGGCGGCGGGGAAGACCGGGCCGGCTCGATGATCGAGCCTTCGTGCCACTCGTTGAACGACGTCACCGAGACCCAGTCGGCGTTCGAGGCCAGCGCGTTCTGCCACTCGCGGTCGTAGGTGGCGCCGTTGTCGCGGGACAGCGTCGGTGTGGTGTTGCCGGGGACCGCTCGGTCGTCGTTGTAGCCCGGGCCCACCGACGGCGCCCAGACGAGTCCGTTGGCCTTGCAGTACGCGCTCGCTTCACGCCAGCCCGGCGCCGTCGCCCCGGCGATCGCGTCGTAGGTGTACATGCCGCCGAAGTGGGCGACCTTGCTCGTGTCCGTGGTCTGCGCCAGCACGATCGCCGACGAGCGCACCTGGTCGAGCGCCGACCAGTCCGTGATGCGCAGGCTTTCGAAGACGTAGAACGCGCCGCGCCCGCCCTCGCGGTAGAACGCCGGGCTCCCGCCGTAACGCCCGGTGAGGTAGTTGACGTCCGCCACCGTGGACGCGGCAGTACGCCCGGCGTACGGCTCGAGGTGCCAGGCAACGCGGATCCCGTGCCGCGCCGCGGCGGCCAGCACCCCGGCGGCCAGACCGTCCTCATAGGACCCCTGACCCCACCAGCTGTAGACGAGCACCCCGGCGCCGGACTGTTCGACCCACCGCATGTGCTGCTCGACCACGCCGCCGTCGCCGGAGTCGTAGGGGCCGAGAACCGGGTAGAAGTTCGCGCCGACGTCGTCCGGTGGGGTGTGGCCGCCCTGCTGCCAGTGCCGGTAGGCGCCGGAACTGTTGCCGTACCAGGGGTAGTAGAAGAGATGGGTCCGGCCCGAGAGCGCCGCGGCGGCGTGCGCGGCCGGTGCGGTCAGGGTGGCCACCAGAAGGAAAAGGGCGGCGAAGATCGTCGTGAACCGTCGCATGGGGAGCCCCTCGTCGCGCCGTTGCGTGGGAGTGGTCCCGACCATACGGACGGGAACCGAGCCCGGGCAATAGTTTTCCGGACATGCGCAAACTTGCGTCGGAAAGCCACCAGGAAACCGAAAGCCGCTCCGGGGCTGCTCCCGTTGAGCGGGATTTCGCCCGGCCTTGGGTGTTCGTACCGGTAGCCGATGCGGGCCCGCCGGCTACGCGGGCGACCGCGACCGGCACGGCCCCGATGGTGGCGGGGTTGGTCGACCACACATCGCGCAGTCGGTCTCGATGCGGACGGCACACGGCTGGGTTGGTCATGCCGGGCCTGGTGACCACAACTGGCCGGGAGCCACAGAAACACGAAAGCCGCCCCGGGGCGGACCCCGGGGCGGCTTCCGATGAGCGGGACTAGCTCACTGCGTTGACCTGCACCAGCGAGCTCCCGACGGTGACACCGGTGTCGGTCTGCACGGTCAGCTGACCGCGCAGGATCCGGCCGGCCGCCGGCGGGGCCTTGACCGTCACCGTGCCCGGGACGGTCCACGAGCTGCCCGACGCGTGCGCCGCGTTCGTGTCGGCCACCTCGACCGAGCCGAACGACGGGTTGGTGAACACGTCGAGGTAGTCGTACTGCGTGGTGCCCGCGGGCACCGCGTACCCGTCGACCAGCGCGACCCAGACGCCCGCGGCCGGGTTGGCCACGGTCACCGACTCCTCGGAGTCACCGTCCGCGCTGACCGCCGCCTGCACGCAGGAGCCGGTCGTGCAGTTGTACAGCACCAGGTCCAGGTCGGCGCCGACGTCGGACGTCTTGCCGATCGTGGCCGTCAGCGACGTCGAACCCGGCGTCACCGCGATCTGGTACTGCTGCTGCGCGCCTTCGGCAATCGACGGCCGCGCGACCTTCGCGCTGCCCAGCGTGGCGCCGTTCAGCTTGCCGGTGAACGCGCCGAGCGTGTTCGTCACGGTGTACGAACGCGCGATCGGCGTGTTCAGCGTGGCCGAGGCGATGGTGTCCGGGTTCGGCGAGATCGCCGTGCCCAGAACCGAAGCCGACAGCTTGTACGCCGCATTGTCCACATCGGACGTCCGGCGCGCTTCGACGACGATCTCCCACACACCCGGCAGCGGGTTGGCGATGGTGCGGCTGGTCGGCGTGCCACCCGGGCAGCCGGCTCCGGCGTCCGGCAGGTAGCAGAACGTCGTCGACGTGCTGGCCTCGGCCGGGACCCCGGTCGGGTCGTACCGCAGGAACCGCACCTGGCCCTTGCCCGGCGCGCCGGCGCCGGCGTCCAGGTCGACCTTCAGCGCGCTGGCGCCCTGGGGCACCCGCACGAAGTAGCTCGTCGCCTGGTTGCGGGCGATCTTGCCGGAGACGTCGACCTGGAAGCCCTTGGCCGCGGTGAACTCCTGCGGCGCGAAGACCGTGTTGAGGGTCTGCACGTCGATGCCGACGGTCAGCGGGTTGTCCAGGTACAGCAGGGACGAGTGGACGCCCGCGGTCTTCGGGTTCACCTTGACGTCGAACTTCACCGGCGTGTTCAGCGGCAGCACCACCGTGGCCGCCGAGGAGAACGTGCCGTCGTTGCCCGTCCACCGCGCGAAGTACGGCACCGGACGCTCCGAACCCGTGGTGCGCGTGATCGTGTACGTGCGGGTGTAGGCCGTGCCCGTGGTCACGCCCTCACGGTCGTGGATGCCCACGCCCGTGTTCGGCTTCGCGAGCAGCCCCGACAGCGCGGTGTGCACCTCGACCGACGTCGAGACGGCGTCCGGCTTCGGGTTGAGCGACAGCGCGACGAACGCGGCCGGGACGTTGAACAGGCCCGCGCCCTGGGCGTACGCGCCGATGCCCGGCACGAACCGCGCGGTCGACTTGATCGCCGAACGCAGCTGCGCCACCGGCGGCCGCTGGCCCTGGTGCGTCGCCTTGTACGCACTCACCAGCAGTGCCGCCGCGCCGGTCGCCTGCGGCGCCGCCATCGACGTGCCCTGCAGCATCGCGTACCCGGCAGGCAGGCCGTACGTGCCGGCCACCGGGCCTCCCGCCTCCCAGCGCGGGGTGGTGGAGATCGCCGCGCCCGGCGCGATGATGTCCGGCTTGAAGCCGCCGTCCTCACGCGGGCCGCGCGAGGAGAACGGGTGCAGCGACTCGGCGTTCTGGGTCTTCGAGCCGTAGTTCGAGAGCCAGGTCTCCTTGGTGATGTACGAGCCGACCGAGATCGCGTCCGTGGCCACCGACGGGTCGCCGACGGTGTTCGCCCCGTAGCCGCTGTTGCCGGCCGAGATGAAGATCTGGACGTTGTACTCGGCGATCGTGCGGTTGTAGAGCTCCGCGCGGGCGTTGTTGCCGTCGTTGAGGGCCGGCAGGCCGCCGATCGAGATGTTGATGACGTCCGCGCCGTGGCTGGCCGCGTAGACGACGCCGTCGATCAAGCCCGACGACGTGCAGGCGGTGCCGGTGAGGCAAACCTTGACCGCCAGGACCTTCGCCCCCGGGGCCGCGCCGTCCATCTTGCCGCCGAACAGGTCGTTACCGGTGGCGATGCCCGCGACGTGCGAGCCGTGCTCGGCGCCGGCGATGCCGATGCCGACGAAGCCCGGCTTGTCGGTCTGGACGACGAAGGCCATCCGCTCGGCGATGTCGGTCGCCGGGTTGTCGGTGCCGAAGTAGCCGACGTCGTACTTCTTCGCGTAGTCGGTCATCGGCTTCTCGTCGGTGAAGTCGCCGTTGCCGTTGAGGTCGACGCGGACCTCCTTGGTGACGCTGTCCTCGAGCACGCCCCAGGAGTCGGCGCGGTCGCCGTCGCGGTTGACGTCACCGCCGGTCTCGCTGTCCGCGCCGCCCAGGTCGCCCGCGGTCTCGCTGAAGACGCCGAAGGTGTACGGGCCGCCGGTCGCCGGGGCCGTCCAGCTCTTGCCGTTCGCGGTGAAGGTGCCGGTGTACGTCGCGGCCGACTGCGCGACCCAGGTGCCGTCGCCGGAGTTGGTGGCGTTGGCGTTGTACCAGTCGACGATCTTGCGCTCGCCGTGGCTGGTCTTCGCCAGCGCGGGGGAGTCGAGGTCGACGCCGGAGTCGAGGACGGCGACCGTGGTGTCCTTGCCGTCCCAGTTGGGCAGGACCTGGCCGAACTGCGCCGCGTAGGTGTCGCCGGTCGGGAGGTAGGGGTTCACGCGCGGGGTGTTCTTGCCGGGCGCGGGCTGCGGCGCCGGGTCCTGCGCGCCCTCGGGCTTCGGGTCGTCGCGGTAGACGAGGCCGTCGACGTCGACGGCGTTGACCGACTTGAGCTTCGCGGCCTTCTCGGCCTTGGCGGTGGGGACGCTGACCTTGACGTAGTCGAGCTTGGTGTCGGTGGACTGGACGACCCCGCCGAGCGCCTTGAGCTCGGTGACGGCCGCGCCGGTCTGGCCCTTCTCCGCCGCGATCAGCAGCGTGACGTCGGGCTTTCCGGCCTTTTCGGCCTCGGCGACGAGGGCGCGGTCGTGCTCGTCGAGGGTCTTGCCGTCGGTGGCGCCCGCCGTGGCCGGGGCCTGCTGGGCGGAGGCCACCGGGACGGCGATGCCGAGGACGGAGGCGCCGAGGGCGGTGGCGAGGACGGTGATCCCGGCCCGCCGTCTCCAGCGCGGTCTGTGCTGTGTCACTGAAACGACCCTTCGTGAAGAGATGCGTCCGACAAGTAGACGTCCGTGAAGTACACAACGTGAGATCTTCGTCAGCAATCAGACAGTTAGCCCATCAACCGCAATTGGTTGCGAGCCGAATGGCCTAACGCGCTCGCCGGTTAGGCGGCAACCGGATGTGACGCGGCGAGGTCAGACGTCCACTCTTGCTATACGTGCGTATAGGGGGCTACATTGCTGTGTAGTCGGCTATCCGAACGTATAGGACGCTCATGAACACCGAAGACCTCACCGCGCGGGCCCGGATCCGCGACGCCGCCATCCGCCTGTTCACCGAACGCGGCATGGAGAAGACGTCGGTCCTGGACATCGCGAAGGAGGCCGGGGTGTCGGGCGGGCTCATCCGCCACCACTTCGGCTCCAAGGACGGCCTGCGCGAGGCCTGCGACGCCCACGTCTTCGACGAGCTGCTGAAGTTCAAGGAGGAGGCGCTGGCGAAGGGGCACGCGGACCCGGGTTTCGTCCCGACGTTCGACGCGCGCCAGCTCCTGTTCCGCCGCTACCTGGGCCGGGCGATGATCGACGGCTCCGAAGCCGCGGCCGCGCAGTTCGTCGACATCGTCGACGGCACCGAGCGCTACTTCCGCGAGCAGCACCTGGACATGCCCGACCCGCGCGGGGTCGCCGCCGCGCTCGCCGCCATGACCGGCGGGCTGATGATCCTGCAGGACCACGTCGCCCGTGCGCTCGGCGAGGAGCCGGGCACGCACGAGGCGATGCTGCGCATGTCGCTGGCCGCCGGGCACCTCTTCCTGAACCCGCTCGGCGACGCCGACGTCCTCGACAAGGCCCGCGAAGCGCTGGCCGCGTACCCACGAAAGGAATGACGATGGCTGAGGCGATCACCGCCGACGGCCTCACCAAGGCGTTCGGTCCCGCGAAGGCCCTCGACGGGCTCGACCTGACCGTCCACACCGGCGAGGTGCACGGGTTCCTCGGACCCAACGGCGCCGGCAAGACCACCACGATCCGCGTCCTGCTGGGGCTGATGCGGGCCGACGGCGGCCGCGCCACCCTGCTCGGCGGCGACCCGTGGACCGACGCGACCGAGCTGCACCGGCGGCTCGCGTACGTGCCGGGCGACGTCACGCTCTGGCCCAACCTCACCGGCGGCGAGGTCATCGACCTGCTCGGCCGGCTGCGCGGCGGCCTCGACAGGACGCGCCGCGCGGAGCTCGTCGAGCGCTTCGACCTCGACCCGCGCAAGAAGGGCCGGACGTACTCCAAGGGCAACCGGCAGAAGGTCGCGCTGGTCGCGGCGCTGGCGTCCGATGTGGAGCTGCTGGTGCTCGACGAGCCGACGTCCGGGCTCGACCCGCTGATGGAAGAGGTGTTCCGGCAGGTCGTCGCGGAGGAGCGGGAACGCGGCGACCGGACCGTGCTGCTGTCCTCGCACATCCTTTCCGAGGTCGAGGCGCTGTGCGACCGCGTCACGATCATCCGGGCCGGCCGCACCGTCGAGTCGGGGACCCTGGACGAGCTGCGCCACCTCGGCCGGATCACCATCGACGCGTCGCTCGCGCGCGTGCCGGCGGACCTGGCGTCGCTGCCGGGGGTGCACGACCTGAGCACGTACGGCTCGCACGTTCACCTGTCCGTGGACCAGACGGCGTTGGACGACCTGATGCGGCACCTCGCCGAAGCCGGTCTGCGCAACCTGGTGAGCCGGCCGCCGACGCTCGAGGAGCTGTTCCTGCGGCACTACCGCCAGGACGCGCCGGTCGGAGCGGCGCGATGACCGGGACCTGGGCGCTGCTGCGGCTGGTGCTGCGCCGTGACCGGCTGCTGATGCCGCTGTGGGTCGTCTGCCTGGCGCTCGCGCCGCTGGGGTACCTGTCGTCGATCAAGGCGGCCTACCCGGATGCGGCGTCGCGGCAGCACTTCTACGACCTGAACGCGTCGAGCGCGACGTTCGTCGTGCGCAACGGCCCGCTGTACGGCTCGTCGGTGGGCAACCTGCTGGCCTGGCAGTGCGGGTTCGTGCCGGTCGTCGTCGGGCTGATCGCGCTGCTGACGGTCGTGCGGCACACCCGCACCGAGGAGGAGGCGGGCCGCCGCGAGCTCACCGGCGCGACCGTCGTCGGGCGGCACGCCGGGCTGGCGGCTGCGGTGCTGTTCGCTTGCGGGGCTTGCCTGGTGTACGGCCTGCTGGTCGGGCTCGGCGTCGCCGCCCAGGGCGAGCCGGCGGCGGGTGCGTTCGCGCTCGGGCTCGGGTTTTCCTTGGTGGGCTGGGTGTTCGCCGGGGTCGGCGCGATCGCGGCGCAGCTGACGTGGGGCGCGAGCGTGGCGCGCGGGATCGGGATCGGCGCGCTGGTGCTGGCGTTCCTGCTGCGCGCGGCGGGGGACAGCAGCGCGTCGGCCGGCTGGCTCGCGTGGCTGTCGCCGATCGGCTGGGCGCACCGGCTGCGGCCGTTCGCGGGGGAGCAGTGGTGGATCTTGGCCTTGGCGTTGGCCTTCACCGGCGTCCTGGTGGCGCTGGCGGTCGTGTTGTCCGCGCGGCGGGACCTCGGTGCAGCGCTGCTTCCGGCGCGGCTGGGGCGAGCGACGGCGAAGGCGTCACTTCGGTCGCCGCTGGCGCTCGCCTGGCGGCTGCAGCGGGGGACGCTGCTGGTCTGGACCGTCTGCCTGGCGCTGGTCGGCCTGCTGATGGGCGGCGTGGCGCAGAACGTCTCGGACCTGCTGCGGGACAACAAGGCAGTCGGGGACGTGTTCGCGCGGCTCGGCGGAGGCGGCGCGGTGGTCGACGCATACCTGGCCGGAACGATGACGTTGTACGGCCTCGCGGCGGCGGGCTACGCCATCCAGGCGACGCTGAAGCTACGGGCCGAAGAGGCCGCAGGCCGGGCAGAACCTCTTCTGGCGACGGCGGTCGGCCGGCTCGGCTGGGCGGCGTCGCACCTGGTGATCATGGTGCTGGGCTCAGCGTTCGTGCTGGCGGTGACCGGTCTGGCAACCGGCGCGGCGTATGGCGCTTCACTGGTCCCGGCGGCGTTGGCCCAGCTCCCGGCGGTGTGGGTGCTGGCCGGGCTGGCGGCGTTGCTAACAGGCGTCCTCCCGCGCTTCGCGGCGGCGGCATGGGGGCTGCTGGGCGCGTTCCTGCTGCTGTCCCTGGTGGGTTCGGCATTGCAATGGAACGACATGGTGCTGGGGATCTCCCCATTCCAGCACCTGCCCCGGCTGCCGGGCGGAACGTTCTCGCTGACGCCGGTGCTCTGGCTGGCGGCGATCGCCCTGGTGGCGGGAGCGGGCGGCCTGACGGCGTTGCGAAGGCGTGACATCCCCGTGGGCTGAAAGCGAAAGGCGACCACACCGGGGGGTCCAGGGGGCTTGCCCCCTGGCGGGGGTCTGGGGGTTTGACCCCCAGGAGACACGGCGAGCGAGGTGGGTGCGCGCTTTTTGCGCACACACCTCACCCACTCGCTCGCGGCAACCGAGGGAGTCGAACCCTGCGCGGCTTATGAGGGCGGCGCCCATGGACCGGCCCTGACCCTTCGGCGGGCGACGGCTGCCATCTTGTACAACGGTAGCTAATACCCATCTCATTCCCATCTCACTCCGTGCTTCACCCGGACGGGTCCGGCTGGCAGGGTGGTCGGCATGGATGATCTACTGCTGCGCCGTGTGCGGCCGGGACTTCGCGGCGAGCTCGCGGACGTCCGGGTGAACGACGGCCGGGTCACGGCGATCACCGAGCCGGGGTCCGGGGCCTTCGCCGCGCGGGTGGTGGACGGGCACGGCGGCACGCTGCTGCCGGGGCTGGTCGACGCGCACGTCCACGTCGTGCAGTGGGCGACGTCCCGGCGCCGGATCCCGCTGGACGCGGCGCGGTCGGCGACGGAGGCGGTCGAGCTGCTGCTGGCCCACCTGCTGGCGACACCGGCGCCGCAGACGGAACTGGTCGTGGGCGCGGGTTTCCGCGACGGGCTCTGGCCGGACAAGCCGCACAAGGAGCTGCTGCAGCGGGCGTTGCCGGGGCGCGCGGTCGCGTTGTTCAGCGCGGACCTGCACACGCTGTGGCTGAGCCCGGCGGCGCTGAAGCTGATCGGCCGTGAGCACCCGACGGGGGTGCTGCTGGAGAACGACTGCATGAGCGCGACGGCCCAGCTCCCGACGGCCGCGGTCGACGTCCAGGACGAGTGGGTGGCGGAAGCGGTGTCCGCGGCGGCCGCGCGGGGCGTGACGGAGATCGTCGACTACGAGTACGCGGACACGGTCACGGACTGGACCCGGCGGGGCGCGCCCGCGGCCCGGATCTCGTGCGTGATCGCCCGGCACCTGCTGGACCAGGCGATCGAGCGCGGCCACCGCACCGGAGACGTCCTGCCGGATTCGGGCGGGCTGCTGACGGTCGGGCCGTTCAAGCTCTTCGTGGACGGTTCGCTGAACACTCGCACGGCTTACTGCCACGATCCTTATCCGGGTTCGGACTCGCCGGGGTTGCTGGAGCTGCCGCCGGCCGAGCTGGTTCCGTTGCTGGAGCGGGCTTCCGCGCACGGCCTGGTCCCGGCGGTGCACGCGATCGGCGACCAGGCGAACACGATCGCGCTGGACGCGTTCGAGCGAGTCGGCTGCCCGGGGCGGATCGAGCACGCGCAGCTGCTTTCGCCGGCCGACGTCTCGCGGTTCGCGGCGTTGGGCGTGATCGCGGCGGTCCAGCCGGCGCACCAGCCGGACGACCGTGACGTCGCGGAAAGGTATTGGCACGGAAGGACTTCGCGGGCCTTCCCGTACCGGTCGCTGCTGGAGTCGGGGGCCCGGCTGGAGTTCGGGTCGGACGCCCCGGTGGCGCCGCTGGACCCGTGGGACGGGATCGCGTCGGCGGTCTCCCGGACCGACGACGACCGGCCGGCTTGGCACCCGGAACAGGCGTTGTCGCTGGCGGACGCGCTGGCGGCGTCTTCGGGCGGACGTCGGGGCGTCGCGGTGGGAGACGTCGCGGACCTGATGGTGACGGCGGCCGACCCGTCGGTGCTCTCGCCGGCCGACCTGAGGGCGCTCCCGGTGACGGCGACGGTCCTGGCCGGACACGTCACGCACCTCGTCTAGCCCCGGCCACTACGATCCCCGGATGCCGGACGTCCGCCAGCGCATCCTCGAAACCGCCACGCGGCTGTTCGACCGGCACGGGGTGCACGCCGTCGGGATGCAGCGGATCATCGACGAGTGCGGGTGCGGCAAGAACCTGCTCTACGGCCAGTTCGCGGGCAAGGACGACCTGGTCGTCGCGTACCTGGCGCACCACAGCGGCGACTGGGACGCGCTCGTCGCGGAGATCCGGACAGCGGGCGACCCGCAGTCGCGCCTGGTGGACCTGGTCCGCGGGGTGGGGGTGCGGGCCGTCGAGCCCGGCGCGCGCGGCTGCCCGCTTCGCATCGCGTTGACGGAGTTCCCGGAACGTGCCCACCCGGTCCACCGCGCGGCGATCGACCACTTCAGGCGGGTGCGGACGCAGCTGCGCGAGCTGGCGGCCGAGACGACGGCGCGCGAGCCCGGTCGGCTGGCCGACCGGATCATGGTGATCGTCGACGGCCTGTACGCGAACGGCCCGACCCTCGGCGCGGAAGCCGCGGAGACGGCGGTCGCGCTGGCCGCGGACGTGGTGCGGGCCGAGGTGTCAGCGAAGGGTGCGGAGGGCTGCTGACCAGGCCTGACGGGACACGGTGAGCTGACCGGCCGCGGGGGTTTTGCTGTCCCGCACCCCGACGCTGCGCTCGATCGCCACCTCGACACAGTCGCTTTCATGACCGCTGTGGGACGACTTGCGCCAATTCCGGTGCATCCGCGCCTCCGATTACCTCGTGACCTCCGCGATCAGGTCGCGGGAGGCGTCTTCGCTCAGTGCGGTCTCCGACAGCAGTTTAGCAAGCTGTCGATAGGTGACAATGTGACGGTCGTCGGAGAGAAACGCGCTCCCGCCGAAGTATTCGAGGAACACGACCGGTGGCAGATCCTCGTAGTCGTAGAGGATAAAGCTGCCGAGCAGGCCGGGGTGGTATCCACGGCCCGAGCGGAGGACCCGCAGCGAGATGTTCGGCAAACGGGACATCGCCAGGAGGTGATCGTACTGGTCGGACATGATGTCTTCGTCGCCGATCGGCTCGCGGATGGCGGACTCGTGGACCATCGCGTTCAGGCGGATCGGCTCCGGCCGGGTGAGGATCTTCTGCCGGTCGAGCCGGACCTTGAGGCGGGCATCGGCCTGCTCGACTGTAATCTTCGAATTGCTCAGCAGTGCCCGGGCGTAATCGGCGGTCTGAAGTAGTCCGGGAATAATGGCGAGTTGCCAGGTGGTGAGTTTTGTTGCGGTGCGCTCGCATTCGAGCAGGCCGCTCAGGGGCGCCGGAATCTCGGGTGATCCCGTGGTGATCCAGTCGGGCTCGCGGGCGCTCTGGGCCAATTCCAGCAGGTGCTTCTGCTGCTCGCCTCGGATCTTGAAGAAGCCGAGGATGAGCGCCACCGCCGAGACCGGTGGCACCCGCAACCCCTTCTCCCACAACGACAGCAGCTGCGGTGTGAATCCGAGGATCGTCGCCAGCTTGCGCAGTCCCATCCCTCGCGACTCGCGGATCTCGCGGAGACCGGCGGCCAGCGTCCGCGCGCGAGGCGTGGAAGAAGTCGGTTTCATGCGCCCGATCGTACAAAGCGTTGTCCATCACCCACTCAGCGTGTTGGTGTCTACCGGACAGGACGGATTCACTGGAGTCATGTTGAGGTGGCAGCAAGCGGAGGGAAAGCGCCACGCGCTCGACGGCGCTTTCCCTCCGCGTCCGGAAGAAACGTTCGTGACTTTGTGCGGGGAAGAGGTGACCGTCGCGGTGTGCGACGTGCCGCAGCTCGGCGGGAACTGGTTCGACCCGACCTGCACCGGCTGCCGGGACGCGTGGCTGGCCCGGTGCTGACCGACGCCGGCCGGGACCACCGGCTGCTCGACCGCATCCGCGACCTCCACGCGTCGCTCGCGCTCGACCTGGCCTGGCTCGCCCGCACCCTCGACGAGGAGGCCCCGCGGCCGGACATCCTCCGCGACCTGGGGGAGCGCCTCGCCGACCTGGGCACGGACCTCGTCGGCCGCGCCGACGAGCTGGACGCCCGGGTCCGGGCCACCCTGCCGGACCACGGGTGGCTCCCCGAAGCGGGCGCACGGCGGCGAGCGCTGGCCGTCGCCCACCAGGTCGGCCCGCACCCCCTCCGGTGCGGGCCGATCTTCCTGGCCGTCTGCGGCGCCGCGTGTTTCCCCTTCTACGGCACGGACCCGACGGGCCGGACGACTCGCCACGAACGGTGCGAAAGGTGCCTCCAGGTGCGCTGACCTGCCGTTCGTGCTGAGCTGGGGGCATGACCGAGGCGAAGACGACGGCGACCGAGCGCTTCTTCCGGATCGCGATCGCGATCAAGGGGCTCGACGGCGCCCTGCAGGTGGTCGGGGCGCTGATCCTGGCGTTCATCCCCGCGTCGGCCGTCAGCGGGTTCACCCACGCCGTCATCACGCGCGACCTGCTCGGCGACCCGTCCGGCACCCTCGCGCGCCACCTCGAGTCGGCCACCGAGAACTTCCTCCACGGCGACACGAAGACCTTCGCCGTGGCGTACCTGCTCGCCCACGGCCTGATCAAGCTCGGCCTGGTCTGGGCGCTCGCGCGCAAGATCGTCCGGGCGTACCCGGTCGCGGCGATCATCCTCGCCGCGTTTGTCGTCTACGAGGTGATCCGGGCGATCCACACCCATTCGATCGCGTTGCCGTTCTTCGCCGCGCTCGACGTTGTCATCATCGTGCTCGTGCTGCGGGAATACCGGCAGCTGAAGCGGTCACGAAGTGCATGACGGCGACGTGTCGAGCGGCCGGCCCTGCGACCACACGAGGTCGACGAGGTTCGCCGCACCGTCGGCCCCGATGCTCAGGATCGGCAGCACTTTGTCGATCTGGTTGCCGCTGTCCTGCCGGAACGCGATGAAGCCGGTGGCGCCCGGCACGGCGGAGGTGCAGTTGATCTGCGAGACGAAGTTCGCCACCGACTGCGAGTTCGACGACGGGTCGTTGTCGGCCGCGCTGAGCGCCGTCGCGACGGCGTCGTGCTCGATCATCGCCGCGCCGTCGGAGAGGCCACCGGCCTCGAACGCGTGCGTGCCCGCGAAACTGTTGAGGAAGTCCGCGTAGTTCTGCCGGTAGGCCAGCGCGGCGTCGTTGCCGGTGAACTTCGTCCACTGGTCCGGGTAGGCCAGCGCCGTGTACATCGGCGTCACGGCGATGTCCCCGGTCAGCGGGAGTTTCGTGCCGACGAGCGTCGCCGCGTCGTCACCGGAGATGACCTTGACCGAGCGGAGCTGCTCGCACGCACCGCTGTTGGACAGCGCGTAGATGAACGACCGCAGGTCGACGCCGCGGCCGGCGAAATAGATGACGTCCGGCTGGGTGTTGCAGATCTCGGAGTGCATGCGACGGAACAGTTTCTGGAAGTAGTCGTCACGGTTCGTGCCGGTAAGCTGCCCCGGGTAGGTGTACCTCTGCGAGGCCTTGATCGGCACCGACTGCTGCTCGGTGAACGCCTTGCTCAGCGTGCCCGCGTACGTGTCGGCTTCGTTGCCGTCGGCGATGAGCATCGCGCTGCGGTTCGGGAGCTTCGCGATGTAGTTGACCGCGGCGTGCGCTTCGTCGCTGTTGGTCGGGCCGACGCGGAAGAAGTTCTTGATGCGCTTGCCGTCGGCGTCGACGTTGAGGTCGTCGGCGGTGACCGTCGCGCCGATCGTGACGATGCCGTTGCGCGACAGCTCCGCGATCGCGTCGCGCGTGCTCTGCAGGCTGATGCCGACACCGGTGACGGCGGCGATGCGCAGCGGCTCGGCGTTCGCGACGATCTGGTCGACCGCCGCGCGCCAGTGTTCGGCGTTGCTGCCGAAGTTCGCCAGGAGCAGCTTGACGCCGGTGGTGTCCGGACGCGGCCACGCGGCGGCGATCGCGCCCTGGACCTCGTGTCGGATGAAGTCGATCGGCGTGCTGTCGACGTTCGGATCCGGGGTCAGGTTCTCCAGCACCACCACGGTTTTGTAGTTCGCGCCCGCCTGGGCGTTCCGGGCGGCGATCACCGCTTCGAGCTCGGCGAGGGGATCGTCGTCGCGCAGCGGCCCGGAGTCGAGGGAGAGGCCGACGCAGACGTTGTTCTCTTCGGTCAGCCCGGCGCCGCACTGCTGCCAGGGCTGTTTCCAGACGAGGACCACGCCGACCAGGAGCACAACGACGGCGGTGACGGCGATCCAGTGCCGGTGGAGCACGCTGCGCGGCCGGACGGGTGGCTCGGCGGCGCGGGTCCGCGGGGTGAAGCGGTCGAGCAGGGCGGTGCGGGGCATCGGCGTTCCGTCCGTCAGGGCCAGAGGCCGTCGAAGGCGAGCTTGGCGGTGTCTTCGAGGGCCTGGGTGTCCGAGCGCTGCGAGATCGACGACAGGTTGGTCAGCGCGGTGCGGATGCTCTTGTTCTGGTCCGGGCCGCGCACGGCGAACGGGTTCGCGCTGAGCCAGCTCGCGGCGACCAGCCGGGCGAGGTTGTTGCGGATCTCCGTGCGGTCGTCGGGGTTTCGCTCGATGTCGGCGTCGACGAGCTTGCCGAAGAGCCGTTCGTAGTTCTCGTCGAGCGGCTGGGCGTCCGGGGCGTGGACGACGACCGTCAGCCGGTCTATCCACTCCTGGTGCGGGAGCTTCGGGAAGTCCCGTTCGAACAGGTCGACCACGGCGGGGAAGTCGCCGAGGGCGAGCAGGCAGTAGGCGAGCCGGACGTCGTCGGCCTCCGGGGCGCCGCGCAGCGCGGAGAACTGGGCCGCGTAGGTCGGGCCGCCGTCACCGTTGCGCCGGGCCAGCGCGGACACGAGGTTGCCGGCGAGCCAGGGGTGCAGCGTGACGTGGTCGGGCGTGCCGCCGCCGTGGCCCGGCGCGTTCACCCACAACGACGCGCGCAGCTCGGTGAGGATCGGGCCGACGTGCGGCTGGCCGACCAGCCCGTGCTCGGGCAGCGGGACCAGCCACGGCGCGGTGGCGAACGGCGCGGCCGTGACCAGCGCCTCGGTGTCCACACTGGACAGCCGGAGGTCGGTGAGCCAGCGGCGCCACGGGTCGGGGCCGGACGTGCCGAGCACGTCGCGGGCGCCGGGGCGGACCGAGGTGTCGCGCAGGGCCGCGGCCAGCTGCTTCGCCGCCTTCGGCAGGCCGCCGCTGGCCCGGTGGACGAACTCGGCCGTCGTGCGCGGGACGGCCTTGCCCAGCAGCGCCGCGACTTCGTGGACGGTCAGGGGCTCGAGCAGCACGGGGTAGTAGGCGGGCGGGCGCGCGCCGTCGGGGTGCTCGGCCCAGTCGTCGTAGGAGGCGTCGCGGCAGCTCGGCACGACCCGGGCCGCCGTCCCGCCCGGCTGCCACGGCGGCCGCCAGGCGCGGGCCAGCTCCCGCTCCCACTCGCCGTCCCACTTCCCGCTCGTCGCCACGACCAGCAGCGGATCGCCGGTGCCGCGGTCGCCGTGCTTGCGGCGGTAGGCCTCGCGGGCCGCCGTCAGCGCCTTGAGGAACGCGAGCCCGCCCGGGTGGTCGACGTCGTCGAGCAGCACCACCCAGTTGTGCACGTGGGACACCTTTTCCGGGTTGACGCAGTCGCACGGGCTGCGCCGCTCCGGGACGGACATCCGGCGGTGGTTCTCGCGGACGTCGGCGAGGAACGCCTCGGTCAGCCACGCGGTGACCCCGTCGGGGTCGGGCTCGGCCCCGCGCGCCAGCCAGTTGAGGTCGACCAGCGCGTCGAGGGCGTCCCCGGTGGTGAAGCGGTCGAACTCGGTCAGCGAGCGCAGGATGTGGCCCAGCCGCGGGCGGAGGGTCTGCAGCAGCCCCGGGACCTCGTCGGCGAACGCGGCGCCGAAGGGGGCCGGCACGGCGGTCTTCGCGAAGATGCGCAGCCAGGGATCGAAGCTGCCGTTCCAGCGGCTGCGCTTGAACTTCCGGAGCTCTTCGCGCAGCGTCTCGCGGTCCCGGCGGCGGTCGGTGGTGCTGAGCTCCGCGTTGACGGCGATCAGGGCGACGGCCAGGCGCAGGAACCGCGGCCGCGCGCGGTGCCGCCACTTCCGGGAGAGCTCGTAGGCGAGCCTGATCAGCACGTCGACCGGGGCGGGCTCGTCACCGGCGAAGTCGAACCGGGCGTGCACGACACCCCAGCCCAGGTGACTGGTGATCTCGGACAGCGCGTGCGACTTGCCGGCGCCGACCGGGCCGAGCAGCAGGACCACCGGTTGCGGCCGCGGCGGTTTGCCGGTGACGCCGTTCCAGAGCAGGCGGCGGGTCAGCAGAACGGAACCGGAATGATCCGCTTCGACCATCAGTGTGTACTCCCCCAGTGAACCACGAACACGTCGGGTTACCAGGTTAAACACTCCGTGAGCACTCGGCTACGGGTTCCCCCCGTTTGGCCGATTTTTGTCCATGATTTCCGGCCTACGCGGCGACGGGAAATCGCACCGTCGTGCTGTCGGCCTCCAGGGGTTCGACGTAGAGGGCGGTCGCGTTGTCGGAGCCGCCCCGGGCGAGCGCGGCGCCGACGAGCTCGGCCGCGCCGGCGCCCGGATCGGCCAGCACGGCACGGATCCCGCTGCCGGTGAGCGGCTTGTGGACACCGTCGCTGGTCAGCAGCAGGCCCGCACCCGGCGTCTCCGCCGTGCCGATCTCCTCCGGCTTGGTGGTGCGGACGCTGGTGGTGACGACGTGTTCCATCCGCGGGGTCACCGGCTGATGGCGGGCGCGGAAGTACTCGGCGAGCGTGTGGTCGGTGGTCAGGCGGGTCAGCGTGGTGCCGTCCCAGGTGTACGCGCGGGCGTCGCCGACCCAGGCGATGCGGTACCCGCCGTGTTCGGCCGGCATGGCGACGACGAGCACGGCGTCCCCGAGCGTCTGCTCCCGCACCGCGCGCTGCGCCGCGAGCACCGCTTCGACGGGTCCTTTGTGGACCGGCGTCCGGGCGGCGGCCGCGGCGGCGGTCCGGGCCGCCCGGGCGGCGGCGGGCTCGTCCCCGACCCCGTCGGCGAGGGCGAAGACGATGCCCGGCCCGCCGGCCGCGGCGTACGCCCCGACGGCGTCGGCATTGAGCTCACGGGGCCCCTGGGCGCTCGCGGTGTGCCAGCGCGGGTACTCCGGTCGTGTCGTGATCATCGCGGCCTCCTCGTCCCCTCTGCCCTCGATGATCCGCTCGTTACCTGTGGGCCGTCTGAGACTTTTCTGTGCGGCGCGTCAGTGGATGCCCGCCGGGTAGGGCGACGACCGGAAGTCGTGGTCCAGCTGCGCGGGCGAACGCGGCAGCCAGTGCCGCGCGACGGCGCGGACCTGTTCGCGCGGCAGCGGCGGGTTGACGTGACGGTGGTCCGGCTTCGCGATGGACTGCAGCGCCCAGGCGAACCCGAGCACCGGGTCGAGCCGCGCCCACCGCCGCCGGTCGATGTCGAGCAGCATGTGCGCCCGCTGGACGGCGTGCCAGAAGTGGTAGCTGCTCGGCGGGTCGCCGTCCATGGTGTGCACCTCGGACTCGACGTCCGCCCGCCGCGGGTCGAAGAGGATGCCCTGTCCGAAGGCGGCGAAGGCGCGGATGAGGCCTTCGTCGTCGTTGCGGTAAAAGCGGTCGAAGTTGCCGAGCTGGAGTTTCGAGATCGTCTTGAGCGGCGCTTCGACGGGCTTGAGGAACTCGACGTAGTTGTTCGGGTAGCCGGGTTCCTGGCTGAGCTTCAGCCATTCCGCGTAGATGCCATCTGTCTGCTGAAGGTAGCCGAAGAAGACCTTGTAGGCGTCCTGGGTTTCCTGCGACGGGTGGTACAGCGCGATTTCGTCGAGCTGGTACCAGAGTTCGTTGGCTCGGCGGTCGCCGAGCATGCCGGGCACGGGCGGCAGGCCGGTCCCGGTCCCGGTTTCGGTCTGGGCGGTGGCCGTGCCGCCGAGCACGAGCGACCCGGCCACGGTGGCCGCGCCGATTTTGAGCAGGTTCCGACGATCGAGCATGAGAACAACCCCCTGGCCGGCGGCCCCCTGCCGCCGTTCACCGCCAAGGTACCGAAAATCCCGGTAAGATCGTTTCCGTGGACGATCACCGGGCGATTTCCGACCTGATCGCGTCGTACGCGTTCCTGGTCGACGCGGGGGACTTCGCGGGAGTGGGGGCCTTGTTCGCGTCGGGGACGTTCGTGGGAAGCGGCGGCGCGTTTCGCGGTGCGGCGGAGGTTTCGGGGATGCTGCGGGACACGGTGATCCTGTATGAGGACGGGACACCGCGGACCAAGCACGTGACTTCGAATGTGGTTGTTTCGGTGAGCGGGACGTCGGCTTCGGCGCGGGCTTATGTGACGGTGTTGCAGGCGGCGCCGGGGTTGGTTCTGCAGCCGATCGCCGCGGGGTCGTATGCGGACTCGTTCAGCTTTGTGGACGGGGAGTGGGCGTTCTCGGAGCGCCGGGTGAAGATCGACCTGCTCGGGGACGTCAGTCATCACCTGCGTGCCAAAGGGCCGTGAGCGTTTCCGCCCACGGCCCTTTGGCGACTTTCGTCAGCTCTGCAGGTCGTACACCGTCTGGCCGTCCACTGTCGTGGCGGTGAAGTTAGCCGTCACCCACGTGGTTATGTCCGACGAACCGCCGCCTGGGCCGCCGCCGCGGCCGCCGTCGACGAAGTACTTGATCTCGCCCGCCGCGACGTACGCCTTGAACTCGTCCAGTGTCGGCGCCGGGTCCGAACCGCTCCAGCCGCCGATGCCGATCACCGCCTTACCACTGGCCAGTTCCAACGACGCCGCGCTCTGCGAACCCGTCGTCGCCGCGGCCCACTTCGTGGTCGTCGCGGCCAGCAGCGAACCGACCGCACTCGACGCGGAATCCTCGCCGCCGAAGCCGCCGCCCATCGCGCTCGACGTCGGGCCCGACGTCGGGATCGAACCGCTGTGGGCCACCGACGCCGTCTCGACTCCGTAAGCGGCCGTCGACAAACCGAGCGTCAGCACCAGCGCCGCCCCGACGGCCGCGACCAGGCGGCGGACCGGTGGCACGCCCATCACCAGCACCGTGCCGACCAGCACCCCGAGCACCGCGACGATCCAGCGCAGCGCCGGGAACCAGTCCGGCGTCCGGTCGAGCAGGATGAACGACCACACCGCCGTCACCACGACCATCGCCGCCAGCACCGCCCGCGGCGCCAGGTTCGCCCGGCCCTGCCACAGCGCGCGCCCCGAAATCGCGACCAGCGCGGCGATCGCCGGCGCCAGCGCCACCGAGTAGTACGGGTGGACGATGCCGCTCATGTAGCTGAACACCAGCGCCGTCACGACCAGCCAGCCGCCCCACAGCACCAGCGCCAGGCGCGTCCGGTCGGTCCGCGGCGCGCGGCGCGTGAACCAGAGCCCGGCAACCAACCCGATCAATGCGGCCGGCAGCAGCCACGAAATCTCCACGCCGAAACTCGACCCGAACATCCGGAACAGGCCGGACGCGCCACCGAACCCGGTGTTGCCGCCCATGCCGCCGCCACCGCCCGGCCCGCCGCCGTCACCACCGCCGAAGATGCGCGACAACCCGTTGTAGCCCAACGCGAGTTCGAGCAGACTGTCCCCTTCGGACCCGCCGATGTAGGGCCGCGACGCCGTCGGCCACAGCTCGACCAGCGCGACGAACCACCCTGCCGAAACGACCAGCGACACCACCGCGCCGCCGAGGTGCAGCAGCCGCTTGCCGAGCGACGTCGGCGCGGCGATCAGGTACACCAGCCCGAACGCGGGCAGCACCAGGAACGCCTGCATCATCTTCGTCAGGAAGCCGAACCCGATCGCGGCGCCGGCCAGCGCGAGCCAGCCGGGGGACGCCTTTTCCGTGGCCCGCACGACGAAGTAGGCGCCGGCGACCATCAGGAGCACGAGCAGCGCGTCCGGGTTGTTGAACCGGAACATCAGCGCCGCGACCGGCGTCACCGCCAGCATCGCCCCGGCCATCAGCCCGGCGACCGGGCCCGAAGTCCGTTTCACCGTCAGGTAAAGGATCCCGACGGACGCGACGCCCATCAGCGCCTGCGGCGCCAGCACGGTGAAACTCGAGAACCCGAAGATCCGCGCGAACGCCGTGCCGACCCACAGCGCCGCGGGCGGCTTGTCGACGGTCAGCACGTTGCCGGAGTCGAGCGAGCCGAACAGCCACGCCTTCCAGCTCTGCGTCCCGGACTGCACGGCCGCGGCGTAGAACGAGTTGCCGTAGCCGGACGCGGTCAGGTTCCAGAAGTACAGCACGGCGGTCGCAGCCAGCAGCCCGAACACGGCCGGGCGGACCCAGCGCGGCGGCGCGTGCGCCGCGGAATCCTTGCGGTGACGCGGTTCCTGCGTCACGGGGTCGGACAGGACGGCGGTCATCAGTACTCCTTCTGGGTGGCGGCCTGGCGGCGCGGGTTGAACACCCAGCCGCGCAGGAGCAGGAACCGGAGCACCGTGGCGGCGAGGTTCGCCAGCACGAGCACGGTGATCTCCAGGACCAGGCCGGGGGTGGTGGATCCGTTGAGCAGGGCGAGCGAGCCGCTCGTCAGGGCGAGCCCGAGGCCGAACACGATCAGCCCTTCGAACTGGTGCCGCCCGGCGCCGGAGCGGCCGCGGATGCCGAAGGTGAGCCGGCGGTTCAGCGCGGTGTTCCCGACCGCCGTCACCAGCAGCGCGGCGAAGTTCGCCGGCTGCGCGCCGACGGCGGTCCGCAGCAGCAGGAACAGCACGAGGTAGGCGAGCGTGCTCGAGACGCCGATCGCGGCGAACCGCACGAGCTGCGTCACCAGCCGCGGCGGCACCCCCGGCGCCTCGACCCCGATCGGCTGCCGGCCGAGCTGCTCGCGCAGCCGGCTGATCGGGATTTCGCCGGTGAAGGTGGCTTTAGTGACACGGGCGATGCCTTTGAGGTCCGCGGTGGCGGTTTTCACGATGTTGACCGACGAGTCGGGATCGTCGACCCAGTCGACGGGCACCTCGTGGATCCGCAGCCCGGCGCGTTGCGCGAGCACGAGCAATTCGGTGTCGAAGAACCAGCCGGTGTCCTCGACGTGGGGGAGCAGCTCACGCGCGACGTCGGCGCGGATGGCCTTGAAGCCGCACTGGGCGTCGCTGAACTTCGCGGCGAGCGTCGAGCGGAGGATCAGGTTGTAGGCACGGGAGATGAACTCGCGCTTCGGCCCCCGCACGACTCGCGCCCCCCGGGCGAGCCTGCTGCCGATGGCGAGATCGGAGTGCCCGGACAGCAGCGGGGCGACGAGCGGCCCGAGCGCGGCGAGATCGGTGGAGAGGTCGACGTCCATGTAGGCCAGGACGGCGGCGTCGGAGGCCCGCCAGACGGCGTTGAGCGCGCGGCCGCGGCCCTTCTCGTCGAGGTGGTGGACGGCCACCTCGGAGAACTCGCGGGCGAGTCGTTCGGCCACCTGCAGCGTCGTGTCGGTGCTCGCGTTGTCGGCGACGGTGATCCGGTACGGGTAGGAGACGTGTTCGGCCAGGTGCGCGTGCAGCCGGCGGATGCACGGTTCGAGGTCGGCCTCTTCGTTGTAGACCGGGATGACGACGTCGAGGACGGGCTGCGGACCGGCCAGGTCGACCGGGACGGTCCCGGGCCGTGCTGCGGAGGCGGTGGCTGTCATGCCTCATACGGTCGCCGGTCCCGCTTTGGTGATCGTGTGATCGCCCTGTGCGCTTGCTGTGCGCTGTGCCCGGCCGGGTGGCCGGGCACAGCCGGCGTCAGCTGTGCACGCGCAGCGGCACGACGTTGCTCGGCGGAAGCGCGCGGCTCGGTTCACGGCGGGCCTCGGTCGGGCTGATCGTCAGCGTCACCAGGCTCGCGTAGCGCGGGTGCCGGTCGACGTAGACCTCGGGCACCCCGCACGCCGCCGCGAGCACGGATCGGTTGCGGTGCAGGTGTTCGAAGGCATCCCGGCCGAACAGCGACACCACGATGTCACCACTGCGCGGACGGCTCCACAGGATCGCCGGACGCAGGCGCAGCCGCGGGAAAGTCGCCCGCAGCCGGTGCTGCAGCCGCACGGCTTGGACGCGCGCCCGCACCTGGCGGCGGCGCAGGAACGCTATCCCGAGGACCGCCGCGAGCGTGGCGCCGGACCACACCGGGCCGGCCCACAGCGCGAACACCACCACGCCGTAGGGGAGAAGCGTGAGGGAGAGGATCTCCCACCGCCAGTGGTAGAGGCGGACGGGGAACGACGCCGGCCTGCTGGTCATTTCCGAGCTCCTTCCGGTCAACCGGCGGCGCAGAAGGCCGCCGAGGTGGCGTGAGAGACGTCCGGCGGCAACCCCGGCCACCAGGGCCGCGACGATCACCGGCGCGGAGGTCATGTCGGAATCCGGGTCTCGTGGGCGCGCCGGTCCTTGTCCCGGCCGAGCTGCCAGGTCCAGCGCCACCCCACCCAGACAGCGACGACGGAGCCCAGCAGGATCAGCACGAAGGCCTGCCCGACGAGCCCATCGAGCGGCGCGAGCCGCAGCAGCACCAGAAGTGCCCAGAGCTGGGAAGCGGTGAAGGGAATGACGATCCCGGCCGCGTAGACGCCCCGGCGCCAGCGGCTGCGCGGTGCGGTGGTGTAGGGGTCCATGAGTGCCCTCCTCCTCGGTGGATCCAGGAAACCTCCGGGTCGCCGCGTCGTGTGTGTCAGCTGACACACAAGGCGGGATTCAGCTCGCCAGACGTCGAAGTTCAGCCAGGCGGTGGATCGTCACTTGTCTCCGGCCGGTGCTGATGACGCCTCGCTGCCGCAGCTCGCGGGTCGCGCGCGCCCAGGACTCACGGGAGATGGCGGCGGTCATGGCGAGTTCGGCCTGGGTGGCGGGAACGGTGATTTCGATGTCCCCGCCCCGCGCGACCCCGTGCTGGACGGCGAGCTGCATGAGCTGCGCGGCGACCCGCCGGGCGGCTGTCCCGCCGCCTAGGTCCAGCCAGTGGGTTCCGACGGAGCGGAGACGGTCGGTGAGGACGCGCAGCAGTGCCCAGGAGATCCGCGACCGCGCCCGGCACAGCGAGGTGAACCGTTCGCCGGGGATCTCCAGCACCTCGACGTCGCCGAGGGCCTGGACGGTCGCCGACCGCGGCTGCGCGTCGATCGCCGCGAGCTCGCCGATGACGTCCCCGGCGCCGCGGACCGCGATGACGATCTCGCGGCCGTCGGGCGTGCCGTGGACGATCCGCACGTGCCCGGCCAGCAGCAAGACCACCGCGCTGGAGTGGTCGCCTTCCCGGCAGAGGAACTCGCCGCGCCGGTAGGAACGCCGCGAACCGGCGGCTGCCAGTTCGCTGCGCTCGGCCGGTCCGAGGCCGGCCCAGAATCCCGTCGGTTCCACGTCCCACCTCTTTCCGGTCTAAGCGGTCAGGTCCTCCTCGGGCTCGCGAGCACGGGGCGCGTAGAGCCAGCCGCGAATCCGTTCTTCGCCGAGCCTGATGTGGACGGCTTGGGTGAAGGCGCTGCGATCGATGCCGGCGTAGCCCTGCCGCACGACCACCCGGTGAATCTCCTGCGAGACAGCGAGCGCGAGCGGTTCGGCGGTGTCCCGCAGCCGCCGTTTCAGGTCGGGGGCGTCGACGAGGCGGCAGGCGATGTCGACGTCTTCGCCGTAGGGACCCCGGGCGTCGCGGTGCACCTCACCGGCGTGCACGGCGACCCGCAGCCGAAAGGCCAGCTCAGGCCGGTTCTCGGCGTGCTTGAGAAGACCATCGGCAAGCGCGGGCACGACGGTCGTCAGCAGGAGGGTCTTGGGCAGCTGGTCGAAGGGCCGGACGAGGCAGAGCGCCCCGTCCCCCCGATCGACGAAGGCGTCCCGGTGCTTCCGGCCGATCCCACCGGAGGCGAGGGCTTCGTCGAGGAGCTGGAAGAGCACGGTCCGGAGCTGGGTGCGCACCGAGTTGGTCCGCGTGGTCGAGTTCTCGATGTCGACCGCCACGATGGCCCGGTGCCGGGGTATGTCGGCTGAGTTGTCCATGGCCCGCTCCTGCCTTCAGGTGTGAACTGAAGTTCAGTCAAGTTCACTGTATGGCCTGGAGTACCCTGGAACAACTGAGGTGAATCGACGTTATCTGTTTGGTGCCAGGAAGTTTGGCCGAACGTAACGGTTCAGTCCTCGCTTCGGCGGGGCGACCATCGTGGCTTGAGCCGCAAGGAGTAGGATTTGGCCACTTTCCGTGATACTGAAATTTGCTGAAGGGTGGCGGAGACTGTGTCCCCAGTCGCGCCTCGAGCGCTCGCGCGCCGCCTCAAAGCGCTGCGCGAAGAGCAGTGGCCTGACGCAGGGCTCACTCAGCTGCAGCTCGCGCAGGCGTTCGGCGGCGTCAGCATGTCGCTCATCTCGTCCTGGGAGAACGCGGACAAGCCGGTCCGGCCGCCGGTCAGGCGACTGGAGGCGTACGCATCGCTGTTCGCGACGCGGCGCTCCCTGGACGGGGAAGCCGTGCACGTGCTCTCTGTTCAAGAACTGACGGACGAGGAGCAGGACCGGCGCAAGGAGCTGCTGGAGGAACTGCTCGGGCTGCGGGAGGGCAAGGACGCCGCCCTGGCCCGGCCGGGGGTCCGTGACACCTGGACGTTCCCCCACGACCAGGACATCACCATCGTATGCGCGCCCTTGCCGGAAAAGTACCGGAAGCACCTCAGCTACGCGGACCCGGAGAGCCCCGACTTCGTCTCGCTTTACACCTACGCGGATCCCGACGCCCTGATCGAGCTGTTCGGTCACATCCGTTCGAGGAACCCCGACAACACGGTTAATTTTCACACGGCCGACGAGTTGACCGCCGACCACTACACGGGCCACCTCGTCCTGCTCGGGGGCGTGGATTGGAACACCGTGACCCGGGACGTGATCGAACGCGTGGACCTGCCGGTCGAGCAGTTCGACCGGCTCGGCGACGTGGAGGAAGGCGGGTTCCGGGTGGACTGGGACGGCCACGAGCAACTGTTCGTGCCGCAGCTGGACGCGCAAGGCCATCTGGTCGAAGACGTTGCGCATTTCTATCGGGCGGTATCTCCGTTCAACCGAAAGCGCACTGTGACCGTATGCAATGGTATGTACGGTCGTGGCACGCTCGGAGCGGTTCGGGCACTGACGGACATCCGCTTCCGGGATCGGAACGAGGCGTACCTCCGCGAGCGCTTCGGCGACGCCGAGTCGTTCAGCATCATCAGCCGGGTGCCCGTGCTCCAGGGCCAGGGCCTCACCCCGGACTGGACCATCGAGGAGAACCGGTTGCACGAGTGGTCCGAGGTCGACGCATGAACGCGCGGCAGCACGAGTCCCATCAGGACTTGCTGGCGCACTTCGAACCAGGGGACGCCCCCGGGGCGGTGATGGACGCGATCATCGTGCCCACCGCCCGCCCCGCCGCATATCTGCGGCAGGCGATGGCGGCGGCGAAGGAATGCGATGTCTTCGTCCTCTTGTTGTGCAGTCTTCGGTCGGACGCTTCAAGTGCGTCCTTGGAGGCGAAGCGAGCAGGGGTCCGGGCGCTCGCCATCGACATCGAACTGGTGGACCATCGGGCGGTTCCCGAGTTCACGACGGACGACGTCGTCCGCTTCACGCGGTTCCACCGGAAGACCGACACGAGCTTCAAGCGCAATCTGGGCTTGCTGATCGCCGTGCTGGCCGGTTGGAAGCGGATCCTCTTCCTCGACGACGACATCGAGCTGCCGAACCCAGCGGACCTCACCACCGCCGCCGGGCTGCTCGACGACTACCCGGTTGTCGGCCTTGCCAACGCCGGTATGCCGGACAACTCGGTGGTGTGCCACGCGATCCGTGACGCCGGGCAAAAACAGGACACCTTCATCGGCGGAGGTGCTCTTTCGGTCGGGGAAGCGGCGTTCAGCTCGTTCTTCCCCAACATCTACAACGAAGACTGGTTCTTCCTGCTGGACGGCATGAAGCTGCGCCGGTCGGCGGTCACCGGGACGGCGGTCCAGAAACCCTACGATCCCTACCGCGACGCACGTCGTGCTCGCGGTGAGGAACTGGGCGACACCCTGGCCGAAGGGGTGTTCGGATTGCTGGACAGCCATCTCGGCCTGGCGCAGGCCGACGAGGCGTACTGGCGCGAGTTCATGGCCGACCGCCGGCGGATCATCCGGGACACCATCAAGCTGGTGCTGGCGTCGCCGATCGATGCGGCACAGAAGGCACGGATGGTCGATTCGCTCAAAGCCGCGATCGGCCGCAGCGAACTCATCACCCCGGAACTGTGCGTACGGTACCTCCGCGCTTGGCAAGAGGACTGCGTGCGCTGGCGGCAGCGGATCACCGAACTTCGGCGCGATCACCACGACGGCTCAGGGATCGAACACGCTATCAAAGCGCTGGGAATCCCGTCCTGGGCTGACGCGGCTTCCGGTGTCCGGCTCAGCACGCCTGAGACACGCCCATCGCCTGAGTCTCTGACCGCGGCGACGGTGTGATCGGGACCAAGTCCTTGGTCAGCACGTGACACCGTTCGGGATCCCTCTTGACCCGGCCGTTCGGCAAGGTCGTCTGCGTATAACAGGTGACCTCGCCGTGACCCCAGTCCTGGTAGCCGAGCCGGTCGTACAGTCGCGCTGCGTCCGAATTGTCCGTTCGGACCGCCAGCGCGACTTTCCGGCGACCGTTTTCGACGAGGTATTGCTCCGCCGCTTCTACCAGGGCCTGACCGACTCCGCGGTTGCGCAGGGCCGGCGCGACCTCCAGGTGCGTGATCAGGGGCACGCGCGGCAAATACCATTGGATCAGCGCTTCTTCGGCCTTCTCGAGCCACAAGTAGACGTCCCCCGCGGGGCGGCAGTCCCACCAGGCCAAGAACAGCACTCCGTGGTTGTTCAGCTGCCGATCGAGCCGATCGGTGAGGAACCGGGCGTCACCCAGGGCCGCGGCGAACGAATCCAAGTCTGCCGAGCGGGCCGGCCGCACGTCGGGCTCGGTCATCTGCAGAGGCTCCTGTCCGCCGGGGTCCTTCCAGTGTGCAGGAGGCGGCGGGGAGTTGACCAGGTCATCTGGCCCTCACCCTGCTTTCGTCGGTCCTTGCCTCAAGCGGCCGTGGTGAGGTCGTAGACCGTGACTCCGTCGACTGTGGTTGCCGCGTAGTGCTCTGCTACCCAGTCGGCGATTTGCTGGGCCGCGTCGGAGCCGGTGCTTCCCTGCATCGTCATGCCGTCGCCGAGGAAATAGTGGATCTGGCCGCTGGCCACGTACTGCTGGAACTGCTCCAGCGTCGGGTACGGGTCCGTTCCGTTGAAGCCGCCCACCGCCATCACCGGGGCGTCGCTGGCCAGCTGGTAGCCCGCTGCTGCGTTTGAAAGGACCGTTGCTGCCGTCCACCGGTACTCAGACGCGTCTTGCTTCAGCAACGCTGTCAGCTGGGCGCCGGGGAGGGTTGTCGAGAGCAGGGAGCCGGGGCCGCCGCCTCGGCCGCCGCCGAAGCCGCCCGGGCCGCCGAAGCCGAAGCCGGACGATGGGCCCGCTGAGGGGATCGCTCCGCTGTGGGTGGTCGACGCCGTGGCCAGCGTGTACGCGCCCGTTCCCGACAGCAGCGCCACCAGCGCGAATGCCGCCACGAACGATGCTGCCCAGCGCGTCAGGTGCGACGCGAAGAACAACCCCACCGCCGCCAGGAGGCCGCCGATGAGCACCGTTGGCGCCAGCCATGGCTGCCAGGACGAACCTGACAACAAGAGGTACGTCGTAAGCGCTGTGAGAGCCACCCCACCGCTAAGGAGACCCGACGCGGCCGGGTTGGACCGGAGGCGCCACAGCTGTACTGCCGCCGTTCCGACCAGCGCGCCCACAGCGGGAGCCAGCGCCACCGTGTAATACGGGTGGATGATTCCGCCCATGTAACTGAAGACCAACGCCGTGATCACCAGCCAGCCGCCCCACAGGAGCAGGGACGCGCGCGAACGGTCCGTGCGCGGCGCCCGGCGGGTGAACCACAACCCCGCCACGAGGGCAAGCAACGAAGCAGGCAGGAGCCACGCGATCCCGCCCGCCATCTCGCTGCCGAACAGGCGAGTCAGGCCAGTGGAACCCCAGCCACGTCCAGCGCCGCCGCCGACGCTGCCTACCTCGTCGCCCGTGAGGCGGCCGAAGCCGTTGTAGCCGAACACCAGCTCCCACAGGGAATTGGTCTGCGAACCACCGATGAACGGGCGATCCGCCGCCGGCCAGAGAGCCACCACCGCCAAGTACCAGCCCGATGCCACCAGCGTTGCAGCCAGGGCGCCCAGCAAGTGCAGCAGACGGCGACCCAGCGATGTCGGCGCTGCCACCAGATAAGCGAGCGCGAACGCCGGCAGGACCAAGAACGCCTGCAGCATCTTCGTCAGGAACCCGAAACCGACCGCGACGCCCGCCAGCGCCAGCCAGCGCGGGCTCGCCTTCTCGACCGCCCGCACCACGCAGTACGCGCCGGCGACCAGGAGGAGCACCAGCAGCGCGTCCGGGTTGTTGAACCGGAACATCAGCGCCGCCGCCGGGGTCAACGCCAGCACCAGGCCCGCCACCAGTCCGGCCGCCGGGCCCGATGTGCGGCGGACCGTCGCGTAGAGCAGCCAGACCGAGCCGACGCCCATCAGTGCCTGGGGCACCAGGATGCTCCACGCGCTGACGCCGAACACGCGCGCCGACAGGCTCATCACCCACAGGGCCGCCGGGGTCTTGTCGACCGTGATCGCGTTCGCCGCGTCGCTCGAGCCGAAGAACAGCGCCTTCCAGCTCTCCGAACCGGCCTGGGCGGCCGCCGAATAAAAGGCGTTCGCCCAGCCCGACGCGCCGAGGCCCCACAGGTACAGCGCCGCCGTCGCCAGCAGCAGGACGGCGAGCGCGGGCCCGTGCCAGGTGCGGCGGGCCGGCGGGGAAGGGGTCACGGCGGGGGTTTCACGAGACGCGAGAGCGGTCATGAAGTCAGCTTCCGGTCTCCAGCTGGGGCCGGGTTGTGCCGATGCTGTGCACTCGCTGTGCGGGCACGGCCACGGGCAGGCGCACCGCGAACTCCGTCCGGCCGGGCCGGCTGTGCACCTCGATCGACCCGTGGTGGGCGACCACGACGGCGGACGCGATCGCCATCCCGAGGCCCGTGCTGCCCGCGTTCCGCGAGCGCGACGAATCCCCGCGGGCGAACCGCTCGAAGACGTCCGGCAGCAGGTCCGGCGCGATGCCCGGGCCGTCGTCGGTCACCGTGAGGACCGCGCTGCCGTCCGCCGAGCGGGCCAGCGTCGTCACGACCGTCGTGCCCGGTGGGGTGTGCGTGCGGGCGTTGGCCAGCAGGTTCGCCAGCACTTGGTGCAGCCGCTGGACGTCGCCGAGGACGAGGACCGGGTCCGGGGGCAGCTCCAGCTGCCAGCGGTGGCCGCGGCCGGCGACCTGGGCGTCGCCGACGGCGTCGGCCACCAGGCGGGTCAGGTCGACCTCGCGGACGTCGAGGGGACGGCCGCCGTCGAGGCGGGCGAGGAGCAGGAGGTCCTCGACGAGCGCCGTCATCCGGACGGCCTCGGACTGGATCCGGCCCATCGAACGCGCGACCTCCGGTGGCACCAGCGCGCTGCCGCGGGCGGCCAGCTCGGCGTACCCGCGGATCGCGGCCAGCGGCGTCCGCAGCTCGTGGCTGGCGTCCGCGACGAACTGCCGGACGCGCAGCTCGCTGTCGTGACGCGCTTCCAGCGCCTGGGCGACGTGGCCGAGCATCAGGTTCAGCGCCGAACCGACCTGGCCGACCTCCGTGCGCGGATCGGTGTCGGGCTCGGGGACGCGGATGGACAGCGCCACCTGGCCGCGGTCGAGCGGCAGCTCGGTGACGCGCCCGGCGGTGGCCGCGACGCGGTCGAGCGGGCGCAGCGTGCGGCGGACCGCGAACGCGCCGAGGAAGGCCGCGCCGAGCACGCCCGCGGCGGCGACGCCGAACAGGATCAGCCCGACCGTGAGCAGCGTGTCGTCGACCGGCTTCAGCGGCAGGCCGGTGACCACGACGTCGCCGCTTCCGGTGACCGGCAACGCCATCAGCCGGTACGCGCCGAGTTCGGCGAAGGACACCGTGTGCGGCTTGCCGTCGGCGGGCACCGAGAGCATGACGGCTTGCTGGGCCGAGGTGAGAAGCAGCCGTTCGCCGTGCTCGGAAATGCTGTCGTCGCGGACGAGCAGCGGCCCGGAGAAGGTGGCGCTCACCGTGCCGACGTTCTGGCCGAGCGGGTGCTGGCCGTCCGGCTGCGGCCCGCCGTCGTGCGGGCCGGTGTTGCTCGCGAAGACCTGGGAGCGGGTCGCCGCGGCGGACAGCTGCTGGTCGATCTGGCGGGTGAGGAACACGTCGAGCGCGAGCTCGCTGACCACACCCACGATCAGGCACACCACGGTGAGCAGCGCGACCATCGAGCCGGTCAGTTTCGCGCGCAGCGAAAGCCGCCCCCGGCGGGGGTGCGACGTGGTGGTTCGCGCGGCCATGGGTTCAGCGTCCGTCCGCGCCGTGTGTGCGGGTTGTGTGCTGCCTGTGAGGCGGCTGTGCGGTGCGGCTGCCCGATTCCTCCGGTCACAGGAACGGCTGACGCCCACCACAGTCCGCGCACAGCGAGCGGCCCCACGGTGGATCCCATCGCAGCATCTCGTTAAGGAGCACGACATGACCACACCGCAGGCACCGTCCACTTCGGACCAGGCGTGGGGCGGCGCACCGGCGCCGGGCGCACCTTCCCGCCCGGCCTGGTCGACCGGGAAGAAGGTCGCGGCGGGCGCCGTCGCGGCGGTGATCGTGGCCGGCGGCGGAGCGGCGGTCTGGGCCGCGTCGTCGTCCGCCGCCACCGACAGCACGACGGCCGCCGGACCGGGCGGGATGCCGGGCGGCCCGGGCGGCATGGGCGCCTTGGGGTCGACCCTGCACGGCGAGTACGTCGCCTCGGACGGGAACGGCGGTTACGTCACGAAGATCACGCAGACCGGCGAGGTGACGGCGCTGAGCGCGACGTCCCTGACCGCGAAGAGCGATGACGGCTTTTCGAAGACGTACACGATCACGTCGGCCCAGGCGACGGGCCTCGCGACGGGAGACACGGTCACGGTGGTGGCGACGGAGTCCGGCGACACGGCGACCGCGACGTCGGTGACCGACGGCGATGCGGGAGGTCAGGGGGCACCGCCGGCGGGGGCGCCGACCCGGACCGGCTGACCGAGGTTGCGGTGGCCCTGGGGCAGGGCCACCCGGTCATTCGGTGCGCCAGTGTCCGTGGGTGTCGAGCCAGCCCCGGTCCCTGGACCACATCAGGCAGCGGCCGGGCGAGTGGGCGTTCATGATCCAGCAGTGGGTCAGGTAGTCAGGTGCGGCCGGTGGCTTCGACGGCAAATCGGTGACCTCCAGGGAGAGCGGGAAGTACAGCTCCCACTCGCTGGTGTGGGTCAGGCCGAGGAAGAGGTGCTTGCCGGTGCCGTCGGCCTGCTCCAGCTTCCGGCACTTCGCCATGGTCCGGTCTGCGCACAGGAGCCGGCTCAGCGCCTGGTGCCACTGCTCCCAGGTCACGTCGGTCGGGCCTTCGGTTCCTTCGGGGTACAGCAGGATCTCGGCCGCGCCGTCGGCCGCCGGTCGCCATGAGGCGCGAGTGATGCCGAGCTTTCGCAGCTCGTCCTCTGTGGCCGCGGTGATGAGGTCGGGAAGGGTTCTGCGTAGCTTGGCGAGGTTCGCTGCGGCGGACAGCGTCACGAACCAGACCCGGTCGAGGCGTGGCGCCGGAATACGCCCGGGTATCTCCGGGTACACCGACCCCGGCGTTCTCAGCCGCATGACCATCTCGGCGTACTTCGGGTCGACGTCCGCGGTGACTTCGACATGGCTGATCCGGCCGTCGCCGTGTTCGATCCTGATGTCCGGCGTCCGGTCGCAGCTGTTGTCGTCCTGGATGAACACCCGCTCGCCGGTGAGGCGCGCCACGACCCGGCCGGCGGTGTTTTCGAAGTCGCCGAGCAGGCTTCGCGCAGCCCGCAGACGCTGCGCATCACTTCTCAGGTCGATGGGGTATCCCCGCACGCCGCGACTCTACGCACGGGTCAGCGGCGGTCGTAGTCGACGGAGACTTCCGGAGTTGTCGCGCGGGAGCGGCACGTCAAGATCCGGGCCGACGCCACATCGTCCTCCGTCAGTGCATACCGCACGTCCATGTCGACCTGGCCCTGCAGCAGCGTCGCGCGGCAGGTCCCGCACGCGCCGCCGGTGCACGAGTACGGCACCTCGAGACCCGCTCGCAGCGCCGCGTCCAGCACCGTTTCGCCCGCTTCGGCCGCGACGGTCGTCGGCGTGCCGCCCAGGGTCACCGACACCTGGGCCGGCGCGCCCGCCGGGTCTCGTAACGGGGCCGCGCCGCGGAACAGTTCGAAGTGGACGTTCTCCTCCGGGACGTCCGCGTCGGCCAGGGTGCGGCGGGCCAGCTCCATCAGGCCGCGGGGGCCGCAGAGGAACCACTCGTCGACCTTCGCCGGGTGGAGGCGGTTCTGCAGCAGGGCGCGCAGGCGGGTGCCGTCGAGGCGTCCGCGCTGGTACCGCTCGTGCGAAATCGCCAGTGCCTCGCCGACCGTGTCGAACTGCCGCGGCCGGTGCGTGTGCAGGTCCGGGTCGCGCTCGTCGGTGCGGTAGTGGACGACGTGCAGCCGGCCGCCGAACCCGTCGGCGAGCGCACCCAGTTCGCGCGCGAAGAGCGTCGTCGCCCCCGAAGTGTTGACGTACAACAGGGTCGCGCGGCTGTGCGGCTCGGCCGACAGCGCGCTGACGAGGATCGAGAGCACCGGCGTGATGCCGCTGCCCGCGGCCAGCGCGACGTAGTGCGCGGTCCGCGAAGGATCGGGCGTGAGCGTGAACCCGCCCGACGGCGGCAGCACGTCGAGGTGGTCACCGGCGGCCAGCGTCGTCGTCGCGAAGCCGGAGAACGCCCCGCCCGGACGACGCTTCACCGCGATCCGCAGCTCGCCGGACCCCGCCGGCGCGCAGATCGAGTACGTCCGCCGCACCGGCCGGCCGTCGACCACCGCGCGGACCGCCACGTGCTGGCCCGGCGTGAACCGGAACTCCGCCGCCAAGTGCGGCGGGACCGCGAAGGTGACCGCGACGGCGTCCGCGGTCAGCGGCCGGACCGCGGCCACCCGCAGGCGGTGGAACCGGCTCGGCCCGAGCGGCGGCGGCGCCGGCGCGGGCACGATGATTTCGGGCGTGATCTCGAGCCCCACCCCCAGCCGGTACTCCGCCACCGTCAGGTCTCGGCCCCAGGCGGTGCTGATCGGGACGTCGCGGGCCAAGTAGGCTTCGCGGTTCTCGAGCCAGACCCGCCGGTAGCGATGGAAGGGGACCGCCGGGTGCAGGTGGTGCACCAGGTGGAGGTTCTGGGCCAGCAACAGCGGTGTCAGCAGCCGGTCGAGGCCGATGCGGACGCGGGTGGTGCCGAACCGGCCGCACGAGCTCGCCGCGGCGGGCAGACCGTGGTGCGGCAGCCAGCCGAACGACCAGGCGAGCAGAACCAGCCCCAACCGCTGTGGCAGCACGTACACGACCAGGAGCTCCACACCGTGGCCGTTCGCGATCAGCGCGATGACGGCCGACAACGCCGCGGCGAGCATCACCAGCCCTTCGACCAGCTCGTGCGGCGGCCGCGACCGCAGCCGCGCGACGTAGCAGCGTGCGTAGGAGAAGTCGAGGGTCGACCAGCGCAGCGGCAGCTGCCAGGCGGGGCCGCGCGACACCCAGGCATCCGGATCGGCGTGGCCGGCGTTGGTGTGACGGTGGTGCTCACTGTGGACGAACCTCAGCGCCGGGAACGTCGCGTACGCCGCGACGAACGGCACGGCGAGCCGGCCGAGCACCTCGTTGACCCAGGTCAGCTTTCCCGCCGAGTGGTGCGCCGACTCGTGCACCACCGTGTACATCGCGAAGGTCACGGCGGTGTTCAGCAGCACCGTCGCCGCCGCCGGCAGCAGCCCGGCGAGCAGCAGCCAGGTCGAGGAGACCCACACCGCGAGCGCGCCGGCGAACAGCGCCAGCGTGGGCACCGAAACGGCGGGCAGCGAGATCCGGGGCGCCGGCACCGCGCGTGCGCGCACTGTGCCGGACGAGGGCGCCGCCGAGGTGGCGGACTCGTGCGGCTGCGTGACGGCGGCGGTCATCGAGTGGTCTCCTCAGTCGAGAAGCTCCTGGCCAGGCGGGAGTCACCGTAGACAACTCAAAGCCGGATGTAAACGTTACGGCAGGCTTCGAAAAAAGGTGTCGGCCAGCGGAACCGAACCGGCGGGTAAGCTCGCCGTGTGAAGGCGGTCACCCACCCGGCCCCGGCGCCCACCCGGGAAAAGCTGCTGACCGCGGCGGCCGACGTCATCCACGCCGACGGCTGGGCCGCCGTGACGATGGGCAAGCTCGCCGCGCGGGTCGGCGTCAGCAGGCAGACCGTCTACAACGAGCTCGGGTCCAAGACCGAGCTCGCCAAGGCGCTGATGCTGCGCGAGACCGACCGCTTCGTCGAGCGGGTGAACGGGGACGTCGCCGCGCACCCGGACGACCCGGTCGCCGGCGTCACCGCCGCGTTCCGGCACACCCTCGAAGCCGCCCGCGCCAACCCGCTGCTCGAGATCGCGCTCGGCGGTGCGCAGGGCGGCCGCGACGACTTCCTCCCGCTGCTCACCTCGCAGCCCGAGGCCGTGCTCGGGCGGGCCGTCGAAGCCGTCGCGGCCGTCTTCGCGCGGGCCTACCCCGAGGTGCGGCTGACGCCCTCGGAGTGGGCGGTCGCGGTCGAGGCGTTCATGCGGCTGCTGCTCTCGCACCTGGTGCAGCCCAGCGGCTCGGCCGAGCACGCGAGCGGCCAGATGCGCTGGGTGATCGGCCGGATGCTCGGCGCCTGACGCCGCAGGTGGCCCCCGGCCCGGCGGCGCGGGCCACTGGCCTAGACTCGGACGTCCCGGTCTGCAGGTGACCAGGGGCCATTTCCGCAGGATTGTCTCACCACAATCGTTACCGCTCGAGGAGAAGACCTTGAAGAGCACCGTCGAGCAGCTGAGCCCGACGCGAGTCAAGATCAATGTCGAGGTGCCGTTCGACGAGCTCAAGCCGAACTTCGACCGCGCCTACCGCAAGATCGCCCAGCAGGTGCGCATCCCGGGCTTCCGGCCCGGCAAGGCGCCCGCTCGCGTCCTGGAAAGCCGGATCGGGCGTGGCCCGGTGCTCGACGAGGTCGTCAACGAGGCCATCCCGGCCAAGTACATCGAGGCCGTTCGCGAGAACGAGGTCCGCACGCTCGGGAACCCCGAGTTCGACGTCACGAAGCTGGAGGACCGCGACGTCCTCGAGTTCACGGCCGAGGTCGACGTGCGCCCGGAGATCGAGCTGCCCGACCTCGAAGGCTTCGCGGTCACCGTGGACGACGTCGAGCTGACCGACGCGGAGGTCGACGAGCAGCTCGACGAGCTGCGCGCCCGCTTCGGCACGCTGACCGGCGTCGAGCGCCCGGCCGAGACCGGCGACTTCGTCTCGATCGACCTCGCCGCGACCGTCGACGGCGAGGCCGTCGAGGAGGCCGCCACCAGCGGCCTGTCCTACGAGATCGGCTCCGGCCAGCTCGTGGACGGCATCGACGAGGCGATCGTCGGCGCGAACGCCGGCGAGACCAAGACGTTCACCACCCAGCTCGTCGCCGGCGACCACGCCGGCAAGGACGCCGAGGTGACCGTGACCGTCCAGTCGGTCAAGCAGCGTGAGCTGCCCGAGGCCGACGACGAGTTCGCCCAGATGGCGAGCGAGTTCGACACGATCGACGAGCTCAAGGGCGACCTGCGCGAGCGCCTCGCCCGCGTCAAGAAGATGCAGCAGGGCGTCCAGGCGCGCGACAAGGTGCTCGACGAGCTCCTCGAGCGCACCGAGGTGCCGATCCCGGAGAAGGTCCTCGACTCCGAGATCGAGAACCGCAAGCACGACGCGATCCACCCGTTCGACCACGACGAGGCGCAGTTCGCGCAGGCGCTCGAGGCCGAAGGCCGCACGCTCGAAGAGTTCGACGCCGAGACCCGCACCGAGTCGGAGAAGGCCGTCCGCACGCAGCTGCTGCTGGACACCATCGCCGACAAGGAAGAGGTGTCGGTCAACGACGGCGAGCTCACCGAGCGGATCATCTACCAGGCCCAGCGCTTCGGGATCAGCCCGGACGAGTACGTCCAGCGGGCCCAGCAGTCCGGCCAGCTGACCGCGATCTACGCCGACGTCCGCCGCGGCAAGGCGCTCGCCTCCGTGGTCCGGAAGGCGACCGTGACCGACGGCTCGGGCGCCGAGGTCGACCTCTCGGAGCTGTTCGGCAACGACGAGCCGGCCGCCGACGAGGCAACCCAGGAGACGCAGGTCACCGACGAGGCGGCGAAGACTCCCGCGGAGTGAAGCTGTGAGCGAACTTGGGCGGTGTCAGGCATTCTGCACCGCCCAAGTTCGTTAGGGTCGGATACAAGATCTCAAGCATCTGAAACGACAGCGGCGGCCGTCAGCACCGGGCCGCCGCCGGCGAAAAGGCAGGCAGACGTGACGCAGCACACGCCCGAGGCGCGGACCGGAACCGCAGGGCTCACCCTCACCGACTCGGTGTTCGAGCGGTTGCTCCAGGAGCGCATCGTCGTCCTCGGTTCCGAGGTCAACGACGAGATCGCCAACCGGATCACCGCGCAGCTGTTGCTGCTCGACGCCGACGACGCCGAGTCCGACATCCGCTTCTACATCAACTCGCCGGGTGGCTCGGTCACGGCCGGGTTCGCCATCTACGACACCATGCAGCTGATCCGCCCGGACGTCGCGACGTACGCGATGGGCATGGCGGCCTCGATGGGGCAGTTCCTGCTCTCCTCGGGCACGCCGGGCAAGCGCTACGCGCTCCCGCACGCGCGGATCCTGATGCACCAGCCCTCGGCCGGTGTCGGCGGCACGGCCTCGGACATCGCGATCCAGGCCGACCTGTTCAACAAGTGGAAGCTGGAGCTGGCCAAGATCACGGCCGACCAGACCGGGCAGACGGTCGAGCAGATCATCAAGGACGGCGACCGCGACCGTTGGTTCACCGCGCAGGAGGCGAAGGACTACGGGTTCGTCGACCACGTCCTCACCGCCAACATCGCTCGTCCGGGCTCGAACTGAGCCGAAGCACCAAGGAGACTTCACCATGAGCAACTTCAGGCTCCCGGGTGACTTCCGGTCACCTTCCGTCCCTCAGTCGCGGTACATCCTCCCGTCGTACGTCGAGCGCACCAGCTACGGCGTCAAGGAGTCGAACCCGTACAACAAGCTGTACGAAGAGCGGATCATCTTCCTCGGCGTGCAGGTGGACGACGCGTCGGCCAACGACGTGATGGCCCAGATGCTGCACCTCGAGCACGAGGACCCGGACCGCGACATCACGATCTACATCAACTCGCCGGGTGGCTCGTTCACCTCGCTGATGGCGATCTACGACACCGCGCAGTACATCCGGCCGGACATCCAGACGGTCTGCCTCGGCCAGGCCGCCTCGGCGGCCGCGGTGCTGCTCGCCGCCGGCAACCCGGGCAAGCGGTTCGCGCTGCCGAACGCGCGGGTGCTGATCCACCAGCCCGCCACCGAGGGCAGCTACGGCCAGGTCTCCGACCTGGAGATCCAGGCGAACGAGATCCAGCGGATGCGGCGCCAGATGGAAATCATCCTGGCCAAGCACACGAACAAGGATCCCGACCAGATCAGGGCCGACATCGAGCGGGACAAGATCCTGACCGCCGCGGACGCCAAGGCGTACGGCATCATCGACGAGGTGCTCCCGTACCGCAAGGCGTCGGCGCTGTAGATCCGCCGAGCCGGTGTGTGTCGAGAAGACGACACACACCGGCCTCCTGGTTTAGGGTCGTCCTCTGACGTGCTCCCGGAGCTTGTGGGTGTTCCCGCCCAGGGCATCGGACGGGTACCGTCAGTGGCAATGCGTGAGGCTCCGCCAGGTCGTCCGTGACCGGGGCCGCACACTGGCAACACACGTCAGGCGCGGAAACCCGCGCCGGAGGGGACGAGGTCAACGGCCATGGCACGGATCGGTGACGGCGGAGACCTGCTGAAGTGTTCTTTCTGCGGGAAGAGCCAGAAGCAGGTGAAGAAGCTCATTGCCGGCCCCGGGGTCTACATCTGCGATGAGTGCATCGACCTCTGCAACGAGATCATCGAGGAGGAGCTGGCCGAGGCCGGCGACGTCAAGCTCGACGAGCTGCCCAAGCCCGCCGACATCCACGAGTTCCTCGAGCAGTACATCATCGGCCAGAACGACGCCAAGCGGACTCTCGCGGTAGCGGTCTACAACCACTACAAGCGGATCCAGGCGGACGACAAGGCCGGGCCGAAGGACTCCAAGGACGAGTCGGTCGAGCTCGCGAAGTCGAACATCCTGATGCTCGGCCCCACCGGGTGCGGCAAGACCTACCTCGCGCAGACCCTGGCGAAGCTGCTGAACGTCCCGTTCGCGATCGCGGACGCCACGGCGCTCACCGAGGCCGGGTACGTCGGCGAGGACGTCGAGAACATCCTGCTCAAGCTCATCCAGGCGGCGGACTACGACGTCAAGCGGGCCGAGACCGGGATCATCTACATCGACGAGGTCGACAAGATCGCCCGCAAGTCGGAGAACCCCTCGATCACGCGGGACGTCTCCGGCGAGGGTGTGCAGCAGGCGCTGCTGAAGATCCTCGAGGGCACGACCGCTTCGGTCCCGCCGCAGGGCGGCCGCAAGCACCCGCACCAGGAGTTCATCCAGATCGACACGACGAACGTGCTGTTCATCGTGGCCGGCGCGTTCGCCGGGCTGGAGAAGATCATCAACGAGCGGGTCGGCAAGCGCGGCCTCGGCTTCGGCGCGGAGATCCGCACGAAGTCCGAGATCGAGGAGAGCGACGTCTTCTCCGACACGATGCCGGAGGACCTGATCAAGTTCGGGCTGATCCCGGAGTTCATCGGCCGGCTCCCGGTCGTGGCGACGGTCAACCACCTGGACAAGGAATCGCTGGTCAGCATCCTCACCCAGCCGCGCAACGCCCTGGTGAAGCAGTACAAGAAGCTCTTCGAGATGGACAACGTCGAGCTCGAGTTCACCAAGACCGCGCTCGAAGCGATCGCCGACCAGGCGGTCCTGCGCGGGACCGGCGCCCGCGGGCTGCGCGCCATCATGGAAGAAGTGCTCCAGCCGGTGATGTACGACATCCCGAGCCGCGACGACGTGGCGAAGGTCGTCATCACCGAGCAGACGGTCCGGGAGAACGTGAACCCGACGATCGTCGCCCGGCAGCCGACGAGGCGCGCGCGCAGCGAGCGCGGCGAGAAGTCGGCCTGACCCGGGTGTCTCCGGGCCACCCCGGCCCGGAGACCCGACAGGAAAGCTGAATGACTGCTGACTCTTTCCCGGGCTCCGGGGGCACGGTCCCCGGTGGAGGCGTGCAGGCGCCGCCTCCGCCGGAGCCGGCCCCGGCGCCCGCCGAGGGTGCCCCGGCCGGGACGGCTCCGGGGTTCCTCGAGCTGAGCGAGCGCGTGATCGCGTCGGTCTTCGACCGGTACACGTGGCTGAACCGCGTCCTGATGGGCGTGCTGGCCGTGTTCACCGGCACTTGTGTCGTCGGGGTGGTGGCGCGGCTGTCGCCGTTGCCGCTGATCCCGGTGCCGTTGTTCCTCGTCGCGGGCTACGGGTTGTGGCAGGCGCGCGGGGTGACCGAACGACGTCAGCTGTTCGGCTGGGTGCTGCTGTTCGCGCTCGCGACCATGGTCGGCTTCTGGCTGATTTCGGTCGTCGGCCGCTGGGTGGAGTGAACTCCCTCCTTCCGGCCCGTTTGAGTTCACCCGTTTTTGGGTAAAAAATTCCCGTGGCAGATGCGCGCGGACCGTTCCGGCATCCCGCACTGCTCTACCGTGGTGACACTGAGTATCTCGATGGCGTCGTTCCGTTCCTGGTCGAAGGCCTCGACCAGGGTGAACCCGTGGCTGTGGCCGTGCCGGAGCGGAACCTGAAGCTCCTCGAGAACGCCCTGGGCGCCCGGGCGTCCCACGTCCGGCTGATCGACATGTGCGAGGCCGGCCGCAATCCGGGCGCCATCCTGCCGTCGGTCCTGCTCTCCTTCGCCGGCGAGCACTCGAGCCGGGTGCGGATCGTGGGGGAGCCGATGTGGGCCGCCCGCACGGACGTCGAATACCCCGAGTGCGTGCTGCACGAGGTCGTCGTCAACCACGCTTTTGCCGGCCGCGACGTCGCCGTGCTCTGCCCCTACGACGTCGCGGCGCTGCCGCCGGAGGTCCTGGCCGACGTCGAGCGCACCCACCCCGAGCTCTGGGCCTCGAGCGGCCGGGCGCCCAGCGCCCGCTTCGACCCCGACGGCGCCCGGGCGGACTTCACCCGGCCGCTGGTGCCGCCGTCGGTGGCGGTCGAGCGCCGGTTCGACGTCGCCCAGCTGGCGTCGCTGCGCGGCTTCGCGGAGATCTGGGCCGCCCGTCACGGCCTGCGCCGGCCCCGCCGGGACGACTTCGCGCTGGCGATCGCGGAGCTGACCACGAACAGCGTCCTCTACGGCGGTGGCACCGGCGTGCTGCGCCTGTGGACGGAAGAACGCCAGGTGGTCGCCGAGGTGACCGACGCGGGCACGATCACCGAGCCGCTGGCCGGCCGCGTCCCGCCGCCGGCGGCGACGCTGGGCGGGCGCGGGCTCCTGCTGGTGCACCGGCTCGCCGACCTGGTCCGCACGTACTGGATCCCGGGCCGCACGACCACCCGGGTCCACTTCACCTGCTGAGCCGGCCGGGGTCAGTCCGCGCGGGGGACGTGCTTGCCGAGGAAGCTGACCAGGCTGGGCACCACGGTCCGGTTGAACGTGTCACCGTGCTTGCCGTGGGCGGTGTGCGCCACCGCCGGGTGGGCCGCGTCGATGTAGCGGCGGACGCCGGTGATGAACGGGTCCTCCGTGCCGCACCAGATGCCGTTGGCGACACCCTTGGTCTCGTCGACGTGCCGCAGCGGGTCGAGCGCCGTCCAGTCCTGGATGCCGGTGAAGATGTGCCGCTTGGCCATCTCCTGCCACGACAGGATCAGGGCCGGGGCCAGCGTCGCGACGGCGGCCGGCGGCTGGCGCCGCTCGACACGGCGGCGCGTGTACAGCAGCGCGCCGAACCCGCCCATCGACACGCCGGTGCAGGCGAACGGCAGGCCGGTGTCGCCGGCGAAGCCGCGGGCCCGCAGCCACTGCGGGACCTCTTCCAGCAGCATCGCCATCGGGTCGTCGTTCGGGTGCACCTGGTGCCAGTAGTTGTCGCCGCCGTCGACGGCCACGAAGCCGAACGCCGGGACCGCCTTGCGCGCGACGTCGCTGGCGAGCTGCTTGAGCGTGCCGGTGGGCGCCGCGCTGCGGGCGTTGCCGTGCAGGCCGTGCAGCATGAGCGACATCGGGAGCCCCTTGGGCGGGGTCTTCGACGGCAGCACGAACACCAGGTCGACCATCCGGCCGCGCGCCTGGGAGTAGACCCGCTCGACCCGCGTGCTGCCCAGCTGCGTCGTCGGGTTCGACGACGCCACGCCCAGCGCGCGCTGCAGCGCCGGGCTGAACGGCAGCTTGCCGGTCGCCGTGCCGACCGCCAGGCCGGCCACCGCGAGCCCGGACGCCCCCGCGATCAGGGCCGACCGGCGGCTGAGCCACCTGCGCGCGTCCCGGACCGCCGCCCCGGCCGCGGTCTGGGGCTCGGCCCCCGCCGCGTCCCCGCGATCCCCGTCTTCCTCGTTCACCTGTCTCCGTCCCCGCCTGCTCTTCCCTAGGACGCCGCGCACCCGCTCCGCGTTCCCCTCGCGTCCCACCCGCCGGGTTAGTCGTTCTCACCTTGCCCGGCGTTTCGGGTCTTCGCGCGCCAAGCCGCTTTGGCGGCCTCGGTCGAGCGTTCGGCCCGCTCCACAGTGTCTCCCAGGCCCACGGCCAGCGTGATTCCCAGGGGTATCAAGATGTGGTCTATACCCTGTTCGTCGAGGCCGAAGTGCCCGGACGCCTCCAACGTGACAAAACCGTGCAGCGCGCTCCACAGCTGCGCCGCCGCCTGGTACTTCTCCGCGGGCCGGAAGCGCCCGGCGTCGATCGCCCGTTCGGTCGCCCGGACGATGTGCTCGAACGCCTCCAGGCCCTCCTGGGCGGCTTCGCGGCCTTCCTCGGTCGTGAGGTCCGAGAGCGTGGCCCGCTTGCCGCCGGGGGCCGACTGGCCGAACGTCACGGCGAACAGCTGCGGCTGCTCGGCGACCGCCTGCCGGTAGGTCCGGGCCAGGCTGAAGACGTCCGCCACCGGGTCGTCGGTCTCGCCGACCTCGCCCAAGCGCGCCGAAAGCCGCAGGAACCCGGTCCGCGCGACCTCGTCGACCAGCGCGGCCATGCCCCCGAAGTGGGTGTACACGGCCATCGTCGAGACGCCGACCTCGGCCGCGAGCTTGCGGGCCTGCAGGGTTTCGGGGCCGCCGTCGTCGAGCAGCCGGATGGCGGCCTCGACGAGCCGCTCCTTGACGTCGTTCGCTCGGGGTTTCGGGCTCATGCTTGCCAGTATCTCATAACCCTGTTATAAATGGAGTCATAACCAAGTTATGACAGCCTCGGAGGGGTTCGGCATGGGCAACAAGTTCCTCGAAGGAAACTTCGGCCCGGTGAGCCGGGAGCACACGATCACCGAGCTGGCCGTCACGGGGCACATCCCCGACTTCCTCGACGGCCGCTACCTGCGCAACGGGCCCAACCCGCTGTCCGAAGTGGACCCGGCGGCCTACCACTGGTTCATGGGCGACGGCATGGTCCACGGCGTCCGCCTGCGCGACGGCAAGGCCGAGTGGTACCGCAACCGCTGGGTGCGCAACCCGTCGGTCTCGGCGACGCTGAACGGCGAGGACGCCAGCCGGTTCTGCGGGCTGGACGCGCTCGGCGCCAACACCAACGTCGTCGGCCACGCCGGCAAGACCCTCGCGCTGGTCGAGGCGGGCGCGCCGATCTACGAGCTGACCGACGAGCTCGACACCGTCGGCCAGTGCGACTTCGACGGCACGCTCCCGGGCGGGTACACCGCGCACCCCAAGCGCGACCCGCGCACCGGCGAGCTGCACGCCGTGTCGTACTTCTTCGGCATGGGCAACAAGGTCCAGTACTCGGTGATCGACGCCGAGGGGCACGTCCGCCGCACGGTCGACGTCGAGGTCACCGGGTCGCCGATGATGCACGACTTCTCCCTGACCGAGAAGTACGTCGTCTTCTACGACCTGCCGGTGACCTTCAACACCGAGATGGCGGTGGCCGCCAACGTGCCCGGCGCGCTGCGCACCCCCGCGAAGCTGGTGCTGTCGGCGATGGTCGGCAAGGTCCGCGTGCCGGACCCGGTGACCGCGATGATGGCGAGCAAGATCGGCGCGAACGGCGGCCTGCCCTACCGCTGGAACCCGAAGTACCCGGCCCGGATCGGCGTCATGCCGCGGGAGGGCCAGAACCGCGACGTCCGCTGGTTCGACGTCGAGCCGTGCTACGTCTTCCACCCGCTCAACGCCCACGACGAAGGCGACGGCATCGTGCTGGACGTCGTCCGCCACCCGAAGATGTTCGACCGCGAGCTGCACGGCCCGGGTGAGGGCGGCCCGACGCTCGACCGCTGGACCGTCGACCTCAGCGCCGGCAAGGTCCTGGAGGAGCGGCTCGACGACCGCGGCCAGGAGTTCCCGCGTGTCGACGAGCGGCTCGTCGGCCGGCCGCACCGCTACGGCTACGCGATCTCGACCGAAGACGGCGCGCAGCCCGGCGGATCGCTGTTCAAGCACGACTTCCGGACCGGCTCGCGCCAGGAGCGCGCGTTCGGCGACGGACGGCAGCCCGGCGAGTTCGTCTTCGTCCCGTGCCACGACGACGCGGCCGAGGACGACGGTGTCCTGATGGGCTTCGTCTTCGACCCGGCGACGCAGCGCAGCGACCTCACGCTGCTCGACGCGGGCACGCTGGAGACCGTCGCCGCGGTGCACCTGCCGGACCGGGTGCCGAACGGCTTCCACGGCAACTGGGTCGAGACCGCCTGAGCGCACCGGGCGCCCGTCAGCGCCGCCTCGGCGGCAGGACGCGGAACAGCTCCGCCAGGGCCTTGATGATGGCCGGCCGGTCCCGTGGGTCGGCGCCCCGGAGCGCGACCGCGAGACCGATGACCCGGACGACGGGACCGAGCAGGGCCAACCCGAGGAGGAGAACCGGATCGGCGCCGGACAAGACGTTCATCGAACCCCTTCCAGCGGCCCGGCTGGAAAGAGCTCCGCGCACCGGCGGATCTCCGCTCCGACCGAACCAAGGCGTGCTTGATCGATCGGAGGTCTCGTCCGCCGGCTCGGCTGACCGGCGCCCGCTAGACGAGCACGCGGTGGTCGCCGGTGTAGAGGTTCATCGAGTCGCCGCGCAGGAAGCCGATCAGCGTGATGCCGTTCTCCTCGGCCAGCTCCACCGCCAGTGAGGACGGCGCCGACACCGCGGCCAGCAGGCCGATCCCGGCCATCGCCGCCTTCTGGACCAGCTCGAACGACGCCCGCCCGGACACCAGCAGGCCGTGCTCCGGCGCGGGTGTGCGGCCCTCGAGGACGGCCCAGCCCAGCACCTTGTCGACCGCGTTGTGCCGGCCCACGTCCTCGCGGACGACGTCGAGCGCGCCGTCCGGGGTGAACAGGGCCGCCGCGTGCAGGCCGCCGGTGCTGGCGAACACCTTCTGCTGGGCGCGCAGCTTGTCCGGCAGGCCGGACAGCGTCTCGCTCTTCACCGTGAACGGCGCTTCGGCCGGGGAGAAGCGGGTCTTGAGCTTGACCGCGTCGAGGGCGGCCTTGCCGCAGACCCCGCAGGACGACGTCGTGTAGAAGTTGCGCTCGACCCCGGTGTCCGGCGGCGGCACGCCCGGCGCCAGCGCGACGTCCAGCACGTTGTAGGTGTTGCGGCCCTGGTCGTCGACGCCGTCGCAGTAGCGGGCGACCGAGACGTCCTCCCGGCCGCCGATGACCCCTTCCGACAACAGGAAGCCGTGGGCCAGCTCGACGTCGTGGCCCGGCGTGCGCATCGTCACCGCCAGCGCCTTGCCGCCGACCCGCAGCTCCAGGGGCTCTTCGGCCGCGAGCGAGTCGGGCCGGCGCCGGTCGCCGGTCGCGGAAATCCGCCGCACCGGCCTGCGCACGGTCACCCTGCCCATGACCCACACCCTTCTCCGCCGGAAAGTTTGACACTCGCATGGTGCAACACCGGGTATTTAGTAATACATTCCCTCCATCATCCCCACTCTACGGAGGGATCCGATGGCTCTCGGCTTCCTGGACCGTTCCCGGATCGTCGCACCCCCCACCTGGACCCGCTGGCTGGTGCCGCCGGCGGCCCTGTCGGTACACCTGTCGATCGGGCAGGCCTACGCGTGGAGCGTGTTCAAGCCTCCGCTCGAGAAGACCCTGCATTTGAGTGGAACTCAGAGCGCGCTGCCGTTCCAGCTGGCTATCGTCATGCTCGGGCTATCGGCCGCCTTCGGCGGCACGCTCGTAGAGAAGAACGGCCCGCGCTGGGCGATGTTCGTCTCGATGTGCTGCTTCGCCAGCGGCTTCCTCATCTCCGCCCTCGGCGTGGCGACCGGGCAGTTCTGGCTTGTCGTCGTCGGCTACGGCGGGATCGGCGGTGTCGGGCTCGGCATCGGGTACATCTCGCCGGTATCAACGCTCATCAAGTGGTTCCCGGACCGCCCCGGCATGGCGACCGGCATCGCGATCATGGGCTTCGGCGGCGGTGCGCTGATCGCGACCCCTTGGTCCACGTCGATGCTCGGCACCTCGCCGACCACCGGCACGATCGCGATGGCCTTCCTGATCCACGGCATCGTCTACGCGGTGTTCATGTCGATGGGCTGGCTGCTCGTGCGTGTGCCGGCCGACGGCTGGAAGCCGACTGGCTGGGAGCCGAAGACCGATCACGGCAAGGCCATGATCTCCACCACGAACGTTTCGGCGGCCAACGCGATCAAGACGCCGCAGTTCTGGCTCCTGTGGGTCGTGCTGTGCTTCAACGTCACAGCGGGCATCGGCATCCTGGAGAAGGCGTTGCCGATGATCAAGGACTTCTTCGCGGACATGTCCACTCCGAGTGGCGCTGCAGCCGCATCGGGGTTCGTCGCGTTGCTGTCGTTGACGAACATGCTCGGCCGGTTCGTCTGGTCGTCCACTTCGGACCTGGTCGGCCGCAAGAACATCTACCGCACCTACCTCGGCGTCGGCGCGGTGCTGTACCTGGTGATCGCGCTGACGCAGAACTCGTCGAAGCTCGTGTTCATCCTGTGCGCCATGGTGATCCTGTCGTTCTACGGCGGCGGGTTCGCGACCGTCCCGGCGTACCTCAAGGACCTCTTCGGCACCTACCAGGTCGGCGCGATCCACGGCCGGCTGCTCACCGCGTGGTCGGTGGCCGGTGTGCTCGGCCCGCTGATCGTCAACGCCATCGCCGACAGCGAGAAGGCGGCGGGCAAGTCCGGCCCCGACCTCTACACGACGTCGTTCTACATCATGATCGGCCTGCTCGTGGTCGGCTTCGTGGCCAACGAGCTGGTGCGGCCGGTGAAGGAGAAGTTCCACGAGCCGGCGCCCGCCGGCGCGGCCGCGAGGAGTGAGGCGTGATGACCGAGCCGTCGGCGAAGACCAACCGGGTGCCGCTGATCGTGCTGGCCTGGGCGTGGGTCGTGCTGCCCTTCGCCTACGGCGTGTACCAGCTGTTCCTCAAGCTGGTGCAGCTCTTCGGATGAGCGGGGGCGTGCTGGTCACCGGGGCGTCCCGGGGAATCGGGCGGGCGGTGTCCCTCGCCTTCGCGGCGAAGGGGCACCGCGTGGCCGTCCACTACGGACACCGCGCCGCCGACGCCGAGGAGACGCTCGCCGCGTTGCCCGGCGACGGGCACGTGCTCGTCGGGGGTGACCTCGCCGATCCCGAAGCAGCGCAACGGATCGCCGACGCGGCCGAAGCCGGGCTGGGCGGCGTCGACGTGCTCGTGAACAACGCCGCCGTCGCGCCGTCGGCCGACACCGCGCACCCGGTCGCCTCAGTGTCCTACGCGGACTGGCAGCGCATCTGGCGGCGCACCCTCGACGTCAACGTCGTCGGTGCGGCGAACGTGAGCTACTGCGTCGCCCGGCACCTCATCGAACGCGGGGCGCCGGGCCGGATCGTCAACATCGGGTCACGCGGGGCGTTCCGGGGCGAGCCCGACCACCCGGCGTACGGCGCGAGCAAGGCCGCGCTGCACGCGTTCGGCCAGTCGCTCGCGCTCTCCCTCGCACCCCACGGGATCGCCGTGACGTCGGTGGCGCCCGGCTTCACCGCCACCGAGCGCGTCGCGGACCGGATCGACGACGCCCTGCGTGCGCAGAGCCCGTTCGGCCGGGTCGGCACGCCGGAGGAGGTCGCCGCGGCCGTCGTCTACCTGGCCTCCGCCGAAGCGACCTGGGCGTCCGGCGCGATCCTCGACCTCAACGGCGCCTCCCACCTGCGGATGTGACCTGCCTCACGCGTGCAGCAGGCGACGGGCCGCGCGCGTCGGTAGGGCGTGCATCCACTGGGGAAGATCGTCGTCGCCGGGCTGGCCCTGGTCGTTCTCTGCGGCACGGCGTACGGCTACACCAACCTCCGCGCGCTCGACGAGGTCACGCGCGACAGCGTGATCGACGCCGGCGGCGAGGCCAAGCCGGGGGAGCAGCCCGCCGACGGCTCGCTCGACATCCTGCTCGTCGGCCGGGACGCCCGCACCGACCCGCAGGGCAGGCCGCTCGCGCCCGACGTCCTGCGGGAGCTGCGGGTCGGCGCCAACGGCGACGACCTCACCGACACGCTCATCGTGCTGCGGATCCCGAACGGGACGAGCGAGGTGAAAGCGTTTTCCATCCCGCGCGACAGCTACGTCGCGATGCCCGGCGGGAAGGGCAAGATCAACGCCGCGTTCGGCCGGGCGAAGGCGGGCGAGGCGCGGCGGCTGCGGACGGCGGGGGAGACCGACAAGGCGAAGATCGACCAGTCCGCGCTGACCGCCGCCCGGCGCGCGACGCGGCAGGCGGTCGAAGACCTGACCGGCGTCAAGATCGACCACTTCGCCGAGGTGAACCTGCTCAGCTTCTCCGAGATCAGCAAGGCCGTCGGCGGTGTCGACGTCTGCCTCAAGGAAGCCACCAAGGACAAGAACTCGGGCGCGGACTTCCCGGCCGGCCCGCAGCGGATCTCGGGTGCGGACGCGCTGGCCTTCGTCCGGCAGCGCGACCACCTCAAGGGTGGTGACTTCGACCGCGTCCGGCGGCAGCAGGTGTTCCTCGCCGGGCTGGCCCGGCAGGTGCTGTCGGCGGGCACGCTGGCCGACCCCGGCAAGCTGTCCGGCCTGATCGACGCTGTGAAGCGGTCGGTGGTGCTCGACGCGTCGTGGAATCTGCTCGACTTCGTCGCGCAGATGCGTGGAGTCAGCGGCGGTGGCATCCAGTTCGAGACGATCCCGGTGGTGAACCCGGACTACCGCTACGACCCCGCCGACCCGCGCGCGACGGCGGTGCAGGTCGACCCGGCCGCCGTGAAGTCGTTCGCGGCGGGCCTGATCGGGCCGGCGGCGCGGCCGTCGGCCCAGGCCGCGCCGGTCACGGTCGACGTCGCCAACGCGGGCCCGCGGGAGGGGCTCGCGGCCCGCGTCGCCGGGTTCCTGGGCGAGCACGGCTTCACCCAGGGGGACACCGGGAACACCGCCACGCGGCGGACCTCGCTCGTGCGCTTCGGCGCGGACCTCGCCCAGCGCGGCGCCGAGGTCGCGAAGCTGCTCGGCGGGCTGGACGCGCAGGAGTCGGCGTCGGTGCCGCCGGGGCACATCGAGGTCGTCCTCGGGACGGTTTACAACGGGCCCGGCGCGGCCGGCGGCGGGAGCGCGCCGGCCGCGGGAGACGAGCCGATCACCTCGAGCGGTGTCGTCTGCGTCAATTGACCGGCTGCTAATTACTTTCCCCCTTTCTGTCCGGTTCCGCGAAATGCGGACGGGATTTCCGGAAAAGCACCGCAAGGACTTCCGGCCGACTGGACCACGGTGGACCACCCGTGGCACTGGTCTTGACGCTGCCCCACTGGTGAGGCAGTGTTCCGGGGACCGTCCGGCGGCAGCACCGCGACGGTCCGGAGTAGTTCACCCGATCGGTGAGCACCCGGAAAGTCAATTTCGGGAAATACGGAAAGTCCGGGATCTATGCGCAGCAGCATCGCCCGCGGGTGGTGGGTCCTTCCGGTGGTCCTTTCGGCCCTTTTCTGCGCCGGGTGCCAGTCGGGGTCCGGGGTTTCGCACTACCCCGAAGCCGTCGACGCCTGCAAGCTGCCCGGCGCGGACACCCTCGCCCGGCTCGCGCCCGGGACCGTCGAAATCCCGGCGAGCTCGGTCAAGACGGCCGACAGCAAGGTCGTGCCCACCGACCGCTCCAACGACGACAACGCCCTGACCAGCTGCAAACGGCTGTTCGCCCGCGACCTCGGCGGCGGCAAGCCCAACCTGCAGGACTACCGGCTGGTCACGATCGCCGTCGTCCGCTACACCGACTCCGACGCCGCCCAGGGCGCCACCAAGGCCACCCAGCTGATGACCGACGCACTGGCCGACCACTCGGGCGTCCGGCTCGCCACCGGAGTCGGCGACGAAGCCGGGTTCTCCGAGCAGTGGGCGGCGGTCCGCACCGGCAACGTGGTGCTGGGCCTGGCGATAGCCGACGGCGGCACGGAAGCCGCCCTGATCCCGCCCGCGACCCTCGACAACGTCCAGGCCGTGGTCACCGACATGACCAACACCCTGCAGCGCGACTACAAGGGCTGAGCCGTCAGGACCGGGGCTCGAGGCGCACCACGATGGCCTTCGACACCGGGGTGTTCGACTTCTCCGCCACCGAGTCCAGCGGCACCAGCGCGTTGGCCTCCGGGAAGTACGCCGCCGCGCAGCCGCGGGCCGTCGGGTAGGACACCACGCGGAACTCCGGTGCGCGGCGGTCGCCGTCGCGCCACTCCGAGACCAGGTCGACCAGCGCGCCGTCGGTCAGGCCGAGGGAAGCCAGGTCGTCCGGGTTCACCAGGACCACGCGGCGGGCGTTCTCGATGCCGCGGTAGCGGTCCGACAGCCCGTAGATCGTGGTGTTGTACTGGTCGTGGCTGCGCATCGTCTGCAGCAGCAGCCGGCCCTCGGGCACACTCGGGTACTGCAGCTCGGACACCGTGAAGTTGCCCTTGCCGTTGGCCGTGCCGGTGAACTCGCGGGAGTCGCGCGGCGCGTGCGGCAGCACGAACCCGTCCGGCTCGCGGACGCGCCGGTTGTAGTCCTCGCAGCCCGGCACGACCCGCGAGATCCGGTCGCGGACCAGGTCGTAGTCGGTCTCGAACGTCCGCCACGGCACGGCGTGCCCGGCGCCGAAGAGCTTTTCCGCGAGCCGGCAGACGATCGCGACCTCCGAGAGCAGGTGCTCGCTCGCCGGCTTGAGGCGGCCGCGGGAGGTGTGCACCTGCGACATCGAGTCCTCGACCGTGACGAACTGCTCGCCGCTCGCCTGGACGTCGCGCTCGGTGCGGCCGAGCGTCGGCAGTACCAGCGCGGTGCGGCCGTGCACCACGTGCGAGCGGTTCAGCTTCGTCGAGACGTGCACGGTGAGCGAGCACGACTCGAGCGCCTTCTCCGTCGCCTCCGTGTCCGGGGTCGCCGACGCGAAGTTGCCGCCGACGGCGAAGAACACCTTGCCGCGGCCGTCGCGCATCGCGCGGATCGAGTCGACCGTGTCGAGGCCGTGCTCGCGGGGGACGTCGATGCCGAACTCGCCGACGAGGGCGTCCATGAACGACTGCGGCATCTTCTCCCAGATGCCCATCGTCCGGTCGCCCTGGACGTTCGAGTGCCCGCGCACCGGGCACAGCCCCGCGCCCGGCTTGCCGATCATCCCGCGCATCAGCGCCAGGTTCGCGATCTCCGAGATGGTCGGGACGGCGTGCTTGTGCTGCGTCAGGCCCATCGCCCAGCAGTAGATCGTGCGCTCGGAGGTGGCGATCATCCGCGCCACCTTCTCGATCTGCTCCCGCGGCAGCCCGGTCGCGCGCTCGACCTCCGGCCAGTCGATCTCCCGCAGGTGCTTCGCGTAGTCGTCGAAGCCCTCGGTGACCCGGTCGACGAAGTCGCGGTCGACGATCGAGCCGGGCGCCTCCTCGTCCCAGGCGAGCAGCAGGTGCCCGACCGCCTGGAACAGCGCGAGGTCGCCGCCGAGGCGGATCTGGGCGAACTCGTCGGCCAGCGGGGTGCCCTTGCCGACCACCCCGCGGACGTTCTGCGGATTCTTGAACCGCATCAACCCGGCTTCGGGCAACGGGTTCACGGCGATCACCTGAGCGCCGTGGCCCTTGGCGACCTCGAGCGCCGAGAGCATCCGCGGGTGGTTGGTGCCCGGGTTCTGCCCGACGACGACGATCAGGTCGGCCTGGTGGATGTCGGCCAGGCTCACCGAGCCCTTGCCGATGCCGGTGGTCGCCGCCAGCGCCGCGCCGGAGGACTCGTGGCACATGTTGGAGCAGTCCGGCAGGTTGTTCGTGCCGAACGAGCGCACCATCAGCTGGTAGAGGAACGCGGCTTCGTTGCTGGTGCGGCCCGAGGTGTAGAAGAACGCCTCGTTCGGGTCGGTCAGGGCCTTCAGCTCACCCGCGACCAGCTCGAACGCGTCGTCCCAGGAGATCGGCTCGTAGTGCGACGCGCCTTCGCGCAGCACGAACGGCTCGGTGATCCGGCCCTGCTGGCCCAGCCAGTAGTCGGTCTTCCCGCGCAGCTCCTCGACGGGGTGCGCGGCGAAGAACTCCGGGCCCACCCGCCGTTTCGTGGCTTCTTCGGCGACGGCCTTCGCGCCGTTCTCGCAGAACTCGGCCAGCTTGCGCTTCTCGCCGTCGACCTCGCGGGGCTCGGGCCACGCGCACCCGGGGCAGTCGAAGCCTTCCCGCTGGTTCAGCAGCCGCAGCGCCTTGACGGTCCGGCCGGTGCCCATCTGCTCGACGCTGCGCGCGAGGGACACGGCCACGCCGGGGATCCCGGCCGCCCAGCCCTTCGGCTTGCCCACCTCGAGGCGGGCTTCGTCCACGTCCTGCGCCGGCGCTTCACGGGTCATGGGGTCCATCGTGCGCCTTCATGATCGTGCGGGCGAACAGGGGGTGCGTCACACCTTGGCGGCGCGCAGCCCGCGGTCGGCGACGGTGACGGCCAGCAGCAGCACGCTGATGACGACCAGCGCGATCGCCAGCCGGTGCAGGCCGGCCGAATCGGCGTGCGGGCCGTAACACAGCGCGATGAGCGTCGAGGCCACGATCGCGCCGAGGTACTGGGCCGTGCGGAACAGGCCGCTGGCCGTGCCCATCTGCTCGGCCGGCGCCTCGCGGTAGAGCGTCGTCTGGTTCGCGACGCTGGTCAGGCCCTGGGCCAGCCCGAACAGCGCGGCCAGGGCGAGCAGCGCGCCGACCCAGGTGCCGTCGTGCACGAGCAGCAGCAGCGCCGAGCCGCCGAGCAGGGCCACCGCGACGGTGACCAGCCGGGCCTTGATCCCGGACGCGCGCCCGGAAAACGCCGCCGCGCACACCGCCGTGCCGGACATCGGCAGCAGCATCAGCCCCGCGGCCTCCTCGGACAGCTGCCGCGTGGTCTCCAGCCACTGGACGTAGCCGAACATGATCGCGTAGATGGCCATGAAGCTCAGCGCCTGCCGCAGGTAGGTGCGCAGGATCGCGCGGTTGGCCGCGAGCATCCGGAGGTCGAGGAACGGGTCCGCCCGCCGCAGCTCGACCAGCGCGAACGCGATCCCGAGCGCGGCGACGACGGCGAGCAGCCAGACGTCGGCGCCGGGGTTCATCAGGAAGAACAGCAGCGCCAGCAGCGTCGCGGAGAAGAGCGTGATGCCCAGGACGTCGATCGGCTTCGCCGTGCGCGCGCCGCGGTCGTCCTTCGGCACCCACAGCAGCGCCAGCACCAGCGAGAGCCCGGCGAGCGGAATGTTCACCGCGAAGATCGCGGGCCAGCCGAAGAGGCCGATCAGCACCCCGCCGAGGGTCGGGCCGATCACCATCACCGTCTGCGCGGACATCGACAGCACCGACAGCACCCGCGCGGGCACGCCCTGGCCGCTCGCTTCGGCGTGGTGGCGCAGCACGGCCATCGCGGCCGGGAACCCGGCGCACGTGCCGAGGCCCAGGACGACCCGCACGCCGGTCAGCCAGCCGACGGAGAGCGGGATCATGCCGGCGATCCCGGCGATGATCACCAGCGTCGCCCCGCCGAGCAGGACGCGCCGCGCGCCATAGCGGTCCACCAGCAGGCCGACCACCGGCTGCCCGACCGCGGTGGCCAGGTACAGCGCCGAGATCAGCCACGCGGTCTGGCCGGGGCCGGCGCCGAAGCTCTGCCCGATCGGCACGAGCGCGACGGCGATCAGCGTGGAGTTGATCGGGTTGAGCACCGCGCCGGCCACCAGCGGGGTGACCAGGCGGGCGCCGAACTTGGCGGGTGCGGTGACGGTGCTCGTCAGGACGCTCCTATCTCTTACCGGCCGACGGGGTCTTAGTGTTGAGCGGCGCGCTGAAGCAAGGGCAGCGCCCGCGTGACGGCCTCGAGCTCGGCGGCGGTCAGCTCGTCCAGCAGTGCCTGGGCGAGCCATTCGTCGCGGTGCTGGAGGATGCCGCGCACGGTGTCCGTGCCGGCCTCGGACAGGCTGATGACCACGCGGCGCCGGTCGGCCGGGTCGGGGGTGCGGGCGAGGTACCCCAGCTCGTCGAGGACACCGAGGGTGGCGGCCATCGACTGCTGCCGGACGTGCTCGGCCGCGGCCAGCTCACCCTGGGTGCCCGGGCCCTCGCGGTAGAGGCGGTTGAGGACGGCCGACTGCGACGGGGTCAGGATCCCCGCGTTGTCGACCTGGCGCAGCCGCCGGTGCAGCTGCGCGACCACGCCGCGGAGCCAGCCGGCGGTCTCGGCCACGTGCGCAGGTACTTCGCCCATGCACACAGGTTAACTGTACAGCCCAGACTGTGCATCTGGATGTGACGCACTCCCGGCCGGGAGTGCGCTCGGGTCAGTGGCAGTCGTCGAAGGTCGGCACCGGGTACTTCGGGTCGTAGTAGCCGGGCGCGTCGTGACCGCCGGTCGACGGGCCGGTCCGCGGGTTCGCGTAGTTCGGCGCCAGCAAGCCCTCGTTGGCGGCGGCGCACCCGACCGACCACGTCGCGCTCTGGCCACCGTCCAGCCACAGTCCGTGGCTCGACTTCGCGACGCTCGAACCGGTGGCGACCACGTACGTCTCGTCCACGCGCAGGAAGCTGACGATCTCGTTCGGGCTGGTCAGCCCCTCGGGATGGACGTTGTCGAAGGCGTAGGCGACGACGTACTTCGCGTCGACGGCCAGTTCGCCGGGCTTCTCGCCGGCGTGCGCGGTGAGCGTGCCGAACGTGCGGGGGCCCGCGTCGAGCAGGTGGTAGCCGTCGGCGATCTCGGTCAGGTAGGCGTTGAAGCCGGCCTGGTCCTTCGACGGCTTCGCCGCGAGCCGGGGTGTCATCTGCTCGCGCTGGTCCGGGGCGAGGAGCGCGAGGAACGCCTTCGGGTCGTGCGAAAACAGCACGGCCGGGTCGAGGTGGGCCGCGGTGATGGCCTGCCGGGCCCGCGCGTAGGCGTCGGCGACCGCTTCGGCCTTGAACGAGCCAATCGCGGCCGCGGCGGGCGAGGTGATGCCGCCGAGGCCCTTGGTCCAGTCCTGGGCAGGGGTGTTCGCGTACGGGTAAGCCAGGTCGACGTGGGCGAACTGCGCCACCTGGGTCGGGTTGGGCGTCTCCGGGATCGCCTCACGCGCCGGAGGACGGCCGGCCAGCACGATGCCCGCGACGGTCAGGCCGAGGATCGCCACGAAGACGGCGAGGATCCACCAGCGGGTGCGCGGCTTCCGGGAGCGGCGTCCGCGCTGCTGCTTCCGGAGCTGCTTGCGGTCCTTCTTGGCGCCCAGCCAGGCGTCGGTCTGCGCGTGCTTGCGCCACTCCGGGTCCATCAGGTCCGGGTGCGAGTCGAGCAGGTTGTCGTCGTCCACGTGCTTCCCCCAGGGTCGATGCCTGATCATCGACGGCGGGGGACGAGCGTTACGGGTTCAGCCGAAGAAGACGAACTCGTTGACGCCGATCCCCTGGATCTGGTGCACGATGATCGCCGCGGCGACCAGGCCGGCCACCAGGAGCAGGGCGAGCACACCCGGCCAGCGGCTCTGCCCTGGCTGCTGGAACCCGCTCGCGCGGCGCTCCCGCTTGCGGCGCTTCTTCAGCTCCTTCTTCGCGCCCAGCCAGGCGTCCCGCTCGGCGTAGCGCTGCCAGTCCGGGTTCGCCAGGTCCGGGTGCGTCTCCAGGCGCCGGTCGTCCGGATCCTGCGGCTGTTGGGGCTCTGCCATCCCGAGTGCCTTCCCCCTGGGTGACCCGCCGTGACGGGTTCGTAGACTTGTCCATTGTGACCGAGAACGCTCCGCAGCAGACCACCGACCTTCCGGGTGCCTGGGACCCGGCCGCCGAGGAAGCACCGATGTACGACCGCTGGGTAGCGGCCGGGTACTTCACGGCCGACGCCTCGTCGGGGAAGCCGCCGTTCTCGATCGTACTGCCGCCGCCGAACGTGACCGGTTCGCTGCACATGGGCCACGCGCTCAACCACACCCTGATGGACGCGATGAGCCGCCGCCGTCGCATGCAGGGCTACGAGGTGCTGTGGCTGCCAGGCATGGACCACGCGGGCATCGCGACGCAGAACGTCGTCGAGCGCCAGCTGGCCGGTGAGGGCCTTTCGCGCCACGACCTGGGCCGGGAGAAGTTCGTCGAGCGCGTCTGGGAGTGGAAGGCCGAGTACGGCGGCAAGATCCTCGGCCAGATGAAGCGCCTCGGCGACGGCGTCGACTGGTCGCGCGAGCGGTTCACCATGGACGAGAACCTTTCGAAGGCCGTCCAGACAGTGTTCAAGAACTTCTTCGACGAGGGCCTGATCTACCGCGCCGAGCGGATCATCAACTGGTGCCCGCGCTGCCAGACGGCGCTGTCGGACATCGAGGTCGACCACAGCGACGACGACGGCGAGCTCGTCTCGATCCGCTACGGCGACGGTGACACCGCGATCGTGGTGGCCACCACCCGCGCCGAGACGATGCTGGGCGACACCGCGGTCGCCGTCCACCCGGACGACGAGCGGTACGCGCACCTCGTCGGCACCGAGGTCGAGCTGCCGCTGACCGGGCGGCGCATCCCGATCGTGGCCGACAAGCACGTCGACCCCGAGTTCGGCACCGGCGCGGTCAAGGTGACCCCGGCGCACGACCCGAACGACTTCGAGATCGGCCGCCGGCACGACCTGCCGATGCTGACGATCATGAACGAGCGCGCCGAGATCACCGCGCCGGGGCCGTTCGAGGGCCTCGACCGGTTCGAGGCGCGCCCGGCAGTCGTCGCCGCGCTGCGGGAGGCCGGCCGGATCGTGGCCGACAAGCGCCCGTACGTGCACGCGGTCGGCCACTGCTCACGCTGCGACACGGTCGTCGAGCCGCGGCTGTCGCTGCAGTGGTGGGTCAAGGTCGAGGAGCTGGCCAAGCTGGCCGGCGACGCGGTCCGCGACGGCCGGACGAAGATCCACCCGGCCGAGCTGGGCAAGCGGTACTTCGACTGGGTCGACAACATGCACGACTGGACGATCTCGCGCCAGCTGTGGTGGGGCCACCGGATCCCGGTGTACTACGGCCCGGACGGCGAAGTGGTGTGTGTCGGCCCGGACGAGCAGCCGCCGGCGGGTGAGGGCTGGACGCAGGACCCGGACGTGCTCGACACGTGGTTCTCCTCGGGCCTGTGGCCGATGTCGACGCTGGGATGGCCCTCGTCTTCTGCCGATTTGGCCAAGTTCTATCCGACCAGTGTGTTGTCGACGGGCTACGACATCCTGTTCTTCTGGGTCGTCCGGATGATGATGTTCGGCGTGCACCAGATGGACGGCAAGCAGCCGTTCGACCACGTCTACCTGCACGGGCTGATCCGCGACGCGCAGGGCAAGAAGATGTCGAAGTCGCGCGGCAACGTGATCGACCCGCTGGAGTGGATGGACGCGTACGGCGCGGACGCCACCCGGTTCACCCTGGCCCGCGGCGCGAACCCGGGCGCGGACATGGCCCTGGCCGACGAGTGGGCGGCCGGTTCCCGCAACTTCTGCACGAAGCTGTGGAACGCGACGAAGTTCGCGATGATGAACGGCGCTTCGGTCGCTTCGCCGTTGCCTGACGCTGCTTCTCTCACGGAGTCCGACCGCTGGATCCTCGGCCGCCTCGGCGCGCTGGTGTCCGAAGTGGACGGCCTGTTCGAGGACTTCCAGTTCGCCAAGGTGGCGGGCGCGCTCTACCAGTTCACCTGGAACGAGCTGTGCGACTGGTACCTGGAGCTGGCGAAGGTCCAGCTGTACCAGGGCGACGACGCTCGGGTCGCGGCGACGCGGTCGGTGCTGGGCCACGTGCTGGACACGGTGCTGAGGTTGCTGCACCCGTTCATCCCGTTCATCACGGAGAAGCTCTGGACGGCCCTGACCGGCGGTGCGTCGCTGGTGGTCGCGGCCTGGCCGGCACCGTTCGAGGGCTATGCGGACTCTTCCGCGGACGCGCGGATCGCGGACGTCCAGAAGCTGGTGACGGAGATCCGCCGCTTCCGCGCGGACCAGGGGCTGAAGCCGGGCCAGAAGGTGGCGGCCCGCCTGGCGGGCTACTCGGGCGGCCACGAGGAGGCGGTCCGGTCACTGGTCCGGTTGACGGCACCGACGGAGGAGTTCGCGGCGAGCGCGTCCCTCGAGGTCGCACTGGCGGCCGGCGTGGTGACGGTGGAGCTGGACCTGTCGGGCACGGTCGACGTGGCGGCAGAGCGCAAGCGCCTGCAGAAGGACCTGGCGGCGGCGGAGAAGGAGCTGTCCCAGACGGAGGCGAAGCTGGGCAACGAGGCGTTCATCGCGAAGGCCCCGGCCCCGGTGATCGACAAGATCAAGCTGCGCAAGGAAACGGCGGTGTCGGATATCGACCGCATCACGGCGAGGCTGGCGGCTCTGCCGGCTTCCTGAGGGTGGTGACGAACGAAGCCCGGCGCTCCTTCGGGAGGGCCGGGCTTCGTTTGTGCCCGGGGGTGAGAACCGGCGCGGCCCGGCTCCGTTGCACGCGGACCGGAGGCCCGTCCCGACCGAATTGATCGGGGAATCGGCTCACAGCTGGAATCCGGCCTTTCCCGGCCGACATACTGGGCTCCGGATGAGCGGAATGGGCGTTCGCGCAAGCGGGCCTGCCGCCCCGAACCACCGGATACGCCGAACAGGAAAGAGCCGATGTCGTCCAGCGATCCCACGGTGCCGGTGACGGCATTGTGCGCACCCCACGCCCGCGTGGTGCGAGGGCTTTATCTGACCGTCTTCAGCAGCATAGTCGTGCTGGCCGCCGTGATCTGTGGTGCGGGCATTCCGGTCCTGGTGGCCTTGCCGGCCGCGAGCGGTGCGGCGCTCGCCGCCGTGGCAGCCGTCAACAGCCTGCTCGGACGCGGCGTCCGGCCGCCGGTCTGAGGAGAGCTCGATGATGGCGAGGCCAGGCCGGCCGGAGACGAGCCTCGATCCCGGATCCGGTCCCGAAGCGCGGTTCGGTTTCGCCCTTCGGCAATTGCGCAAGAACGTGGGTGGCCCGACCTACCGGGAAATGGCCGCGCGGCCCGGTGTGCACTTCTCCGCGTCCGTCCTTTCGACTGCGGCGAACGGCAAAACAATCCCGCCATGGGCCCACGTGCGTGCTTACGTGATTGCCTGCCGGGGGGTGAACTGCCCGGACGCGCTCGAGTACTGGCAACAGAGGTGGCGATTGCACCGCACCGAGCTGGGCGAAGATTGTGGAGTGCCGGGGGCCGGCGGCAAGGCTTCGAAGTCTCGGAACAGAGATGGGCGACAGCTGCGACGGCTGCTGGTGACCATCGGGACGGTGATCGGCGCCGGTGCCGCGGCCGCGGTGTTGGCGCCCGGCGCGGTGGCGCCGCCGGCGACACAGCTCGAACTGGGCGTCCGATGCGTCGCCGGTCCCCAGCCCCTGAAAGAGCGACGAGAAGCCCCCGCGCCGGTGCGCGTCTCGGCCGGCGAGCTGCTCGGCAAGCCCTACGACGTGGGCTACCGCGTCACCGTGGGGCGGGGCGGCGAAGCCGGGGACGGTGTCCGGAAGGTCTGGTGCACCCTTCACTACGAAGTGCTCCGGGTGTCACCCGATCTGGTCACCGGACTGTTCGTGGCCACGGTCGGTGTGCCCGAGGAAGGCGCGACCGGATCCGCCGTTTCCGTGCAGCTCGGCGGCGCCGTGCTGGTCGGCAGTGCGGTTCCGGCTCCCGAGGCCGGGACGGTCGGGGGCCGGGACGGTCACCGCTCGATCGAGGTCAGCCGACCGGTTCCCTCCGAGCCGGGGTGGCACACGGAGAGCGTCGTCTTCGAGTTCGCCGGCGTCCCCTCCGAGGAGACGACCGTGGTGATCGCCGACCCGGCCGTGCGGCTGTTGAGGTGGCTCGGCGGCGGTTAGCGGCTCAGCCGGAAGAGCGCCGTGCCCCGTTGCCGAGACCGGCGGGCACGGCGCCCCGGCCGAGCTGCCGGACGAGTTCGCCCGGCTGGTGCTGGACTTCGTCAGCGCACGGACTTGAGCACCACCGCGGCCACGCCCGCCATCCCCGCCTTCAGGGGGTGGTAGGCGGCCGCGACGAACACGTTCTGGTCCTTGCCGTTGATCCACGCCGACCCGCCGCGCGCGCAGGCGTCGTGCCCGCGGGACGGGCCGAACGTGTCGACGAACGTCGTGTCGCCGTCCGCGTCGGCCGCGTCCGAAAGGGCCTGGTTCAGCTCGCGCTCGACCTGGTTCAGCCACGCGTAGTCGCCGTCCGCGAACGGCAGGACGTCCGGGCAGTAACCGCTCTCCGGCGCGATGCGCGGATAGCCGACCACCAGCACCCGCGCGCCCGGCGAACGCTCGTGGACCGCCGCCAGCACCGCCTCGACCCGGGCGCCGGTCTGGGTGATCGCCTTCTGGATCGTGTCGACGCCGTTGGTCGTGAAGTGCTCTTCGCACGGGTTGCCGGTCGGGTCGCTCGCGCGCAGCCCCGGGCACGTCGACACGATGCTGCCGAACACGCCGAAGTCGTTGCCGCCGATGCCGAGGGTGACCAGGTCGGTGTCGACGCGCAGCGCGCCCAGCTGCGGCGGGTTGGTGCCGTTGAACGGGACCGCCTGGGGCCGCGTCATGTTCGTCGTGTCGGCGCCGCCGCAGCTGACGTCGTCGAAGTCGCCGACGTTCAGCGTGTCCGCCAGCACGGACGGGTAGTTCGCCGTCGAGCGGCCGCAGCCGAGCGGGTCGGTCCGCTGGACCGGGATGAACGGGCCCGACGTGTAGGAGTCACCCAGGGCGACGTAGTGGTGGATCCGCGGGGCCGCCGACGCGGCGGTCGCGGTGGTGGTGAGGAGCATGGCTGCCGAGACGACCGCGAGGAGCAGCCGGGTGTTGCGCATGAAGACCCCGTTCTGGTTCCGGAAACACTCCTTCCAGATCTAGCGAGCGCGGGGCGCTTCGGGGCCGGACTTCACCCGCCTGTCGGGTCACCGTCTTCACGTTCACGGTAAGTGACCAGGGTGCGCCAGAACAGCAACGGCCGGACCGTGCTCCCGGGCAGCAGCCGGGCCGACTCACGCCGCAGCTCGGCCAGCGTCGGGTAGTCGTCGACGACCGGGGCCCGCGGGCCGTCCTCCGCGCCGCCGTTCAGCCGCTCGCCGGCGTAGACGACCAGCCGGGCCAGCGCGTCGACCGGGACCGCAGCGGCCGCCCGCGCCCAGTCCACCGGTGTGCTCGGCCGCGCCAGGGCGAGCACGACGAGCACCCCGCCCGGCACCAGCGCGCGGCGCAGCTTGGTGAGCGTCCCGGGCGGCATGTGGTGCAGGGACGCCAGGCACGAAACGAAGTCGTAATGCTGCTCGGGCAGGGCGTCGGTGGTGATGTCGGCCTGCCGGTAGACGATCTTGCCCGGCCCGGGCGACCCCAGGCCCGACGCCGCCTCGACCATCGCCGCCGAGACGTCGACCGCTTCGACCGCCATCCCGGTCGCGGCCAGCCGGCGCGCGAACCGGCCGGTGCCGCACCCGACGTCCAGCGCGATCCCCGGCCCGGGCGGCAGCTGGTCCAGCAGCAGCGGGTGGTAGTGGTCGTTGTGGTTGAACGGCATGGGTCGAGAGTGCCACCTGTCACGCACGTAGACTCGCAAGCAAGTGCCAAAACCCCAGGCCGGAGGAGATTCAGTGCCGCAGGATGAGACAGGTCGCAGGCCGGACCTGTCGGATCTGGACAGCTTCGCGGGCGTCGACGAGCTCGGTGCCGAGGGGTACGAGGACTCGGACGACCACGACCCGGAGCTGGACGCGCGGGACACCGCGTTCGACGTGGGCGGCGGCTCGCGCGGCGGGATCGGCGGCGTCGGCCAGCTCGGCGACAACCTCGCGACCGGCCCGGTGCCCGACCTGAGCGTGCCCGAGGACACCGAGCTGCACGAGCTCGACGACCAGGGCGAGCCCGCGGTGTACGGCAGCCCGGACGGGCCCGAGGCGCGGCGCGAGCTGATGGCCGTCGAGGCCGAGCTGAACCAGCGCTGGCCGGAGACGAAGATCGAGCCGTCGCTGACCCGCATTTCGGCGCTGACGCAGCTGCTGGGCGAGCCCAACCGCGGTTACCCGGTGCTGCACGTCGCCGGCACGAACGGCAAGGGCTCCACCGCCCGGATGATCGACGCGCTGCTGACCCGGATGGGCCTGCGTGTCGGCCGCTACACGAGCCCGCACCTGCAGCTGGTCACCGAGCGGATCGCGCTCGACGGCCGGCCGATCTCCGCCGCCCGGTACGCGGAGCTGTGGCACGACATCGCGCCGTACGTGGCGATGGTGGACGGCGCGGCCGCGGACGGCGTCGCGATGAGCAAGTTCGAGATCCTCACCGGCATGGCGTTCGCCGCCTTCGCCGACGCGCCCGTCGAGGCCGCGGTGATCGAGGCCGGCCTGGGCGGCGCCTGGGACGCCACGAACGTCGCGGACGCCGACGTCGCGGTCATCACCCCGATCGGCATCGACCACGTCGAGTACCTCGGCCCGGACATCCTCGGCGCGGCGCGCGAAAAGGCGGGCATCATCAAGCCCGGCTCGGTCGCGGTCATCGCCGAGCAGGACCCCGAGGTGCAGAAGGTGCTGCTCGAACGCGCCGTCGAGGTCGACGCCGCGGTCGCCCGCGCGGGCAGCGAGTTCGGCGTGCTGGAGCGCGAGGTCGCCGTCGGCGGGCAGCTGCTCAGGCTGCAGGGCCTCGGCGGGGTGTACGACGAGATCTTCCTGCCGCTGCACGGTGCCCACCAGGCCGCGAACGCCGCGCTCGCGCTGGCCGCCGTCGAGGCGTTCTTCGGTGCGGGCAAGGACAAGCAGCTGGTCCTCGAGGCCGTCCGCGAGGCGTTCGCGGAGGTCGAGACCCCCGGCCGGCTCGAGCGGGTCCGCTCGGCGCCCGCGGTCATGATCGACGCCGCGCACAACCCGCACGGCGCCCGCGCGCTCGCCACGACCGTGGCCGAGGAGTTCGCCTTCCGCCGCCTGGTCGCGGTGGTCGGCGTGATGGCCGAAAAGGACGCCCACGGCATCCTCGACGCGCTGGAGCCGGTGGTGTCCGACATCGTCGTGACGCGCAACTCCTCGCCGCGCGCGATGCCGCTGGAGGAGCTGAACCAGCTGGCGATCTCGGTGTTCGGCGAGGACCGCGTCGTCGCCGAGACGGACCTGGAGACGGCGATCGAAACGGCGATCGCGCTGGTGGAGACCAGCGACGACCCCGAGGAGCCGCTCGCGGGTGGCGGGGTGCTCGTCACCGGTTCGGTGGTCACCGTGGGCGAAGCGCGCACGCTGTTCGGGAAGGAGCCGGCATGACGGAAGCGACTCCCAAGCCGAAGGACCCGATGAAGGGCTTCCGCGGCGTGATGTCGGGAACGCTGATCATGGAGGCGATCACGGTCGCCCTCGCGCTGCCGGTGGTGAACAAGCTCGGCGGCGGGATCGGCACCGGCACCGGGTGGACGGTCATCGCGGTGGCCGTCCTGCTCATCGTGACCTGCGGGTTCGTGAAGCGGCCGTGGGCCGTGCCGCTGCTGCTCGCGCTGCAGGTGGTGCTGATCGCGCTGGTGTTCTGGCTGCCCGCGATCGCCGTGCTGGGCGTGATCTTCCTGGCGGTCTGGCTGTGGCTGCTGTGGCTGCGCAAGGACGTCGCCCGCCGGATGGCGGCCGGCACCCTGGCGAGCCAGCAGCAGCCCCAGGCCTAGAGGTAGTCGCCGGTCGCGACGTCGTCGAGCAGGCCCGGCCGGGTCGGCGCCCAGCCGAGCAGCTCGCGGGTGAACCCGCTGCCGACCGGCGCGTCGAAGGCGTAGGCCAGCGCGAAGAACGGGCTGGCGAAGTGCGTCGAGGCCTCCTCGGGGGTGAGTGAGACCGCGGGCAGGCCCAGGCCGTCGGCGATCGTCTCCGCGATGTCCTTGAAGGGGACGTTCTCGGCCGCGCCGTGCAGCACGCTGCCCGCGGGCGCGCCCTCCAGCGCCAGCCGGAACAGGACGGCCGCGTCGAGCCGGTGCACGGCGGGCCAGCGGTTGGCGCCGTCGCCGACGTAGGCGGACTTCCCGGTCTTGCGCGCGGTGTCGATGAGCATGGGGATGAAGCCGTGGTCCCCGGGACCGTGGACCGTCGGCGCGAGCCGGACGACGTTCGCGCGCACCCCCCGGGCGGCGAACTCCAGGCAGGCGCGCTCGCCGGCGATCCGGAAGGCGGCGAGTCCGGCCGTGTCCGGCTCGTCCTTCTCGGTGCTCTCGCGCCCGGCGGGCATGACCAACGTGCCCGAGGTGCTGACGAACGGCTTGCCGGTGTTCTCCAGCACCGCGCCGAGCGTCTCGATCGCCGTCCGGTCGCGCCGTTCCATGTCGTCCGGATCGGCGAAGTCGCCGCCGAAGGCCATGTGCAGGACCCCTTCGGCGGCTTCGGCGCCGCGGCGCAGGCTGCCGAGGTCCTCCAGGGAACCGCGGTGCGGGGTGGCGCCCAGCGCGGTCAGCCGGTCGGCGGCCGCGGCCGAGCGGGCCAGCCCGGTGACGCTGTGGCCGGCCTCGATCAGTTCGGTGACGACGGCCGGGCCGGTTAGGCCCGAACCGCCGGTGACGAAGACGTGCATGGACGTGCTCCCGAGGTAGTGACAGTGACTGACACTACGAACCGTACCTCGTAGTGTCAGTCACTGTCACTACGGGTACGCTGGCGGGGTGCCACGCAGCGGAGAAGAAGCGCGCCGCCGCCTTCAGCAGGCGGCGCTGGAGCTGTACGCCGAACGCGGGTTCGACCAGACCACCACGGCCGAGATCGCGGCCAGGGCCGGCGTCACCGAGCGCACGTTCTTCCGGCACTTCCCGGACAAGCGCGAAGTGCTCTTCGACGGCGAAGCGACCCTGCGCGCGGACCTGACCCGGTCGGTGGCCGACGCACGTGAAGGGCTCCCGCCATTGGAAGTCTTGCTGAGAGCCTTCCGGAAGGCCGCGCGGATCATCGAGGGCAACCGGCCGTTCGCCGAGCCGCGGCTCGCGGTCATCGCGGCGACCCCGGCGCTGCGCGAACGCGATCTGGCCAAGGCCGCGGCGATGACCGACGCCCTGGCGGAGGCGCTGCGCGAGCGTGGCGTGGCCGAGCGGCTCGCCGCGCTGGCCGCCCAGACCGGCTGGGCGACCTTCCACCACGCCGTCGTGGCGTGGCTCGAAGACTCCGGGCGCGGCCTGGCGGAGCACCTGACCGAAGCCTTCGACGACCTGCGCGTCCTGGCGGCGGAGGCGGGCTGAGCGCCCGCCCCCGCCGGGCACCTCAGCGCAGGACGACGATCCGCAGCGCGGGGGAGCGCAGGATGTCGGGTTCGCAGAAGCGATCCTTCACCCACTCGCCCCGGCTGTAGAGCTTCGTCTGGTCGCTGAAGTACGGCGACTTCGGGTTCGCCGACTGGGAATACGTCAGCAGCGTCGAGGAGTCCGGGCACGCGCGCCCGTGGAAGCCGACCACCTGGATGTAGCTGGACCCGTGCGCCACTTCGACGTTCCCACGCGCCGGGTCCCACTGCGTCGTCATCACGTTCAGCACGCCGAGGAAACCCTGCGCGCCGTGGATCGGGATGCGCTCGCCGTTGCGCGTGACGGCCTGGCCGTCACGCAGCCGCGCGTCCGGGGCGAGCCCGGCCGTGCGCAGCTCCACCAGCGCGTCCCCGAACGCCTGCCGGACCCCGGCGTCCGCGGTGTTGAGCGTGTTCGGCGTGGTGAGCGGCGCCTTCGGGTCGAACGGCACGGTGAAGCGCGACAGGTCGCCGAGCCGGGCGGCGAACCGCTGGAACAGCAGCGAACCCCGGCTGTCGAGCGAGTACCGGTGGTCCCACTTCGCCAGCGCGTCGCACGCGGGCCCGACCGGCACCGGGCCGCTCGCCGACGGCGCCTGGCCGCCCGGGAACGACGCGCAGAGCTTCGCCAGGTCTCCCGCGGCCAGGTCGGCGACCAGGCTGTGGTCGGCGAAGAGCATCTGCTTCATCGAGTCCGTGGTGAACCCGCCCCGCTCGGCGGTGAGCAGCGCTTCCCGCGTGCGCGGCGAGCGTTCGGTGCCGATGTCCCCGACGATGTGCGGGTACCCGGTGATCGGCGCGCGGGCGTTCGCGAGCCACGCGCTGTCGTTCGCGTTCAGCTCGTAGTCGCGGCGGGTCTGCTGCGGCAGCCGCGAGGGTGCGAAGATCCCCGGTTCGACCGCGCCGGGGTCGGCACCCCAGCCGCACGACGTCTTCGAGCCGTCCAAGATGGACAGTCCGAACGCCGCGAAAGTCTGCTGTCCCAGCGTCGTGTTGCACCGGCTCGCCAGCTCGTCGGTGACGTGCGGGACGACCTGGATGTCCGCGTACAGCGCGTTTCCCGCGCGGTCGGTGGCGACGGTGTTGACCCACGGCACGCCCTGCGTGCGGCTCAGCGCCCGGACGACGTCGGCCGTGCTGCGCGACTGGTCGAGCTCGAACCACGTGTTCAGCCCGCGCAGGTTGGTGGCGTTGGCGTCGCGCACCGCGTACGCCGACTTTGCCGACCACGGCAGGGGAACACCCTGGAAGTCGCCGATGACCGAGCCGTAGCGCGTCGACCAGAACCGCTGGCTCGCCGGCTTGACCGAGCCGTCGGCCTGGCGGACCTGCACGGTGACGTCCTGGGCGGTCATCTTCTCCGGCTTGCCGTCGACGAGGTAGGTCGTCGGGTCGCCCGCCGTCAGCGGCACTTCGAAGAAGCCGAACGTGACCGGAGTGGACACCGTGTGCGTCCACGCCGCGTCGGCGGTGTGGCCGATCTGGACGAACGGCATGCCGAGCAGGCTCGCGCCGGCGACGTCGAACCGGCCCGGGACGGTCAGCTGGCTCTGCCAGAACCGCCGGCCGGCCTGCCACGGGTAGTGCGGGTTCCCGAGCAGCACACTGCCCTCGCCCGCCCGGGTCGAGTCCGCGCCGATCGCGATGCCGTTGCTGCCGAGGCCCCCGCCGCCGAGCGCTCGGCGCAGGCCCGCCCCGAGCTGCCCGGCGGTGCCCGGCGCCGGCGTCGGACCGGAGGGCGGCGCCGTGAACAGGCTTTCGGTGACGACACCCTGGCCGCCGGTGATCGCGATCGCGTAGTAGTGCCGGTAGAAGTCCAGCTCGGTGATCGGCCGGACCCAGGCGGCGCCGTGGCAGGCCGGATCGGAGATCCCGGACCGGCCGGTGCGCGCCAGGTAGGCGTTGAACCCCTTGACGTACCCGGAAACGAGCTGCCGCACCTCGGGCCGCGGGCCCTGCGGCGCGGGTGCCGCGGCCAGCCGGTCGACCACCCCCGAGTCGTTGATCCGCTGGAAGAACAGGTCACTGTGGAGGTTGCTGCGCGCGTCGGACAGCGACGGGTAACCGCCACCCTCCGGGCCGAGGTACTTCGACCGCTGCGCGCTCACCGTGAGGTAGATGTTCGCGAGCTCGCAGACGTTGTCGGTCGCGGCCGCGAAGCCGTAGCCGTACCCGAGGCCGTCGAAGTCCTTCGCGACGATGTGCGGGACGCCGTGTTCGGTGTAGCGGAGGACGGCCTTCGCGCCGTCTTCGCCGGCTGCCGCGACACCGGTGCCCAGCGTGGTGATGGTGAGCGCCGCCGTCAGAACCGCCAGGGTTTTCCTGATTGGTCTCATCTGACCCCCTTGTCGTGATCACCACGCTACCGACGGCGAGCCCCGCGGACATGGGGGAAAACCCCCGGGATCCGTTCACCCGCGCGCCATCCGGCGTTGGCCGGGGCGGGATTGAATCCGCGCATGACCGAACCGACCCACCACTCCCGCCGCACGCTGTTCAAGGCCGGCCTGACCGGCGCCGCCGCCAGCCTGGTGCTGCCTTCGACGGCTTTCGCCGCGACACCGCTGGTCCGCCGTGACCGGCCGGTGCTCACCCACGGTGTCCAGTCCGGCGACGTCACGCCCGGGTCCGCGATCGTCTGGTCGCGCGCGGACCAGCCCTCGCGCCTGGTCGTCGAGGTCGCCCGCGACCCGTCGTTCCGGCACGCCCGCCGGATCACCGGCCCCGCCGCCGGCCCGGCCACCGGCGGCACCGGCCAGGTGCGCGTCGCCGGCCTGGCGCCCGGCACCGAGTTCCACTACCGCGTCACGGCGGAGTCGCTGGACGGGCGCGCGACCAGCCAGCCGCTGACCGGCCGGTTCGCCACCGCACCGGTGGGCCGCCGCAACGCCCGGATCCTGTGGTCCGGCGACGTCGTCGGCCAGAACTGGGGGATCAACCCGGCGCTCGGCGGCATGACGATCTTCTCCGCGATGGCCGCCCGGTGCCCGGACCTGTTCCTGCACAGCGGCGACACGGTGTACTCCGACGGCCCGCTGACCGAGACCGTCGCGCTGCCCGGCGGCCGGACCTGGCGCAACGTCATGACGACGGAGAAGGCGAAGGTCGCCGAGACGCTCGAAGAGTTCCGCGGCCAGCACGCCTACAACCGGCTCGACGACAACTTCAAGCGGTTCGTGTCCCAAGTGCCGGCTTACGTCCAGTGGGACGACCACGAAGTCCTGAACAACTGGTACCCGGGCAAGATCCTCGACAACCCGGCCTACACCGAGAAGCGCGTCGACGTGCTCGCGCCGCGGGCGTACCAGGCGTTCCACGAGTGGCACCCGATCGACTCGCGCCGCGCGGTCGACGGGCGGGTCTACCGCAGCTTCACCTACGGCTCCCGCGTCGAGATCTTCGTGCTGGACATGCGGACCTACCGCAACGCCAACACCGCCGACCAGACCAAGCCCGGCTACATCCTCGGCGACCGCCAGGCCCGCTGGCTGGCCGACGCGCTCGGCCGCAGCACGGCGACGTGGAAGATCGTCCAGGCGGACATGCCGCTCGGCCTGGTCGTCCCGGACGGCACCGCGATCGAGGCGGTGGCGAACAACCTGCCGGGCGCGCCCGGCGGCCGCGAGACGGAGCTGGCCTGGGTGCTGCGGGAGATCCAGCGCCGCCGGGTCCGCAACGTCGTCTGGCTGACCGCGGACGTCCACTACACGGCGGCGCACCACTATTCGCCGGACCGCGCGGCCTTCCAGGACTTCGACCCGTTCTGGGAGTTCGTGTCCGGACCGCTGAACGCGGGCGCGTTCGGGCCCAACACGCTCGACCCGACGTTCGGCCCGGAGGCGGTGTTCGTGCACGCCCCGCCGGTGGCGAACACGGCCCCGATCGACGGCTTCCAGCACTTCGGCGAGCTGAACATCGACGGCGCGAGCGGCGACCTGACCGTGGACCTGCGGGATGCCACCGGCGCGTCGCTGTGGTCGAAGAAGCTGCACCCGCAGGGCCGCTGAACCCGTTCGGCGATTCACCCGGCTCGGGTCGTAACAGGCCGGAGCCGGGTGACGTCTGGGCGGGTGTGTGGGAATACGCCCTGTGGGGCCTGGCCGGCGCCGCGGTGAACCGCGCGCTGGTCTTCCTCGAAGCGAGCCAGCGGGTGAAGGGCTGGCCGTGGGCCGCGCCGGACGGCCCCGGCGGCGGCCTGTTCACCGTCGCGCAGGTACTGCACCTCGGCATCGGCACGGCAGTGGCGGCGGCGGCCTCGACCACACCGGTGGTGAGCAACGGGTTCGTCGCCTTCGGCATCGGCGCGGTGGCGCCGCTGGTGGTCAAGAAGCTGGCGGGCTATACGCTGGCCCAGCTGCCCGGTAAGGACGATCCGGGGGCGGGCACGTGACGCCCGGGCGGCTCCGGAGCGGGCAGCTCGCCGGCTCGGCCGGGCGACGTCTGCTCGAAGCACTCGGAGACGCGAGCCCGGCGTTCACGCCGCGTCCGCACAGCGCGGGATCCTCCGGCTGGCGCCGGTTCCTCGGAGCGGTCGCCGACACCACCCGCCGCGGGGACGACAAGTTCCGCCGGTCGCCGAGGGTCGCCCGGACGGCGGGGCCGGCCCGGCCCTTGGCCGTGCTCATGGCCGGCATGCTCGCGGTGTTCGCCGACGGTGCCTCGACCGGCACGGTGACCGTGCGGATCGCGACCGATCTCGGCGGCTTCGATCAGCAGGCGTGGGTGGAGCTGCCCCATCTCGTGGCGGGTTTCCTGGCGGCGTTCTGCGCCATGTGGCTGGCGAGCCGGCGCGGTTATCTGGTGGCGCTCGCGGTTCTGCTCCTGGGGACCGTGATCACGGCCGCCGCACCCACGATGCCACTGCTGGCGGCCGGTCGCGCGATTCAGGGGGCGGGAGCCGGCACGGTGGCCGCGGTGACGTTCGCGCTCGTGGCACGCGTCGTCCCGGCCGACCGGAGGGTGCGGACCAACGGTGCGTTCGGTCTTCTCCTCACCGGGAGCTGGGTCGCCGGCCCGGTGCTGGGGGGCCTGGTCGCCGGCTCGGTGGGCTGGCGGTGGTTGTTCCTCGGTCAGGCGGTACTGCTCACGATCGTTCTGGTGTTCGCGCCATCGGTACTCCCGGGGGGCAGCCTGCCTCGACTGTTCCAGCCTAGCTCGGGTTTCGGCGCGTACGCCTTGATGCTCGTCCCGCTCGTCGTGGTGACCGGTTCGGGCACCCGGTGGGGATGGGGCTCGGCCCCGGCGGTCGTGTGCTACCTGCTGGCCGTCCTGGGACTCGTGCTGTTCGTCGGTTTCCTGCGCTCGTCGGGGAAGGACGAGGTGCTGACGGCCGACCTGCTGCGTCACCGGTGGTACGGACCGCTCTGCGTCGCAGACTTCCTCATCGCTGTGCTGGATGCCGGGCTGCTCGTCCTGCTGCCGTTGTACCTGCAGGCCGGTCTCGGTCATTCCGTCGTGCAGACCGGCGTGCTGTTCGTACCGGCGACCGCGGGACGTTTCCTCGGCGGCCGGCTGGTTTCCCCGGTGTTGCGGGACCGGGGACGGGCTCGCGCGGTCGCGGTGTCCGGAGCGCTCGCCGCCGCGGCCGGGTTCGCCCTGTTCGCGATCGCGGGCGCCGGGGCCGGCGGCTGGGTGGTCGCCGGGTTCGGCCTGCTGGCCGGGCTCGGCCTGGGCAGCGCCGCCCGGGGCGCTTCCGTGGCATTCCTGCTCGACGAGGCGGGAGACCGGGAATTCGAGGCGAGGGCGACGTCCGTGATCCTGTGGAACCTCGGGACGATCCTCGGTACCAGCGGGTGCTTCGTCGCCGTGCTGGCCGGCGGGTCCGGCCCGGTTCCCTCTCCCGCCTACGCCGTCGCCGCGTCGAGGGCCTTCTCGGTCGGGGCCGGGTTGACGGTGGTGGTGCTGATCCTGCTGCTGATGATGAGGGAGCCTCCGCTGGGCCGTCGTGATGTCATCGGCGCGATCGAACGGTTCAGCTCGCCGACACGCGCCCGCGGTCGTCGGCTGCGCCGCGAATTCTGACGTGGACCACTGGTCGGGGTGGGGAGGCTGAGCGGGTCGGCTACGCTCACGCGCACCGACACGTAACTGCAACAAGGAGACAAACCGTCGTGACTGAACGCACGCTGGTCCTGGTCAAGCCCGATGGCGTCGCGCGCGGCCTCGTCGGCGAGGTCATCTCGCGGATCGAGCGCAAGGGCCTCAAGCTCGTCGCCCTCGAGCTGCGCACTGTGCCCCAGGCCCTGGCCGAAGAGCACTACGCCGAGCACAAGGAGCGTTCGTTCTTCGGCGACCTGCTCGAGTTCATCACGTCGGGCCCGCTGGTCGCGCTCGCGGTCGAGGGCCCGCGCGCCATCCCGGCCTTCCGGCAGCTGGCCGGCGGCACCGACCCGGTCGAGAAGGCCACCCCGGGCACGATCCGCGGCGACTTCGCGCTGGAGACCCAGTTCAACCTGGTCCACGGCTCGGACTCGCCGGAGTCGGCCGAGCGCGAGCTGAAGCTCTGGTTCCCCGACCTGTGACCGGCGCCGGGGCCACGCCCGCGCGTGGCCCCGGTTCTCCCCAGGAGCACCCGTGACGACGATGCCGTTCCCGGCCCGCGACTACCTCCCCGTGCTGCGGGAGCTGACCGGCGGGTTCACCGAGGTGCTGCGCACCGCCGACCCGGCCGCGCCGGTCGTGGACTGCGGCGCGTGGACGCTGGCCGACCTCGGCACGCACCTCGGGAACGTCCACCGCTGGGCCACCTCGATCGTCACGACCGGGCAGGCGCAGCGGCAGAGCTTCGCCGACGGCCCGGGTGGCGATCCGGCGTCCTGGTACGCCGAAACCGCGCAAGGGCTCTTGGCCGCGCTGGAAGCCGCGGACCCCGGCGACCAGTGCTGGCACTTCGGCGGCGCCGAGAAGACCAAGGCGTTCTGGTACCGCCGCCAGGTCCACGAAACCGCCGTCCACCTCGCCGACGCCCGCCACGCTGCGGGCCAGGACTTCACGCTCGACCCGGCCGTGGCCGCCGACGGCGTCGACGAGGTCCTCGCCGTCATGCTGCCGCGCGTCACGCGCTGGCACCCTTCGCCGCGGCTGCCCGGGCCCGTCACGCTGCGTGCGACCGACACCGGCGACGTCTGGACCGTCCACCCTGGCGAGCCGCCCGCGCTGGGCCCGGCCGACGGCGACGCCGCGAGCGTCGAAGCTCCCGCGCTGGACCTCCTGCTGCGGCTGTGGAAGCGCACCGGCCCGGACCCGCGTGCCGAAGGCGCCGCCGCGGCCGCGCTGCTCGAAGCGCCGCTGACGCCCTGACGCTGTTCTAGACCATTCAGGCGGCGTTCACCGGGAAGCCCTTCCGCCGGACGTGCCGCTGCGCTGTGCTGGGTCCGGCTCACTCTCACTCGATACTGGGGTACCTGGTGAAGAAGTCCCGCATTGCGCTGCCGCTGCTCGCCTTGTTCGCGACGGCGTTCGCCGTCCCCGCCCACGCCGACCCGCTCGCGGCGCCGCTCGGCACGCCGCCGGTCGAGGCCGCGCCTGCCGCGTCCTCGGACCACCAGGGACCGGCCGCCTTCGCCGCGGCGGACCCCGACGACGGGCTCGTCACCGGCAGCGCGACCACCGAGGTCGCGCCCGGGCTGGACCTCACCCAGTTCGACCGGTTCGACCCGGCGGGCTGGATCCGCGGCGACACCCTCGCCGTCGACCTGGGCAGCAAGGTCCTCAAGCCGACGTACCTCAGCCCGGGCACGGTTTCCGCGCGCACACCGCTTTCGCAGCAGGTCGCGCGGGCGGGCGCGGTCGCCGGGGTGAACGGCGACTTCTTCGACATCAACGCCACCGGCGCGCCGATCGGCGTCGGCATCGACCACGGGCAGCTGCAGACCGCGCCCGCCGCCGGGCACAACCTCACCGCGTCGATCACCGAGGAGGGAAAGGCGCGCCTGGCTTCGGTCTTCCTCGAAGCGAACGTGACGCTGCCGGGCGGCGCGGTGAAGGCGACCAACTTCAACAGCCCGGTCCTCGACCGCGACGCGATCGGCGTCTACACGCCGCTGTGGGGCGCCTCGGCCCGTGCGACGGCGGTGGCCGGAGCGGCTCGTGTCGTCGAGGTCGAACTGCGTGGCGGCGTGGTCACCGACGTCCGCGCCGCGCCCGCGTCCGGTCCGATCGCGGCGGGGAGCACGGTCCTGCTGGCCCGCGAAGCCGGCGCGGACGCCCTCGCCGCGCTGAAGCCGGGTGACGCGGTCGGCGTCACCTACGCGCCGCGCACGGACGCCGGGAAGATCGCGGTCGCGGTGGGCGGCAACGAAGTCCTGCTCCGGGACGGTGTCGTGCAGCCCGTCGACAACGTCGCCATGCACCCGCGGACCGCGGTCGGCTTCTCCGCCGACGGCCGCCGGCTGTGGCTGGCCACTGTGGACGGTCGCCAGGCCGACAGCCGGGGCATGACCGAGCTGGAACTGGCGCGCCACATGAAGAGCCTCGGCGCCGACGACGCCATCAACCTCGACGGCGGCGGCTCGTCGACGCTCCTGGCGCGCAACGAGGGCGAAGCCGCGCCGAGCATCCGCAACGCCCCCTCCGACGGCGGGGAACGCCTGGTGCCCAACGGGATCGGCTTCGCGACGGTGCCCGGCAGCGGGCGCCTCACCGGGTTCGCCCCGGCCCCCGCGGTCGCGACGGCCGACGCGAACCGCGTCCTGGCCGGCCTGACCCGGCACCTGGTCGCCGACGGCCACGACGAGACCGGCGCCGCGGTCGCCGCCGACCCGCGCTGGAGCACCTCCGACCTCCGGCGGGCCACCGTCACGCACGGGGTCGTCACCGGCCACGGCGCCGGCGCGGTCGACGTCGTGGCGAAGTCCGGCCGCGCGTCCGGCAAGACCACGCTTTCGGTGCTGGGCAAGCCGGTCCGGCTCGGCACGAGCACCGAGCAGGTCGCGCTGTCCGGCGCCGGCGCGAAGAGCACGTTCAAGGTCTACGGCTACGACGCCGACGGGTACGGCACCTGGCTGGAGCCCGACGACGTCAAGCTGGACTACGACCACGCCGTGGTGAAGATCGAGCCGGCGGGTGACGGATATTCGGTCACGGCGTTGACCGCGTCCGGTGCCTCCGCGATCACCGCGACCGCCGCAGGCTTCACGACGCACCTGGCCGCTTCGGTGGGCACCGTGCCGCAGGTCGCGTCGCCGCTGGACGGCACCGCGGGCTGGGCCGCGACGGTGTTCCCGGCGGTCGTCGGCGCGGCGCTGTCGGCGGCTCCCGGCCGCGACGGCGGCGCCGGTCTCGCGCTGGACTACCGGCTCACCGGCACGACCGCCACGCGTGCGGCCTACGTGACGCCGTCGGCGCCGCTGCCGGTGCCTTCCGGCACGCAGAAGATCGGGCTGTGGGTGAACGGCGACGGCAAGGGCGCCTGGCTGCGGGCGGAGCTGCGCGACGCGGCGAACGTCGCGTCCATTGTGGACTTGTCGCTGAGCGTCGACTGGACGGGCTGGCGCTACGTCACCGCGGCGGTCCCGGCCGGGCTGCCCGACGGCCAGCGGCTGGCGCGCTTCTACGCCGTCGAGAACGTGCCGGACCAGCAGTACGAAGGCCACCTCGTGTTCGACGACCTCACCTTCGAGGTGGCGCCGACGGCGACGGTGCCCGCGGACCCGGCGCCGCACGACCCGGCGCTGGTCACCGACGGAACCCTGACCGGCGGCCTGCGGGTCGCCGTCGTCAGCGACGCCCAGTTCACCGCGGACGACCCGGCCGGCCCGCTGGTCGCGCAGGCCCGCCGTGCCCTGCGGGAAGCCGTCGCGGCGAAGCCGGACCTGGTGCTGATCAACGGCGACTTCGTCGACCGCGGCACCCCGCCCGACTTCGTGCTGGCGAAGCAGGTCATCACCGAGGAGCTCGACGGCAAGGTGCCCTGGTACTACGTGCCGGGCAACCACGAAGCCGAAGGCGGCAACGGGCTCGCCAACTTCCAGGCCGTCTTCGGGGTCACGCACCAGGTCGTCGACGTGCACGGCATCCGGCTGGTGCTGATGGACTCTTCGCGGGGTTCGCTGCGGGCGGGCGGGTTCGACCAGATCCGGATGCTGCGCTCGGCGCTCGACTCGGCCGCGCGCGACCGGTCGGTGCGCGGTGTCGTCGTCGCCATGCACCACCCGGTGAAGGACCCGAGCCCGACCGGGAACTCCCAGCTCGGCGACCGCAAGGAAGCCACGCTGCTGACCCAGTGGCTGACCGGGTTCGAGCAGGCGTCCGGCAAGCCGGCCGGCTCGATCGCCTCGCACGCGGGCGTCTTCTCGCTCTCGCGTGTGGACGGCGTGCCCTACCTGGTCAACGGCAACTCGGGCAAGGCCCCGGCGGCCGCACCCGGCGACGGCGGGTTCGTCGGCTGGACGCTGGTGCGCGTCGACCCGGCCGACCGTGCGCAGCCGGTGCGCTTCGAGACGCGGCCGAACGTCGACTCGCTGACGCTGTCCGGGCCTTCCTCGCTGAAGCGCGGTGACCGCGCGGAGGTGCGGGCGACCCTGCGCCAGGGCACCCGGGACGTGCCGGTGTCCTACCCGGTGAGCGCGGACTGGACGGTCGGCTGGGGTGTTGTCGCGTTCGATCCGGCGTCCGGTGTCCTGACCGCGCTGCGCCCGGGTGTCGCGCGGCTCTCGGTGACGGTCAACGGGGTGACGCGGACGCTGGTGGTGACCGTCCGCGGGTAATCCGTTCGGTTTTTGTCGGTGCCCGGTCCTATGGTCGGGGTGTGGACGAATCGGAGGACCGGGAACCGGCGCTGGTGCAGGCCAAGGCGCTGGTGAAGCGCTTCGGCGAGTTCGAGGCCGTGCGCGGGATCGACGTCGAGGTGCGGCGCGGCGAGGCGTTCGGCTTCCTCGGCCCGAACGGCGCCGGGAAGTCCTCGACCATGCGGATGATCGCGTGCGTGTCCCCGCGCACCGACGGCGACCTGCGGGTCCTGGGGCTCGATCCGGAGGTGGCCGGGCCGCGGATCCGCGCGCGGCTCGGCGTGGTGCCGCAGCTGGACAACCTGGACGTCGAGCTGACCGTCCGGGAGAACCTGCTGATCTACGGCCGCTACTTCGGGCTGTCGCGCGCGGCAGCCCGGCGCAAGGCGGAGGAGCTGCTGGAGTTCGCCCAGCTGACCGACCGCGCGGACGACAAGGTAGACCCGTTGTCCGGCGGCATGAAACGGCGGCTGACGATCGCGCGCTCGCTGGTCAACGACCCGGAGCTGCTGCTGCTCGACGAGCCGACGACGGGGCTGGACCCGCAGGCACGGCACCTGCTCTGGGATCGCCTCTTCCGGCTCAAGGCGCAGGGCACCACGCTGATCGTCACCACGCACTACATGGACGAAGCCGAGCAGCTGTGCGACAGGCTGGTGGTGATGGACCACGGCCGCATCGCGGCGGAGGGCTCGCCGGCCGACCTGATCAGCCGGTACTCGACGCGTGAGGTCGTCGAGCTGCGGTTCGCGCCGGGGGAGCAGGCCGGGGCGGCCCAGCAGCTGGAGGGGCTCGCGGAGCGCGTCGAGGAGCTGCCGGACCGGGTGCTGCTCTACAGCGACGACGGCGAGGCGGCGCTGGAGCACGCGCACGCCCGCGGGGCGCGGCCGTTGTCGAGCCTGGTGCGCCGCAGCTCGCTGGAAGACGTCTTCCTACGGCTCACCGGCCGGACGTTGGTGGACTGACCCGTGACGAAGACGAACGATGCTCGCGGACGGCGCTCGCCGACGACCCTCGCCGGTCGCCTGCGGCCGCTCGGCCGGTCGTGTCCGGGGAGGCGGCCATGACCACCGTCTCCACCGGCCGCGTCGTCGGGAAGTGGCACGGCGCCTGGCTGCGCGTCGAGGGGCACTGGACGTGGTACCGGCGGCACTGGCTGTCCACTTTGTACTCCACCGGCCTCCAGCCGGTGCTGTTCCTCGCCGCGATGGGGCTCGGCTTCGGCTCGCAGGTGCGGCCGGGCGCGGTCACCGGCGGCCTGTCGTACCTGCAGTACATCGCGCCAGCGCTGCTGGCCGCCGGCGCCGCGCAGCAGGCGGTCGGCGAGTCGAGCTACCCGGTGCTGTCCGGGTTCAAGTGGCAGAAGGACTACCTGGCCGTCACCGCCACACCGGTGTCGCCGGGCCAGGTGTTCGGCGGCCACCTGATCTGGTCGGCGATCCGGCTGACGCTGGCCGGCGCGATCTACGCGTTCGTCGCCCTGTTCTTCGGCGCCTGGACCGGGCCCGGTGTGCTGCTGGTGGTCGTGGCCGGCACGGTCACCGGGCTCGCCTGCACCACGCCGATGGCGGCGCTCGCGGCGAGCACGCACGACGAGGGCCAGCGCTTCGGGCTGATCTTCCGCTTCGTCGTGATGCCGATGACGTTGTTCTCCGGCACGTTCTTCCCGATCTCCCAGCTGCCGGGCGCGATCCGCTGGCTGGCCTGGCTTTCCCCGCTGTGGCACGGCACGCAGCTGGCCCGTGGCGTGAGCGTCGGCGGGGTCGGCGGCTGGGCGATGCTCGGCCACTTCGCCGTGCTGGCGGGGTTGTTCGCGGCCGGGTGGGCGCTGGCGCACCGGGCCTTCTACCGGAGGCTGGTGGTCTGATGGTGAGCGTCCAAGCGCCGCCGGCCCGCGCCGGGCTGCTGCTGCGGATCCTCCCGCCCGGGCTGTACGCGGGCCGCGCGCGCATGCTCGTCGAACGGTCGTACCTGGTGTACCGCACCAACTGGATGATCTTCCTGTCCGGCGCGGTCGAGCCGTTCCTCTACCTGCTGGCGTTCCAGCTGGGCTTCGGCAAGCTGGTCACCGAGGTGGCGGGCCCGGACGGCCGCCCGATGAGCTACGTCGCGTTCGTCGCACCGGCGCTGCTGGCGATGTCGGCGATGAACGGCGCGGTCTTCGAGTCGACGTACAACCTGTTCTTCAAGCTGCGCTACGCGAAGCTGTACGACGCGATGCTGGCCACCCCGATCGGCCCGCTGGACGTCGCGCTGGGCGAGATCGGCTGGGCGGTCACCCGCGCGGGCGTCTACTCGGTGGCGTTCCTGGCGATCGCGGCGGCGATGGGGCTGCTGGTGTCGTGGTGGGCCCTGCTGATGGTCCCGGCGGCGCTGCTGGTCGGCCTGGCGTTCTCGGCGACAGGCATGGCCATGGTGACGTTCCTGCGCTCGACGGCCCAGTTCGACTACATCCAGCTGATCCTGATGCCGATGTTCCTCTTCTCGACGACGTTCTTCCCGCTGTCGGTCTACCCGGAACCGCTGCAGTGGGTGGTCCGCTGCCTCCCGCTCTACCACGCGATCGAGCTGATGCGCGGCCTGGCAACCGGCCTCCTGTCCGGCTCGATGCTGGTCAACCTGGCCTACCTGCTGGCGCTGGGCGGTCTGGGCCTGTGGGCCTCAACCCGCCGAATCGCCAAACTCCTCCTAACCTGACCCCACTCCCGCGAGTCGACCCCCCAATCACGCGAGTCGACCCCCCAATCACGCGAGATGCCCCTCCAACCACGCGAGATGCCCGCCTGATCACGCGAGTTACGCGCCCAATCACGTGAGTTACGGCTCCAGTCACACGAGTTCCGGCTTTGCGTACGAACCCAGACGGCTCAGCGAGCCGGATCCGGCCGTCCCCGCGGGGCCACGGCCGCCAGCGCGTCCACCATCCCGTGCCCGTAGAACCCGTTGAACCCCTCGTACCCGGCGCAGTAGGCGTCCTGGGTCCCGTCCCCGGTGAGGTCGTAGTCGGCCGGGCAGGGCATCGCCATCGCCTGCGCGTCCAACGTCCGCCGCAGCTGCCTCGGCCCGGCCTCCGGCGACGACGACGCCAGCAGCGCCAGCACCCCCGTCACGTGCGGCGCGGCCATCGACGTCCCGCACAGCGGCGCGTACCCGCCGGGCACCGTCGACAGGACGCACTGGCCCGTCTCGCCGCCGGGCGCGGTGACGTCGATCACGCCCAGCCCGTACGAGCTGTAGCCCGCCTTCACCCGGTCCGAGCCGACGGCCGACACCGCGACGACGTCCCGCAGCGCCGCCGGCAGGGCTTCGCAGCCGCTGCCCGCTCCCGGCGCCCCCGAATGCGCCGACGGCGTCAGGTCGACGGCCTCGTTGGTCGCCGCCGCCACGTTCAACGTGCCCGCGGACGTGCTGTACTCGACCGCCCTGGCCAGCGCCTCGTGCACCACGCCGCGGTCGTTGCCGCGGATGCACGACAACGTCCACGGGTTGACGAAAAAACTGCTGTTCGTCAGCCGCATGTGCCGCGACGCCGCCCACATCAGCCCGCACACCGCCGCTTCCGGGTCGGCGTACCCGCGGTCGTCGATCACCTTCACAGACGCCACACGCACCCCGGGCGCCACTCCCGTCACGCCGTGGCCGTCGTCGGCCGCGGCGATGATGCCCGCGACGTGCGTGCCGTGCACCGACGTCGTCGGCGCCCAGGCCGCGGGGGAGCGGTCGGGGGCGCCGGTCAGGCAGCCGGCGGAGTCGTCGCGGTCGAGGGCGCCGCTGAGGTCCGGGTGGTCCGGGTCGATCCCCGAGTCGAGGACGCCGACGACGACGTCACGGCTGCCTTCGGCGTACCCGCGCGCCCGGCCCGCGTTGATCATCCGCATGTCCCACTGCTGGGCGCTCAGGTCGGCGGTGGGCACCTTCGCGGGGTCGGTCGCCGGCAGCGTGGCCCGCACGGGCTGCGGCTTGGCGGACTCCGTCGCGCGCTGCGCGGCCAGCCGCTCGGCCTGGGCGCTGAACGCCCGGTCGAGCCCGATCCGGTCGCCGAACGACGAGTCACCCGACGTGGTGACCGCCACGGCGATCTGCGGGTAGTACACGGTGGTGGCGCCGCACGCGGCCGTGACCTGCGCGCGGGCGGTCGCTTCGGGCGTGCCGCGGTCGAAGGTGACGACGTAACGCAGGTTCCGCCCGTGGCCGCAGCCGGGCTCGTCGGCCACCGCCGGACCGGCGGTGACGCATCCCGAAAGCACCAGGACGGTGCACACGGCCGCCCGCAGCGGCCGCGCCAGCAGGGACACCGGACCTCCCACCGGATGCAGGAACCGCGGGTGCCGGCGCGCGAGATCCCGGTCACCCCGAGCCGCACGGTAGCCACCCCGTGCCCGGCGGACAAGCGCTACGGCCAAGTTCCCCCGGCCGGTGGGCCCGGAGGGACGCCCGCGGCGCGCCCGGCGGCGTGGGCGGAGGTACCGAGTACGACGGAGCAGTCACCCGGTGTGGGATACTCGGGGAGGCCACCGGGCCGCGGGGCGCACGTGAGAGGTGCTGCCTGCGGTGTTGTGGCCCGGTGATGTGCGTGAACTCCCGCGACGCGTCGCCGCCCGCAGACCGGGCGGCTGGACGACGTGGCGGGCGGCCCGGGGGTAGCGACAGCCTGGCCACGCACGCCGCCGAGCAGACCTTTGACCGGGTTGCGCGCCACCGAGTGCGGGGGTGCGGCGCCCGGTCGTCGGGCAAGGATTCCCGCCGCTGGTGACCACCACGGCGGAACGAACAGAAAGGGGCCCCTGCGCGGCCGCGTCCCTGCCGGTGCGAACCGGCAGACGCGCCCGGGGGCGGAGGAGACACATGTCGAACGCGGAAACGCCCGCCGAGCACACCGGCGGGAATCCCGCCACACCCACGACCGGCCCGCTGGCCGACCTGCCCGCCCGGATCCGGGTGCACGCGCTGGCCAAGCTGCTCGAGTCGCACAGCCGGGACGTCCTCGCGAAGCTGGCCGAACTGGGCGAAAGCGTCCGCAGCGCGCAGTCGAGCGTGACCAGGGAAGTGGCACTCAAGGTCGCCGAGGCTTTCTCGGGCGGCACCACCGACGCGGCGCCGGCCGCCGAGCAGCCCGCCGCCGAGCAGCCCGAAGCGCCGGAGCCGAAGAAGGCCGAGGCCCCGGCGGTGCCCGAGGTGCCGGCCGCGGAGGCCGACAAGCCGCGCCCGCGGCAGAAGACCCGCGCGCACCTGCCGGTGTTTGCCGCGCCGTCGCCGGTCTTCCTGCCGCCGGAGCCCGCGGCGACCAAGCCGGCCCGCAAGCCGGCGGACCCGTTCGCGGAGCCGCCGCAGCCGCCGGCCCAGCCCAAGGCGAAGCCGCAGCCCGAGCCGGAGGCGGACGAAGACGAGGCCGAGGACACCACGCCGGCCACCGACACCGGTGACGACGACGGTGACGACGCCAACAGCCGCCGCCGTCGCCGCCGCGGCCGCCGTGGCCGCGGCCGGGGCAAGGGCGCCGACGGCAGCGACGAGGCCGGCGACAACGAGGACGGCCAGGCCGAAGAGCCGCGCCGCAAGGGCCGCAACACGGACGAAAAGCCCGAAGCGGACACCGAAGAGACCGAAGACGCCGCCGCGGAGGCGGACAACGACGGCAACGACAGCGAAGACGGCGAGGGTGGCAACAAGCGCCGTCGCCGCCGTCGCCGTCGCAAGGGCTCGGACGGCGACGACGCCGAGACCACCGACGACCCGCCCAACACCGTCACCCACGTCCGCCAGGCCAAGGCCGAGCAGGCCGAGCGTGAGCGCCCGGCGCGCGACGAGGTCCGCAGCGTCCGCGGGTCGACCCGCCTGGAGGCCAAGCGCCAGCGCCGCCGTGACGGCCGCGAGGCCGGCCGCCGCCGCGCCCCGATCCTGTCCGAGGCCGAGTTCCTCGCCCGCCGCGAGTCGGTCGAGCGCACGATGGTCGTCGCCGAGAAGGGCGACTCGACGCAGATCGGCGTGCTCGAGGACGGCGTGCTGGTCGAGCACTTCGTGACGCAGTCGGGTTCCGGCTCGATCGTCGGCAACGTCTACCTCGGCCGCGTCCAGAACGTGCTGCCGAGCATGGAAGCCGCGTTCATCGACATCGGCCGCGGCCGCAACGCCGTGCTCTACGCCGGTGAGGTCGACTGGGACGCCGCCGGTCTCGAGGGCAAGGCCCGCAAGATCGAGCAGGCGCTCTCCACCGGCGACTCCGTGCTGGTCCAGGTCACGAAGGACCCGGTCGGGCACAAGGGCGCCCGGCTGACCACGCAGATCTCGCTGCCCGGCCGCTTCCTGGTGTACGTCCCCGCGGGCGGCGCCACCGGCATTTCCCGCAAGCTGCCGGAGAACGAGCGCCGCCGGCTCAAGGACATCCTCAAGCGGATCGTCCCGGAGGACGCGGGTGTCATCATCCGCACCGCCTCCGAGGGCATCGGCGAAGAGGAGCTCGGCCGCGACGTCGACCGCCTGAAGGCCCAGTGGGACGTCATCAAGGAGAAGGCCGACGCCGGCTCCGGCCGCAAGGGCGGCGCGCCGACCATGCTCTACGAAGAGCCGGACCTGCTGGTCAAGGTCGTGCGTGACCTCTTCACCGAGGACTTCGCCAAGCTGGAGATCCAGGGCAACCGCTCCTGGGAGACCATCAACGGCTACGTCAGCCACGTCGCGCCGGAACTCACCGAGCGCCTCAAGCGCTACACCGGCACCGGGGACGCGTTCGCCGACCACCGGATCGACGAGCAGATCACCAAGGCGCTCGACCGGAAGGTCTGGCTGCCGAGCGGCGGTTACCTGGTCATCGACCGCACCGAGGCGATGACGGTGATCGACGTCAACACCGGCAAGTTCACCGGTTCGGGTGGCAACCTCGAGGAGACGGTGACCCGCAACAACCTGGAGTCGGCGGAGGAGATCGTCCGCCAGCTCCGGCTGCGGGACATCGGCGGCATCATCGTGATCGACTTCATCGACATGGTGCTCGAGTCCAACCGCGAGCTGGTGCTGCGCCGGCTGACCGAGTGCCTCGGCCGCGACCGCACGCGCCACCAGGTCGCCGAGGTCACCTCGCTCGGCCTGGTGCAGATGACCCGCAAGAAGATCGGCACCGGCCTGCTGGAGGCGTTCTCGACGCCGTGCGAGCACTGCAAGGGCCGGGGCGTGGTCGTCTCGACCGAGGTGCAGCGCACGGGCGGCGGCTCGCACACCCACGGCGGCAACGGCGGGAACAACGGCGGCAACGGCGGCGGTGGCGGGGAGAAGAGCTCCCGCCGGTCGCGGGGCCGCGGCAAGGGCGAGGAAGCCGCCAAGGAGCAGGCCGAGGCCGCCAAGGCCGAGGTCCACGCCGTTCCGCCGCCGGAGCAGCGCGCGTCGGTCGCGTCCGCGGTGGCGGCGATGGCGAACGCCTCGAAGGCCGCCAAGGAGCACGACCAGGGTGCGCTGAACGGCAACGGGCACGTGCCCGAGCCCGCCGACACCACCTCGGCCGTCGAGCCGGCCGAGGAAGCCGCAGCCCCGGCCACCGAGGTCGCGGACGTCCCGGTGACCACCGAGGCGGACGAGACGCCGGTGCCGCAGGACGAGCCGGCGGTCGAGCGGTCCTCGGCGCCGGAACCGGCGGAAGAGCCGGTCACCGAGTCTTCGGAGGCCGCCGAGCCGGTCGCCGAACCCGAGGTCAGCGTGCCCGAGCCGGCCGTGCGCTCCACCCGGCGCCGTCCGCGCCGGGCCGCGTCACGCCCGGCGGGCCCGCCGGTGCACGCCTCGGAACAGAGCAACTGAACAACTAGGGGACCCCGGTGGTAACGCACCGGGGCACCCCACGTAACCTGTAGTACGGCCTGCCACCAGAGCAGGTCGCTGCGCGAGTCCAGGACCGCCTTCCCGGAGGCGGGCCGATCGCGCGGGCCCCCACCCATTGTCGAGTAATGCAGGAGACTTCCGTGTCGGCGTACGCGATCGTCAAGACCGGCGGCAAGCAGTACAAGGTGGCCGTCGGCGACGTCGTCGAGGTCGAGAAGCTCGAGGGCGAGCCGGGCACCGAGCACATCCTCCCCGCCGTTTTGTACGTCGACGGTGGCGAGGTCACCACGGACGCCGACGCGCTGGCGAAGGTCTCGGTCACCGGCAAGGTCGTCGAGCAGACCAAGGGTCCGAAGATCCGGATCCACAAGTTCAAGAACAAGACGGGCTACCACAAGCGCCAGGGTCACCGGCAGAAGCTGACCCGCGTCGAGGTCACCGCCATCTCGCTGTAAGAACTTTTCCGGATCTGCTTTTCAGAAAGAGGACTGAGCTATGGCTCACAAGAAGGGTGCGTCCAGCTCCCGCAACGGTCGCGACTCGAACGCGCAGCGCCTCGGCGTCAAGCGCTTCGGCGGCCAGGAAGTCAACGCCGGCGAGATCCTGATCCGCCAGCGTGGCACCAAGTTCCACCCGGGTGTGAACGTCGGCCGCGGCGGCGATGACACGCTGTTCGCGCTGGCCGCCGGTGCGGTCCAGTTCGGCGAGAAGCGCGGCCGCAAGACGATCAACATCGTGCCGTCCGAAGCCTGAGTTTTCGGCTTCGAGTTAGACCTCTGACGAGGGGTGGGGCCGGAATATCCGGTGCCACCCCTCGTTTGTTTTGTTCGGACCCTTTTTGTTGAGTGAAGTGAGGCATAGTCATGGCGTCCCGGTTCGTGGACCGCGCGGTCATCCACCTGACCGCGGGTGACGGTGGGAACGGCTGCGCCTCGGTGCACCGCGAAAAGTTCAAGCCCCTCGGCGGCCCGGACGGCGGCAACGGCGGCAACGGCGGTGACGTCCTGCTGGTCGTCGACCCGAACGTGCACACCCTGCTCGACTTCCACTTCCGCCCGCACGCCAAGGCGGGCAGCGGCAAGATGGGCCAGGGCGGCAACCGCGCGGGCGCGGCGGGGGACACCCTGGTCATGAAGGTGCCCTCGGGCACCGTCGTGTTCACCGAGGACGGCGGGCTGGTCGCCGACCTGATCGGCCCGGGCACCACGTTCGTCGCCGCCCAGGGCGGCCGCGGCGGGCTCGGCAACGCCTCACTGGCGTCGAAGGCCCGCAAGGCCCCGGGGTTCGCGCTGCTGGGCGAGCCGGGTGAGGCCCGCAACCTGGTGCTGGAGCTGCGGTCGGTCGCCGACGTCGGCCTGCTCGGGTTCCCGTCCGCCGGCAAGTCGTCGCTGATTTCGGTGCTCTCCGCGGCCAAGCCGAAGATCGCCGACTACCCCTTCACCACGCTGGTGCCGAACCTCGGCGTCATCACCGGCGGCGAGACCGTCTTCACGATGGCCGACGTGCCCGGCCTGATCCCCGGCGCGTCCGAGGGCAAGGGCCTGGGCCTCGACTTCCTCCGCCACATCGAGCGCTGCGCGGTGCTGGTGCACGTCGTCGACTGCGCCACACTCGAGCCCGGCCGCGATCCGGTGTCCGATGTGGACGCTCTGGAGGCCGAGCTCGCGAAGTACACCCCCGGCCTCGGCGGCAAGCTCGAAGAACGTCCGCGGGTGGTCGTGCTCAACAAGATCGACGTCCCCGAGGCTGCCGAGCTGGCCGAGTTCGTCCGGCCGGAGTTCGAAGCCCGTGGCCTCCAGGTGTTCGAGGTCTCGACGGCGTCGCGCAAGGGCCTGCGCGAGCTGACGTTCGCGCTCGCCAAGGTGGTCGAGGAGTACCGCGAGGCGCAGCCGGTGCTGGAGCCGGAGAAGATCGTGCTGCGGCCGCTCGCCGTCGACGACACCGGGTTCACCGTCGAGGTCGACCCGGAGGAGGAGGGCGCGTTCATCGTGCGTGGCTCCCGGCCGGAGCGGTGGATCCGCCAGACCAACTTCGCCAACGACGAGGCCGTCGGGTACCTGGCCGACCGGCTCAACCGCCTCGGTGTCGAGGAGAAGCTGGCCAAGCTCGGCGCGCGGCCGGGCAGCCCGGTCACGATCGGCGACGTCCAGTTCGAGTGGGAGCCGTCGACGCCGAGCGTCGCGGTGCACCTGTCCGGCCGCGGCACCGACGTCCGGCTCGAGCGCAACGAACGCATCGGCGCGGCCGAGCGCAAGGAAGCCCGCCGGGTCCGCCGCGACGGCACGGAGGAGCCGGAGGACGACGACGACCTGGACCTCGACGCGTGAGCGGCACCCGCGAGTCCATCGCCGCGGGCCGGCGCCTGGTGGTCAAGGTCGGCTCGTCGGCGCTGACCACCGCGGGCAGCGGGCTCGACACGGCCCGCCTGGACGCGCTGGTCGACGCGATCGCCGAGCGTGTCGCCCGCGAAACGCAGATCGTGCTCGTGTCGTCGGGCGCGATCGGGGCGGGTCTGGCCCCGCTGTCGCTGGGCAAGCGTCCGCGTGACCTCGCGACGCAGCAGGCGGCGGCGAGTGTCGGCCAGTTGGCGCTGGCGCACGCGTACGCCGAGTCGTTCGGGCGGTACACGCTGACGGTCGGGCAGGTGCTGCTCACCTCCGACGACGTCGTCCGCCGTTCGCACTACCGCAACGCCCAGCGGACGTTCTCCCGGCTGCTGGCCCTCGGCGCGGTCCCGGTGGTCAACGAGAACGACACGGTGGCCACGGAAGAAATCCGCTTCGGCGACAACGACCGGCTGGCGGCCCTGGTGGCGCACCTGATCGGCGCGGACGCGCTGATCCTGCTGTCCGATGTGGACGGTCTGTACGACGGCGACCCCCGCGAGGGCGCGACCCGCAAGCTCACCGAGGTCTTGTCAGAGTCCGATGTGGACGGAATCTCGGTCGGCATGTCCAGCTCCGGTCTCGGAACGGGCGGCATGGTCTCGAAGCTGGCGGCCGCCCGAACCGCGGCGGGCGCGGGCATCCCGGTCCTGCTGGCGGCGGCGTCGGAAGCATCGGCGGCCCTGACAACGGCGTCCCCGGGAACGGCGTTCGCCCCGGCGGACACCCGCCTGTCGGCCCGCCGCTTCTGGCTGGGCTACGCGGCGGACACGACGGGCAAGCTCCGCCTGGACGACGGCGCGGTGACGGCGGTGGTCCGCCGCCGCCGGTCGTTGCTGGCCGCGGGAATCACGGGCGTCGAGGGCGAGTTCCAGGCCGGCGACGTGGTGGACCTGGTCGACGCGAAAGACCGGGCGGTGGCCCGCGGAGTGGTCGCCTTCGACGCGACGGAGCTCCCGGAGCTGATCGGCCGCTCAACCCACGAGCTCCCGCCGGAACAACGCCGCGAGGTAGTCCACGCCGACGACCTCGTCCCCCTCCGCCGCTAACCCGCCACCAGCCATCCCGTGCCCCGAGGGGCACCACGCGTGATCCAGCGGGCATCACCCGTGATCCGAGGGGAATCACCCGTGATCAGGCGGGCATCTCGCGTGATCGAGCAGGCATCACTCGTGGTCTAGCGGCCATCGCCGTGTCGACCCTCCAATCACGCGTGTCGACCCTCCAATCACGCGTGTCGACCCTCTAATCACGCGTGATGCCCCTTCAATCACACGAGATTCCCCTTCAACCACGCGTGATGCCCGCTAGCCCACCGAGACCAGGCGGGCGCCGCCGTCGGCCTCCAGGATCGTTCCGCTCAAGTTGCGGTTCGTTGCCGCCACCGTGACCACCTCGGCCACGTCGTCCGCCGTGGCCACGCGGCGGGACGGGATCGAAGCCGCCGTCTGCGCGAAGAACCCTTCGCGCACCTCCGCCGGGAAGCCGCTCCACCATGCCGTGTCCACCACCCCCGGCGAAACCGCGTTCACCCGCCGCGGCGCCAGCTCGACCGCCAAGGGCTTGACCAGCGCCTCCACCGCCGCGTTGAGCGCGCCGATGCCCGCCGTCCCCGGCATGGCCGCGTGTGCGCTGATCGCGCCGAGCAGCGTGATCGACCCGTCCGCGGCCAGGTGCGGCAGCACCGCCTGGATCGTCGTCAGGTGCGCCCAGAACTTCGCGTCGAACGCCCGCCGCAGCATCGCCAGGTCCAGCGACGCGATCGGCCCCATCCCTTCGGCGCCGGACAGGCTCACCACCAGCACGTCGACCGTCCCCAGCGACGATGCCAGCGCCGCCATCGCCGCAGCGTCCCCGCCGTCGGCCTGGTGCCCCGTCAAGGACGGGTCGCTGACCGCGACGTCGTCGAGGCGCTCTTTGCCGCGCCCGGTGACGTGGACGTCGTAACCCCGCTCGCTCAGCCGTCGCGCGGTCGCCAGGCCGATGCCCGAAGTGCCGCCGGCGACAAGTGCGATGCTCATGCTCGTTCCCCATTTCGAACCGGTACGTCTCGTTTCGAAATCGACGCTACCATCGGATCCCATGACCGACCAGTCCCGTCCCGGCCGCAAACGCAGCGAACAGAGCCGGCTGGCGATCCTCGCCGCCACGCTCGACCTGGTCGCGGAGGCGGGCTACGGCACGCTCACCGTCGAGGGCATCGCCGCGCGCTCCGGCGTCGGCAAGCAGACGATCTACCGCTGGTGGCCGTCGAAGGCCGACGTCCTCCTCGACGCGCTCGCGACGAAGGCGGACCTCTATGTGCCGATCCCCGACGAGGGGACGTTCCGCGCCGACCTCGCCGGCTTCCTGGACAGCACGTTCGAACTGGGCGGGAAAGCCCAGGTCGCGGACAGCCTGCGCGCGCTGATGGCGCAGGCGCAGCTCGACCCGGAGTTCGGCGGCCGGTTCCGCGAAGACTTCCTCAACCGGCGCCGCGAAGCGCTCGGCACCATCGTCGACCGCGCCCGCGAGCGCGGCGAGCTGCCCGCGGGAGTCAGCGCCCGCACGGTGATCGACGTCGTGTTCGGCACGCTCTGGTACCGGCTCCTCGCGACGCGGGAGCCGATCGGCCGCGGCCTGGCCGGCGAACTGGTGGCGCTACTGGCCGATCACGGCGCTTCGACGGCCGAGATCCGGTAGCGCGCCACCGACGCGTCGAGGATCTGGACCGCCTGCTCGTCCGAAGGCCCGGAGCCGCGGAAGCGCTCGAGGTCCTCGTCGGACTCCCAGCGCTCGTAGACGGTGATCCGGCCGGGATCGAGCAGGTCGGCGCCCAGCGAGTACTCCAGGCAACCCGGCGCTTCCCGCGCGAGCCGGACGGCTTCGGCACAGTCCTCGAGATAGGCGTCACGGCTCTCGGGAGCGACGGCGAGCCAGCCGGACACGATGATCATGACGGGTTGATCCGGTCCGGCTTGATCGTCAGCAGCAGCCGCGTCTGGTCGCGCCCGCCCCACCACGGGTACGGCCCGCCGAGATAACGCTGCGCCAGCTTCTCGATGTGCTCGACGGCGCCCTCTTCGGTCATCTCCAGCACCCGGCCGCGGATCGCGAAGTAGCGCGACGGCCGCTCGCGGTCGGCGACGTTCAGCGCCACCCGCGGGTCACGCTCGATGTTGCGCTGCTTCTGGTGGCCGAGCACGGTGTTGACGAGCAGGTGCGTGCCGTCGGTGTCCACCCAGGTCTGGGTGAGCTGCGGCGAGCCGTCCGGCATCAGGGTCGAGAGGAAGCAGAGGCTGGGCTCGCGCAGCAGCGCGAGCAGGTCGCCGGGCAGTTCCACAGTGGTCTCCCGCTAGAGCTGGTCGGGCGCCGCGATGCCGAGCAGGGAGAGCCCGAGCGCGAGCGTGTGCGACGTCAGCGTAGTCAACCGCAGCCGGGACGCGCGCAGCTCCGGGGTGGACGCCTTCAGGACCGGACATTCCTCGAAGAACCGGGAAAAAGCGACCGCCGTCTCGTAGAGGTAAGTGCAGAGCTTGTGCGGCGCGTAGCTGCTCGTCGCGCTATTCAGCGCTTCGCCGAACCGAAGCAGCTTCAGCGCCAGAGCGCGCTCCGCCGGCGCTTCCAGCAGCACCTGCGCGCCGTCGGGCAGGCCGCCCGCCTTCCGGAGGATCGACTGCGTCCGCGCGTGCGCGTACTGGAGGTACACCGAGGTGTTGCCCTCCTTCGCGAGCATGCGGTCCCAGGCGAAGACGTAGTCGCGTTCGCGGTCCCCGGACAGGTCCGCGTACTTGACCGCGCCGATGCCCACGGCCCGCGCGACCTCGGCCTGCCCCGCCGCGTCGAGCTCACTGCGTTCGGCGACGACCGCGGCGGCCTGCGTTACGGCTTCGGTGAGCAGGTCGGCCAGCTTGATCGTGTCGCCGGCCCGGGTGCGCATGGTCTTGCCGTCCGCGCCGAGGACCGTGCCGAACCCGATGTGCTCGGCGTGCCCGGTCAGCCAGCCCGCTTCGCGGCAGGTCGCGAACAGCATCGCGAAGTGCTGGGCCTGCGGCGTCCCGACGACGTAGAGCAGGTCGGTGGCGCCGCGTTCGGCCGTCCAGTACCGGACGGTGGCGAGATCGGTGGCCGCATACCCGTAACCGCCGTCGCGCTTGCGGACGATCAGCGGCAGCCGGTCGCCTTCGCGGTTGCGGAACCCTTCGGGGAACACGCAGACCGCGCCGTCGCTGATCTCGGTCAGCCCGGTCGCTTCGAGGTCGTCGACCACCGCGGCGAGCAACGGGTTGTAGAAGCTCTCGCCGTAGATGTCCTTGTCCGTCAACGAGATCCCGAGCAGCGCGTAGACCTCGTTGAAGTGCCGCTTCGACTCCTCGACCAGCTCCCGCCAGACGGCGAGCGTCTCTTCGTCGCCGCTCTGCAGCAGCACGACGCGGTTGCGCGCGCGGGTCGCGAACGCTTCGTCGCTGTCGAACTTCCCGCGCGCTTCGCGGTAGAAGGCGTCGAGATCGGCGATCGCGCGATGCCCGGCGGAGACGTCGAGGAGGTGCTCGATGAGCATGCCGAACGGCGTGCCCCAGTCGCCGAGGTGGTTGTGCGCCAATACTTCGTGCCCGGCGAAGCGCAGCAGGCGGGCGAGCGCGTCGCCGATCACCGACGAGCGCAGGTGCCCGACGTGCATTTCCTTCGCGACGTTCGGGCTGCTGTAGTCGAGCGCGATCGTCCGCGGTTCGGCCGCCTCCGGCACTCCGAGCCGCGGATCGCCGAGCATCGCGGCGACACGCGCTTCCAGCCAGTCCGTGCGCAGCACGAAGTTGAGGAAACCGGGCCCGGCCACTTCGGGCGGGTCGGCGAGCCCGTCCAGCTCCAGCGCCTCCGCGATCAGCGTCGCGACTTCGCGCGGCGGCCGGCCGAGCCGCTTGCCCAGGCTCATCGCGAGGTTGCCCTGGTAGTCGACGCCGTCACGCGGCGACGCCTGGATCAGCGCCTGCTCCGGCGTCAGCTCGACGTCCAGTGCCCGGCCCGCGGCGGCGACCACGCGGCGCGCCAGCTCCTCGGTAACGTCGGCGTGCTGCACGGTGTCCCTCCTTCGGATCGGTCACGGAGCCCGCAGCGTAGCGAGCGCGACCCTCCGGTGACGACGGGGTTTACCGCAGCTCCGCGCCCTTGGTCTCCGGCAGCGTGAGGATCACGGCGAACGCGATCGCGGCGCCGGCGGCGACGTACCAGAAGTAGAGCGTGGGCGAGACGGCGCCGAACACGGTGATCAGCAGCGGGGCGGTGCCGCCGAAGACCGCGACGGTCAGGTTGTACCAGGCGCCGATCCCCAGCCCGCGCAGCTCGGTGGGGAACAGCTCGCTCATGATGGCCGGGGCGATCGACGTCATCGCCGTGTACAGCCCGAGCCCGACGCAGAACACCACGAGCAGCCCGCCGGCCGACGGTCCGATCAAAGTGGACAGTGGCACGATCACCACGGCGGTCGCCCCGGACCAGACGAGCAGCTGCGGCTTGCGCCCGACCCGGTCCGCCAGCGCCCCCATCGGGTACTGCAGCACGATGAACAACGCCGTGGCGACCGAGAGGGCGAGGAAGACGACGTCCGCGTCGGCGTGCCGGTTCTTCACCGCGAAGGACGTCAGTGCGCTGAAGAACGTGTAGTAGCACAGCGTCGAGAGCATCGAGAAGCCGACGAGCCGGCCGACGGCCTTCGGGTGGTGCGTCAGCGTGGTCAGCAACGGCCGTTCGAGCTTCTGGGCCTTGGTCTTCGTCTGCTCGAACAGCTCGGTCTCGGCGAGGCTGCGCCGTAACCACAGCCCGACCAGCCCGAACACCCCGCCGAGCAGGAACGGCAGCCGCCAGCCCCACGACGCGAGCTGCGCCTTGTCCAGCGTCCGGGCCAGCACGAACCCGAGCACGGTCGCGATGAGCACGGCCGAACCGGTCGAGATGTAGAAGAACGCCGAGTACCGCCCGCGACGCGCCGGCGGCGCGATCTCACCCAGGTAGGCCGACGCGTTCGACACCTCACCGCCGAGCGACAGCCCCTGCGCGATCCGGGCGAGCAGCAGCAGGATCGGCGCGAGCCAGCCGACCTGCGCGAACGTCGGCAGCAGCCCGATCGCCACCGACCCGCCGGCCATCAGCAGGATGGTGAGGATCATCGCGGGCTTGCGGCCGCGCGTGTCCGCGAAGCGCCCGAGCAGCACTCCGCCGAGCGGGCGGAAGAAGAACGCGAGCGCGTAGGTGGCGAACGTGTTGATCAACGCGAGTGTGTCGTTCCCGGCCGGGAAGAACGCGCCGGCGAAGTAGATGCTGAACGTCGCGTAGATCGTCCAGTCGAACCACTCCAGCGCGTTGCCCGCGCTCGCCGCGAACAGCTTGCGCACCGGCAGCCGGTGCTGGACCTGCACGGTCATGGCAGCCTCCACGTCCCCCGAAGGTGGACGGGACTTTGCCACATTCGTTCGCGGTGCGAAAGATCCTGACTGTCCGTTCTCCTCTCAAGCGGTGCTCGCCAGCGCGAACGGCAGGACCGCCGGCGCCCCGGCCTTCCGCAGCAGGCGCGCGGCCAGCGTCATCGTCCAGCCCGTGTCGATGACGTCGTCCACCAGCAGGACCGGCCCGCCCGCCAGGACCCCGGCGAGGTCGGCCGGCATGCTCATCCGCCGCCACAGGTCGGCCAGCCGCTGCGCGCTGTTGGCCTGCCGCGGCGGCGGCCCCTCGGCGTCGAGCGCGCCGAGGAACTCCAGCTTGCCGATCTCGGCCAGCCGCGTCGCGAGGCTGTAGACGAGCTGCGGCCGCGTTTCCGATGGCACCGCCACCACCGCGACCGGCCGCTCCGACCACTGCCACCCGGCGAGCACCTGGACGCAGGCCTTGAACACCGAGTCCGGCACCTCGGTGTCCTTCGCCTGCGGCCCGACGAGCTCCCGCAGCCGGTTGCCCCAGCCGACGTCGGTCAGCCGCCCGAGCACCTGGCCCGGCTCGGCCTGGTCGTCGGCCGAGATCCGGCCGGACACCGGAACGTCCAAAGAGGACATCCCGGTGGGCCACTGCTTCCGCGGCGCGACCTCGACGCCGGGACGCTGCAACCGTTCCCGGGTCGCCTCGGCGACGTCGTCCGCCACCGTCGTGTCCCAGTGCGCGCCGGTGCAGTTGTCGCACCGCCCGCACGGCGCCGCCTCGGGGTCGTCGAGCTGGCGGCGCAGGTACTCCATCCGGCAGCCGTCGGTCGCCAGGTACCCGAGCATCGCGTCCTGCTCGCGGTCGCGCGCCTCCGCGACGCGCTTGTAGCGCCCGCGGTCGTACTGCCAGTCCTCACCCGTGCTCGTCCAGCCGCCCTTGACGCGCCGCACCGCGCCGTCGACGTCCAGCACCTTGAGCACCATTTCCAGCCGCGAGCGGGAAAGCTCCACCGACGGCTCGAGCGCGGCCGTCGACAGTGGACGGTCGGCGTAGGAGAGCGTGTTCAGCACCTGGGTCACGCGCAGCTCGTCCGGGAAGGCGAGCGACCCGAAGTACGCCCAGATCGCCTTGTCCTCCTCGCCGGGCAGCAGCACGACCTCGGCGCGTTCCACGCCACGCCCGGCGCGCCCGACCTGCTGGTAGTACGCGATCGGTGACGACGGCGCGCCGAGGTGCACGACGAACCCGAGGTCCGGCTTGTCGAACCCCATGCCCAGCGCGGACGTCGCGACCAGCGCCTTGACGCGGTTGCCGAGCAGGTCGTCCTCCGCCGCCTGCCGGTCGGCCGGGTCGGTCTTCCCGGTGTAGGCCGCCACCGGGTACCCGCGGTCCTTCAGCAGCGACGCGACGTCGTGCGCCGCCGCGACGGTGAGGGTGTAGATGATCCCGGACCCGGGCAGCGCGGCCAGATGCTCGGCGAGCCAGGCCAGCCGCGCCTGCGACGTCGGCAGCCGGCACACCGCCAGCCGCAGGCTTTCCCGGTCGAGCGTGCCGCGCAGGACGAGCGTGTCACCCCCGGTGCCGAGGCCCAGCTGCTCGGCGACGTCGGTGACCACGCGGTCGTTCGCGGTCGCCGTGGTCGCCAGCACCGGCACGCCGTCGGGCAGGTCGCCCAGGAGCGTCCGCAGGCGCCGGTAGTCCGGCCGGAAGTCGTGCCCCCAGTCGGAGATGCAGTGCGCCTCGTCGACCACCAGCAGCCCGGTGCTCGCGGTCAGCTTCGGCAGCACGTTGTCGCGGAAGTCCGGGTTGTTCAGCCGTTCGGGGCTGACCAACAGCACGTCGACCTCGCCGGCCGCGACCGCCGCCTGGACCTGCTCCCACTCCTGGGCGTTGGCGGAGTTCATCGTCGCCGCGTGGATCCCGGCCTTCGCCGCGGCCGAGATCTGGTTGCGCATCAGCGCGAGCAGCGGCGAGACGATCACCGTCGGCCCGCTGCCCTGCTCGCGCAGCAAGGCCGTCGCCAAGAAGTAGACCGCCGACTTGCCCCAGCCGGTGCGCTGCACGACCAGCGCGCGGCGCCGCTGCGCGACCAAGGCCTCGATGGCCGTCCATTGGTCTTCGCGCAGCTTCGCCGAATCGCCGGCCAGTGCTCGCAGGAGCGTTTCGGCGCGGTCGCGGAGGGCTGGGGTGGTGCCGGTGGTGTCCACGTCCCCACGTCTACCCCATGGCACCGACAGACCGGGAATCGGCGGCGTCGCGAACGGACCGTTCGTGTCGAATACCGGCCGTAATGTGACCTGAATCACACCGATTGCCCGGTCGGGCGAGGTGTGCGGCAGCACAGGACGTCGGCGCCCGCCGATGTATAGGCTCCTCACTCATGTCACCACGGCGGATCGGGGTCATGGGCGGCACGTTCGACCCCGTGCACCACGGCCACCTCGTCGCAGCGAGCGAGGTCCAGTCCCGGTTCGGGCTCGACGAGGTGATCTTCGTCCCCACCGGGCAGCCGTGGCAGAAGACCGACCGCCAGGTGACCAAGGCCGAGGACCGCTACCTGATGACGGTCATCGCGACCGCGTCCAACCCCGTCTTCTCGGTCAGCCGCGTCGACATCGACCGCGCCGGCCAGACCTACACCGTCGACACCCTGCGCGACCTCGCCGCCGAGTACCCCGGCGACCAGCTCTACTTCATCACCGGCGCCGACGCGCTCGAGCAGATCCTGACCTGGCACAAGGCCGAAGAGCTGTTCGAGTTCGCGCATTTCATCGGCGTCACGCGGCCCGGCTACCGGCTCAACTCGCACCATCTGCCCAGCGGCAAGGTGAGCCTGGTCGAGGTGACCGCGATGGCGATCTCGTCGACCGGCTGCCGCGACCGTGTCGAACGCGGGGAGCCGGTCTGGTACCTCGTCCCCGACGGCGTCGTCCGCTACATCACCAAGAAGGATCTCTACCGGAAGAGCGACTGAAAGGCCGCTGGTCGGTGCGGGTACCCTTCTCGGGCGAACCCGATCTGTGAAGGAGCACCGTGGCAGCCACGTCCGAGGCACGAGAGCTGGCCGTAGCGGCCGCACACGCGGCGGCGGACAAGAAGGCCAGCGACGTCGTCGTGCTGGACGTGTCCGAGCAGCTCGTCATCACCGACGCCTTCGTCATCGCCTCCGCGTCCAACGAGCGCCTGGTCGGCGCGATCGTCGACAACGTCGAGGAGAAGCTGCGGGAGAGCGGGCACAAGCCGGTCCGCCGCGAAGGCGCCCGCGAGGGCCGCTGGGTCCTGCTCGACTACGTCGACGTCGTCGTGCACGTCCAGCACGTCGAGGAGCGCACGTTCTACGGCCTCGAGCGGCTGTGGAAGGACTGCCCGAGGATCGAGGTGGCGGGGCTCGAGGAGCCGGTCGCCGACGAGGACCCGGACGTCCCGTGAGCCCGCGGCGGCTCGTGCTCTGGCGCCACGGCGAGACGGACTACAACGCCGCCGGGCGGATGCAGGGTCACCTCGACTCGGCGCTGACGCCGCGCGGCTGGAACCAGGCCCGGTTCGCCGCACCCGCGCTGGCCCGGTTCGCGCCGGACCTGGTGATCGCCTCCGACCTTCGTCGCGCCACCGACACGGCCACCGTGCTCACCGACGCGATCGGCGTCCCGCTGCGCATCGACAAGCGGCTGCGCGAGACGCACCTCGGCGAGTGGCAGGGCATGACCGGCGCGGAGGTCGACGAGGCCTACCCCGGTGAGCGCGACCGCTGGCGCAAGGACGCGACCTGGGCGCCGCCGGGCGGGGAGAACCGCCTCGACGTCGCCGACCGCGCGGGCGAAGTGGTCGCCGACCTGCAGCAGGCCAACTCCGACGCCGGCGACACCGTGCTGCTGGCCGCCCACGGCGGCCTGATCACCGCGCTCACCGCGCGGCTGGTGAACCTGCCGGTCGAGATCTGGCCGTCGCTGGGCGGGATTTCGAACTGCCACTGGGTCGAGCTCGGCCTGCGTGACGGCAAGTGGCGGCTGCATGCCTACAACGCGGGGATGCACGGCTAGCCGATGGGGCCGCGCCTGCTCGTGTTCGGCGATTCGCTGAGCTTTCACGGTCCCGAAGGACCCTGCGCCGCCGACGAACCGCGGCTGTGGCCCAACGTGGCCGCCGCGGCGCTGGGCGGCACCGCCGACCTGGTCGCCGGGATCGGCTGGACCGCCCGCGACGCGTGGTGGTCGCTGACCGGCGACCCGCGCGTCTGGGCCGACCTGCACCACGTCGACGCGGTCGTGCTGGCGGTCGGGAGCATGGACACGCTGCCCTCGCCGCTGCCGACCTACCTGCGCACGGGGCTGAAGTACCTGCGGCCGGACCCGGTCCGGCGCGTCGTGCGCAAGGCGTACCTCGCCGCGCAGCCGAAGCTGTCGGTCGCGTTCCGCGGCCGTCCGACGGTGCTGCCGGCCAAGCTCACCGTGCAGTACCTCGACACGGCCGTGGGCGCGCTGCGCGTCCTGCGGCCCGAGCTGCCGATCTTCGGCATGCTGCCGTCGGTGCACCGGGCCGCGGCCTACGGCGGGGTGCACACCGCGCGGCCCGCCGCGGCCGCCGCACTGGCCGCGTGGGGCGCGCGAGCCGGAATCCCTTTGCTGGACCTCGAAGCCGTCGTGGGGGAGCACGTGCTCAGCGGCGAAGGCAACCCGGACGGCATGCACTGGGGCTGGCAGGGACACGCCGTGGTGGGCGACGCGATGTCCGTGTTGATGGCCCCGGTGCTGGCCCCCGGCCACGTAGGCTGACGGCGTGTCGGTCGCCGTAGTCACGGATTCCACCGCCCACCTGCCGGAGGGCTTCGCCGAACGGCACGCGGTCCGGGTGGTGCCGCTGCACGTCCTGGTCGACGGCGTGGTTTCGCTCGACGGCATCGAGACCGGTCCCGCGGCGGTCGCCGAAGCGATGAAGCAGCGCAAGATCGTCACGACGTCCCGGCCGACGCCGACGGAGTTCGTGAAGGAGTACCGGGCCGCCTTCGCCGACGGCGCCGACTCGATCGTCTCGGTGCACCTTTCGCGCGAGCTCTCGGGCACCTGGGAAGCGGCCGTGCTGGCCGCGCAGGAAGTCGGGCCGGACCGGGTGCGCGTGGTCGACTCGCGCACGACGGCGATGGGGCTCGGGTTCGCCGCCCTGCACGCCGCCGACGCCGCGGGCGCCGGGAAGGACGCGGCCGAGGTCGAAGCCGCCGCGGTCACGGCGGCCGGCTGCTCGTCGACGTTGTTCGTCGTGGAAACCCTGGACCACCTGCGCCGCGGCGGCCGGATCGGGCCGGCGGCGGCGCTGCTCGGCACGGCGCTGGCGGTGAAGCCGGTGCTGCACATGTCCGACGGCCGGATCCTGCCGCTGGAGAAGGTCCGGACCATGAACCGGGCGCTCGCGCGGTTGGTCGAGCTGGCCGCGGCCGCCGCCCAGGACGACGACGTCGAGCTGGCCGTCCACCACCTCGCGTCACCGGAGCGGGCGGTCGCGCTGGCGAACCGGCTGGAGGAGGCGGTGCCGCGCTCGGCGGGCTGCGTGGTCTCCGAGCTGGGCGCGGTGATCGGGGCGCACACCGGGCCCGGGGTGCTGGGCGTGGTCGTCCAGCGGACGGTCCCGTCTCGTTAACGCCGGTCGGCCCGCGTGACTTCGGCCGCGCTGGGGGCGTTCCCGGGGTCGGTCAGCCACTGCGCGGCCACCCCGACCAGCAGTGAGTAGTAGTGGGAGCCGACGACCCGGAGGTCGTCGGGGTCGGCGTCGGCGGGCAGGCCGCCGAACGCGTGGGCCAGTGTCGTGCGCGCCAGCTGCTGGCCCTGGGCGTTGATCTCCCGGATCTGCTCGTCGTGCTGCAGGTAGCTGACGCTCTCGAAGTTGACGAACCACAGCTCCCGGTTCGCCTCGATCGACGCGATGATCCGGCGCCAGCGCGCCTCGGGCCCGACCGGCTCGTCGGGGGCGCCCAGCGCGGAGAAGAGCAGCTCGCCCCACTCGGTGTTCAGCTCGATCAGAGCCCGCGTGAGCAGCTGGTCCTTCGACCCGAAGTGGTAGTTGATCGACGCCTGGTTGGCGCCCGACGCAGCGACCAGGTCGCGCACCGTCGTGCGCGCGTAGCCGGTCTTCAGGAGGCACTCGCGTGCCGCGGTCAGCAGATTTTCCCGGTGTCCCACGCGTGCTACCGTAGCATGTAAACGTTCGTTTTAAACGAACGACCATCACAGGCTAAGGGGACGTCATGACCACAGCACCCGCGGTCCGCACGCGGCAGCTGCGCTGCCGATTCGACGGCGAAGGAGGGCCGGTCGACGCGCTGCGCGGGATCGACCTGGACGTCGCGCGCGGCTCGTTCGTCGCGATCATGGGGCCGTCCGGCTCCGGCAAGACCACGCTGCTGCACTGCGCGGCCGGTCTGCGCACCCCGACCGGCGGCACCGCCGAACTGGACGGGCACGACCTGGCCCGGCTGGGTGAGACGCGGCTCGCCGAGATCCGGCGCCGCCGCGTCGGGTTCGTGTTCCAGTCGTTCAACCTGCTGCCGGCGCTGACCGCGGCCGAGAACGTCGAGCTGCCGCTGCGGCTGGACGGTCGCCGGCCCGAACCGCGGCGCACCGCGGACCTGCTGGCCCACGTCGGCCTCGGGAACCGCGCACAGCACCGGCCCGGGCAGCTTTCCGGCGGCCAGCAGCAGCGTGTCGCCGTCGCCCGCGCGCTCGTGACCGACCCCGAGGTCGTGTTCGCGGACGAACCGACCGGGGCGCTGGACATCCGCAGCGCACGGGAGGTGCTCGGGCTGCTGCGGCGGCTCGCCGACGGCGGCCAGACGATCATCATGGTCACCCACGACCCGGTCGCCGCGTCCTTTTCGGACACCGTGCTGTTCCTCGCCGACGGCCTGGTCGTCGACCGGCTGGACCGGCCGAACGCGGCGGCTGTCGCCCACCGGATGGCGACGCTGGTCGAGTCGGCCGAGCGGGCGGCGAACGCGGCAGGGGTGCGCTGACATGGGTTCCCTGGCTCTCCGGCTGGCGCGCCACCACCGCGGCGCGGCGCTCGCCACCGGGCTCGTCGCCGTCGTCGGCATGGCCCTGGTCGTCGCGATGACGGCGTTGCTCGGCACCGGCCTGTCCACCGGCACCGCCGCGGCGGACCGGGCGTTCCTCGTCGAGTTCCCGCTGATCATGGGCGGCTGGGTGGTGGCGATCGTCGTGTTCGCGATGGTCTCCACCATCGGCGTCACGCTGGCGGCCCGTGCTGCCGAAGTCGGCGGCCTCCGGCTGATCGGGGCCACCCCGCGGCAGGTGCGGGTCCTGGTTTCGGTCGAAACGCTCGCGATCTCGACCGCGGCCGCCGTCCCGGGGCTCGGGGCCGGGTACCTCCTCGGGTGGCTGCTCCTGCGGGGCGTCCGTGCGACCGGGCTGACCGACCCGGCGACGGTCTACGCGCCCGGGATCGCCCTGCCGGTCGCGGGTGTCGCCGTGGTGCTCGGCGCGGGTGTCCTGGCCGCTTGGATCGGCAGCCGGAAGCCCGCGCGGCGCAGCCCGGTCGCGGTGGCCGAGCCGTTGCCTTCGCGCCGGGCCGGCAACGGCCGGCGGGTGACGGCGATCGTCCTGCTCGTCGCCGGGATCGGGTCGGCGTCGGCGGTCCTGGGGCTGCCGGCCGACAGCATCGCGACGACGGCGATGACCGGCCCCGCCACGGTGCTGACGGCGATCGGGCTCGCGGTGCTCGCGCCGGAGCTGATCGCGGTCGCCAACGCCGTCCTGCGCCTTTTCCGGCCGCGGTCCCGGGGCGCGGGCGCCTACCTGGCCGCGGTCAACCTGGCCGCGGCGCCGGACCGGATGCGGCCGGTGGTCACGTTCCTGACGCTGCTCGTCGGCGTTTCGGCGGGCACGCTGGCCATGCAGGGGATCGAGAACCGGCACGTCGCGGCGGACAGCACGGCGCGCGTCCTGGCGTCGATCAACTACCTCGTGGTGGTCCTCATCGGGCTGTTCATGGCCATCGCGCTGACGAACAACCTGGTCGCGGCGATCGGCCGCCGTCACGACGAGTTCGCCGTCCTGGCGCTGCTCGGTTCGACCGGCCGGCAGGCGAAAGGCATGCTGCTGCGCGAAACGACGGCCGCGGCGGTGACGGCGATCGTGGCCGCCTCCGCCGGCGCGGTGGTCTGCGTCGTGCCGTTCGCCGTCGTCAAGACGGGCGGCCTGGCTCTTGATGCCGGGCCGTTCCTGCTCAGCGCGGTCTTCGGGGCGGTGGTGGCGCTGGCGGTGACGTCGGTGGCCGGGGGCCGCGTCATCCGGCGGGCCACCGTGTCGGCAGCGGGGTGAAACCCTCCAGCATGCCATCCGGGTACGACGGAAACGGCCGGTCCCGGGCCGGGCGGAGCTGATCCATCCACAACACCCCGGTTGTCCACAGAACGCGGCGGCACCCCTGTCGGACGCCTCCCCGCGGGCCCTAACGTCGATCGTGTGTTCGAGCAGCCCGCCCGGGATCCGGGCCCACCCCTCAACGACCGGCTCGCCTGGCTGGCCGACCAGCTCACGCCCGACGCGAGCACGGTCGGGCCGGGCGGCCGGCTGGTCCGGCGCTGGCTGCCGGGCGGCCCCACCGGCGCCGGCCGCCGCCGGTGGGCCTTCGCCGGCGTCCTCGCGGCGGTCGTGCTGATCATCCTCGGCTCGGTGGCCCTCCTCGGCGGCCGCCCGGCACCCGAGCCGGCGCCCGCACTGCCGTCGGCAAAACCGGCGGCCGAGGCGCCGGCCCGGGCCGCACCCCAGGCCGGTCTGGTGGTCAGCGTGATCGGCCGCGTCCGCTCACCGGGGCTGGTCACGGTGCCCCAGGGTTCCCGGGTCGCGGACGTCCTCCGAGCAGCGGGCGGCGTCGACCCGGGAGCGGACCTCCACGCGCTGAACCTCGCCCGCCGGGTGACCGACGGCGAACAGTTGGCCGTCGGAATCCCGGCCCCCGCACTTCCCTTGGCGGCCCCCGACGACCCGGCTGGCGCGAAGGTCGACCTCAACGCGGCGACGGCAGACCAGCTTGACACCCTGCCGGGCGTCGGCGAGGTGATGGCCAAGCGCATAGTCCAGTGGCGCACCGACCACGGCGGCTTCACGAAGGTGGAACAGTTGCGTGACGTCGATGGCATCGGCGAAAGCAAGTTCGCCAAGTTGCGGGAGCAGGTGACGGTCGGATGACCTCCGTCCCTGCCCGGCTTGTCCCCGCGGCATCGGCACGATCGCTTGGAGGCTGGTGGTCATCGGTCGCCGCCCGGGTGACTGCCACTCCACACGACCTGCAGTCCGTTTGGGCGGCGTTGGTGCGCCGGCTTGCCCCAGCCGGCCGGATGGTCTCCTGCAGCCGCTCGAACCGCACACCCGCCGGCGGGCCCAACGGCTCCCCGTCGCGGTGCCCGACGTCGATCCCGAACGGCGCCGAGCAGCAGTCATTGCAACGGCGACCGTCGGCCACCGGCTGCCAAGCAACCCGGCCAACACCGCCCTCTCCTGCGAGCGGGCGGGACTTGCGGTTGCTTCAGGCCGCGCTGGCGTACCGGCCCAGCGCGCTCTTCGGGTTCCTCGTCGGCTCGCGATCGACGGCTCTTACCCCGGCGACTGCCGCCTTGCAGGGCTCGCAGCTGCTCTCGGCGGCCATGGCCGGGTCACTTGGCGGCTGGTGGTCGGCGGCCGCTGTTGCGGTGACTGCCGCTCCGCACGACTTGCGGTTGGTTCAGGCGGCGAATATGTGCTTGCCTGGCGCGCTTTCCGGGCTCCGCGCCGGCTCGCGGTCGGCAGTTCCTGTCCCTGCGACTACCGCCAGGCAGGGTTCGCGGCGGGTCCTGGCGTGGCTTGGCGCGCTGGTCGGGCTCCTCGTCCGCGCGCGGACGCACGTGATTGCCGCCTTGCAGGGCTCGCGGCTGCTCTCGGCGGCCATGGCCGGGTCACTTGGTGGCTGGTGGTCGGCGGCCGCCGTCGCGGTGACTGCCGCTCCACACGACTTGCGGTTGGTTCAGGCGGCGGAGATGTGCATTCCTGGCGCGCTTTTCGGGTTCCTCGTCGATTCACGGTCGGCGGCTACCCCGGTGACCGCCGCCTGGCAGGGCCCGCAGCGGGTCCCGGCGTGGCTTGGCGTGTTGGTCGGGCTCCTCGTCCGCGCACGGACGCAGGTGACTGTCGCCTGGCAAGGCTTGCCGGTGGCCCGGGCGCTGGCCCGACTCGGCGCACCAGCCAGCCTGCTCGTCTGCTCACAGTCGACAACAGCCGCCAGCCCGCGGAGTCAGGAGCCGGTCGGATGACCACCGTCCCCGTAACCGACACCCGCCAAGACATGCGGCTGGTCCCGGCAGCCCTCCTGTGCTGGCTCGCGGCACTGTCCGGCCTCTTCCTCGGCTGGTGGACGGCACTCGCCGCCGGGCTCGCCTCGGCGCTCATCGCCGGCCTGGTGCTCTACCGCGCCCGCGGCCGTCCCCGGGCACTCGGCACAGCCCCGGCCGTACTCGTACTGGGCCTCGTCACAGCCGGCCCGGTTGCCTGGCAGATCCGCGACGCCCAGCACGACGAACTCCGCGCGGCAGCAGCAAACGGCCTACCGGCCACCCTCCGAGTCATCGTCGCCGAACGTCCGAAGCCGGTGCGGAGCGCGGGATACGCCGACACCCAAGCCGGCGCCCGATCAGTAGTGCTCACCGCCGACGTGCGCACCGCATCAATCGACGGCCGCCCGGTCGACTCCTCCGGGCAGGTTCTCCTCCTCGCGCCGGTCGCGCAATGGGCGACCTTGCTGCCAGGCCAGGAAGTGGCCGTCTCGGGTCTGCTGATGCCGCCGCGTGGTTCGGACCTGACCGTCGCCGTGTTGTCCGTGCGCGGCCCGCCCACGGAACCCGGCCCCGCGCCGTGGTGGCAGCGGGCGGCGGCCGACCTGCGCGCGGGTCTCCACGACCTGTGCCAGAGCCTGCCGGACGAGCCCGCCGGATTGCTGCCGGGCCTGGTCCTCGGTGACACGAGCGGCCTGTCGCCGCGGGTCGAGCAGGAGTTCGTCACCGCCGGCCTCGCCCACCTGACCGCGGTCAGCGGCGGGAACCTCGCCGTGGCCTGCGGCGCGGTCCTGCTCCTCCTGCGCCTGGTCCGGCTCGGGCCCCGGTTGTCGGCGGTGGCGGCGGGCGCCTGCCTGGCCGGGTTCCTCGTCCTGGTCGGCCCGGAGCCGAGCGTGCTGCGGGCCGGCGTCATGGCGGCGGTCGCGTTGCTGGCTCTGGCGCTGGGACGGCGTGGTTCGGCGCTGCCCGCGTTGGCGTTCGCGGTCTGCGTGCTGGTGGTGGCGGATCCGGCGATGGCCACGGACTTCGGGTTCGCGCTGTCGGTGTTCGCCACCGCCGGGCTCGTGCTGCTCGCGCCTCGCTGGGCGGCCGCGCTCGTCCGCCTCGGCGTTCCGCCGGGGTTCGCCGAAGGGCTGGCGATCCCGCTGGCGGCGTTCCTCGTGACTGCGCCAGTGATCGCGGGCATGGCGGGCTCGGTGAGCCTGGTTTCGGTGCTGACCAACGTCCTCGCGGCACCGGTAGTGGCTCCGGCGACCGTGCTTGGCGTGCTGGCGACGGTCACCGGTCCCTGGTGGCCGGGCGCGGGGAAGGTCTTGGTGCACCTGGCCGATCCGGAGGCACGCTGGCTGATCACGGTGGCGCGGCACGGCGCACGAGCCCCGGGCGCGACAGTCGCGTGGCCCGGCGGCTGGGCCGGCGGCCTGCTCGCCGCCGGTGTGCTCCTCGTGCTGGTGCTGGCCGCCCGCCACCGGCGGATCCGGCTGCTCATGGCCGTGCTGGTCGTCGGCGCGCTGCTGGTGCTCGTGCCGGTCCGGGTGATCGCGCCGGCGTGGCCACCGCGCGACTGGGCGATGGTCGAATGCGACGTCGGGCAGGGTGACGCGGTCGTCCTGGCGACCGCCGAGCCCGGGCGGGCGATCGTCATCGACACCGGACCCGAGCCGGGACCGGTCGACGAGTGCCTGCACCGGCTCGCCGTCGACCGGATCCCGTTGGTGGTGCTGAGCCACCTGCATGCCGACCACATCGGCGGGCTCGCGTCGGTCTTCGACGGCCGCGCGGTCGGTGGCATCGCCGTCGGGCCGGGGCGCGCGCCGGAGTGGGCGTGGCGGCAGGTCGCCGCGGAGGCGGCCCGCCAGTCCGTGCCCCTGGTCGAGCTGAACCCGGGGGAGCGGCTGGACTGGCCCGGGCTCTCACTCGACGTGCTCGGCCCGCGCTACGTCCCGGCCCGTGCAGCCGGGCAGGACGGCACCACGATCAACAACAGCTCGGTGGTCCTCCGGGCGCAGACAGCAGCCGGTCGGATGCTCCTGACCGGCGACGTCGAACTGGCCGCGCAGGCGGATCTCCTGGCCGACGTCGCAGACTTGAAAGCGGAGGTGCTGAAGGTCCCACACCACGGCTCGCGGTACTCGCTGCCGTCGTTCCTCGCCGCGGTGGCGCCGCGGGTGGCGTTGGTCAGCGTGGGCGCGGGCAACACCTACGGGCATCCCAGCAAGTCCACAATGGACACTCTGGTGGCGTTGGGCGCACGGGTGACCCGGACGGACCAGGACGGAGACACCGCCGTGGTAGGCGAACCGGCGGGCCCGGCGGTCTCACGCCGGGGCGAGCCCCGCGGCCCACCGCGCCGATGAGCCGGGGCGAGCCACGCGGCCCGCCCCGGCACACCGCCGGGCGAAGATCAGTACCCGAGCGCCTTGTTCACCGCGGCGGCCGACGGCGGGAGGACCGCCTTGGGGCCCACGTGGTTCTCGATCGCGTCGAGGGTCTTGAGGCCGTCGCCGGTGATGAGGAGCACGGTCTCGGCGTCCGGGTCCAGCTTGCCCGTCTCGACCAGCTTCTTCGCCGTGGCGACGGTGACGCCACCGGCCGTCTCGGTGAAGATGCCCTCGGTGCGGGCCAGCAGGCGGATGCCTTCGACGACCTCTTCGTCGGAGACGTCCTCGATCGCGCCGCCGGTGCGGTTGACGATGTCGAGCACGTACGGGCCGTCGGCCGGGTTGCCGATCGCCAGCGAACGGGCGATCGTGTCCGGCTTCACCGGCTGGACGACGTCGTGGCCGCCGCGGAACGCGGCCGACACCGGCGAGCAGCCCGTGGCCTGGGCGCCGAACACCTTGTACGGGCTGGCGTCCACGAGACCGAGCTGACCCAGCTCGCGGAAACCCTTGTCCACCTTGGTGAGCTGCGAACCGGAGGCGATCGGCACGACGATCTGCGGCGGGATGCGCCAGCCGAGCTGCTCGGCGACCTCGAAGGCCAGCGTCTTCGAGCCTTCCGAGTAGTACGGCCGGACGTTCACGTTCACGAACGCCCACTTCGGGTGCTCACCGGCGAGCTCGGTGGCGAGGCGGTTGACGTCGTCGTAGTTGCCGTCGATGGCGATGAGGTCGCCGTCGTACACCGCGGTGGTGAGGATCTTGGCGCGCTCGAGGGACTTCGGGATCAGCACGACCGACCGCCAGCCGGCACGGGCGGCCGCGGCGGCCGTCGCGTTGGCCAGGTTGCCGGTCGAGGGACACGCGAGCACCTCGAACCCGAACTCGCGGGCCGCGGCCAGCGCGACGGCAACCACGCGGTCCTTGAAGGAGTGCGTCGGGTTGCCGGTGTCGTCCTTGACCCACACGCGCTTGAGGCCGAGCTCCTTGGCGAGGCGGTCGGCGCGCACCAGGCGGGTCGCGCCGGGCTCGGTGTTCGGGATTTCTTCGATGTTCGACGGAACCGGGAGGAGCTTCTTGTAGCGCCAGATGTTCTTGGGGCCGGCCTCGATGTCTTCGCGGCGGACGCGGCCGAAGTCGTAGGCGACCTCGAGCGGCGAGAAGTCTTCGGCGGAGACGAACTCGGGGGCGAGCGGCTGCCGGTGGCCCTCTTCCTTCGACACCAGTTCGACGGCCGGTCCGAGATCCGGGGTCTTGGTGGTGGAGGTCGTGCCGAGGGTTGCGGTCATCGCGAGGTTCCTTTCCTCATCTGCCCCGCCGAAGCGGGCCGGAATTGGCACCGTGGTCGTCAGCTACCCCGCGATCGCGGGATGACGGGCTGTACGCCGGTTGCCGGGGCTTCGTCGGGCCGTTCCCTCTGCCCCTCTGGATGAGCGGTATTCGGTTGTCGGGGCGCGCCACAAACGCGCCGCCTCGAGCACACCGTACGACATGGCGTTCGGACCGTGCCATGGTGGCGGCTCCACATCACCGGAGCGGGCGCACGTTCGGAGAAGTGAGAGGATCCTCCGGTGACCGCGCAAGCCACCGCCCCGCCCCCGCTGCACCTGGTCCTGGGTGAGGAAGAACTGCTGATCGAGCGCGCCGTCCGCGAGACGCTGGCCGCGGCCCGCGCGATCGACGCGACCGCCGAGCTGACCCGCGTCCGGGTGTCCGATCTCACAGCCCCTGAGCTGGCCGAACTCGTCAGTCCCTCGCTGTTCAGCGAAGGGCGCGTGATCGTCCTGGAGTCGGCGCAGGACATCTCGCAGGAGCTGGCCGACGCCGTGGCGTCCTACCTGAAGGACCCGGCGGAGGGGGTCGTGCTGGTCGTCGTGCACACCGGCGGTGGCCGCAGCAAGGCCGGCAAGACGCTCCCGGCCGTGCTGAAGAAGGCCGGCGCCGAAGTCACGGAATGCCCGAAGATGACGAAGCCCGCTGAGCGGGAGCAGTTCGTGCGGCACGAGGTGCGCCGGGTGGGCGGCAAGATCGACCCGGCCGGTGTCGCCGCGCTCATCGACGCCGTGGGCTCCGACCTGCGGGAACTCTCCTCCGCCGCGACGCAGCTGGTCGCAGACACCGGCGGCGCGGTCGACGCCGAAGCGGTCCGGCGCTACCACCGCGGCCGCGCCGACGTCACCGGGTTCGCGGTCGCGGAGCGGGCGGTCAGCGGTGACCGCGCGGCGGCGCTGGAGTCGTTGCGCTGGGCGATGCAGCTCGGGGTCCCGCACGTCCTGGTCGCCGACGCGCTGGCTGACGCCGTCCGCACGATCGCCCGCGTCTCCGGCGCGGGCCGGGGCAACCCCAACCAGCTGGCCGGTGAGCTGGGCATGCCGCCGTGGAAGATCCGCAAGGCGCAGGGCCAGTCCCGGGGCTGGAACCAGGACGGGCTGGCCACGGCGATGCGGGTGGTCGCGCGGCTGAACGCCGAGGTCAAGGGCGTGGCGGCCGACCCGGGTTACGCGCTGGAACGAGCCGTGCTGGAGGTGGCGGCCGCCAAGGGCGACCGCTGACATGAAGAAAGCCCCGGCCGAGGCCGGGGCTTCTCCAGAAACAGCTTGCTCAGAGCGCGTTGACGCGCTTCGCGAGCGCCGACTTCTTGTTGGCGGCCTGGTTGGCGTGGATGACGCCCTTCGAGACGGCCTTGTCCAGCTTCTGGGCGGCGTCGCGCTGCAGCTCGGCAGCCTTGGCCTTGTCGCCGGCGTCGGCGGCTTCGCGGACCTTGCGGATCGCGGTCTTCACCGAGGACCGGATCGCCTGGTTGCGCTGACGCGCCTTCTCGTTCGTCGTGATGCGCTTGATCTGCGACTTGATGTTGGCCATAGGGCAACTCCTGTTTCACTCGGTGAGATTCGCCGCCGCGCTGAAGTGGCCCTGCTCGAAAGCAGGTTTCCTCCATGACGGAATGCCGCACGGGCAGCGAGCGACAACTCTAACAGCCCGGCTCCCGGCCCCGTCCGCCGGGACCTGCGCGCAACCGATCATGGGGAGTACGGTGGAGGGCGGTCAGTGCCTAGGGTTCCGTCGCCGGTCCGCACACGCCGCACCACACAACCAGGACCGGCGGGTCTGGTCCGAGCGGCACCATCGGCGGGCCCGGACGGCCGGTCGTTCATCTGACGGGGCAAAAGCCTGGAGGACCCGGTTTTCGCGCGCGCGAAAACCCGAAAGGGTCCCATGAACGCCACCGCCCTGTCCTTCGTCCTCGTCGCCGCGGTCGTGCACGCGGCGTGGAACCTGGCCGCCAAGCGGATCTCCTCCGGCGGCACGCAGTTCGTCTGGCTCTACTACACGGCTTCCGCGGTCTTCCTCCTGCCGGTGACGGTCGTGCTGCTGGTCGTGGAAACGGACCGTCCACAGTGGAGCTGGCTGCTCGCCGCCGTCGTGACGGCGGTGCTGCACATCGCCTACGGCATCGTCCTGCAGCGCGGATACCGCGTCGGCGACCTCTCGGTCGTCTACCCGGTCGCGCGCGGCACCGGGCCGCTGCTGTCGGTGCTGGCCGCCGTCCTCGTGCTCGGCGAGCGGCCGGGCTGGCTCGGCCTGCTCGGCGCGTTCCTCGTGATCACCGGGGTGCTGGTGATCAGCACCGGCCGCAAGGCGGGCGACCCGCAAGCGGTGAAGGCCGGGATCTTCTACGGCCTGCTGACCGGCGCCGTCATCGCCGGCTACACGCTCTGGGACGCGCACGCGGTGACCGGCCTCAGCGTGCCGCCGATCGTCTACTTCGGCCTGGGGTCGGTCCTGCAGAGCGTGCTGCTCGTACCCGGTGCGCTGGCCGACCGCGGGGAGGTGCGGCGGATCTGGCGCGAGCAGCGTCGCGAGGTGCTGGTCGTCGCGGTGCTTTCGCCGATCGCGTACGTCCTGGTGCTGTTCGCGCTCACCATGGCGCCGGTCAGCCTGGTCGCGCCCGCCCGGGAGCTGAGCATCGTGCTCGGCGGTCTCGCCGCGTGGCTGGTGCTGGGCGAAAGCGACGCCGTGCGGCGGCTCGCCGGCTCCGTGATCGTGCTGTCGGGGATCGCCGCGATTGCGGTCGCCTGAGCGCGTCCGGTAGGGATGGTCGGATGGAAGTCCTGAAGAGCAGGCTGTTGATCCGCCCGCGTGACGTCGCCGCGACCACCGGGTTCTACCGCGACACCCTCGGCCTGGCCGTGGAGCGCGAGTTCCCCGGCGGCACCGTCTTCTTCCTCGGCCACGGTTCCCTGGAGGTCTCCGGCGAGGGGATGGCGGGCGCGTCGCCCGACCTGGTGCTCTGGGTGCAGGTCCGGGACCTGGCGGGCACCCTGGCCGAGCTCAAGGGGAAGGGCCTGGAGCCGGTGCGCGACGCCCAGCGCGAGCCCTGGGGCCTCGACGAGGCCTGGATCGCCGACCCGGACGGCACGCGGATCGTGCTGGTCGAGGTGCCCGAGGGCCACCCGATCCGCACCGACACCCGCTAGGCGGGCTTGACGGCGCGCAGCTGCGCGGCCAGCGCGGTGAAGCCGGGCGGCTCCCAGGTCCACGTCTGCAGGTCGGCGAAGCCCGCGGCGGCGGCCTCGTCGGCCAGCACGTGCCTGCTCACGGGCAGCCACTTCTCGTGCGCGGACAGCAGCAGCCGCCCGCCGGGCCGCAGCACCCGGAACAGCTCGGCGAACCCCGCGGCGCGGTCGTCCCAGAGCATGACGTTGTTCACGGTCAGCACGACGTCGACGGACTCGCCGGGCTCATCGGTGTGCGCGGCCGACCCTTCCCGCAGCTCGGCGCGGTCGCCGCAGCGCTCGTGGCAGAGCGCGAGCATCTCGGGGGAGGGGTCGACGCCGACGACGCGCCCGGCCAGCCGCGACGCGGCTTCCAGGCCGACGCCGGGGCCCGGCCCGACGACCAGGACGGTCTCGTCCGGCTCGAGCTTGGCCAGGTCGACGACGCGGTGTTCGGTGGCGGCGTTGCCCCGGGCCATCAGCAGGCCGCCGAGGCGGCCGAGCACGCCGGAGGGGTGACCGAACGTCCGGTCGAGGACACGGGCGAAGCCGCTGGTCTCCGGCTGGGGAGGGGGTGCCGGCTGGTGCGAAGTGCTCATACTTCGAGGGCACCACGGATCACAAAAGCCCGCATCGGGGATGACCCCCACCCGCACCCGGAGGGCCATGGGACCATAGAGGTGGCCATCCCCGACTTTCCGAGGACTCATTCGAGTGACGACGTTCGCCGACACGACCTTCACGCCTCCGGAGCTCATCCGGAACTTCTGCATCATCGCGCACATCGACCACGGCAAGTCCACCCTGGCCGACCGCATGCTGCAGCTCACCGGCGTCGTGGAAGAGCGGGCCATGCGCGCGCAGTACCTCGACCGGATGGACATCGAGCGGGAGCGCGGGATCACGATCAAGGCCCAGAACGTCCGGCTCCCGTGGCAGGTCGACGGGCAGGACCACGTCCTGCACATGATCGACACCCCCGGCCACGTCGACTTCACCTACGAGGTCTCGCGGGCGCTGGAGGCGTGCGAAGGCGCCGTCCTGCTGGTCGACGCCGCGCAGGGGATCGAGGCCCAGACGCTGGCCAACCTCTACCTCGCGCTGGAGAACAACCTCCAGATCATCCCGGTGCTCAACAAGATCGACCTGCCCTCGGCCGACCCCGACAAGTACGCGGGTGAGCTGGCCCACATCATCGGCTGCGAGCCCGACGACGTCCTGCGGGTCTCGGCCAAGACCGGCATGGGCGTCGGCGCGCTGCTCGACGAGGTCGTCAAGCAGGTCCCGGCGCCGCAGGGCGACGCGGACGCGCCGGCCCGCGCGATGATCTTCGACTCGGTGTACGACACCTACCGCGGCGTCGTCACCTACATCCGGGTCGTCGACGGCAAGATCACGCCGCGCGAGAAGATCAAGATGATGTCGACCGGCGCGACGCACGAGCTGCTCGAGGTCGGGATCATCTCGCCGGAGCCCAAGCCCAGCAAGGGCCTCGGCGTCGGCGAGGTGGGCTACCTGATCACCGGCGTGAAGGACGTCCGCCAGTCCAAGGTCGGCGACACCGTGACGTCCGAACGCCACGGCGCCAAGGAGGCGCTGGCCGGCTACCGCGAGCCGAAGCCGATGGTCTACTCCGGACTGTATCCGGTGGACGGCTCCGACTACCCGGAGCTGCGCGAGGCGCTCGACAAGCTCCAGCTGAACGACGCCGCGCTCGACTACGAGCCGGAGACGTCGGTGGCGCTGGGCTTCGGCTTCCGCTGCGGCTTCCTCGGCCTGCTGCACCTGGAGATCACGCGCGACCGGCTCGAGCGCGAGTTCGGCCTCGACCTGATTTCGACGGCGCCGAACGTGGTTTACCGCGTGGTGCTGGAGGATCGCAGCGAGGTGGTCGTGACCAACCCGTCGGACTGGCCGAGCGGGCTGAAGATCTCCGAGGTGCACGAACCGGTTTCGAAGGTCAGCATCCTCGCGCCGTCGGAGTTCGTCGGCACGATCATGGAGCTGTGCCAGACCAAGCGCGGGACGCTGCTCGGCATGGACTACCTGTCCGAGGACCGGGTCGAACTGCGGTACAACCTGCCGCTGGCGGAAATCATCTTCGACTTCTTCGACACGCTGAAGTCGCGTACGCGCGGTTACGCGTCGCTCGACTACGAAGAGGCGGGCGAGCAGGTCGCCGAGCTGGTGAAGGTCGACATCCTGCTGCAGGGCGAAACCGTCGACGCGTTTTCCGCGATCGTGCACAAGGACGCGGCCTACGGCTACGGCAACCGAATGGCGACGCGGCTGCGCGAACTCATTCCGCGCCAGCAGTTCGAGGTGCCGATCCAGGCGGCCATCGGCTCCCGGATCATCGCCCGCGAAACGATTCGCGCGATCCGCAAGGACGTCCTGGCCAAGTGTTACGGCGGTGACATCTCGCGGAAGCGCAAGCTGCTGGAGAAGCAGAAGGAAGGCAAGAAGCGGATGAAGACCGTGGGCCGGGTCGAGGTCCCGCAGGAGGCCTTCGTCGCCGCTTTGTCCACTGAGGACTCGGGTAAGGGCAAGAAGTAACTGTTCTCCTGATGTGACAGTTGCGCCCATATTCACTCCGACTAGTGAATATGGGCGCCGAACCCGTGTTCGACGCGGTTTCTGTCGGTGCTGTCTGGTGTGCTCTGGTGCGAAGAGCGAAAGGAGAGCACCATGACGGTCATGGCGGACATCGAGCATCCCGGCGATTCGGGCCCCCTGACGGTGCACGACCTCGGGGAAATGCCGTATGACAGCCGACGTTACGAGCTCATCGACGGGGTGCTCCTGGTGACCCCTGCGCCGGGAAGACGACACCAGACGATCGCGGTATGGCTCTGGAGAGTGCTCGTCGATTCCTGCCCGCCCGAGTTCGACGTAGTCGTCGCGCCGTTCGCGGTGCATCACGGTGACAAGATCGAGCTACAGCCGGACGTCCTGGTCGGCCGGGACGAAGACTTCACCGACAAGGATCTCCCGGTGCCACCGGTGCTGGCGGTCGAGGTGCTCTCACCCAGCACGGCGATCCACGACCTCAACACCAAGAGGGTGGTCTACGAGCGGCTCGGGACGGGCAGCTACTGGGTGATCGACCCGGCGGAGCCGGCGTTGACGGTGTTCGAGCTGGACGAGGACGGCTGCTACCAGCAGGTGGCCAAGGCGGCGGGCGACGAGGCGGTCGAGCTCGAGCGGCCGTTCCCGGTGCGGATCGTGCCGCGGGAGCTGCTGGGCCGGCTCGCCTGAGGCCGGCGGGCCGCGCACGAGGACAGGCTGGCCGCGCCGGCTGGGAGGCGCTGGCTATGCCGGCGAGGCTGCTCGGCGTGCCTGAGGCCTGCGGGCCGAGCACCAGGACAGGCTGGCCGCGCTGGCCGGACCCGGTCGGGAGGCGCTGGCCATGCCGGCGAGGCTGCCCGGCGTGCCTGAGGCCTGCGGGCCGAGCACCAGGACAGGCTGGCCGCGCTGGCCGGACCCGGTCGGGAGGCGCTGGCCATGCCGGCGAAGCTGTCCGGCGCGCCTGAGGCCGGCGGGCCGTCGGCCGCGCTGCTGGTGCGGCCGGGCGAGTTGGTGGATCGCGGCGCTGGAGGACCGGGTCATCGACTCCTCCCTGTGGTCCAGCGGCGCTGCTTCGCCGCCGGCGGAGTGAGTGCGCAGTCCGTTTGCCGCGCCGTCGAATGCGCGCAGCTGCGGAGGACCGTCAGTGGTGGCGGATGCGTGGTGCGCCGCGGAGCTGGGAGTGCAGCTGCCGGTGCCGCAGCTCCTTCCGGAGCCGCTCGATCACCGCCGTGAACAGCGCCGGGTCCAGGATCGCCGTCTGCTCGAACTGGCGCCTTCCCGCCGGGGCCGGGTGCAGCTTGCCGCGCGGGGCGTAGCACTGTACCGAGCTCTCCACCCCTTCACCGGTGACCAGATCCAGCCAAATGGCGTCGCGCAGGTGGCCGTCGCCGAAGCGGGCTGAGCGGCGCACCGTCACGTCGGCGATCTGGGACCACGGGACCACCCGGGTGCTGAGCGTGCCCGCGGGCAGGCGGATGCCCTCCTCGCCGAGCGTGAGGTCGCGGAGGCCGTCGAGGCCACGCTTGAGCATGCGAGCACGGGAGGCGCGGAACACGACCACCGCGACGAGCACGGTGGCCGCGTAGGCGCCGCCGATCAGCCATGGGGACAGGCCGCGCACGAGCCCGAAGGCGAGCGCTCCGCCGAAACCGGCGTCGGCGACCGCGAGCACGCCGATCAGGACCTTGACCGGCGTGGTGACGCGGGACGGGGACTCGGGCAACGGGACGACTCCTGGGGCCGGGCGGGTCAGGGGTTGCCGATTATCCGGTCCGCCCGCACGAACACCGCAACCCGGCGTTCCGCGGCCATCACGCGGTCGTACTCGTCCCAGTCGTCGTGCGTGCCGGTGGCGGCGATGAAGACGTCGCGCAGGAGCTTCGGCAGGCCCGCGGCGTCGAAGGCGGGGTCGGGGTCGTCCGGCCCGATGAGGTGGGTGGCGCCGGTGACGGAGACCCAGTTCCAGCCCCGGCGGAAGGTCAGCGTGGCGTGCCCGGCCCGGCGCAGCAGCAGAAGCTTGTGCGCCTGCCCGACGGCGACGTAAGCGACACCCGGGGTACCGGTCACCGGGTCGTCGAAGACGCCGGCGTTGACCACGGAGGAGTGCACCGTGCCGTCGGCGCGCGTCGTGGCGACGGTGGCGAGGCCGTGCTCCTGCAGCGACAGCGTCCGAACCTGCTCGAGATCAACGCTCATGCCTCAACTTAACCTGCCCGCCCGGCGCGATGTTCCGGTTTCACCGGGTGAAGTGCGGTGCTAACCGTCCGCACAGCCCGGCGGGATCGCCATGCGGAGCGCCAGGCCAGTCGACGTCGGTCCAGCCGCGCTCCTCGGGCGTGCCCCGGTGCCGCACGAACAGGTGCTGGTGGAAATGAACCCTGGCCACCGACCGCCCGGCGACGAAGGTGTGCACGGACAGCGGATCGAGCTCCGTCCGCAGCGCCCGGGCGCCCACCCACACCGCCCGCGCGACGGCCAGCGCCTCGGGCTCGGTGAGCTCGTCCAGCCCCGCGACGTGCCGCCGGGGCTCGACGAAGAGATAGCCGAGGAAGGTGCCGGGCTGATGGGTCACGACGAGGAGGTCGTCAGCCCAGACCACCGGGCTCACCAGCGGCCCGGCCCCCCGGTGCTTGGCACAGATCGGGCACGGCTCCGGCATGGCCGCAGACTAGCGACGCACACCGGAGCCGCACCAGGTTCACTGGGCCGGGTGGTGCGGAGCCCGCGAGTCAAGGAGCCGCTGGTGAGGACCTGGAACTGCCCGACCCGGTCTGCGGACGACCGCTGGGCCCGCCTCCGCGAGACGGGCCCAGCGATGCCTCAACAGGCGCCGTTGTCGGTCCACACTCCCCACTGGCCCGTTGTTCCCGGCTCCTCACCCTGGGTCCACCACTTCGCCGTCCACTTGTGGCCGTTGTGGGACACCACGTTGCCGCCCGTGTACACCTGCGACGCCGTCCAGGCTGCGTCCGTGCACGTGCCCGGGTTGGTCGTGCCGCCCGTGTCCCACGTGACCTGCGTTGACCGGTAGAAGTTGATGCCCTGGGCCACCCAGCGGGGCGCCTGGGCGCCCAGGCGGGTGCGGAACGCCGTCCAGTCGTGGGTCGACCACGGGGACCAGCCCAGCTCCGCGTGCGCCGCCAACCTAGGGAATGCCAGGTAGTCGATGTCCGCCGGGGTCACCACCGTTTCCGCCCACAGCGGGGACTCCACGCCGCGGACCGCGGACTCGCCCACGCCCGACAGGTACGCTCCCGGGTTCCAGCCGTACGCGTCCTGGACCTCGACGTAGCCCGCCCACGACAGGCCGATCGGGGACGAGCTGTTGTACTTCATGTCCAGGTACGCCTTGTTCGCCGGTGACAGGATCACCTTGCTGCCACGGGAAACCGCCGCCGAGACGCCCGAGTCCGACGTCGACGTCCCCCAGAACTGCGGGGAAGCCGACGCCGGCAACGTCGCCTTCGCGATGTCGTGCCAGCCGACCACCGACTTGCCCGTTGCCGCGACCAGGGGCAGCACCTTGTTCACGAACGTCAGGTAGTCCGAGGCCGACGTCGAGGACGCTTCGTCGCCGCCGATGTGGAGGTACGGGCCCGGGGTCAGGGCCGCCAGCTCGCGCAGGACGTCCGCGATGAACGTGTACGTGATGTCCTTCGAGATGCACAGCGAGCTGTACCCGACCGCCGTGTCCGTTCGCAGGGCCGGCGCCACCCCGTTGCAGTTCAGCTCCGCGTACGACGCCAGCGCCGCGTTCACGTGCCCCGGCATGTCGATCTCCGGGATGACCGTGATGTGCCGCGAGGCCGCGTAGGTGACGATGTCCGTGTACTGCGCCTTCGTGTAGTAGCCGCCCGCGCCGCCGCCGACCTGGGTGCTGCCGCCGTAGGTCGTCAACCGCGGCCAGCTGTCGATCTGGATGCGCCAGCCCTGGTCGTCGGCGAGGTGCAGGTGCAGGTTGTTGATCTTGTACTGGGCCAGCTGGTCGATGTACCGCTTGACCGTCGACACCGGGTGGAAGTGCCGCGCGACGTCGAGCATCGCGCCGCGGTAGCCGAAGCGCGGGTAGTCCACGACCGTCGCGCCCGGGACGGTCCATGGCCCTTGCTGCACCGACGCGCTCTCGACGCGGCCCGGCAGCAGCTGCCGCAACGTCTGGACGCCCGCGAAGAGCCCGTCGGCCGTCGTGGCCCGGATGGTGACCGACGACGCTGTCGACACCAGCTGGTACCCCTGCGCGCCGACCGACGCGGGTGCGCCGGAGAGCAGGAGGGCGATGCTGTCCGAGGGCACGGACGCGGGCGCGTCGGACACTGGCAGCGCGTAGCCCGTCGACGGGCGCAGCACCCCGGCGAGGTAGTCGCCGACCTGCTTGGCCGGCGCGGACCCGGCCTCGGTGACGATCTTCGTCGACGCCACCAGCGGGAACGTCACTCCCGCCGCCGGGGTCACCGAAACCGGCACCGGCACGATCGACTGCAACGCGGGGGTGGCCGCCGCGGCCGGGGTCAGCTGGGCGGCGGTCGTGCTGGCGCCGATCAGGGCCAGCACGGCGAGTGCGCGGCCGAGCCGTCGCGTGCGGGATGGCTTCACCGGGGACCTCCTGGCGGGAAGGGCGCGACCTCGCCGTCACGCCTGCCGGGATCGTCGCATTTCCGCCGGTCATGGTCTAGACCAGTTTGGGTGGTTAAGCTCGTCTGGTGACGCGGGACTTCGTGGCGGGCTCGCCGTTCGCGCTGCTCTCGAGCGCCGAGACGGCCGCGTGGTACGCGTACATGAAGGTGCACCTCCGCCTGGAGTACGAGCTGAACCGGCAGCTGCGCGCCGACAGCGGGATCTCGCTCGCCGACTACCACGTGCTGGTCGCGCTGACCAGCGCGGCGGACGGCCGGATGCGGGTCACCGATCTCGCGGTCCGCCTCGGCTGGGAGCGCAGCCGGCTCTCGCACCACCTGAAGCGCATGCGCGAACGCGGCCTGGTCGCGACCGGCGTCAGCCCCGAGGACCGCCGGGCCACCGACGTGACGCTGTCCGAGGACGGCTGGGCGGCGCTGCGCCGGGCGGCGCCGGACCACGTCGAGTTCGTGCGCACGGCGTTCCTGGACGCGCTCGGGCCGGACGGCCTGCCGCAGCTGGCGGGCCTCCTCGAACGCGTCTACGACTCGCTCGTCGAGCACGGCAGCCTGCCCCGGCCGGACGACCACCCCTGACGGTTACGTGACATGTCACGTAACATGGCGCCGAGCCTAGGAGGGTGCGAGATGGCGACGGTGGCCGAACTGATGCGGGCGAACCTGCTCGAGGTCTTCAACGAGCGTGACGACGAGCGGCGCGCGAAGGCGATCGCGGCGACGTATGCGGCCGACGTCACCTTCGCCGATCCCGAGGGGATGGCGACCGGGCACGAAGAGCTGAACGCCAAGGCGAAGGGGCTGCTGGAGCAGTCCCCGGGGTTCGTGTTCGCGCCGGCCGGGCCGGTGCTCGTGAACCACGACCTGGGCCACCTCGCCTGGGAGCTCGGCTCGGAAGGCGCGCCGCCGGTCGTGCGGGGGATCGACGTCGCCCTCGTCGAGGACGGGCTCATCACCAAGCTCTACACGATGTTGCTGCCCGCCTGAGTACTACGCTCGGTGGCATGTTCGACGAGCTGACGTTCCCGGTCATCGCCGCGCCCATGGCGGGCGGGCCGACCACGCCCGAACTGGTCGCCGCGGTCACCGAAGCCGGCGGCTTCGGCTTCCTCTCGGCGGGCATGCTCACCCCCGCGGCGCTCGCCGCGCAGATCGACCGCACCCGCGAGCTCACCGGCCGCGCGTTCGGCGTCAACCTCTTCGTCCCGCAGCCGGACACCGGCGCCGACGTCAGCGCCCACCGCGAGCGGCTCGAGGTCTTCGCCCGCGAGTACGACGTCGAGCTCGGCGAGCCGAAGTGGGACGACGACGCGTACGCGGCGAAGCTGGACGTCGTGCTCGAGAAGCGGAGCCCGGTGGTGTCGTTCACCTTCGGGCCGCCGAGTCCGTCCGACGTCGTGCGGCTCAAGGAGGCCGGCAGCACGGTCGTCGTCACCGTGACGACGCCGGAAGCCGCGCGCCGGGCGGCGGACCTCGGCGCCGACGCGCTGGTCCTCCAGGGGTTCGAGGCCGGCGGGCACCGGAGCCTGTTCACCGACGACGCGCACCTGCCCGGCGGCGGCCCGGAGTACGGCGTGCTCGCGCTGCTGCGGCTCGTGGCCGGTCAGACGGACCTGCCGCTGGTCGCCGCCGGTGGCCTGGTCCACGGCGCGGACGTCGCCGCCGTGCTCGCCGCCGGGGCCGTGGCCGCCCAGCTGGGGACGGTGTTCCTGCGCGCGGACGAAGCCGGCACCTCCGAGGCCCACCGCAAGGCGCTGGCGCTCGCCGAACGCGAGACGGCCTTCACCCGTGCCTTCAGCGGACGTCCGGCGCGCGGGCTGGTCAACAGGTTCATGGACGCGCTGTCGGAAGGCGCGCCCGCCGCGTACCCGCAGCTGAACAGCCTGGCCGGGCCGGTGCGCAAGGCGTCGGCGAAGGCGGGTGACCCGGAAGCGATCTCGCTGTGGGCCGGCCAGACCTACCCGCTCGCCTACGACGCCTCGGCCGCCGTGATCGTCGAACGGCTGAAGGTCGAGGCGCGCGACGCCGCCGCGCGCCTCGACCGGATCCGCTAGGCCTCCGGGCCGGTGCGGTTCAGCACCGAGTGCCGCCGGCTGTAGGCGAAGTAGACGATCATCCCGAGCACGAACCAGACGGCGAACCGCAGCCAGGTCGCCGGCTGAAGGAACGTGATCAGCCAGATCGAGAAAACGACGCCGATCGCGGGCACCACCGGCATGCCCGGCGTCTTGAACGTCCGCGACAGATCGGGACGCTTGTAGCGCAGCACGATCACCGCGACGCAGACGACGACGAACGCGAGCAGGATGCCGATGTTCGTCAGCTCGGCCGCCTCGCCGATCGGCAGCACCCCGGCGATGACGGCGGACGCGCCGCCGAGGAGCCAGGTCATCCGGCTCGGCACCTGGCGCTTCGGGCTCGTCTTGCCGAACCACGGCGGGAGCAGGCCGTCGCGGCTCATCGAGTAGCCGACGCGGGTGGCGCCCATCATGAACGTGAACAGCACGGTGAGAATGCCGACGATCGCGCCGATCGCGATCACGGTCGCGAGCCCGTCGAGGCCGACCGACTTGAACGCCGTCGAGAAGCCGCTCTTCGGGTCGATCTCGGTGTACTTCTGCATGCCGGTCAGCACCAGGCAGGCCAGCACATACAGCACCATGGAAATGCCGAGCGAGTAGAGGATCGCCTTCGGCATGTGCCGTTGCGCGTCCTTGGACTCCTCCGCGGCGGTGGACATGGCGTCGTAGCCGAAGACGGCGAAGAAGACCGTCGCCGCTCCGGTCACCGCGCCGCCGAAGCCGGCCGGGGCGAACGGCGTGTAGTTGCCGGTCTTGACGTAGAAGAAGCCGACCAGGATGACCACCAGCACGATCAGGACCTTGATCCCGACCATCGCCGTCTCGAACCGGGCGGCGCTGCGGATGCCGCGGTTGAGCAGGTACGCGATCAACAGGCACAGCAGCATCGCGAAGAGGTCGACCTTGTGCCCGGGCCCGGTGCCGGGCGCGCCGAGCATCCACGCGGGCAGGTCGAGCCCGAGCTGGCCGAGCAGGAAGCTGAAGTAGCCGGAGATGCCGATCGCCACCACCGCCACGATCGCGGTGTACTCCAGCAGCAGGTCCCAACCGATGAACCAGCCGACGATCTCGCCGAGCACCGCGTAGCCGTAGGTGTAGGCCGAACCGGCCTTCGGGATCATGCCCGCGAACTCGGCGTAGGAGAACGCGGCGGCGGCGCTGGCGACACCGGCGATGAGGAACGAGATCAGCACCGCCGGGCCGACGCCGGCGATGCCCGCCGAGTCGTCGCCGTGCGCGACGCTGCCGGCCAGGGCGAAGATCCCGGCGCCGATGATGCCGCCGATGCCGATGGCGGTCAGCTGCCACAGTCCCAGGGTGCGTTTCAGGCCACCGGCTTCGCTGGTGTCCTGGATCTGGTCGATCGGCTTGCGCCGGAAGATGCCGGAGCTGGAGCCCAGGCTTGGAGCGGACATCTTCGTCTCCCGAACGTCGGTGGACGAGCCCGGATCACGGACCCAACGGGGGAACCTACCGCCAACTCCGCGTGAAGACAGTGTGAGCCGCTCAGCCTGCCGCGGTGTCTTCGCTCACGGCTTCCGGCGCCGCCGCGACGGCGCGCTTGGCCTGGGTGGTCCGGACCGCGCTCGCGGCGAAGTAGGTGAGCAGCTCGGAGACCTCCACCGGGTCGTCCAGCTGCGGGCAGTGCCCCCAGTCCTCGCGCACCAGCAGCCGGCTGTGCGGCACCAGCGTGTGCAGCTGGCGCCCGGACGCGGCGGTGACGAGCTTGTCCTTGCCGCACGCGACGACGAGCAGCGGCACCTTCACCGAGTCGAGGCGGTAGGCGTCGGCGAGCTCCGCGACGAGCTGCCGGGCCTGCTCCAGACGGCTCTTCGTCGCGCGGTAGTCCGGGAACAGCGCGGTGAAGCGCTGGACCTGCGTCGCGTCGGCCGCGCCCGAGTTCGCGTAGAGCAGCCGCGGGACGACCTGCTCGGCGACCTTGCGCACGAGGAAGCCCGGCACCGGGACCGGCAGTGCCGAGTACAGCCGCAGCGGCAGCGGGTACCGCGCGACCGTGCGGATCAGCCACGAGTCGACGAACCCCGGCGCGGCGATCGAAACGACCCCGGAGATCGGCAGCCGGCTGTTCTGCGCCGCGCGCAGGCTCATGGTGCCGCCGAGGGAGTTCCCGGCCAGCACGACCGAGCCGAGCACGGCCTGTTCGCGGACCACGGCGGTGGTGAACGCGTCGAGCTGGGGCAGCATCGGGCCGGGCCGCAGCGGCTGGGCGTCCCCGAAGCCGGGGAGGTCGACGGCGATCGCCGGGACGCCGGCGGCCGCGAGCTGCTCGAGCGCGGGGCGCCAGGTGTCGGCGCTGTCGCAGTAGCCGTGCAGCAGCACGAGCCGCGGGGCGCTGGGCCGCACGTGTGGCGTCGCTGCCCGCCGCCGCAGTGAGCGGCGGGGGAGCTCCGGGTCCGGTGCGAGGTCACCGACCTCGAGCACGCGGGTGCGGACGCCGGCGTAGCGCCGGAAGGAAACCCGGATCGGGTCCGGGTCGCTGCTGGGCCGGCCGCCCGGTACAGCCGGAGCGGGCCGCTTCGTTGCGGTCATGACTACAGATTAGCTTGCCACCATTGGGTTTTGGTGGAATTTCGGTGCTAACGACCAGATCTCGGTTCGAGTACGTTGACAATTCACGAGATGGGCGGTACAAGCGGTGACCTGGGCGGGCTCCGACAGGATCCGCCCAGGTCAGCGCCCTAGCGGGTGAAAACGATCTTGCCCGCGGTGTCCCCGTCGAGCATCGCCTGGAAGCCCTTGGCCGCTTCCGCGAACGGCAGTTCCGCGCCGATCTGCGGCCGCACGCCGGTCAGGTCGAGGTAGGCCAGCAGGTCCGCGAGCTCGTCACGGGTGCCCATGGTCGACCCGGCGATCCGCAGCTGGAGAAAGAACACACGCTGGAGCTCGGCGTTCGCGTCGGGCCCGCTGGTCGAGCCGGAGACGACGATGATGCCGCCCGGCTTGAGCGACTTCACCGAGTGTGACCAGGTGGCCTTGCCGACCGTCTCGAACACGGCGTCGACGCGCTCGGGCAGCCGCGCCCCCGATTCGAACGTCTGGTGCGCGCCGAGGCTGGACGCGAGCGCGCGCTTCTCCTCGGTGCGGCCGGTCACCCAGACCCGGAACCCGGCCTCGCGGCCGAGCTGCACCAGCGCCGTCGAGACCCCGCCGGAGGCGCCCTGCACGAGCATCGTCTGCCCCGGCCGCAGCCCGGACTTCACGAACAGCATCCGGTACGCGGTCAGCCACGCCGTGCCCATGGTCGCGGCCTCGGCGAAGCTCAGCCCGGCCGGCTTCGGGACGACGTTGCGCGCGGGCACGACGACCTGGTCCGCGAAGGTGCCCTGGTGCTTCTCGGTGAGCAGCGTGCGCTTCGGGTCGAGGGTGTCGTCACCCTGCCAGCCCGGCGCGTTGATCACCGAGTGGACGACGACCTCGGAGCCGTCGTCGAGGGTGCCGGCGCCGTCGCAGCCGAGGACCATCGGGAACTGGTCCGGCTTGATCCCGACCCCGCGCAGCGTCCACAGGTCGTGCATGTTGAGGCTGGCCGCCTTGACGTGCACCCGGACCCAGCCGTCCGGCACGTCGGGTTCGGGTCGCTCGCCGACGACGAGCGAGTCCAAGGGGCTTTCGGCGTTGGGTTCTTGCGCGTACACGGCGAACATGTCTGGCAACGTACCGCCCCTACGGCGCGGGGGCAGCAGACCGCGCGTAGGCTCACACCGTGTTCAACGGGCTTGCCGACTGGTGGGACGGGGTCGAGCTGTGGCTCGCCCAGGCGTGGTTCCCGGTCCAGTTCGTGCTGGTCATGGTGGTCGTCGTGCCGCTGTGCCTGGCCGCCGCCTGGATCCTCGACAAGCTCGTCGGGCTCTTCGCCCGCCGGCTCACCCCGGGCCGTGACGACGACCGCTCCGACACCTCGTCCTAGGCTGGCGCACCATGTTCAACCGAAGGCGGATCACCGCCGCGCTGATCGGGCTCCTCGTGCTGGTGCTGGGGGGCTGGCTGGTCAAGGACGCCGTCGGCGGCGACAAGCCGGCAACCCCCTCGCCGGGCCCCGGCACGTCGGCGAGCGCGCCCGCCCAGGGAGGCGCGGCCCTGCCCGGCGCCGACTCCGGGCTGCCGCTCAAGCCGTTGTCGACACTGCCCTCGCAGGCCGGCGACACCTGGAAGCTGATCCAAAAGGGCGGCCCCTACCCGTATCCGCGCAACGACGACGTCGTCTTCGAGAACCGGGAGAAGCGCTTGCCCCGCAAGCAGTCCGGTTATTACCACGAGTACACCGTGAAGACCCCCGGCAGCGCCGACCGCGGCGCGCGGCGGCTGATCACCGGGCAGGCGCACGAGCTGTTCTACACCGGCGACCACTACGCGTCGTTCGTCGTCGTGGACCCGGCCCGATGAGCGCCGGGGAGCAGGCGAAGGCCGCCGCGGAAGAAGCCTTCGCCCGGGGCGCGTACCCGCACCTGGTGAACTCGCGGGCAACCGTCGACAAGGCGAGCACGCTGACCGCGTTCGCCGAAGCACTGTCCTTTCCGGACTACTTCGGGCACAACCTGGACGCGCTCTACGACTGCCTGACCGACCTTTCGTGGCTGCCGCAGGGGGAGCACGTGCTGATCTGGCCGGGCTCGGACGCGCTGCGCAAGGCCGAACCCAAGACGTACCTGGCGATCCGCAGCGTGCTCTCCGACGCGCAGCGGGCGCTGGGCCCGAGCGGGCCCAGCGCCGGTTCGTGGCGGCTCACCGTCGTGCTGCCGGACGCCTGAGCCTCAGTCCTGCGGGACCCAGTTCGGCTTGCGCTTCTGGGCGAAGGCGAGGATGCCCTCCTGGCCTTCCTCACTGGCGAAGAACTTCGCGGACAGGCCGAGCATCTCCTCGAAGCCTTCCGACGGCGTCGCCGCGCGCGGGCGGCTCAGCAGCGCCTTCGTCTCGGCCAGCGCCTTCGGCCCGCCCTGCGCCAGCGCCTTGACGAACCGGGCGACCTCGCCGTCGAGCTCGTCGGCCGGGACGGCGGAGTTCAGCAGGCCGATCTCGACCGCGCGGCGGGCGTCGAACGTGTCACCGGTCAGAAAGAGCTCGTGCGCGGCACGGGCGTTGAGCCGGGGCAGCACGGTCAGGGAGATCACCGCGGGCACCACGCCGATGCGGACTTCGGAGAAGGCGAATGTCGCCTCCGGCACCGCCACGGCGATGTCGCACGCGGCGACCATGCCGATGCCGCCGGCGCGGGCGGGGCCGGCGAGCCGGGCGACCACCGGCTTCGGGCTGGTCCACAGCTGGTCGAGGATCTTCGGGAACTCGTTCACGCCCTGGTCGCCCGCGCCGGCGCCGCGGGCCTCCTTGAGGTCCATCCCCGCGCAGAACACCGGCCCGGTGTGGGTCAGCACGACCACGCGCACGGCGTCGTCCCCGGCGGCCTTCGTCAGCGATTCCGCGAGCTCGCGGCGCAGCTGGGACGACAGCGCGTTGCGGTTGTGCGGGGAGTCCAGGGTGATCGTGGCGGTGCCGCCCACCACGTCGTAGTGCACCAGTTCGTCAGCCATGACCGACACCTTTGCACACTCCCCGCACGCCGCCGGTGTTACGCGGGGCACAGCCAATCGGGATCACCCTCGCGGGCTTCGGCGACCGGCGAGAAGTGCCGTTTCAGCGTGAACGCCTCGGGTGTCAGGCCGTGGAGACGCAGGTGGTCGAGCTTCCGCTCGGCCTCGGCGGTGGTCGGGCGGTGCCTGGCGCCCGGACCGATGTTGCGTCGCCGTTCTCGGCCTGCAGACGCCGAACGAACCCCGGTGCGGCCTCGGCGAGGGCGTTGACGGGTTGTCGACGAAGTCACGGAAGGACTCGTCGCCCATTCCCCATGCGGCCACCCTACGGGCGATTTCGCGCCCGCAGGGTGGCCTTTTCCGCCGTGCTCAGCCGATGGTCGTCGTGGTGAAGACCGGGCTGGGGTTGGGGAAGCAGGCGGTCGGGGCGGTGATGTCGCCGATGAAGGTGCCCGCCACCGCCTTGAAGGTCAGGCCGGGGTCGCTGTAGCTGGTGCCGGACAGCTTCGTCTCGATCGTGCCCGACGAGCCGGCGGTCAGGTGGACGGTGATGGTCGGCAGCTCGAAGGTGGCGCCGCCGGCGATCGGGCCGGGGAAGCTCAGGGTCGCGACGCCGTTCGCGACGCCGATGGTCGGAGCCGTGCTGCCGAGGCCGGACCCGCCGGCGAGGTCGGCGCCGACGTAGGTGGAGTTGGCGGGCACCGGGAACTTCAGCGCGAAGGTGTTGATGTTCTTGACCGTGTTCCCGGCCACCTCGCTCGGCACCTCGTTCGGCGCCGGGTCGATGACGACGTCGAAGGCGCCGCCGGGCGCGACGGTGGCGGGCGCGGTGACATCGGCGTCCTGGTTGAGCGACACCTGCTGCGGCCCGACGATCGGAGCGTCGGCCTGACAGTCGAAGGCGATCGTCGTGGCCGCCTGGGCCGGGGCGGCGAGGGCGATCGGGAGGGCCGCGGCCGCGGTCAGAGCAGCCAGCCGGGAAAAGTGAAGCGCTTTCATCTGTATCCACCTACCTGCGGTTTTGGAGGGGAGGAGAGAGCGTTTAGAGAGTTACCGGCAAGTTAAGTAGCACGTCAAGGATTTTCCGTTCCCAGGCACGCTGGGTAACAGAAATGTGAATAAGACTCGCCTTTTGGCGGTGGTGATGCTGCCGCGATCGCCCCGCGCTACCGACAGTGGTTCAGTCCACGGGGAGGCTGCACTGGCGCACGAGGCCGAATGTCAGGACGAACCGGTGGACGCGCAGCAGTTCGGGCGCTGTCGTCGCGGCCGGGGGCCCGCTCGACCGCTCGAACGCCGGGTTGTGGACCGCGCGTTCGGTGAAGTCCTTCGCCCAGGGCGCGCTCGAGCGCTCCACCGAAGTCTCGCGCAGGTAGTCGGGGGAGCTGCAGCCCGTGGTCCCGGTGGCGGGCGGCGGAACGGTGTAGGAGATGGCGGGCACGACCCCGGCGTCGACCGGGGTGCCTGCGCGACGACTGGTCTCGTAGTAGCCGAGCGCGGTCCGGAGGCGGCCGTCGCGGTCGGACCAGCCGAGCTTGCGCGCGGCGACGTCGACGGCGCGGAGGAGGTCCGGCAGGCCGCCGTCGAACCCGGCTTGGCGGACGTAGTCCGTCTCGCACGTGATCGTCCCGGGTTCCGGCGCACCGAAGGAGATGGCGTGGTCGGCTTCGCACACTTCACGGACGCGGGCTTCGGTCCACTGGCCGCCGGGGAGCTCCTGGCTCAGCTGCGCGAGCGGGGTCTCCGCCCATCGGTCGCCGATCTCGCGGTTCGCTCGCGCGGCCGCGGACTGCGCGGCGGCCTCGTACTCGGCTCGTGTGTGCGACGGTCCGCATCCCGTCGTCCCGCTCACGCACCCGACGAGAACCACCGCACCGAAGACGAAACGCCCCCACGCCATGCGTCCACCATGGCACGGACCGCCGGTCAGGCGTACTGGCGGAGCAACCCGCTCGTCGCCGTGGCGTAGCGGCTGATGACAACGTCGGCGACGCGCGGATCGTCGGCCAGCGGCTCCGCGACGAATGCGCGCGGGTCGGCCTCGCGGGCCAGCCGGGCGATCCGGTCCGGCAGCAACCCCGGCGCCAGGAACCACGACGCCACCACGAGGTGCCGCACGCCCCGGTCTCGCAACCGGGCCGCCGCCGTCGGGATGTCCGGCTGGGTCGCCGACGCGAACGCCTCGCTCACCGGCACACCCAACCGCGACTCCCACCGCGAAGCCAGCGAAGCGACCACCGCGTTCGCCGAAGCGTTGGACGAGCCGACCGCGCTCAGCAGCACGCCCGTCCCACGACGGCGAGGCGCGGCGGCCAGCCGGTCCAGGGCCACCGCCTCCAGGGCCGGGTCCGCGCCCAGCACGTCCGACACCTCGACGCGGAAACCCGGGCACTCGGCGACGACCTGCTCGATCAACGCCGGCAGGTCGACACGGGCGTGGAACGCGCTGCCCAGCAGCACGGGCACCACGACCGCCGTCCGGTGGCCGGCCGCGTGCACCGACCGCAGCACGTCCGTGAGCCGGGGTTCCGACAGGTCCAAAAAGGACTCGTGCACCGCAAGCCCGGGCGCCCGCGCGCGCACGACGTCGACGAGCGCCCGCACGGTCGCGGCCGAGCGGGGGTCGCGGCTGCCGTGCGCGACGGCGACCAGGGGAGGCGTCACGAGAAGCGCTCACCGACCAGGCCCGCGGCGAGCGTGTCGCCGTCCTTCGGGTCGATCACCAGGAACGCGCCGGTGCGCGGGCTGACGCCGTAGTCGTCGACGCTCAGCTCTTCGGCCAGCGTCAGCGTCACCAGCCCGATGTCGTTCAGCTCCAACGCGGCCGGAGCATCCACACTGGACAGCTTCTGCTCGTCGAACCGCGCGTGCAGCTCGCCGGCCAGCGCCTGGACCGTGCGGGCGCCGTGCTTGACGAGCACCCGCGCCCCGGGCTTCAGCGGCTTCGACGACAGCCAGCACAGCGTGCCGGTGATCTCGGCGGTCACCCGCGGTGGCGCGTCCGCGGCGGCGATCAGGTCACCGCGGGAGATGTCGATGTCGTCGGTGAGCAGCAGCGTCACCGACGTCCCGGCGCCGGCCTCGGCCAGCGGGCCGTCGGCGGTGTCGATCTGCTCGACGCGGCTGCGGATGCCTTGCGGCAGCACGACGATCTCGTCACCCGGGCGCACCGTGCCCGCCGCGATCTGGCCCGCGTAACCGCGGTAGTCCGGGTACTCGGGCGTGCGCGGGCGGATCACGTACTGCACCGGGAAGCGCAGCGCCTGGTCGTGCGGGTCCGGCGCGACCGGCACCTCTTCGAGGTGCTCCAGCAGGCTCGGCCCGGCGTACCACGGCGTCCGCTCCGACCGCGTCGCGACGTTGTCGCCCTCCAGCGCCGACACCGGGATCGCGAGCACCGAACCGCGCTCGTAGCCCAGCGATTCGGCGTGCGTGGCGAACTCCTCGGCGATCACGGTGAACGTCGCCTCGTCGTAGCCGACCAGGTCGATCTTGTTCACCGCCAGCACCAGCTGCGGCACGCCGAGCAGCGCCAGCACGGCCGCGTGCCGCCGGGTCTGCTCGATGACGCCCTTGCGCGCGTCGACCAGCAGCACGGCCAGCTGCGCGGTGGACGCGCCGGTCACCGTGTTGCGCGTGTACTGCACGTGCCCCGGGGTGTCGGCCAGCACGAACGACCGCTTCGGCGTCGCGAAGTAGCGGTACGCGACGTCGATGGTGATGCCCTGCTCGCGTTCCGAGCGCAGGCCGTCGACGAGCAGGGACAGGTCCGGAGTGGACAGTCCCTTGTCGACGGACGCGCGGGTGACCGCGTCCAGCTGGTCCGCGAGCACCGACTTGGTGTCGTACAGCAGCCGCCCGACCAGGGTGGACTTGCCGTCGTCGACGCTCCCGGCCGTGGCCAGGCGAAGCAGCGAGCTCATCAGAAGTACCCCTCACGCTTGCGGTCTTCCATGGCTGCCTCGGACATCCGGTCGTCGGCGCGGGTCGCGCCGCGCTCGGTCAGCCGGGACGCCGACACCTCGGCGATGACCTCTTCGACGGTGGCCGCGGTGGATTCGATCGCGCCGGTGCACGAGCCGTCGCCGACGGTCCGGTAGCGCACGGTCCGCTCGGTGACCTCTTCGCCCGGCCGCGGGCCGCCCCACGGGCCTTCGGCCAGCCACATGCCGTCGCGCAGGTACACCTCGCGCTGGTGCGCGTAGTAGATCGACGGCAGCTCGACCTTCTCGCGGGCGATGTAGTTCCAGACGTCGGCCTCGGTCCAGTTGGACAGCGGGAAGACGCGGACCTGCTCGCCCGGGCGGTGCCGGCCGTTGTAGAGGTTCCACAGCTCGGGCCGCTGCCGCCGCGGCTCCCACTGGCCGAAGGCGTTGCGGAGGCTGAAGATCCGCTCCTTCGCCCGGGCGCGCTCCTCGTCCCGGCGGCCGCCGCCGAACACCGCGTCGAACTTGTTCTCCGAGATGGTGTCGAGCAACGGCGTGGTCTGCAGCGGGTTCCGCATGCCGTCGGCGCGCTCCTCGAGCCGCCCGTCGTCGATCCAGTCCTGGACCTTCGCGACGACCAGGCGCAGCCCGTGCCGCTCGACGACGCGGTCGCGGAACTCGATGACCTCGTCGAAGTTGTGCCCGGTGTCGACGTGCAGCAGCGGGAACGGCACCGGCGCCGGCCAGAACGCCTTGATCGCCAGGTGCAGCAGCAGCGTCGAGTCCTTGCCGCCGGAGAAGAGGATCACCGGGCGGTCGAACTCGCCGGCCACCTCACGGAAGATGTGGATGGCTTCGGATTCGAGCGCGGCCAGGTTGTCCTGTGCCGCGTCAGTCGCGGGCTCCAAGGTCGTCATGCGTCCCTTCCCTCAGCCGTGCAGTCCGCACTCGGTCTTGCTCTGCCCGGCCCAGCGGCCGCTGCGCGGGTCCTGGCCCGGCTCCACGCGAGCCGTGCAGGGCGCACAGCCGATCGACAGGTACCCGATCGAGACCAGCGGGTTCTCCAGGATCGAGTGCTCCTGGATGTAGCCGTTGAACTCGTCGTCGGTCCACGCCGCGATCGGGTTGATCTTCACCAGCCCGTTGCGGTCGTCCCAGGTGACGATCGGGGTGTTCGCGCGGGTCGGCGCGTCGACGCGGCGGACGCCGGTCACCCACGCCGAGTAGTTCGCCAGGGTCTTGCGCAGCGGCACGACCTTGCGCAGGTTGCAGCACAGCGTCGCGTCCCGGTCGTGCAGCTTCGCGCCGTACTCGGCGTCCTGCTCGGCGACGCTCTGCTCGGCCTGGGCGTTGACGATGCGCACGTCCGGGTAGACGGCCTGCACCGCGTCGCGGGTGCCGATCGTCTCGGGGAAGTGGTACCCGGTCTCCAGGAACAGGACGTCCACATCGGACTTCACCTTCGTGGCGAGGTCGATGAGCACGGCGTCCTGCATGTTGGACGCGACGATGAAGTCGTCGCCGAACGTCTCGGTCGTCCAGCGCAGCGCTTCTTCCGCGGTGGCCTCGGCGAGCTCCTTCGAGGCACGCTCGGCGAGGGTCTTGTAGTCGGCTGTGGCGGTCATCGGGACACCTCCGGGAGGGACAGTCCGAGGAACTTCACCGAGAAGACCCGGCGACAGGCGGAACACAGCCAGCCGCCGTTCTCTTCCGGCCGCAGGTCTTCGTCGCCGCAGTACGGGCAGTGGTACGGCACCGCGCGTTCGGTGGAAGTCACTGCAGGGCGCTCTCTTCGGCCCGTGCGGCCCACTGCGGGAACCGCTCGCCGGGTTCGCGCCCGGCCACGTAGTTGCGCACGACGCGTTCGACGTACCCGGTCAGCTCGCCCGAGGTCACCTTGTGGCCGCGCAGCTTCCGGCCGAACCCGGCGTCGAGGCCCAGGCCGCCGCCGAGGTGCACCTGGAAGCCTTCGACCTGGTTGCCCTCGCCGTCGGTGACGATCTGGCCCTTCAGCCCGATGTCCGCGGTCTGGATCCGCGCGCAGGAGTTGGGGCAGCCGTTGAGGTGCACGCTCACCGGCGTGTCGAGGTCCGCCTGGATGTCCGCGAGGGACTTCTCGAGGTCGGCGACGAGCTGGTGCGCGCGGGCCTTCGTCTCGACGATGGCGAGCTTGCAGAACTCCAGCCCGGTGCAGGCCATCACCCCGCGCCGCCACGGCGACGGCTTGGTCTCGAGGCCGATTTCGCTCAGCTCGGCCTCGAGCGCGGGGACCTGCGCTTCGGGGACGTCGAGCACCACGAGCTTCTGCTGCGGGGTGAGCCGCACCCGGTTCGACCCGGCCCGCTCGGCGGCCTTCGCGACCGCGACGAGCGTGGCGCCGGAGGAGCGGCCGGCGATCGGCGCCGCGCCGACGTAGAACTTGCCGTCGACCTGCGGGTGCACGCCGACGTGGTCGATCGGCTGGGCGGGCTGCCCGGGCGCCGGGCCGTCGATCAGCTCGCGCTTGAGGTACTCGTCCTGCAGCACCTGGCGGAACTTCTCCGCGCCCCAGTCCTTGACCAGGAACTTGATCCGGGCGCGCGAGCGCAGCCGCCGGTAGCCGTAGTCCCGGAAGATCGAGATGACGCCTTCCCAGACGTCGGGGACCTCGTCGCGCGACACCCAGGCGCCGAGGCGCTGCCCGAGCATCGGGTTGGTGGACAGGCCGCCGCCGACCCAGAGGTCGAAGCCGGGCCCGTGCTCGGGGTGGTTGACCCCGACGAACGCGATGTCGTGGATCTCGTGCGCGACGTCGGACTGGCCGGAGATCGCGGTCTTGAACTTGCGCGGCAGGTTCGCGTACTCCGGCTTGCCGATGTAGCGGCGCTTGATCTCGTCGATCGCCGGGGTGCCGTCGATCACCTCGTCGGCGGCGATGCCCGCGACCGGCGAGCCGAGGATGACCCGCGGGCTGTCGCCGCAGGCCTCCATCGTGGTCATGCCGGCGTTCTCGAGCTTCGCCCAGATCTTCGGGACGTCTTCGATCCGGATCCAGTGGTACTGGATGTTCTGCCGGTCGGTGATGTCGGCGGTGTCGCGCGCGTAGTCCTGCGAGATCTCGCCGAGCGCGGTGAGCTGGCCGGTGGTCAGCGCGCCGCCGTCGAGCCGGACCCGCAGCATGAAGTAGCGGTCGTCGAGCTCTTCGGGCTCCAGCGTCGCGGTGCGGCCGCCGTCGATGCCCGGCTTGCGCTGGGTGTAGAGGCCGAACCAGCGGAACCGGCCGCGCAGGTCGCCCGGGTCGATCGCGTCGAAGCCGCGGTGGGCGTAGATGTTCTCGATCCGCGCCCGCACGTTGAGCGGGTGGTCGTCCTTCTTGGACCGCTCGTTCGGGTTCAGCGGCTCCCGGTATCCGAGCGCCCACTGCCCTTCGCCGCGCTTCTGCTTGACGCGCGCGGGGCGGGCGGGGGTCTGGGGCGTGGCCATGGCGGCGTCCTCCGAGAGGCTCTTCGTGGCGGCGGAGGGCCACCGGCTCGCGGGGGCTTCTCCAGCGCCGGCTGTCCAGATTTCGTGGCAGGTGGTGGCGACGGCAGTCAGCGAACGGGTGCGCAGAGGGCGCTGGCGACCCGCAGGAGGTCGACGTGGCGGCGGGCCACGAGGAGAACACCGGCATGAGTCACAGCGTCAGCGTGCCACGCGTCCACAATGTGGTCCAGGGCTGACCGCATGCTGGGAGAAGCGTCACCTGCCTGCGAGAACGGTGTCAACCGCCGCCCTTGCGCAGTTCAAACCACTACGTCTAAAGTACTACAAGCTCAGTGGTTCGGAGGAAGGAATCCAGGGGATGCAGGTCAAGGGTTTCGGGGCGGGGTACCTGGTCGACGACGTCGCCGCGACCACCCGCTTCTACGCGGACGTCGTCGGGCTGCCGGTCACGGTCGAGCTCGACTGGTTCGCGAGCATCAACGCCGGGGCGCCCGGCTACGAGATCAGCTTCGTCCAGCGCGGCCACGAGTCGGTCCCGCCGGCCTACCGCGCGAGCGAGACGGCCGGGCTGATGTTCGGGCTGGTGGTCGACGACGCCGCGGCGGAGGCGAAGCGGCTGGTGGACGCGGGGGTCGAGCTCGTCACCCCGGTCGTCGACGAGGTCTACGGGCAGCGGCACTTCTACTTCGCCGACCCCAACGGCGTCCTGCTCGACGTCATCGAGATGATCGCGCCGGACCCGGACTGGGCGGCGGCGAACCTCCCGGCGTCGTAGGGGACAATCCGGGGGTGCCCGTACTGCGTTCCGACCCCGCCACCTCGATCGATCCGGCCTTGCCGGAAAGCGCGCTGAAGGGGCTCGGCAGCAGAGCGTTCGGGGTCTACGTGCACGTCCCGTTCTGCGCGACACGCTGCGGTTACTGCGACTTCAACACCTACACCGCGGGAGAGCTCGACTCGGGCTCGTCGCCGCAGTCCTGGCTCGACGGGCTGCGGCGCGAGCTGGAGCTCGCCGCGAAGGTCCTGGTCGTGCCGCCCGCCGCCGACACCGTGTTCGTCGGCGGCGGCACCCCGTCGCTGCTCGGCGCCGACGGCCTGCGCTCGGTGCTCGACGCCGTCCGCGACGTCTTCGGGCTCGCCCCGGGCGCCGAGGTGACCACGGAGTCGAACCCCGAGTCGACGTCGTCGGAGTTCTTCGCCGGGATCCGGGACGCGGGGTACACGCGCGTGTCGCTCGGCATGCAGTCGGCCGCGCAGCACGTGCTGAAGATCCTCGACCGCGTGCACACGCCGGGCCGGCCGGGCAAGGCCGCCGCCGAGGCCCGCGCGGCCGGGTTCGAGCACGTGAACCTCGACGTGATCTACGGCACGCCCGGCGAGCGCCCCGACGACCTGCTCGCGACGCTCGACGCCGTGCTGGCCGCGGGGGTCGACCACGTGTCGGCGTACGCGCTGATCGTCGAGGAGGGCACGGCGCTGGCCCGCCGCGTGCGCCGCGGCGAGCTGCCCGCGCCGGACGACGACGTGCTGGCCGCGGACTACGAGATGATCGACGCGACGCTGTCCGCGGCCGGGCTGCGCTGGTACGAGGTGTCGAACTGGGCGGCGTCCGACGCGGCCCGCTGCCGGCACAACCTCGGCTACTGGCGCGGCGACGACTGGTGGGGCGCCGGGCCGGGCGCGCACAGCCACGTCGGCGGCGTGCGCTGGTGGAACGTCAAGCACCCCGCGCGCTACACCTCGTTGCTCGCCGCCGGTGAATCGCCCGCGGGCGGGCGTGAGGTGCTCACCGAAGACGACCAGCACCTCGAGCGGATCATGCTCGAACTCCGCGTCGCCGAAGGGCTTCCGCTCGACGTGCTCGACGAGCCCGGGCTGGTCGAAGCGCGGGCGGCCGCGGCCGAAGGCCTGCTCGACCCGTCCGCTTTGGACTCCCGGGGCCGCGCGGTGCTCACCGACCGCGGACGGCTCCTCGCGGACGGCGTCGTCCGCCGCCTGGCCGGCTGACGGGATTAAAACCGGGGACCCGGTCGTTGCTTGTATTCAGCAACGACTTAGAGGAGGGCCCATGGCGCGCGCGATCAGGTTCGACGAGTACGGCGACGTGGACGTCCTGCGGGTCGCGGAGGTGCCGCGGCCGGCGCCGGGCCCCGGGCAGGTGCTCGTCGAGGTGCGCGCCGCCGGGATCAACCCCGGCGAGGCCGCCATCCGCCAGGGGTTCCTGCACGAGCGCTTCCCGGCGACGTTCCCGTCCGGCCAGGGCAGCGACTTCGCCGGCGTGGTCGCCGAGCTCGGCGACGGCGTCGAGGAGATCCAGGTGGGCGACGAGGTCATCGGCTTCGTCGAGACGCGGGCGAGCCACGCGGACTTCGTCGTGGCCGAGGCGGAGAACCTGACCCCGCGCCCGGACGGCGTCGAGTGGGAGGTCGCCGGATCGCTGTTCGTCGCCGGGACCACCGCGTACGCCGCGGTGCGCGCGGTCTGCCCGCGCGAGGGCGAGACCATCGTCGTGTCGGGCGCCGCGGGCGGCGTCGGATCCCTGGTGGTGCAGCTGGCGAAGCTGTCCGGCGCCACGGTGATCGGCCTCGCCGGGGAAGCGAACCACGACTGGCTGCGCGAGTTCGACGTGCTCCCGGTGACCTACGGCGACGGTGTGCTGGAGCGGATCCGGGCCATCGCGCCCGACGGGGTGCACGCGTTCATCGACACCTTCGGCTCCGGGTACGTGGAACTGGCCCTGCACCTGGGCATCCACCCCGGGCGTATCAACACGGTCATCGACTTCGCGGCGGCCCAGAAGTACAACGTGAAGACCGAGGGCAACGCCGCGGCGTCGTCGGCCGAAGTGCTGCGCGAGCTGAGCCTGCTGGCGGCCAAGGGGCTGCTGGAGGTGCCGGTCGCCGCCGTCTACCCGCTCGCCGACGTGCGGGACGCCTACCGTGAGCTGGAGAAGCGGCACACGCGCGGCAAGATCGTGCTGCGTCCCTAGTTCTTCGCCGCGAGGACTTTCAGGCCGGCCAGGTACGTCTCGAGGGCGAACTCGAGGCGTTCCTGCGCCGTCTCGGCGGAGAAGAACTCGCCGATGTGCAGCATGTTCGGGAAGGCTTCGGGCGGCAGCGACCGCATGTAGGCCACCATCTGCTCGCCGCGTTTCGCCGTCTCGGCCTCGTCGATGTCGCCCCAGGTCCAGCCGCTCGCTTCGTAGGCGTACGCCTTGGCGTACAACGACAACGCGTCACCCGCGAAGGTCGCCTGCCGGAGCGTCAGGCCGCCCGCGCGCAGCAGGGCCAGCATCGCCTCGCCCTGACGCAGCGAGCTGGGCGTGACCGGCACCGCGATGTCCCACGCGACGCGGGCGATGCCGGGGTGGGCGACCATCACCCGGATCTGGTCGCGGACCAGCTCCTTCACCTGCTCGTCCCAGCGCGCCGGGTCCGGGTCCGGCAGCGCGGCTTCGGCGAGCACGGCGTCGAGCATCAGCTCCGCCAGCTCGTCCTTGTTGGCCACGTGCGCGTAGAGCGACGCGGGCCCCGTCTCCAGCTCCTGGGCGACCCGTCGCATGGTCACCGCCTCGAGCCCCTCCTCGGCGAGGATCCCCAGCGCCGTCTTCACGATCAGGTCCTGGGAGAGCGCGGGCTTCGCGGCACGACGACGAGGGGCGCTGCGCCACGGCGGTGGGGGAACGGTCACACGAACACTGTACTTGACGCGAACGCCGTTCGTAAGTAGAACTGTGTTCGTCGAACGAACGCCGTTCGCGAAAGGGGACTTCTCATGACCACGACCACCGCCGAAGCCGACGTCCGCGCCGTGCTGGGCCGGCTCACCGACGCGTGGAACGCCGCCGACGCCACCGCGTACGGGCGGCTCTTCACCGAAGACGCGGACTACATCACCTTCTTCGGGATGAACTTCCCGGGCCGGGACGCGATCGAAAGCTCGCACCGCGCCCTGTTCGAAGGGCCGCTCAAGGGCTCGAAGCTGACCGGGCAGCTCGGCGTCACGGCGAAGGTGCGGTTCGTCCGCCCGGACGTCGCGGTCGTCGTGGTGGGCGGCGGCTCTTCGCTCGACGGCTCCGACACGGCCGACGAAGGCCGGGAATCCACGGTCAGCTTCGTGCTCGTCGAGGAGGACGGCGAGTGGCTGATCACGGCGTTCCAGAACACGCGCGTCTCGGATCCGCGCGGGTGAAAACGCTTGCGGAGGCCTCGGGGGTCGTCGCACGGCCGCCGGCGGAGGTGTTCGACGCGGTGCGGCGCCGGGTGACCGGGGGTGGTCACCCGATGAAGACGGAAGTGGATCCCGAGCGCGGGTTCGTCGCGGTGCAGGGTGGCTGGTGGTACCGCGGCGAATACCGCGTCACGCCGGATCCCGCGGGCGCCCGGGTGGAGCACCGGGTCGTCAACGCGGCTTCGTGGTGGCGCTGGGGAGTGCCGCTGGCGAACCGGTTCTTCGTCGGGTTCCGGGCGAAGACGGCTGCCGGTTTTGCCCGGATGCTGGAAGAACTGGGTTCGGGCGGGTAGGCGTCGGCCGTCCGGGGCGCGTAGGGTGACTTAGGCAAGCCTTAGTACGAGCGAGGAGTTGGCCGATGGCCGAAGCACCCCGGCGGTCCGGACGGCCCGCGGTGAAACTGCGAGTGCTGCGCACCGAGCGGCTCACCCCGCACATGCTCCGGATCGTCGCGGGCGGGGAGGGCATCGCCGACTTCACCCCCAACGCGTTCACCGACGCCTACGTGAAGGTGCTGTTCAAGGTCCCGGGGGTCGAGTATCCGGAGCCGTTCGACGTCCAGGAGTGCCGGGCCACGCTGCCGCGGGAGCACTGGCCGCGGATGCGCTCCTACACCGTCCGGGCGTTCGACCCGCAGGCCGGCGAGCTCGTCTTCGACTTCGTGCACCACGGTGACGAAGGCATCGCCGGCCCGTGGGCCGCCGCGGCCCAGCCGGGTGACGAGCTGCTGCTCTCCGGTCCCGGCGGGGCGTATGCGCCGGGTTCCGAGGCGGACTGGCACCTGCTGGCCGGCGACGAAAGCGCGTTGCCCGCGATCGCGGCGTCGCTCGAAGCGCTCCCGGCCGGCGCCGTGGCCCACGCCGTGATCCTGGTCGAGGACTCGGCGGAGGAGCAGGAACTGCTCACGAAGGCGGACGCGCAGATCACGTGGCTGCACCGCTCCGCCGGGGACGACATCGCCGAGGCGGTCCGGGCGCTGCCGTGGCGGGACGGCGTCGTGCAGGCGTTCGTGCACGGCGAAGCGGGCTTCGTGCGCGACCTGCGCCGGTACCTGCTCGACGAGCGCGGGGTGCGGCGCGAGCTGCTGTCCATTTCGGGCTACTGGCGGCTGGGGAAGAACGACGAAGCCTGGCGCGAGGAGAAAGCGGCCGAGCGGGCGCGCGAGAAGTAACCTCGCGGCATGGCAGAACTCAAGGTGGACGTCGACCCGGCCGAAGCCGGGTTCGACGCGGCGCGGCTTTCGCGGCTGGACACGCATTTCGACCGGTACGTCGAGGATGGACGGTTGCCGGGCTGGCTCGCGGTGGTGAGCAGGCACGGCCGGATCGTGCACGTGGGCAGCGGCGGCCACCGCGACGTCGAAGCCGGGGCGCCGGTGGAGACCGACACGCTGTGGCGCATCTTCTCGATGACCAAGCCGGTCACCTCGGTCGCGGCGATGATCCTCGCCGAAGAGGGCCTGCTGGAGCTGGACGACCCGATCTCGCGGTGGCTGCCGGAGTTCGCTTCGCCGCAGGTGTTCGTGAAGGGGTCTTCGCTCAGGCCGCTGACCGAGCCCGCCACGTCGCCGATCCGGGTGTGGCACCTGCTGACGCACACGGCGGGCCTGACGTACGGCTTCCACCACGGCCACCCGGTGGACGCGATGTACCGCGCGGCAGGCTTCGAGTGGGGCACGCCGCCGGGCCTGGACCTGGCCGCGTGCTCCGAACAGTGGGCGAAGCTGCCGCTGCTGTTCCAGCCTGGGAGCGAATGGAACTACTCGATCGCGTCGGACGTGCTCGGCCGGCTGGTCGAGGTGGTGTCCGGGCTGCCGTTGGACGAGTTCTTCGCGACGCGCATCTTCACGCCGTTGGGCATGACGGACACGGGCTTCTGGACGTCTGCCCCGGACCGCCTGGCGGCGTTGTACATCCCGGACCCCGCGACGGGGCGCGCGACCCGGAACGAGGCGTTCGGAAGCTTGGGCAAGTCCCGCCCGGACTGCTTGTCCGGAGGTGGCGGCCTGGTGTCGTCAGCGGCGGACTACTGGCGGTTCACGGAGATGCTGCTGCGCGGCGGAGCTCTCGACGACGTCCGCCTGCTGTCCCCGCGGACGGTGTCGTTGATGGCCAGCAACCACTTGCCGGGCCACGTCGATCTGGAGTCCTTCGGGCGCCCGCTGTTCGCGGAGATGCCGTTCGACGGGCACGGGTTCGGCCTCGGGTTTTCGGTGTTGGAGGACCCGGTGAAGGCCCGGACGCTGTCGTCGGCGGGGGAGTTCGCGTGGGGTGGGGCGGCTTCTACCGCGTTTTGGGTGGATCCGGATGAGGATCTGACCGTGGGGTTTTATACGCAGCTGTTGCCTTCGAGTACTTATCGGCTGCGGTCGCAGCTGAGGCAGCTGGTTTACCAGGCGCTGGTGGACTGAGCGGCGTCGGCGCCGCGGTGAGATACCTCGTCGCGGCGCCGCGTCCGGCCTCCAGTCGCCGCCCCGCTCTCGCGACTATTGGTTCTCGAGGCCCGTCATGGACTCCGCTCGAAAAACGAAAACCCCGAAGCCCGCCTCACCTGTTCCGCGGCGACATGCGCCGGCGCGGCGGGGTGGTCGGCCAACCTGACCTCGGCCTCCGCCACTCCCTCCGCGATCACCTTGCGCCCGCGGGCGAAGTCCAGCAGTTCCGACACCGGCCGGTTGTCCGCCGAAAACACCGCCGTGAACCGGTCGAACCCCCTCTCCAACGCCGCCAGCCCCAGCATGTGCAGCATTGCCGATGCCAACCCCACCCGGCGCCACGCCGGGGCCACCGCCACCGCTATCTCCGCCACCCTTCGGCCCGTTGCCTCGTAACGCGCTATCGCCACGCCCGGGCCTTCCTCGCTGCGGGCCACTAGGGCGAACCGGCGCTCGTAGTCCAGGACCGTCAGGCGCTCCAGCAGCCTGGGCGTCACCCGGGGCGCCGTGCCGCAGAAGCGGCGGCGCAGCGTCTCCGGGTCGGCCGTGCGGATCGCTTCGCCCAGCTCCGGCGCGTCCTGCGGGGTGAGGGGGCGGACCCGCACGCGGCGGCCGTCGCGGAGGAGGAGCGTTCGGTCGAATCCCGGCGGCGGCTGCGTCACCGGGTCACCCTAGCGGCTGCCCTTTCGGGCAGGGCGGACTTCCGCCGGACGAGTACGTTGGGAACAAAGGGGTTTCCGGGGGGAAGGGCGGCCATGCGGCGGATCGGGATCGTCGGAGCGGGGCAAGCGGGACTGGTCCTCGCGATCGGGTTGCGGCAACGGGGTTACGACGTCACCGTGTTCGCCGAACGTCCCGCCGCCGAGGTGCGGGCGGGGCGGCTCGTCTCGAACCAGTGCCTCTTCCACCCCGCGCTCGAACGCGAGCGTGAGCTCGGCATCAACTTCTGGGACGCCGACGCGCCGCCGGTGCGTGAGGTCGCCTTCGCCGCCGCTGGGGAGACCGGGGATCCGGCCATCTCCTGGCGGGTCGCGCTCGACCGGCCGGCGCAGTCGGTCGACCAGCGCGTCAAGGTCTCCGACTGGCTGGCCGAGTTCGAACGCCTCGGCGGCGACCTGCGGATCCGCCGGGTGAGCCCGGCCGAGCTCGACGAGTGCGCCCGCGAGTTCGAGCTGCTCGTGGTCGCCGCCGGGCGCGGGCCGCAGTTCGACGCGCTCTTCCCGCGGGACGACGAGCGTTCTCCCTACCGCGAGCCGCAGCGCGCGATCGGCGTGTTCTACGTCGCCGGGCCGGTGGACGCCGTTCCCGGGCTCACCTTCGGGATGTCGCAGGTGGGCGAGTTCTTCCTGCTGCCGGTGTTCTCGGTCCACGGCCCGGTCCACGGCCTCGGCTTCTTCGGCGTGCCCGGCGGCCCCCTCGACGTCTGGGACGGCGTCACCGACGTCGAGCAGCACCACGAGACGGCCCGGAAACTGCTGCGCACGCACTACCCGTGGCAGGCCGGCTTGCTCGACCACACGCAGCCCGCGGCGCCGGGCGACCTGCTGCACGGCCGGATCACGCCGGTCGTGCGCCACCCCGTGGGCACCCTGCCGTCCGGGGCGAAGGTCCTCGCGATGGGCGACACCGCGGTGACCAACGACCCGGTCGGCGGCCAGGGCGCCAACATGGCCGCCCGCGCGGCCCGGGCGTACCAGGAGGCGATCGTCGACCACGCCGACCGGCCGTTCGACGAAGAGTTCATGTACGGCACCTTCGCCCGCTACTGGCGGCACGCCCGGCACGCGACACTCTTCAACAACGACCTGCTGGCCCCGCCGGCCGACCACGTACTGGCCACTTTGGACACCGCGCAGCGGGTTCCCGAAGTGGCGCACCGGTTCGCGCACCTCTTCGAGAACCCCGCCGACTACGAGGGCTGGCTCGCCGACCCCCGGGCGTCGTACGGGTTCCTCGAAGAGGCGACGGCCCGGCTCGTCGCGACGCGCTAGCCGAACGGGCCGTGGTCCGGGGCGCAGACCGTGCCCCGGGCCGGCACCGAACCGGCGACGAAGTAGCGGTCCAGCCACCCGTCCACACACGCGCTCTTGCCGCGCGAGCCGTGGCCGTAAGTGTCGAGGCTCAGCAGCCGTGCGTTGCCCAGGAGCCGTTCCGTCCGCTGAGCCCCCGCGTACGGCGTTTCCAGGTCACCCTGGCGGTTGGCGAGGAGCAGGATCGGGGCGGTCGGGCGGTTCCACGGCCCGGTGTAACGACCGGTGTCCGCGACGTCCCAGGTCGCGCACGGGAGCGTCTTGTAGACGTCGTACGGGCCGAAGCCGCGTCCGACCTGGTCCGCGCGCCGGGCGTAGTCCCACCAGACCGCCGGGTCGCGCGGGTTCGCCGCGTCCGAGCACAGGGTCGCGCCGCCGCCCAGCAGCGAGTCGACGTCCGGCGGGCCGCCCGCGACGACCGGCGCCCGGGAAGCCGGATCCGCCAGCGCCTGCAGGTACGCCGCCAGCTGCGGCGCGGCCTGGGCGTCGGTCAGGTAGGTGTGGATCTGGCCGATCGCGCTCTGGTAGGTGACGGTCACCTGCTTGCCGGAAGTGTCCGTCACCGTGATCGGGCCGCGCTGCAGGCGGTCGAGGATCGCGTTGTAGTCGAAGGCGCAGCGCGACGCGCAGGCGTCCAAAAAGGACTTGATCGAGCGGGGGCCGTCCTCGAAACCGCCGAGCCGGTAGCTCATCGGCCCGGCGCCGGTCGCCCATCGCGACGGGTCGTCGACGGCGTCCAGCGCGAGGGTGCCGACCCGGCCCGGAAACAGGTTCGCGTACGTCTCGCCGATGTAGGTGCCGTACGACTTCCCGTAGAACCGCAGCTTGCTCTCGCCGAACGCCGCCCGCAGGCGGTCGAGGTCCCGCGCGATCGTGCCGGTCGAGAGGTGGTTCGCGAGCGGGCCCGTGTTCTGTTCGCAGAGGTCGGTGACGGTCTTCGTGTCCGCGATCTGCTGCTGTTCGGCGTCACGGGTCAGCGGGAACGTGCCGAGCGCGCGCTGCAGCACTTCGAGCTGCGAGGGATCGGTGAAACAGCGGATCTTCGAGCTCGCCCCGACGCCACGCGGGTCGATCCCGACGATGTCGAAGCGCGCGTGCAGCTGCGGGGTGAGCGCCGGGGCGAAGCGCCCGGACGAGCCGGGGCCGCCGGGGTTGTAGAAGATCGTGCCCAGCTTGTGGGCCTGGTCGGTGGCCGGGAGGCGCCCGACCGCGATGGTCACCGTCCCGGCGGACGGATCCTGGTAGGACAGCGGGACGTCGAGGTGGCCGCACTGGTAGCCGGCCTGACAGGTGTCTTCCCAGACGATTCCGGCGGGGCTCGCCGACGCTGCGGGTGCGCTCAACGCCACCACGCCCGCCGCGGCCCCCAGAGCCAGCGCAGCACGGAGTTTCGGAGATTTCATCCGCCGATCGTCCCGCCGCCGGGACCGGGGGCGCGCTGGTGCGCACCCCCGGAACCGGGGTAGGGCGAGCCCTACGCGGTCAGCTTCGGGATGATCTGCGACCCGTACGACGCCAGGGTCGCCTCGCGGTCGTCGTGCATCAGGTACAGCGAGAACTGGTCCACGCCCAGCTCGGCCAGCTCCTGCAGCCGGGCGATGTGCGCCGACGGCGGGCCGAGCAGGCAGAACCGGTCGACGATCTCGTCCGGGACGAACTCCGTCGACGGGTTGCCCGCCTTCCCGTGGTGGCTGTAGTCGTAGCCCTCCCGCTCGCGGATGTAGTCCGTCAGCTCCTTCGGCACCGCACCGGAAGAGCCGTAACGCGCGACCAGGTCCGCGACGTGGTTGCCGACCATCCCGCCGAACCAGCGCAGCTGTTCCCGCTGGTGCGGCAGGTCTTCGCCGACGTACGCCGGGGCCGCGACGCAGATCGTGATCCCGCCCGGGTCGCGGCCGGCCGCCCGCGCGGCGTCGCGGACCGCGCCGATCGTCCAGCGGGCGATCGCCGGGTCCGCGCACTGGAGGATGAAGCCATCGGCGTGCTCGCCGACCGTCTTCAGCGCCTTCGGCCCGTACCCGGCCATCCACATCTCGAGCCGGCCGTTGCGGATCCACGGGATCTGCACGGTCTTCTCGTTCATCGTCACCGCGCGGCCTTCGGCGAGGTCCTTCACGACCTGCATGCAGTCGCGCACGGTGGCCAAAGTGGACGGTGGCTTCCCGACGACCCGGTGCGCGGAGTCGCCGCGGCCGATGCCGCAGACCGTCCGGTTGCCGTACATGTCGTTGAGCGTCGCGAACGTCGACGCCATCACCGACCAGTCCCGCGTGCCCGGGCTGGTCACCATCGGCCCGACCACCAGCGACGACGTCGCCGCGAGGATCGCCGAGTAGATGACAAACGGCTCCTGCCACAGCACGCAGGAGTCGAACGTCCAGCCGTAGCGGAACCCGGCGGCCTCGGCGTCCTTCATCAGCCGCACCACGTCCCGCGCGGGCGGGTCCGTCTGCAGCACGATCCCGAAGTCCATGGCCCGCTCCTAGTTCAGGTACTGGTTCAGCTCGCGGGACAGGAACTTCCCGTGCGACGTAGACCCGGTGAACCCGTCCGGCGACACGACCACGCGCCCCCGCGACAGCACCGTGTGCACCCGCCCGGTCAGCTCGAACCCTTCGTACGCCGAGTAGTCCACGTTCATGTGGTGCGTCTCGGCCGACAGGGTCTGCTTCGCCGACGGGTCGTAGACGACGATGTCCGCGTCCGAACCCGCCGCGATGACACCCTTGCGCGGGTACAGCCCGAACATCCGCGCCGGCGTCGCCGAGCATGTCTCGACCCAGCGGCCGAGCGTCAGCTCACCGGCGACGACACCCTGGTGCAGCAGGTCCATCCGGTGCTCGACCCCCGGCATCCCGTTCGGGATCGCCCGGAAGTCGCCCCGGCCCAGCTCCTTCTGGTCCTTGAAGCAGAACGGGCAGTGGTCGGTCGACACCACGGACAGGTCGTTGGTCCGCAGCCCGCGCCACAGGTCGGCCTGGTGCGACTTCTCCCGCAGCGGCGGCGAAGCGACGTACTTCGCGCCCTCGAAGTCGGGCTTCGCCAGGTCCTCAATGGACAGGTAGAGGTACTGCGGGCACGTCTCGGCGAAGACGTTCTGGCCGTCGTTGCGCGCTTCCGCCACCGCCGCCAGCGCTTGCGACGCCGACAGATGCACGATGTACAACGGCGAGCCGGTCACCTTCGCGAGCTGGATCGCCCGCGACGTCGCTTCTCCTTCCAGTTCCGGGGGCCGGGTGAGGCCGTGCTGCACGGGATCGATGTTGCCCGCTTCGAACGCCTGCGCCGCCAGCTGGTCGATCGCGATGCCGTTCTCCGCGTGCATCATGATCGTAGCGCCGATTTCCCGCGCTTTCTGCATCGCCAGCAGGATTTCCCCGTCCGTGGAGTAGAACACCCCCGGGTACGCCATGAACATCTTGAAGCTGCCGACCCCGCCGTCGACGCAGGCTTCCATCTCCTTCAACGACTGGTCGTTGACGTCGGAGACGATCATGTGGAAGCCGTAGTCGATCGCGCAGTTGCCGTCGGCCTTGGCGTGCCACTTGTCCAAAGTGGACAGCAGCGACGTCCCCTTGGCCTGCACGGCGAAGTCGATGATCGTGGTCGTCCCGCCCCACGCGGCCGCGGTGGTGCCGGTCGAGAACGTGTCGACCGAATGCGTGCCGCCGAACGGCATCTCCATGTGCGTGTGCGCGTCGATTCCGCCGGGCAGCACGTACTTGCCGGTGGCGTCGATCGTCTCGTCGCCGGTCAGCGTCCCGGGCGCCCCGACGGCGGTGATCGTCTCGCCGTCGACGAGGACGTCGGCCAGGAGCGCGCCCGACGGCGAAACGACCTGACCACCCTTGATGAGCGTGGTCATCAGGCCTCCGTGAGGGGGCCGTAGGTGTCCGGCCGGCGGTCGCGGTAGAACGCCCACAGGTCCCGGACCTCGTCGAGCAGCGTCATGTCGAGGTCGCGGATGACGACCTCGTCGTCGGTGTCGGACGCGGCGTCGCCGATCAGCTGGCCGCGCGGGTCGGCGAAGTACGTCTGGCCGTAGAAGTCGTTGTCGCCCAGCGGTTCCACGCCGACGCGGTTGATCGCGCCGACGAAGTACTCGTTCGCCACCGCGGCCGCCGGCTGCTCCAGCCGCCAGAGGTACTGCGACAGCCCGCGGCTGGTCGCCGACGGGTTGAACACGATCTTCGCCCCGGCCAGGCCCAGCGCGCGCCAGCCCTCGGGGAAGTGCCGCTCGTAGCAGATGTAGACGCCGATGCGGCCCACGGCGGTGTCGAACACCGGGTAGCCCAGGTTCCCGGGCCGGAAGTAGAACTTCTCCCAGAAGCCCTTGACCTGCGGGATGTGGTTCTTCCGGTGCTTGCCCAGGTACGTCCCGTCGGCGTCGATCACCGCGGCGGTGTTGTAGTAGACGCCGGGTTGCTCGACCTCGTACATCGGCACGACCAGCACCACGCCGTGGCGCTCGGCGACCTCCTGCATGAGCTTGGTCGTCGGCCCGTCCGGGATGCCCTCGGTGTAGGAGTAGAACTCGGTGTCCTGCACCTGGCAGAAGTAGGGGCCGTAGAACAGCTCCTGCAGGCAGACGACCTGGGCGCCCTGCGAGGCGGCGGTGGCGATGTGGTCGACCGCCGCCTTGATCATGGACTCCTTGTCACCCGTCCACCGCTGCTGGATCAATCCGGCTCGGACCGTGGTCACTGGCTACCTCCTTGGTCGTGGAACGGGACAGGGCGGCGAAGACGACGAGCGCGCCGACGAAGCCGACCACCCAGTTGTAGTCGTAAAGCGGCTTGAGGAACGGGATCAGCCCGCCGTCGGGGAACGGCCCGCCATACGCGCCGCCGACCGCGAGGACGGCTCCCACCAGCGTCGCGACCAGCGCGCGCCAGTTCCAGCCGCCGGAGAACCAATACACCCCATCGGGTGTGTAGAGGTCCTTCAGCTTGAGCTGGGTGCGGGCGATCACCCAGTAGCCCGCGACGAGCACGCCGGCGACCGCGCCGAGCAGGCCGCCGTAGAAGCCGAGCCAGGCGAAGATGTAGATGTTCGGGTCGGAGTAGAGGCGCCACGGCTGGATCAGGATGCCGATGACCCCGGTGATGCCGCCGCCGACCGCGAACGTGATCTTCTTCGGGAAGGCGTTGGAGAAGTCGTAGGACGGGCTGACGACGTTGGCCGCCAGGTTCGCCGAAATCGTGGCGAGCACCAGCGCGACCAGCGCGACGACCACCACGACGGGGCTGGTGAACTTGTCGGCCAGCTGCGCCGGGTCCCAGATGTCCTCGCCGTAGAGCACGTGCCCGCCGGACGTGGTCAGGATGGCGACGATCGCGATGAACGTCATCGTCGTCGGCAGGCCGAGGATCTGGCCGCGGACCTGCTTGCGCTGGCTGCCGCCGAAGCGCGTGAAGTCCGGCATGTTCAGCGAGAGCGTCGACCAGAAGGCGATCATCGCCATCAGTGACGGCGCGAACACCTTCCAGAAGTCCGGGCCCCAGCCGAGCTTGCCGCCGTCGGACAGGATCGGGCCGAGCCCGCCCGCCTTGACCAGCACGTACCCGAGCATGATCAGGAAGCCGACGGACACCAGCGGCGCCGTCCAGTTCTCGAACCGGCGGACCGCCTCCATGCCGCGCCAGATGATCAGCATCTGGCCGATCCAGAAGACCACGAACGACAGCCACAGCGTCCAGTGCTGCCCGGCGACCTCCGGCGCGTCCCGCCACCACGAGCCGAGCAGGCGCCCGAGGATGACGTAGATGGCCTCGCCGCCGACCCAGGTCTGGATGCCGAACCAGCCGCACGCGATGAACGCGCGCAGCAGCGCGGCCAGGTTGGCGCCGCGCAGGCCGTAGAACGCGCGGGCGAACACCGGGAACGGGATGCCGTACTTCGTGCCCGCGTGGCTGTTGAGCAGCATCGGCGCGAGCACGACCAGGTTGCCGATCGTGATCGTGATGAGCGCCTGCACCCAGTTCATGCCGAGCGCGATCAGCGACGCGGCCAGGGCGTAGCTGGGGATGTTGTGGGCCATCCCCATCCAGAGCGCGAAGTAGTTGTAAGTGGTCCAGGTCCGCTTTGCGACGGGGACGGGGGCCAGCTCTTCGTTGAAGAACCGGCTGCCTTCGAGAGACCCGGCGTCGGCGGGGTCGAGCTCGACCCGGCCGTCGTCGTGCACGCGCTGGTCTGCGGGTGTCGGCGCCATTGCGGCATCCTGCGCGCCTGGTCATCGCCGGGGCAACGGCAGACTGTTCACTCTTCCCTGATCAGGAGTGCAGTCTGTCGATTGCGCGAACGGGCGTCGAAGTGCATGACCTGCGTCACACATCCGCTCGTCACGAACCGGAAAAGCGGGTGAAACGTCTCCACAGGATCTCCACACTTCACGCGAACCGTCTCCACCGGGGGTGCTTAAGGTCGTGACCATGGAACCGGGAGCAAGACGGGTGCTGGTCGTCGAGGACGACGTCACGATCGCCGCGTCGATCACGGCCCGGCTGCGGGCCGAAGGGTTCACCGTGGACGTCGCCCACGACGGGCCGGCCGCGGTCGAGGCGGAAGCGGCCGCGGAGCCGGACCTCGTCGTGCTGGACGTGATGCTCCCGGGGTTCGACGGCCTGGAGGTCTGCCGCCGGATCCAGGGGCGGCGGCCGGTGCCCGTGCTCATGCTGACCGCGCGGGCCGACGAGACGGACATGCTGGTCGGGCTGGGGGTCGGCGCCGACGACTACCTCACGAAGCCGTTCTCGATGCGGGTGCTCACGGCGCGGGTGCACGCGCTGCTGCGGCGGGTCGAGCGGTCTTCGTCCGGGCACGGCGCCCGGATCGTGCTCGGCGACCTCGAGATCGACGTCGACCAGCGGCGCGTCGCGCGGGCGGGGGTGGCGGCGCAGCTGACGCCGATCGAGTTCGACCTGCTGGTGCACTTCGCGCGCCGGCCACGGGTCGTGCAGCCGCGGGAACGGCTGCTGTCGGAGGTGTGGGACTGGGACGTCCACGGCACCTCCGCGGGGACGCGGGCGGTGGACAGCCACATCAAGGCGCTGCGGCGGAAGCTCGGCGCCGACCTCATCCGCACGGTGCACGGTGTCGGCTACGCGTTGGAGGCGTGATCGTGAACCTCGTTCCGCGGCCGCTGGACCGGATCCGGTCGATCAAGCTGAAGCTGGCGATCCTGATGGTCGCTTCGGGCGGCGTCGCGTTCGCGTTCTTCAACTGGCAGATCGGCTGGCTGCCGCCGCGGACCACGATCACGGCGATGGTGCTGGCCCTGGTGTTGTCGCAGGTCCTGGCCCACGGGATGACCCGGCCGCTGCGCGAGATGACGGCGGCGGCGCGCGCGATGGCCAAGGGCGACTACACACGGCGCATCCGCGCGACGACCCGCGACGAGGTGGGAACGCTGGCCCGCGCGTTCAACCAGATGGCCGGCGACCTCGGCGACGCGGACCGGCAGCGCCGTGAGCTGGTGGCGAACGTGTCGCACGAGCTGCGCACACCGATCACGGCGTTGAGCGGAGTGCTCGAGAACCTAGTCGACGGCGTCGAGGACCCGGACCCGGCGACGCTGAAGACGGCGCTGCAGCAGACCGAGCGCCTGGCGACGCTGGTGGACGAGCTGCTGGACCTGTCGCGCCTGGACGCGGGGGCGATCCCGCTGCACAAGACGACGTTCCCGGTGGCGGAGCTGCTGTCGGAGGCGGTGTCCGAGGCCGCGTTGGTGCGCGGGGTGAGCTTCGAGGTGGCGGTGTCCCCGCCGGACGCGACGGTGTTCGCGGACCGCGGCCGGCTGTTCCAGGTGGTGGCGAACCTCCTGGAGAACGCGGCCCGCCACGGCCCGGCGGGCGGCTCGGTCCGCGTGACGGCGGAGGTGCGCCCGGGCGAGGTGCGCATCGAGGTGTGCGACGAGGGCCCGGGCATCGCCCCGGCCGATCGGGTCCGGGTGTTCGAGCGGTTCACGCGTGGCGAGCGTCCGACCGGGGGTGGGACGGGGTTGGGGCTGGCGATAGCTCGGTGGGCCGTGGATCTGCACGGCGGGACCATCGGGGTCGTGGATTCGGCGCCGGGGTGCCGGATCCGGGTGAGCCTTCCGACGATTTAGCGCTTTCGGCTCGGGTGGTGGGTTGACACGCTGCGGGTATTTGCAAAAGCGAACTTGTGTGCGGGAAATGCTGACTAGAAAGCAGGCGAGATGCCGAAGAGCAGGTTTGGTGAGCCCGGGGAACCGGGCGTGCCGCGGGGGAAACGGCGGCCGGGAGCCGCGGCGCGTGCCGATGTGGAGGGAGGGGTGGCTGGTGCTTCGGTTGGTGGGCGCGCCGGCGGGGGAGGCTCGGCGGGCGGTGACGCCTCGGGCGGTGGGGTCGCCGGTGGTCGGGGAGGCTCGGCGAGCGCGGGTGGTGGCGCCTCGGTCGGCGGGCGCGCTGGTCGTGAGCGAAGCTCGGCGGGCGGTGGCGGTGGTGCCTCAGCTGGCGGGCGCGCTGGCGGTGGGGGAGGCTTGGCGGGCGGTGGCGGTGGTGCCTCAGCTGGCGAGCGCGTCGGTGGTGGGCGAAGCTCGGCGGGCGGTGGCGCGCCGGTCGGCGTGGCGGATGGCAAGCCGTCCGGCGGACCTATCCGAGCTGGTGGGGTTTCCACCGGAGCGCCGGCAGGCGGGGTCGCCGTAGCCGCACCTCCTCTTCTCCTCCGGCAGCTCCCGCCGCCGAAGTCGGTCGTAATTCCCCTTCCTCCCGCCGTCCTTCCCGCTGCCGGGCTCGCCGGAGTAGCCGCCGCCCTCGTTCTCCCCGTCGATCGGCCCGGGATCGGCTGGCTTCTCTCCGGGATCGCCGTCACCGCAGCCGTTTTTGTCGCCGATCGGCGGTCGAGGGACCAAAGCGCCGCTCAACCCTTCACCTGGGTCAGCGCCGGCTGGGCGCTCCTCACCCTCGCCCTCCTCGGCATGGGCGCCATTCGCGCCTCCGGGTGGCTCTTCGTCCTCTGCGTCCTCGCCGCCGCCGTCACCGGATCCCTTGCCGTGGTCGGGAAGCGGACCGTCAACACCTTCCTCTACGACATGTTCGCCGTGCCCGTCGAAGCTCTCCGCGCGATCCCGTGGGCCGGGCGCGGGGTCGGGCGGTTCACGGCCCGGCGGGACGGCGTCGCACGCCGGATCGCTCTTGCCGTGCTGGCCACCGCCGCGATCGTGGCCGTTTTTGTCCCCCTCCTGGCCAGCGCCGACGCCGCCTTCGCCGCCATCGTCAACGCCATGATCCCCGACCTGAGCCTCGCGACCCTCGTGCGCTGGTGCCTCGTGTTCGCCGCTGTCGCGCTGCTGGTCTCCGGCGCTTGTTACTTCCTCGCCGCGCCACCGCAAAGGTCTTCGAACGACCGTCCACGAAGGACACAACACGGTCTGGAATGGACGGTCCCGCTCACCGTTCTCGTCCTGCTCTTCAGCGTCTTCGTCGGCGTCCGGCTGGTCGTGCTCTTCGGCGGCACCGAATACGTCCTGCGCACCAGCAACCTGACCGCGGCCGAGTACGCCCGCAGTGGCTTCTGGCAGCTGTGCGCCGTCACCGTCCTTACGCTCGCCATCGTCACCGCGGCCCTGCGCTGGGCGCCGGACACGACCAAGGGCGACCGGCTCCGGCAGCGTGTCCTGCTCGGGGCGCTCAGCGCGCTGAGCCTGGTGCTCGTCGGGTCGGCGTTGAGTCGCATGTGGACCTACCAGCAGGCCTACGGCTTCACCGTGCTCCGGCTGCTCGTCGAGGTCTGCGAGCTCTGGTTCGGCGCGGTGTTCGTGCTGGTGTGCGCGTCGCTGGTCAAGCTGCGCTCGACCTGGCTGCCCCGCGCGGCGATCGGCACCGCGGCCGCGGCGCTGCTGACGCTGGCCGTCCTCGATCCCGAACGGCTGATCGCGAACGAGAACCTCGACCGCGCCGCCGCCGGGAAGCCGCTGGACCACGACTATCTCGCCGGCTTCTCCGCCGATGTCGTCCCGGTGGTGTCGGCGCGGCTGCCGGAGCCGCTGCGGACGTGCGTGCTGCGGCAGGTCCTCGACGGCGACACGCCGGACGGCTGGCCGGCCTGGAACCTGAGCCGCGCGTCGGCGCGGGACGTCCCGCTCGGCCGGTGCACCTGAACCGAACCGGGGTCCGTTGCGTAATGAACAACGGTGCGCGGAAGTCACCGGGTCGTCGTGGGGGCGGCCCGGCGGCTTCCGCGCCCCGGCACTCAGAACGCGAAGACGTCGTCCGAATCGCGGTTGGCGACGCAGCGGTTCGGGAACGTCGTGCGGAACGAAACCGGCTTGCCGCGCCAGGAACCGACCACCGTGACGTCGACCGGGGCGTAGATCAGCGTGCACGCCTGGTGCCGCGGCGTGATCTTCGTGAAGTCGCCGCCGGCGCCGGAAAGGACCGCGCACGCGTTGTCGCGCTTCGGGTGCGTGCCGCCGGTCGGGTCGCAGGTCAGCACCACCGAGCCGATCCGGTTGGCGGTGTCGTGGCTGCTGAGCTGCAGCGTCGACGCCGGCGGCTGCGCGGGCGCGAGGCAGCTCAGGCTCATCAGGCAGGCAGCAAGGGGGAGGAGGGCCATATCGGTTCCATCGGCAGCCCGGACCCGATCACTGTGCTCCCCGTCCGGGTGAGTCTTCTTCGCTCGGCCGGGTGATGTCCAGGGCCAGGAGCGCGACGTACAGCGAGAGCATCGACTCCGGGTCCTCCAGCCGGACGCCGAGGACCTGCTCGATCCGGGCGAGCTGCTGGTAGTACGCCGTCCGCGAGGTGTGCGCCGCGACGGCCGCCGCCGACTTGTTGCCACCCTGCGCGCAGTAGTGGCGCAACGCCTGCACCAGCCGGCTGCCCGAAGCCGCGTCGCGCTGCAGCAGCGGCCCGAGCTCCCGCACCGCGAACGCCGTGACCCGCTCGTCGCCCGCCAGCAGGTGCAGCAGGCCCCGCAGCCGGACGTCGGAGAGCCGGTGCACCACCCGCTCCTCGCCCGAGCCCAGGGCCGCGGCCGCGACCTGCCCGGCTTCCAGCAGCGTGCGGCCCGCTTCGGCCGGCGTCAGCACCGTCGTGCCGACCGCCAGCACGCCCGGCGCGCTGCCGCGGGCCTCGTGGACGTCGGTGGCGAGCCGGTGCAGCACGGTGTCGGCGTTCGCCTCCGGGGACAGCGCGAGCAGCGCCCGGACGCCGAGGTCGTCGGTCGCCACCAGCGCCGACACCTTCGCGCGGCGCGCCGCGAGCACCGTGGCCTCGGCCAGCTCGCGCAGCACCGGCGGCGTGGAGAGCGCGGGACGGTTGCCGGCCAGGCGCGGCCGCACCGCCAGCCCGACCAGCTGCCGCCCGGTGAGCGGCACGGCCAGCGCCGAGGCGCGCGCCAGCAGCTCCGCCGACGGCGCCGGCGAGGTCAGCAGCTCGGCGAGCACCGCGCGGTGGGCCTGCCGTTCGAGCCCGTCGGTCTCCTTGGCGACCAGCCGGTGCACGGCCAGCGCGGACGCGGCCCGCTCGGCGACCACCCGGTGGCGGTGCGGCGGCGGGTCCGCGCAGACGACGACCAGCCGTCCCCAGTCGTGCCCGCGCGCGCCGACCACGGTGACCAGCCAGCCCGACCCGGGGTGGTAACCGGTCCGCTCGCCGACCTGGACCACGCGCGAGCGGCCCGGCCAGCCCGCGAGCAGCTCGGCCGGGTCGGCGCCCGCGGCGTCGTAGGCGAGCACCTCGTGCGCCAGCGTCTCCAGCACCACCGGCTGCTCGGTCAGCCGCGCGACCTCGGCCAGCACCACGCCGGGTTCGGCGCCCGCGACCGTCAGCGCGGTGAACGTCTCGTGCACCCGCTCGGCGGCGCGCAGCTCGGCGACCTGGGCGTCGACGATCTGGCCGTTCACCGCCTCGGTGACGCTCACGTACCGCGTCTCGCGCGAGAGCGTGACCAGCGGCAGGCCGTGTTCCTCGGCCGCCTCGACCAGGGCGGCGGGCAGCTTGTCGCTCCAGTGCCGGACCAGCTCGATCACCAGGCCGGCCGCGCCGACCCCGGCCAGGTCGGCGACGTACCGGGCCAGCGACGGGCCGTCGTCGGGCAGCGCGACGCCGGTCGTCAGCACCAGCTCGCCGCCGCGCAGCAGGTGCGCGATGTCGGCGATCTCGGCGACGTGCGCCCAGCGCACCGGCGCGTCCAGGCCGGCGACCCCGGCGACGACGTGCGGGCGCCCCTGGCGCAGCACCGGCAGCGCGAGCACCTCGGCGACGGTCGGGTACATGGCTCCTCGCGAATGATCGGCAGGGACAGACTGTACGGCCGGGACGCGGAGTCCGTACACGTTGTCGATGGCGTCCGCGTGGCGCGCGCCCGGACACTCGCAGGAGACGTCCCCGACCGAAGGAGCGCACCGTCGTGACCGACCGCATCACCCACTGGATCGACGGCAAGCTGTTCGCGGGGCCGACCGAGCGTTCCGGCGAAGTGTTCGACCCCGCCACCGGCGAAGTCCGGGGCCAGGTCGACTTCGCCGGGCAGGCGGAGGTCGACGAGGCCGTCGCCGCCGCGACGGCCGCGCTGCCGGGCTGGCGCGGGACGTCGCTCGCCGGGCGGACGCGGGTGCTGTTCGCCTTCCGCGAGCTGCTCTCCGCCCGCAAGCACGAGCTGGCCAAGATCGTCACGAGCGAGCACGGCAAGGTCGAGTCGGACGCGGCGGGCGAGATCGCGCGCGCGATCGAGAACGTCGAGTTCGCGTGCGGCGCCGCGCAGCTGTTGAAGGGCGGATTCAGCGAGAACGCCTCGACCGGCGTCGACGTCTATTCGATCGCCCAGCCGCTCGGCGTGGTCGGGGTGATCTCGCCGTTCAACTTCCCGGCCATGGTGCCCCTGTGGTTCGTCCCCAACGCGCTGGCCTGCGGAAACACCGTCGTGCTCAAGCCGAGTGAGAAGGACCCGTCGGCAGCGGTGTTCCTCGCGGAGCTGTTCGCCGAAGCCGGCCTGCCCGCGGGCGTGCTCAACGTGCTGCACGGCGACAAGGTCGCCGTCGACGGGCTGCTGGAGCACCCGGACGTCAAGGCGATCTCGTTCGTCGGGTCGACGCCGATCGCGCGCTACGTCTACGAAACCGGCACCCGCAACGGCAAGCGCGTGCAGGCCCTCGGCGGCGCGAAGAACCACATGGTCGTGCTGCCGGACGCCGACCTCGACCTGGCCGCCGACGCCGCGGTGTCGGCCGGCTTCGGCTCGGCGGGCGAGCGCTGCATGGCGGTGTCGGTGGTCGTGGCGGTCGACCCGGTCGGCGACGAGCTGGTCGCGAAGATCGCCGAGCGGATCTCCCGGCTGAAGGTCGGCGACGGCCGTGACCCGTCGTCGGAGATGGGGCCGCTGGTGACCGCCGCGCACCACCGGCGCGTCGAGTCCTATGTGGACGCCGGGGTCGAGGCGGGCGCGTCGCTCGTGGTCGACGGCCGGGGCGTCGAGGTGCCGGGTTCGTCGGACGGCTTCTGGCTCGGCCCGACGCTGTTCGACCACGTCCGCCCGGAGATGTCGATCTACACCGACGAGATCTTCGGCCCGGTGCTCGCGGTCGCGCGCACGGCGTCCTACGACGACGCGCTGGCGCTGATCAACGCGAACCCGTACGGCAACGGCACGGCGATCTTCACCGGCGACGGCGCCGCGGCCCGCCGGTTCCAGAACGAGGTCGAGGTCGGCATGGTGGGTGTCAACGTGCCCATCCCGGTCCCGGTCGGCTACTACTCGTTCGGCGGCTGGAAGGACTCGCTGTTCGGCGACAGCCACGCGTACGGGCCGGAGGGGTTCCACTTCTTCACGCGGACGAAGGTCGTGACGTCGCGCTGGCCGGACCACTCGCACGCCGGGGTGAACCTGGGCTTCCCGCGCAACTCCTGAGCACGGCTTGTCGTGAGTGTTTTTTAGGGTTCTAACACTAAAAAACACTCACGACGACCTGCGCCGAGCGTTCTGGCCTGACCCTTGCTTCCGGCGCCGAGTTCGACGGGCTCTCCGGGGCCGTGCCGCGCTGAGCCGCCCGCGTTGAGCACCTCTCGCTCAGGTTTCCGTAAACTCGGGATGAGCAGCGAGCGAAGTGGGTGAGGAACCGGTGGCCAACGCGGACGAACGCCGCTTCGACGTGCTGCGCGCGATCGTGGCCGACTACGTCTCCAACCAGGAGCCGGTCGGGTCCAAGGCGATCGTCGAGCGGCACAACCTGGGCGTTTCGAGCGCCACCGTGCGCAACGACATGGCCACCCTCGAAGAAGAGGGCTACATCACCCAGCCGCACACCAGCGCCGGCCGGGTGCCGACCGACAAGGGCTACCGGCTCTTCGTCGACCGGCTTTCCGAGATCAAGCCCCTGAGCGCCGCCGAGCGCCGGGCCATCACCACCTTCCTCGACAGCGGCACCGACCTCGACGACGTCCTCCGCCGCTCGGTGCGGCTGCTCGCGCAGCTGACCCGGCAGGTCGCCGTCGTCCAGTACCCGATGCTGACCAACGCCAAGGTGCGCCACCTCGAGGTGGTGCCGCTCACCCCGGCGCGGCTGATGCTGGTGCTGATCGCCGACAACGGCCGGGTCGACCAGCGCACGGTCGACCTCGGCGACGTCGTCACCGAAGACGACGTGGCCCGGCTGCGGTCCGTGCTCAACACGGCCATGTCCGGCCGGCGGCTCAACGAAGCGGCGGCGCGCGTCGCCGAGCTGCCCGACCAGGCGCCCGGCGGGCTGCGCGACGCGCTCATCCGCGTCACCACGGTCCTCGTCGAGTCACTGGCCGAACACCCCGAAGAACGCCTGGTCCTGGGCGGCACCGCGAACCTCACGCGCAACGTCGCCGACTTCCCCGGATCACTGCGCCAGGTCCTCGAAGCCCTCGAGGAACAGGTCGTCGTACTGAAGCTCCTGGCCGCCGCGCGCAACCCCGGTGCGATCACGGTCCGCATCGGTGAGGAAAATGAGGACGAGCAGATGCGCAGCACCTCGGTCGTCTCCATCGGGTACGGCCAGGACATGGTGCTCGGCGGCATGGGGGTGGTCGGCCCGACCCGGATGGACTACCCCGGCACGATCGCCGCGGTGCGCGCGGTCGCCAACTACGTGGGGCAGATCCTGCACGGCCGCTGAGCCGGGCAGAGCAGAAGGAGAAGCAGAGACGGTGGCGAGGGACTACTACGGCATCCTCGGGGTGGCGAAGAACGCGAGCGACCAGGACATCAAGCGCGCGTACCGGAAGCTGGCCAGGGAGCTGCACCCCGACGTCAACCCGTCGGAAGACGCCCAGCACCGGTTCGGCGAGGTCACGACGGCCTACGAGGTGCTGTCCGACCCGCAGAAGCGCAAGATCGTCGACCTCGGCGGCGACCCGATGGACGGCGGCGCGCGCGGCGGGGGCGGCGGCGACCCGTTCGCCGGGTTCGGCGGCCTCGGCGACATCATGGACGCGTTCTTCGGCGCCGCGGGCGGCGGTGGCGGCGGCCGCGGGCGCGGTCCGCGCAGCCGTGTCCAGCCCGGCTCCGACGCCCTCATCCGGCTCGGCCTCTCCCTCGAGGAGTGCGCCACCGGGGTCGACAAGGAGATCGCCGTCGACACGGCGATCGTCTGCGACCTCTGCCGCGGCGCCGGCACCACCGAGGGCACCGGCGTCAAGACGTGCGACACCTGCGGCGGCGCCGGCGAGGTCCAGTCCGTGCAGCGGTCCTTCCTGGGCCAGGTCGTCACGGCCCGCCCGTGCCCGGTCTGCCGCGGCTTCGGCGAGGTCATCCCCGACCCCTGCCGCCAGTGCGGCGGCGACGGCCGCATCCGCGCCCGCCGCAACGTCACCGCCAAGATCCCGCCGGGCGTCGGCGACGGCATGCGCATCCGGCTGTCCGGCCAGGGCGAGGTCGGCCCCGGTGGCGGCCCGGCCGGCGACCTGTACGTCGAGATCGACGAGACCCCGCACGAGGTCTTCGTCCGGCAGGGCCACGACCTGCACTGCAACTTCCGCATCCCGATGACCACCGCGGCGCTCGGCGCCACCGTGCCGATCGCGACGCTGGTCGACGGCGACTACGAGCTCGACGTCGAACCGGGCACCCAGCCCAACGCCGAGCTCGTCCTCACCGGCAAGGGCATGCCCCGGCTGCGGTCCTCCGGCCGCGTCGACGGCCGCGGCGACCTGCACGTCCACATCGACGTCGTCGTCCCGACCAAGCTCGACGAAGCCCAGCGCGACCTGCTGGTCGAGCTCGCCCAGCAGCGCGGTGAGGAAGTGCCCACGCTGGCGTCCAACGGCAGCAAGCACGGCGGCCTGTTCTCCAAGCTGCGCGCCAAGAACCACCGCTGACCCGTGCCCGACACCACCCTGCCGGTCTTCCTCGCCGCCTCCGTGCCCGCCTCGGGGAGCACGGTCCTCGACGGCGAGGAAGCCCGGCACGCGGCGACCGTCCGGCGCCTGCGCGCGGGGGAGCGGCTCGTCCTCTCCGACGGCGCCGGCACGATGGCCCGCTGCGTCGTCGACGCCGTCCAGCCGGGCCGCGACGCCCAGCTGAACCTCACGGTCGAGGAGAGCTGGACCGAGGAACCCCCGGCCCTGCGCGTCGTCGTCGCCCAGGCCCTCGCCAAGGGCGACCGTGGCGAACTCGCCGTCGAGCTCGCCACCGAAGCCGGCGTCGACGCGATCGTGCCCTGGCGCGCCGCCCGCAGTGTCACCAAGTGGGACGACGGCGGCCGGGGTGACAAGGCCCTCGCCCGCTGGCGCGCCACCGCCCGCGCCGCCGCGAAACAAGCCCGCCGCGCCCACGTCCCCGACGTCACCGAACCCGTCGGCACCCGCGAGCTCGCCGGCCTCGCCACGACGATGTCCCTGGTCATCGTCCTCGAATCCGACGTCGAGGACCGGCTGGCCGACCTCGAGCTCCCCGACACCGGCGACCTCCTGCTCGTCGTCGGCCCCGAAGGCGGCATCACCGACGAAGAGCTCCACACCCTGCGCGAAGCCGGCGCCCGAGCCGTCCGCCTCGGCACGACGGTCCTGCGCACCTCCACCGCCGCGGCCGTCGCCCTCGGCGCGCTCGGCGCCCTCACCACCCGCTGGCACTGAAAAGATCACCACAAAAAAGAGGCCACATTTTGCGCCCAGTTATGGCGCGATCACACTCCGACCCGTTACTCTCGTTTACTAACGCGCCACGCACCGTTTAGGCGCGCCACTGGGAAGACACAGACCCCGCCGGGCACCTCCCCCCTCGGTCCGGCGGAGCCGCGGATGCGGTAGATCGACCCCCAGGATCTACCGCTCCGCGGCGTTCCTTCCTCGCTTCGCTCGTTCGGTACGCCTTCGCGTTCGTTGTGTCTTCTGGGGGTCAAACCCCCAGACCCCCAGCCGGGGCGAGCCCCGGACCCCCGCGGGTTTTGTCTTTCTTCTGTTCAAAAGGCGCCTTGCTTTGCTCGGCGGCCTTCGGCCGTCTCGCAGCGTGTGGTTGCCCGCTTGCTTGTTGCGTTCGTTGCTCGCGGCGTGGGGTCGGTAGGGTGCGTCGCATGAGTGACGATGAGACCCTCTTTGAGCGGATCATTGCTGGTGAGATTCCTGCTGATGTTGTGTATCAGGATGCTTCCACCTTTGCGTTTCGGGATATTCGGCCTCAGGCGAAGGTGCATGTGCTCGTTGTGCCCAAGACTCGTTATCGGAACCTTGGGGAGCTTGCTGCTGCTGATCCCGGCCTGCTGAGTGATGTTGTTGCCACCGCTCGCAAGGTTGCCGAGATCGAGGGCATCGTCTCCAGTGGGTATCGCGTCGTCTTCAACACCGACTCCGATGCCGGGCAGACCGTCTTCCATGTGCACGCCCACGTGCTGGGTGGGGAGCCGCTCGGCTTCTTCGGAGCTCACGCGGGGTGAGTCGGGAAACCGGCCTGCGTCTTGTCGGGGGGTGCCAGTAGCATCGGTGGGGTCCGTAGTCCCTCACCGAGAAAGCAGGGCCGAGGCCACGTGGCCGGAACCGCACCGGGTGGAGCCGCCCGACCCGACGTCCCCGGAGACGTCCCCAAGACCGACGACAGCGCCGCCCAGGCAGCACAGTCCCGGTTCCCGATCCCCGACGCCGCCGCCCTCAGCCTGCTCGGCTCCCGCGACGAGAACCTGCGTGTCGCCGAGGAGCTCCTCGCCGCCGACGTGCACGTGCGCGGCAACGAGGTCACCCTGACCGGCACCCCCGCCGACGTCGCCTTCGCCGAACGCGTCTTCGCCGACCTGGTCACCCTCGCCACCGGCGGGCAGCAGGTCGGCCCGGACACCGTCCGCCGCACCATCGGGATGCTGAGCACCGGCGACGCCTCGCCGGCCGAGGTCCTCAGCCTCAACATCGTCTCCCGCCGCGGCAAGACCATCCGGCCCAAGACGCTCAACCAGAAGCGCTACGTCGACGCCATCGACAAGCACACCGTCGTCTTCGGCATCGGCCCGGCCGGCACCGGCAAGACCTACCTCGCCATGGCCAAGGCCGTCCAGGCCCTCCAGGCGAAGCAGGTCACGCGCATCGTGCTGACCCGCCCGGCCGTCGAAGCCGGCGAGCGCCTCGGGTACCTGCCGGGCACCCTGAACGAAAAGATCGACCCCTACCTGCGGCCGCTCTACGACGCGCTGCACGACATGGTCGAACCCGAGTCGATCCCGCGGCTCATGCAGGCCGGCACCATCGAGATCGCGCCGCTGGCCTACATGCGCGGCCGCGCGCAGCCGGTCGACACGCCTGTGCTGACGCCGGATGGCTGGCGTCCGATCGGTGAACTGGAAGTCGGCGACCTGGTGGTCGGCTCCAACGGTGAACCGACTCCGGTTCTCGGTGTGTACCCGCAGGGGGAAAAGGACGTCTACCGGCTCACCGCGAGCGACGGCTCGTCGACGCTTTGCTGCGGCGAGCACCTCTGGACGGTCCGGACAGCGTCCGACAAGCGCCGGAACAAGCCTTGGCGAGTGCTCGAGACCAAGGAAATGATCGGCAAGCTCCGGGCCGCACACGCCCGCCGATACGAGCTTCCGATGCTGACGGCCCCGGTGTGCCACCCCGAGCGCGAGGTCCCGATGGACCCTTATGCACTGGGTCTGCTGCTCGGCGACGGCTGCCTCACGGGCTCGACCACGCCCAGTTTCGCGACCGAGGATCCCGAGCTGGCGCTCGCACTCGGTGCGGCACTGCCCGGCGTCGTCGTGCGGCACAAGGAAGGTCCCGACTACATCCTCAACCGGGCGCGGCAGCCGGGTGATGTGATCACCCTGGAAAACCCGGTCACGTCCGTGCTGCGCGTCCTGGACCTGCTCGGAACGCGTTCGCAGACGAAGTTCGTCCCCGAGGTCTACCTCCGGAACTCCGCGGCTGTCCGGCTCGCTGTTCTCCAGGGACTCCTCGACTCGGACGGCGGTCCGGTCACGCAGCTCGGCCGCACGTGCCGTGTCCAGTACACGACGACCTCGGCTCGCCTCCGCGACGACGTGATCCACCTCGTGCGCTCGCTCGGTGGCGTCGCCCATGTCCGCAGCCGCGTCGCTCTCGGCCGCAAGCCGGGGCGGGCGAACGGGCGTGACGTCGGCCACCGGCACGACGCTCACATCCTCGATATCCGGCTTCCCGAAGGTGTCGAGCCGTTCCGTCTCGACCGCAAGCGGGTCAAGTACCGGGCGAGCGGCGGCGGGCGGCCGATGCGGTTCATCGAGAGCATCGAACCGGCCGGTCGCGCGGAAACCGTCTGCATCCAGGTCGCGGCGGAGGACTCGCTGTACGTCACCGAGGACCACCTGCTGACGCACAACACGCTGAACGACGCCTTCATCATCCTCGACGAGGCCCAGAACACCACGCCCGAGCAGATGAAGATGTTCCTCACCCGCCTCGGCTTCGGCTCCAAGATCGTCGTCACCGGCGACATCACCCAGGTCGACCTGCCGAACGGGCAGCGCAGCGGCCTGCGGGTCGTCCGCGACATCCTGGGCTCGGTCGAGGGGCTGCACTTCTCCGAGCTGACCAGCCAGGACGTCGTCCGGCACAAGCTCGTCGGCGACATCGTCGACGCCTACGAGAAGTGGCAGGCCGTGCAGGACGCCCAGGACCAGCAGCAGGGCAACGGCTGGAAGGGCAACCGGCGGTGAGCATCGAGATCGCCAACGAGTCCGGCGTCGACGTCGACGAGACGTCCATCGTCTCGGCGGCCCGCTACGCCCTCGACAAGATGGAGGTCAGCCCGCTCGCCGAGCTGTCCATCCTGCTCGTCACCCTCGACGTGATGGAAGACCTGCACGAACGCTGGATGGACCTGCCCGGGCCCACCGACGTCATGGCCTTCCCGATGGACGAGCTCGACTCCTCCCGCCGCCCGGACGCGCCCGACGCGTCGCCGGCGCTGCTCGGGGACATCGTGCTCTGCCCGGCGTTCGCGAAGGACCAGGCCAAGACGGCGGGGCACCGGCTGATCGACGAGCTGCACCTGCTCACCGTGCACGGCTGCCTCCACCTCCTCGGCTACGACCACGCCGAACCCGCCGAGGAACGCGAGATGTTCGCCCTCCAGAAGCGCATCCTCGGCGAGTACCAGGACGCCGTCTCCGCGCTGGAGAAGCGGGACGCCCAGCGCAACACCGACGACCGCGTGCTCGGCATCGCCGGGCTCGACGCGGGCGTCGCGCCGGCCGGGGAGCCACCCACCGGGGAAACGCCCTAGGCGCCAGCCATGGTCCAGCTCCTCTTCGCGATCGCGCTCGTGCTCCTCGCGGGCGTGTTCGCGGCGGCCGACGCCGCCATCAGCACCGTGTCGCAGGCCCGGGCCGAAGGCCTCGCCCGGCTCGGGCTGCCCGGCGCCCGCCACCTCGCCGCCGTCGTCGCCGAACGCCGCCGGCACATCAACCTGCTGCTCCTGCTCCGCCTCGGCTGCGAGCTCACGGCCACCGTGTTGGTCACGGTGTTCGTCGGCACCCGGCTCCGCCCGCTCGGCGTGGCCGTGCTCGTCGCGGCGGTCGTCATGGTCGTCGTCAGCTACGTCCTCATCGGCGTCGGCCCGCGCACCCTCGGCCGCCAGCACCCCTACCGCATCGGCCGCTACGTCGCCGGGCCCGTCCGCGTCCTCGGGTCGGTCCTCGGGCCGCTGTCCCGGCTGCTGATCCTCATCGGTAACGCCATCACGCCCGGCCAGGGCTTCCGCGAAGGCCCGTTCACCTCCGAGGTCGAGCTGCGCGAGCTCGTCGACCTCGCGCAGGAACGCGGGGTCGTCGAGGACTCCGAGCGCGAGATGATCCACTCGGTGTTCGAGCTGGGCGACACCATCGCGCGCGAGGTCATGGTGCCGCGCACCGAGATCGTCTGGATCGAGCGCACCAAGACCGTCCGGCAGGCCCTCGCGCTGGCGCTGCGCACCGGCTTCACCCGGGTCCCGGTGATCGACGAGTCGGTCGACGACATCGTCGGCGTGGTCAACATCAAGGACCTCATGGCCGCGTACATGGATCCGGACGGCCCGAGCACCGTCGTCGACACGCTGATGAACGAGGCCGGCTTCGTCCCCGACTCCAAGCGGCTCGACGAGCTGCTCAAGGAGATGCAGCGCTCGCACAACCACATGGCGATCGCCGTCGACGAGTACGGCGGCACCGCCGGCCTGCTCACCATCGAAGACGTCATCGAGGAGATCGTCGGCGAGATCACCGACGAGTCCGACGGCGACGAGCGCCCCGAGGTCGAGGAGCTCGACGACGGCGCCGTGCGTGTGTCGTCCCGGATGGGCGTCGACGACCTGGGCGAGCTGTTCGGCATCGACCTCGAAGACCACGACGTGGAGACCGTGGGCGGGCTGCTCGCGGAGCGACTGGGTAGGGTCCCGCTACCGGGGGCCGAAGCCGAGGTCGCCGGCCTCCGGCTCTTCGCCGAAGGCGGCAAGGACCGGCGCGGCCGCATGCGGATCACCTCGGTGGTCGTACACCCGGCCGACGCCGAGGCGATGACCGACCCGGCCGACCGCACCACCCGGCGCCGGACGCGCCTGCCCCACCCCGACGAACGCGACAGGAGCGTCGAACATGCCTGACCTCGAGGCGGAGGACCAGAAGCTGGTCACCCTCGCCCGGTCCTCGCGCGCCCGCATCCAGGCCCCCGAAGGCGCCGCGGTCCGCGACACCGACGGCCGGACCTACGCCGCGGGCACGGTCGACCAGCCGTCGTTCAAGCTCACCGCGCTCCAGGCCGCGGTCGCCGCCGCGCTCTCCAGCGGCGCCGAAGGCATCGAAGCGGCCGCCGTCGTCAGCGAAGAGGGGCTGCTCAAGGGCGCGTCCGTGCACGCCGTGCGCGACATCGCGAAGTACGCGCCGATCATCCTGGCCGCGCCGGACGGCACGGTGCTCGAGGTGCTGAAGCGATGACCGAACACCGCTCCGGCTTCGCCTGCTTCGTCGGCCGCCCCAACGCGGGCAAGTCGACGCTGACCAACGCCCTGGTCGGCACCAAGGTCGCGATCACCTCCAGCAAGCCCCAGACCACGCGTCACGCGATCCGCGGCATCGTGCACCGGGAGGACGCCCAGCTCGTCCTCATCGACACCCCCGGCCTGCACCGCCCGCGCACGCTGCTGGGCGAGCGGCTCAACGACATCGTGCACACGACGTGGTCCGAAGTGGACGTTGTCGGGTTCTGCGTGCCGGCCAACGAAAAGATCGGCCCCGGTGACAAGTTCATCGCCGCGGAGCTGCAGAAGATCGCGAAGCGGACGCCCGTCATCGGCATCGTCACGAAGACCGACCTGGTCCAGCCCCAGCAGGTCGCCGAACAGCTCCTGGCGCTGCAGAACGTCATGGAGTTCGCCGAGCTGATCCCGGTGTCCGCAGTGGACGGTTTCCAGGTCGGCGCGCTCGCGGACCTGCTCGTCGGCAAGCTGCCCGAGGGCCCGCAGCTCTACCCGGGCGGCGAGCTCACCGACGAACCCGAGCAGACGCTGGTCGCCGAGCTGATCCGCGAAGCGGCGCTGGAAGGCGTCCGCGACGAGCTGCCGCACTCGATCGCCGTCACCGTCGAGGAGATGCTGCCGCGCGAAGGCCGGGACGACCTCATCGACGTGCACGCGTTCCTCTACGTCGAGCGCCCCAGCCAGAAGGGCATCATCCTCGGGCACAAGGGCGAGCGGCTGCGCGAGGTCGGCGCCACCGCGCGCAAGAACATCGAGGCGCTGCTCGGCTCGAAGGTCTACCTCGACCTGCACATCAAGGTCGCCAAGGAGTGGCAGCGCGACCCCCGTCAGTTACGCCGCCTGGGCTTCTGACCCGGCCATTCCCCGGACGGGGGATGATCAGCGGAATTCCTGGTCTCGATTCGGTCGCGGCGGGAGGATTCACCGCACGCGCGACCGCGGCGCCCCCTACAGTCGCGGCTTCGACCACACCGCGGCCGGTCGGGGCGGCCCGCGGAACCGGTGGTCGTCCACGGAGCAAGACGAAGGGGAACAACCGACCATGACCGACAGCCAGGGCATGCCCAACTACCCCGGCGACCAGCCGAACCAGCCCGGCGGCCAGCCGAACTACCCCGGTGGGCAGCCGGGTGGCTACCAGCCGGGCCCGCCCCCGAGCAACAACCTCGTCTGGGCCATCCTCACCACCCTCTTCTGCTGCCTCCCGTTCGGCGTCGTGTCGATCGTGCAGGCCGCGAAGGTGAACGGGCTGTGGGCGCAGGGCCAGACCGCCGCCGCGCAGGAAGCCTCCGACTCCGCCAAGAAGTGGGCGATCATCTCGGCGGTCGTGGGTGTCGCGTGGATCGTGCTGGTCGTCATCCTCTCGATCGCCGGTGTCTTCACCTTCGGCACGACGTCGTCGTCATACTGACGTAGCCGAGCAGCAGGAGGAACCCGGTGACCGACCAGTACCCGCCGCCGTACCCGCCCCCGGGCGGGCCGCCACCCGGCTACGGCTACGGCTATCCGCCGCCGAACTACGGGCCACCGCCGGACAACAACATGGTGTGGGCGATCCTGAGCACCGTGCTGTGCTGCCTGCCCCTGGGTGTCGTCTCGATCGTGAAGTCGAGCCAGGTCAGCTCACTCTGGTTCCAGGGCTTCCACGCCGAGGCGCAGAAGGCCGCCGACGACGCCCGCAAGTGGGCGATGTGGTCGGCCATCACCACCGGGATCCTCCTGCTGCTCTACATCGCCTTCATCGTGGTGATGGTCGTGATCGGCGTCTCCGCGGACCGGTACACGCCGTGACCACGACGACCGTCCACACCGGACACCCCGTCTACACCGGGCACCCGGCGCGGGGAGCCAGGGCCAAGCTGCGCGCGGTGAGCGCGCCGCTCGCCGTCGTGGCCGGGCTCGGCGTGTGCTGCGCCGTGGTCTGGGCCGGTGACCCGACGACGCCGGGCGGCTTCCTGCCGGTCTGCCCGACCAAGGCGCTGTTCGGGATCGACTGCCCGGGCTGCGGCGGCCTGCGGATGGCGTACAGCCTGATGCACGGGAACATCCCCGCGGCCGTGCACTACAACGCGGTGTCGTTCGTCGTCGTGCTCCTGTTCGTCTGGAGCATGGCGGCGTGGACGGTCGGCAGGCTGCGCGGCCGCGCGGTCGCCAGCTGGCTGCACTGGCGCTGGACGCCCCTGGCGTTTTCGGTCGTGTTCGTCGTCTGGTTCGTGATCCGCAACCTGCCGTTCGCCCCGTTCAGCGGCTTGCGCGTCTGAACGACGGCGGAGGGGAACCGGGTCCGGACCCGGCGCGTCGGACGGCGTGACGGGGTCACCCGGACAGCTGAAGCCTGGGAGGCGCGGCCGTCACCGGAGCGAGTACGCTCCCGCGGACGGTCCGCACCGCACCACCGGGCCGGACCCGTGCGAGGCTCCGCACGGGAGAGTGACCAACGAGGGGGAATACCGCGATGACCGATCCCTACGGTCAGCAGTCCTTCGGGCAGCAACCCGGTGGCCAGCAGCCGTTCGGACAGCCGCAGCCGGGCCAGGCGCCGCCGCCGTACGGGCAGCCGGCGCCGTTCGGGCAGCAGGGCGTTCCCTTCGGCGCGCCGCGGAACTACGCGAGCTGGGGCCAGCGCGCGCTGGGCTGGCTCGTCGACTTCGGCCCCATCGTGGGGCTTTACCTGGTGCTGGGCATCATCGCCTTCCTCACCCGGGGCAACTTCATCTTCCAGATCCTGGCCATCCTCGGGTTTGTCGCCTGGATCGCTTGGACGGTGTACAACCGCTGGATCCAGGCGGGCAACACCGGCCAGTCCATGGGCAAGCGGGTCGCCAAGATCAAGCTCGTCCGCGAGGACAACGGGCAGCCGATCGGCGCCGGCATGGCGTTCCTGCGCGACCTCGCGCACTTCGTCGACAACTTCCTTTGTTACATCGGCTGGCTGTGGCCGCTCTGGGACGACAAGTCCCAGACGCTATCGGACAAGATCGTCGGCACCGTCGTGGTCCAGGCCGACGAGTCGGCGGCGCCGAACCCGTTCGCACAGCCCGGCGGGTTCGCCGGTGGTTACCCGCCGGCGGGACAGCCCCAGTTCGGCCAGCCGCCGTCGGGCGGTTTCCCGCAGCAGCAGCCGCAGTCCGGTGGGTTCGGCCAGCCGCAGCCGCCTTCGGGCGGGTTCGCGCAGCCGCCGTCCTCGGGCGGTTTCCCGCAGCAGCCCGCTTCCGGCGGGTTCCCGCAGACGCCGCAGCCGGGCGGGTTCGGCCAGCAGCCGGGCCAGCCGCTCGCGCCGCCACCGGGCGGGTCCCCGTTCGACGAGCAGGCCGAGCGCACCCAGATGCTGCGCCCCGACTCCGCCGGGGGCGCGTCGCCGTTCGACGAGCAGGCCGAACGGACCCAGATGCTGCGGCCCGAAGCCCACGACGAGGCCGAGGCGACCCGCAAGATCGACCCGGGCCAGTTCGGGCAGCCGCCGAAGGACCAGCCGCCGCACCACTGACCGACCTTTCCGCGCAGCACCGCCGGAGCCACCCGGCGGAAGTTCACGAGTAGTTGGGGTACAAGTTCATGACCAATCCCTACGGCCAGCAGCAGCCCTATGGCCAGCAGCCGCAGCAGCCGCAGCAGCCCGGTTACGGCACGCCGTCCGGCGGCATGCCGGCGGCGCCGTACGGTCAGCCCGCGCCCTACGGCCAGCCGGCCCCGTACGGCCAGCCGCCCACCGGCGGCTTCGGCGCCCCGGGGTACGGCATGCCCGGCGGCGGCGACATCAACCAGATCAAGGACTACAAGGGCTGGGCGATCGGCAGCATCTTCCTCTGCTGGATCCTCGCGATCTTCGCGATCATGAAGTCCAACGAGGTCCAGACGTACAAGATGCAAGGCAACTACATGATGGCGGAGCAGGCGTCGAAGACGACCAAGACGCTCTGCCTCATCGCCTCCATCATCGGCGGCCTCGGCTGCGTGTTCGCGATCATCTGGATCATCGTCGCGGCCACCGCGGTGAGCACGTACTGCACGGGCTACTACTGCTGAACCCGGGTCGGTCCACCCCGGCATCGCCCGCAAGTGGGACGATGTCGGGGTGGTGAACCTCTACCGCGACACCGGGGTGGTGTTGCGCACGCACAAGCTGGGTGAGGCCGACCGGATCGTCACCCTGCTGACCCGGCGGCACGGCAAGGTCCGCGCCGTGGCCAAGGGTGTGCGGCGCACGTCGTCCCGCTTCGGTGCCCGGCTGGAGCCGTTCGGCCACGTCGACGTGCAGTTCTACACCGGCCGCACGCTCGACGTGATCACCCAGGTCGAGACCGTGGACGCCTTCGCGCTGCCGCTGGTCGCCGACTACCAGCGCTACACCGCGGCCAGCGCCATCGCCGAAACCGCGGACCGGCTCTCGGCCGAAGAGGGCGAGCCGGTGCTCAAGCTCTACCTCCTCGTCTGCGGCGCGCTGCGCTCGCTTGCCGCGGGGGAGCGTGACGCGTCCCTGGTGCTCGACGCGTTCTTCCTCCGCGCGATGTCCTACGCCGGCTGGGCGCCCGCGCTCACCGAGTGCGCCCGCTGCGGCCTGCCCGGCCCGCACGTCGCGTTCAGCGTCGCCGCCGGCGGGTCGATGTGCCAGGACTGCCGCGTGCCCGGGTCGGTGCACCCCGCGCCCGAGGTCCTGGACCTGCTCACCGCCCTCCTGCACGGCGAGTGGACGATGGCCGAGTCGACCCTGCCCGGCACCCGCCGCGACGCGAGCGGCCTGGTCGCGGCGCACCTGCAGTGGCATCTGGAGCGTCAGCTCCGGTCTCTTCCCCTGGTCGAGCGACGTGCCCGGGAGACCGTCGTGCCCGGGCAGTAGGGTCGGGCTGATCGGATTCACCCCATTCAGGGAGGCTCGCAGTGCTGCGCAGGGGACGCGAGAACAAGGCGTCGCGATACGAGCTGCGGGCCCCGGATCCGCACCCGTCGGGCGCGAAACCGCCGGAAATCCCGCGTGAGCTGGTGCCCAAGCACGTCGCGCTGGTCATGGACGGCAACGGCCGCTGGGCCAACCAGCGCGGCCTGCCACGCATCGAAGGCCACAAGCGCGGGGAAGCCGTGATGATCGACGTCGCCGCCGGTGCCGTCGAAATCGGCGTCAAGTGGCTCTCGGTGTACGCGTTCTCGACGGAGAACTGGAAGCGCAGCCCCGAAGAGGTGCGGTTCCTGATGGGCTTCAACCGTGACACCATCCGCCGCCAGGTCGACTACCTCGGGTCGATCGGCGTGCGCATCCGCTGGGCCGGGCGCCGGCCGAAGCTGTGGGCGTCGGTGATCAAGGAGCTGCAGGCGGCCGAGGAGAAGACCAAGCACAACACGGCGCTGAACATGACGATGTGCGTCAACTACGGCGGCCGTGCCGAGCTGGGCGACGCCATGCAGAGGATCGCGCGCGACGTCGCCGACGGTCGTTTGGACCCCGCGAAGGTCACCGAGAAGACCATCGGCAAGTACCTGTACCAGCCGGAGATGCCGGACGTGGACCTGTTCCTGCGGCCTTCGGGCGAGCAGCGGACGTCGAACTTCCTGCTGTGGCAGTCGGCCTACGCCGAGATGGTCTACCAGGACACGCTGTTCCCGGACTTCGACCGGACCCACTTGTGGCGGGCCTGCCTGGAGTTCGCGAAGCGGGACCGTCGTTTCGGCGCGGCCGTCGACCAGGCGTCGTCGTCATGAGCGCGACCGAAGCGGCCGAGACCGCGGAGCTGCTGACCCAGGCCAAGGAGTCCCTCGAGCGCTACCTCGAGGTGCACGTCGACGACGACGGCGCGCTGACGTTCTCCCACGGTGACGTCCCGTGCGTGATCCAGGCGACCCGGCTCGGCGAGGGCCTCACGGTGCTGACGCTGACCTGCGTCGTCGGCTGGGACCTGGCGGACCGGCCGGAGCTGTCGATCGCCGTCGCCGAGCGCGCCGGGCAGGGGCTGTTCGGGACGCTCGGGGTCGGGCATTCGGACAACGGCGTCGACGTGACGCTGCGCTACGCGTTCCCGGCGGCGGGCCTGGACGCGGCCGCGCTGGGGACGTTGCTGATGCTGGTGGTGTCGACGGCCTCGCAGCTGCGGACCGAGCTGCCCGGCGTCGTCCCGGAGTAGTTTTTTCGCCGCGAACGGTGGATTCCGGGCCGAAACGGACCGGATCCGACCGTTCGCGGCGCACGCGGCCGCGGCTTGTCGGCGGGCCCTGGCATAGTCGTCGCCGTGAACATGGTTTCCACTTCCGGCGCCCGGCGCACCCGGCGGTTCCGGGTCAGCTCGGTCGAAGTGCTGTGCGCGATCCTGCTGGTCGCGATCCTCGGCCAGGGCTGGCTGCAGCAGGTGTTCGACGTGCCCGCGTTGCGCACGGGCTCGACGGTGTTCGTCGCCGTCTGCGTGCAGGCGCTGCCGTTCCTGGTGCTGGGGGTGCTGATCAGCGGGGCGATCGCGGCGTTCGTGCCCGCGCGGGTGCTGGAGAAGGTGCTGCCGCGGCGAGCGGGGGCGGCGGTGGGTGTCGCCGGGCTCGCGGGGGTCGCGCTGCCGGGCTGCGAGTGCGCGTCGGTGCCGGTGGCGCGCCGGCTGATGGGGCAGGGCGTGGCGCCGGCGGCGGCGTTGACGTTCCTGCTGGCCGCGCCGGCGGTGAACCCGGTGGTGCTGGTGGCCACCGCGGTCGCGTTCCCGGGCCGGCCGGAGATGGTGCTGGCCCGGTTCGCGGGATCGCTGGCGACGGCGATGGTGATGGGCTGGCTGTGGGCCCGCTGGGGCAAGCTCGAGTGGATCACTTCGCGTGCGTTGCGTCGGCTGCCGGACGTGGCGGGCGGGCAGCGGTGGCGGGTGTTCGCGGAGACGGCCCGCACGGACCTGGTCGAGGCGGGCGGTTTCCTGGTGCTGGGCGCGCTGATCTCGTCGGCGCTGAACGTGCTGGTGCCGGCCCGCTGGTTCGGGGTGCTGGGCGAGCAGCTGGTGCTGGGCATCGTGGTGATGGCGGTGCTGGCGGTGGTGCTGGCGCTGTGCAGCGAGGCGGACGCGTTCGTGGCGGCGTCGCTGACGGCGATGCCGATGCTGCCGAAGCTGGTGTTCCTGGTGGTGGGCCCGGCGGTGGACGTGAAGCTGTTCGCGTTGCAGGCGGGCACGTTCGGCCGCTCGTTCGCAACCCGGTTCGCCCCGGCGACGTTCGTGGTGGCCGTGGGGTGCGCGGTCGTGGCCGGGTTGGTGGTGGGGGTGTCGTGAAGCGCGAAACGCAGAACATCCTGCTGCTCCTGTTGGGCGGCGCGCTGATCAAGATCGCGGCGAACGGCGACTACCTGAGGTACGTCAAGCCGGCCCAGCAGCCCTGGATCATCACGGGCGGCGCGGTGATGGTGCTGCTCGGAGCGGTGGCCATCGTCCGCGACCTCCTGGCGGCGCGCGGCAAGTCCGGCGGTGCGGTGGAGGGTCGCCCGGACGGCGCGGGTGACTCGGACGCCGGCCATCTTGATGGCGACCATCACGGCGCGGGTGACGGTCACTCACACTCCGCCCGCCCGGCGTGGCTGCTGCTGGTCCCGGTGCTGGCGGTGTTCCTGGTCGCCCCACCGGCGCTGGGCGCCGACTCCGTCATCCGCACCGAAGCGCGGGTGCCGGCGAGCGCGGCCGCGGCCAATGCGGCCGCGTTCCCGCCGCTGCCGGCGGGGAACGTCGTCCCGCTGGCGGTCAACGAGTTCGTCAGCCGAGCGGGCTGGGACGCGGCGGGCACGCTCAACGGCCGCACGGTCTCGCTCACCGGCTTCATCGTCCACACCGACGGCGCGACGCTGCTGGCCCGCCTGGTGATCAGCTGCTGCGCGGCCGACGCGTTCCCGGTCACGGTCCGCCTCCGCGACGGTCAAGCCGACCACCTGGCGAGCGACGCGTGGATCCAGGTGACGGGCCAGGTAGTCCCCGGCACGGCGACCAAGGCCAACAGCTACACCCCGGACTTCACCCCGGCATCGGTCACGACGGTCCCGGCTCCGAAGGACCCGTACGAGTACTAGCCCCGGCCGTCCCCACCCGGCCGCCTCGCGCACCCACCCGGACGACTCACGTTCCTGGGCGGACGACTCCCGTACCTGGCCGGACGACTCGCGTACTTCGGCGGACGACACGCGTACTCAGCTGGACGACTCGCGTACCTGGGTGGACGACACAGCCGCGGGTCGGTAGCAGCCCGAGAGTCAGTGGCGGGCGCAGGTGCCGGTGATCTCCACCGTGTGGGAGATCTCCGAAAAGCCGTGCTCGGCCGCGATCTTCTCCGCCCAGCGCTCGACCGCCGGGCCCTCGACCTCGACCGTCCGGCCGCACACGCGGCACACCAGGTGATGGTGGTGGTGCGCCGAACACCGGCGGTAGATCGCCTCGCCGGAGTCGGTGCGCAGGACGTCGATCTCGCCGGCCTCCGACAGGGACTGCAGGGTGCGGTACACCGTCGTCAGGCCGATGCCGTCGCCGCGTTTGCGCAGCTCGTCGTGCAGTTCCTGGGCGGAGCGGAAGTCGTCGACGGTGCTCAGCAGCTCGACGACCGCGGCCCGCTGCTTCGTCGAACGGCGGCCCGGCACCGGGGCCTGGCCGCGCGGGGCGACGGCGTTCATCACATTCCTTCCTGCACGTGGGCGACGGCGTCGACGACGATGTGCGCCAGGTGGTCGTCGGCGAGGCGGTAGACGACCTCGCGGCCGCGGCGCTCGCCCTGGACCACTCCCGCCGTCTTCAGCACCCGCAGGTGCTGGCTGATCAGGGGCTGCGCGACGTCGAGGGCGTCGACCAGCTCGTGGACGCACCGGTCGGCCGCGCGCAGCTGGAGCACGATCGCGATCCGGACCGGCGCGGCGAGCGCGCGCAGGAGGTCGCCCGCGTCGGACAGGACCGCCGCCGGCGGGTGCGCCGGTGGCGTGGCCGCCGCCGGGGCGCACTCCGCCAGTGCCGGCTGGGCGCCGCTCCCGGCCACCGTCGCCATAACCGCCTCCCCCGTGACCATGAATTCCGTAGTCATTACCGACAACGGCGTCGCCCATCCTAGTGTTCCCCCGGCCGGGTGCCCCGTCCGTCACCGGTCTCTGCGGGGTACGGCCGGTCGTATTGCTCCATTCGGGTGAGTTCGTGGGATATTGGCTCTTCGGCTTCGCATGTAGTGGCCGACGGTGCAAGGTTGTCGCGGAGCGTTTCGTCGCTTCTCGTACGCTGGCGACCCGCCCTGAGCAAAGCAGTGGGGAGACATGACGCGTTTCGTGACCAAGGCAGCCGTGCTGACGGCCGTCCTGTTCCCGCTGGTCGGAGCCGGGGTGGCCGGTGCGCAGAGCCAGGCCGTCGACGAGAAGACCGGGCCGGTCGCGTTCGCGAACATCGCGTCCGTCCGGATCGGCAGCGAAGGCCAGCGCGGCGGCGCGCTCATCACCGAGACCCAGCGCTCACCACTGCTGCCCGGGCAGTCGAAGCTCGGCACGGACCGCGTCTCGGTGCCGAAGGACGACGGCGAGCGGAACACCTTCGGCGGGCACTACCAGATCGACCTCGGCCGCTACAGCAACGGCAACCCGTACCCGTCGGGCGTCGCGAGCCGGGACCACAACGTCGTCGCCGCGCTGCAGGCGACCACCGTGCCCACCGCCGTCGCGGAGACGAACTACGCGCTGCGCGACACCTGGCAGGGCGGCGCGAAGCCGATCGACAACACCGTGCTCGTGCTGGAAGGCGCGAAGACCGCCGTGGACTGCACCGGCCCGGCCAAGCTCACCGGCACGTCCTCGGTGGCCCGGCTGTGGGTGCGCCAGGCTGACGGCTCGCTCGGCATCGTCCCGATGCCCGGCGGCAACGCCGGCCTCCAGCTGCAGAACCTGCGCCTCGGGCCGCCCGGTGACATCCAGAACGCCGCCGAGGCCACCACGGTCTCGGACCTGAAGCTGACCCGCGTCGCCGCGTTCGACCAGCTGATCCGGCAGGACGGCTGGCGCGGTGGCGACTTCACCGCCGTCGCCGGCTGGCGGGTCGAGATCACCACCCACGTCAAGGACGCCGCGGGCGCCGCGCTGCAGGACGTCGTGACGACCATCGTGCTCGGCGGGGTCAGCTGCTCGGTCCCGAAGGGGTTCGTCGCGAAGGCCGGCGGCCCCGCGGGCGGCACGACCGCCTCCCAGGCCGCGGTGCCGACGCAGGTCCCGGCCGGGTACCTCGGCGCGGCCGCGCCGGACACCGGCGGTGACGGCTCGCGCGTCCCGCTCGGCATCGGCCTGCTCTTCGGCGGGGTGTTCTTCGCCGCGGTCGCGCTGTTGCTCGGCAGGCGGCGCAAGTCCGGGACGGACTAGGTGCTCCGCACCGGGCTGGCCGCCGTCTCGGCGGCGCTGGCCGTGGCGGCCTTCGCCGCCGGCGTCATCCTGCTGACCTGGCTCCCGCCGACGGCCACGCAGGCCGCGGCGCCGCCGCCCGGCACGCTGCCGGGTGAGAACGCCGCCCCCGCCGTGCTGCCCGCGGACAGCGAGTCCGCCGCGCAGCAGCGCCCGGGCACGGTCCGGCTGCCCGACGGCGCCACCGCCCGGCTGGTCCGCACCGAGCTCACCGGCACCGGCGTGCTGCCGATTCCGCGCGGCCTGGGTGACGCGGCCTGGTGGGGCGCCAAGCTCGGCGCGGCCCGGGGCGCCGCGCTGCTGTCCGGGCACGTGAACTGGGAGGGCCAGCGCGGGCCGTTCGACGAGCTCTGGCGGATGCGTGACGGGGACGACGTCAGCGTCGTCGACGCGCGCGGCGGCCGGTGGGTCTACCGGGTCGACGACGTCGTCACGCTGCCGAAGGAGGCGCTGCCGGCGCAGGCCGCGAACTGGTTCGGCCAGGACGGCCCGCACCGGCTGGTGCTGGTGACCTGCGGCGGCGACTACGTCGGCGGCACCGAGGGGTACGACGAGAACCGCCTGGTCACGGCCACCCTGGTGACGCGTCCGACCGGCTGACCGAGTCCGGTGCAACCTTCTCCGCCCGGCACGGCATGTCTGTCTGTGCACTGGTCACGGAGTGAAGGAGCACAGGCGCATGCAGGAGCAGAACCCGGCGGAGCGGAAGAAGGCCACCGGCCGCTGGTGGATCGTCGGCGTGGCCGGCGCGTTCGTGATCGCGGCGCTGGTCGCGACCCTGCTCGTGTTCACCGGAAAGGATGAACCCGTCGGCGCGAACGGCACGACGACGCCGGTCGCGGCCGCGGACCAGCCGGCGAAGCAGGACACCGGTCAGGCCCCCGCGACGCTGGCGCTGCCCGGCGGCGGCACCGCGAAGCTGGTCCAGGAGGACCTGGACGCCGACGGCGCGTTGAAGATCCCCGAAGGCCTCGGCGAAGCCGCGTGGTGGGGCGCGAAGCTGGGCGCGGACCACGGCGTCGCGCTGCTGTCCGGGCACGTGAACTGGAAGGGCTCGAAGGGGCCGTTCACCGAGCTGTGGCAGGTCAAGCAGGGCCAGGAGGTGAAGCTGACCGACGCCGCCGGCGGCGCGTGGGTGTACCGGATCGACGCGACCGAGACGGTGCACAAGTCCGAGCTGGCCGGCCGCTCCGAGCAGCTCTTCGACCCGGACGGCCCGCACAAGCTGCTCCTGGTCACCTGCGGCGGCGAGTACGTCGGCGGCAAGGAGGGCTACGAGGACAACCGCGTCGTGACGGCGTCGCTGGTGACCCGGCCGTAGGCTCACCTGGGCGAAAACCGGTGGGCCTCGGCGGATACCCTGGAGGTTCTAGTCCGCCAACCGTCCCCGCAAGCTTTCCGGAGCGTGGAGTGCCCACGAACACCATCGATACCGTAGTCAGCCTGTGCAAGCGCCGTGGTTTCGTCTTCCCCAGCGGAGAGATCTACGGCGGTACCCGCTCGGCGTGGGACTACGGGCCGCTCGGGGTCGAGCTGAAGGACAACATCAAGCGCCAGTGGTGGAAGACCGTCGTGCAGGGCCGGGACGACGTCGTCGGCCTCGACTCGTCGGTCATCCTGCCGCGCCAGGTGTGGGTGGCCTCGGGGCACGTCAACGTGTTCACCGACCCGCTCATCGAGTGCCTGTCCTGCCACAAGCGGTTCCGCGCCGACCAGCTCGCCGAGGAGTACGCGGCGCGCAGCGGCAAGGAGACCTCCGAGGACGACCTGTCCGACGTGCCCTGCCCGAACTGCGGCACGCGCGGCAAGTACACCGCGCCGCGGGACTTCAACATGATGCTGAAGACCTACCTCGGCCCGGTGGAGTCCGAGGAGGGCCTGCACTACCTCCGCCCGGAGACGGCGCAGGGCATCTTCGTCAACTTCCTCAACGTGCAGACGACGTCGCGCAAGAAGCCGCCGTTCGGCATCGGCCAGATCGGCAAGTCGTTCCGCAACGAGATCACGCCGGGCAACTTCATCTTCCGGACGCGCGAGTTCGAGCAGATGGAGATGGAGTTCTTCGTCGAGCCGGGTGAGGACGAGACCTGGCACCAGTACTGGATCGACCAGCGCACCGAGTGGTACACCGACCTCGGCATCAAGCCGGAGAACCTGCGCCACTTCGAGCACCCGAAGGAAAAGCTCTCGCACTACGCGAAGCGCACGGTCGACATCGAGTACCGGTTCGCGTTCAACGCCGGGCAGGAGTGGGGCGAGCTCGAGGGCATCGCCAACCGCACCGACTTCGACCTGACCACGCACTCGAACCACTCGGGTGTCGACCTGTCGTTCTTCGACCAGGCGTCCGGCCAGCGCTACCGGCCGTTCGTCATCGAGCCGGCGGCGGGTGTCGGCCGGTCGATGATGGCCTTCCTGGTCGACGCCTACCACGAGGAAGAGGCGCCGACGGCGAAGGGCGGCGTCGAGAAGCGCGTCGTGCTGAAGCTCGACCCGCGGCTTTCGCCGTTCAAGGTCGCGGTGCTGCCGCTGTCGCGCAACGCCGACCTGACCCCGAAGGCCAGGGAGGTCGCCGCGACCCTGCGCAAGCACTGGAACGTCGACTTCGACGACGCGCAGGCGATCGGCCGCCGTTACCGCCGCCAGGACGAGATCGGCACGCCGTACTGCGTCACGGTCGACTTCGACTCGCTTGAGGACAACGCCGTGACGGTGCGCGAGCGCGACACGATGTCGCAGGAGCGCATCGCGATCGACAAGCTCGAGGCCTACCTGGCGGGCCGCCTGATCGGCTGCTGAACCATCCGGAGCCCGGGACCCCTGACACCTGTCACGGCCAGGACGTGACGCACGGTCTGGGGTCCCGGGCCTCCCGGGCGGCAGTCTGGGGGCATGCGAGAAACAGACATCCGGTCGGTCGCGGCGGGGGCCGCGGTCCACCTCACCGGCCTGCGGAAACACTACGGCGACGTGCACGCGGTCGACGGCGTCGACCTGACCATCGCCCCGGGCGAGGTGGTCGCCCTGCTCGGCCCCAACGGCGCGGGCAAGTCCACCACCGTCGACATGATCCTCGGCCTCAGCACGCCGGACAGCGGCGAGGTGCGGGTGTTCGGGCGGAAGCCGATCGACGCCGTCCGCGCCGGGCTGATCGGCGCGATGCTGCAGGGCGGCGCGCTGATGGACGACCTGACCGTCGGGGAGACCGTCGGCATGGTCGCGGCGCTGCACCGCAAGCCGATGCCGGTGGCCGAGGCTCTGGCGGCGGCCGGGATCGGGGAGCTGGCCGGCCGTCGCGCCAACAAGCTTTCCGGCGGGCAGAAGCAGCGGGTCCGCTTCGCCGTCGCCCTGGTCAGCAACCCCGACCTGCTGCTGCTCGACGAGCCGACCGCCGCGATGGACGTCGGCACCCGGCGCGAGTTCTGGCAGTCGATGTACGCCTTCACCGAGTCCGGCCGCACGGTCCTGTTCGCCACGCACTACCTCGAAGAGGCCGAAGAGTTCGCCGACCGGGTCGTGCTGATGCGCCGCGGCCGGATCGTCGCCGACGGCTCGGTCGCCGAGGTCCGCGCGCTGGCCGGGGGCCGCACCGTGCGGGCCGCCGTGCCGGGCGCCACCGAAGCCGTGATCGCGGCGCTGCCGGGGGTCAAGGAGTTCGAGCTGCGCGGCGACCGCGTCGCGATCTCCAGCGGCGACTCCGACGCGACGCTGTGGGCGCTCAAGTCCGCCGTCCCGGGTGTGCACGACGTCGAAATCAGCGCCGTCGGCCTCGAAGGCGCCTTCCTTTCCCTGACCGCCGACGACACCGCGGAGGCCGTGCGATGAACGCCACCTACCTGCTCACCGAGATCCGGCGGAACTTCCGCGCGCCGCGGTTCCTGATCTTCGTCGTCGCCTTCCCGGTGCTGATGTTCCTCTTGCAGACCAACGTCTTCGTGAAGGTGGACGCACCCGACCACGCGCAGATCGCCGCCGTGATCATGATCAACATGATGACCTTCGGGACGTTCGCCGCGGCCAACACCAGCGGCGCCCGGCTCGCCCTGGAACGCGCGCTCGGCTGGCAGCGGCAGCTGCGGCTGACCCCGTTGACCGGGACCGGATACCTGGCGGGCAAGGGCCTGTCGGGGATGCTCGTCGGGCTGCCCGCGCTGATCCTCGTGCCGCTGCTCGCCGTGACCATGGAGGGGGTCCACCTCGACGCCGCCGGCTGGGTGCGGATCTTCGCCGGGATCTGGCTGGGCACCATCCCGCTGGTGCTGCTCGGCCTGCTGATCGGGCAGTTCGGCACGCCGGAGTCGATGCAGCCGATCAGCATGCTGGTCACCCTCGGCATGGGCTTCCTGGGCGGGCTGTGGATCCCGATCGAGGGCATGCCCGGCTGGCTGCACGACGTCGCGCAGATCATGCCGACCTACTGGGTGCTGCAGCTGGCCCGGCCCGCGGTGACCACCGACATGGTGGTGTCGCTGCCGCAGGCCGCGGGGGTGCTGGCGGCGTGGACGGTCGTGCTGGGAGCCCTGGTGATCAGGCGTTACCGTAAGGACAGCGCCCGGGTCTGAGGGCCGGGACGGCGGAATGGGAACGGCGATGGCCAAGACGGAAGCGGAGCGCAAGCTCGGGCTGGGCAGCAGGGACACGTGGTGGGAGGACCCGCCGCCGAACCGCCACGGCAACGGACCGGACAAGTTCCGGTGGCCGGTCCTGTCGATCGTGTTCACGCTGCCCTACCTCATCCCGGTGACGAAGTCGCTGCTGGCCCGGGACCCGGTGACGCCCGGGGTGGTGGTGATGTGGGTGCTCGTCTACGGCGTCGCGGTCTCCTACGCGCTCTTCCCGGTGGCGTTCGACCGCAGCAAGCCGTTCCGGTTCGCCTACAGCGGGTGGATGCTCGCCCTGGGCCTGGCCGTGGTCGCCACGACCCACGCCAACCCGTTCGTGATGCTCTACGGCACCGCCGCGCTGGTGTTCCTGCTGCCGCTGGCGTGGGTGGTGCTCCTCGACGGCGCGGCGCTGCTGCTCGGGGCCGTGATCCTGCTGGTGGACGGCCGGTTCGGCGACAACTGGGGCGACCTGGTCACCGTCGGGTCGGTGACGATGGCGATGTTCTTCATGTCCAGCCTGGTCCGGGCGGTCCGGCGGCTGCAGCTGGCCAACGAGGAGATCGCCACCCTGGCGGTGGCGAACGAACGCGAGCGCGTCGCCCGCGACCTGCACGACCTGCTCGGGCACAGCCTCACCACGATCACCGTCAAGGCGGGGCTGGCCCGGCGGGTGCTGGAGAGCTCGGGGGACATCCCGCGCACGGTCGAGGAGATCCGCGAGATCGAGAGCCTCACGCGCAGCGCGCTCTCCGACGTCCGCGCGACCGTGTCGGAGTACCGCGAGGTGTCGCTGTCCGCCGAAGTCGCCGGGGCCCGTGCGGCGCTGCGGGCCGCGGAGATCGACGCCGACCTGCCGCACGCCGTCGACAACGTCCGGCCGGAGCTGCAGAACACCTTCGGGTACGTGCTGCGCGAAGCCGTGACGAACGTGCTGCGGCACTCGGGAGCCAAGCAGGTCAAGGTGAAGCTCGGCGACACCTGGCTGGAGATCGAGGACGACGGCACCGCCACAGAGGTCGTCGCGGGCAACGGCCTGCGCGGGCTCACCGAGCGGCTGGCCGCCGTCGGGGGGACGCTGCGGACGTCGGTGCGGCCCGGGGGAGGATTGCTGGTGCGGGCGGAGGTCCCGCAGCCGGAACCCCGCGCCACGGCCCCGGCCGTGCGCGCCGAACCCGCGGGAGGACTCGCTTGATCCGGGTGTTGCTGGCCGACGACCAGGCCATGGTGCGCGGCGCGCTGGCGACCGTGCTCGGCCTCGAATCCGACATCGAGGTGGTCGGGCAGGTCGGCTCCGGCGACGAGGTGGTGGCCGCCGCTCGCGAGGCCAAGCCCGACGTCGCCCTGCTGGACGTGCAGATGCCGGGCAAGGACGGCCTGGAAGCGGCCGCCGAGCTGCGGGCCGCGCTCCCGTCGTGCCGGGTGATCATCTGCACGACGTTCGGCAGGCCCGGGTACCTCGCCCGCGCGATGGCGGCGGGCGCGGCCGGGTTCGTCGTCAAGGACGCGCCGCCCGAGCAGCTCGTCGAAGCCGTCCGGCGAGTCCACAGTGGACTCCGGGTGGTGGACCCGGCGCTGGCCGCCGAGTCGCTCGCCACCGGCGCCAGCCCGCTCACCGGGCGGGAGCGGGACGTGTTGCGGGAAGCCAAGGACGGCAGCACGGTCGCCGACGTCGCCCGTGCGCTGCACCTGTCGGAAGGGACCGTGCGCAACCACCTGTCGGCGGCGATCGGCAAGACCGGCGCCCGGACCCGAGCCGAAGCGGTGCGGCTCTCGGAGGAGCGCGGCTGGCTCTGAGCGGCCGGCGGCGGTCTGACAAGATGGGCCGGGTGGGTACCGCTGAACGCAGGAAGCCGTCGCGCGCGAGCTGGGCGCGCCGGATCGCGCTCGGCACGGTCCTCGTGCTGCTCGCGCTCGTCGGCGGCACGGCGTTCCGGATCTGGCAGGTCGCCCGCGAAAACGACCGGACGCAGGCCGACGTCATCGTCGTGCTGGGCGCGGCGCAGTACAACGGCAAGCCGTCGGACATCTACGCCGCGCGGCTGACCAAGGCGAAGCAGCTCTACGACGCGGGTGTCGCGAAGACCATCGTGACCGCGGGCGGCAAGAAGGCCGAAGACAACTTCACCGAGGCCCGGGCCGGGCAGCTGTGGCTGACCCGCCGTGGCGTGCCCGCGACGGCGACGCTGGCCGTCGGGGAGGGCAGCGACACGCTGCGGAGCCTGCGCGCGGTCGCCGGGCAGGTCGAGGCGCGCGGCTGGCGCACGGCGGTGCTGGTCAGCGACCCGTGGCACTCCTTCCGCGCCCGGACCATGGCCGACGACCTGGGCCTGGACGCCTGGACCGCGCCGACGCACAGCGGGCCGATCGTCCAGGAGCGGGTCACCCAGGTGCGCTACATCGTCCGCGAGACCGGCGCGCTGCTGTACTACCGGCTGACGAAGACCCCGGCCGACGACCTGTTCGCCACGTTCCTGGGATGAGCTTTTTGTCGGTCTCCCTGCCTAAGCTGAGCGGGTGAACGACGGCTACACCGAGCACGACACCGCCCGCCTGCTGCCGGAACCGGCGAAGGGCGCGGCGCTGCCCGGCACGCGCGCGGACGGGCGCAGCGCGTTCTCCCGCGACCGGGCCCGCGTGCTGCACTCGGCGGCGTTGCGGCGGCTCGCCGGCAAGACCCAGGTGGTCGGGCCGGGGGAGGGCGCCGAGGTCACCGGCGTCCCGCGCACCCGGCTGACGCACTCGCTGGAGGTCGCGCAGATCGGCCGGGGCATCGCCGAGGAGCTGGGCGCCGACCCGGACCTCGTCGACACCGCCGGGCTGGCGCACGACATCGGGCACCCGCCGTTCGGGCACAACGGCGAGCGCGCGCTCGACGAGGTCGCCACCGCGTGCGGCGGGTTCGAGGGCAACGCGCAGACGCTGCGCATCGTCACCCGGCTGGAGCCGAAGCTCCTGGAGGGCGACGCGACGTCCGGGCTCAACCTGACCCGCGCCTGCCTCGACGCGACCACGAAGTACCCGTGGGTGCGCAGGCCTGGCCAGGCGAAGTACGGGGTGTACGCCGACGACGCCAAGGTGTTCGAGTGGTTCCGCGAAGGCGCCCCGGCGGAGCGGACGTGCCTCGAGGCCCAGATCATGGACTGGGCCGACGACGTCGCGTATTCGGTGCACGACGTCGAGGACGGAGTGCTGGCCGGCCGGATCAAGCTGGGGGTGCTGGCTCACCCGGACGAACGCGCGGCCGTCGCCGCGGCGGCCGCGAAGCACTTCTCCGGCCAGTCGGTGTCCACTTTGGAGGGTGCGGCCGAGGAGCTGCTGGCGCTGCCGGTGGTGGCCGCGGTGATCGAGGCGGGCTCCGACGGCTCGCCCGGCGCCCAGGTGGCGTTGAAGAGGCTGACGAGCGAGCTGGTCGGCCGTTTCACGACGGCGGCGGTCACCGGCACCCGGGCGGAGTTCGGCGAGGGCCCGCTCGGCCGCTACCGGGCGCGGCTCTGCGTCCCGGAGCAGGTCGCGGCGGAGGTGGCCCTGCTGAAGGCGCTCGCGCTCCGGTACGTGATGAGCGACCGGCGCCGGCTGGCGATGCAGGAGGGGCAGCGGGAGCTGCTGGCGGAGCTGGTGCACGCGCTGGCGCGCCGGGCCCCGGAGTCGCTCGACCCGCTGTTCGTCCCGGCCTGGAACGCCGCACCGGACGACGCCGGCCTGCTGCGCGTGGTGGTCGACCAGGTCGCCTCCCTGACCGACGCCCAGGCCCACGTCTGGTACTCCTGGCACGTAACCCGCCTGCACTGACCCGCCCGCGCGCGTGTCCGGCGAGGCATCACGCGTGTCCGGAGGGGCATCACGCGTGATTGGCGGGGAATCACGCGTGATCAAAGGGTCGACACCCGTGACCAGAGGGTCGACACGCGTGATCAGAGGGTCGACACGCGTGATTGAAAGGTCAACACGGCAGTGATGGCCCGGCCCCGCCGTGTCGACCCCACAATCACGCGTGTCGACCCTGCAATCACGCGTGTCGACTGCTCAATCACGTGTGTCGTCCCTTCGGGCACGCATGTCGTTCGTCTGGGGACGTGTGTCGTCCGGCTGGGTGCGTGTGTCGGGCGGGTAGGGAGGTGGACCGCGGGGGGGTGGGTGGTTCTGGCACCGGGGATGGGCCGTTCGGTGGGGGATTTGTCACCCGTGGGCGGAGTTCCGCGTAGCCGGTCGACGGGGTGAACCGTTCCGGTAGTCTCGCCCGCATGGCCACGGACAGCCACCTCCGGTTCGCCCTCGCCGTCCACGCGGCCCTCGGCTCCGACGGCGGGAACTCCTGTTTCTCGCCGTATTCGGTGGCCAGCGCGCTGACCCTCGCCGCCCTGGGGGCCCGGGGCGACACCCGCGAGGAGCTGGTCGCGCTGCTGGGCGACCCCGCCGAGCAGACGTCGCTCCTGCGGGACGCCGCCCAGCTCGTCGAAGAGGCGCGCGGGGCCCAGCAGCCCGAGCTGGCCGTCGCGAACACGCTGTGGGCCGACGACCGCCTCCCGCTCGAAGACTCCTTCAAGACAGAGCTGGCCGGGTGGCCCGGCGCGGCCGTCGCGAGCGCGCCGTTCGAGAAGGAGCCCGAGACCGCCCGGGCCACGATCAACGAGGACGTCGGCCGCACGACGCACGGGTTGATCCCCGAGCTGCTGCCGCCGGGCTCGATCGACTCGAGCATCGCGGCCGTGCTGGTCAACGCGCTGTACCTCAAGGCCGCGTGGATGAAGCCGTTCCGCGAGGCCAACACCTCGGACGCGCCGTTCCACGCGCCGTCCGGCACGCGTGACGTGCCGACGATGTGGCTGAGCGAGAGCGTCGGGTACGCGCACACCGGCGGCTGGCAGGCGGTGCAGCTGGCCGCCGCGGGCGGCCTGCAGACCGTCGTGCTGCTCCCGGACGACGACCTCGCCGAGGCCGAAGCGGCGCTCGACCAGGCCGCGCTGACGAGCCTGCTCGGCAAGATCCGCTTCAAGCCGCTCGAGCTCGCCCTCCCGAAGGTCTCGCTCGACATCCCGAGCCAGCTGACCCGCGTGCTGCAGGGCCTCGGCGTGCGCACGATGTTCACCGACCGGGCCGACCTGGGCGGGCTCTCCCCGGATCCGCGGCTCGCGGTGTCCGAGGTGCTGCACCAGGCCGTCCTGCGGGTGGACGAGCAAGGCTTCGAAGGCGCCGCGGCGACCGCGCTCACCATGCGCCTGACCTCGATGATGACCGACGCCCCGGTCGCCGTCACGGTCGACCGGCCGTTCCTGCTGCTGGTCCGGCACACCGGCACCGGGGCCCTCTACTTCTTCGCCAGGGTGGTCGAACCGTGAGCTTGAAGTCCGAAGCCGTGCCCGAGCTCGTCCCACCCGCGCCCGAGGCCCCGGCCGCCCCGAAGCGCTGGGCGTGGCAGGACTCCGCGATCGCCGGCGGCTTCCTGCTCTTCACGATCCTGCTCTACAACGGCCTGTGGTTCGACCTCAAGCGCGGGTACCTCTGGAACGGCGCGTCCGACCAGAGCCAGTGGGAGTGGTACTCGACGGTCGTCGCGAAGTCCGTCCTGCACTTCCAGAACCCGTTCACGACGGACCTGCAGAACTACCCGCACGGCGTGAACATGGCGGCCAACGCGGCGATGTTCGGGCTCAACATCCCGCTCGCCCCGCTGACGCTCACCTTCGGCGCCACGCTGACCTGGGCGATCGTCCTCACCGCCGGGCTCGCCGGCACCGCGATCGGCTGGTACTGGGTGTTTTCCCGGCACCTGGTGCCGAACCGGACGGCGGCCGCGATCGGCGGCGCGTTCTGCGGGTTCGCCCCGCCGATGATCTCGCACGGCAACGCGCACCCGAACTTCGTGGTGCTGTTCGTGCTGCCGTTCATCGCGCTCAAGACGATCCAGATCGCCCGCGGTGAACGCCCGGTGCGCAACGGGATCTTCCTCGGGCTGCTCGTCGCGTGGCAGATCCTGCTGGGCGAAGAGCCGCTCGCGATCTTCGCGCTGACGTTCCTCGTGTTCGCGGTCGCCTACCTGATCCCGCGGCGCGCGGAGATCCGCGGCATGCTGGCGCCGCTGGCCAAGGGCGTCGGGGTCGGCGCGGTCGTCGCGCTGCTGATCGCCGGGTTCCCGTTGTACTGGCAGTTCTTCGGCCCGCAGAGCTTCCATTCGCTGCTGCACGGCCCGGCGGGCAACGACACGGCGGCGTTCACGCGCTTCGCGACGCAGTCGATCGCGGGCGCGCCGGAAGCCGCCGCGGACGTCTCGATGAACCGCACCGAGGAGAACGCGTTCTTCGGCTGGCCGCTGATCGTGCTCATGGTGATGGTCACGATCTGGCTGTGGCGCGACGTCGTTTCGCGAGCGCTCGCGATCACGATGTTCGTGATGGCGTTCCTTTCCCTCGGTGTCGAGATCACGGTGGCGCACGAGGACACCGGCATCCCCGGGCTGTGGAAGTGGCTGGGGCAGCTGCCCTTGCTGGACTCGCTGCTGGAGTCCCGGCTCGCGATGGGCTGCATCCCGGTGGTCGGCGGGCTCCTGGCGATCGCGACGCACCGCGTCTGGACGGCGGCGGCCGAGCAGCCGGAGCCCCTGGAGGGCAAGACCCGCTTCCCGCTGCGCATGGTCTGGGTCGGCGCGCTGGTGGCGGTGCTGCTCCCGATCGCCCCGACGGAGCTGGTGACGCACGAGCGCCCGCTGTCGCCGTCGTTCTTCGCCGACGGCACCTGGCGCCAGTTCGTCGCCCCCGGCGGCTCGCTCGTGCCGGTGCCGCTGCCGAGCACCGGTGAGGCGGAACCGTTGCACTGGCAGGTGGACGCCGGCCTCGGCTATCCGATGCCGGAGGGGTACTTCGTCGGCCCGACCTCCGCGGACGACCGCCGCGGCCGTTACGGCGCGGTGCCGCTGCCGACGTCGGACCTCTTCGCCGAGGTCGAACGCACCGGCCAGACGGCGGACGTCACCGAAGCCGACCGCACGCAGGCCTTGGCGGACCTGCGCGCGTGGAACGCCGACGTGCTCGTGGTGGGCCCGCGGCAGAACCAGGAAGCCTTGAAGTCCACTGTGGAGCTCCTGCTGCGGAAGCCGGCGGAGTTCGTCGGCGGGGTGTGGGTCTGGGATGTGCGCGCGCTGACGCCGTAAGCGGTCAACCGGCCGCCACGAGGATCCGGGCCAGCTCCTCGGGCTCGGAGAACATCGGCCAGTGGCCGGTGTCCATTTCGACCAGCTGCCAGCGTTCGCTCGTGAGCAGCTCGACGACGTCCGGGCTCGGCGTGTCGCCGTCGAGCAGGCACTTGATGTACGTGGCGGGGATTTCCCCCAGCGGCCGGGTCAGCACCGCCGGTTCGGTCAGCGACGCCGCCGGGTGCGGGGTCGAGCCGCCGACGATGCGGGCGACCTGCTGCTCCGAAAGCCCTTGCCCCGCATAGTCTTCCGCGGTCAAGGGCGGCCAGAAGCCGCTCTCGGTGAGGGCGGCCAGCCGCTCGGCGCTCCAGTGCGAGGCGAACGCCTCACCGTCGGCGGGGACGTTCGAGTCGACGAACACCGCGCGGCGCAGCCGGTCGCCGATCCGCTCGGCGGCCTGCCCGGCCGGGATGCCGGAGTAGCTGTGCCCGACCACCACGACGTCCCGCAGGTCACCACGCTCGACGACGTCGACGATGTCCTGCACGTGGGTCTGCTGTCCTGCGGGCACGGCCCGCCGTTCGGCGAGCCCGGAGAGGGTGACGGCGTGGGCGCCGTGGCCGGCCTCGCGCAGCGCCGGAACCACGTCGTCCCACGCCCACGAGCCGAGCCAGGCGCCGGCGACCAGTACGAATTCAGCCATGCCCGGAACCTAGCCGAGGGCACCGACATTTTCGGTAGAGTCGGCGGTCGTGACCTCAATGGACGAACAAGGCCGGCCCGAGCCGCCCTTCGACGGTGACGAAGCCGCGACGCTGGTCGGGTTCCTCGAATACCACCGCGCGACCCTGGCGTGGAAGTGCGCGGGCCTGGACGCGGCCGCCCTGCGCACGACGCTCGCCCCGGCCGCGATGACGCTGGGCGGGCTGCTCAAGCACATGGCCTACGTCGAGGACAACTGGTTCTCGTTCGTGCTCTTCGACCACAAGCGGGCCGCACCGTTCACCACGGTGGACTGGGCGCGAACTCCCGACTGGGACTGGGAATCCGCGGCGGACGACTCGCCGGAGGAGCTCCGGAAGCTGTGGGAGGACGCCGTTTCCCGCTCGCGGACGGCGCTGGCGGGCGTGCTGGAGACCGGCGATCTGTCCCAGCGCTCGGCCCGGCGCTTGCGTGACGGCGGGTGGCCGAGCCTGCGCTGGATCCTGGTCCACATGGTCGAGGAGTACAGCCGCCACAACGGCCACGCCGACCTGATCCGCCAGTCGATCGACGGCAGCACGGGCGAGTAGCTCAGCGGCTCTTGCCCACCGAGTCGGAGTCGATGCACAGCCGGTCGTCCCGCAGCGCGAGGCCGAGGACGTGGGTTTCGGTGACGTCCGGGCGGCCGTCGCGGTAGTGCAGCCGGATCCGGGCGGTCACCGTGCTGCCGGCGACCGCCGGCGTGCCGACGACCTCGGCGCCGCTGAACTTGCTCCAGAACTTGTCGTAGCTGTCCCGGGTCCGCAGCCGCAGGTTCGGGCCGATCAGGTCCCAGCCGGCGTCGGTGTCCGGCATCAGCCCGTAGTAGTGGACGACGAACCCGGACAGGTCACCGGGCGACGGCCGGCTCGCCCCGGCCGTCGTCACCGCGACGGGAACGGTGGTCTCCGCGACCGGAACGGTGGTGCGGACCGGCGCCGCTACCGGCGCCGACGTCGGTGTCCCGGACGGCGTCCGCGTCTGCAGTGCGGGCAGGGCGATCAGCGCGCCCACCCCGCCGAGCAGGATGAGCACGACCACCGTGAGCGCGAGCGCGAGAGCGGGTCCGCGCCGCGGTGCGGCGGCCTCCGGTTCGACCCGGGTGAAGGCCCGGGTTTCGGCGGGTGGCGGCGCGAGGACGGGACGCGGCGGCGCCGAGCCCAGCGCGGCGCGTGCCCCCGCCGCGAGCGCCGCGGCGGTGGGGTACCGGTCGTCCGGGCTCTTCGCCATCCCGCGGGCCACCACGCCGTCGAGGGCCACCGGCGTGCCGGGGCGCAGCAGGCTCGGCCGCGGTGGCGGCTCGTTCAGGTGGGCGTTGAGCAGGGACGCCGCCGTGGTCGCGGCGAACGGCTTGGTGGCGGTCAGGCACTGGTGCAGGACGCACGTCAGGGCGTAGACGTCGACCCGCTGGTCAGGGCGGGCGCCGGTGAACCGTTCGGGCGCCATGTAGTCGAGCGTGCCGATGGCGGCGCCCGCGCCGGTCAGCCCGGTCGCCGACTCCTGGGAGCGCGCGATCCCGAAGTCCACCAGGTAGGCGAACCCGTTGTGGTTGAGGAGGATGTTGGACGGCTTGACGTCGCGGTGGACCAGGCCTTCGGCGTGCGCGGCCGTGAGGGCCTGCGCGATCTGGCCGACGACGTCGACGGCCTCGCCCGGGTCCATCGGCCCGCGCGTGCTCAGCCGGGTCGCCAGGTCCTCACCTTCGACGAGCTGCATGTCCAGGTACAGGCGGCCGTCGATTTCCCCGAACGAGTGAATCGGCACGATGTGCGGCTCGCGCAGCCGGGCCGCCGCGTGCGCTTCGCGGCGGAAGCGTTCGCGGTACTCCTCGTCGGCGGCGAGGTGGGCCGGCAGCACCTTCAACGCCACGACCCGGTCGAGCCGGGTGTCGTAGGCGCGCAAGACCTCGCCCATGCCGCCGCGCGCGATCGGCCGCTCGATCCGGTACGGCCCGAATTCGGTGTCCACGTGGCTCCTTCGCAGGCGGATTACCCCCGAAGTCGCCCGGCGACCGGCAGCGCGTTACACGTCGGTCATTCCCGGAAACCGGTCCGGGTACGGCGAAATCAGCCGACGAAGAGGCAGAACGGGTGGCCCGCCGGGTCCGCGTACACGCGCAACGGCTCCTCCGGATCGTCCGCGTGGTCGGCCAGCAGCCGCGCACCCAGCGCCAAGGCTCGCTCGTGCTGTTCGTCCAGCTCGGCCACCGTTTCCACGGTCAGGTCGAGGTGCAGCATCTGCGGCCGCGGCCCGGCCGGCCACGTCGGCGGCTCGAGGGATTCGACGCGCTGAAACGCCAGCCGCGGCACGCCGGCGGAGTCGAGGAGGACGGCCCAGTCGTCACCGTCGCCCGGGCGGAGGGTGAACCCCAGGAGCCGCCGGTAGAAGCCGGCCAGGCCGCGGGCGTCGGTCGTGTCGAGGACGACCTGGCGCAGGTGCGGCACCCGGTCGGTCACACCGCCTGCGCGATCTGGAAGACGTTGCCGAACGGGTCGCGGACCATCGCGCGGCGGTCGCCGTAAGGCATGTTCGCCGGTTCTTCGAGACTCTGCGCGCCGCAGTCGAGCGCGCGGCGGTACGTCGCGTCCGCGTCGGGGACGTAGACGTAGAGGAACGCGGGGAACAGCGCCCGCTCACCTTCGGCGGACACCAGCACGAGCGAGTCGCCGATGCGGATCTCGGCGGGGCGGCCGCCCTCGACCTCGCCGGTCGCGCCGAAGACCGTGCGCAGGAACGCGACGGCGGCGACAAGATCGCTCACCACCATCCGCGGGACGACCGTCTGGGAACCCGGGTTCATACCGGCCCACCCAAGCCCGTTCCGGCGCCGAGCACAAGTCAGAGCCGCAGGCCGGCCAGCTTCACCAGGAACCGGTCGACCTGCTCGACGGCGGGCGGCCACGGCAGGTCGGGCTCGTTGATGCGCTGCGCCAGCATGCCGTTGACGGCCGTCCGCAGGTCGATGGCGACGGTCGCGGCGTCGTCTTCCGGCGCCAGGCCGGCGTCCATGCAGGCCTGCACGGCGTCCGTCGTGCGCGCGACCATGACCTCCTTGAACGGCATGCCGTGGCGCCGGTGGACCTTGCTCTCGTGGAGGACCTTGTACAGCCCGGAGTGCTCCTGCGCCCACGCCGCCTGCGCGAGGATCCGCCCGCGCAGCGCGGCCGCCGGGTCCGGGGCGGCCGCGGCGGCCTCGTCACCGGTGCGCACCAGCTCCTCGTGACAGCGCTGCATCGCGGCCAGCACCAGCGCGTCGCGGTCCGGGAAGTGCAGGTAGACCGACGTCGCCGCGATCGACACCGCGCGCGCGACGGCCCGCAGCGAGAGCGCCTCGTCGTCGGCCAGCTCGTCGAGCATCCCGACGGCGGCCGTGACGATCTCTTCGCGCAGCAGTTCACCCTGGCCCCGGGAGTTGGGGCGGCGGCGAGGGGTTTCGGTCATGGTCGGCCCAGTGTAGCTGGACACCCATTGCGCTACAGGTGTAGCTTCATTCGCACTACAGCTGTAGCGCTACGATCGTTCATCAACTGAGGGAGCACGATCTTGACCACCACGGCTGAACCGACCGGCCTCGACCGGCCGGCCACCCTCGATCCCGTCTTCGCGCAGATGGCCGGCGCGACCGCGCGGTTCGTCCGGGCGATCCCGGAGCTGACCGACCGCGAGAAGACCTTCCTGTGCGTCACGGCGGACGTCTGCGGCGGGAGCCTGGGCCTCGCGTTCACGGCACACGTGCGCGCGGGACTCGAAGCCGGAGTGTCCACTTCGGACATTCGAGAGCTGCTGCGGTTCGTTTCCTACGACTGCGGTTACTCTGTCGCGACCGCCGGGATCGAACGCGTCGCCGAGCTGGAGACCGAGCTCGGCCTCCCGCGGCCCGACGCGGAACCGCTCGCCGAAGAGCTCTTGTCCACCGGTCCGGACGCCGCGCCCAGCCCGCTGCCCGAGCCGACGCGCGCCCGGCTGGCCGGGCTGGACGCGCACTTCGCCGAGTACTTCGATCTGCAGTCCCGCATGCGGACCGGCCACGGCCCCGGCACGCTCACCGAGCGCGAGCGCGGCCTGGTCAGCCTCAGTGTCGACGTCCACTACCGGACGCTGGGGGAGACCTTCCGCATCCACGTCGGACGCGCGCTGCGCGGCGGCGCGGCACCCGAAGACGTCCGCGCGGCGCTGCGGTTCCTCGCGCAGTTCGGCGTCACCCGGGCTTGGCACGCCTGGGAGGTCCTGAACGAAGTCCTGGCCTAACCGAGGACTTCGTCGGCGAGCCGGCCGAGGTAGTCCGCGAAGCGGTCGCGATCTTCCTCGGGCCAGTGGCCCACCAGCGCCTCGAACGCCTGACGCTGGTGGGCGCGCGAAGCGTCGAGGAACTCCTTCGCGGTGTCGGTCAGGGTCAATACCGCGCGGCGGGCGTCGCGGGCCGACGTCGAGCGCACGACGAAGCCGTCTCGCCCCGCTTCGCCAACCATGCGGCTGGCCACCGAGCGGTCGATGCCCAGCTGGTGCGCGACGTCGGCGACCGTCACCTCGTCGTTCGCCGCCCCGGCGATCGCCTGGATGACAAAGAGGTTCGGCACCGTCCACGCCGGTGGGGCGCCGTCGGCGAAGCGCTCGACGACGTCCGGAGCCCACTGGCGCGCCCAGTGGCGGACCAGGCGGAAGAGGGCCGGTCCGCCGTCCGGGCTTGATGCGTGCATAAGGCGTACTATAACGTGTGCTTTATGCACGCATCTCGGAACCTCGCCTATGCCGGCCTGCTGCTCGGGATGGCCATGGCCCAGCTCGACGGCCTGGTCGTCACCGCCGCCCTGCCCTCGATCGGCGAAGACCTGCACGCCCGCACCGGGCTCGTCGCGGTCACCGCGGCCGGCCTGCTGACCCTCACCGTCGCGACGCCGCTGCACGGCCGCCTCGGCGACCTCTACGGCCGCCGGGTGTCCTTCGCCGCGTCGGTGCTGGTGTTCGCCGCGGCCTCGGCGTGGTGTGCCGCCGCGCCCGACGTCGGCTCGCTGATCGCCGCCCGCGCGCTGCAGGGGCTGGGCGGCAGCGGGCTGATCGTGACGGCGATGAGCGCGCTCGGCGAGCTGTTCGACCGCGACGAGCTGCTGCGCCGCCAGGGCTGGCAGACGGCGGTGTTCGCGGCCGCGACCCTCGGCGGCCCGCCGCTGGGCGGGCTGCTCGCGGCCGGCCCGGGCTGGCGCTGGATCTTCCTGGTCAACCTGCCGCTCTGCGTGCCCGCGCTGGTGCTCGGCCTGCGCGGGCTGCCCGCGAAACGCCTTGCCACGCAAGAGAAGTTCGACGTCGTGAGCAGCCTGCTGCTCACCGTCGCAGGCTCCGCCGTGGTCGCGCTCGGCACCGTCGACACGCTCGCCCGGAGTCCACTGTGGACACCACTGCTCGTGGTGACCGCCGTCGCCGCCGGGGTTCTGTTCGTCCGGCGCCAGCGGCGTGCGAAGAGCCCGCTGATCTCGCCGAAGGTGTTCGCGGACGCCGTCCTGGCGCGCGCGGCGCTGGTCAACGGCCTGGCGGGCGCGGCGCTCTACGGCACGTTCACCTACGTCGCCCTGGTCGCCGCGCTGGGCGCCGCCGCGGCCGGCACCGGGATCCTGCTCGTCGCGATGACCGCCGGGCAGCTCGTGCTTTCGGCGTCCTTCGCCGCGCTGGCGCGCAAGCACCCGGAAATGACGGCGTGGGGCCGGTTCGGCTGCCTGCTCGGCACCGCCGGGCTCGCGGCGATCGCCGTCTCCGCGGCTTTCGACGGCACGCCGTGGGTGCTCGCGCCCGGGTTGTTCGCGATCGGCGCCGCCTTCGCCGTCTGCACGTCGGCGTACACGGTCCTGGGGCAGACGCGGGCGAAGCGCGAGCTGATGGGCGTCACCCTGGGGTCGCTGACCTTCGCGCGCCAGGCCGGCGGCCTGGCCGGGGCCGCGGTGTTCGGCTGGCTCGCGCTGGCCACGACCGGCGGGCTGGGCGGGGCGGGCCTCACGGTCGTGTTCGCCGCGGCGGCCGCGACGATGCTGGTGGCGTGGCTCACTTCGCCGGTCGTCACGTCTTCGGGCGCCGTCTCGTCCTCCTCGTGACCGAGACGAAGGAGACCGGAAAATGCCTCGCATCGCCGCGAAGAAGACCACCGAAGCCGGGCCGTTCCTCAAGCTGATCTACCGCTTCGCCGGCCGTCGTTACGGCGCGGTGCCGGAGCCGATGGCCGTCGTCGCGCACCACCCCGGCCTGCTGCGGGCCAACGCCGTGCACGAGCTGATGGTGGAGCGCGCGTCGAAGAAGCTGCCGCCGAGCGTGCGGGAGCTCGCCGTCTACCGGGTCGCGACCCGGATCGGCTGCTCGTGGTGCGTCGACTTCGGCACCATGCTGCAGAAGCACGACGGCCTCGACATCGAACGGCTGAGGAAGATCGACGACTACGCGACGTCGGCGGCGTTCAGCCGGCCGGAGCGGCTCGCGATCGCCTACGCCGACGCGATGTCCGCCGAGCAGGTGACGGTGACCGACGAGCAGGTCGCCGAGCTCGAGCGCGAGTTCGGCCGGGAAGGCGTCCTCGAGCTGACCTACCAGATCGCGCTGGAGAACTCCCGGGCCCGGATGAACAGCGCGCTCGGCATCGTCGACCAGGGTTTCACCTCGGGCGACGCCTGCCGGGTCCCGCTCCCGTAGGACCCGCCGAACCCGACCCCGGTGGGACGCGCCACCGGGGTCCGCCGCGGGACCGTTCCGGGCATGCACCTCGTAGCCAGTGAACGGATCAAGCTCTTCAGCATCAGGACACCCTGGGTGTGCGGCCTGCTCGCGCTGGGCGCCCTCGTCGTGCCGGCCGTGCTCACCGCCGCCACCGCCACCGAGTCGGCGCTGCCGCCGACGGTCGCGAGCACCCAGTTCGGCTCGCCGTTCGGGTTCGTCGCGGTGCTGGTCCTGGGGGCGCTGGCGGTGACGAGCGAGTACCGCAGCGGGACGATCCGCACCGCCTTCCAGGCCGTGCCGAGCCGGATGCCGGTGCTGGTCGCGAAAGCGGCGGTCGTCGGCGGGTACGCGTTCGCGCTCGGCGAAGCCGCCGCCTTCGCGGCCTGGCTCGTGGCGCGGCTCGTCGCGCCCGCCGCCGACCTCGCGCTCGACAGCGCCGCGGACTGGACGATCGTCGCCGGGACCGGCCCGGTGTTCGCGCTCACCGCGGTCTGCGGGGCCGGGTTCGGCCTGCTCGTGCGGCACACCGGCGGCGCGGTCGCGCTGCTCGTCGCCTACCCGCTGGCCGCCGAGAACGCGATCGCGCTGATCCCGGACGCCGGCCCGGCGATCCACCGGTGGCTGCCGCTGAACGTCGCCGCGAAGTTCCTCGGCGGCACCGGCGGCGCCAACGGCGGCCGGGACGGCGGCAACGCGGCGGTGCTCTCCGACTCGCCGCTGAGCCCCGGCTGGGCGCTGGCCTGCTACGCGGCCTTCGCGGCGCTGGTGCTCGCCGCCGGGATCACGGCCGCGCGGCTCCGGGACGCGTGATGCGGGCCAGCTTGTCCGGGTTGACGACGTCGTAGATCGCCACGATCTTCCCGTCGCGGACGCTCACCGACTGCACGTGCTCGTCGAGCGCCAGGAAGCCGTCGCGGCCGGGCATCGGCGGCAGGTACATGCCCAGGTCGCCGTTGACCAGCACCGCCTCGCCGCGCTCGACCATGCCGGGGGCGTACTTGCGCACCAGCCCGAGGAAGAACCGGGCGATCTTGTCCGGGCCGAAGATGAGCTGGCGGGTGGTGCGGCCCTTGCCGTTCGAGTCGCCGACGAGCACGACGTCCGGGGCGAGCAGCTCGGTCATCGCCCGGATGTCGCCCTGCTGCAGCGCGGTGACGAACTTCTCGAGGATCCGCGCCTGGTCCTCGAGCGGCGCGCGCGGCGGCGGGTCGGCGTCGGCGAGGGCCTTGCGCCCCCGCGAGGCGTGCTGGCGAGCGGCCTCGACCGAGACCCCGAGCGCGTCGGCGATCTCCGCGAACGGCACCGAGAAGGCGTCGTGCAGCACGAACGCGACCCGCTGCTCCGGGGTCAGCTTGTCGAGGACGACCAGCGCGGCCATCCGCAGCCCGTCGTCGCGGACCGCGACCTCCAGGGGATCCTCGCTCACCGGCTGCCCGAACGGCGTGACCACCGGCTCCGGCAGCCACTGCCCGACGTACCGCTCGCGCTGCGCGGCGGCCGACTTCAGCCGGTCGAGGCAGATCCGGCCGACCACCGTGGTCAGCCAGCCCCGCAGGTCGCGGATCGCGGCGCGGCCGGCGTCGTCCAGCCCGGCCAGCCGCAGCCAGGACTCCTGGACGGCGTCCTCGGCGTCGGCCCGGGTGCCGGTCAAGCGGTAGGCGACCCCGATCAGGTGACCGCGGTGCTCGGCGAACCGCGCGGCGAGCGTGTCCTGGGCGGTGGGCGTGGAGGCCATGCCCCGAGTGTGCCGCAAACGGCACGTCTAGAGTGGATGACGTGGCAGGACGGATTCGGGAGAGCGACATCGCGGAGGTGCGCGAGCGGAACCGGATCGACGAGGTCGTCGGCGAGTACGTGGCGCTGCGGCGCGCCGGCGGGGGCAGCCTGAAGGGCCTCTGCCCGTTCCACAACGAGAAGACCCCGTCGTTCAACGTCCGCCCGACGCACGGCACCTTCCACTGCTTCGGCTGTGGCGAGGGCGGCGACGTGATCAAGTTCGTCCAGAAGATCGACCTCATCACGTTCGTGGAGGCCGTCGAGCGCCTCGCCGACCGCGTCGGCATCCGCCTCACCTACGAAGGCGGCGGCGCGACGATCCAGCGTGATCGCGGCAGCCGCAGCCGGCTGATCGAGGCGCACCGGGCTGCGCAGGAGTTCTACGCCGAGCAGCTGGTCACCGACGAGGCGCGCGCCGCGCGGGACTTCCTGTCCGAGCGCGGGTTCGACGCCGCCGCGGCCAAGACGTTCGGCTGCGGGTTCGCCCCCGGCGGCTGGGACAAGCTGACGAAACACCTGCTCACGCGCGGGTTCGAGGTCAAGGAGCTGCTGACGGCGGGGCTGTCCAAGGAGGGCCAGCGCGGCCCGATGGACCGCTTCCACCGGCGCCTCGTCTGGCCGATCCGCGACGTCGGCAACGAGGTCGTCGGCTTCGGCGCGCGGCGGCTGTTCGACGACGACCGCATCTCGGCGAAGTACCTCAACACCGCCGAGTCGCCGATCTACAAGAAGTCCCAGGTCATGTTCGGCCTCGACCTGGCCAAGCGTGAGATCGCGAAGCGGCACCAGGTCGTCGTGGTCGAGGGTTACACCGACGTGATGGCGATGCACGCGGCGGGCGTCCCGACCGCGGTCGCGTCGTCCGGCACGGCGTTCGGCGAAGACCACATGAAGGTGCTTCGCCGGCTGATGATGGACGACGACGCCTTCCGCGGCGAAGTGATCTTCACCTTCGACGGCGACGAAGCGGGCCAGAAGGCCGCGCTGAAGGCGTTCGAGGGCGACCAGACGTTCGCCGGGCAGACCTACATCGCGGTCGCCCCGGACGGCATGGACCCCTGCGAGCTGCGCCTGGCCAAGGGCGACAGCGCGGTGAAGGACCTGGTCGCGCGGCGGACCCCGCTGTTCGAGTTCGTCATCCGCAGCACGCTCAAGAACTACGACCTCGACTCGGTCGACGGCCAGGTCGCGGCGCTGCAGAAGACCGTGCCGATGGTCGCGGCGATCAAGGACCGCGCGGCCCGCGACGGGTACGCGTCGAAGCTCGCCTGGTGGGTCGGCTGGCAGGACGTCGCGCAGGTGGTCAACCGGGTCCGCGGCAGCGCGGGCGCGACCGACAAGCGCGGCGGCGCGCCGTTGAAGCAGCCGGCCCGCGTCGGCGCCCCGGCCGTCCAGGCGCCCGCCGAGGACCTGGCCCGCCCGGCGCCGAAGGACCCGCGGTTCGCCATCCAGCGCGAGGCGCTCAAGGCGGCGCTGCAGCAGCCCGCGATCGCCGGGCCCGAGTACGACGCGCTGCCGCTGGAGGCGTTCACGCACCCGGTGTACGTCGCGGTGCACGAAGCCGTGCTGAAGGCGGGCGGGGCCGGTTCGGGCCTGACCGGCCCGGCGCTGCTGGACGCAGCCGCGCCGCACTGTCCGGAAGGGACGGTCCGGCGCGTGCTCTCGGAGCTGGCCGTGGAACCGTTGCAGGCCAAGGACGAAGTCGACTCCCGGTACATCTCGTCGATCCTCGCCCGGTTGCAGGAGAGCCTCGTCGGCCGGCAGATCGCGGAGATCAAGGGCAAGCTGCAGCGGCTGTCGCCGGTCGAAGCGCCGGACGACTACCGCGCGCTCTTCGGTGACCTCGTGGCGCTGGAGCAGTACAAGAAGTCGCTGGGCGAGCAGGCCGCCGCCAGCTCGTGGAGCTGACGTGAGCTTCCTGCGCCGGTTGCTGGGCGACCGCACCCCGTCCGACTTCGCCGGCGCGCTTTCGGACGGCGAAGACGTCATCGACAGCGCCCCGGTCGAGGGCGGCGGCTATCTGGTCGTGACGCAGCTGGGGCTGTGGATCCCGGACGGCGACGGCGCGCGGCGCGTCGGCTGGCACCTCGTCGGCAAGGCGACCTGGGCGGACGGCGTGTTCACGCTGACGGAGTCGGCCGAGGCCGGCGCGGCGGGCGCGGCGGTGATCCTGGCCGACCGGCCGCCGGTCCGCTTCCGGCTGGCCGCGCCGGGCAAGGTGCCGCGCGAGGCCTACCAGCGTGTCGAGGGCTCGATCCGCTCGCGGCACCGGCAGGAGATCGGGGCCGGGGGAGCGTGGTTCGTGCAGCGCAAGGTGCCCGGTCGCGACGGCAGCGTCCTGCAGGTCCGGCCCGACCCGGGCACGGACGCCGAGCTCGTGGCGGCCATCGCCGAGCAGGCCGCCGCGAAGCTGGTCAACCCCGCCGAGTAGCAGTACGCTCGTACTCAGTACAGGCGTACTGTTTACCGGGAGGCTGCCGTGTGGGATCCGGACAAGTACCTCGACTACGCCGACCTGCGCGCCCGGCCGTTCTACGACCTGGTCTCGCGCATCGGCGCCACATCGCCGCGCCGCGTCGTCGACCTCGGGTGCGGCCCGGGGAACTTGACTGTGGCGCTGCGGGAACGCTGGCCTTCCGCGGCCCTGGAGTGCGGTGACAGTTCACCCGAAATGGTGACGGCCGCACGCTCCCGGGGTCTCGACGCGTCCCTGCTCGACGTCCGCGACTGGACGCCGGCGCCGGACACCGACGTCGTGGTGTCGAACGCCGTGCTGCAGTGGGTGCCGGACCACGCGGTCTTGCTTCGCCGCTGGGCCTCGTTGTTGCCTTCGGGCGCGTACCTGGCGATCCAGGTCCCGGGCAACTTCAACGCGCCATCGCACGCGCTGACGAGGGAGCTGGCGGCGTCCCCGGCGTGGTCGTCCCGGCTGGCCGAGGTGGTCCTGCGCGAGGAAGACGCGGTCTCGAGCCCCCTGGAGTACGCGAACCTCCTGGCCGACGCGGGCTGCGGAGTGGACGCCTGGGAGACGACGTACGTGCAGCCGCTGCGGGGGCCGTCACCGGTGCTGGAATGGATCACGGGGACGGCGTTGCGCCCGGTCCGGGCGGCGCTGCCGGACGCCGAGTGGGAGCAGTTCCGCGCGGAGCTGGCACCGCTCCTGGCCTCGGCGTACCCGGCCCGCGCCGACGGAACGACGTGGTTCGAGTTCCGCCGCGTGTTCGTGGTGGCCCAGCTCTAGCGGCGCACCTTCTCCCCGATCTTGGCCCGCGCAACCCCGGCGGCACCTTGCACCATGGGGTGGTCGACGACCCGGCGGTAGGTGCGCACGAGCTGCTCGTACCGCCCCCGGCCTGCCTTGGCGCCCAGCACGTAGCCCAGGCCCGCGCCCAGCAGGAACTTCTTCATCCGCGTCCACGCCTTCCATCGGTTGGTCGTCCGACTGTCCATTGTCCAGGAAAACGGCGCGCAGGGGGCGGTTGCGCCAAGCGGGGGGTGGGTGCGGAGGGTGTGTGGGCATGGGCTAAAGTTCTTCTTGTCGGTCGGCGAGACCGGCACCGGAAGTGAGCGACATTCCCCTGTAGCTCAACTGGCAGAGCATTCGGCTGTTAACCGGAGGGTTCTTGGTTCGAGTCCAAGCGGGGGAGCAAAGCCCAGGTCACTGACCTGGGCTTTTTTGCTACCCCTGAGTAGGGGCGATTTAGTGTCTATTTTGACGATCGTCCAAGGACTGGGCTGGCCATCGATGCTGGTCGCCGACCGCTCGTAGAAGCGCCGCTGAACGCGAACGCCGACCGTGGCAGCTAGCTGAGATGAGTGCAGGATCCATGACGCACCCGACTGAGTGCGTGGCGGTTCCGGCGGCCGGCACTTGCTGAGCCTGGTTGTGATTGCGAAGGGCTCAAGTCAGGTGGACGGAGCGTGCCGGTTCGAGTCTCGTCGGGGGCACACGAAGACAATCATCACCCTGATCGGCCTCGGCTGACCGGCAGGCTCGTCATCGAGGGCACTTACGACCTCTCGTCGATGCGCGGGAGGTCATGATGGGCTCCTCGGACGGCGTGACCAGGTTTGTGACGACGGTGATGGGGATCGTCATCGGGCTGACCTTCGGCTTCGGCGTCCGCGGCGTGGGCGATGCTCCGTAACGCTTCACTTGCTGCTGCGATTTACCAGGAACTGATGATCTCGGTGCCGGAGGGCGGGGCGGATGCGTACTGTCGCCCGTGCGCTCCTGGGCGTCCTCGGCCTCCTGCTCGCGACCGTGGCCCTCACCTACGTGAGTGGTGCGCTGCGGCAGGAGTCGGCCCCTGTCGAGCAACTGGTCATGGACGCACCCGAGCCGTGGGTCACGAACACCACGGTGACCTCGCCGGACCTGGAGGATGCTCTCCGTCGCAGTCCGGCCAAGTCCTTGTCCGTGGCTGCGACCTTGACCATCGTCGCGCCCGGTTCCTCTGGCGACGTCTCTCGCGCGAAGCTCTCGCTGTCGATTACTGGACCGACGAGTAACCCGCTGCTCGAATTGGTCCGGCAAGGCCACGCGCGCGGGCGTGGTTTGGCGCTGGCGTGGTCTGTAGGTGTCGGGACTGAGGTGGTATTGCCGTACGGCGAGCCGCAGACCTCCGTGAGCCAGGGTTCGACGACGGTGACGCTGGCCGCGGCCGGCTACACAAGGTCGGGGCAGCCGACTCCGGTGGGTGTCGTTCCCGTGTACGAGCACTGTTCCGCGCTGACAGACCGGACGATTACCGTCGTCGGGTCGGGCATGGTGGTGTCGTCGGTGGGAGCGCCGCCCGATCCGCGACAGGATTCCGACGGCTGTGCGGCCGGTGCCTGGCAAGAGCAAACCGCGACTCGCGCGGTGTTCCGTGGCATGGGCGCCGCTCGGATCGAACTGGTGCCCGAGTCGGCCGCGCTCCCCGGTGAGCCGGACCTGCGGGTGCCCCTTATCACGGCGGACCAGCAGTCGGCAGGTCTGCTGAACGCGATCCGGTACACCCTCGTCAGTTCGGCGCCGCTGGTGATCGCCTGGCTCCGGTTGCGTGGTCCACGCCGGACGCGCACTCGCGCCGGTTCGCCGGTGATTCCGGCTCGGCCGTCGCTCCGGCAGTGGTCCGCCATGGACACGCTCGGATCGCGGACCGCCGTGATCGTCCGGGCGTTGTTGGTTCTTCACGTTGTCGTCGGAGTGGGCCTGGTGCTCTCGGTCGCTTCGAGCTACTTGACCGAGAAGGTGTTCGCTTCCCCGGATGCCGCGCTGGACTCGGTCATGTCACGTCCCGGTGCGGTTGTCCCCGCCGCGATTGTGATCGCTTCGGCTTTCGTGTGGCGACGGGTCACGCTCCGGTCAGTTCTCGCCTCCGACGACGGCCGATCGACGGTCGCCAAAGACGTCGGGTGGATCGTCATCGCGAGTGCCGTAGTGCTCGTGTCGACCGGTGTCTTGTGGCCCGATAAGTTGATGCAGACGACTTCCAACACCGAGAGGTCGCTTTGGGACACCTGGCTCGGTGTTTTGCTATTCGTCATCGGGGCATTGCAGGCTGCTGCCCTCGTCGGGTTCCTGGTGGCGAAATGGATGGGAGCGACACCGAAGACGCAAGGCCGGATCGCTTGGACAGCGGTGCTGATCACCGGGTTCGGCTTTCTCGTCCTTATCGGCCAGGCCACCTTGTGGTTACCATGGGACGACTGGAACGCGCCCCGCACGTTGGCCGCGTGGCTCTCGACCGAACCGGGCGTCATGGCGATGGTGTTCATCGGCCTCGGCTGCCTTGCACTTCTAATCGCCTTCCTGGCGTTGTTACGCGGACCAAATCCGCGCATCGGCAGAAAGGGCGAGCTGCTCTGGTGGTCCGTGCTGGCGATCGTCGTCGGGTGGTTCGCCATCGCGGGCTTGATGATGCTGGTGGCGGCCTTGCTAAACTTGGGCTACCGGGACGGCTGGCTCTGGTGGGCCTCGGAACCAAGCTGGTCCGAGTGGTATCGCGGACGGTTCGGACACCTCGTCGCGCTCTACCTAGCCATGCTCTTGGCGGCATTCGGTGCCAACCTTCTCGGCCGCACCCTGAGACTGCCGCCGCGCGATCGACTCACGATGGTCGCCGGCGTCACCCTCATCGCGCTCCTGCTGCTCATCGAGCCTGTGACTGCCCGCCAAGGGCTGCTGGGGACCGTGGTCGGTGCGGCGGTCCCGCTGACGGCGGCGGTGTTCGTCTGGCTGACGCTCGACCGGGTCGCCCGGCACGCGCTTGAGGCGGCACCTCCGCAGTCCTGGCTCAGCCGACGACCGTTCCTGCGGCGCTGGCGCGGCCTGCGTGTCGTCGTCGCGCTACTTCTGTCCGTCCCGCTCGTCGTCTACGGCGGCGACGGCGTACCACCGATGACCTGGTACGACTTCAGCACGTTCGCATCGTCTGTGGACAGTGCGCTGCCGCTGTTCGCATTCGGATTCCTGCTGCTGATGCGCCACCTCGGCTCCGCCACGAGAGACGGCGCGCTACGCGGTACTCCCGGGCTCATCCGCGCCGTCGCCGTCCTCGTGGCTGTCGTGGGCATCCTGAGTCCGTCGGCCACCACTCCGGGATTGCCGATCGCGTTCCTCATCGGCTGGGCCTTGGTCGAGGTGTGGCTGCTGCCCCGTCCGGCCGCCGACGCCGAGCGTGCCGCGGCCGGTGCGGCCGCTGACGCGTCGGCGAAAGCCGGCGTACGAGCGGTGGTCCGCGATGCCGTCACCGCCAGAACTGAGGCAGCTCTCGAAAAAGAACTGCGGCAGAAACTCACAGAAGACGCGCCAGACGAAGACACGCAGAACCGTCGGCTGGATCGGATCACTAAACTCACACTCGGCGAACACCGGCTTTCGCGGGAGCAACGGCGCCGGGCCTTCTCGTCCTACGGTGGCGGGACCGCATGGCAGAACGCGCGACAGTTCGCCGGCCTCGGGTTCGTGATCGGTCTTCCGTGGACCGTTCTGGACGTCGCGGCGGTGATCAGCACGCTGACGGGGGGCGGGCCGTACCGGCTCGTCGACGCGGCGACCGGCGTCCTGGTTATCCTGCGGTTCGCCATCGCCGGGCTCGTCGTCGGAGGTGCGTACCCGCTGGTCCGGGGAACCACAGGGCTCGCCAAGGGCTTCAGCCTTTTCATCGCCATGAGTGGCCCGGCTCTCTGCCTTACGTTGCTTCCGGACCCGCGTGCGCACGACGCCCTCGCGAGCGCGGCCCTCCAGCTTGCGCAGTGGCTGTCGTTCGGGCTGATTCTGGGGTTGATGGCTGACTGGCAGGTCCTCCGGCGCCACGGCTACGGCTTGCGTCAGCTCCGGGAACTTCACCGGATGAACGCGCTGACGGCTTCCGCCTCGACGCTTCTCCTCGCCGTGCTCACCGCTGCTGCGACCGCGCTTGGGACCGGCGCTGCAGGAGTCTTGGTCGAACGCGTCCTCACACCTCCACCTGCCGCCCCCGTGCCATCTTCACCCGCCAACCAAGGCACTTCCAGTGGAAGCCGCTGACCGAGTCTTATCGTCGTCGCCGAGCCGGGACAGTTCCACCTGCTGGGCCCGTTGCGCGGCGGGCAGAGCTAAACCGTTCCCGGTACTATGGACGGTCAGGTAGACCGACACGGCGGCCTTCGTCGGATACCCTCCAAAGCTCGCTCAGTGTCGGCTCCGCGGATTCGAGAGAAACGCGATGAACCTGCCATTGAAATGCGTAAGGGGATGGCTTCGGATGATGAGCACGCTATCGGCAGTTGCTGCAGACATCGTTCTCAAGATCGTTCTTGGGAGACTGCGCGAAGCATTCCTTGCAGATTCCGGTCAATGATTGGCGTCGTTGGCAGTCGCACCCTCCGCATCGCGGGCAGAACGGCTTCTCGCAGTCGGGGCAGGGAAACCCTGTCGTGGCACCGGCGAAGCCGCATCGGCACGTGAAGGTAGTTCTTGGGAGGTCGGTTCTCTGGTGTTCTGGGCCGGTCAGGTGAAGCTTGTCGACGTTCCAGAGGTCGAGTTCGGCGAGGACAGCGTACGTGCGTTTCGCAGATGCTGCCGCGTTCAGGTAAAAGGTGTTCCGGGTCCCCCACGGGGTCGACCAGAACGACCTTCGGGCCAGTCGCTGGCCGGGTTGCAGTCTGGCCAAAGGGTGGTCGCTGGGGACACCTTGACCGGGACTGGGGTAGACGGCGGGTCGGTCGACCAGTCGGGCGTGAACGACTTTTTGGGTGGCGCGGTCCGTGATCACGACTGCGCCTGTGCAGGTGAGACGGCGGGCCAAGGCGATGGCGCATACGATTTGGCTGGCCTCAGTCTTCTTGAACAGCTCGAGCAGGTGCTGCCCGGTGACTGGCCCTTTGCCGACGATCGTGTGCAGTACTTCGTCTGGTACGAGGAGCATGGCGGCGATTTCGTCGCAGAGTTTCTCGACCTCGATGGCCGGTTCGTCCTGGTCGGCGACCCAGTTCAGAGCTTCCTCGTCCTGGAGCACCAGCATGTGCCCGTACTCGTGCAGGAGCGTGAAGTTCTCGCGACGTGAGTCCGTGGGTGAGTAGAGCACGGTGTTGTGCGCGCTGAACGACATTCCGTCACACAACCCATGCGCGCCACGGCGAGAAGTCAACTGCGCAACTGCGCGAACAACGAGACCGGTCCCGGTCATTGCTTCGAAAGGCGCCCGGCGAAGTGCTTCTCGAAGTGGTGAGGGGAGCGCCCGCACCAACCTGGTGGCCTGGCTTCTCCTGGTCATGATCTGTCCAAAAAGCCGGGGATCGACCGAAACTGTCGGAGGACGGCAAGCAGAGCTTCGACCGAGCCACCGGTGCGATTCCTATGGGCGGCGTCGGCCAACGTGGACGTGGCGCGCTGGCGGAGCTCCGCAGGCAGGACGCCGGCCTCGGCAGCCCAGTCCGAGAGGAAAGCTTGGATTCGCTGGTCGTCGAAGAAGTCGTCGATGCCACTGGTTGGCTGTACCGCGGTGAGAAGTGCATCGTCTCCGACTGACAACTCTTCGGCGATCGCGGTGATGAGCGCGGGGGCCAGAGCGGGACTGCCGATCTCCCACTTGAACGCGTCCGCCATGGTCACATCCCACCCGCGAGCGTTGATGCGGGCGACGAGCTGACGAAGGTCCAACTGCGACCGTTTGCGCGCGGCCGCGAGTTTGCGGCCGTCGACGAGTACGCCCGGATCGGGCACGAGGCCGAGCATCAGGGCGACGGGGTCATCGTGCCTGACAGGTTCGCGAGTCGGAGGGCCGGTTCGGTCTTTCTCTTCCGCGGCGATTTCGGCGGCGACGTTCACGGCGTCGAGCCAGGGATTCGTCTCGTCGTGCATGTCCGGAGTTTGGCCGTCGTCGGTGCGTTGCCTGGAACCGTCATCAGGGTTGCCGGTCACGCGGACGATTCACCTCCTCTTTGAGCCGCTTCAGTGCTTCCTTATGCAGCTGGCTCACTCGTTGGCCGGTCATGTGCAGCTCTTCGCCGATGTCTTTGTTGGTCCGGCGGTGCGCCTGCTTGGCGATGACGATCGCAAGGGACCGCTCGTCGAGTGCGTCCAGCGCAACCTTGGCGCGGTCTGCGCGCTCCGCCTGTTCGAGATCCTCATCTCGCTCGAGTACAGCGTCGCCAGTCGGGTCGTGCGGTGCGTCGCGGTGAATTCGCGGATCACCGTCGTCGACCTCCTCGTGCTGCCGCGCCATCGCCAGGGTCTTGCAGGCGTTGCCGACCGCGACGTGCAAGTAAGCCTCCCAATTGGACGGCCGGGGCATTCGGCCCTCCTTGCGGTAGTTCACCAGCCGCTCGAAGACGATGCTGAGGGCCGTGCCGGCCTCACTCCGCAGCCTGGGGGGAAGCTTTCCCTCTGCGTACCTCTTCAGGGTCCCGTGGTAGCGAGCGTAGAGCGCGCCGGGGTCGGCCGCCGGGCCGTCGGTTGACCCCGGCGCCTCACCCGCTTCCTGACCGGCGCTCACAGCAGCAGTATGCGCCGAACGGCGGTAAGGGGGGTCATGACGCACCGTGCGCGACCTCGACCGGTACCTGAACGCCATACAACTGCTGGTACCACCGGCGCCGCGTCCCCGAGCGGCACAAGCACCGGCCCGTGCGGTCGGCCGCCACTCGGCGGACCAGCCCGGGCGGCAGTCCACTGAGGTCGACGTCAACCCGGCCCGCCAGCACCGGTAGACCGTGAATCTGTTTCACGATCTCCGCCGCCGCCAGCACCCCGGCGAACCAGGACACCTGCGGCGCGGCCACGGCGACCACTTCCTCACCCGCGGCAGCGGCGCCCATGCGGACCTCGGCTTCGGCGTACGCCTGACGGACCAAGTCGTTGATCGAGCGGCCGACGAGCGCGTCGCGCCGATGTACGGACAGCTTGCCCGCCGCGATCGCCTGGTCGACGTCCTCGGCGGTCAGCTGAGCCCCATCCTGGAGCAGCGCGAGCACCCGCTGGACGGACAACCCGGTGGTCTCGGCGTAGACACCCGCTTGTGTGGCCGGAGGCTGGGCGCTGACGAGGTCGCAGAACGGACACGCGAACCCGTCGCCGAACCCTTCCCTCTGGGCGTGCAAGGAAAGGCCGGACACACCGAGGGACAACGCCGACCGGGCCAGCACGTCGGTTACCTCCAACCGACCCGTGAGGGTGTCAACCGACGACAACACCAGCCCGTCGAAGCCCGGATTCTCCCGGCTGACGACCCAGTCGGCGACGCTCGTGGAGACCGGACGCGTCCCCAGGCCGAGCTTCGTGAGCTTCGAAGCCACGTAGTCGGCCTTCGGCCCGGTCTCGGTCCCAAGGAGCGCCGGATAGCGGAAAGGGTTTCGCGTCCTGTCGAAGATGTCGGAGTCGATGACCGTGATCTTTTCGAGCGCGTCCGCGCTCAACATCCCAGTGAGCTGCGGCGCGAACGCCGTCGCGAGCAGGGCGAGGCTGCTCGTGCCCACCGAGCCGACTCCCGCGACGGCCAGCTTCAGGCGATCGCGGACCGGCGGGAGCACGGGTGTCTCCGGCGCTGCGGTCAGCCCGTAGTCGATCAAGTTCGTCACGTACGGCGCGTCCACCGCAACGCCCGAGAACCCGAGGGGTCCGAGCACGCGGATCAGGAGCTGGCTCACCGCCAGGCACGCAGCCGCGTGTACGCCTAGCGCGTGGGTCGTGACGGCCTCCACGGGCTGCGGAGCCAGGCCGAGACGGACCGTGTAATCGTCGCCACCCACGCCGAGGTCGCCGGCCTCCACCTGGATTCCGAAGGTGACCACGAGGTTCCGCTGCGGTGCGTGCGCGGGATGAGGGCGTACGTAGTCCAGCGCGGTCAGCAGGGCGGCGCTGTCCCGGGCGCCCCACCAGTTGGGTGGCAGGGCGACTGGATGCTCGAAGGCGATGTCGCCGAACAGGCGTGCTGCCATGCCGGTGAACGCCGCCAGCGCGGTGGCCGCCCCGCCGATCACGTCCGCCCCGGCGTGGATCACCACCCGCACGTCGTCCAGGGCACCCAGGAGCTCGGCCGCGGCCGATTCGTCGGCGGCGCCAAGGAGCCTCAGGCGCGGATCAGTCATCAGACTTCACCTCGGGGTCCGCGCGGAGGTGAAGGTTCCGTTCGCTGCCTGGGGGTAGGGACCGCCACTGATCGCCTTCGCGGAGCAGGACTGCACACTCGTCGAGGCCGAGGCGCAACCCGAGCCCGAAGAATGGAACGACGATGGAAAGCGCACCTTCGTGGGTCAGGACGGGGTTCGCGTCGTCGGCAGGTGAGTGGAATGCCTCTGCCGGGTGGGAGTGGATTCGGGCGACGTAGAGCTCTCCGGGTCCGAGGGCCAAGGCCAGTTCGATCTGCCCGGCCCGGGTGACCTCCACGGAGACACCGCCGGCGGCGCCTCGCCACGGTCGTTGCTGCGGAATGACGAGCGCTGCGCCGTTCGGGCTGCTTTTGATCATGGCGGTGCCCTCGTGACCGCGGGTTCCGCGATCTTCGAAGAACATCCGCGCGTCGGCCAGCAGTTGCGCCGGCAGGACCAGGGGGCTCATAGCCCCACCTTGGTCAGGAGGCGGTCCAGGAGGCTGTCCGCTCGGAGTGCGTATCGCACCGCGTCCCACCTTTCTCCGTAGTGGCTCTCGTGGGCGTAGTAGGCCCGGGTTCCGCTGACGCAGACCCAGGGCACGCCGAGGCTGCTGTGGATGCCGTGGGCGAACCCGGTGATCCATTGGTCGAGGGGGAGCACGTCGCCCACGTCGTCGACGAGGGCGACGTCGAACGGCTCCGCGTCGTACCGGGAGCCGTCCAACCGCAACGTCCACGTGCCGCCGGCGGGCGGCCGCAGCGTCATCAGCAGGCTGGAACCCTCGCGGCGGAGGTCTCCGGCGCGAGGGCCCAGCCGTGCCCGCGCCTGCTCGACCTCGATGTCGAGCAGGTCGGCCAGCACCCGGGGGTGCAGGGCCATCAGCCGTCGACCTGCGGCTTGCGGTTGATCAGCACGAGCACGTCGTCCTCGCGCACGCCCGCGTGCTGGAGGGTCGACGTGGGGTCGAGCTCGCCTTCGCCGCCGCGGGGAAGGGTCAGGGCGTACTCGCCGTCGACGAGCTCGCCCTTGTTGACGAAGTACTTCACCGCCTTGCGGGTCAGGTCGGCGACCTTGTCGTCCGGCTTGACCGTCTCCCGCACCTGGTGGCCCGCCAGCGTCCGGACGGTCACGTGGAACGGGTGGTTGCCGCCGCCGTGGCCGGCCTGCGCGTCGTGCTGTCCCTGCGGGACATTGGTATTCGGCATCGTTCTCCTCCTCGGTTTCGGTGCCGTGTACCGAGTAGACGATCGACCTCGCCAGAATGAAAATCCCCAGGTCAAGGACATCTTCTGTCGCAGCTGGAATGGGCCGTGTCGGCGGGGGCTCGCCCCGATGGATTCCCCTCCTCAGAAGGACGGGTGCGTCGCCGGTGGTGGCCTCGTAGGCCTGGCCTGGTGGAAGGCGTCGATACACGAGCGTTTGCGCGTGGTTTTGGCCTCGGTGGCGTCGCGGGAGGGCACGTAGGCGCCGAGGATGCGCACCGGGCCGCGGTCGGTGCGCACGATGATGCCGGCCAGCCGGGCCGCAAGGTATGTCATCGCGGCACCGACAGGGTCCACTGTGGACTTCAGCTTGGACAGCAGCAGGACGCCGCGTTCCTTGTCCGGGTGGTCGGGGTAGGTGACCGACCAGCCGGCGTCGGCGAAAGACTCGGCGATCAGGTGGGTGCCGGGGCCGGAGCCGGTTTCGGTGAGCACGACGACGTCCTCGGCGCGGCGGGCGAGCCAGTCGCGTTGGCGGCGGGCTCGTTCGAGGGCGGGGTTGCCGACGTTGAGGGTGAGGACGGTCAGTGGCATGCCGGGCTCTCCGTGGGGATGCGGTGGATCAGGTCGACGATGGTGCCGGCCGTGGTCTGGGGATCGTCGGCGCAGTCGACTACCTGGTTGGGCCAGCCTTGGTCGCGCAGGAACGTCGTGGCTGCGAGGTAACCGTACGATTCGCGGAAACTGATTTCCGCGGTGCGTTCGAAGCTGCTGTGTGCGCCTCGCGCGCGCCGTCGGCGTTCGTCGTCGAGCACCTCGTCGCGCACGATCGCCTTGGCGAAGGCACCCTTCCCGAGACCAGTTCACCTACGCTGTCGTGTATGAGCGAGCAGCTGGGGCCCTACCTCCTCGACAGCCTGATCGGGGCAGGCGGTATGGGCGAGGTGTGGCGCGCGAGAGACACCCGCCACCACGACCGTCCGGTTGCGCTGAAGCTGCTCCCGCGTGAGTACGCCAACTCGCCCGAGTTCCAGTCGCGGTTCCGCAGAGAGGCGCGGCTGGCCGCGATGCTGCGCAGCCCACACGTGGTGCCGATCCACCAGTACGGCGAGATTGACGGCAGGCTGTTCATCGACATGCGGCTGCTCGACGGAACCGACCTGAGTGACGTCCTCGGCCCCGGGCCGTTGTCGCCGGAACGCACGGTCGATGTCGTCGAGCAGCTGGCGAGCGTTCTGGACATGGCCCACACGGATGGGCTCGTCCACCGCGACGTGAAGCCCTCGAACGTGCGAATGCTCGCTGACGGCTTCTGCTACCTCCTCGACTTCGGCATCGCCATCATGCCGGAGATGACCGTGACCACCACCGACGCCGATGAACGAGTCGTGGGAACGTTGCAGTACATGGCGCCGGAGCGGTTCGGGAGGAACCAGACCGACCACCGGGTCGATGTGTACTCGCTGGCTTGCCTGGCCTACGCCTGCTTGACCGGACGGCCGCCGTTCGAATCGGAAAACCTCGCCGCGGTGATCGAGGCACACCGGGCTTGGCCGCCGCCGCGGCCGTCGGCGGGCCGCCCGGATGTCCCCGCGGCGCTGGACGTGGTGATCGCCGTGGGGATGGCCAAGGACCCCGCCGATCGCTATCCCAGCGCGGGTGCACTGGGGGCCGCCGCCAGGCAGGCGCTGAATCCCGGTGCGACGCGGCAGGATCTGAGTGCGACGAGACGATCCCGGCGTCCCTGGGTGGTCGCCGGTGCAGTGGGGGCGGTCGCCGTGGTCGCAACCGTCGCCGCCACGATCGACTGGGATGGCGAGCCGTCGCCGCCTGCCGCCGTCGCCGTACCGTCGTCGACTTCTGCGCCGGCGCGAAAACCGGTTGCTCTGCCCGCCCTTACGGCGGCTCGCGACGTACCGGTCGGGAAGAAACCCTTCGAGCTGGCGGTGTCACCGGACGGCCAACGGGTCTACGTCGCCGACGAGGGCGGTGCCACCGTGACGGTGGTCGACACCGCAAGCGCCACCCCGACCGCGACCGTGCCCGTGAGCGGCAACCCGTCGGGGATCGTCGTCGCGCCGGACGGAAACGCCGTATGGGTGGCCGTGCCCCAAGGACTGCAGGAGATCGATCCCGCGACGAACACCGTGCGGCGCACGGTCGGTCTGTCCGCGCGGGCGTATTCGGCGGCGATCACCGCGGACGGCCGGTACGTGTACGTTGCACTGCAGCGCGACAGCAAGGTCGTCGAAGTGGACACCACCAGCGGGCGGGTTGCCCGGGAGTTCCCAGTGCCGTTGGCCGCGGGCCTCGCACTGTCGCCGGACGGTTCGACGCTGGCGGTGACCGCGCTCGACGAGCCGACGCTGACGCTGCTCGACCGTGCCGCAGGGACCGAGCTGGGCCGGGTTCCCCTGGCGAGCGGGTCGTTCGTGCCGGCATTCACGCCGAACGGCCAGGCGGTGTACGTCAGCGAGCTGGCAACCGGCAGGGTCGTGGTGGTCGACGTGGCGTCGCGCCGGGTCAGCGGCGGCTTCGCGCTGAAGAAGGCTGCGGTCAAAGTGGCGTTCTCACCGGACGGGCGGCAGGCCTACGCGCACGGGGAGAACAACGAACTGACAGTCGCCGACACCTCGACAGCGTCCATCACTCGCCGTGTCCCACTGCGCGCCGACAACTCGGCCGCCGTCGCGGCCTCCCCCGACGGCTCCCGCGTCTACGTCCTCGACCAAGACCGCGACACCCTCATGATCATCCCCTCGCCGTAGCTCGTTGTGGCACGCCCTTGCCGGGGAGATCGCCATCCTTCACCGGCGAGCTCGATCTCGCGACGGCAGCCGAAGCCCGCGCGATCGCGGTGGCCGTGCAGGACGCCGGCAGGTTACTCCTTGCACGAGTTCCCGTAACACCGAGGCGGCTGCGGGCGTATACCCGTACGCGACCGGTGTTTCCGCGGGTGGCGTGTACGGGTGTGAGGAGGAGATCACCGGTGCTCGACGACCTTCATGGCCTGCTGGCAGGGATCGAGGCTGCCGAGGGGCAGTTGGCGGGTGCGGCTTCCGCGCTGGCCTTCCTGGCCTTCCTGGTCGAGTTCGTCCGCGGGCGGGCACCGGCGCGGTCCTTTCGACCCCTGATCGGCTGGCTGGTCGTTCTGCTCGGTGTGCTCGCAGCGGCCTCGGCGGCGCACGCACTCATCGCCCGCCGTTCGCCGCCGTGGGCCGCCGGGAACTGGGTGCTGAGCAGCACGCTCCTCGCCGGGGCGCTGATGGTCGTCGCCGGGGCGCTGGCCGTGCTGCTCGCCCCCAGCGAACACCGGGCGCGGGCCTGGCGAATCGCCGCGGCGGTGGAGGCATCGGTCCGCCAGCCCGACTTCGCCAACCATGTGCCGCTCGCCTTCCAGCAGCGCACCGGTGCCGCGTGGCTCGCGGAAAACCGGGTCACGTTGTTGCGGCGGCTGGACGTCCGCAAGCTGCCCACCGCGTCGGTGACGGTGGTGGCGGGACCGGCCAACAGCGGCAAGAGCTTCGAAACCGGATACTCGGTGGTCGATGTATGCGCCCGCGCCCAGCAACGCAACCGGCCCCGGGACCTGGCCGTGCACGTCTCGGCTCATCGGCTGCCCGCGATCGACGGCCCCATCACGGTGGATACGGTCCGCGAGCACGTCCTGGCCAGTGTCGCCCAAGACGACACCGCTTTGCGCACGGTCGTGAAGGAGTACCTGGACTCCGGCGCCGGTCCGCGCTGGTTGTTCACGTTCGATCTCGGCACAGAGCTCTCGCGCGAGCAGGAAGAGCAGTACTTCGAGGCAGTGCGGAACTTCATGGCGCACCGCGATCACGACCGCGCGCTCGTCGTGGTGCGCAAAGAGTTCCCGGACGCCGGTACGGTGCTGACGCCGCGGCCACCCGACCTGCACGTGCTCAACAAGCTGTTGCAGCGCCAGGGCGTCAAGAGCCGGGTCAAGCCACCCCTCGCCGAGTGGAAGCTGGCGCCGGCGTTCGCCGACCCCGCGCTGATCGCCCAGTTCGGCCCGCAACTGGTCGACGCGGACCGGAAATCCGTGCGGGATATGGTCGAGTCGTTCGTCGCCGAGCAGCTCGGCCGCCGTACCGCGCTCGGCACGCCGGGCGGCTCGCCACGCGAACGCGCGGAGGAGATCGCCTACCGGATCCTCGTCGATGGTGGTGGCCTGGCTGGCCCGGTCAGCGACGTGGACGCCGCCCCGCTGCGGGCGGCCGGGCTCGTGCGCGTCGACCACGGTGCGTTCGTCTTTCGATACCCGATCGTCGGCGTCCACCTGGCCTCCGGGCACCTGACGCGGGCACATCAATCGGTACCGCTCGCCGCCCTGCTGCGCACTGAGACCACTCGAGCCGTGCTGATCACGGCGCTGCATTGCGGCGACGAGCCGTTCGTCCGGCACGTCGTCGGACAGATCGAAACTCTGATCGGCGAATGGGTCCAGCTCCCTGAAGACGGTCGAGCCGCGCCGGCGCTACCCCCGCTGGGCACGTTCAAGTGGCCGGAAGCGCTGAAACAGGCACTGACCGTGGGGGCAGAACTCGACCGGCTCGGAGTCGTGACCACATTCAGCGCCGGCCGCGTGGCCCTCATCGACCATGTCCTGTGGCTCGCGGTGCTGGGCGGCGGTCTGCGCGACCGCGAGGTCGCCCTCACCCTGCTGGTGCTCGCTTCGCCGGAACGCATTCTCGAGTTGTACCGGCAGACCGTGTCGCTGGGCTATGACAATCGTACGATCGCGACTATCGCCACCATGGTGCGGCTCGACCCGGCCCCTACGCTCAAAGAACGTTTGGTGTTGGTCAGTCGGGCGCTGGAAGCCTGGGAAAAGGGGATCCTGCCGCTGCAGAACGTGCCGGCCGACGGCCGCGGATTCCTGCGTCCTGTGCTCGACAAGGTCGTTTCGGCGGCCAGAGCCTACTATTTCGTCGTCGCGGCGCTTGTCCTGTTGTCGGTGGTCACTGCTCCCGATCTGTCGGCCGTCGCCTCTGGCGTCGGGATTGCCGCGATAGTCGGGGCCGCGGCGGCGCTGATGCGGAGGCGTGCCGTGGCCGTGCCCGCCCGCGCCCGCTGGGTGCCCCGGGGCTTGGTGCTGCTGGCGGTATGGGGGGCGCCCTTGTTTACCGCGGTCTCCGTACCAAAACTCGTTCTCGACGTCGCCCGGCTCGACCTCGGTCGTGTGCTGGGAGACGTCTTCTTCTTGCTGTTCTGGAGTTGGCCGCTGTTCACGGCAGCCACGATCTTGCGCGATCCCGGGGGCGTGCCGTCATGGTGGTTTCCGCACCGGATCGCGGCCGACCTCTTCCGTGAGCGCACTGAGTTGCGTGGGTACGCCGCGGCCGTTCTGGCTCGGCTGGAGCACCTCAGATCGCCGGGGCGCTGGGCGGCATTGGGCGTCATTGCCGCGGTGGGTGCGTGTCTGGCGATCGACCTGCCGCTGCCCGGCGACGTCGAGCAAGTCGTGGATGGGTCAGTGGGATTCGTGCTCGCGGTGGCCGCTGTATTCGTCGTCGTCCGGCGGCCCCGGCATGCCCGCCGGGGCGAAGTCGATGTCGTGCGGGCTCGGATCTTCGACCGCCCGATGACCGAGGAAGCGCTGCTCGCCGAGTTCTCCGAGCGGGCAGACCGCGGGTACGCCGAATTTTCCCAGCTCCTCGGCATGCTCGCCGCAGCGCGGCCGGGTGCCCTGGTGAAGTGCGTCCACGTCCTACAGGCGCTCGACGGGCTGCTGGAGTTCTTCGAGCGCACTTTGCCGAAGCCCGATGCCGGCTCGACCGCCCGCATCAAACGGGACCTGTGGCGGTACGCGCCCGAGGCCGGGCCCGCAGAGCTCCGGAAGTGGGCCGAAGAGACCGACCGTGCCCGGCCTGGGCTCCTGCTCAGGCTGGCGCAGTCGACCACCGACCGGATCCGCCTCGCGACGGCGATCGAGAAGTCGATGTCCGAGATCGTCTCCGAGGCCCCTCAACTGAAATAGAGAGTTTCGCCGCGAATTCGTGTGCCGTCGCAAGAACGGGTTGCCCGCCGTCGGCACCCGGCATTCCCCGGTCCGGGCCGGTGCGCGGTGACGTCCAGCACGACGGGCAGCGGCGACCAGGTCGACGGCGTCCGGCTCTTGCAAGGGGTAGCCGGCGATCACGTCGACGCCGGGGTCGGCGAGCGGGTGTACCCGGGTCACGGCCAGTGCGCCGACGGCGTCGACCGGTTCGTGCTCGTCGTTCCCCCGCCCGTCCGAGCCGAACGGGCCGATGTCGGGAGTGGCCTGGATTGACACGGTCGGTCTCGGGTGGGCAAGGCCACAACGCACGGCGGGTTGAGGCCGGGAGGCGCGGGTACACCGCCGGTGACACCTCACCGAGATCGGCTTGAGCGGTAGCGTGCCTGCGCCGTCTTCCTCCTCGGGCAAGATCGATGAACTGGAGCGATGTCGAGGACATCCGGCGTAGTCGATCGTCAATGCCGGTCATTTCGGACGCTCTTATGTCGAGAGCGGCCACCGGCGCGTCAAAAGATCACCGGATGTGGTCGGTGTGTCCGGGTTGATCAATGCGTCGCCGGTCATGCGGAGTTCTGTCGTCCGGTTGGCCATTTGTCGGGTTCCGTGGGTGATCACGAATCTGTTTTCGGCCACCGTCTTTGTGTGGTCATTCTCGTTACATGTCAATCGGGTGATCCCGAAACCTGGGAGACGGCGTTGCCGATGGCGTCGTCGAGTGCCCGATAGTCGCAGGTAGGAGGGTTTTCTGGGCGTCAAACCCGTCATTGGTGGTACAGATTCGGCAGAAGGGTGAACTGCTCGGAGCGCGGTGTTTCCCGCTGAGTGATGGCCTTTCGAGACTTTTTCCGAGGATTTGCTGTGATGCTCCGTTTGGCGGTACGAGCCCCATCTCGGCTGGGTAACGTGAATGGCGAATCCGGCTGTTGGGGGATCACGGACCGCCGGGTCGACCTACTTTCCGTCCGAAGATCCGAGGTCTTCGCGGAATTTCCGCGGCGACGCCTCGGTGTCGACAGTCAGGGGTGGCTGCCGGCTCGGGACGGGTTCCGAAGTTCGCTGCTGTGCTGCTGGTTCGAGAAAGGATCTTGTGCATGTCTTCGCGATCATCGGTGCCGCGTGGTGCGCCCTTTTGTTGATCGGTTCCGGCCGATACCACAGTGACGAAACCCCGGTAAACCCGTCTTTCGTACTTTCCGGCGGCCGGCTGGTCCGGCGCCGATCTCACCGTGCTCGAAAGGTTCTGGAAAATGCCGTTTTCTGACGTCCCGGTCGCCGTGACCGGGACGGCGTCCTCCAGCGTGCCGACGCCCGCGCACCTCGCCGAACTGTTCCAGGCGCAAGCCGTTCGCTGTCCTCTCGCGCCCGCTCTGACCGGCGCGGACGGGACGCTGACCTACGCACAGCTGAACGTTCGGGCGAACCGGCTGGCGCGCGTGCTCGTCGAGCACGGCTGCGGACCGGAAACGGTCGTCGCGCTCGCGCTGCCGCGGTCGGCCGACCTGGTCGTCGCGCAGCTGGCGGCGGCCAAGGCCGGCGCGGCGTTCCTGCCGATCGATCCGGACCACCCCGCCGAGCGGATCGCCTTCATGCTGGCCGACGCGCGGCCGGTGCTCGTCCTGACCCGCTCGGCCGCCGCACCCGAGGGTGTCGGAACCACGACCACGATCGCGCTCGACCGGCCCGGGCTGCTCGACGGCCGGCCCGGCCACGACCTCACGGACGCGGACCGGACGCGCCCGCTGCACGTCGGCCACCCCGCGTACCTGATCTACACCTCCGGCTCGACCGGCGTCCCCAAGGGCGTGCTCGTCACCCACCGCGGCCTGGCCGGGTTCTTCGCCGCGATGCGGGACCGCTACGACGTCCGCCCCGGCGACCGGGTCCTCGAGTTCTCCTCACCCAGTTTCGACGCCTCGATCCTGGAGCTGGGCATGGCGCTGCCTTCGGGCGCCGCGCTCGTCGTCCCGCCCGCCGGCCCGCTGCTGGGCGACCGGCTCGCCGGGGTCCTCGCCGAGCACCGGGTCACCCACGCCCTGATCCCGCCGGTCGCGCTGGCCACGCTGTCCGCCGCGCACGCCGCGGGCCTGCCGGACTTCCGCACCGTGGTCGTCGGCGGGGACGCCTGCCCGCCCGAACTGGTCCGGACCTGGGCGCCCGGCCGCCGGATGATCAACTCCTACGGTCCCACCGAGGCGACCGTCGTGGCCACCTGGAGCGACCCGCTCGCGCCCGGCGGGACCCCGCCCATCGGCAAGCCGCTGCCCGAGACCACGGTCCACGTGCTCGACGAGGCGCTGCGCCCGGCCACCACCGGCGAACTGCACCTCGCCGGCCCGAGCCTGGCCCGCGGCTACCTCGACCGGCCGGGCCTGACCGCGAGCCGGTTCGTCGCCGACCCCTTCGGCGCGCCGGGCAGCCGTATGTACCGCACCGGTGACGTCGTCCGCCGGACCGCCGGCGGCGAGCTGGAGTTCGTCGGGCGAACCGACCACCAGGTCAAGATCCGCGGCTTCCGCATCGAACCCGGCGAGATCGAAGCGCTGCTGCTGAGTCGCCCGGACGTCCGGGAAGCGGTCGTCGTCGCCCGTGAGGACCAGCCCGGCGTCAAGCGCCTGGTCGCCTACGTCGCGGGAGACGCCGAGCCGGCCGCCCTGCGCGCGGCCGTGGCCGACAAGCTGCCGCCGTACCTGGTGCCCGCCGCCTTCGTCCCGGTCGACCGGATGCCGCTGACCACGCACGGCAAGCTCGACCGCGACGCGCTCCCGGAGCCCGACTGGGCCGCGCAGGTGCGCGCGACCCACACCCCGCCGAGAACCGCGACCGAGCGGATCCTGGCCGGCATCTGGGCCGACCTGCTCGGGGTACCCGAAGTCGGCGTCGAGGCGGACTTCTTCGAACTCGGCGGTGACTCGATCCTCGGCGCCCGGGTGCTGGCCCGGATCCGCGCCCGCTTCGGCGCGGACCTGTCGCCGCGGGTGGTGTTCGACGCCCGGACCATCACGAAGCTCGCCGCGCTGCTGCCCGAGGGCGACCGCCCGGTGAGCGGCCGGATCGAGCGCGTCGCCCACGAAGACGTCGTGCCGATCTCACCGGTCCAGCGCCGGCTGTGGATGCTCGACGAGCAGAACCCGGGTAGCACCGAGTACAACGCCGGCGTCGGGCTCACGCTGTCCGGCCCGCTCGACCGCGAAGCCTTGCGTACCGCACTGGACAGCCTGGTCGCGCGGCACGAGGCCCTCCGGACGACGTTCCGCACCGTCGACGGGCAGGGCGTCCAGGTGGTCGCCGGAACCGGGACGATCCCGATGCGCGAGACCGAAGCCGGCGACGACCTGGACGCGCTGCTCGCGGCCGAGCTGGACCGCCCCTTCGACCTGGCCGCCGGGCCGCTCACCCGCGCCACACTGATCCGTCTCGGCCCGGACGAGCACCTCCTGCTCCTGTGCCAGCACCACATCGTCACCGACGGCTGGTCGGTCGGCCTGCTCGTCGACGAGCTCGCCGCGCTGTACGCGGGGGAAGAGCTCTTGCCGGCTCCGATCGGGTACCGCGACTACTCCCGCTGGCACCACGAGCGCCTGGCCGGCCCGCTGCGCGAGCGTCAGCTGACGTACTGGCGCGAGCAGCTGGCCGGGCTGGAGCCCCTGGAGCTGCCCACCGACCGCCCGCGCCCGCCCGTCCGCGAAACGCGCGGCGCCATCCGCCGCTACGCGCTGCCGGACGAGCTCGCCCGCGGCCTGGCCGCTCTCGGCCAGGACACCGGCACCACCCTGTTCACGACCCTGACCGCGGTGGTCCAGCTGCTGCTGGCCCGCTACACCGGGCAGGACGACATCGCCGTCGGCACCGCCGTGTCCGGGCGCGACCACGACCAGCTGGAGCGCCTGGCCGGGTTCTTCGTCAACACGCTCGTCCTGCGCTCCGCGGTCGACCCGGCTCAGCCCTTCGACGCGTTCCTCGGCCAGGTCAAGGAAACGGCGCTGGCGGCGTTCGCCGCCGGCGAGGTGCCCTTCGACCAGGTCGTCGACGACCTGCGGCCGGCCCGTGACCCGGGCCGCACGCCGCTGGCGCAGGTCCTGCTCGTACTCCAGCAGGACCTCGTCCGGCCCCGGGAGGCGGGCGCCCTGCGCCTGGGCGAGCACGACCTGCCCCGCCCCCGGGCCCGGTTCGACCTCGTGCTGGAGTTCCAGCCGCACGGCCGCGGCGTCGCGATCGAGTACAACACCGCCCTGTTCGACGCGGCCACGATCGACCGGTTCGCCGGGCACCTGAAGGTGCTGGCCGAAGCCGTCGTCGCCGACCCGCACCGGCCGCCGGCCGAACTGTCCATGATGGACAGTGTCGAGCTGGGTCGGCTGCACGAGCTTTCGCGCGGCCCGGCCGTCGAGGTCCCCGCGCCCACCCTGCCCCGGTTGTTCGAGGACCAGGTGGCCCGCACCCCGGACGCGGTCGCCGTCGTCTGTGGCGGCCGCCGGCTGACCTACCGGGAGCTCGACGACCAAGCCAACCAGCTGGCGCGGGTGCTGCGCGAGCACGGCGCCGGACCCGAGCGGCTCGTCGCCGTCTCGCTGCCGCGCACGGAACGGCTGCTGGTGGCGCTGCTCGGCGTTCTCAAGTCCGGCGCGGCGTACCTGCCGGTCGACCCGGCCTACCCGGCCGACCGGATCGCGCTCATCCTCGACGACGCGGCCCCGGTCCTGATGCTCACCGCGGACGGCGAAGGAGCCTCGGTGGCCTTCGACGACCCCGGCCTGCTCGCCGGCCGGTCGGCGGCGCCGGTCGCCGGCGGGCCCGACCCGGCCAACCCCGCCTACGTGATCCACACGTCCGGCTCGACCGGCCGTCCCAAGGGTGTCGTGATCGCCCACCGCAGCGCGGCGAACCTGATGGCCTGGGCGGCCGCCGACCTCGGTGACGTCCTGCGACCCGGATCGACCGTCGTCGCGTCGACGTCGCTCAACTTCGACGTTTCGGTGTTCGAGCTCTTCGCGCCGTTGATGGCGGGCGCCACCGTCGAGATCGTCCGGGACGTGCTGGCCCTCGGCGAGCAGGCGGACGCCGGCCGGGAAGTCGGCCTGGTGAGCGGTGTGCCGTCGGCGTTCGCGCAACTGCTGTCCCAGGGCGCGGTTTCCGTGTGGCCCTCGACGGTGGTCCTGGCCGGTGAGGCGCTGACCCTGCACGCGCTGCGCGACATCCGGAAAGCGCTGCCGGACAGCCGGATCGCGAACATCTACGGCCCGACCGAGTCCACTGTGTACGCCACGGCGTGGTACCACGACACCGACCGCACGCCGCCGATCGGCCGTCCGGTCGCCGGGATCCACGCCTACGTCCTCGACGCCGGGCTGCGGCCGGTGCCCGTCGGCGTCCCCGGCGAACTGCACCTCGGTGGCGCCGGCGTGGCCCGCGGGTACCTCGGCCGGCCGGGGCTGACCGCCGGCCGGTTCGTCGCCGACCCCTTCGCCACGCCCGGCGCCCGGATGTACCGGACCGGCGACGTCGTGCGCTGGACCGTGCGGGGCGAGCTGGAATACCTGGGCCGCGCCGACGACCAGGTCAAGATCCGCGGCTTCCGGATCGAGCCCGGCGAGGTGGAAGCCGCGCTGCGGCAGCACCCGGACGTCACCGAGGCCGTCGTGGTCGCGCGCAAGGACGGTGGTCACCAGCGCCTGGTCGCCTACGTGGTCCCGGCTGCGCCTGCCGACCTGCGCGAGTTCCTCGCCGGCTCGTTGCCCGCGCACCTGGTGCCCTCGGCGTTCGTGCCGCTCGACCGGCTGCCGCTCAACCCCAGCGGCAAGCTCGACCGGCGTGCCCTGCCCGCCCCCGACTGGGCGGGCGCCACCACCCGCGTGGCACCGCGGACCCCGGCCGAACGGGTGCTCGCCGAGATCTGGGCCGACGCCCTCGGGCTGCCCGAGGTCGGCGTCGAGGACAACTTCTTCGAGCTGGGCGGAGACTCGATCCTCAGCATTCGCCTGGTGTCCGAGGCCGCGAAAGCCGGCCTGAAGATCACCACCCGCGACGTCTTCCGGCACCAGACGATCGCCGCGCTCGCCGCGGCCGCCGGCACCGCGGCTCCGGCTGTGGCGCGGGAGGCAGCGACCGGTGCGGTGACGCCGACCCCGATCCAGCGCTGGTTCCTCGACGCCGACCCGGCCGACCCGGACCACTTCGCCCAGCAGCTCAGCGTCCGCCTGGCCGACGACGTCGACGAGACCCGGCTGCGCGCCGCGGTGAACACCGTCGCCGGCCACCACGACGCCCTGCGGCTGCGGTTCCGCCGCACCGAAACCGGCTGGACCGAGCACCACGCCGAGCCGGGCGACATCGACGTCTTCGGCGCGACGATCGACCTCGAACACGGCCCGCTGCTGAGTGCGGACCTGACCGGCACCACGCTGCACCTCGCCGTGCACCACCTGGTCGTGGACGGCGTGTCCTGGCGGATCCTCCTGGAGGACCTCGACCACGCTTATCACGGCCGCGAACTGAGCCCGCGGACCACGTCCTTCCAGGACTGGTCGGCCCGGCTCGCCGCGCACTCCTTCGCCGAGGACCTCGGTCACTGGCGTGCGGTCGACGGCACCCAGATCCCGCTCGACACCGACGACGACAACACCGTGGCCAGTACCCGGACCGTCACCACCAGGCTGGACGCCGAGCTGACCCGCGCGCTGCTGCAGGACGTCCCGGGTGTCTACCGGACGCAGGTCAACGACGTCCTGCTGACCGCGCTCGGCGGGGCCCTGCGCCGCTGGACCGGCGCCGACCGGGTCCTGCTCGACCTCGAAGGGCACGGCCGCGAGGAGCTGTTCGACGACGTCGACCTCTCCCGCACGGTCGGCTGGTTCACGTCCCTGTTCCCGGTCGCGCTCGACGTGCCCGGCGGCGACTGGGGCGAGGCCCTGAAGCGGACCAAGGAACAGCTGCGCGCGATCCCGGCACGCGGGCTGTCCTACGGCGTGCTGCGTTACCTGACCGGCACCGCTCCCGAGGTGACGCCGCGGCTCAGCTTCAACTACCTCGGCCGCTTCGAAGTGACCGGCGACCTCTACCACGGGCTCGAGCGGGACCTGGAACTCTCGCAGAGCCCCGGCGCGATCCGTGCGCACGCCGTCGACGTAGTCGCCCGCGTCACCGATGGCCGCCTGGAAATCACCTGGTTCTACTCAGACCGCCTGCACCGCGAGGCCACCATCTCCGCGGTCGCCGACGACCTCGTGCACGGCCTCGCCGACATCGCCGCGCACTGCACGGAGCCCGGCGCCGGCGGCCGCACGCCGTCGGACTTCCCGCTGGCGCGCCTCGACCAGGCAGGCGTGGACACGGTCGTCGGAGACGGCCGCGACGTCGAGGACGTCTACCCGCTCACCCCGGCGCAGACCGGGATGCTCTTCCACGGGCTCACCGGCGACGCCCGGTCCGCCTACCTTCAGCAGGTCACGTTCGTGATGACCGGCGTCGCCGACCCGGCCGCCCTCGCCCGCGCGTGGCGGCAGGTCGTGGACCGGACGCCGGTGCTGCGCAGCCGGGTCGTCTGGGACGGCGTCGACGTCCCCGTGCAGGTCGTCCACCGGCAGGTCACCCTGCCCGTCGACCACCGCGACTGGACCACCGATCCCGAAGACCTGGACGCCGTGCTGGCCGCCGACCGCGCGGCCGGGCTCGACCTGACCGCGGTACCGCTGACGCGGCTGTTCATCGCGCGGCTGTCGGCGACCGAAGTCCGGGTCGTCTGGACGTTCCACCACCTCCTGCTGGACGGCTGGAGCCTCTTCCAGGTGCTCTCCGACGTCTCCGCGGCACACGCCGGCCGGCCGCTGCCCACCCGGCGCCCGTTCCGCGACCACGTCCGCTGGCTGTCCGAACAGGACTCCTCCGCCGCGGAAACATATTGGCGCGAACTGCTTTCCGGACGCCCGGAGCCGGTCCGGCTGCGGACCGACCGCACTCCCGAGCGGCACACCGTCGAGTCGACGGCCTCGCTGCGCGTCGACGTGCCGGCCGGGCCCCTGCGGGCCGCCGCGCAGCGCCACGGCCTGACCCTGAACACCCTCGTCCAGGGCGCCTGGGCCGTGCTGCTGGCCCGCCACGGCGGACGGCCCGAGGTCTGCTTCGGCACCACGGTCGCCGGGCGGCCCGCCGAACTGGCCGGGGTCGACGAGATCACCGGCATGTTCATCACGACCCTGCCGCTGGTCACCGACGTCGACGACCGGGCCACCGCCCGCGACTGGCTGCGGGACCTGCAAGCCGCGCAGGCCGACGCCCGGCGGTTCGAGTACGCGCCGCCGGTGACCCCGTTCGACACGCTGCTCGTCTTCGAGAACTACCCGGTCACCGACGGGCTCGGGCTGCGCGAGCTGCGAGGCGTCGAGACCACCAACTACCCGCTCAGCGTCGTCGCCTACCCCGGTGAGGACCGCCTGGACCTGGCCTTCGGCTACGACCCGGCGCTGTTCGACGCCGAGACGGTCGCCGGGTTCGCCGGGCACCTGAGCACGCTGCTCACCGAGCTCGGGGCCGGACTGGACCGGCCCGTCGCCGACCTGCGGATGCTCACCGGCGCCGAGCGGCACGACGTCCTGGTCCGCTGGAACGACACCGCGCAGGAACTCCCGGCCGCGACCGTGCCGGAGCTGTTCGCCCAGCAGGTCCGGCGCACCCCCGACGCGGTCGCCGTCACCGGCGAGAAAACCCTGACCTACGCGGAACTCGACGTCCGTGCCAACCGGCTGGCCCACCGCTTGATCGCGCTCGGCACCCGCCCGGACGAGCTGGTCGCGCTGCTGCTGCGCCGGTCGGCGGACGTCGTCGTCGCCGAACTCGCGGTGCTCAAGGCCGGTGGCGCCTACCTGCCGCTGGACGCCCGGGCGCCGCGGGAGCGGCTGACGACGCTGCTCGACGGCGTGCGCGTGCTGGTGACCGACGATGCGGACCAAAGCGTCCACAGTGGATCGACGGTGCTGGTCGGCGAGCCCGTCGACGAGCCGGCGAGCACGCCGGATGTGGCGCTGAGCGCGGAAAACCTGGCGTACGTGATGTACACGTCGGGGTCGACGGGGACGCCGAAGGGCGTGGCGGTGACCCACCGCGACATCATCGGGCTGGCACTGGACCGCTGTTTCGCCCGACCCGCGCACCGGTCCGTGCTGATGCACTCCCCGCAGGCGTTCGACGCGTCGACGTACGAGGTGTGGGTGCCGCTGCTCAGCGGCGGTCGCGTGGTCGTCGCGCCGCAGGGCGACCTCGATGCCCGGGTGCTGCGTCGTGTGGTCACCGCGCACGGGGTGCGCGCGCTGTTCCTGACGGCGGGGTTGTTCCGGGTGCTGGCTCAGGAGGATCCCGGCTGCCTGCAGGGGGTCCGCGAGGTGTGGACCGGCGGCGACGTGGTTCCCCCCGCCGCGGTGCGCCAGGTGCTGGCGGCGTGTCCCGGGCTGGCCGTGGTGGACGTCTACGGGCCGACCGAGACGACGACTTTCGCCAGCCACCTCGTCCTGCCGCCGGGCGAGCCGGTGCCCGACGTGCTCCCGATCGGCCGGCCGCAGGACAACATGGCGGCCTACGTGCTCGACGCCGGGCTGCGGCCGGTCCCGCCGGGCGTCATCGGCGAGCTGTACCTCGCCGGCACGGGACTGGCCCGCGGCTACCTCGGGCAGCCCGCTCTCACCGCCGAACGGTTCCTCGCCGACCCCTTCGGCGCGCCGGGCGCCCGGATGTACCGCACCGGCGACTTCGTCCGCTGGACCCGCGACGGGGTCCTGGAATTCGCCGGCCGGGCCGACGACCAGGTCAAGATCCGCGGCTTCCGCATCGAGCTGGGGGAGATCGAGACCGCGCTCACCGCACACCCGGACGTCACCGAGGCCGTTGTCGTCGCCGCGGAGAACGCCGGGACCAAGCGGCTCGTCGCCTACGTCGTCGCGACCGGGACGCCGGACCTGCGCGAGTTCCTGCTCCGATCGCTGCCGGACTACCTCGTCCCCGCGACCTACGTTCCGCTGGAAGCGCTGCCGCTCAACGACAACGGCAAGGTCGACCGGCGGGCGCTGCCCACGCCGGACCGGGCGCCGGAGCGGGCGTACCGCGAGCCCGGCACCGACGCCGAGCGGCTGCTGGCCGGCGTCTGGGCCGAAGTCCTGCGGGTGGACCGGGTCGGCGCCGACGACAACTTCTTCGAACTCGGCGGCGACTCCATCCTGAGCATCCAGGTCGTCTCCCGGGCCCGCCGGGCCGGGCTGGACCTCATGCCGGGCCAGGTGTTCGACCACCCGACCGTCGCCGCGCTCGCGCTCGCCGCGAACACCACCCCCGCTGCGGCCACGGCCGACGAGGGACCGGTGACCGGCGACGCGCCGCTGACGCCCGTCCAGCACTGGTACCTCGACCCGGAGCCGGTGCACCCCGAGCAGTTCGTCCAGTCGGTCTCGATCGACCTGCCTTCACCCGATCGGGCGGCGCTGAGCCGTGCACTGCGGGAACTGCAGGTGCACCACGACGCGTTGCGGCTGCGGTTCACCGACGGCGGCCAGCACCACGCGCCCGACGCCCAGGACGTTCTCGGCGCCACCATCGACCTCGAGCGCGGACCGCTGCTGCGCGCCGACCTCGACGGCACCACGCTGACGCTCTCCGCTCACCACCTGGTGGTCGACGGCGTCTCGTGGCGGATCCTCCTGGAAGACCTGGAAACCCTCCTCGCCGGCGGCGAACTCCCCGCCCGCACGACGTCCTTCCGCGACTGGGCCCGCACCCTGGCCGAGCACGCCGCCACGGGCGGCTTCGACGACGAACTCGCCCACTGGGCCGCCACGGACGCCGACCCGGCGCTCCCGGTCGACGCGACCGGCGCCAACACCTACGGCTCGGCCCGGTCGGTGACCGTCCGGCTGCCCGCCGAGGCGACCCGCGCGGTGCTGCACGACGTCCCGGGCGCCTACCGGACGCAGGTCAACGACGTCCTGCTGACCGCGCTCGGCCGGGTCCTCGCGGACTGGACGGGCCGCGACCGCGTCCTGGTCGACCTCGAAGGGCACGGGCGGGAAGACCTGTTCCCCGGGATCGACCTTTCCCGCACCGTCGGCTGGTTCACCTCGATCTTCCCGGTCGCGCTCGACGTGCCCGGCGGCGACTGGGGCGACGCGCTGAAGCAGACCAAGGAACAGCTGCGCGCGGTGCCCCGCCGGGGCGTCGGTTACGGCGCCCTCCGCTTCCTCGCCGGCACCGCCCCGCACGTCGAACCCGGGATCAGTTTCAACTACCTGGGCCGGTTCGACCACAGCGGCGGCCTCGACGGCGCGGCCCACCCCGACCAGGCTCGCGGGCACCTGCTCGACGTCGTCGGCGCGGTCGTCGGCGACCGGCTCGAACTGACCTGGCACTACTCGGACCAGGTGCACACCGAAGACACCGTCCGCCGGCTCGCCGACGCGCTGCTGACCGCCCTCACCGGGATCGTCGGGCACTGCGCCCGCCCGGACGCCGGCGGCCGCACGCCGTCGGACTTCCCGCTGGCCCGGCTCGACCAGGCCGCCGTGGACCGCCTCGCCGGGACCGGCGCCGGAGTCGAGGACATCTACCCGCTCACCCCGATGCAGTCGGGCATGGTGTTCCACAGCCTCGTCGACGGCGCGACCGGCACCTACCTCAACCAGGTGCGGCTGCGGCTGACCGGCGTCACCGACCCCGAGCGCCTGGCCCAGGCTTGGCAGGACGTCGTCGCGGCCACACCGGTGCTGCGCAGCCGCGTCGTCTGGGACGGCCTCGACGAACCCGTCCAGGTTGTCGAGCGGTCCGCGCCGGTGCCGGTCACGCACCTGGACTGGACCGGGCACGACGACCGCGAACGGTTCCTCGAAGAAGACCGGGAGCTGGGCTTCGACCTCGCCACCGCGCCGCTGATGCGGCTGGCGTTCGCCCGGCTTCCCGGCGGTGACGTCCTCATGCTGTGGACGTTCCACCACGTGCTGCTCGACGGCTGGAGCGCTGCCCAGGTGTTCGGCGAGGTCTGCGCCCGCTACGCCGGCGCCGCCACGCCGGCGCCCCGGCCGCCGTTCCGCGACTACCTGCGCTGGCTCGGCGTGCAGGACACCGAGGCCGCCGAACGACACTGGCACGACGAGCTGGCCGGGGTGCGCACGCCGACCCCGCTGCCGTACGACCGGCGGCCGCAGGAGGTGCACCGCACCCGGTCCACCGCGTCCCACCACGTGTCGGCGCCGGCCGAAGGGCTGCGGGAGCTGGCCCGGCGCGCCGGGTTGACCCTCAACACCATCGTGCAGGGCGCGTGGGGCCTCGTGCTGTCCCGGCACAGCGGCGAAACCGACGTCGTGTTCGGCACCACCGTCTCCGGCCGCCCGGCCGACCTGCCTGGTGTCGAGGCGATGGTCGGGTTGTTCATCAACACGCTGCCCAGCCGCGTCACCGTCCCGGACGGACAGACTGTGGCCGGGTGGCTGCGCGACCTGCAGGCGGCGCAGGCCAGGGCCCGGCAGTACGACTTCGTGTCCCTGGCCCGGATGGGCGCCGGGCTGTTCGACAGCATCCTCGTCTTCGAGAACTATCCCTTCGACGCCGACGAGATCGCCGCGCACGGGATCGGCTTGCACGAGGACGGCGAGCTGCAGCCGACGAACTACCCGCTGAGCGTGGTCGTCACGCCGGGGGAGCGGCTGGCCGTGTCGTTCGACCACGACCCCGAGCTGTTCGACGGGAGCACGATCGAGCGGCTGGCCGGGCACCTGCTGCTCGTCCTGGACCGCATCGCCGCCGCGCCCGACCGGCCGGTCGGCGAGCTGGACCTGCTGACCGAGCACGACCGCGACCGCGTGCTGCGGACGTTCAACACCACAGCGCACCCGGTCGCCCCGGCCACGGTGGTGAGCCGGTTCGCCGACCAGGTGCGGCGGACGCCGGACGCTCCGGCCCTCGGGCAGCTGTCCTACGCCGAGCTGGACGCCCGCGCGAACCGGCTGGCCCACCGCCTGATTTCGCTGGGCGTCGGCGTCGAAGACCGGATCGGGCTGCTCCTGGAGCGCTCGGCCGACCTGGTCGTCGCCGAACTGGCCGTGCTCAAGGCCGGGGCGGCGTACGTGCCGGTCGACCTGCGCGCCCCCGCCGCCCGGATGCGGCTCGTGCTGGCCGAAGCGGACGTCTCGGTCGTCGTCACCGATGGGTCCCATGAGGACGTCCACAATGGACCGACGGTGTTGGTCGGCGAGACTCTCGACAGTCCGGACCATGCGCCGGATGTCCTGGTGCGACCGGAAAACCTGGCGTACGTGATGTACACGTCCGGCTCGACGGGAACGCCGAAGGGTGTCGCGGTGACCCACCACGACGTCGTCGGCTTGGCGTCGGATCGCTCCTTCGCGGGCGAGGCGCACCGGAGCGTGCTGCTGCATTCGCCGCAGGCGTTCGACGCCTCGACGTACGAGGTGTGGGTGCCGCTGCTGAACGGCGGCCGGGTCGTCGTCGCGCCGCCGGGAGACGTCGACGCCGACGTCCTGCGCGGGCTCGTCGCCGAGCAGCACGTGAGCGCGCTGTGGCTGACCGCGGGCCTGTTCCGCCTGCTGGCGCAGGAAGACCCGGCGTGCCTGCGCGGGGTCCGGGAGGTGTGGACCGGCGGTGACGTCGTCCCCGCGTCCGCCGTCCGCCAGGTGCGCGACGCGTGCCCGGGCCTGACCGTCGTCGACGGCTACGGCCCGACCGAGACCACGACCTTCGCCAGCCGCTGCGTCCTGCCGCCGGAGGAGCCGGTGCCCGACGTGGTGCCGATCGGCGGTCCGCTCGACAACATGGCCGCTTACGTCCTCGACGCCGGGCTGCGGCCGGTCCCGCCGGGCGTGGCGGGGGAGCTGTTCGTCGCCGGCACCGGCGTCGCGCGTGGCTACCTCGGCCAGCCCGGGCTCACCGCGGAACGGTTCGTCGCCAGCCCGTTCGGCGCGCCCGGCGAGCGGATGTACCGCACCGGCGACGTCGTCCGCTGGTCGGTGAGCGGGGTGCTGGAGTTCGTCGGCCGAGCCGACGACCAGGTCAAGATCCGCGGGTTCCGCATCGAGCCGGCCGAGATCGAGAACGCCCTGGCCGCACACGAGTGCGTCGCCGAAGCCGTCGTCGTCACCCGTGACAAGCGGCTCGTCGCCTACCTGGTCGGCACCGCCACGACGACCGACCTGCGCGCATGGCTGCAGCGGGACCTGCCCGACTACATGGTGCCCGCCGCTTTCGTCACGCTCGACGCGCTTCCGTTGAGCCGCAACGGGAAGGTCGACCGGCAGGCGCTGCCGGAACCGGCCGCGGAACCGGCGGCCGGCTACCTGCCGCCCCGCACCGAGACCGAGCGGATCCTCGCCGAGGTGTGGGCCGGCGTGCTCGGCGTGCCCGCGGTCGGGATCGAGGACAACTTCTTCGAGCTGGGCGGCGACTCGATCCTGAGCATCCAGGTCGTCTCCCGGGCCCGGCGCCACGGCCTCGCGCTCACCCCGCGGGACCTGTTCGCCCACCAGACCGTCGCGGCGCTGGCCGTCACCGCCGGGACGGCCGCGGTGACCGTGGCCGAGCAGGGCCCGGTCAGCGGCCCCGCCGCCCTGACCCCGATCCAGCACTGGTTCTTCAGCGGGGACTTCGGCGCCGCCGCGGACTTCACGCAGTCCGTCCGGGTCGAGCGGGCCGAACCCTTCGACGTCGACCGGCTTCGTGCGGCGCTGGCCGCGCTGGCCGGGCACCACGACGCGCTGCGGATGCGGTTCACCGGCGAGGGCCAGGTCAACGCCCCGGCCGAACCGGCCGAGATCCTCGGTGCCGCCATCGACGTCGCCACCGGGCCACTGCTGTCCGCCGAACTGCTCGAACCGGCCGTCCTGCGGCTCACCGTCGACCACCTGGTCGTCGACGGCGTCTCGTGGCGCATCCTGCTGGAGGACCTGGAAGCCGCTTACGAGCGGCGCCCGCTGCCGCCGAAGACGACGTCGTTCCGCGACTGGGCCAACCGGCTCGCCGACCGAGCGTCCGCCGGCGGGTTCGACGACGAACTGCCCTACTGGCGCACAGCTCTCGCGGTCGACCCTGCCCTGCCCGTCGACGGCCGGACAACGGACGGCGCCACCGAGACGATCACCGCACGCTTGGACGCCGAGCTGACCCGAGCCCTGCTGCAGGACGTCCCGGGCACCTACCGGACGCAGGTCAACGACGTGCTGCTGGCCGCGCTCGGCCGGGTCCTGGCCCGCTGGACCGGACGCGACCGCGTGCTGGTCGACCTGGAGGGCCACGGCCGCGAGGACCTGTTCGACGACGTCGACCTGTCCCGCACGGTCGGCTGGTTCACCTCGATGTACCCGGTCGCGCTGCGGATCGACGACGACTGGGCAGCCCTGCTCAAGTCGGTGAAGGAACAACTGCGCGCGGTACCCCGCCGGGGCGTGGGCTACGGCGCGCTGCGGTACCTGACCGGGACCGCGCCCGCGGTCGACGCCGAGATCGGCTTCAACTACCTGGGCCGGTTCGAAGGCGCGGCCGGCAGCCTGGACTCCGCGATCGGCGAAGGCGCGGGCCGGGCGCACCTGCTCGACGTCGTCGGGCGCGTGGAGGCCGACTCCCTGGAGCTGACCTGGTACTACTCGCCCGGGGTGCACACCGCCGAGACGGTCGAGCGGCTCGCCGCCGACCTGGTGGCCGCGCTCGGCGAAGTCGTCGCGCACTGCGCCGAGCCCGGGGCCGGCGGCCGGACGCCGTCCGACTTCCCCCTGGCCGGACTGGACCAGCGGCAGGTCGACCGGATCGCCGGCGACGGCCAGGCCGTGGCCGACCTCCACCCGCTGACCCCGATGCAGGCCGGCATGGTCTTCCACGGGCTTTCCCAGCAGGCGCAAGGGGTCTACTTCGAACAGGTCACCGCCGTCCTCGACGGGGTCACCGACCCGCACGCGCTCGCCGGGGCCTGGCAGCACGTCGTCGACCGGACGCCGGTCCTGCGCGGCAGCGTGGTCTGGGAGGACGTCGCCGACCCGCTGCTGGTGGTGCACCGCGACGTGCGCCTGCCGGTCACCGAACTCGACTGGCGGGACCTCGATGCCGCCGAAGCCCTGCGCGACCTGCTCGCCCGCGACCGTGCGATGCCGTTCGACCTGGCGGCTGCGCCGTTGCTGCGGGTCACGCTGGCCCGGCTGCCCGGCGACGCCGTCCAGCTCCTCTGGACGTTCCACCACGTGCTGCTGGACGGCTGGAGCGTCTTCCAGGTGCTGTCGGACGTCTTGGTCGCCTACGCCGCCCTGCGCGACGGCGTCGCGCCGGTCCTGCCGAACCGGCGGCCGTTCGGCGACTACGTGACCTGGCTCGGCGCGCAGGGCCAAGCCGGTGCGGAGGAGTACTGGCGCCGCGAACTCGACGACGTCACCGAGCCGACGCCGTTGCCCTGCGACCGGACGCCGGCCGCCGCCCACGAGGCGAGCTCGTCGGTGTGGGTCGGCCGGGACCTCGACGAGGACCGGACCGCCCGGCTCGCGGCGTTCGCCCGGCGAGAGCGCCTGACGGTCAATGCGATCGTGCAGGGCGCGTGGGCGCTGCTGCTGTCCCGCCACAGCGGCGAGGACGACGTCTGCTTCGGCGCGACCGTGTCCGGCCGCCCGGCCGGGCTGGCCGGGGTCGACGACATCACCGGCATCTTCATCAACACCCTGCCGGTGCGGGTCACGGTGGACCCGGCCGCGCCGGTCGCCGCCTGGCTGCGTGATCTGCAGGCCGCACAAGCGGAATCGCGCCGCTTCGAGCACGTCCCGCTGACCGCGGTTCAGGGCTGGAGCGGTGTCGACGGGGGCCAGAACCTGTTCGACAGCATCGTGGTGTTCGAGAACTACCCGGTCACCGCCGACAACGTCGCCGGGCACGGCGTGCGCCTGCGCGACCTCGACGCGAGGGAGACGACCAGTTATCCGCTCAGCGTCGTGGCCTCGCCGGGCCCGCGCCTGTCGCTCGGACTGGGTTACGACCCGGCGTTGTTCGACCCGGCGACTGTCGAGCGGCTGGCCGGACAGCTCGAGCACGTGCTCGGCGTGCTCGCCGACGAGCCGGACCGTCTACTGGGGACATTCGACGTCCTGACCGCGGCCGAACGCGACGAGATCCTGCTGGCGTTCAACGACACCCGCCACGACGTCGAGCCGATGACCCTGACCCAGCTCGTCGAGGCGCAGGTGGCCCGGACCCCGGACGCCGCCGCGGTGCTCGCCGAAACCAAGAGCCTGACCTTCGCCGAGCTGGACGCTCGCGCCAACCGGCTGGCCCGGACGCTGGCCGCGCGCGGCGCCGGGCCGGAGCGGATCGTCGCGCTCGCCCTGCCACGCTCGGTGGACATCGTCGTCGCGCAGCTGGCCGTGCTCAAGACCGGCGCCGCCTACCTGCCGATCGACCCGGACTACCCGGCCGAGCGCATCGCGTTCATGATCGAAGACGCGGCCCCGGTCGTCGTGCTGACCCCCGCCGAAATGGCCGTTCTTGACGACCCGGAGAGCTCGGCCGAGCCGTTCACCCGGGCTGTGCCGCTCACTGCGCCCGCCTACGTGATCTACACGTCCGGCTCGACCGGCACCCCGAAGGGCGTCGTGGTCACCCACGCCGGGCTGGCGAGCTTCTCCGGCGCCGAGATCGACCACTTCGACGTCCGGCCCGGCGACCGGGTGCTCCAGTTCTCCTCGCCCAGTTTCGACGCCTCCGTGCTGGAGCTGTGCATGGCCCTGCCCGCCGGGGCCGCGCTGGTCGTGCCCCCGCCCGGCCCGTTGCTCGGCGAACAGCTGGCCGGGGTGCTGCGCGACCGGGGCGTCACCCACGCGCTGATCCCGCCGGTGGCGATGGCGAGCGTGCCCGACGTGGCGCTGCCGGAGTTCCGGACGCTGGTGGTCGGCGGCGACGCCTGCACGGCCGACCTCGTCACCCGCTGGGCGCCGGGCCGCCGGATGGTCAACGCCTACGGCCCCACCGAGATCACCGTGGTCGCCACCTGGAGCGACCCGCTGGAGCCCGGCCGCACGCCGCCGATCGGCCGGCCGATCCGCAACACCCGCGTCCACGTCCTCGACGCCGCGCTGCGGCCGGTGCCGATCGGCGCGCCCGGGGAGCTGTACGTGTCCGGGTCCGGCGTCGCCCGCGGCTATCTGAACCGGCCGGGGCTGACCGCGTCGCGGTTCCTCGCCGACCCCTTCGGCGCGCCCGGCACCCGGATGTACCGCACCGGCGACCTGGTGCGGTGGCGGGCCGGGGGGACGCTGGAGTTCCTCGGCCGCGCCGACGACCAGGTCAAGATCCGCGGCTTCCGGATCGAGCCCGGGGAGATCGCGGCGGCCCTGCGGACCCACCCGGACGTCCGGGACGCCGCCGTCGTCGCGCTCGACCAGCGGCTGGTCGCCTACGTCGTCGCCGGTTCGGCGGCCGGGCTGCGGGAGCACCTCGCCGCGACCCTGCCGGCGCACCTGGTGCCCGCCGCCTTCGTCGCGCTCGACGCACTTCCGTTGACCGCCAACGGAAAGCTGGACCGGCGGGCGCTGCCCGCGCCCGCCGCGCCGGAAGCCGGCGCGGACTACGCGGCCCCGGAAACCGAAACCGAAGAGGTCCTCGCCGCGATCTGGGCCGAGGCGCTCGGCCTCGACCGCGTCGGCGTCGAGGACAACTTCTTCGCCCTCGGCGGGGATTCCGTGCGCAGCCTGCGGATCACGTCGATGACCAAGTCCGCCTTCGACGTCCAGCTCACCCCCAAGGACGTGCTCGCCGCCGGCACGGTGCTCGCGTTGGCCGAGCTCGTCGAAGAACGGGTCCTGCGGGACCTCGAACGGCTCGCCGCCGGCCAAGACCTCTGATCGAACCCGAGAAAGGAAACGACATGCAGGACGACATCGAGTTCCAGGTGCTGGTCAACGACGAGGGTCAGTACTCGCTCTGGCCGCTGACGAACGAGGTGCCCGCAGGCTGGCGCGCCGACGGTTTCCGCGGCGGCCGCCAGGAGTGCATGGACCACGTCGACGAGGTGTGGACCGACATGCGGCCGCTCAGCCTGCAGCGGCAGATGGCCGCCGACGCCTGACCCCGGCCCCACACGGACCCGAACCAACGCGGAAGGTTTCTTGCTCGTGCTCTCTTCTTCGACGTTCTCCCAGACCATCCACCTCCCGGTCCAACCCGGTCCGGCCGTCCCCGAGGACGAGCGGCTGCGGCGCCTGCTGGCGGGCCTGGCCCGCAAGCACCAGGTGCCCGCGGCCCAGCTGGCGATCCGCGACGGCGGCCGGACGCGGTCCGTCGCGGTCGGCGACGTCACCGCCGCCTCGAAGTTCCCGGTCGGCTCCATCACGAAGGCGTTCACCGCGGCGCTCGCGCTGCTGCTGGTCGCCGACGGCGACCTGGAGCCCGACGACGCCCTCGGGGAGCACCTCGCCGACCTCGGCCCCCAGGTCGGCAGACCCACGATCGCGCAGGTCCTGAGCCACACCGGCGGCCTGCCGGCCGCGCTCGGGGCCGGCGAGAGCACCGCGTCGGCCCGCCGGTACCTGCGGGCGTGCCGCGACGCCGGCCTCTTCCAGCAGCCCGGGCTGGGCTTCTCCTACTCCAACGTCGGGTACGTCCTCGCCGGCTACGTGGTCGAGGCCATCACCGGCATGAGCTGGTGGGAGGCCATGGACACGCTGCTGCTCGAAGCGCTCGGCATCGTCCCGGCGTTCGTCGTCGAGCCGGGCGCGCGGCGCCGCGCCGACGCCCACGTCAGCGGGCACGCGGTGCACGCGGTCACCGGCCGCGCCCGGCCGGTCGCGCAGACCCTGAGCGGCGTCGAGGCCGCGGCGGGAGCGCTCGCGCTGAGCGCGGAAGACCTCGTCGCGTTCGGCCGCATGTACGGCGGCGGCGAGAGCCCGCTGCCGGACGACCTGCTCGAGCTGATGCGGCGGCCGGTACCGGGCGCCGAATCCTTCGGCCTGGCCGACGGCTGGGGTCTCGGCCTCGCCGCCTACCGGGGCGCCGACGCGGACTGGACCGGGCACGACGGCACCGCCGACGGCACCTCCTGCCACCTGCGGGTGGACCCTGAGCACGACCGCGTCGTCGCGCTCACCACCAACTCCGGCTCGGGCTCGGCGCTGTGGGGGGACCTGGTCGCCGAACTGCGCACCGCGGGGCTGCCGGTCGGCGACTACGAGCTGCCCGGTGACGGGGCGCGTGCCACGCACCCGCCGGCCGGCCTGTCCGGCCGCTACACCAACGGCGATCTCGAATACCACGTCGACGTGCACGCCGACGGCGGCGCGGTCCTGGTCGTCGACGGCGAGGTCTACCCGGAGCTCGCGGTGCTCGACAACGGGGCGTTCTCGGTGCGCGAGCCCGCCACCGGCCGCCGGATCGTCGGCGGCCGCTTCCTGACCGACCCGGCCACCGGGACCGTCAGCGCGATGCAGTCCGGCGGCCGGATCGCCCGCCGCCGCAAGGCTTCCTGACCCGTCCCGCCCCCCGAACCACCCGAACCGTGCCGTAGAGGAAAGCGAACATGACCACCTCGAGGAAGAGCCGCATCGACGCGCTGCCCGCCGAACTGCGCGAGACGCTCAAGCGCCGCCTGGCCGGGCGGGCCGAGCGCACCGACGTCATCGGCCGGGCCTCGCGTGACGAGGACGTGCCGCTTTCCTTCGCCCAGCAGCGCCTGTGGTTCCTCGACGAGTTCCAGCCGGGGGACGCCGAGTACAACAGCGCGGTCGGGCTGCGGCTCACCGGGACGCTCGACCCGGCCGCGCTCACCGGTGCGCTCGGGGACCTGGTGGCCCGGCACGAATCGCTGCGCACCACCATCAACGACGCCGCCGGCACGCCCGTCCAGGTCGTCCACCCGGCCCCGGACGTGCCGGTGCGGACGGTCGACCTGACGGCCGATCCCGCGCTGCGGCCCGCCGATCTCGACGAGGTGCTGGGCGCCGAGTACGCCCGGCCCTTCGACCTGCGCCGCGGCCCGCTGGTCCGGCTGCTGCTGGTGCGCGTCGCCGAGGACCACCACGTCCTGCTGGTCACCGCCCACCACGTCGTCACCGACGGCGAGTCGATGGGCATCCTGGTCGCCGAGCTCGGCGCGCTCTACGCGGCCGCCGTGCGCGGTGAACCGGCGGCCCTGCCCGAGCCCGCGGTCCAGTACGCCGATTTCGCCGTGTGGCAGCGCAACCGGCTGGCCGGGCCGGCCCTGGACCGGCACCTCGCCTACTGGACCACGCAGCTGGCCGGCGTCGAACCGCTGGACCTGCCGGCCGACCGGCCGCGGCCCGCCGTCCGCACGACCGCGGGCGCGTTGCACTCCTTCAGCGTCCCGGCCGAAGTCGCCGCCGCGCTCGGCGAACTTGCCCGGGCCCACGAGACGACGCTCTACACCGTGCTGGTCGCGGCGTGCCAGGTGCTGTTCGCCCGGTACACCGGCCGCGACGACATCGCGCTCGGCACCGTCGTCTCCGGCCGCGGGCGGCCGGAGCTCGAGCGGACGGTCGGCTTCTTCGTCGACACCGTCGTCGTCCGCTCCACGGTGGACAGAGCAACGCCGTTCGAGGTGTTCCTCGACGCCGTCCGCTCGACGGTCCTGGAGTCCTTCGAGCACGCCGAAGCACCGTTCGAGAAGCTCGTCGAGGCGTTGAAGATCGAGCGCGACCCCAGCCGCAACCCGCTGTTCGACGCCATGGTGCTGCTGCACGGGAACCCCGGCGGGCAGCCGGACTTCGGCGGCCTGACCGTCGAACCGGTCGAGGTGGCCCGGCGCGCGGCCAACTTCGACCTCACCGTCGAGTTCCAGCCGACCGACGGCGGCCTGGACGGGGCGCTGGAGTACAACACCGACCTGTTCGACGAGCGGACCGTCGCCGCGCTGGCCGAGCACCTCACCGTGCTGCTCACCGGCATCGCCGCCGACGCCGCCCGCCCGGTCGGCGAGCTCCCGATGCTCACCGAGCTTGAGCAGCGGCGGCTCGCCGAGTGGAACGACACCGCACTGGACGTTCCCGAGGCCACCCTCACCGAGCTGTTCGAGTCCCAGGTCCACCGCATCCCGGACGAGACCGCGCTGGTCGCCGGGGCGGTCACGCTGAGCTTCGCCGAGCTGAACACCCGCGCCAACCGGCTCGCGCGTCACCTCGTGACGCTGGGCGCCGGCCCGGAACGGGTCGTCGCGCTCGTGTTGCCGCGCACGGCCGACGCGATCGTCGCGCTGCTCGCCGTGCTGAAGGCGGGCGCGGTGTACCTGCCGATCGACCCCGGCCTGCCCGCCGACCGGATCGAGCTGCTGCTGCGTGACGCCGGCGCCACGCTGGTCGTCACCCACGAGACCACCGGCATCCCCGGTGGCCTCGTCCTCGACACCGAGGAGACCGCCGCCGCGCTGGGGGAGCACCCGGGCACCGACCTGACCGACGCCGACCGCCCCGCGCCGCTGCGCGCGGCCAACACCGCCTACGTCATCTACACCTCCGGCTCCACCGGCCGGCCCAAGGGTGTGGCCGTCCCGCACCGCAACCTAACGAACCTGCTGGCCGGCCACCGCGCCGGCTTCGCCGCGCCGGGACGGCGGCTGCGCGTCGCACTGACCGCCACGCTGTCGTTCGACACCTCGCTCGAGGGCCCGGTGCTGATGGCCGACGGCCACGAGCTGCACCTCATCGGCGACGACGTCCGGCTGGACGCGCACGCCCTCGTCGACCACATCGCCGAGCACCGGATCGACTTCCTCGACCTGACCCCGACCTACCTGCGCCGGCTCGTGCCCGCCGGGCTGCTGACCGACCCGCGGCACCGCCCGAAGATCCTTATGCTCGGCGGCGAGGCCCTCGACGAGTCGCTGTGGCGCGCCCTGTCCGACGCCGAAGTCACCGTGGCGCACAACTTCTACGGCCCGACCGAGTACACAGTGGACGCGGTGTCGTGCCGGGTCGGCGCGACCGCCCGGCCGGTGCTCGGCCGCCCGCTGGCCAACACCCGGGCCCACGTCCTCGACGAGGACCTCCGGCCGGTGCCCATCGGCGTCGCGGGTGAACTCTGCCTCGCCGGCGCGCAGCTCGCGCGCGGCTACCTCGGCCGTCCGGGCCGGACCGCCGGAAGCTTCGTCGCCGACCCGTTCGGCGCGCCCGGCGAGCGGATGTACCGCACCGGCGACCGCGTGCGCTGGACCGCGGACGGGCAGCTGGAGTACCTGGGCCGCCTCGACGACCAGGTCAAGATCCGCGGCTTCCGCGTCGAACCCGGCGAGGTCGAGGCCGCGCTGCTGCGCCTGCCCGACGTCTCCGCCGCCGTGGTCGTCGCCCACCGCGGCGACGACGGGCACGCCCGGCTGGTCGCCTACGTCGTCGCGGCGGGCCCGGCGGCACCGGCCGCCGCTGACCTGCGTGCGGCCCTGCGGGCCACCCTGCCCGACTACCTGGTGCCCTCGGCGTACGTCCCGATCGACGCCGTTCCCGTGACACCACAAGGAAAAGTCGACCGGCGTGCCCTTCCGGCGCCGGGCGTCCCCGAGGACGGCGACCAGGCCTACGTCGCGGCGCGGACGCCGGTCGAGCACCAGCTGGTGGCCATCTGGGCCGAGGTGCTCGGCAACGACCGCATCGGCGTCGAGGACAACTTCTTCGGCCTCGGCGGTGACTCGATCCTGAGCATCCAGGTCGTCGCCCAGGCCCGTCAGGCCGGGCTGCGGCTGACCTCGCGCGACATCTTCCTGCACCAGACCATCGCCGGGCTCGCGACCGTCGTGCAGTCCGCCGCGGCGCTCACCCAGGACACGACGGCGCCGATCGCCGGACCCGCGCCGCTGACCCCGATCCAGCACTGGTTCTTCGGCACCCACGGCCCGCTCGGCCACTTCACGATGTCGCAGCTGCTCGAACTGCCCGCCGACGTCGACCACGATGCCCTGCGGATCGCGGTCGACGCCGTTGTCGCCCACCACGAGGCCTTGCACACGCGATTCTTCCATCAGGACGGCGAATGGCAGCAGGAGGTCGTGCCCACGCCGACCGGGGTGCTGTGGAGCCGTGACCTGTCCTCGCTCGGCGAAGCCGGGCAACGCGCCGGGATCGAAGCCGCGGCGGGCCAGGTGCGCGCCGGGCTCGACCTGGCGACCGGCGTGGTCGCCGGGGCGGTGCTGCTGGTGCGCGGCACCCAGCCGCCACTGCTGTTCCTGGCCGTGCACCACCTCGTGGTCGACGGCGTATCGCTGCGAGTGCTGCTCGCCGACCTCGACACCGCCTACCACCAGGCCCTTGCCGGCGCTCCGGTCCGGTTGCCGGCCGCGGGCACGACGTTCACCCGGTGGGCGCACCTGCTGCGCGAGCACGTCCGCTCCGGCGCCTTCGACGGCGACGTCGAGCACTGGACCCGGGTGGCCGGCCGGGTCCCGACGGCGCTGCCGGTCGACCACGACGGCGCCGGCACCACGGGCTCCACACGCACGCTCACCGTGACACTCGGCGCGGGCGACACCGACGCACTGCTGCACCGGGTTCCCGCGGCCTACCGGACACAGGTCAACGACGTGCTGCTGAGCGCGCTCGGCCGGGCGCTGGCCGACCGGACGGGGCAGGACGGCGTGCTGATCGCGCTGGAAGGCCACGGCCGCGAGGACGTCCTCGACGGTGTCGACCTCTCCCGCACGGTCGGCTGGTTCACGACGCAGTTCCCGATGGCTCTCGACCTGCCGCCGACGGGGGGCTGGGGCGCCACCCTGAAGGCGGTCAAGGAGCAGCTGCGGGCCGTCCCGCGCCGCGGCCTCAGCTACGAGGCCCTGCGCCACCTCGGCGACACCGACGCGCCCGGCACCGTCCTGAAGTCCCTGCCCCTGCCCCAGATCTGCTTCAACTACCACGGCCGCTGGGACGGCGGAAGCGGCGGCGACGGGCTTTTCCGCGGCCGGCTCGACGGCGCGGGCGCGGACATCGCGCCGGACGAGGCCAACACCTACCAGCTGGACGTGACCGGCGTCGTCGACGGCGGCGAGCTGTCGCTGACATGGAGCTACTCCGAGCAGGTCAACAACCGCGAAACGGTGCACGAGCTGGCCGAGGCGATGCTGGCGGCGCTGCGCGAGATCGTCGCGCACTGCGCGGAGCCCGGCGCCGGCGGCCGCACGCCGTCCGACTTCCCGCTCGCCCGGCTCGATCAATCCACTGTGGACAGAATCGCCGGTGACGGCCACGACGTCGAAGACGTCTACCCGCTGACCCCGCTGCAGGCGGGCATGCTGTTCCACAGCTTGCTCGACCCCACCGCCGACGCCTACGTCGACCAGGCCCGGATGCTGCTCGACGGCGTCCGCGACCCGGAGGCGTTCGCGCGGGCCTGGCAGCAGGTGGCCGACCGCACCCCGGTGCTGCGCACCCAGCTGGTCTGGGACGGTGTCGAGGAACCCCTGCAGGTGGTGCGCCGCCGCGCGGTCGTGCCGATCACCCGCCACGACTGGCGTGGCCTGTCCGAAGCGGAGCAGGCGGCGGAGCTGGACCGGCTCTCGGCCGAAGACGCCGCCGCCGGGATGGACCTGGCCACCGCCCCGCTGATGCGGCTGGACATCGTCGCGCTGCGCCACGACCGGGTGCTGCTGATGTGGACGTCGCACCACGTCGTCCTCGACGGCTGGAGCCTCGCCCAGATCTTCACCGAGGTCGTCGAGCACTACGCGGCCATCACCGGTAGCCGCGTCCCGCGGGTCCCGGCCCACCGGCCGTTCCGCGACTACCTCGGCTGGCTCGCCGCGCAGGACGTCACCGCGGCCGAGGACCACTGGCGCGAGGTGCTGGCCGGGTTCGCCACCCCGACGCCGCTGCCCTGGGACCGCTCGCCGGCCCAGGCCCACCGGACGCGGACCGCGCAGCCGGTGCGGGTCGCCCTCACTCCCGAAGACACCACCCGCCTGCGCGACGTCGCCCGGCGCCACGGCCTGACCGTCAACACGCTCGTTCAGGGCGCGTGGGCGCTGCTGCTGGCCCACCAGAGCGGCGAGCCCGACGTCGTGTTCGGCACCACCGTCTCCGGCCGGCCCGACGACCTGCCCGGTGTCGAAACCATGATCGGGATGTTCATCAACACCATCCCGACACGCACCCGCGTCGACGGTGGCGAACCGGTCTTGGCGTGGCTGCGGCGGTTGCAGGACGAGCAGAACCGGGCGCGGCGCTTCGACTTCGTCGCCCTCGGGCGGCTGCGCGCGCTCAGCGACGTCCCGGCTGGGCAGAACCTGTTCGACAGCATGGTCGCGTTCGAGAACTACCCGTTCGACGAGCACGCCGCCGCGCGCGCCGGGGTCACCCTGCGCGAGGTGACCGCGCTCGACGCCACCACCTTCCCGATCACCCTGCGCGCCTACGCGGGCGAACAGCTGGGCTTCGAACTGGCCACCGACCCGGCGCTGTTCGACCCGGCCACCGCCCAGGCCCTGGCCGCCCGGCTGGAGACCCTGCTGCTGGCGCTCTCGGAGAACCCCGATCGCACGATCGCGCGGCTGCCGTGGCTCTCGGCCGCCGACCGCGCGCAGCTGCCCGGCGCGTCGGACCCGGTTTCCCTGCCCGCGCCGACCATCACGGACCTGTTCGCCGCCCAGGTGGCCGCGACCCCGGACGCGATCGCCCTCACCGGCGAGGACATCGCCCTGTCCTACGCCGAGCTCAACCGCCGCGCGAACCGGCTGGCGCACCGGCTGATCGCGCTCGGCGCCGGGCCCGAGCGGTACGTCGCCCTGCGGCTGCCGCGCTCGCCGGACCAGGTCGTCGCGATCCTCGCCGTGCTCAAGGCCGGGGCCGCCTACCTGCCGATCGACCCGGCCACGCCCGACGAGCGGGTCGAGCGGATGCTCGCCGACACGAACCCGGTCGCCGTCCTGACACCCGAGGACATCGAGGCCACCGGCCCGGACATCGACCCGCCGTCGCGCTGCACACCCGAGCACCCCGCGTACGTCATCTACACCTCCGGCTCGACTGGGCAGCCCAAGGGCGTGGTGATTCCGCACCGCAACGTCACCCGGCTGTTCGCCGCGACCGCCGGCCGGTTCGGCTTCGGCCGTGACGACGTGTGGACGCTGTTCCACAGCTACGCCTTCGACTTCTCCGTCTGGGAGATCTGGGGCCCGCTGCTGCATGGCGGCCGGCTCGTCGTCGTCCCGCACGCCGTCTCCCGGTCGCCGCGGGAGTTCCTGCGTCTGCTGGCCGACGAAGGCGTCACCGTGCTCAACCAGACGCCGTCGGCGTTCTACCAGCTGTGCCGCGCCGACGAGGACGACCCGGACCTCGGCGCCCGGCTCGCGCTGCGGCACGTGATCTTCGGCGGCGAGGCGCTCGACACCCGACGCCTGGCCGGCTGGTTCCGGCGCCACGGCGCCACCGCGCCCCGGCTGGTCAACATGTACGGCATCACCGAGACCACCGTCCACGTCACCCATAACGACCTGGTGCCGGATGCTCCCGGTCTGGTCGGGGACGTCCTGCCCGATCTGCGCGGGTACGTCCTCGACGCCGATCTGAACCCCGTCCCGGCCGGGGTGCCCGGCGAACTGCACGTCGCCGGGGCCGGCCTGGCCCGCGGTTACCTCGGCCGGCCCGGGCTGACCGCCGCCCGGTTCGTCGCCGACCCGTTCGGCGCGCCCGGGTCGCGCATGTACCGGTCCGGGGACCTGGTGTCCCGCACCGACAGTGGTGCGTTGCGTTACCGCGGCCGCGCCGACCAGCAGGTCAAGATCCGCGGCTTCCGCATCGAGCCGGGCGAGATCGAGGCCACCCTGCTCGCGCAGCCGGAGGTCGGCTCGGCCGCGGTCCTCGCCCGAGAGGACGAGCCCGGCCGCAAGCGGCTGGTCGCCTACGTCGTCGCGGCCGACCCGCAGGACGCGCCGGCCGCGGCCCTGCTGCGCGAGCGGCTGGCCCGGTCGCTGCCCGACTACATGGTGCCCTCGGCGTTCGTCACGGTCGACACGATGCCGTTGACGCGCAACGGAAAACTCGACCACCGCGCATTGCCGGCGCCCGTCGCCGGCCCGATGGGCACGGAGTTCGTCGAGCCGCGCACCGACGCCGAACGCACGGTCGCGGCGGTCCTGGCCGCGACTCTCGGCCTCGAGCGGGTCGGGGCCGAGGACAACTTCTTCGAGCTGGGCGGGGACTCGATCCTCAGCATCCGGCTTTCCTCCGCGCTGCGCGACGCCCTCGGCGTCGACGTCTCCCCACGCAATGTGTTCGACACCCCGACCGTCGTGGGCCTCGCCGCGAGCCTGGCCACCGCGTCCGCCGCCACCCCGGTGATCCCCCTGGTGAGCCGCGAGCGTGACCTGCCGCTGTCCTTCGCCCAGCAACGCCTCTGGTTCCTCGACCAGTTCGCCCCGGGCAGCACGGACCACGTCACGGTGTACGGCGTCCGGTTGCGTGGTGCCCTGCGTGCCGACGCCCTCGCGAGGGCGCTGAACGCCCTGATCGCTCGGCACGAGTCGCTGCGCACGACGTTCACCGCCGTGGACGGCAAGCCTCGTCAAGTGATCGGCGAGCCGTGGGAACTGGCGTTGCCCGTCACCGAAGCCGGGGACCTGCGGCGACTGCTCGCCGAAGACCTCGCGCAGCCGTTCGACCTGACCCGCGGCCCGTTGCTGCGGGCCCGGCTGGCCCGCGTCGCTCCGGACGAGCACGCGCTCGTCCTGTCCCTGCACCACATCATCACCGACGGCTGGTCGATGGGCGTGCTCATCGGCGACCTCGCCACCCTCTACGGCAACGAGCACACCGAGCTGCCCGCGCTGCCGGTCCAGTACGCGGACTTCGCGGCGTGGCAACGAGAACTGCCCGTCGAGGACCAGCTCGGCTTCTGGCGGCGGCAGCTCGACGGCCTCCGCCCGCTCGACCTGCCCACCGACCGTCCCCGGCCGGTCGTCCGGACCTCGCACGGTGCCGAGCACGAGTTCATCCTCGCCGCCCAGCCGCTCGCCGGGCTGCGCCGGCTGGCCGCCGACCGGGACACGACCCTGTTCACGGCCCTGGCCGCGGCCTGCCAACTGGTGCTGCGCCGCTGGTCCGGACAGGACGACGTCGCCGTCGGCACGATCACGTCGGGTCGCGACCACCCCGGGGTGCAGGACATCGTGGGGATGTTCGTCAACACCGTCGTGCTGCGGTCGCAGCTCGACGGGCGCCAGGACTTCGGGCAGGTGCTCACCGCCGTCCGCCGGACGGTCCTGGACGCGTTCGCCCACCAGGACGTGCCGTTCGAGCGGCTCGTGGACGAGCTCAGCCCCGAGCGCGACACCAGCCGCACGCCGCTGTTCGAGGTGCTGGTGACCCTGCAGAACGCGGGCAACCGGCTGCCCGCCCTCGCCGGGCTCGCCGCGAGCGACCTCGACCTGCCGATGACCACGGCCGGGTTCGACCTCAGCATCGAGTTCGAAGAAGGCCCCGACGGCCTGCGCGGCCTGCTGAACTACAGCACCGACCTGTTCGACGCGGCCACGATGAGCCGCTTCGCCGAGCATCTGACGGTGCTGCTCACCGCTGTCGTGGCCGACCCCACGCGCCCCGTCGACGCGCTGCCGCTGCTACCCACGGCCGAGCACGACCTGGTCGTCGAGACCTGGAACGCCACCGACCGCGCGGCCCCGGACATCACCGTGCCGGAGCTGTTCGAAGCGCAGGTCGCCCGGACACCTCAGCGGACCGCGCTGGTCTGCGGCGACACCACGCTGACCTTCGCCGAGCTGAACGCTCGGGCGAACCGGGTCGCTCGCGACCTCGTCTCCCACGGCGCGGGTCCTGAGCGGTTCGTGGCCGTTTCCCTGCCTCGCTCCGCGGAGCTCGTGGTCACCGTCCTCGCCGTGCTCAAGGCCGGAGGCGTGCTGCTGTACCTGGACCCCGATCTGCCGCCCGTGCGCCAGGAAGCGCTGCTCGCCGACACCCGGCCGGTCGTCGTGGTCACCGAACCGATCGCCGGCTCGGCGGCAGTGTCCGATGTGGACTTGACGGATGACGACCGGGTCGGGCCGCTGGTGCTCGACAACGCCGCCTACACGATCTACACCTCCGGCTCGACCGGCGTGCCGAAGGGTGTTGTCGTCAGTCATCGCGCGCTGGCCAACCTGGCCGTCGACCACGCCGACCAGTTCACCGCCGCGGCCGGGAAGGACCGCCTGCGCGTGGCGCTGACCGCCGCGTTTTCCTTCGACGCGTCCTGGGAAGCGCTGCTGCTGATGCTCACGGCCGGCCACGAGCTGCACGTCATCGACGGTGACACCCGCCTCGACCTCGCACTGCTGGCCGAATACGTGGCCGATCGCGGGATCGACCTGGTCAACTCGACGCCGTCGTTCGCCAGGCACCTCCTGGAAGCGAGCCGGCACCGGCCGTCGGTGCTGGTGCTCGGCGGCGAAGCCGTCGGGGACACGCTGTGGCGAGAACTCGACGGCGTCACCGCGTTCAACATCTACGGCCCCACCGAATGCACCGTCGACGCGACCCTCGCCCGGATCGGCGACAGCGAGCGCGAGGTGATCGGCCGCCCGGTCGGCAACGTGCGGGCCTACGTCCTCGACGACCGGCTGCGCCCGGCGCCGATCGGTGTCCCGGGCGAGCTGCACCTGGCGGGCACCCAGCTCGCCCGCGGGTACCTCAACCGGCCCGGGACGACCGCGGAGAAGTTCCCGCCCAACCCCTTCGGCGCGCCGGGAACCCGGATGTACGCCACCGGTGACCGCGTCCGCTGGACCCGCGACGGAAACCTGGAGTACCTCGGCCGCGCCGACGACCAGGTCAAGATCCGGGGCTTCCGGATCGAACCCGGTGAGGTCGAGGCGGCGCTGCGGGCGTTGCCGGACGTCGCCGACGCGGTGGTCGTCGCCCGCCACGACGACGGCCACGCCCGTCTCGTCGCCTACGTCGTCACGACGGGCGAGCCGGACGACCTGCGGACCCGGTTGAAGGCGACCCTGCCCGACCACCTGGTGCCCACGGTGTTCGTGCGGCTCGACCGGCTGCCGCTGGCCGCGAGCGGCAAGATCGATCGCCAGGCGTTGCCCGCGCCCGCCCCGATCGTGATTCCGGCCGCCGGCCGGACCGCGCCGCGTACGCCGGTGGAGGAGCTGCTGGCGTCGATCTGGGCCGACGTCCTCGGCGTCGAGCAGCCGGGCGTGGAAGACAACTTCTTCGCCCTCGGAGGGGATTCCATCCTGAGCATCCAGGTCGTCTCCCGAGCCCGGCAGCACGGCCTGCGCCTGACCTCCAAGGACGTCTTCCGCCACCAGAACATCGCCGAGCTGGCGCTGGTCGCCGGCACGGACGCGCCCGGCGGTCCCGAAGCGGCCTTCACGGGCTCAGCCCCGCTCACCCCGATCCAGCAGTGGCTCTTCGGCACCGGCAACGACCGGTTCACGATGTCCACAGTGGCCGAACTCGACCCCGAGCTGGACGTCCCCGCTCTGACCACGGCGCTGGCCGCGGTCCTGGCCCGGCACGAGGTCCTGCGCACCCGGTTCACCCACGGACGCGACGGCTGGCGGCAGGAGTTCCGCGCCGACGCGGAAATCCCCGCGCTGCGCCAAGTCGACTTGTCCACTGTGGACGACGTCGACACGGCGATGCGCACCGCCGCGGCCGAAGCGCGTGGCACACTGAGCGTCGGGGACGGCCCGCTCGTCGCGGCCGTGCTGTTCACCTTCGGCCCGGCGCGGCCGCCGGTCCTGCTGCTGATCGTTCACCACCTGGTGGTCGACGGCGTCTCGTGGCGGATCCTGCTCGCCGACACGGAAACCGCGTACCGCCAGGTGCTCGCGGGCCGCCGGGTCGACCTCGGGCCGGGGACGACGAGCTACTTCCGCTGGGCCGACCGGCTCGCCGCGCACGTCCGCGGCGGCGGCTTCGACGCCGAGCTGCCCTACTGGACCGAGGTGCTCGACGGTCCCGCCACGGACCTGCCGGTCGACGCGGCGGGGGAGAACACCGAAACCCGCACGGTCACGTCGGCCCTCGACGCGGCCGGCACCGACGCGTTGCTACGCCAGGTTCCCGAGGTCTACCGCACGCAGGTCAACGACATCCTGCTCAGTGCGCTCGGCCGGGTACTGGCCCGGTGGACCGGAAACGAGCGGGTCCTGGTCGCGCTGGAAGGGCACGGCCGCGAGGAGATCTTCGACGACCTCGACCTCTCCCGGACCGTCGGCTGGTTCACCGCCGAGTTCCCGGTCGCGCTCACGCTCCCCGAGGCCGAAGGCTGGGGACCGACGCTGAAGGCGGTCAAGGAACAGCTGCGGGCCGTGCCCGGCAAGGGCCTCGGTTACGGCGCGCTGAGCCGGCTCGTGCCGGACTCGCCCCTGCGCGGCGGCCGCGCCCCGCAGATCTCGCTGAACTACCTCGGCCAGTGGACCGCCACCGGCGACGATGGCGGCCTCTACCGGGGCTTCGGCGGGGATCTGGGCGAAGACGACGCCCGGCCGCGCAGCTACCTGCTCGACGTCGTCGGCATCGTCGAAGGCGGCCGGCTGGAGCTGGCCTGGACGTATTCCCCCGGGGTGCACCGCGAAAGCACCGTGCGCGACCTTGCCGAGCAGGTCACCGAGGCGCTGCGCGAAATCGTCGCGCACTGCGCGGAGCCCGGCGCCGGCGGCCGCACACCGGCGGACTTCCCGCTCGCGCGGCTGAGCCAGCGCGAGCTCGACGTCGTGGCCGGCGACGGCCGGGACGTCGAGGACGTCTACCCGCTCACGCCGCTGCAGGCCGGCATGGTGTTCCACACCCTGTTCGACAGCGGCTCCCCGGCGTACTTCGAACAGGTCCGCGTGCGCCTCGCCGGGGTCGCCGACCCCGCCGGGCTCGCCGCGGCCTGGCAGCGGGTGGTGGACCGCACGCCGGTGCTGCGGACCCGGCTGGTCCTGACCGGCGTCGAGGAGCCCGTGCAGGTGGTGGACCGCGCGGCCACGCTGCCGGTCACCCACCACGACCTGCGTGACCTCGGCCCGGTGGCTCGTGAGGCGGCCGTGCGGGACCTGCTCGAAGCCGACCGTGCGGTGCCGTTCGACCTGGCCCGCGCCCCGCTGACCCGGCTGGCGATCGCCGCGCTGCCCGGCGACGAGGTCGACCTCGTCTGGACCTCCCACCACGTCCTGCTCGACGGCTGGAGCTCCGCCCAGGTTTTCGCCGAGGCGTGCGAGGAGTACGCCGCGACGGCCGCCGGCACCCGGCCTGGTCTGGTCACCCGCCGCCCGTACCGCGACTACCTCGGCTGGCTGGCCGAGCGCGACCAGGCCCGCGCCGACGACTTCTGGCGCGCCACGCTGGCCGGGTTCGACGCCCCGACCGCGTTGCCCTACGACCGCCCGCCGGCCGAGGCCCACCGGTCCCGCTCGACCGGTTCGGTCCGCACCGAGCTGGCCCCGGCCGCGACGCTGCGGCTGCGCGAGTTCGCCCGGACCCACGGCCTCACCGTCAACACGGTCGTCCAGGGCGCCTGGGCGCTGCTGCTGTCGCTGCTGTCAGGCGACCGGGACGTCGTGTTCGGCACCACCGTCTCCGGCCGTCCGGCCGACCTGGCCGGCGTCGAAGCAATGATCGGCATGTTCATCAACACCATTCCGACCCGCGTCCGCCTCGACGGCACCCAGCCGGTCGCGCGGTGGCTGGGGGAGCTGCAGGCGGCCCAGAGCGAGGCGCGCGACCACGACTTCGTGTCGCTGGGCCGGCTGCGGCCGCTCAGCGACGTCGCCGCCGGGCAGAACCTGTTCGACAGCATGGTGGTCTTCGAGAACTACCCGATCAGCGAACCCGGCACTCCGGGCGCGCCCCGGGTCGTCGAGGTCGCCTCGGCCGACGCCACCAACTTCCCGCTGTGCCTGCGCGCGTCCCTCGACGAAGGGCTCGCGCTCGACCTCGCCTACGACCCGGCGCTGTTCGACGTGGGCTCGATCACCGCGATGACCGACCGGCTCGCCCTGCTGCTCGACGCCGTCACCGCCGATCCCGCTCGGCCGCTGGCACGGCTGCCGTGGGTCGAGGGCGCCGAACGCGCCCAGGTGCTCGCCGACGCCCACGGCGCGGGCGGGCCCGCGCCCGCCGCGACCGTGCCGGCGCTGTTCGCCGACCAGGTCCGCCGCCGGCCGGACGCGCCCGCGGTCGTCGCCGACGACCGGACCCTGACCTACACCGAGCTGGACGAGCGGGCGAACCACCTCGCGCACCGGCTGGTCGAGCTGGGCGTCGGCGCCGAAGACCGCGTCGGGCTGCTGCTCGAACCGTCGGTGGACCACGTCGTCGCCGAGCTGGCCGTGCTCAAGGCGGCCGCGGCCTACGTGCCGCTGGACACCCGTGCCCCGCACGAGCGGCTGCGGGCCGTGCTGGCCGAAGCCGCCGTGACGGTCGTGGTGGCCGGGCCGACCTGGGTGACCACCGCCGAGTCCGTCCACAATGGATCCACGACGACGGTGGGCGGGCAGCGATCCTCCTCGGCGCCGGAGCGCGCGGTCGATCCCGGCAGCCTCGCCTATGTGATGTACACGTCGGGCTCGACGGGTACCCCCAAAGGCGTCGCGGTGTGCCACCAGGACATCACCGCGCTGGCCCAGGACTCCCGGTTCGCCGGGGACGCCCACGCCCGGGTGCTGGCCCACTCGCCGCTGGCCTTCGACGCCTCCACCTACGAGCTGTGGGCCCCGCTGCTCACCGGCGGCGCCGTGGTCCTGCCCGACGGCCCCGACCTGACCGTGGAGTCGTTGCGGCGCGCGGTGTCCGAGCACGGCGTGACGGCGGCATGGCTGACCGCGGGGCTGTTCCGGCTCCTCGCCCACGACGCCCCGGACGCCCTGCGCGGCCTGCGCGAGGTGTGGACCGGTGGTGACGTCGTCCCGCCGGCCGCGGTGCGGGCGGTCCAAGCCGCCTGCCCCGGGCTCGTCGTGGTCGACGGGTACGGCCCCACCGAAACCACGACCTTCGCCACGTCCTTCCGGCTGACCGCGGACGTGCCCGAGCCGATCCCGATCGGCCGCCCGCTCGACGGTGTCCGCGCCTACGTGCTCGACCGCGACCTGCGGCCGCTGCCGGCGGGCGCGCCGGGCGAGCTGTGCCTCGCCGGGCCCGGCCTGGCGCGCGGTTACCTCGGCCGTCCGGGCGCGACCGCCGACCGGTTCGTCGCCGACCCGTTCGGCGCGCCGGGGGAGCGGATGTACCGGACCGGTGACGTCGTCCGCCGTGACGCCGGCGGCGACCTGGTGTTCCTCGGCCGCTCCGACGACCAGGTCAAGCTGCGCGGGTTCCGGATCGAGCCCGCCGAGATCGAAGCCGTGCTCACCGCCCACCCGGCGATCGCGCAGGCGATCGCGACGGTCCACACCGACGCCGCCGGCACCCGCCGGCTGGTGGCCCACGTCGTCGCCGCCCCGGGGCGGACCGCCGACCCGGCCGAGCTGCGTGCGCACGCCGCCGAGAGCCTGCCCGAGTACATGGTTCCCGCGGTCGTCACCGTCCTGACCGTCCTTCCGTTGAACCGCAACGGAAAGGTCGACCGCCGCGCGCTGCCCGCGCCGGACGGCCCGATCCCGGCCCGGCGGGTCCACGTCCCGCCCGCCACCGTGACCGAGCAGACCGTCGCCGAAATCTGGGAGCGGCTGCTCGGGAGCGACCGGGTCGGCGCGCAGGACAACTTCTTCGAGCTCGGCGGCGACTCGATCCTCAGCATCCGGCTCGTTTCCCGGCTGCTGGCCGAATTCGCCGTGTCGATGTCGCCGCGCGCGGTGTTCGCGCACCCGACGGTCGCCCGGCTCGCCGCGGCGATCGACACCGTCGGCGCCGCCCGCACCGCCACCGACCCGATCCCCGCCGTGCCCCGCGACCGGCCGCTGCCGCAGTCCTTCGCGCAGCAGCGGTTGTGGTTCCTCGACGAGTTCGAGCCCGGCGGCACCGAATACGTCACGAGCACGGCCGTGCGCCTGCACGGTGAGCTGGTCGTCGACGCGCTCGCCGAGGCGTTCACCGGCCTGGTCGCCCGGCACGAGCCGTTGCGCACCACGTTCGCCTCGAGCGACGGCCACGGCGTCCAGGTCGTGCACCCGCCGGCCGCGGTGCCGGTCCCCGTCACCGACTTGAGCGACCACCCCGCCGAGACGCGGGAAGCGGCCCTGGCCGATGTCCTGCGCGCTGACGGCGAGCAGCCGTTCGACCTGCGGGAAGGCCCGCTGCTGCGGGTCAAGCTGATCCGGCTGGCCCCACGGGAGCACGTGCTCACCGTGACCGTGCACCACATCGTCACCGACGGCTGGTCCAATGGCCTGATCGCCGAAGAGATCGGCCTGCGCTACACGGCCGCGCTGCGCGGCGAAGCGGCCGACCTGCCGCCGTTGCCCGTCCAGTACGCGGACTTCGCAGCCTGGCAACGAGGTCTGCTCGCCGAGCGCGTGCTGGCCGGCCAGGTCGCCTACTGGACCGAGCGCCTGCGCGACCTCACCCCGCTGGAGCTGCCTGCCGACCGGCCGCGACCGCCGGTGCGCACCACCAGCGGCGCGACGCGGGAGCTGGTCGTCCCGGCGGCGGTGACCGCCCGGCTCGAGCAGCTGAGCCGGCAGCGGGGGACCACGCTGTTCACCACCCTCGTCGCGGCCTGCCAGGTGCTGCTCGGCCGCTGGGCCGGCCAGGACGACGTCGCCGTCGGCACGGTCACCTCCGGCCGCGAACGCGCCGAGCTGGAAAGCCTCGTCGGGTTCTTCGTCAACACCCTGGTGCTGCGGTCCCGGGTCCGCCCGGGGCAACCGTTCACGGACTTCCTCGACGAGGTCGGCGCCGGCGTCCGCGCGGCGTTCGACCACCAGGATCTCCCGTTCGACCGCGTCGTCGACGCCGTCCAGCCCGGCCGCGACCCCAGCCGCACCCCGCTGTTCCAGGCGATGGTCGTGCTGCAGAACAGCCCGCGGGAACCGGCCCGGCTGCCCGGGCTCGAGGCCGAAGACGTCGTCCAGCCCGCGACCGCGGCCAACTTCGACCTCACCGTCGAGTTCCAGCCGGACCACGGCCTGCTGCACGCCGCGCTGACCTACAACACCGACCTGTTCGACGCCGCCACGATCGACCACCTCGCCGAGCACCTGGGCGTCCTGCTCGCCGGCATCGCGGACAACCCGGGCCGGCCGCTGTCGAGGCTGCCGCTGCTGGGCGAAGCCGAACGCCGCCGGCTGCTCGGCACGTGGAACGACACCGGCCGCGCGGTCGCGCCGGGCACCCTGCCCGAACGCGTCGAGGCCCGGGCCCGGCGGCACCCGGACGCGAGCGCGGTCTTCTCCGAGGACGGCACCCTCACCTACACCGAACTCGACGCCCGCGCCGGACGGCTGGCTCAGGTCCTCGCCGCGCGCGGCATCGGCCCGGAGCGGGTCGTCGCGCTGGCCCTGCCGCGGTCGGCGGACATGGTCGTCGCACAGCTCGCCGTCCTGAAAGCGGGCGCGGCCTTCCTGCCGGTCGACCCGACCTACCCGCTCGAACGCATCACCTACATGCTCACCGACGCCAGCCCGGAGCTGGTGCTGACCCTCGACGCCCTCGCCCCGCCCGTGCCCGACGGCGTCCCGGTGCTCTCGCTCGACGACCCGGCCGCGTTCGCCGCGGACCCGGGAGTGCGGCTCACCCCGCCTCGGCCGGACAGCCCTGCCTACGTCATCTACACGTCCGGGTCGACCGGGCGCCCCAAGGGTGTGATCGTCACCCACGCCGGGCTGACCGGTTTCGCCGACGCGGAAGCCGAGCACCTGGCCGTCACCGAAGGCGACCGGGTCATGGCGTACTCCTCGCCGAGCTTCGACGCCGCCGTGCTGGAGCTGTGCCTGGCCCTGCCCGCCGGCGCGGCCCTCGTCGTCGTCCCGCCCGGGCCGCTGCTGGGGGAGCCGCTCGCGGAGTTCCTCACGACGCACGAAATCAGCCACACCCTGATCCCGCCCGCCGCGCTGGCCACCCTCCCCGAGATGCCCCTGCCGCACCTGCGCACGCTAGTCGTGGGCGGCGACGCCTGCCCGGCGGAGCTGGTGGACCGCTGGGCCCCCGGCCGGCGGATGATCAACGCCTACGGCCCCACCGAGTCGACGGTCGTCGCGACCTGGAGCGACCCGCTCACCCCGGGCGTGCCGCCGCCGATCGGCCGGCCGATCCCGAACACCCGCGTCTACGTTCTCGACGACGCGCTCGCACCGGTCCCGATCGGGGTCGCGGGCGAGCTGTACGTCGCCGGGCCGAGCCTGGCCCGCGGTTACCTCGACCGGCCGGGCCTGACCGCGGACCGGTTCCCGGCCAACCCGTTCGGCGCGCCGGGGGAGCGGATGTACCGCACCGGCGACGTCGTCCGCTGGAGCGCGGCCGGGCAGCTCGAGTTCACCGGCCGGGCCGACGACCAGGTCAAGGTCCGCGGCTTCCGGATCGAACTGGGCGAAGTGGAGTCGGCGCTGCTGCGTCACCCCGGCATCAGCGCCGCCGTCGCCGCCGTGCAGCAGGACGAGTCCGGGTACAAGCGCCTGGTCGCCTGCTTCGTCGCGGTGTCACCGGACAACGTGCCCGGCGCCGCCGACCTGCGCGAGTTCCTGGGCCGATCGCTGCCGGGGCACCTCGTGCCCTCGGCGTTCCAGCCGCTGGCCGCGCTCCCGCTCGGCCCGAGCGGCAAGGTCGACCGGCGGGCCCTGCCCGTGGTCACCGCCGCGGCCGAGCCCGCCGCCCGCCACGTCGAGCCGGCGACGCCGGCCGAGCGGGTGCTGGCGGAGGTGTGGGCGCAGGTGCTGGGCCTGGACCGGGTCGGCACGGAGGACAACTTCTTCGAGCTCGGCGGTGACTCCATCCTGAGCATGCAGGTGGTGTCCCGGGCCCGGCAGGCCGGGCTGCGGCTGACCGCGAAGGACATGTTCCTGAACCAGACCATCGCCACCCTGGCCCCGCAGGCGACCGCGGTTTCCGAGGTGACGGAGTCCGACGGGCCGGTGGTCGGGCCGGTGCCGCTGACCCCGATCCAGGACTGGTTCTTCGGCATCCACACCGTGAACCCCCACCACTTCAACCAGTCCATGCTCGTCGACCTGGCCGACGGCTTCGACGCCGACGCGCTCCGGCAGGCCCTGGCCGCGGTGTGGGCCCACCACGACGCCCTGCGGATGCGGTTCGAGCACACCGCCGACGGGTGGCACCAGCACAACGCCGGGCTCGACCCGGGGCCCGAGCTGCGCCACGACGACCTGACCGCCGTGGCCGAGGCCGACCGCCCGGCCGCGCTGGAGCGGATCGCCGACGCCGTCCACGCCGGGTTCGACCTGACCCGCGGCCCGCTGCTCGGCGCCGTCCTGGTCACCGCCGAACCGGGCTGGCGCCCGAAGCTTTTCCTTGCGGCGCACCACGTCGTGGTCGACGCGGTCTCCTGGCGCATCCTGCTCGACGACCTCGACACCGCCTACCGGCAGGCGCTCCGGCGCGCACCGGTCGACCTCGGGCCGCGCACGACGTCGTTCCGCGACTGGTCGCACCAGCTCGCCGAGCACGTCCGCTCCGGCGGCTTCGACGACGAAATCCCTTACTGGACCGGCCTTCCCGCCGCCGGTGCGCTGCCGGTGGACCACGACGGCGACGCGCCAGGAACGGACGAAGTCACCGTGGTCCTCGACGCCGAGGACACCAACGCCCTGCTGCGGTCGGCGCCCGCGGCCTACCGCACCCGCGTCAACGACGTCCTCCTGGCGGCGCTGGCCTGGGCGCTGGCGCGGTGGACCGGCCGGCCCGACGTGTCGATCGCCCTGGAGGGCCACGGCCGCGAAGACGTCCTCGACGGCGTCGACCTGACCCGGACCGCCGGCTGGTTCACCACGCTGTACCCGGTCGCCCTGACCGTGGACAGCGCGGACCGGCCGGACTGGCGGACCCTGGTCAAGTCCGTCCGCAAGCAGCTGCGGGCCGTGCCGGGCAACGGGTTCGGCTACGGCGCGCTGCGCCACCTCGGCGCCCCGGACGTCCGGCGGAAGCTGGCCGAGACCGGGCCACGGCCCGGGATCTCGTTCAACTACCTCGGCCAGTGGGACGGCTCGGGGGCCGCCGGGACAGCGACGTCGGAGAGTCTCTACGCCGCCCTGCACGGATCACTCGGCCACGACCACGACCCGGCCGAACACCGCCCGTTCCTGCTCGACCTGGTCGGCGCGGTCCAGGACGGCGAGCTGGTGTTCTCCCTGATCCACCAGCCCGGCCGCCACGACCGGCAGACCGTCGAAGCGGTCGCCGCCGACTTCGCCGGTGCCCTGCGGCAGATCGCGGCCGACAGCCGGGACGGGCGCCGATGACCGCGTCGCCGCTGTCCCGGAACCGGGACTACCGCCTGCTGTGGGGCAGCCAGGCGCTGTCGGAAGCCGGCTTCGCCGCGTCGGTCATCGCGTTGCCGCTGCTGGTGCTCGCGGTGACCGGCTCGCCGGCGCTGTCCGGGCTGGTGCTCGGCGTGGACGCGATGGCCCAGCTGGTCGCCGGGCTGCCCGCCGGCGCGCTGGCGGACCGCTGGAACCGCAAGAAGCTCATGCTCGGCTGCGAGGCCGTCTACTCGCTGGCGGTGGCGAGCCTGGTGGCCGCCGTCTGGTGGGACGTCGTGAGCATCCCCCAGCTGATCGCGGTCGCGGCGGTGATGGGCTGCTGCCGCTCACTGTTCGGCCCGGCCGAAGGCGCGACGCTGGCCCGGATCGTGCCCGCGGCCCAGCTGCCCACCGCGGTGGCGATGAACTCGGCGCGCGGTGCGTTCGGCCAGCTCTCGGGCACCGCCATCGGCGGGTTCCTCTACGGCCTCGCGCGGGCCGTCCCGTTCGCCTTCGACGTGCTCGCCCACGCGATCTCCTTCGTCGCCTTGTGCTTCGTGCGGGCCCCGCGCCACGAGCCCGTGCCGCGCGGCGAAGGGCACCTGGGCCGGGAGATGGTGGAGGGCCTGCGCTGGGTGTGGGGGGAGCGGCACGTGCGTGTCACCGTGCTGTGCGCGGTGAGCCTGAACTTCTTCTTCAGCGCCTACTACATCGTGGTCGTCGTCCTGGCGCGGGACCGCGGCATCACTTCGGGCGAGATCGGCGTGATGGCCGCGATGCTCGGCGTCGGCGGGGTCGTGGGTTCGCTGATCGCGCCCTGGCTGCAGCGCCGGCTCAGCCCGTACGTCTCGATCATGAGCGTCTTCTGGGTGCTGACCCTGCTCACGCCGCTCGCGGCGGTCATCGACGACGGCTACTTGATGGGCGCCCTGTTCGTCGCCATGGCCCTCCTGCCGCCGACCGCGAACACGACGATCGGCACCTACCAGCTGCTGCTCACGCCCGACCGGCTGCGCGGGCGGCTGACCAGCGTGATGGGCGTGATCGGCGGGGTGTCGGCCGCGACCGGCCCGGCCTTCGGCGGCCTGGTCGTGCAGGCCGTTCCCGGTGGAGGCGCCGTGCTGCTGTGCACCGCCGGGATCGCCCTCGTGACCCTGATCGTCACCGTGAGCCCCACCCTGCGCCACTTCCCTCGCAGCGACGCTCTCACCGCCGGCCCGGCCGAGCCGCAGCCGGTGGGCGGCGCCCGTCCCACCGACGTCACTACCACCACCGAGGAGAACCAGTCATGAGCACCCAAGACCTACCCGGTGTCGCTTTCGCCTTCGAGGACCTCTTGGCGCGTTCGGCGGAGCTGCGCGAACGCGGCGGCCCGGTGCACCACGACGAGGAGCGGGGCGTCTGGCGGGCGCTGGACCACCCGACCGTCTCCCGCGTGCTGTCCGACCCGGCCACGTTCTCCTCGGACTTCAGCGGTCTCACGCCGGTGCAGGAGGACTTCGAGACCTTCCGCAAGGGCAACTTCGTCGGGATGGACCCGCCGGACCACCGCAAGCTGCGGACCCTGGTCAGCCAGGCGTTCACCCCCCGCGTCGTGGCCGGACTCGAGCCCCGGATCCGGGCCATCACGCACGACCTGCTCGACGACGTCGCCGGAGCGGCCCGCATCGACGTCGTCGACGCGCTCGCCTACCCGCTGCCGATCATCGTGATCGCCGAGCTCCTCGGCGTCCCGATCGCCGACCGGCCCCTGTTCACCCGGTGGGCGCAAGTGCTCTTCAGCGGCGACCAGCTGGGGGAGTCGGCCGACATGGCCGACATCCAGCGCGCGCTGGACGCGATCGCCCCGACCATCCGGGAGATGAACGCCTACATCCTCGACCACATCCGGCAGCACCGCGCCCACCCCGGCGACGGGCTGACCAGCCGGCTCGTGCAGGCGGAGTTCAACGGCGAACGCCTGGAGGACCAGGAGATCGTCGGGTTCGTGGCGCTGCTGCTGGTGGCCGGGCACATCACGACGACCGCGCTGGTGGGCAACGCCGTGGTCAGCTTCGACCGGAACCCGCGGGCCGCGGCCGCGATGCGCGCCGAACCGGCCGGTCTGCCGGCCGCGCTGGAGGAGGTGCTGCGAATGCTTCCGCCGTTCCCCGAACTGGGGCGGCGCACGACCTCGGACGTCGAACTGGGCGGCCAGGTCATCCCGGCGAACTCGATCGTGATGGCCGACCTGGCCGCGGCCAACCGCGACCCGGCGAGCTTCGATCGCCCCGGCGAGTTCGACGCGCGCCGAAGCCCGAACCCGCACCTCACGTTCGGGCACGGCATCCACTTCTGCTTCGGCGCTCCGTTGGCCCGGCTCGAGGGCCGGGTGGCGTTCGAGGTGCTCTTCGAGCGCTACCGCGATCTCTCCATCGCCTCGGACGACGACGTCGAGTTCCAGAACCCGGCGGTGATCGTCGGTGTCAAACGTCTTCCACTCGACGTCGAAGCGACCTGAGCAGGGGACCCGCTGTTCCGGCCGATACTTGGTCCGGCCGGGAGGCTGCGCACCCGTTGACGTGCGCGGGTGCGCAGCGCGCCTCACAGCTTTTCGTTCACCTGGACTTGGGTTCGCGACAGGGGTGAGGTCAGCCCGTGGACGTCGATGACCACGACCCAGTGTCCGTTCGACGGGATCGTGAGCTTGAACATCGGAGTGAGGGCGACACCGCCGAGCATTTTGTAGAATTGCTTTTTCTGGTAGGCCCGGAAATTCGCCTTGGTCATGAGCCTGACGTTCGCCGACTCCTCCAGCAGAACGGTCACCACGGCATCTTTCCGGACGGCTCCGAGATCGAAAACGCGCGACTGCATGCCTCCCCCTCTGCGCCTTCGAAAGACGTCAGGCTGCCGCCGCTTCTTGACCTGCAGGCCTCTCCGGATCAGTCGGCCGCACGGTCGATGTTGTTACTGCGGTAATTCCGCGCGGTGAATCGTTGATGCATAGGTGGACGAGGTCGATTAACTGTTGACAGCACGTGGTGTTGGAGACCGTTTCACGCTTTCTCGGCTGTGGGGCTGTCGCGCGCGAACGTGGTATTGCGGGTTCTGGTGCAGTGTCGCGAAGAGGTTCGCTGACCGGCGCGCCTGCGCGGTGCGCTCGAAGCCGAACTTGGTGGCCAAGGCCACGTCGTCGCGGAAGTCCTTCACCGCCTGCCCGAGCATGAGCTCGTTGTTGCCGGTGCCCCAGCCGTAGATCTCGGCGGTGTCGAAGAAGGTGACACCCACGTCGCCCGCGGGATGCAGTCCAAGCTGGCGCGCCGGCTGGCCGGACGGGTTCGCAACCGGGGCGCTGTGCTGCTTGCTGCCGGTCCGTGGCCGGGCGCGGATCTCGAGTTGAGCGTGGCGAACCGCCGGTGGCGTGGTCTTACCGCCGATGGCTTCGGGCACCTGAAGTTCAGTGACATCGTCGCGACTCGTCGCGGCCGCGGCGCCGCGACCCGTCCGAGCACCGTCGCCTTAAAGCTCCCAGGTCCCGGCGGTGCCGTCGCCGCCTGCGAGGAGTCGGCTGGCCGTGGACTGCGTGAGGTCGCAGGATGACCTTCACGCCGAGCGGGCCAGGACCGTCACGAGGCGCCGGATGATCGGCGATGCCGCGCGCTCGGGTGCGCGCGGGGAGTTCGGCGCATTGATCCCAGTCCGGCCGGCGGCCAAGGAGATCGAGGCGTGCTTGCGTGGTCACTGGCTCACCCTGGATCTCTACGACAAGCTCGCGCCCTTCAGCCAGCGCTACCGCCTGCACGGCTGGCTGTGCGAGGTCTGCCGCGGTCATGAAGCGTGCGAACCGGATGCTCGGCGCCTCGCCGAGTGGGCGCTGCTCAACGTCACCGTCCAGCACGCACCCGACGCAGCGCCGAACAGCGGGCTCGTCCTGGTTGCCCATCCACCGGCCGCGGGAACGCTAGCGGGTCGGATTGAGCTTCGCCTCGACGGCGGCGAGGTCGGCGCCGCGACGGTGAGTCCGTATGGGAGGTGCCGGACGGCGACCCTCGACTATGTCCACGTCGCTGCCGAGTACCGGCGTCTGGGCTTCGGTCGCACGCTGGTGGCGGCCGCGGTGGCTCGGGCGCCGTCCTACCGGTGGACTGCGCCGCTGCCGGACGGACCGGTGGCGCAGTCCGTCCGCGCCCGAATCGCCATGCGCCGCGCCGGTCCGCCGTGTGCCCACGTCGGAGCCGCAGAGTTCAGGCGATGAGGGCCAGGGGAGCGAGCGGGAAGCGATCGTCGAGGATCGCCTGCAGGAGATCCGGCAGCTCGGCGGGCAGGAGCTTGTCGCGGCACGACACGACCGCGGCAGCTGACCACCAGCGGCGTTCGATCAATCCGGCGCGTTCGTTGGCGGTGTGCCGGAGGGCGACCTGCGGCGTGTCGTGGTCGGTGTGGGCGAGGTAGACGTGGTCGAGGCGGTGGTGTTCGCGGCCGCGGTAGGTGAAGCGGCTTTCGCGGGTCCAGAGCTTGCGGCCGATTTCGTGGAGGATGAGTCCGGTTTCTTCGGCGATCTCGCGGCGGGCGGTGTCCTCGAGTTTCTCGCCGGGGTCTTGGCCGCCGCCGGGGAGTTCCCACCAGTGGTGGCCGGGGTCGTCGGGGTCGCGGGCGTGGATGAGCAGGACCTCGTTGTCGCGGTTGAGGAGCAGGACGCGGGCGCCGACCCGCAGGGCCGGTTCGCTGGCGACGGTCATCCAGGTGGTCCTCGTGCTCGGCGGCTGGCATGGCGGCCGGGCACGAGCACTCCAAGTTCAGAACAGCGTTGCCTCGCGGTCCGCGGCCGGGTCGGAGGTTATCAGCGGTCCGGTCGTGGTCAGCGTCAGTTCGACGGCGAGTCCCGAATGGTCCGTGAGCGCCGGGTCGCCGTGGCGGGTGTCGTGGATGTACGAGCAGCGCGTCACGTGGTCGAGTAGCGCGGTGGAGGCGTGGGCGTGGTCGTAGCGGTAGCCGAGCTCGGCGCGGCGGGCCCAGCTGTGCTCGACTGCAGTCGGGTGCAGCGTGCGGAAGGTGTCGGCGAGGCCGCGGCGGACTCAAGCTCCGGCGATTTCGCCGGCGAGAGGGCCGAATCGAAGAATGCTGGCAGCTGGCAAGAAGCGGATGCTCATCTGCGCGAGTCGGACCGACGATGGGCCCGCCATCGAATGGCGGCATCACGAAGCGCGAGCTTCCACGGGCGAGGATCGTCTTCGGCGATACGTGTCCAGAGGCGGGCATTGATGGTGACGAAGGTGTCCAGACCGGCTGGGGGTACCCGGCTCCAGGCCGGTAAGGATCGACCCCATTCCTCGGCGGCGGCCGGCGTGTGGCCCTCGGCGATGAGCCAGAGCGCCAGGCACGCGGGGTCGATCCACGTGGCGCCGAGGGTGGGCCAGGCCCAGTCGACGAGCCAGGCGCGACCGTCGCTGATGACGATGTTGTTCGGGTTGAGGTCCGTGTGCAGCAAGTGCTCGCCGGCCAGCAGCGCGAGGTCGGCCTCGTCGGCGAGACCGGCCCATCGTTCTTCGATCCTGGGAAGCGACATCTCCGATGGAGCGAGTTCGCCCAGCTGCGCGAGGGTGCTGTGCAAGACGGGCAAGTCGGGGGAGCCGGGGGTGAGCTCGGCAGCGCGGCCGGGGAGGTAGTCGAAGCCCAGCAGGTTCCAGCCACCGGCGTCGAGCTGCCAACGCAGCCGGGGCGCGACGCCGGTGGTGTGCGGGGCGATCATGGCCTCGCGCTGCTGACCGCGGATACGAGGATGATCGCTAGGCATCGCCTTCAGGAACACCGCCGTGTCGGCGGCGCGCAGCACGCCGGCGAACGTCGAGTTCAGCCCGCTGTTCACCGGCTCGACGTGGTCGATCTCTCCGATCTGGGCCTCGATCGCCGTGCGCGCAGCTCGTGGCAGGGCTTCGAAGGTGACACGATCACGGGTGCCCATGGACGCTGCCGGGCCGGGGCGGGTCACGCGGGCACCGCACAGGTAAAGCCGAGCGTGGCCAGCCCGTCAGAGCAGAACAGCCGCTCCGACGGCTGCCCTGCAGCAACCTGCAGCATCTGGTAGCGCGCGCCGTGACGAGCGCCCCAGGCCACGGCGGCGCGCCATAGCGTGCGGCCGTGGCCACGGCCGCGGTGGCCGGGAGCGACCCCGAAGTACTGCGGCAGCAGCACCGGGGATCCGTCGCGGTCGGGCATCACGGCCAGCGGCCCGATCGTGCCGACGACCTTGTTGTCGTCGATCGCGGTGAGGATCGGGCCGTCAACCTGGCCGGCACGCCAGCGGCGGTGCAAAAACCCGAGGCCGACGTCCGGTAGCTGGTCGGCCAGGTGAGCGAAGGTGGCCTGAACGTGCGGCGGGCACGTGTCGAGCTCGCGGATGGTCTCGTCCGTCGCGGTGAGAACGCGGTCGCTGGAGAAGTTTTTGAGCAGGAGCCGTGTCACGGCGGCGACCTCGGTTTGCGGCGGTTCGGGGCTGAACCAGAGAACGCGGCCGGTCGTCGCGCCGTAGCTTGCGCACCAGCGGCGTGTCGCCGCGCGGAGGGCGACGGTATCGGGTGTGGCCGGGCTGTAGACGTGGGTTTTGATCATGCCGGTTCCGCGGCGGGACAGCGTGGGGATGATCGTCAGGTCGGGGCGGTGGATGATCTCGGCGACGAGAACGGTTTCGGACTTGCTCGTCGACCAGCGGCGCTCCTTGTCGAACGGCAGCATCTCGCCGGTGCGCGCCGCGGCGACGACCTCGTCGAAGATCTCAGGCACGAGCGTATCCGGGTGCACCAGCCCCAAGGTGGGGACAACAGGCACGTGCAGCACGCTGCGCAGCCAGCGTGGACGGAATCGCATCTCGGCACGTTACCTGGCCGCTGTCTGCCTCCTGGTGACCGCCGGCGCGGGACACGCCGAGGGTCACCAGGAGGGTGGAGACGGGCTCAGTACGGGTTGTCATCGCCGGCGTTGCAGCTGCACTTCGACGACTCGACCAGATCGTCCAGGCGCTCGACGAACTCGATCTCAGCCGGCCCCTGCGGCACGGGGATGGTGGCGCCGTCGGAGTCGCGTCGCTTGAGCGGGACAAGGACTGCGGGCATGGTTTCCTCCTTTCGGTTCTTCAGTGCTGGCAGTAGGTGCTCAGCGGTGCTTTTGCCTTCCGGTAGAGGGTCACCAGCGGCATGCAGGTGCCGCAGCTGCCCTGCAGTTGGCAGCCCGTGCAGCCGCCCCGGCGCAGCAGCAGCCGGTCGGCGATCCCGCCGAGGCGGGTCAGGCCCGCGAGGCCCTCCTCGATCAGCGGGATCTGGGGGTCGCGGCCGACCTTGCAGATGCTGGCCATGCCGTGCGGGTCGACGTGGAAGAACGTGTGGCCGGCGTTGCAGCCGGTGAACGGTTTCCGCTTGCGCAGGTACTCCTGCGACTGCGCGGGCAGGCTTTCCGCGCCGCCGTAGATTGTGGGCGACATGTTCGAGAACACATGATGCGGTAGCTGGTAGCGCTCGGCCAGGGCCTTCATCGCGTCCAGCTCGTGGGCGTTGTGCTGGGTGACGATCAGGTTCAGGTTCAGCGGCAGTCCCGCTTCGTGCGCGGCGGCCAAGCCGCGGGAGAACTTCGCGAACGACCCGCGCCGTCGGGTGAGCCCGTCGTAGGCCTCCGCGGTGGCGCCGTAGACGCTGATCGTGAGCCGATACGGCCGGTACCGCGTCAACAGCTCGAGGATCTCCGGCTTTGCCAGCCGCGAGCCGTTGGAGGAGATCGACAGCATCATCCCCAGCTCGTACGCGCGCTCGTAGACCGCGGTGAACAGCTTGTCGATCAATGGTTCGCCGCCGGTGAGCTGCAGCCACAGCACGCCGGCGTCGGCGAGCAGCTGCAGCAGCCGTTCCCGGTCCGGCCAGGACAGCCCGTCGAACCGCTTCAGGCCGAGGTAGCAGTGCTCGCAGTCGTAGTTGCAGCCCAGATTCAGCTCGTAGGACGCGCGACCATAAGCGTGGCCGGACGGCGTCCGGACCAGCATCACGTCGGCCAGCCGTCGGTCGGCGAGCTCGAGGCCGGGCCAACGGTGACGCGCCGCGTCGACCAGCCAGCCTGGACATCGGCCACCCTCTACAGCGGAGGTCAGCTCGTTCCACAACCGCGGCGGTAGCCGGATTCCTGATTCGCTGCCGGGGCGCAGGACGAGGTAGTCGTCGAGGAAGGGGCTTGCGATGAGCTCGAACACGGAGAACTCCTTCTCGCGGCTAGCCGATCGGCTGTCGGTTGGTGAATCCGGCGGGGATCCGCCAGCTGGAGTGCGGGTCAAGGTGGATCCGGTACACCGTCCGCGGACCGGTGAACGCGCTCCGGCCATGCAGCCACCGCCGGTTGTTGACCACGTAGCCGCTGCCGGCGGCCGCGGGGACGGTGACGGCGTGACGGTCGATGACGTCGCCGAGCGGGGCGATCCACCGCTGCGTCCGGGGCGCGAAGCGCGCTAACTCATCGCGTCGCAGCCGCAACCCCACAAGCCGGCCGGGGCCGGGTTCGAAGACGTTGGCGACGATCCCGGCCGCGGCGCCGAAGTAGGCGCCGCGGCGGGCCGACAGGTCGGCGAGCGCGGTGGGAGCGGTCGTGGCCAGCTCGTCGTGGACGGCTTCGCCGTCGACGAGCACGTAGTCCCCGCCGCGCTCGGCCGGCTGTCCGCACACGGCCATCACCAGGAGCGGGGGGCGAGGCCGATCGGAGCAGTCGGTGTGGGGCGCCAGCGCCTGCCGACCGAATCCGGCTTGCCCAGCTGGTGGCCGGATCAGGCCATGGTCGACCAAGACAGTGATTCCCGAGGGGTTGCTGTCCCGGTGCGGCACCGATTGGCCGAGCCGGGCAGCCAGCTGCAGGAAGTGCTGCTCGCTGCGCACGCCGTCGAAAAACGCGACTCCGTGCTGCGCCAGGACCGCGGCCAGCTCACCGACGCCGCCGACCGCCGCCACGTCGACGCGGCATTCCGACAGCATCGTGGCGAGCATCCGGTAATCCCTTCGAATCGGGTGGAGCTGCTGGTCCGAGCAAGCACACCGGGCGCCGGCACGCGCCGTCCACTGACAGATCGTCAACTCCGGGAGCCGCCGACGCCGCGATCTCACTGCTACGGTCTGTTACGCGCTGTGTCGGTGAAGCAGGGGAGCTGGTGCTGGTGGCGGAGTCCGGATACCCGGTGTCGATCAAGGGCGTGCTGGTGTGGATCGACGGTGACCTTTCGAACGATGCCGCTCACGCCGATGCCTTTGGTGCTTTTGCCCATGGCGTTCACGACGACTTGCTTGCGGTCCACGCGGCTGGGCATGTCCCGGCTGGTGTTGAGATCACGATCAGCGCGTCCACGATCAGGCCTCTGTTCGGTGACGCCCACGTCATCTGGTTGCTGGATATTCGAATCGCCGGGTTGTCGGCGGCCGGGGACGTTGCCGCACGCGATGGCGTCGTGGTTGAGACACTGGCCAGTCTCGATCGGCGGGGCGCTGCGCAACTGCCGCCTGATGCGCCCGAATTCTACGGCGGCCGTTTGTTCTTCGTCGATGCCGACGGTCGTTCGGTCCACAGTCGAACGCACCGCCTGCGCCCGCCTTCGGCGTTGTAGCTGGTGGGCTTGAAAGGTTGCGGTCCGGTCGCCTTCCTGGCCACCGGACCGCAACTGGCTTCAACGCTGGCCGAGGTCAGCTGGAAGCGAACCGTTTCGGTGCTTCGCACGTCTTGGTAGCCAACCCTTTGGAAACGAGCTTCTCCAAAGCGTTGTTGACCGCCCCGCTCGAACGCCCCAGCTCGGTGCCGATCTTGGCGGGACCGAACGACTGGCCGGGGCGGTCGTACAGGAACATCTTCACCAGGTCGTAGAGTTGGCCCTTTTGCAGTCGTTCCTTCTTCGGGCCGGCCAGGGCCGGATCTGCGGGAGTCGCGGCATCGGAGAGCCTGGTCGCGTCGAGCTCAGGCGAGACTGACGGCTCGTCTTCGCGCGACAGGTCGTTCGCGGCGAGGACATCGACTTCCGACCCGCTAGCTGTGTCAGCACCCGCTTCGGTTTCCCCGTCGTCCTTCCTGTCGTCGGGCTGGTCACCGTTCGCTGTCCACGTGATGGGGACAGATTGGTCCTTGCTGCTCGTGCGGATCACCAGACCTTCCTTCGCCCACCGGGAAAGGATCTTCGTGGCGGTGGAGCGTCCGACTCCTGCCGTGGCGGCCAGGGCCGAGGCTGTCGCGCCAGGGTTGTTCTCCAGGGAGCGTCGGACCTTCTGCTCTGCAGTTTCGGGCTTCGTCTCGTTCTGCTTGCTGTTGTTGAGGTTCTGGGGCATGACGGACTCCATCTTCCAGTTGAACCGGTGGGCGTCGCCCGCCGGTGCGCATCCGGTCGTTCGGGCTACGCGTCCATGGACGCTCCGTCAGGCCTCCCGTGTCAAGCGATTGTCCAAACAAGACACACGTATGGGCTGGAATGGTTGCAGGGTGCGGAACCATGGGATCCCGGCAGATGCTGTCGAACCTGGCGCGGCGGTCGAGTTAACCCCTCGATTACGCCATCCGGGTGAACTAGTGTTGCTGGGCTAACCCCATGGATCAGGTCCGGCGTGCTGATCACGGACCCGAACGGCCGGGTTCCGTTGTGACCGGCCGACGCATGACATCAACCAGAGATAGGGAGTCCCGCTGTGCCGAAGCTCCGCACCCGTCAACGGGCGAAAGTTGCCGCTGTCGTGGCAACCGCCGCGGCCACGCTCGTCGTGGCGGCGCCCTCCGCGATCGCGGCGGATCCCAGCACCAACTTCTACCTCGAGTACGGGAACAGCACCGCCTCCGGCAAAGTCCGCTGGCACCAACGGTCCGCCGACATCGACTACACGCTCAAGGCCTATGGCTGCCGCGACCTGCTGTCAATCGGGTATGACGGTAGCGGCAAGCAGGTCGCAGGACCTCTCGCGCACGCATGCAGCACCACCTACAGCCACACCATGACCTTGTATATCAACGTCCAAGGCGGTCCTGCTCGGATCGAGCTCGACTTGCTCGCGCCGGGCTTCTCTCATCCGGTGGACTGGGTTCTTCTGTACCGACCGCCCAGCGCCGCCACGACGTCCTGATCCTCGCGGTAGGCCGTGGTTATCTCCCCATCCCTGCCCGGACGGTGAGGTCATCTGGCTGCGGCTGGTCTTGTTGAGCCGACGTAGTCGTCGCCGCGCCACCGGTACGGCTCGACCTGGACAGGCTGGCCGAAGTCGGGCGCGTCGATCATGTTCTCCCCGCCGATGTACAGGCCGACGTGGTGGACGCGCCCGGCGGTCGCGTAGAAGACGAGGTCGCCCGGAAGCAGCGGGGCGCCGGCGGGCACGTGCGGTCCGGCGGCGTACTGCTCGCGCGAGGTCCGTGGCAGCGGGATGCCGGCGGCGCCGTACGCGGCTCGGGTCAAGCCGCTGCAGTCGAACCCGGCGTCGCCGTCCTCGGGGCCGTTGCCGCCCCACACGTACGGCAGGCCGCGTTGCCCGCAGGCGTAGTTGATGGCGGTGAGCGCGGCGGGCGTCGGCGCGGCGATGTTCGCGCAGTCCCCGCCACCGATGTGCTCGCAGGTCACTCCGGCGACCGCGGCGACGATGGCTTCGGCGTCCGCTTGGTGGCGGCCGTACGCTCCCGGCGTCCCGGACCGCTGGACGGCCTGGGCGGTGTCGTTGAGGCTCATCTGCTGCCACCCGGACACGGCCTGCAGGTGCCGGTAGAACTGCGTTGCCGCGTAGGTCGGGTCCATGACCTGTGCAGGTGTGCCCCAGCCCTGGGAGGGGCGCTGCTGGAAGAGGCCGAGGCTGTCCCGGTCGCCGTGATCGAGGTTGCGCAGGGTGGATTCCTGGATGGCGACCGCGATGGCGATGACCCACCCGGGCTCGGCGACCTGCAGCTGCTTCCCGACCGATGCGATGATCGCCGCATTGGCGAGCTGATCAGCCTCGTAGCCCGGCACGGTGCCGGTAGCCGTTCCGCTGGACGGGCAGGTCGTGCTGCCGTCGCCGGTGAACGCGGTGACGACGGCCTGCGGCACGGCTCCCAGCAGCACCGGAAACATCGCGAGCACAACGGCGACGCCGACTGCGATCTTCGATCCCATGACGCACTCCTCGCGTGATCAGGAGCCGGGACGGTGAGTTCGGCTGGGTGTGGCCTCCGGTGGTGCGGGAGCGGGCGGCGGTAGCCGATAGGCCGAGGCCTGCCCGGACGTCGAGGCGATCCCGTCGTCAAGGTCAGGCGACGTCCCCGGAGTCGAGGCCGGCCAGGCGCGTATCAGCTGGCCGAGCTCGTACCGCGGGGAAGTCTGCTTCGGGGACTTCGCGCCGAGCGGGAGCCAGACCGCGTCGGCCGGGCTCGGGCAGACTGCGCCCGGGTCGAGGAGGTCGGCGGCCGCCGTGGCGACGGGAACGTCGGCGGTCTGGTCGAGGTCGACGTGGATGCGGGCGAGCGCGGAACGGACGCCGGCCTCGCGGCGGCTCGTCGGCAGCCAGAACAACACCGGGGTCGCGATGCCGGTGGAGTCGGCGAGCCGGGCGTAGGCGAGCAGCTTGCGGGCGACCTTGGTCAGCGACTCGCTGCCGGTGTCGAACTCCAAGAAGAACTCGAGCTCGTCGGCCGGGCTCCGCCAGCGGCCGTAGGCGTCAGGGATGACGAGGTCGCCGAAGTGGCGGGCGCAGCGGATCTCCGACCACCACGCTGTGACCTCCTCCCGGGCTCGAACAAGGTCACGACGTCGGCTACGCGCGATCAACGAGGTGAAGAAGTCGCCGACGCCGACGGTGTGAGCGAGGCGCTGGTTGTGCGCGATGGCCATCGCGCGGTCGTGCCGGTAACCGAGGTCCTTGACTTCCAGGCCGTGCTCGGCGGCCAGGACGGCCGCGCCGGCGGGGCCGAGGACGTAGTGCATCGGCGCCGATCCGAGCTGGCGGAAGGGCTGGAACCGGCTGACGGCGCGCCAGAGGTACAGCTCGCGCAGACGTTGACGGGTCGAGCGACCGGACGGGAACGCGGCGTCCTGGATCTGGGCGGAGGTCAGGACGCGGTGCTCGAAGAGCAGGGCCAGCAGCCATTTGTCCCGGGCGGTGAGGCGGCCCGCGAGCGCTGCCTGGTGCTCGACCGAGCTGGCCATCCGGGCCACCGAGCGGCTCGGAAGGTGTTGCCGGAGCTGGCGCTGACGTGTCGTTGTGGTGATCAACAGAGCCTCCGAACTGGACGTCAGAGCTGGGCACGACGGGGGTCGGTCTTCCGATCCCGCGTCGGCCGAGTCGGCGGAGCCGTGCTGCCCGCGGGCCTCGACGGCGACGGCCGGGATCTGCGGAGGGCCGCACGGATCTCCTTGGCACGGCCCGGAACAGCGGGACGCATCGGCGAAGTGACCATCGTGAACGGCTCGGTTTCGGCGCCGTTGACGACGAGCCGGGCGCCGACGTGATAGACGCCGAGGTGCGCGAGGTCGTGTTCGGACAGCCGCGGCGCGGTGTGGCGGGCGAGTTCGCGGGCGTCCTCGGGGGAGGCGTTGAAGAAGATCTTCGACCGGGCGTTGGTCGAGATGCCTTCCTTGAGCTCGCGGGGGAGCTGACCGAGGTGCTGGTGCGCGAGCGTCATCGCCAGCCGGAAGCCGCGGGCTTCGGCGAGCATGTCCTCGATCGGGTAGGGCAGGTTGAGGAAGTTGTGGCACTCGTCGATGACCAGCGAGGCGTCCGGACGTTCGCGTTGCGGAACGCGGGCGCGGCCGGTGGTCGCCTGCCAGGTCCGCGCGACGACCAGGGACCCGACGAGCCGGGTGGTTTCGTCGCCGAGGGATCCTTTCGGGATCCGGACCAGGCAGATCCCGCCCTGGTCGAGGACCTGGTGCATGTCGACCGTGGACCGGCCGCCGGCGATGGCGTCCTTGACGAACGGGCGCAGCAGGAAGGCACGGAGCTTGTTCATCAGCGGGGAGATGACCTGGCTGCGGCTGGACTCGGTGAGCTCGTCGTACCACTCCCAGAACCCGGCGAGCACCGGGTCGGTCAGGCCGGCGGTGATCCGCGTCCGGAAGGCTTCGCTGGTCAGCAGCTTGGGCAGGTCGGCGAGCGTGGGCACGCTTTCCTGCGCACGGAGGGTCAGGCAGGCGGCGCGCATGAGGTCGTCGGTGCGCGGGCCCCAGAACGCGGAGTACACGCGGCGAAAGACGGAGACGAGGTTGTCGACCTCGCGGTCGGTCTCGCCGCCTTCGAGCGGGTTGAGGCACGGCGGCCGTTGCCGGGAGTCGGCGTCGAAGAGGACAACCCGGTCTGCAGCTTCGTGCGGGAGGCGGGATAGGACATCGGTGACGAGGTCGCCCTTGGGGTCGATGAGCACGATGCCGCGGCCCGCGTCCGCGTCGTCGAGGATCAGGTTGCCCAGCAGCGTCGACTTCCCGGAGCCGGTGGCGCCGAGCACGTGGAGGTGGTGTCGGGCGTCCGGCACGCGCAGCCCGATCGGGCGGGTGTGGCCGCTGTCGGCGACGCCGAGCGGCTTGACCTCGGGTCCGGGCACCGCGACGCCCGGCGGTGGCGCGACGGCCTTGGCGCCGGCACGCTCGATGCCCGGGATCTCGGCGTCGACCGGCAGGTGGGCGAGCGCGGCCAGCTCCGGCACGGACAGCAGGTCGCCGCGGTCGAGGCGTCGGGTTCCGAGAGCTTGAGCCGGGTGACGAAGGCGGACTCGGTGGAAGCGGTTGTGCTCGGTGTAGGCGGCGAAGCTCGCGGCGAGGGCGTGCGCACGACCGCGGGCTGTGTCCCGGGCCCGGCGGATTTCGGCGTCGGCGGCGTCGGCTGCGAGATGGGTGGTGACGGCGTACCGGACGACAGCCTCGTACTGTGAGCCACGTTGCATGCCGACAATCGCCCTGTTCTGCGCCGAGTACTCCAGCGACAGCTGCGGATCCTGGCTGATCCGCCGCGCATCCCGCGTCCGCCCGGAACGACCTGCCGACGCACCCGGCGTCACGAGGTCGAGCAGGTGGCCACTGAGTCGACCGGACGTACCGGCATGAACTCGCCGGGCGGCGCGCCGAGCTCGGCTGACCCGTCGGCCGGTGACCGGCCGGGCGAGGATCTGCACGCCGGCGTACTCGTCGCGGCCGAGACCGACCGGCGCGCCGAGCAGGCCGCGGATCGGGTCGGCATCGAACCCGGTCCGGATCGGCAGCGCTTCGGGTCGCGCAAGCCGCAGCTGTCCGCCGACGGTGACCGTGCGCCGACCGGCCTTGGGCTCGGGCAGCGGCGAGTCGGCGGGGACGGTTCGGGTGTGGGCGCCGGGCCAGGCGGCTTCGATCGCGCGCTCGACCAGGCCCGGCGGGATCACGCCCGGAACCCACAGCCGCAGGGTGACGCCGTGTTCGGAGAACCGGTACTCCCAGGCCAGGTGCGGCTGACCGGTGAACCAGCGTCGCCAGCTCGGCCGCAGCAGCCCGACGAGGTTGGACCACAGCAGGACACCGCCGGCGGGATCGACGGTGGGCGGCGCGAGCACGGTGACGCACCGCGCGTCGGCGAGTAGCGCGTCGTGGCAGCGGGCTCGCCACCACCTGCGGGCGGCAGCTTGCCCGGCGACGACCACGGCGAGCGCCGGCACAGCGACCGTTCCCCAGCGCAGCGCCCACTCGACGACTCCGGCGAGTAAGTCGTGAAGGGCAGTCCAAGGATCGGTCAGATAGCCGCCGACCCACCCTCGGCGGGGTCCGAATGCGCGTCCGAGAATCACAAGCTGACCTCCGTGATCGCAACGGGTCTCCGAAAGGGCGCCCGATTTGTCGGTGGGCGCCGGTAGGGTCCGCGTCCGTGACTTCCACCGCAGTTCCTACCGACAATGGCAGCGAGATCCCCGGCATCGCCGAACTCGCTCGTACCGCCACGCGCCTGCACCCGGCGCCCGGCGCACCCACAGCTCGCGACAGCCACATCGGGGGCCCGTTGTGGTGGCCCGCCGACGAGCCATGGCCGCGCTGCGACGGACGAATGCCCACCTCCAGCGGGAGACCTCAGGAGGGCTGGACAGCCGAGCACGAGGTCGACGGGCCGGTCGCGCTGGTCGGCGCGGTCCAGCTTTTCCGCCGCGACTTCCCCGATCTGCCCTTTCCCGAGGGCACTGACCTGCTGCAGGTCTTGCTTTGCCCGAACGAACACGAGGGCCGCGTTTCGGGCTACTACTACGGTCCGGCGGCCCACCTCGTCTGGCGCGCGTCCGCCGAGGTGACCGAGCTCGCCGGGCCACCTCCGCAGCCGGCGAGCGTCGGCGGTGAATTCGTTCCCCGACCCTGCGTGTTCACGCCCTGTCAGGTCGTCGAATACCCGGCGCTCGACGAGCTCCCGGACGAGATCAAGCTGACTTTGTCCTTTGTAGATCCGGGCGGGTTCGTCGACGACGACTACGAGGGCTGGCCCAAGGTCGGCCAGGGCAGCAAAGTCGGGGGTTGGGCTTTCTGGTGGCAGAGCAGTCCGTCGAAACTCGACTGCGAGGACTGCGGCGCCGGTCTTCGTCTTCTGCTCTCGTTGCACACCTACGAGCACAAGGACGAACTGTGCTCTTGCGAGCAGGACCAGCTGGATCCCGTCGGGTGGGAGTTCGGCAGGCAGGGAGCCTTGAACGTCTTCGCCTGTCCGAACGACGTCACCCACACCTTCAAGCTGCACATCGACTGAAGTGCACGACGGCCGGCTTGGACCAGATGACGTGTTCACAGCTCCACCCATTCCGGGCTCGCATCCGCGTCCGGCAGAGCCGACAGGAACTCTGGGTCGGTGGTGACGAGGACGTCTTCGGCCGGCGACGCGAGCGCCTGGAAGGCGAGCCACTCGGTGCCGGAGCCGAGCAAGCCTTGGCCGCGGTCGGCGGTGAGCAGGAACTGGCGCTGGCCTTCGGAGAGGTTGAAGGTCGCCGCGATCTGGTCGATCGCCTGTGGAGACTGGCGCAGTAGCACGGAGGTGGCGGCGTTCGCCACGATCGCGCGGCCAAGCTCGCCTCGCAGGAAGTCCTCGATGTCCTGGCTGGCGACGGTGAGCCCGGCCCAGTGCTTGCGGAAGGTCTTCGCCATCCGGTGCAGGAACTTCGCGCCCTCCGGTGACTGCATCAGCAGCCACGCCTCGTCGACGACTACCAGCCGCCGGCGCCGATCAGCCGGGTTCGACACTCGCCGCCAGACCGCGTCCAGCGTCAGCAGCGTGCCGATCGCTTTGAGCTCGTCGGGCAGATCCCGCAGGGAGAACACGACGAGGTGCCCCTCGGGCGTCGTGGTGGTCGGGCCGGAGAACAGGTCGGCGAAGGCGCCGTCGACGAACGGGTGCAGCCGAGCTGCGAGCTCCGCGCCGTCTTCGGTGACCGTCAGGGTGTCGCGGAGGTCGCGCATCAGCGGCGCCGGCCGCGTCCAGGTCCGCGGGTCGTCGGTGATGCCGGCGTTCGCGTAGGTCGCGATGAGCGCGGTGTCGAGGACGGCGCGGTCGCCGGCGGTCAGCTCGGTGCCCAGGCACACGGCGAGCACAGTGTGCAGGAACAGCGCGCGCCGGTTCAGCGCGTCCTGCGGCGCGGTTCGCCGTCCAGAGGCCGTGGTGTGGATCGGCAAGTCGAAGGGGTTGAGCCGGACGCCGCCGGCGCCGAGGTGGAGGTAGGCGCCGCCGACCTGGTCGGCGAGGCGGGCGTATTCGTCCTCGGGGTCGATGACGAAGGCCTGGATGTCCCGGTACAGGCTGCGCAACGTCTCGAGCTTGACCAGGTAGGACTTGCCGGAACCGGATCGGCCGAGGACGACGGCGTTGTGGTTGTCGCAGGCGAACCGGTCCCAGTGCACCAGGCCTTGGGAGCCGACGTTGTAGCCGTAGAGCACACCGCTGGGTGAGGTCGACGTCGGATCCGTGACGGGCAGGTCCGGTGATGTGAAGGGAAATGCGGCGGACGCGGCGGCAGTGTCGAACGTCCTTTTCAGACCCAGAGAGTCCAGCCCGAGCGGCAGCGTGGTGACCCAGCCTTGCAGCGACCGATATGTGGCGGGTTTCGCGTCCAGCAGCAGCGACGCGCACAACGACCGTAGCGCCGAAACCTCCTCGGCGAGCGCCTGCTCGTCCGGAGCGTGGATGGTCAGGTAGAGGCCGAACTTGAACAGCCGGCCTTCGCCGCGGGCGATCCGTCGGGACAGGTCGGCGGCGTCGTCGGCCGCGGCGTCGAGGTCGGGGTCGTCGAGCTGGTCGTGCCGGGCGTGGTGGCGTCGTGAGGACTCCAGCCGAGCTCGCTGTTTCTTCAGGCCGCTGGCCGCGGTGACGGGGTCGACGGGCTGGACGTGGACGGAGACGTCGAGGCGGGCGGGGTAGGTCAGCAGCGGGGCGAGCCAGCCGGGGTAGACCTCCTGCGGGTAGCCGGTGACGCCGAAGGAGGCGACCCACTCGTTGCCGACCTCGAGATGCCGTGCGCCGATCGACAGCGAGTCCGGCGTGAACGTCGCGGCCGCCGAGCCGGATTGCCGGGTGCGGGACATGTCCGCTCACCTGCCTTCGAATTCGTCGTAGACGGTGCCGGCGGTCACGATGTCGCCGGCACCGGCCAGCGCGGCCGAGGGCGGGATGAAGGTGTCGGGGTTGCACGCCGCGGCGAGCACCCCGGTCGCGGTCACGGCGTCCAGCGCGGTGACGACGATCCCGGCGGCGGTGAGCAGCTCGACCGCCTCGTTGAGGCGCCGGACGAGCCGCTGCTCGGCGGCCTGCCGCGTGGCCCGGTCGGCCGCAGGAGCTGCGGGACGGCGCCCCAGACGGCCCAGAGTCGAGCTGACACTGTCGACGACCGCGGGACGCGTCGGTTCGCGCAGCACGAGCAGCACTTGGCGTCGCAGCAGGTCAGCGTGCTGGCCGAGCTGGGCGAGGTAGTCCGCGTGATCCAGCGCGGCGACTTCGAGCGCTGGGTGGGGGAGCCCGCCGGCACGGTCGCGCAGCTCGGCGATCTGCGGGGCGAGGTCGAGCCGCTCTGCACGGACCAGGAACTGCACCGGCGCGGTCAGCGAATGGAGGTAGCGCGCGAACGAGCTGACGAGCGCCTCCTGCTCGGCGGGCGTACGGAGCGAGAAGTTGACCGTCGAGCACGCGGCGATCACCGCAAGACCGTCATCCCCGAGGTCGACGACGCCGGCGCTCATCCCGCTGTCGACGCCGCGCGCGGGCAGCTCCAACGGCGTCGGAGCCACGTCCTCTCGCGCACGCTCACCGGCGAGCCAGGCGGGCACCGGCCCGACACCTTCCGGGGCGGAGACCTGGTGGCGCGGTGTCCAGCGCTGGCGGATCGCGTTCAGCAGCAGCCGGTCGAGCGCGACGCCGTCGCGGCGGCCGAGCGCGACCACCGCGACCGCGAGCCCGATCGGGACCGCGACGAGCAGGAACAGCAGCGGTGGGAGGACGCCGCGGGTGGCGCCGTAGAGGGCGTAGAGCAGCAGGCCGGTGACGCCGAGGATCGTCAGCTGCCGCGCGGTGAGCGGCCCGAGCACGCGGTCTGGGCGGTCGACGTCGGCGGGAATGCGCACGGGACGGGACATCAGCTCGCTACCTCACTTCGACTTGGGGCGGCGACGCCGCGGCGGCAGATCCAGCGGCAGGGGCAGCTGCTTGCCGGCCGGCTTCCGCGCCGGCGTGGAAGCTGTTGGGGTCTCTGGCTTCGGCTGACGACGGAGGCCGAGCGGGAGCGGGTACTGCCCGGACGCGAGCGGCTTGTTCCCGCTGAAGGCGTCGGGTGCGGGGCGGCGATGAGCGCGCGCCGCGCGGTTGATCCGGCCCGCGGGAGTGATCAGGCCTGGTCCGGTCTGCGGTGCGCGGGGACTGCGGCCGGGATCGCCGAGCTCGTCGGCGAGGCTGCGCCGCGCGGGTTGGGGAGTCTGCGGCGGCAGGTGGATCGGCAGCATGCCTGCGCTCGGCGCGATCAGCGCGTTCGGGAGCTTCGCCGGCGGACGCGCGTTACGGCTGATCCGCCCGTCCGGCGTGAGGAGACCCGGTTGCCGTGGCGGCCGAGTAGTCGGCGTCGGCGCCGCGAGGTCGTCGGTCAGCGTGCGCCGCGGAACTCGGTCAGGATCGCGTCGCACGGTCATCGGCAACCCGAGCTGGTCCGCCGGAAGCGCGTTCGGTAGATCCTTCAGCGGTAGAGCGCGCGGGTTCGGCCGGACCGTCGAGTCACCGTTGCGCTGAGTGAACAACGACAGCTGGCCCAGGCCTGGTTTTCCGTCGAGCGCGCCGGCGCGGGGAAGTTCGTCCCATCCTCGCCGCGCGGTCGGCGCCCGGCTGGTGGTGCGCCGCACTTTCATCGGCAACATGAACTGCCCGGACCGCGTCGCCGGCGGATCCGGCGGCGCGCTCGGCCCGCCGGTTCGTGCTCGCGACGTGCCGCGGCCGGCTGCTGCTCCGGCGAGCAATCCCATAGTTTTGTAGGCGATCGCACCGCGCGCGATCCTGCCGAGCATGGAGCGGCGGCCGGCGCGCAGCGGGGCAAGGAACCAGAACGGAATTTTGATCAGCACGTACATCAGCGCGATGCACAGCAGCAGGTTCATCAGGCTCGAGATCGTCGGGCCGAAGAGCGTGAACCCGCCGGGCGCGAAGAAGACCTTCACGGCGACCACGAGCGTCAGCGACTGTCCGATCTGGATGGCCAGCACGCCGCCGCAGCCTTTCCACCAGAGGTAGGCGATGCCTTCGGTGTGGGGGAGCGCGTGGAACATCAGCGCGATCGGCGCGGCAGCGATCAGCAAGATCGTCACCATGACCCGGACGACGAAGACGACGAGAAGGACCAGCAGCATCGCGACCAGGCCGAGCCCGAGGATGCCGAGGAAGATGCCACCGCCGCGCAGCGAGTTCTGCACCATCGTGATCAAGCTGCTGGTCATCGCGGCGGGATCGGTGCCCTCGCCGAGTACCGCGGCCGAGAGCGCGTTGGCGATCTGGATGCCTTTGGTCACCAGGAACAGCGACAGCGTGCCGGCAAGGAAGCCGGTCACGAGCCGGGGTGCGAGTTCCTTGACCGTGTAGTGGGCCTGCAGAGTCTGGTAGCTCATGATGATCAGCCCCGCCAGCAGCACGAGGATCACGTAGGCGCTGAGCAGGATGTGCCATGAGCTGGTCCACACGGCGCCGAGGCCGGGCAGCTGGTCCGGCTCCGGCGTGGTCAGCAGCGTCTTGCCGAGCAGCTCGAGCAGCGGGTTCAGCCCGGCGGCGACGACCGCGGCGAACATCGCGCTCGCGGCGACGACCATGCAGCCGGTGAGGTCGGTCAGCCCGCACTCCGCGCCGTCGTCATTCCCGCCCGGTACCGGAACTGGCGGAGGCGTGCTCGGAACGAGCGTGGACGGCTGCGGGATGCAATTCGATCCCGGGCACGGCGCCTCGGTGTTGCCCGGTGCCGTGCAGCCGGGTGCCAGGGAACCGGGGAAGCACAAGGGTGGTGCCGGCAGCGTGGTGATCGGAGGCAAGGGCGTCGCCGGGATCGACGGCACCACCCTCGTGCTCGGAAGGTGACAGGCCGGCTCGACCGAACCGGGCGTGCAACCTGGGTTGGGTGGGAGTGGCAGCGGTGGTTGAGCTGGATCAACCTGGGCCGCGGTGGCCGGCTGCGGCCCGGCCGTGGCCGAGCCGACGGCGACCGCGCAGAGCACGGTCGTCAGCAGCGCCGCCAGGACGACGAGCCAGAAGACGCGCCGATCTCGACGCGTTGCGCGGGCGGACATCGCTTCACACCCCGCCGACGATCGTCTTGAGGATTTCGACGACGAGCGGCGCGAGCGCGGCGAGACCGAACCCGATGCCGGACGCCTTGAACGCGCCCTTCGCCTTCTCGACTTCGCCCGGGTCACTGGACGCCAGCAGGTAACGGAGCCCGCCGATCGTCAGGAACACGAGGGCGACGCCGGCGAGGATGCCCATGACCCAGGCGCGGATATTCGAGAGGACCTGGTCGACGGACTGCGCGAGCGCGACGTACTGCACGGTCTCCGCGCGGGCGGTGGAACCGCTCAGCAGAAGCGCAGCGGCGGCCAGCGTGCAGCCGAGGAGCACGACAGGTCGACGACGCGGTCGCGCCGTAGAAGTCGGAGCTTTCGGCACAGAACTGGAGCTGCGGCAGCTCGTCTCGCGAGCCGAAGCACGGCCGGGGCGGCATGAAGTCAGTCGCATGAGGACGCCTCCTGAACGGCGCCCGGCTCCGAAGTGGACCGGGATGGACGAGGACGCGTTCGCGTCCCGCGGTCACCAACTCCGGATTTCGGCAGGTGGGGAGACACCGGTCGGCGCGCCTTTTCTGCTTCGCGGGCGCCGCTCGGCCTCCGAGCGCGGCGCGCTTCCGGTCGGGCCGTGGCGTTGTCCTCGCCGAGGGCAATCAGGTGAGCGGCGAGCTTGCGCTCGGCGCGGTGCCGGGCTTGCTGGGTCGCCTTGTACGTCTGGCCACGGAGGCGGGCGGCGTCGGCCAGCGACAGCTCGCCGAACCGGGTGTCGCCGATCAACGCCGCTTCCGCGACGGTCAGCGCACCGGCTTCGACCGCGGCGAGCAAGACGAAATCAGGGTGCCCGCCGGTGTGCTCCGGTCCGGGCGCGCGAGCGCCGAGATCGGCGACCGGTGCCGCGGCGTCGAGTGCTTCGCGCAGGGCTCGGTGGCCGGCGCGGTACGCGGCCCAGCGCAGTCGGACGAGGATGGCCGGCCGCGTGAGGTCGACCTGGGGGAGGGCTTCGAGGAATCCGGTCAGCACCGCGGCGTGGATGTCGTGGACGTCGCCGCGGAATCGGCTGGTCAGCTTGGCCGCTACCGGCAGCAGCACGGGCAGCGCCAGCCCGACGCACGCGAGCGTCCACGTGCCACCTTCGGCGCGGGACCTCGTCACGAGCGCGGTCCACACCGCGTCCCGCGTCTGCTGTGGACAGCCCTTCGCGACGGTCAGCGCGCCGACTTCATCCAGCGGCACCAGCCGCGGCGGCAGGCCGCGCACCTGGCGGCCGTCGAGGGAGACCGGGTGCGGGCCGGTGATCAGCCAGGCGAACGCGGCGCGGGCGGTGTCGAAGACGCCGGGCTCGCCGCCGCGCGGGCGGGCTGGAGCTGGCCGGGAGGTGGACCTTTGCGGTATCGAGGGCTGATTCATGGCGGCACTCCTGAACGAGCGGAAGGTGACGTCGTCAGGAAGCCGGGCGGGGCGCCTCAAAACCGGCTCAAGCCCAGGTCAGAGCCGTGTCAAGACCGTTTCAAGAGCGTGTCAGACCTACGACGCAGTCGGATCCGGCGCGGCAGTGTCTCTTGCCGACCTCGTTCTCGGAGTTAGCCGGCGACAGCGCAGAAGCCGCCGACGTCAACGGTTGGTGGCCCGCCTCCGGAGGTTCCGCTCGTGACCCGACGCACGCCGTCTTCGGCCAGCCGACCGTCCAATCGCGACGACTTGTCCCGTCCACGTCGTACTCGTCCTGCCAACGGCGTCCCGTATCCCGGGGCTCCCGATCCCGCCGGTTCGGGCGAGCGGCCACCCGGCTCGACGAAGACGGCCAAGCGCGTGGACCGCGCTCGTGGCCTGACACCGATCCCGCCGACGGTGTGGACTGCCGGTCCCGACCCGATCGACCCGTCAGCCGCCTGGCCCGCGCCGATCATCGAAGCGATTACGACCAGCTTCTCTGCGCCGGGAGACCGAGTTGTGCTCGCGCCATGGCCAGAGCACGCGGGCGTCGTCACTGATATCGCTGACGGTGGCGAGTTGGCCATCGCACGCGAGGCCGTCCACGCGATGAGCCGTCATGCTGCGGTGGCGGAGCTCGCGCCGTCGACCTCTTCCCCGGTCGGCGAGACGGAGGTGACGGACCGCGACGCGCCGCGCGAGTCAGCTGCGGCCAGCTTGGTCATCACCTCGATGCCGCCGCAACGCGAAGCCGATGGCTCGGCGGAGAAGCTGGCGATCGCCGCAGCACGAGCGCTCGCCTACGGCGGCGTCCTGGCCGTCTACACCCACAGCGACTGGTCGACCGGCCGGCTGACCGACCCGTCCGGTCCGATGATCGCCGCCGCGCAGAACGCGGACCTGCTGTACCTCCAGCACGTCGTCACGTTGCTGACCCCGATCCACGGTGGCCGCCTGCAGCCGATGCCTGCGTCGCATCGGCCGACCGGCGACGGGGTGGCCCTCGACGGACAGCCGCTCGTGCCGCCGACGGCACACGTGCGCGCGCACGGGGACGTGCTCGTCTTCGCACAGGCCCACGCCGATGCCGCGCACCCAGAAGAGCTCCGATGACCAGCCGACCGAAGGACAGGTGCACCGCCATGACCACCACACCGCCGTCACCGGCCGACGAGCCGACCATGCCGCTGTCCCGCGCGTTCATCGACGCCCTCGACCACACCCCTTCCGCCGAGACATCGACGCACGACGACGAGTTGCCGGTGTCGGTGTGGGCGACCGCACAGACCTCGCCGGCCGCGCAGCGCAAAGGCCGGTACGTGCCGGAGTCGACCGCGCACCCGGCCAAGATGCTGCCCGCCGTCGCCGCGCACGCGATCGAGCACTACACGCGGCCGGGGGAGGTGGTGCTGGATCCGATGTGCGGAATCGGCACCACACTGGTCGAGGCGATCGACCTCGGCCGCCGCGCGGTGGGCGTCGAGTACGAACCGCACTGGGCTGGCATCGCCCGGGCGAACCTGCGCTTCGCCCGCGAGCGCGGGCGCGACCACGACGGCCAGGTCGTCCGCGGCGACGCCCGCCAGCTGGCGACGCTGCTGCCGGAGCCGTACGTCGGCCAGGTCGCGCTGGTCGTCACCTCGCCGCCGTACGGGCCGTCGGTGCACGGCCTGGTCAAGACCGACCGGGAACCCGGTGTCGACAGGGTCAGCAAGCGCCACTACCGCTACGGCAGCGCGCTCGACCGCGGCAACCTCGCCAACATCGGACACCACCGCCTGCTGGCCGGCTTCACCCGCATCCTCACCGCCTGTTCGGGCGTCCTGTGTCCCGGTGGCCACGTGGTGATCACGGTCCGGCCGTGGCGTGAGCACGCCGAGCTGATCGACCTGCCTTCCCAGGTCGTCGCCTGCGGCGTCGCGGCGGGCCTGGTTCCGGTCGAACGATGCGTCGCCTTGCTCGCTCGCGTCGCCGATACCGAGCTGGTCGCGCGTGGCAGCTTCTTCCAGCGCGACTTCATCCGCAAGCAGCGTGAGGCCGGCTTGCCGCTGCATTTGATCGCGCACGAGGACGTGATCGTGTTCCGTAAGGCCATCCCACCTGCAGTCGACGAACCGCACGCTGGCGCGTTGAGCAGGCGAACAGCATGACGGCGGCCGTGCTCGGCTACGCCGGAGTGATCCTCGCGGCGAATCTGGTAGCCACATCGGGAGTGACGCTCGATCTGGAACTTCTCACCGTCCCGGTCGGAGCAATTTGCGCGGGGGCTGCCTTCGGGATGCGGGATCACGTGCACGACAAGTTCGGTCCGCGAGGGGCCGCCGCGGCGGTCATCTGCAGCACCGGACTGTCGTGGCTGCTGGCTTCCCCGGCTGTCGCGGCGGCCAGCACGATCGCCTTCCTCGTGTCGGAAGGCATCGACACGCTCTTTTATGCCTGGCTGTTGCGGCGGCGAAGCCGAGCACTGGCGCTAGTCGGCTCTAACGTTGCGGGGCTTGCAGTCGACAGCGTCGTGTTCGTCCCACTGGCCTTCGGGACGTGGGCGGCGGTGCCCGGCCAGGTCGTCGGCAAGGCATTCACGGCCGTGCTCATGGCCGGAGTGCAGGCGACCGCGCGGGCAGCACGGTTTCGGCCGGCGCAGCGTGAAGTTCTATCTGGGAACGCATCAGCCGGCGTGGCTCGCTCAGCCGCTGGGAGTCCGGCTATTCGTCTCGCATCATCGTCTCGCCGGCAGAAAGACGATGCCGCGGGCTCAAGCACCGTGGGCTCTGGACTCCGGCGGATTCACCGAGTTGACGATGCACGGGCGGTGGCGGACCAGCCCGGACGCCTACGTCGCCGCGGTCCGCCGCTACCGCGCGGAGATCGGCCGACTGGACTGGGCCGCGCCTCAGGACTGGATGACCGAGCCGGAGATTCTCGCCCGCACCGCCCTCTCCGTCACCGGCCACCAGCGGCGCACCGTCGACAACTACCTGCTGCTGCGCGAGCTGGCACCCGAGTTGCCGTTCATCCCGGTCTTGCAGGGCCAGACCATCGCCGACTATCGACGCTGTGCCGATCTATACGAGCGGCACGATGTGGATCTCGCAGCAGAACGGCTGGTCGGTCTGGGCAGCGTGTGTCGACGCCAGGGCAGCTTGGAGGTCGAGGCCATCGTGAGGTCCCTTGTCGCGCAGGGACTGCGGCTCCACGGTTTCGGAGTCAAGACTACTGGGCTCCGTCGCTTCGGCGACGTCCTCGCGAGCGCGGACTCGATGGCCTGGAGCGCACGCGGCCGCCGTGAACCTGGTTGTGCGCCTGGGCATCGAAGTGAGGCGAATTGCTTGCCGTACGCGTTGAGGTGGCGTCGCAAGATCGTTGACGGCTTGGCCGCCGACCGTCGCGTATCCCGGCAACAGCCGTCGGCGACCTGTGCCCGTCCACCTCGTGCACGCACGAACAGGAAATTCGGCCGCGTCGCGCCGACGCGGCCGCGGCGTAGTCGATCTCCAGGAGGTGCAGCCGATGTGTGAGGAGTCGTTGTCGCGGCGCGCATGGAAGCCGCGGGAGGTCGCAACACAACTCGGTATTCCTTACGAGACTGTGCTCGACTTGATCCATGCGGGAAAGATCAAGTCGCTCAGAGCGGGCCGGTATTACCTGATCCCTGATTTCGAATTAGACCGCTACCTGCACTCGTGTCAGGGATGCTAGCGTCAATGTCGATCAATAGATCCTGCGCGTTCGAAACATCTCGTTCGCGGACCCGAGGGGACTTGTGCTGTGGGCAGGTTGTCGACCGCGATCGGCGCTTATGGCGTCATCAAGGTCGAGAAACTTGCCAAGACAAAGAGGCTCGGTGTGCGCTACCGCGCCAGCACATACTTCAGGGCGGGTGACGGCTCCCTGCGGCGATTGCGTCGCCAAGCTGTTGGTAAAGAGCTGGCCGTCAAGCGACTCAAGGAGGCTCTCGGCGAGCAAGAGAAGAAGGTCACCGAAGATGAGATAAGCCGGTCGACGCGGTTCGCGAAGGTGATGGATCTTTATCTCGAAGAGCTGGAAGAGGAGGCAAGTCTGGGGAATTTATCTCCGACCTCTGTCCGGCTCTACCGGAGCGTCCTCAAGAACTGGGCGGTCGCGCCGGTGGGTCAGCTGCAGTGCTACGAGGTCAACGTCACCCGCTGCAGCAAGGTCATCCGAGACGCCAGGAAGAAGAAGAGCTACGACACGGCGAAGACCTTGAAGGCCGCGATGTCGGGCGCATGCGACTACGCCGTCCGGCACGGCGCGATGGACGAAAATCCGGTCCGCAAGATCGGCCGGATGACACGCAACGGCGGGCAGAAGAAGGTGGAAGCGCTCACCGCCGAGCAGCGCGTCGAGTTGCTCGCGAAGCTCCGGGCGTACGCGCTGACGCGCCAAACCGACGCCCGGGGCCGGTCTCTCGGCCCGCGCGGACAGCTCTGGCTGGACCTGGCCGACCTGATGGAGATCATGCTCGCCACCGGCGTCCGGATCGGCGAAGCGTTGGCGATCCTGGGCACCGACATCGATCTCGACGCGAAGACCGTGGCGGCGACCCATCACATCATCCGCGTCACGGGAGCCGGTCTGGTCCGCCGCCCTCTACGCAAGGGCAACCAGGACGAGCTCATCCTCGGCGTACCGGGCTGGGCCCTGCCGGTTCTGCGACGACGCAAGATCGCAGCAGGGAGCGGACCGATCTTCGCCTCGTTCGCCGGCGGCTTCCTTGACCCGTCGAACGTCATCAACCGGCTGAGCGAGGCGGCGACCGCGGTGGGGTACGAGTGGGTCACCAGCCACGTGTTCCGCAAGACGGTCGGCACCGTCCTTGACGAAGCTGGACTGCCAACTACGGCGATCGCCGATCAGCTGGGCAACAGCCGGCAGGTTGCCGAACGGCATTACCGCAAGCGCCGAGTTGCCAACGCGGCGAACGTCGCTGCTCTGGAGGACATGATGCCCGCGAACCGATGACGTCCGGATTGGATCGGCGAGGCTCGAGGCAGATGACGCCAACTGAGCCACGAAGAGATGTTGTTGGCGTGTGCCGGATGTATCCTAGTCACAGGCGACGTGCTGTGTGGTCGTTCAGCGTGGCCGGGTGTTTGCTTACCGCTTCTGCCTGCGTTCTCGTCCGGGACAGGGATGCGTCTGCTCATCCGTTCGAGTGGGAACAGGGTGACACCTGGTTCGAGTCCTGACTCTTACTCCGCCGGTGTGTTGTCATACAGAAGCCGTTGCAGGGTCTGGCCACGGCTGTCGAAGATCAGGCATGCAGCGTCGCCCGGGAAGACCGCGCGGTGCCGCTGATGGTCAGCGGTCCGGGTACCGACGCGCGCACGGTCGCTGCACCGGTGGCCACGACGCAGATCGCGCCGACGATCCTGCGGCTGCTCGGCCTGGATTCCCGATCGCTGAAGGCAGTGCGCGAAGTGGGAACGCGGGTGCTGCCTGGGCTCGGCTAGGACCCGGCGTGGTCGGCCTGCGCGACTTCGATGCCGTCGTGCAGGTCGGCCGCGCTGTCGAATGCGGTCTCGAGCGACAGCCCGCGACGCCGATGACCAAGGCGCTCAGCAGGGCTGCCGGGATCCGGCTGCGGACGCGCGGTGAGGGCGCCAGGAGGGCCGAGACCCGCTGTGGCGGCGAGGGTGAAGCCGCCGTGCGGGCGGCTGGCGAGGGCGGCCACGTCGGCCCAGTGCTCGAGGGCGAATCCGGCGGCCGAGCACAGCGGCCGCAGCAACGGGTTCAAGCTCACCTGAAATTCACGGACGAGCGCAGAGTTATCCAAACTCTAGGAACGGACAAAACAGTCTTCGGCGTGGATCGTGCTGTTGACGGCCCTCGTGGGCAAGCATCTTCCAGCGGCTTGGATCGGCGCGAGAGGCCGCGGCACTCTGGCAGATGCCGGCGAGCCCGGCCGCCGTCGACGACGTCGCGGGAACCGCGGTGAAGTCGGTCAGCGTGCTCGCGACGAGCGATCATGCTGCACACCGCGCCGGGTTTTCCTGGCCGTCGCCGGCCGGGATCCCGATCGCTTCGCGGGGATCGTGACCGGTACGCCGGAGTAACGACGGCCGGGTTCCCCGCGACCAGTAGTCATGGATCCCGTGACCCTGGGCTCGGCCACCGCGATACCGCGTCCGCGCGGCGGGATCACCCGCTGACTCCGATGACCGACTACCCGCCACGCGCCGCCGGACGCGCCTCGCAGGCCCACATCGCCGCGGACAACTTCACTCCCGACATCGTCGACGGACGGCTCCCGCTGCCCACGATCACCCACCAGCTGCCCGCCGACATCCCGGACTTCACCGGACGGGAGGACCTCGTCGCCGAGCTCGAGGACGTCCGGCCCCAGCGACCCGCGGCGCTCGTCATCAACCTGTTCGGCCCGCCGGGGGTCGGCAAATCAGCGCTGGCCGTGCACCTGGCGCACCGGCAGGCGAACCGGTTCGACTTCGAGCTCTACTTCGACTTCAGCACGGCTCCCGATGCGGAGCCGCACGCCGCCGTCGCGCAGTTCGTCGCCGCGCTCATGCCGCAGGAGCCCGGTCCCTACGATTCGCCGAACGAACTCCGCGCCCGGTTCCTGACGTCCACCAAGTTCGGGCGGTGCCTGATCCTGCTGGACAACGTCCACGACGCGGCTCAGGTCCGCGCACTCATTCCCAGCAACGAATGGGCGACGGTGATCGCCACGAGCCGGAAACCGTTGACCACGCTGGCCGGCGCGCACCTGCAGCGCGTCGGGCTGCTCGACGCGGCCGAGTCCGTCGCGCTTCTGGACACGGTCGCCGGTCGCCCGATCGGCAGCGAACCGGCGGCCGCCGAGCTGGCCGGCCTCTGCGGCGGGCTGCCCCTGGCCATCAGGATCGCCGGCGCGATCGCCCGGAAGCGGCCGTACCTCACCTACGACCGGCTGGCCGAATCCCTGACCGACGAACGCACCCGGCTGTCCGCGCTTTCCGAAGCCGACCTCGACGTCCGGAGCGCCTTCGAACTCAGCTACCAGGAGCTGTCCGCGCCGGCGCAGCTCGCGTTCGGGCGAGCGGGCCTCAGCCTGACGCCCGAGTTCTCGATCGCCGACCTCACCGCCCTGCTGGCCCAGGACCGCGCCACAGTCGAGAAAGCCGCCTACGAACTGGCCGACGCCCAGCTCGCCGAAACCGCGGACGGCACCTGGTTCCGGTACCACGACCTGATCGCGCTCTTCGCCCGCGACAAGGCCAAGGCCGACGATCCGAGCGACACGACCGATGCCGAGGAGCGGCTCGTCGGCCACGTCCTGGCCGAGTTCGTCACCGGCTACCGCGCCGCCATCGGGTCGACTCGCCGGCTGTTACGACGCCGCTGGCAGGAAGGCTTCGCCTTCAACCTCTCGCACGCGCAGCCCTACATACCGCAACGCCTGACCCGGGACGCAGCGGCAGTGAGCTGGCGCGACCGGCTCACCCCCGGCGCACGCGTCCTCGTGTTCGGCGGCGCCGGTTCGGGGAAGACCACGCTGGCCGAACGGATCTGCTTCGAACTGGCCACCGGGCAACCCACCCGGCTGGCGCTCTCGGTGCCGATGCGGCACTACCGAGGCCAGGACGACCTCGTGGACCTGGTCGCCACGTCGGTCGGCCAGCGGTTCGCCCTCAGGTTCCCCCGGGCCGTGTTCAAGCGGCTGCTCAAGGAATTCGAGACGATCCTCGTCCTCGACAGCCTCGACGAGCTGCCCCGCCCGGCCCGCACCCGGGCCGTCGGCGCGATCGAGCGGTTCTGCGCGAAGCACCCGGCGGTCGCCGTGTTGGTGACCAGCAGGCCCGACGACAAGCTGGGCCGGGACGGGATCGCGGGCTTCAGCCCGTACCACGTCGCCGCGTTCACCGAGGACGAGATCCGGACTTTCACGAAGACCTGGCTCGAGACCGCAGGCCTGCCGGACGCCGCGTTCGACCCGGCGCCGTCGTCGGCCGCGTGGGCGGCCAATCCGCTGCTCCTGACCTGGGCCCTCATGCATTTCGCCAGTCGGGGGCGCTGGTACGAGAACGAGCTGGACCTGCACGAGGCGACGTTCGAGCTGACGATCGGCGAACGCGACCGGAGCCGCGGGATCACCCGGTCCAGCTTGCCGCGACATCTGCTGATCGAAGCGGCCTGCTTCCTTGCCGCGTGGATGAAGTCCGACGCGGAACGCACCGCCGGCGTGCCCCGGCCGCAGTTGCTCGAGACGGTGGCGCTTCGCGTCCCGGCACACTTCCACGCCGAGCTCCTCGACGATCTGAGCGATACGATCGGTGCGATCTACGAATCGGGTGCGGCGCCTGACGGCGAGCCGCTGTATGCCGTCGTCCAGGACACCTACGGCGAATACCTGGCCGCCCGCGCGGTCGTCGCGGACGCCGGGGACGACGAGGAGCTCGTCCAGCAGGTGGCCTGGATGATGGCGGTCGGCCGGTTCGACGCGGGCTGGCGGTACGTGCTCGACCTGGCCGAGCGGGCCGGTCGCTCGCGCCCGGACCTGCTGGTCCATCTCCGGCGGGCGGCCGGGCGGATCCGGGACCTCGCCGACCGGGACCGGGTCGTCGCGATGCTGGACTGACGGAGCTGCGAGCGCGGGGGACGGGGCCACCATGCCGGCGGTACACCGCACGATCCTCGTCGTAGACGTAGAGCGGTACGGCTCGCCCGCGCGGTCCGACCTCGACCGGGTCGCCGTGCGGGCCGGGCTGTACGCGGCGCTCGAGGCCGCGTTCGCCGCGGCCGCGGTGGTGTGGGCCGGGTGCGACCGGGCCAACAGCGGTGACGGCGTCCTCGTCGTCATCCCGCCGACCGTGCCGAAGAGCGTCTTCGTGCAGTCCCTGCCCGGAAACCTGATCGCCGAACTGCGCCGGTACAACGAACGCAGCAGTGCCGCACGGCGCGTCAGGCTGCGGATGGCGCTGCACGCCGGCGAGGTGGTCTACGACGACCACGGCGTGGTGGGCACGGCCGTCAACCACACGTTCCGGCTGGTGGAGTCGCCCGCCTTCCGGTCGGTCTTCGCACGCTCGGGCGGTGAGCTGGGGCTGATCGTCTCCTCCTGGTTCTTCGAAGAGGTGGTGCGCAACGGCGAGCCGGGCGAGGCCGACGCGTACCGGCCGGTGCGAGCCGTGGTCAAGGAGACCGAGACGACGGCGTGGGTGCGCGTGTGGGACGGCCAGGCCACCGCACCGCCGTCGACGTCCGCCGCGCCCCGGCAGCTCCCGCCGGGGAACCGGCACTTCGTCGGCCGCGCGGCGGAACTGGACCTCCTGACGTCGATCGTCGCGCACGAAGACGCGCCGACGGTCGTGATCACGGCGATCGCGGGCACCGCCGGCATCGGCAAGACGACACTCGCGACCCGCTGGGCGAACGCGGTCCGGCACCGGTTCCCCGACGGCCAGCTGCACGTGGACCTGCGCGGCTTCGACCACCGCGCGGAACTGGACCCGGCCCAGGTGCTGCACGGGTTCCTGGAGGCGCTGGGCGTCGCGCCGTCGGCGATGCCGGGCGACCTCGACGGGCGCTCGGCACGCTACCGGAGCCTGCTCGCCGACCGGCGCGTCCTGGTGCTGCTGGACAACGCCCGCTCCGCCGGCCAGGTCCGCCCGCTCCTGCCGAACTCGCCGACCTGCCTGGTGCTGGTGACGAGCCGCGACCGGCTGGACAGCCTGGTCGTCCACGAAGGGGCGCACCGGCTCAACCTGGACCTGCTGCCGGAGGACGACGCGGTGCGCGTGCTCGGGTGCCACATCGCGGCGGACCGGATGGCCGCCGAGCCCGGCGCCGTCGCGGACCTCGTCGAGCTGTGCGCCCGGCTCCCGCTCGCGCTGAGCATCGTGGCGGCGCGTGCCGCGAACCAGCCCGCGTTGCCGCTGGACAGGCTGGCCGGCCAGCTGCGCGACGAGCGGGCCCGGCTCGACACCCTCGACCTCGGCGGGCCCGACCTGAGCTTCCGGGCGGTCGCGTCCTGGTCCGTGCGCGTGCTGTCGCCGCGGGCCGCGCGACTGTTCCGGCTGCTCGGCGTGCACCCCGGGCCCGACATCGACGCGCTCGCCTGCGCGGCGCTGCTCGGCGACGACCGGGTGGGTCCGCTGCTCACCGAGCTCACCGCCGCGCACCTGGTCGAGGAGCACCTGCCCGGCCGCTACGGTTTCCACGACCTGCTTCGCGTCTACGCCCGCGAGTGTGCCGAGACCGACGAGCCCGACCTCGACGCGGTCAAGGCCCGCGTCATCGACTACTACGTCGCCGCCGTCTCGGTGGCGGACCGGTACATCCTCCCGTGCCGGGAGGGCGTGATCCGCCCCCGTCCGTCCGCGGAACCGGTGCCTCACCTGTCCGGCTACCACGACGCCATGGCGTGGCTGGCCGAGGAGAACGCGACCGTCCTCGCGGTCCTGGAGTTCGCCGGGCGTGCCGGTTTCACCGACCGGGCCGGACGGCTCGCCTGGGCGATCACCAGCTTTCTCAACCGCACCGGGCAACGCCACGAACGCGCCGCCGTGCACCAGGCCGCGCTCGCCGTGGCCACCGACGACGACTCCCGGCTGACCGCCTCGCTCGGCCTCGCCCGCGCCCTGACCCGGCTCGAGCGGTACGAGGAAGCGCAGGCTTTGCTCGACGGCGCCGGCGAGCTGGCCGAAGGCGCCGGGCACGACGGGCGGGTCAGTCTGCTGATGGCCTATACGACCCTGTTCGAGCTGCAGCAGCGGCACGCCGAGGCGCTGCCCTACGCCCAGCGCGTGTGGTCGCTCGTCGCGGACCGGCCGAACCCTCTGCGCCACGCCGACGCACTCGCGGGCATGGCGCGGCAGCTGACCTGGCTCGACTCGCCGGCCGAGGCCGTCCGGCTCGCCGAGCGTGCTCTCGCGCTGTTTCGCCGCGTCGACCATCCCGACGGAACCGCTTTCGCCGCGATGACTTTGGGGTCGGCCCATCGCCGGCTCGGCGAATACCGGCTCGCGCTCGAGTGGTTCGAGCTGGCGTTGACGCTCGACCGCGAACTGGGTGTGCAGTACTGGGCGGCCCAGGCGCTGGATCAGCTCGGCGATGTGCACGACCTGCTCGGGGCGACCGCGGAAGCGGTGGCGGCGTGGGCCGAGGCGGCCGCGATCCTGGAGGCACAGCACCACCCGGAAGGCGCGGCCGTCCGGGCCAAGATCGACCGAGCCGGTGGGCGCTGACGGAATCCCCGGCGAAATGCGCGGCCGGGCAAGACCGGGCCGTAATGGCCTATACCGGACCCCGTCACCGGAAATCACGCGGATTTCACCTGCACTGTCCCGTCTTCTCTCCGCGGCCGTGGATACGATCGCAGTGCACGGTACGGTGAACCGCGCACCGTTTCCTGATCACGGACATCACGAAAACGCTCCGGTCGCCGGACGGCACCACCTGCGCCACGCTCGTCCGGCCACTTCCTGCCCACATCGAATGCGGCGACCGCCGAGTTGAGCGACTCGTACACCGAGTACCTCCCGGTCGTCGGAGGAGGCAACGCCACAAGCAAGGGGAGCAGGACTTCAGCATTGCCCAGACCGGGGCGCTACCTGCCCGACACCGACCACGGCTCGCAATCTTTGCGCGAAACAGGAAGAAACTCTCGTGAGTTGGCAGCGTTACGCCGCTGAGCGAAGTTGCCCGACATGGGTGGTGCCTTATTCGTCGAACTCCTCTCGTGATGCAGACGCGAATATTCGTCGCATATAGACACAATCGTCGATCGCCTGCTTCGCTCATCTCGCCGGTTCTGAACAGAACAACGCAGGCCCAAGTCATCTTGCGCCCTGCTTCAAGTGAACTCGCGGAGAATCGGCGTGGCGAAAGTTTGAGCAGTGCCCTGGCTGCGGCTTCTCAGCAGCGTCATGGCAAGATTTCAGGCGATTCAGGACGTCGCGTATCGGTCGCGCAGTTCATGGACTGAAGGGCAACCCGCGTGGAAGCTGAAAGTGGCAGCCACGGTCGTGGCACGCGATCGGTACGGCTACTGGTTACCGGAGGTGGCACGGGCGGGCACACCTACCCGGCCCTGACAGCAATTCGTACCCTGGAACACCGTTTCGTGACTGATCAGCGACCGGAGGTTCGCTGGGTTGGTACAGCCGCAGGACTTGAGGCGCGCACAGCGGAGCGTGAGGGCATCTCGTTCGCGTCGGTGGCGGCCGGCAAGATCCGGCGCGCGAAGAACCCGGTGAAGATGCTGTCGTGGGCCAACCTGAAAGACCTGGGCAAAGTGCCACTTGGTGTCGTCCAGGCCGTGCGCGCGGTGCGCGCGTTCCGCCCTGACGTGGTGCTTGCGACCGGTGGGTACGTGTCGGTGCCGGTGAGCTTGGCGGCGTGGGTGTGCCGTCGGCCGCTGGTGGTGCACGAGCAGACGGTGCGGTTGGGGCTGGCCAACCGGTTGCTGGCCCGGGTCGCGTCGGTGATGGCGGTGTCGTCGGCGTCGACGTTGCCGCTGTTGCCGGAGCGGGCGCGGAAACGCGCCGTGGTCACCGGCAACCCGGTCCGGCCGGAAGTCCTGGCCGGTCACGCCGAGAAGGCCCTCGACGCGCTCGGTCTGACGCAGTTCGACTGGGCCCGGCCGACGGTCTACGTGACCGGAGGCGCGCAGGGCGCGACCCAGATCAACCGCCTGGTCGGCGACGTCCTGCCGTGGCTGCTGGAGCGGGCGAACGTGATTCACCAGTGCGGCCCGGGCGCGGTGACGCAGATGCAGGCGGCTGCCGAACTGTTGCCCGTCGACGCGGCGGGACGGTACGTGGCAATCGGTTTCGTGGGGCCGGAGTTGCCGGACGTGTTCGCGCTGGCCGATGTGGTGATCTCGCGCAGCGGCGCGGGCACGATCGCCGAGCTGACTGCGCTGGGGTTGCCGTCGGTGCTGATCCCGCTGGCGTCCTCGGCCGGCGGCGAGCAGGCCCACAATGCTCGGCATCTTGCCGAGTCGGGCGCAGCCAGCGCGCTGCTGAGCGATGTGACAGCGGCTGCGTTGCGGGACGCTCTTGAACCGCTGCTGGCCGACCCCTCGCGGCGGCAGGAGATGGCGGACAGGGCGCTCGAGCAGGGGTGCCCGGACGCCGGGCAACGTCTCGTCGACGTCGTTGTCGACCTGGCCGAAGCCGGCGGCCGCTGACTTCGTGCCGCGGCCGCCGACACAAGGCGCGCGGTTACGCGGCGGGGAAGGTGGACTGCGCGCGGGTCCAGTCGGCGCGGTCGCCGAGCTGGTGGTTGTCGCGGCTGTAGTGCGTGATCGCGAGGGCCGGGTCTTGCGGCCGGGGCACGATCTGGTCGAGGCGGGGAAGGGCGTCGGTGAGGAGTCGGCGGCCGTGGGCGATGGCGCGCCACCGCACGTCGCGGACCTCGTCGATGTCCGGCCAGATGGAGAACAGCGCTTCGGCCAGGATCGGCCCGGAGTCGACGCCGTCGTCGATGACGTGCACGGTGATGCCGGCCAGGTCGTCGCCGTTGCGCAGCGCCCAGTTGACCGGCCGGACCCCGCGGTACTGCGGCAAGCGGCCGGGGTGGCAGTTGATGATCTGCGGGGTGGCGTCGATCAGCTCCGGGCCGATGATCTTGTCGTAGAGGATGCTGAGCACGAGGTCGCACCGGCCGGGTTCGAGGTCGCGCCAGTCGCCGGAGCCGAGGACGCGCACGTCGGGCCAGCGGGTGGTGACGGTGTCGGTGAGGCTGATGTCCCAGCCGGGTTCGGGCGTGGTCGGGATGACGGTGTCGAGGACGATCCCAGGCAGTGCGGCGACGGTTTCGCAGGCGTGGACCGCGAGCGTGCCTTTCCCGAGTACGGCGGCGCGGCGCATCAGCGTCCTACCAGCGGTCCGGCCGTGACGGCACCGCTGCGATCGAGTGCGGCGTGCTCGTCGGCGATGGCGGCGGCGAGACTGGCGGCGTAACTGCCGCCGGTGAACCCGGCCGCTGGACCAGCGCGGAACTCCGCCTGGTCCGGCGAGCCGGGCTACCATCCCGGCATGACCTCGTCTCGCGACGACCTGATCGAGCTGTCCGGCTTCGCCTGGCAACGGTTCCGCGGGCGGATGGCCGGGCTCACCGACGCCGAGTACCTCTGGGAGCCGGTACCCGGCTGCCGCACCGTGCGTCCGGTACCCGACGGCGAGTGGCGTTCGGACGGTCCCGCCGAGCCCGGCGACGAACGGCAGTTCACCACGCTCGCCTGGCGGCTGTGCCACATCGCCGAACTGCTCGCCGAAGACCGCAACGCGCCCTGGCTGGGCCAGGACCCGCTGCCGGGCAACCGAGACGGCGATCCAGGCCGCGCCGCCGACATACTGTCCCGGCTCGACGAGTCCTACGAATCCTGATGCACGGTGCTGGCCCGCACCACGGACGCGGCGCTGCAGGAGCGCATCGGGCCGATCGGCGGCATGTTCGCCGAGTCGACCCGACGCGCGTTCGTCCTGCACATCGTCGACGAGCTCATCCACCACGGCGCTGAAGCGGCTCTGCTGCGCGACCTCTACGCCGCGACACCGCGCTGATCGAGCTCACGCGTGCCGGAACTCCGGCGGCCGCTTCTCGCTGAACGCCGCCATGCCTTCCTTCTGGTCATGGGTCGCGAACGTCGAGTGGAACAGCCGCCGCTCGAACAGCAGCCCTTCGGCCAGGCCGCCTTCGAAGGCGCGGTTCACCGCTTCCTTGGCCAGCATCGCCGCGGACTTGGACATCGACGCGATCTTCGACGCCACCGCCGTCGCCTCGTCGAGGAGCGCGTTGGCTGCGACGAGCCGGGAGACCAACCCGGCGCGTTCGGCCTCGCCGGCGTCGATCATCCGGCCGGTCAGGATCAGGTCCATCGCCTTGGCCTTGCCGATCGCGCGGGTCAGCCGCTGCGAGCCGCCCATGCCCGGGATGACGCCGAGGGTGATCTCCGGCTGGCCGAACTTCGCCGTGTCCGCCGCGAGCAGGACGTCGCACATCATGGCCAGCTCGCAACCGCCGCCGAGGGCGTAGCCCGCCACCGCGGCGATCAGCGGGGTCCGGACTCGGGCGAGGGCGTCCCAGCCGGCGAACCAGTCCGCGGCGAAGACGTCGCTGAAGCTCTGCGGCGCCATCTCCTTGATGTCCGCGCCGGCCGCGAACGCCTTGTCCGAGCCGGTGACGACGATCGCGCCGACGTCCGGGTCGCGGTCCAGCTCGGCCGCCGCCGTCGTGATTTCCTGCATGGCCTGCAGGTTCAGCGCGTTGAGCGCCTTCGGGCGGTTAAGCGTGATCCGGGCGATCCGATCGGCGGGCCGATCGATGAGGATCGTGTCGGTCATGCGGGGCCGTCCTTGGTGAGGCTGGTGATGATGGCGGAGAAGTCGCGGCTGGGGCCGTCCTGGTCGACGAACGCCGTGTACAGCTCCTCGGCGTGCTTCCCCAGCGCGGTCGGCGCACCGGACGCCTGCGCGGCGGCTTGGGCGAGGCGCAGGTCCTTGAGCATCAGGCCACTGGCAAACCCGCCGGTGTAGTCGCGGTTGGCCGGGCTCGTCGGTACCGGGCCGGGCACCGGGCAGTTCGTCGTCAGGGCCCAGCACTGCCCGGACGCGGTCGAGGCGACGTCGAACAGCGCCTGGTCGGTCAGGCCGAGGCTGCGGCCCAGAGCGAAGGCTTCGCTGACGGCGATCATCGAGACACCGAGGATCATGTTGTTGCAGATCTTCGCCGCCTGCCCGGCGCCGGTCTCGCCGCAGTGGACGACCCTCTTGCCCATGCTCGCCAAGTACGGCTCGGCGGCGAGGAATGCCTCCGACGGCCCGCCGACCATGAACGTCAGCGTCGCGGCCGTGGCGCCGACGACGCCGCCGGAGACGGGCGCGTCGAGCGCGAGGTGCCCGTCGGCCGCGGCGAGGTCGGCGGCGGTCCGGGCGTCGGCGACCTCGATGGTCGAGCAGTCGAGGAACAGCATCCCCGGAGCGGCCGCGGGGATGATCTCCCGATAGCAGTCCAGGACGTGCCGGCCGCTGGGCAGCATCGTGATCACGACGTCCGAGCCTGCGACCGCGGCAGCCGCGGAGTCGGCGACGGACACTCCGGCCGCCGTCGCCGCGGCGACGGCCTCGGGGACCGGGTCGTAGCCGGTCACCTTTTCGCCGTGCTTGACGAGGTTGGCGGCCATCGGGCCACCCATGTTCCCGAGCCCGAGGAAGGCGATGCTCATGCGATCACTCCCGTCCCTTCGCCGGCACCCAGCCCGGCGAAGTAGCTGTCGACCAGGTCGTCGTCGACCTCGGCCAGAGTCGGCGGCGTCCACCGCGGCGAGCGGTCCTTGTCGATGACCTGCGCGCGGATGCCTTCGGTGAACTCGGCGGAGGTGAAGGCGTGGTGCGAGATCCGGTACTCCTGGGCCAGCACCGCCTCGAGATCGGGGAGACCTCGAGCGGCCCGCAGCGCGCGCAGGGTCACCTTGAGCGCGGTCGGGGACTTGCTCTCGATCTCCTTGGCCGCCGAGACGGCCGCACCCCCGCCGTCACGCAGCCGGTCGAGGATCTCCTCGACCGTGTCGGCGGCGTAGCAGTGGTCGATCCACGTGCCCAGCGTGCTCGGCGGCGATGGTTCGGTGACGAGCGTCAGTGCCGCGTCTGGGGTGTGCGTGGCCAGTGCGTCGAACAGGTCGGGCAGCCGGTCGGCCGGGACGTAGTGGTCGGCCAGTCCGCAGCGGATCGCGTCGGCGCCGGTCAGCTGCGCGGTGGTGAGCGCGGCGTGGGTGCCGAGCTCACCGGGCGCTCGGGAGAGCAGGTACGTACCGCCGACGTCAGGGACAAACCCGATACCTACCTCCGGCATGGCGATGCGGGAGCGGTCGGTGACGACGCGGTGGCTGCCGTGGGCGGAGACGCCGACGCCGCCGCCCATGACGAGGCCGTCCATGATCGCGATGTACGGCTTGGGGTAGCGGGCGATGGTCGCGTTCATCCGGTACTCGTCGGCCCAGAACTCCAGTGACGCGGTGCCGCCCGCGCGGGCGTCGTCGTAGATGGAGCGGATGTCACCGCCGGCGCAGAGCCCGCGGTCGCCCGCGCCGTCGACGACCACCGCGCGGACGCCCGGGTCGTCACGCCACTTCTCGAGGTGCTCGGCGATGGCGTTGACCATGCCGTGGGTGAGGGCGTTGAGAGCGCGAGGCCGGTTGAGCGTGATCCGGCCGAGTCCGCTGTGGACGAGGAATTCGACGTCGCTCATGAGGCCTCCTGCAGCAGCCGGCGGGAGATGATGACCCGCATGATTTCGTTGGTCCCTTCGAGGATCTGGTGCACCCGCAGGTCGCGGACGATCTTTTCCAGCCCGTACTCGGCGAGGTAGCCGTAGCCGCCGTGCAGCTGCAGAGCCTGGTTGGCGACGTCGAACCCGGCGTCTGTGCAGAACCGCTTGGCCATCGCCGAGAGCTGGGTGGCGTTGGGGTCGCGGTGATCGAGTGCGTCGGCGGCCCGCCAGAGCAGGGTGCGGGCGGCTTCGAGGTCCGTGCGCATGTCGGCGAGCCGGAACTGCAGGGCCTGGGCCTCCGACAGCTTCGCGCCGAACGCGGACCGCTCCGACAGGTGCCGGACGGCCTTCTCGAGCGCGACCTCGGCGCCGCCCAGCGAGCACGCCGCGATGTTGAGGCGCCCGCCGTCGAGCGCGGACATTGCGACCGTGAATCCGGCGCCTTCGCCGCCGAGCAGTGCGGAGGCGGGGATGCGGGCGTTGTCGAAGACCACCTGGCGGGTGGGCTGGGCGTTCCAGCCCATCTTCGTCTCGTTCGGGCCGAACGAGACGCCTGGGGTGTCCCGTTCGACGACGAACGCCGAGATCCCGCGCGGGCCCGGGCCGCCGGTGCGGGCGAGCACGACGTAGACCTCGGACGTGCCGGCGCCGGAGATGAACTGCTTGACGCCGTCGAGGACGTAGTCGTCACCGTCCCGTCGTGCCCGGGTGGACAACGCGGCGGCGTCCGAGCCCGCGTCCGGTTCGGTGAGGCAGTAGCTGCCGAGGTGCTCCATTGTGGACATCCGCGGCAAGTAGGCATGACGCTGCCGGTCGTTGCCGAACCGGTCGATCATGGTGGCGACCATGTTGTGGATCGAGACGTACGCGGCGATCGAGGGACAGCCGGTGGCCAGCGCCTCGAACACCAGCACGCCGTCGAGCCGGCCGAGTTCGGAGCCGCCGACGTCCTCGGGCAGGTAGAGTCCGCCCAGTCCGAGGTCTGCGGCCTTGCGGAGCACGTCGACGGGGAAGTGCTTGGCCTGGTCCCATTCGACCGCGTAGGGCGCGAGATGTTCGGCGGCGAAGTCCGCGGCTGTCTCGCGCAGCGCGCGTTGTTCTTCGGTGAGTCGCATGGCTCAGTCCATCGTCGGGATGACGAAGGAGGCGTCTTCCTTGATCCCTGACGGCCAGCGCGAGGTGACGGTCTTGGTCTTGGTGTAGAAGCGGATCGAGTCCGGGCCGTGCTGGTTGAGGTCGCCGAATCCGGAGCGCTTCCAGCCGCCGAAGGTGTGGTAGGCGATCGGGACCGGGATCGGCACGTTCACCCCGACCATGCCGGTGTTGACGCGGGCGGTGAAGTCCCGGGCGGTGTCGCCGTCGCGGGTGAAGATCGCGACGCCGTTGCCGTACTCGTGCTCGCTCGGCAGCCGTAGCGCTTCCTCGTAGTCGGCGGCGCGCACGATGGACAGGACCGGGCCGAAGATCTCCTCGCGGTAGATCCGCATGTCCGCCGTGACGCGGTCGAACAGGCAGCCGCCGAGGAAGAAGCCGTTCTCGTGGCCGGGAACGGTGAGGTCGCGGCCGTCGACGACCAGCTCGGCGCCCTCGGCCAGCCCGACGTCGATGTAGTCGCGGACCCGCTGCAGCGCCTCGGCGGTGACCAGCGGCCCGAAGTCGGCATTCTCGTCCAGCGAGGCGCCGACCTTGAGCGTCTTCACGCGTGCGGCCAGCCGTTGCACCAGCGCGTCGGCAGTGGCCTCGCCGACCGGGACGGCGACGGAGATGGCCATGCAGCGTTCGCCGGCCGAGCCGTAGCCGGCGCCGATGAGGGCGTCGACGACCTGGTCGAGGTCGGCGTCCGGCATGACGATCATGTGGTTCTTCGCGCCGCCGAAGCACTGCGCGCGCTTCCCGTGTGCAGCGGCGGTCGTGTAGATGTACTCGGCGATCGACGACGAGCCGACGAACCCGACCGCTTCGACGCGCGGGTCGGTCAGCAGCGCGTCGACGGCTTCCTTGTCCCCGTTGACGACGGAGAAGACACCCGGCGGCAACCCGGCTTCGAGGAACAGTTCGGCCAGCCGCAGGGGCACCGACGGGTCACGTTCGGACGGTTTGAGCACAAAGGCGTTGCCGCAGGCGATCGCGGGCGCGGCCTTCCACAAGGGAATCATCGCGGGGAAGTTGAACGGCGTGATTCCGGCGACGACGCCCAGCGGCTGGCGCATGGAGTAGACGTCGATGCCGGTGCCCGCGGAGTCGGTGAACTCGCCCTTGAGCAGGTGCGGGATGCCGATCGCGAACTCGACGACCTCGAGGCCGCGCTGGATGTCACCGCGCGCGTCGGCGACGGTCTTGCCGTGCTCGGAAGAGAGCAGCCGGGCGAGGCTGTCCTCTTCGGACCGGACGAGGTCGATGAACTTCATCAGCACGCGGGCGCGGCGCTGCGGGTTCCACCGCGCCCACTCGAGCTGGGCGTCGGCGGCCTGGTCGACGGCGGCGGTGACTTCGGCGGTCGAGGCCAGCGGAACGCGGGCTTGGACGGCGCCGGTGCTGGGGTCGTAGACGTCGGCGAAGCGGCCCGAGGTGCCGGGAACCGGCTTGCCGCCGACGAAGTGCTGGAGTTCGGTGGTCATGAGGTCGCCTTTCGCGAGAGCGCAGGACGGACTGCCCGGGCGCACGGGGTGGTGGCCGGGATTTTCGGGCAGGCTGAACTACCGCGGCGGGTCGCCGTTTTTTGCGCAGGCAGGAAGAATCCGCATGCGTTCAGCTCCATCCTCGTGGACGAACACGAATGCCTGCGGCCGGTATCCTGGCTCCCGGATCCACGGCGCCCCGGCCTTCCCGGCTTTCGCCAGTGGCCCATCTCACGTGAGGCGCCGCTCCCCGGTCACAGTGGCGGGACCGCGCCGGATTCACACCGGCTTCCCTGCACCGCAGACCTGAGGACACCATAAAGTAGGAAGTCCTACTATGTCGACTGTGCCCGGCGTCTCACCCGACTGGGGTCTTCGCGCGTCACAGGGGATGCGGTCACCGCGGACAGCAGGGTGTGGTCGCTGATCTGCAGCACCGCCATGGCGTTGGTGCGGGCGAGCACCAGCACGGCGGTGCCGGAACTGTCCGCCGGACAGCTTGCCGGGGTGGCGGGGGCGCCGGAAGTGGCTGTTCACCGGCACCGGTGCAGACCGGCGTCACCGTTCGCCCGCGAAGGCGACATCTTTCGGCTGCTCCGCTGACGGCTTCGCCCACCGTAGTGACCGACCCGCCGCGGCCGGCGGGTCACCGGTGGTCGGCATCTCCGATCCGGCAACGAGCCGCCGCGCGATCGCGGACGTGGCTGTGAACGTTTCCCGATCTGCGCAGGAGGGCGGCCCGGCCGTGGAGAAGCCCAGGAGAGGTGGTGTTCCGCGTTTCGCCGCGGACCCGGAACGATCCGCGACTTTCGTCTTCCTACCGATGACGGTGGTCACGTCCGCCGCAGCCGGGACATCGTGCTGAGCACCGGTCTTTTCCGGTTCTCCCCGACCGTTCCGACTACCGAGCGGCAACGACGCCGCTGATTGTGAGCGATCATGCGCAGGCTTCTTTCGACCGCACTCGGGGTACTCGCGGCCGCGCTCGTGGCCACCGCACCCGGAGTCGCGCAGGCCCAGCAGACCTCGGGTGCCCAGCCCGGCATCATCGGCGGCACGACCGCGACCGAGACCTACAGCTTCATGGTTTCGTTGAGCAACGGCTGCGGCGGCAGCCTGGTCGCGCCCCAGTGGATCGTGACGGCCAACCACTGCGGCAGCGCGTCGCAGGGCCGCATCGGCTCCACGAACAAGAACTCCGGCGGCGAAGTCGGCCGGATCGACCGCCGGATCACCAAGTCCGGCACGGACCTCACGCTGATGCACCTGTCCGCGGCCGTGCGCGCCACGCCGGTCCCGATGGCGACGAGCAACCCGGCGGCGAACACGACCGCCCGGCTGCTGGGCTGGGGCTGCACGAGCTGGCCGAGCTGCAGCACCCCGACCACGCTGCGCCAGATCGACCTGCGCGTACTGCCGAGCAGTTCGTGCTACGCCGGTGGTGGCGGTGCGGGTGACGTGTGCATTTCCGGCGACCGCACGCATTCGGCGTGCCACGGCGACTCGGGCGGTCCGGCGGTCGTCGGCACGGCCGGCAACTGGACGCTGGTCGGTGAGACGCACGGCCCGGGTGACAACGGCGGCGAGTGCGCGACGAGCACCCTCTACACCGGCATCGCCCAGCACCTGACCTGGATCAGGCAGCAGATCGGATCCTGACCCCGCACCGGGCTTTCCCAGCCGTACGGTTGGTCGTGGGGGGGGGGGGGGGGTGGGAACGCCCCTACCACCCCCAACAACCCCCGGAGGAAGGGAAAACAAGCGGCGTCTACGCCAGGACCCGTCACCCCCTCGCATCGGT
>NZ_JBVJOW010000006.1:389050-404461 GCF_055582965.1 Amycolatopsis sp. NPDC104863
CCACCGCTCCACAGACCCCACCATTCGGCCCCGGGCTTTTGTTTTTCTCTCCCCCCCCCCCCCCCCTCCTCTCTCCTCCCCCCCCCCCCCCCCCCCCCCCCCCCCCCCCCCCCCCCCACGACAACTGCGGCAGGACGGGAAGCCAGGCGATTTCGATGCAGGCCCTGGCACCCACTTGACGTCGGCGGGCGGCTCAGGCGAGCGGCGGGTAGGGGAGCAGGCTGCTGGCGTGCTCGTCCACCCGGAGCGTCTTCCCGATCGCGGGGAACGCGCGCTGCGGGCACGCGGGCCGCTCGCAGACCTTGCAACCCATGCCGATCGGGGTGACCGCGGCGTCGGCGCCGAGGGCGAGGCCGTCGGAGTAGATCAGCCGGCGGGCGTGGCGCAGTTCGCAGCCCAGGCCGATCGCGAACGTCTTGCCCGGATCGCCGTGGCCACCCACGGTTCGGGTCACCGTGCGCGCGAGCCAGAAGTACTTCTTGCCGTCCGGCAGTTCGGCGACCTGGGTGACGATCCGGCCCGGCGAGCTGAACGCCTCGTACACGATCCACAGTGGACACGAGCCGCCGACGCGGGAGAAATGGAACCCGGTGGCCGACTGGCGTTTCGAGATGTTGCCCGCGCGATCGACGCGGACGAACGAGAACGGCACCCCGCGCGTGCCCCGCCGTTGCAGCGTCGAGAGGCGGTGGCAGATCGTCTCGAACCCGACTCCGAAGTGGTCCGACAGCCGGGTGATGTCGTAGCGGTAGCGCTCCGCGGCACCGAGAAACACGCGATAGGGCAGTACCAGCGCGCCCGCGAAGTAGTTCGCGAACCCGATCCGGGCCAGCCGGCGAGCGGTGTCGTCGCCGAAGGCGCCGTCGTCGACCAGCCGGTCGATCGCCGTTCCGGCTTCGAGCATGGCCAGCTCGGAAGCCAGCCGGAACGCCGCTTGCCCCGGCCGCAGCGCAGGGGACAGGTGCAGCACCCGGCCGGTCGGGTCGAACCGGTGCTGGTCTGCGCCGATCGGGGCCGCGACCACCTCGACGCCGTGCCGGTCTCGCAGGCCAGCGGCCAGCCCGGCCCGGACTTCGCCGGGCACGAGCCGCAGCTCGGCGGCCAATTTCTCGGCCGGCTCGTCGAGCTCGGCGACGTAGTTGCGGTGCCGGTAGAACCAGTCGCGGATCTCCTCGTGCGGCTGCTGCGCGGCCGTGCGATCGAGGCCCTGCTCCGACACCAGCGTCGCGATGTTCTCGATCGCCTCCCGGTAGCGGCGGTGCAGCGAGACCAGCGTGCGGGCGGCATCGGGCAACTGGGTGGTCAGCTCGTCCACCTGGCCGGCGGAGAGGGTGCCGTCGACGGTGTCGTCGGCGAAGACCTCCCGCACGTCGGCGACCAGCCGCGCGGTGTCCTGCGGCGCGAAGAACTCCGCGTCGACCCCGAAGTGCTCGGTCAGCCGCAGCAACACCGGCAGCGTCAGGGGACGGCCGTTGTGCTCGAGCTGGTTGACGTAGCTCGGCGAGATCTCCAGCAGCCGGGCCAGGTCGGACTGGGACATCGACCGGTCCTCGCGCAGCTGCCGCAGCCGGGCTCCCGCGAACATCTTCTCCACACGTCGACTTTAACAACTTTTACAGAGCGACCGGAAACGTTCACAAGACTTCACAGTCCACAGGGCTCGCCCGCATCGGAGGGCGATGCCACGCTGAGAGCGCAGCACCACAAGGTTCACAGGAGGCCGGATGAACATCGCACGGGTCGCCGTCGTCGGCGCGGGGCGGATGGGCGCGGGGATCGCCGAGGTTTGCGCCCGCGCGGGCCTGGACGTCGTGGTTTGCGAGCAAGACGTGCCGTCGGCCGACGCCGGCCGGGCGAGGATCCTCGCCTCGCTCGACCGGGCGGTCCACGCGGGCAAGCTCGATCGAGCGGGCGCCGAGGAGGCATCCTGGCGGCTGCGGTTCACCACCGACCTCGGCGAGCTCGCCGACCGGCAGCTGGTGATCGAAGCCGTCGCGGAGGACGAGCAGGTCAAGACCGAGCTGTTCGCCACCCTGGACAAGGTGGTCGAAGACCCGGACGCGATCCTGGCGTCCAACACCTCCTCGATTCCCATCATGCGGCTCGGGATGGCCACCGGCCGGGCCGGCCAGGTCGTCGGCCTGCACTTCTTCAATCCGGTGCCGGTGCTCCCGTTGGTCGAAGTCGTCGGCTCGCTGCTCACCTCGCCCGCCACCGTGGACCGGACGCAGCGGTTCGCCACCGACGTCCTCGGCAAGACCACGATCCGCGCGGCCGACCGCGCCGGGTTCGTCGTCAACGCCCTGCTCGTGCCCTACCTGCTCTCGGCGATCCGGATGGTCGAGTCCGGGTTCGCCTCGGCCGCCGACGTCGACCGCGGCATGGAGCTGGGCACCGCGCACCCCATGGGGCCGCTGCAGCTGACCGACCTCATCGGGCTCGACACCGTCGCCGCGATCGCCGACTCGCTCTACGCCGAATTCAAGGAAGCGCTCTACGCCCCGCCGCCGCTGTTGCTGCGCATGGTCGACGCCGGCCTGCTCGGCAAGAAGGCCGGCCGCGGGTTCTACGTCCACGAAGGAAAGTGATGATCGACCACACCGTCCGCACCTACCGCTCCGCCGAGTCCCTGCCACGCGAAGAGCAGCTGGCCTGGAAGCTGGCGTCCGTCGCGACCGATCCGGTGCCGGTCACGCCCGAGGTCACCGAGATGGTGATCAACCGGGTCATCGACAACGCCGCCGTGGCCGCGGCGTCCCTGACGCGGCGTCCGGTCAGCGCGGCCCGTGACCAGGCCTTGGCCCACCCGGCGAGCCCCGGTGCGACGGTGTTCGGCGTGCCCGGCCGGTTCTCGCCGGAGTGGGCAGCCTGGGCCAACGGCGTCGCCGTGCGCGAGCTGGACTACCACGACACCTTCCTCGCCGCGGACTACTCGCACCCCGGGGACAACATCCCGCCGATCCTCGCGGTCGCCCAGCACACCGGCCGCACCGGCGCCGATCTCGTCCGCGGCATCGCGGCCGGCTATGAGCTGCAGGTCGACCTGGTGCGCGGGATCTGCCTGCACGAGCACAAGATCGACCACATCGCCCACCTCGGCCCATCGGTCGCCGGTGGGCTCGGCGCCCTGCTCGGGCTGGACGTCGAGACGGTGTACCAGGCCATCGGGCAATCCCTGCACACCACGACGGCGACCCGGCAGTCCCGCAAGGGCGAGATCTCGTCGTGGAAGGCCTACGCTCCGGCGTTCGCCGGGAAGGCCGCGATCGAGGCCGTCGACCGGGCGATGCGCGGTGAAGGCGCGCCGAGCCCGATCTACGAAGGCGAAGACGGCGTCGTCGCCTGGCTGCTCGGCGGCCCGAACGCCGAGTACACGGTCTCGCTGCCCGCCCTGGGCGAGCCGAAGCTGTCCATCTTGGACACCTACACCAAGGAACACTCGGCGGAGTACCAGAGCCAGGCCCTGATCGACCTCGCCCGGCGGCTCGGCCCGCGCGTCGGCGAGCTCGGCAAGGTGGAGAAGATCGTCATCCACACGAGCCACCACACCCACTACGTGATCGGCTCGGGAGCGAACGACCCGCAAAAGTACGACCCTCAGGCGAGCCGGGAAACCTTGGACCACTCGATTCCCTACATCTTCGCCGTGGCGTTGCAGGACGGCGCCTGGCACCACGTGGACTCCTACGCCCGCGAGCGCGCCACCCGCCCGGACACCGTCGAGCTGTGGCAGAAGGTCAGCACCGTCGAAGATCCCGAGTGGACGCGCCGCTACCACGAGCCTGAGCCCGCGTTCGGTGGTCGGGTGGAGGTCACCCTCGCCGACGGGACGACGCTGACCGACGAGATCGCCGTCGCCGACGCGCACCCGGCCGGGGCCCGGCCGTTCGCCCGCGAGCAGTACGTCGCGAAGTTCCGCACTCTGGCCAAGGGCGTGATCACGCAAGCCGACCAGGACCGCTTCCTCGATCTGGTCACCCGGCTGGCGCAGCTGACCGCGGGCGAGGTGCGCGAGCTGGCCCTTCCGGCGACGATCGACGCGACACCCGCGACGAAGGGGATCTTCTGATGCTGCACGCCACGGCCACCGCCTCGCAGAAGCGGATCGCGTTCCGCGCGGGCCTGAACTCCGGGGCGCTTCAACGGGTTCCGGGTGCGTTCAATCCGCTGAGTGCGAAGCTGATCGAGCGCCGGGGCTTCGACGGCGTCTACATCTCCGGCGCGGTGCTGTCGGCCGACCTGGGACTACCGGACATCGGGCTCACCACGATCACCGAGGTCGCGGGCCGGTCTCAGCAGATCGCCCGGGTGACGTCGCTGCCCGCGTTGGTCGACGCCGACACCGGCTTCGGCGAACCGATGAACGCCGCCCGCACCGTCCAGCTCCTCGAAGACGCCGGAGTCGCCGGGATGCACCTGGAGGACCAGGTCAACCCCAAGCGCTGTGGGCACCTCGACGGCAAGGACGTCGTCGAGCGCGACGTCGCGGTCCGCCGGATCAAGGCCGCGGTCGCCGCTCGCCGCGACCCGGACTTCGTCATCGCCGCCCGCACCGACGCCGCCGGCGTCCACGGTCTCGACGACGCGATCGACCGCGCGAAGGCCTACGTCGACGCCGGAGCGGACCTGCTCTTCCCCGAAGCGATGCGCGGACCCGCCGACTTCGAGCGGATGCGGGCGGCCGTCGACGTCCCGATCCTGGCCAACATGACCGAGTTCGGCAAAAGCGAGCTTCTCGACGCGAAGACCCTCGAATCGCTCGGCGTGAACATCGTAATCTACCCGGTCACGCTGCTGCGGCTGGCGATGGAGGCCGCCGAGAACGGACTGCGCACCATCGCCGAGGACGGCACCCAAGAGGCACTGCTCGACCGCATGCAGCACCGGCGTGATCTCTACAAGCTGCTCGACTACAGCGACTACAACGCTTTCGACGAGAACGTTTTCAATTTCCGCGTCTGAATTTCTTCAGCCGCCCCGAATTCCGACAAGGGGACACCCATGTCCGCACCCGCCATCCACAAGGGACTCGCCGGAGTCGTCGTCGACACCACCGAGGTGTCGATGGTCAACCCCGACACGAACTCGCTGACCTACCGCGGCTACCCGGTCCAGGACCTCGCCGCGCATTGCAGCTTCGAAGAGGTCGCCTACCTGCTCTGGCACGGCGAACTCCCGTCGCCGGCCGAGCTGGCAGCGCAGAACGAGGTCGAGCGGGCACAACGGGGCCTGCCGACCGACCTGGTGATGACGCTTCTCGGCCTGCCCGAGACCGCGCACCCGATGGACACCCTGCGCACCGCGGTCAGCATCCTCGGCGCCAACGACCCCGACGAGGACGACAACTCGCCGGAAGCCAACCAGGCCAAGGCGGTGCGGCTGTTCGCGGTCCTGCCGTCGGTGGTCGCACTGACCCAGCGCCGTCGGCACGGCCTGTTCCCGCTCCCGCCGCGCCAAGACCTCGGGTACGCAGAGAACTTCCTCTACATGACCCTCGGCGCGGTCCCGGAGCCGGTGATCGTCCGTGCCTTCGAGACGTCGCTGATCCTCTACGCCGAGCACAGCTTCAACGCCTCTACCTTTACTTCCCGCGTCGTCACCTCGACGCTCTCGGACCTCTACAGTGCCGTGACGGCCGCGATCGGCGCGCTGAAGGGCCCGTTGCACGGTGGCGCGAACGAAGCGGTGATGGCGACGTTCGAGGAGATCGGCGCGGCGGGCGATGCCGAAGCCTGGTTGCGGAAAGCGCTTGCCGACAAGTGCAAGATCATGGGCTTCGGTCACCGTGTCTACAAAAAGGGCGATTCCCGGGTCCCGACGATGCGGCACGCGCTGCAGGAGGTCGCCGAGCTCCGCGAGGGCCACGAGCTGCTGGACCTTTACGAGGCCCTCGCCCAGGCGATGTACGCGGAAAAGGGCCTGCACCCGAACCTCGACTACCCGGCCGGCCCGGCGTATCACCTGATGGGCTTCGACACGCCGGTGTTCACGTCGATCTTCGTGGCCGCGCGGATCACCGGCTGGACCGCTCACATCATGGAACAGCTGGCCTCGAACAGCCTGATCCGGCCGTCGAGCACCTACAGCGGCAAACCGCAACGCGCGGTCGCAGGTTCGTGAGTCATGGTGGGGCCGTCGTCACCTGGTTCACGGCCCCGCCGATTTTCTTGAGGAAATCTCCAGCGGGAGCCGCGACCTCTTTCCTCCTCGAGATGCTCAGCGGTCCCCGTCCACCTGTTCCTTGGGCGCGGCGCCCGTGTGTCCACCCGAGCCGACGCGCAGCGGTCACCGCGATCGTGCTCGCCGGGGTGCGTGCCATCGGTGGCTACGCCGGGCCGGAGCAGGTGCGGATGGTCCGTGGCGCCGAAGCAGGCACCTCGCACGCCGGCGGATAGCAGTACCGGACGTCGGTTCAGCAGGACAGGGCTCGGCGGCACAGGGAAGGTTGTGCCGCCGAGCCAACCTGTCGACGATCGGAACTTGCCGGACAGCCAGGCATCGACTGAGACAACTTCCGTCGGCTTCAGGCCGATTCAGTGGCCAGGGCCACGACGGTCCAGCGCGTGCTTTTCCACGTCGGCTCTTCCGGGGACGCCGCCCGGCGGACCGGTGGCCTGACCGCGTTTCCCCTGTGCAGTACGCGATCTTCGCACCTCTGCATCCAACCCACTGGCTCAGTCGAGCTCTCCATAAAGCGACTTCATCGTGTCCGCCTGTGCGGACGTGATGACGTCTCGGTCAACGGCGATCTTGATAAGCGAGTCGACGGCGTCGTTTCGAAACTGCGTCATGGTTTCGCGCATCTCCGCGCCCCGGCCTTCCGGGTGTCGAGGGCGGCCGTGATGTCCCTTCTCCAGTTCGCCGGGCTCGAACGCGAACACCTGTCCGTCGTCCAGCTCCATGCGAGCGAAGGTCAGCCGAACGTGGACCAGGGTTCTGCCGAGCTTTACGACCGTGCCATGGCTGCCCGCGGCGTATTTCTGCCGCTTCGACCAGCCGACTGTCACCAGGTCGTCGAGGCCCAGCTCAACGCCGTTGCAATCCGCGAACATCATCCTCCGATCAGAATGCGGCTCCGTAGCCGCCTGGTTGCCGCCAGGCAAATCTAATCTACTTGGCGATCTCCGCGGCTTCGCCGGAGAACCGGGTCGGTCGGCTTCCCCGGCTCCCGGCCCTGGGGTGACATCGCGGACGCGACGTGTTGCCGCCGAAGAAAGTTCTTCGCTGTCGATCAGCAGAGCCGGCGGCGATGAGTGCTCTTGATCGACTTCGATCCGTGCGAATTTGTGTGTTCCCAGATCCGGATCGATCGACGCCGCGAAATCGCCACGACCGGATGATCCACCCGGACCCCATGAACCGAGGCCAGGCCTCGTGAACCGTTTTATGTGCCCGTTGCGGCGTCGAGGACTTGCCGGCCCAATGCGGCAAGGTCGCGTTCGGCGTGGTGCTGGCGAACGTAGACTTCGAGGTCGGCTATCCGCTGAGCGAACCTGCGGTCGCGGCACAGCGGGCCGGCGCCGGTCAGCCGGGGCGCGTGGTCGAGGACCTCGCGTACCGCGTGCTCGACTGCGGCGCGGCAGGTGCACGCGACGTGCCAGGGGTCCGCGGCGGTTTCGATGGTGCCCGCGGCCTGCAGGAGCAGCGCTTCGGCCGTGCGGATCGCGGTGTGGATCGCGCCGAGGTGGGCGAGCTGGTGGTCGTCGGCACGTCCGGTGTCACGCAGGTGAGCCACGATCGTGTCGGTGATCGCGGCCGCGCCGCCGAGCCAGACGGCGGCGACGCCGGCGCTGCCGAGTGCGAAGCCGGGGCGGCCGAGGTACCAGTCCGGGGGGCCGATGAGGGCGTCGGCGGCGACGAGGATGCCGTCGAAGACGACGTCGCCGCTGTCGGAGGCGTCCATCCCGACGGCTTGCCAGGTGTCGGGGTGGCGCTGCACGCCGGGGTCGGTGAGGTCGACCTCGACGAGCCGGTCACCGGCGGCCACCAGCGCGCGGTCCAGCAGCGACAGCCCGGAGCAGAACCGTACGGTGCCGCTGAGTTTGCCGTCCTCGAGGATGGCGCCGGTGCCGGCGGACTTCGCCGCCCAGACGCCGTAGAGCGCACCGGGCTGAGGGGCCCGGCCTGCTTCGCCGAGGATCGTGACGGCGTCGGCGTGGCCCTCGGCCAGCCGCGCGAGCGTCAGGTCGATCCGACCGAGCGCGGCCAGCGCCGCCCACCGGCCGGCGAGCCCTCCGGTTCCGGGCTGGGGAAGCTCGAGCGCGCCGGCGGCTTGCAGTGTGCGAAGGTCGGCGCCGATGGAGGACGTGGATCGCGGCAGCGGCAGTGGTTTCGGGGTGAGGTCTTCCAGAAGACCGAAGGTGGGTCTTTCTTCCCAGGTGATCACGCCGTGGTGGTACCCGGCGCGTCACCGTCTCATGCGCGATCCGCCGGTTCACGCGTCGACGCGCCGGTATCGGAGCCGATGCCAGGTGAGGAGGTGGGCGAGCCCGTCGATGACCAGATCGTGCTCGGGACCCGAGTGCGCAGGAGCGTCGGGGTTCCCTGGTTGGCGATGGTGATACCCAGCGGAACGAGGACGAGGCCCTCGAGCCACTTGGCCGGCGCGTGCCGGGGTGCGGGCGGCGAGTGGACTGGCGCTGTGACCACTACCGGCCGGGACCGCGATGTCAGTTCGGCAACATCAGCTCGGCAGGGCGCCGGAGCACGGCGGCATGAGCTCGAACGGGTCTTTTGAGTGGACGGGTCGCAGACAAGGGAATCCCGAGCGCACTGCCTCGGTGTTCACGCGCAGGCCTGGCACCATTGCAGGGCTGCATGCCAGGTTGCGATCACGGCTTCGCCGTCGGCGAAGCTGGGGGAGACGCCGAGCGGCAGCCAGGTCTGCTTCACCGGCTCCTCGCCTTCCAACCACACCACGCAGATTCCGTGGTAGCGCAACAGCTCGGCTCCGGACTCGTCGGAGATGCAGACTTCGCGGCTGGTGTGCGCCAGCCGCACTCGCCGTTCGTCTGTCACACGCCTCACTCCCGCTTCGTCATCGACAGGATTATCGGGTGTCGGCATCGTGCGTGACACATTCCCTTGTGCGGTCTCGCGCCAGAGGCGGTCACGGCGGAAGCCTCGCGGGGGCCGCCGGACCGGGTGTCGCCGCGAACGCTGAACCCGGCCAGAGACGGCCGGTTGGCATCGAGCGTGGAAGCGGCCCTGGATGGTCGCTGTCGTCGCGGCTGCGGCAGTCCCCGGCGCGAAACCCGGTGCGACGACACCGGCGGCGCCGGAACCGCTGAATGCGCCGATCTGACCGCGCTCGTCGGAGCCCGACGAGCGCAGATGCCCGCGAGACAGAGCTGTTCACCTGCTGGCCGTCGCGCCTTCACAGCGGCCGAGTAACCCATTACCCGGCCGCTGGCGATGGACCCTGTGTGACCCGGGGGAGCAGCACAGCGTGGCTGCGCAACCGACCGCGATTCCAGCTTGTCCGGACAGGACCGCAGACCCTTCGCCGGCGGCTGCTGGGAGGCAACAACGTATCCCTCGGCGCAGGAGTCGCCGACTGCGCGCAGACGGCGGAATGCCTGGCGAACATCGCGGCGCTCCGGGCCGGCTCGGACTCGCTGAGTACGGAGTTCCGCCACGTTAGCCGTAGACGGCCGGTAGGACCAGGTGGAAGGCGGCAGCAGCTCGGAATGGGGCTGTGGGCCGGCGCGGCCGCCGGTCTGAGTCGTGCCGGATCCCCGTCCGCTCGCACAGCCTCTCCGGAGCAAGCGCTACGCTCGCGACCAGGGTTTCCGCCTCGGCGGGGTGGGGACGAAACAGGGAAGCGGGCCGGTGCCGGACGGGGACAGAGACGCTGAGCTGACTGACGCAGGCCGGTTGGGGGCGTTGCGGGACACCGGTTTGTCGGCCGCGCCCGACGCCGGGATGGATCGGTTCGCGCGGTTGGTGACCAGTGTGCTCGCTGTGCCGGTCGCGCTGGTGTCGCTGGTCGAACCCGGCCGTCAGGTCTTTCCCGGGATGAGCGGCTTAGCCGAGCCGTGGGCGAGCGCCCGGGAGACCCCGCTGACGCACTCGATGTGCCGGCACGTCGTGCTGTCCGGGGAACCGCTGATCCTGCCGGATGCTCGCGAGGACGAGCTGACCTGCGCGAACCTGGCGATCGAGGACCTGGGGGTCGTCGGCTACGCGGGGATGCCGCTGACCGACGCCGACGGGCACGTGCTGGGCTCGCTGTGCGCGATCGACACCCAGCCGCGCATGTGGACCGCACGCGAGCTGCAGGACTTGGCCGACCTCGCGGCCGCCTGCAGCGCTGAACTGCGGTTGCGGATCGTGTCCCGGCATCACGAGTGGGCCCGGGCCGAGGCCCGTGAGGCGGAGGCACAGGCGGCGGAACTGGCGGAGCAGACCCGTAGCGCGCTGAGCCGGTCGCAGCTGTTGCTGCGCGCGGCCGAGGAGCTGGCCGACACGACCGGGCTGGCCGACGTTCGCCGGCGGGTCCGTGACCTGGTCACCGGCGACTTCAAGCCCGCCTACGTCGGTCTGGTGCTGGTGCAGGACGGCAGGCTGCGGCGGCTGGCCGACGCCACGGACGTGATCGCGCTGGAACAGGACTTCGCCGTCTACGACCTGAACGACCCGTGGCCCAGCGCCCGCGCCGCCCGGGACAACACCACCCTGCTCATCCACGGCCCCGACGGCCTGCGCGAGGGCGGGTACAGCCCGGACGCCGTCACCGAGCTCACCCGCCAGGGCCTGCACACCACGTTGTGCGTGCCGCTGCCCGGGCCGCATGCCCCGCTGGGCACCCTGATCATCGGCTGGAGCACGCACCACGACGTCGACCTGCACGAGCGGGCGGTGGTGACCGCGTTGGCCGGCTACACCGCCCGCGCCGTGGAGCGGGCGCTGTTCGTCGACGACCGGGTCGTCGTGGCCCGGCGGCTGCAGCAGGCCATGCTCACCGACCTCCCGGCAGTCGAGGGCCTGGACCTCGCGGCGCTGTACCGCCCGGCCGCGCACAGCGAGGTCGTCGGCGGGGACTGGTACGACGCCTACCCGCTGCCCGGTGAGGTGGCGACGCTGGCGGTGTCGATCGGCGACATCGCCGGCCACGACACGACGGCGGCCACCCTGATGGGACAGTGGCGGAGCATGCTGCGCCAAGCCGATGTCGACCACCCGGGCGCGGAGCCGGCGGAGGTCGTCACGGCTCTCGAACGCGGCAACGAGGCGCTCGGTATCGACGCCGCCGGCACGCTCGTCCATGGCCACCTCCGGCAGGTCGGCGGCGTCTGGGAGCTGGCCTGGACGACCGCCGGGCATCCCCGGCCGTTGGTCCGATCCGCGGACGGCACGGTGCGAGAACTCGCCGAGGCGGATCGGATGGTCGCCGTCGGGCTGAACGCGCGGCCGCGCACCACGCACCGTGCGGTCTTGGCGCCGGGTTCGGTGTTGCTGATCTACACCGACGGTCTCGTCGACCAGCCCGGGCAGGACGCCGATGCCCGCGTCGCCGAGGTGATCCGGTTGCTGGCGGCGCACGGAACTCAGCCGCTCCGGGAGCTGCTGGCCGAGCTCGCCGACCAGTTGGCCGGACCGGACCCGGACGACGATGTCGCCCTCCTTGCGGTCCGGATTCCCGCCGAGGGCGAGTAACGAGAACGGGCGGGGCACCGGTTTCCCAGTGCCCCGCCCAGTGCCCCGCCCGGTGTTCTGCCCGCTGTCCGTCAGACGGTGTGCGGGGTGTGCGCGACGGTGTTCCAGCCGGAGGTGAGGACGTCGGCGTTGCCGCCGTTGCCCGCCCAGCCGGAGTTCCCGCCGGTCGTGCTGCTGGTGTTCCAGGCGTCACCGGTCGAACCGGTGGCGCCGGTGTCACCCGAGTGGCCCGAAGTCACCGCGGTGTGCGACGTCGTGCCGTTCTCGTGCTTCCAGCCACCGTGGTGGCGGCCCTGCTGCTCGTGCCCGCGGGTCGACGTGACGGCGGTGTTGCCGCCGGTCGAACCGGAGTCACCCGAGTTGCCGGAGTTCCCGGTCACCGCGTTGTTGTGGCTGGTGGCGTTTCCGGCGTCGCCGGAGTTGCCACCGTTGCCGCCCTTGGCGGTGCCGGTCACCAGACCCAGGACGCCCGTGGTGCCGCCCTGCTCGTGCCGGTTCCAGCCCCAGCCGTGCCCACCATTGTTCGTGGCGGAGTTCCGGCCTTCGCTGACAACCGTGGCGTCGCCGCCGTTGCCCGCCGAGCCGGAGTTCCCGCCGGTGGTGCTGCTGGTGTTGGTCGCGTCGCCGGTCGACCCGGTGGCGCCGGTGCTGCCGGAGTTGCCCGAGGACACCGTGGTGGAGCACTGCGCCAGCAGGCACAGGCCGTAGGCGCTGTTCCCGCCGGTGGAGCCGGAGTTCCCGGAGTTGCCCGAGTTCCCCGAGACCGCCGAGTTGGAGCTGGTGGCGTTCCCGGCGTCGCCGGAGTTGCCACCGTTGCCGCCCTTGGCCGTACCGGTCACGGAACCCACGACACCGAGGATCCCGCCACGCGAGGAGTGCCCACCGGCTGTGTTCTTGCCGGAGGACGCCGCGGTCCCGGACCCGCCGTTGCCGGCGTTGCCCGAGTTGCCACCGGTGGTGGTGCTGGTGTTCGAGGCGTTCCCGGTCGAGCCGGTCGCGCCCGTGTTCCCGGAGTTGCCCGAGGACACCGAGGTGTTGCACTTGGCCAGCACACAAACGCCGTAGGCGCTGTTGTGCCCGGTGGAACCGGAGTTGCCCGAGTTGCCGGAGTTCCCGCTGACAGCGTTGTTGCTGCTGCTCGCGTTCCCGCCAGAGCCCGAGTCACCGCCGTTGCCGCCGGAGGCGGTTCCGGAGACGACCGAGTGCAGGGTGTTCCCGAGCCCGCCGAGCGGGCCCGTGTTCCCGGTGTCCGCACTGGCCACCGCTGATCCCAGCAGGACGAACCCGCCGGAGATGAATGCGGCGGTCAGGCCGCGTCGCACGTACTTGTGCATGACTTCCCTTTCCTGTCTCTCTGTCCATTGTGGATTTTGAGGGTGGAAAGGGTTCGTCAGCTCGGATGGTCGTTGCCGTAGTACTCCAGCCAGTGCAACGACCACGAGCCCGCGGGCGGCGCCCGCCACGTGCGATCCGTGCCGGGCATGCCGCTCCCGGCCGCGGTCACGGCGAACTCGCCACCGTGCTGCGCACCGGATCCGGCCGACATCGCACCGCTCACGCCGGAAACGTCAGCGGGCAGCCCGCCACCACCGGATCCGGACAGTGGATCGGCAACGCCGATCCGCGAACCGGAATGGTCGGCGGCCGACCGGACAGCGTGTGCGACACGCGAACGCTGCGGATCGGTCGAGGTGACCGTCACCGGAGTCCCGCTCCCGGCAGGCGCAGTCACGCTCGGCGAAGACACGATGTCTTCACGCGGGGCGGGCTTCGCCGGCCGTTCGCTCTGCTGGTGCCCGGTTACCGTCGAGACCACGTGCTCGGCTCCGACCACCCGCACCACCGGCTCGGTCAGGGATGCCGTGGCACGCAGCACCGGCGAGGTCACCGGGGACACCGCATGCAGCACGGGCTCGGTGACCGGACGCAGGGCCGACAGAGCCGGCTCGGCCGCGCGCAGCACCGGACGCGTGACCGGCGCGAGAACGGGCTCGAGCCCGTTCGTCACCGGCTTCGCGACCCGCGCCACCTGCGACGTCACCGCGTGCACGGGCTTGGTGACCGGCGTGAGCACCGGTTCGACCGGCTTGAGCATGCCGTGAGCAGTGCTCCCGACGTGATCAAGCAACCCCGGCCGATCCGGGGGCGGACCCTCGGACGCGTCCGCGGCCTCCGACACGGCCAATGCCAGCAGGGTGAACCCGAACAACGCACCGGCCACGACCAGCACCCGAAGGAGCAGTGGGTGCCGGGCCAGTGTGTCGTCCGTCAGGGAAGTATCCATCTATCTCACCCCCCTTCGAGTGTGGACTTCACCGTCAGTCGTAGTTCGGGCCGCCGGACATCACCGGATTGGGCGTAGATCGAAGTTTTTTCTTTCACTCCAATAAGGTTTGCTACCACTGAGTAGCGGGTAAACTCGCCGATTTTCCTGGCGGCAGGAGCGGAAATCGCTCCGTCGGTGACTGCGGCCACTCGATCGAGCACTCTTGGTCGCCGGCCCTGTTCGCCGCCGGCAACCCGGTTGGGGAGTCAACCCATCCGCCCCGTGATCGGCCCCGAACGTGAACTGTCCACGAAGGATCCATCCCCCAGCGCCGGGAGCCGGTGGTGGGTGACGCCCGCCGCCCTCGCGCGCGGGCGGGGAGGAGTTCGTCCGTGTTTGGCAAGCGTTATGCCGCTTCGATGATCAACCGGAGCGCCGAAAACGACCAGGACCGCCGCCGTTTCCTCAAGGCGGCCGGGATGACCGGGCTCGGGGTGGTCGGCGCCGGCGCGCTCGGCGGCCTCGCCACCGGGACCGCAGCCGCCGCGACCGCCCGGCCCACGGCTGCGGCCGCCGCCGCGTCGGCTGAGGTCAGTGACGGTGCCGTCCTGAACTTCGCGCTCAACCTGGAGTACCTGGAAGCCGAGTTCTACCTGCACGCCGTCACCGGCAAGGGCCTCGCCGACTCGATGACCACCGGGACCGGCACCCGCGGCGGTGTCACCGGCGGCCGGGCGGTGCGGTTCAAGACGAAGGCCGCCAAGCAGTACGCCCAGGAGATCGCGGGTGACGAGAAGGCGCACGTCCAGTTCCTGCGCTCCGCGCTCGGCTCGGCCGCGGTCAGCCGCCCGGCGATCGACCTGCAGTCGAGCTTCACCGCCGCAGCGCAGGCCGCCGGCCTGGTCAAGCCCGGCCACAGCTTCGACGCGTTCTCCTGCGAGGAGAACTTCCTGCTCGCGGCGTTCCTGTTCGAGGACGTCGGCGTCACGGCGTACAAGGGCGCCGCGCCGCTGATCAGCAACAAGACCTACCTGGAAGCCGCGGCCGGCATCCTCGCGGTCGAGGCGTACCACGCTGGGAACATCCGCAGCGCGCTTTACCAGCACACCGACGGCATCCTCGGGCTGGGCCTGCTCGGCCGTGACCTGCGCGAAGCCAGCGTCAAGCTGTCCAACGCCCGCGACAGCCTCGACGGCCCCACCGACGACGACCAGGGTGTCGTCGACGGCCACGGCAACGCCAACATCGTCCCGACCGACGCCAACGGCATCGCTTACAGCCGTTCACCGGGTCAGGTCTTGAACATCGTCTACCTGACGAACAAGGCTGCCAAGTCCGGCGGGTTCTTCCCGAAGGGCGTCAACGGCGAAGTGAACACCAGCGCCGCCAACTGACGCGTCGAGGTGGGGGGGGGGGGGGGGGGGGGGGGGGGGCGCACCCCTCTGGGGGGGGGGTTAGGGGGGGGGAAAGGGGGGGGGGGGGGAGGG
>NZ_JBVJOW010000006.1:404471-414834 GCF_055582965.1 Amycolatopsis sp. NPDC104863
GTCCTCCCTTCCTTTGTCTGTCCCCTCACGACTCCCCCCACCCCCCCCCCCCCCCCCCCCCCCCCCCCCCCCCCCCCCCCCCCCCCCCCCCCCCCCCCCCCCCCCCCCCCCACCACCCGTTCGAGGGGATCTCCCGGGGTAAAATCAGGGCGGTGGACGGCGAAGCGCGGGCGCGCGAACTGCTGAAGCTCGCGAAGCGAGGCCGCCGGTGGCCGTTCCTGCGCGGTGTGGCGTGGCGAGGCAGCGAGGCGGAGCGGGAGCTGCGGGAATCCGCCGTCGCCGGGGACCTGGCGGCGCTCCGCGCGCTGACCGGGCCCGGGCCGCGTCCCGACCGCCGGTTCCGCAAGGTGTGGGACCAGCTGCTCACCGTGCCCCTCGCCCATCCCGACCCCAAACGCCATCACGCGTTCTCCGACCTGCGGATGCACCTGGAGCGCAACTTCGGGTATCCCCGGCTCGAGGTGCAGGTGAGCGAGAACCTGGTCGTTCTCCTCCGGCATCCGGCCGAGGACGAGCTGACCGAGGACATGCGTCCGGTCATCGCCGTGGCCGCCGCGTTGAGCGGGCATCCGCTGGCGGACATCGCCCGGCGGAAGATCCTCGCCGCCGGCGACCAGGACATCGTCGACGACGTGTGGAAGCTGGTGGACAGCGTCCTGGAGCTCGGCGACTTCTGCCTGCGGCACGAGCTGACCCCGTCCGACCCGGCACGGCTCGCTTCGTTCTGGCTGCTGACCGGTCAGTACGCGCGCCACCGTGCCGTCGACCCCGATGACCGGATGACGGTGAAGACCTATTCGGACGCGGGCGAGGACGCGCGCGCCCGCCTCTGGCGCGCGGCACTCGGTGGCGGCCTCGTCGATCTGCTGTTCCGGATGGCCGCGGAGGGTGACGAGTCCGAGGCCCTGCTACGCGGAGAGCGCTTCGCCGATCTGAGCGCGGCGCTCGTCAGTGACGAGCGGTGGGACCGGCTGTGGGAGCTGGTCAGCAGGCTGCCGGTGGCCAGAGCGGTCGCAGAGGCCCAGTCGTTCGCGTCGGGCTGGCAGCCCGAACCGGCGGCCGACCGCCCGGTGTACGCGGCACTGCGGTCGGCGCCCCCGGACACGGTCGCGACGGCCGCCGCGAACCCACCTCTGCTCACGACCGTCCACTTCGAACACGACGTGCTGCGGCTGGGTCTCGGGTGGTCGCGGGCCGCCGTCTTCGGCCGGCGCACCGACCAGAGCTTCCGGTCCCTGGAGGTGTACACCCTGCCCGGCGGGGAACTGCTCAGCCGGCGCAGCTACGACGCCGACGCCGACCCGGGCCCCGCGGTGCCGTGCGGGGACGAGGACGGCACCGTGGTCGCCGGCGGCGAGACGGGGCTGTGGCGATTCACCCCGGACGACCGCATCCTGCTCGACGCGGCGCCCGTCCGGGAGGTGACCGCCACCGCCCACGGCTGGGCGGCCCTCTCGGCCACCCAGGTCCTGGCCGGCTCGGCCGACGGCCGGCTCGAGCACCGCGTCCGGCTCGACGACCTCGGCTTCGACCGGGCCGGACCAGCCCCCTTGTTCGCGGTCTCGGCGGACGGCACGCGCTTGGCGCTCGCCGACCGCCGGCGCTACGTCGTCCTGGACGACGAAGGCAGGCTCCTCGGCGCGATCACCCTCGGGGGAACCGATGCCGAGCACGCTCGCCCGGCACGGTCCCTCGGCTTCCTCGGTGACTCGCTCGTCACCGCGCACCAACGCTGGAGCGAGCACCGCACGCGCCGGCGAGGCGGCGGCAACGACGACATCTGGGCCGAGGACAAGGTGACCCTGACGGTCGGCTGGAACCTGGTGCTTTGGTCGGTCACCCCGGACACCGGGCTCGTCCGTACCGGAGGCGCTTACGGCCCGGGCACCACGAAGAACTACGTCGAAGACGTGAGCGCTTACGATCTTCATCATCCACCCACCGACCAGGACGACCTCCACCCGGATCCCCGGTCGAGCGTGCCCTTCGAGGCGCTGGGGGACCTGGTGATGCACGAGCTTCCGGCCTACCCCGGGTGTCTCCTGTGCGTCTCGAACGTCCGTGAGCTGAACCTCGTCAGCTTCGGTTCCCACCGTGGGGGACGGCTTCCGCGCCCCCGCGGCGGATCGGGCCGGCCCCTCGTCGTCCCCGGCACCTCCCTGCTGGCCGAGCCGCCCAGCGGCCGCTCCCTGCACTTGTACGACCTGCGCCGCGGCGCCGCGCTCGCGCTCCTCAACCAGCCCCTGCCGGAGCTGCGGAACACGGATCCGGACGTCCTCCGGGCCATGGACGACCACCACGACGATCCGTGCGTTCGCCTGCTGCGCGCGTGCTGCGCCTGAACCGGCCCCGGCTTCGAAAAGACCGGCCCCTAAGCCTGGCCGTCGGCAAGGACCACGGCCGGGTCGACGCTGCCGTCGCGCACCGAGCCGGCCAGGTCGGTCAGCCGGAGACGCCGGGAGCGGGCGTAGGACCGCAGCCGCAGGAACGCCTCGTCGGCCGAGATCCCGCCGCGCTCGGCGAGTGCTCCCTTCGCCTGCTCGATGACCACCCGGCTGTGCAAGGCGTTCTGCAGCTGGGCAGCCGTGACATCCCGCTGTTCGATGGTGCGCTGCTGCAGGATTCCGATGGTCGCGACGTCGGCGAGCGCCTGCCCGAGGTCGATGTCCTCCGGCTCCGGCGCGCCCGGCTCGACGTCGAGCAAGGTCAGCACGCCGATGACCTCGTCGCGCAACCGCATCGGCAGGGCGTGCGCGGCGCGGAACCCGCATTCGTGGGCGGCGGCGGCGAACCGGGGCCAGCGGCCCGTCGCGGCGGTCAGGTCGGCGCAGAACACCGGCGCGCCGGTGTGGACGCAGTCGATGCATGGTCCGTCCTCGGTCTGGACCGCGAACAGCTCCAGCAGCTCCGCACGCTCCGACGACGTGGCCGCCAGCTGGAAGTTGCCGTCGGGGTCGACGAGGATCACGCCCGTCGCACCGACGTTCAGCAACGCCACGCACTGCTCGGTGAGCATGTCGAGGAAGTCGGCGACGTCGAAGTCGGCGACCAAGGTGTCGGCCAGCCGGACGAACGTGCGCGAAACCCGCCCTTCCCGCTCGCTCACCCGGGAACCGCGGCTTCCGGACGTGTCTGCCATGGGTCAGCTCCCCGGGCCTGGTGTGGTTGTCATGGTGCTCGTTCCCCAGAATGCCCCCGGGGCCGCCGGGACCACAGCCTATGGTGGGGACTCCAGGGTGAGACGGGAGCGGCGCCGTGACCGACGATCGGCGACAGCAGCTGCGCGCGCTGCTCGCCACCGATGGTTACTCCGGGCTGCGCGTCGCCCTGATCTGCGACGCGTGCGTCAGCACCCTCGACATCTCCGGAGCCGGAGTGACGGTCCTCAGCAAAGCCGTCGGCGCCCGGGACGGCGAACACCACCGCGGGCTCGTCCACGCCAGCAGCCCGATCAGCGCCGGGCTGGAAGAACTGCAGCTCACGGTGGGCGAAGGCCCCTGCGTCGACACCTTCGCCACCGGCGGCCCCATCCTGGTGCCCGACCTGGCCGCCGACCTCGCGCGGTGGCCGGCGTTCGGACCGGGCGCCGCCGACCTCGGCGCCGCGGCGGTGTTCTCCTTCCCGCTGCAGATCGGCGTTGTGCGCCTCGGCTCGCTCGACCTCTACCGCGACCGCCCGGGCGCCCTCACCCCTGACCAGATCAGCGACGCGCTGCTGCTGGCCGACCTGGCCACCCAGGCCGTGGTCGACCAGCTCGACGGGCACGCCACCAGCGACCTGACCTGGCTGGCCGACTCGCACGTCGAAATCCACCAGGCGGTGGGCATGGTGAAGGTCCAGCTCGACGTCACCACCGACGCGGCGTTGCTCCGAATACGCGGGTACGCCTTCAGCAACGGGCTGACGCTGAGCCACGTCGCCCGCCAGGTCGTAGCCCGCACGCTGCGGTTCACCCCCGACGAGGAGTCTGCATGACGGCGAACGAAAAGAGGCGAGTTGCATGAGCTCAACCCCGGACCAGCGGCTGGCCCGCACCTTCGTCACCCTCGCCGACACCCTGGTGGCGGACTTCGACGTCCTGGACTTCCTCGCCGTGCTGGCCGAGCGCTCGGTCGAACACCTCGCGGTCGACGCCGCCGGCGTGATCCTGTCGGACCAGCGTGGTGGCTGGCGACCCGCCGCGGGCTCGTCCGAGCGCGCCGACCTGCTGGAGCTGTTCGCGGCCCAGACCCGGCAGGGCCCGTGCTTCGACTGCCTCACCACCCGCGCGCCGGTGACCAGCGGCGACCTGAGCGCGCCCGCGGAGCTGAGCCGCTGGCCGCGGTTCGCGCCCGCCGCGCTCGACGCCGGGTTCCGCGCCGCGTCGGCGGTGCCGATGCGGTTGCGGGAACAGACCATCGGCGCCTTGACCCTGCTCAACCACGACCCGGTCGAGCTGGACGCCGACACGATCGCCGTCGGGCAGGCACTGGCGGACGTGGCGACGATCGGGATCCTGCACCACCGGGCCGCGGGACGCGGTGAGCTGATCGCCGAACAGCTGGAAGCCACCCTGCAGCACCGCACGGTCGTCGAGCAGGCCAAGGGCGTCCTCGCCGAGTACGGCGGCCTGGAGATGCACGAGGCCTTCACCCGGTTGCGGGAGTACGCCCGTGATCGGCGGCGCCGCCTGTCCGACGTCGCGCGTGACCTCGCCGACGGCAGTCTGGACGCCGGCGAGCTCGCGCCCCGTCGCCTTTGACCCACCCGGGGCGTCGGCACGGTCGCCAAGCCGCCGCCGGGGCGTTAGGCTGTGATCACCGCGCCGAGAGGGCCCAGACCACGCGCTCGCGACGATCGTCGTTCGACAGCCGGCCCTGGTTCGCGGGGGTCGGCCCGCAGGAGCTGATCGTGGACCACTCCGAATTTCGCGACCACACCCGACCGCGCCCCGATGCCCGCGCTTCTCGGCCGTCGCTGCAGCTCACCTCGACCCGCCACCAGGACACCATCGTGGTCACCGTGGCCGGCGAGGTCGACATCACCACCGCACCGGCTCTCAGCGACGCGCTGGTGGACGCCATCACCCGGCGATCCGCCCTGCTCGTCGTGGACCTCACCCCGACCACGTTCTTCTCCTGAACCGGTCTGACGATCTTGGCCGCGGCGCAGCACCTGGCCGGTGCCCGGACCCGCTTCGCCGTGGTCGCCGGCTCGCGGGCGTCCTGGCGGCCGCTGCACCTCACGGGCGTGGACCGCCAGCTGCGCGTGCACCGCCACCTCGACGACGTGACCGCGCCCGCCGTGCCGATGGTGCTGCGGACGGTGGTGGCCGACGCCGCGATCCTCGTCGTCGCCACCGGCGGCGGCCTGCCCGGTGATGCCGCCGCCATGACGGCGGAACTCCGGGAAGCGTGCGAGCTGTGCACCGGCGTCGTCCTGCTCGACGCGTCGGCCTGCACCCTGTCCGATGCCGACGTCGTCGGCGGCGTGCGGGCGGTGACCGTCCAAGATGGACACCGGCGGCGTGGTGTGCGGGTGCTGACCGGGAGCCAGAGCCTCCGGACCGCCCTCGACGCCGCGGGGATCGCCCACTGCGTCTCCGCCGGCCCGAGCTGGTGATCACCGTGCGGCAGGACCGGACGGCCGAACCGCCGTGGATCCGCAGCCCCGAGGTCAGCGACGCCGACCGCGTCCTCGAGATGGTGTACTTCGTCGCCCGGCGCACCGGCCGGTCCCCCGGCGCCGCCGCGCGCCTGTGCGTCCGGCTGGTCCCGAAGCTGGCCGCCTCACCCACGATCGCCCCCTCCTCGCCGGCCCACCGGCTGGCGGCCGCGCGGCGCGGCCGGGCCGCCGTGGCCGCCGCGCTGCGCGGTCTCAACCGTCGCCGCGACCCGGCGGTGTTCGACAGCGCCCTGGCCGAAGCGGTGGTCCGCGACGAGCTCGCCCTGCTGCCGCCCCGGCAGCGGTTCACCGTCTGGTCGGTGGCGGTCCGGCACCGGCCGATCTCCGAAGTCGCCGCCGAAACGGGGTGGACGCAGAGCCAGGTCGTGCGCCTGCTCAACGCCGGGCTGTCGACCATCACCAGGTGGGGCACCCATTCGGCACCGTTCGGCTGACCCCGCCGGACGACGCCGGTCCGATCCGGTTTGGCGCGGGCCACGACCGGGCATCCGGGTGCGGTAGTGAGTGGCCGCCCCAGTCCCCGGCGCCCGCAGGACTTGGGAAGGACTCACATGACTGTGTCTGCTGTGGGCGGTGACGCCGCCCTCCGGGCCGCGTCACGCAACGACTTCGGCGCGCTCGGCCGCCTCGTCCGCAGTGAAGGACTGATGGACCGGCGCTTCGGTTACTACGCCTGGAAGATCGGCCTGACGCTGCTCGTCTTCCTCGGCGGCTGCGCGGCGTTCGTCCTGGTGGGCGACTCGTGGTGGCAGCTGGTCACGGCGGGGTTCTTCGCCGTGATGTTCGCCCAGCTCGCGTTCCTCGGCCACGACGCGGGCCACAACCAGATCTTCCGCACCGGCCGGGCCAACGACCGCGTCGGCTACGCCCTCGGCGGGCTCATCGGCATGAGCTACGGCTGGTGGATGGGCAAGCACACCCGCCACCACGCCAGCCCCAACCACGAAGACGACGACCCGGACATCGACATCCCGCTGCTCGCCTTCACCCGCGGGCAGACCGGTGGGAAGCGCGGGTTCGTGCGCTGGACGTCGAAGCACCAGGCGGTCCTGTTCTTCCCGCTGCTGCTCCTGGAAGGCCTGAGCCTGCACTGGGCGGCCATCCAGGCCGTGCGGGACAACGACGTCAAGCACCGCCGGCTCGAAGCCGTCCTGCTGGCCGCCCACATCGGGATCTACCTCGGCGCGGTGTTCGTGGTGCTGTCGCCGCCGGTGGCGCTGGCGTTCATCGCCGTGCACCAGGGCCTGTGGGGTGTCTACATGGGATGTTCGTTCGCGCCGGGTCACAAGGGCATGCCCACCTACACCGACAAGACGAAGCTCGACTTCCTGCGCAAGCAGGTGCTCACCAGCCGCAACGTCCGCGGCGGCCCGTGGGTCGACTTCACCCTCGGCGGCCTGAACTACCAGATCGAGCACCACCTGTTCCCCAGCATGCCGCGGGTCAACCTCCGCCGCGCCCAGCCCCTGGTCCGGCAGTTCTGCGACGACCACGGGATCGACTACGCCCAGTGCGGGCCGTTCAAGACGTACTTCTACGTGCTGCAGCACCTGCACGAGGTCAGCGCACCGCTGCGCGCGGCGCGGACACCCGCCGTGTAGCTCATGACCAAGGCGACCGTGCTGAGCGAACTGGTGACCGGCTTGACCGCGCCGGCTTCGGCGGCCGCGCGCGACTACTGGACCACGTCGGTCCTCGAATCCGCTCCCGGGCAGTACGCCATGGGCCTCGCCCACGGCCTGTTCGGCGTCCGCCTCCCCGCGGCGGAACGCGGTTCCGCCGACGACATGACCGTCCGCGCCGACCGCAGGCCGGTGGACCTCGGCCGGCGCTCGCTCGCGCACGCCTACCCCGAGGCGACCGGCCGCCTCGCCGTCTTCCTGCACGGCCTGGTGGAAACCGAACGCTGCTGGTTCCGCGGCGCCGACTTCGGCGCGGGCCTGACGGCCGAGCTCGGCACGACGTCCGTCTACGTCCGGTACAACTCGGGCCGGCACGTGTCCGAGAACGGCGCCGACCTCGTCACGCTGCTTTCCCGGCTGGTCGCCGCCTGGCCGGTGCCCGTCACCGAGATCGTCCTCATCGGACACTCGATGGGCGGCTTGGTGGCGCGAAGTGCTTTGTACCAAGCAGAACAAGACGCCCCGTGGCTTCCCCTGGCGACCCGGCTGGTGTGCCTGGGCACCCCGCACAACGGCGCACCGCTGGAACGAGGGGTGGCCCGCCTGGTGCGCCTGCTCGGCACGTCCCGGCCGGTGAGCCCGCTCACCCGTCTCCTCGCCGCCCGCAGCGACGGGATCCAGGACCTCGCCCGCGGGCCCGTGCCGCCGACCCCGGGACCGGGCGTCCGCCGCCTGTTTGTCTCGGCGACGCTCTCCCGCGCCGAGGGAAGCGTGTGGGGGCACCTCTTCGGCGACCTCCTCGTGGCCCCGCTGCACGCCGGCGACCTGGCCGAGGAAGCGGAGATCGTGTGGCTCGGCGGGCTCAACCACTTCGGTCTGCTCCACGCGGAGGCCGTCTACACAACGCTGCGCGACTGGTTGCGCACGGATGACGCGGAGCGGAGTGAACAGCTTCCGGCGGGATGATGAGCCCCGGCGCCACCTCGAACGGCGCTGGGTGGCCGGCCTGCGCGAACTGGTACGCGCCGACGAGGGACCGCCGCCGGCGAAGGAGGCGGATCCGCACAGCTGGGCCATTCCCCGGCTTTCCGGCGCGGCGGATGTCGCGCAACGGCCCGGCCCCGGATACCCGGGCCAGTCCCAGCCGAAGCGATCACCACGACTTTGCTTCACCAGGCCCGCACCGGGTAACCCGGCGTCGCGCAGTGCCGAGAAGACCAGGAAGGCCGGATCGATGCCCGAAAGTCCCCTACCCGACGAAGAACCCACCGACTCGACGACGTCCGGCACAGGATCCTTCGCCGACGCCGAGGCCGCCGCGGCCGAGCTCAGCACCACCGAGGAACCGCTGGGAGCCCAAGGAAAACCCCTCAACCGCCGATCACCGTTCCTGCTCGGCATGGCCGGCGCCGCCGGGGTCGCCGTCGTCTACGGGCTCGTGCAGGTCGTCGCCGGCCTGCAGGACGTCCTGGTGCTCATCGGGCTCGCGCTGTTCCTCGCCATCGGGCTCGAACCGGCGGTCGCCTGGCTGACCCGCCACCGCTTTCCCCGCTGGCTCGCCGTCACCACGGTCTTCGTCGTCGGCCTGCTCGCCATCGGCGGGTTCCTCACCGCCGCGATCCCCGTCCTGGTCGAGCAGGCCACGCAGTTCATCGCCAAGGCGCCCGGCTACCTGCGGGACGCCCAGAACCACAACACCGTCCTGGGCAACCTCAACGAACGCTTCCACCTGCAACAGCAGCTGGAAAGCCTGGTGAGCGGCCCCGGGATCGGCAGCGGGCTGCTCGGCGCCGGGCAAGCCGTGTTCAGCGCGCTGACCAACGTGCTGCTGCTGGTCGTGCTGACCGTCTACTTCCTCGTCGACCTCCCGCGCATCCGCGCCGGCGGCTACCGGCTCATTCCCCACTCCCGCCGGCCGCGCGCGATCCTGATCGGCGACGAGATCTTCACCAAGGTCGGCGGTTACGTCCTCGGCAACCTGGCCATCTCCGTCATCGCCGGCGTGCTCACCCTGATCTGGCTGCTGATCTTCGGGGTCCCCTACGCCGCCCTGCTGGCGATCACCGTGGCGATCCTCGACCTCGTCCCGGTCGTCGGGTCCGTCGTCGGCGGCGTGCTCGTGAGCCTGGTCGCGCTCACCGTGTCGCTGCCCGTCTGCCTGGGCACCGTCGGCTTCTTCATCGGCTACCGGATCGTGGAGGACTACGTGCTGGTGCCGCGGATCATCGGCGGCGCGGTCAAGGTCCCGGCACTGGTCACGGTGGTCGCCGTCATCATCGGCGGCGCGCTCCTCGGTGTCGTCGGCGCGCTCGTCGCGATTCCGATCGCCGCCGCGCTCCTGCTGCTCGTCCGGGAGGTCCTCTACCCGCGACTCGACCGCGCGTGACGTTTGTGCAGCGATTCGCCGGGTAGCCGATGAACGGCCGTGCACAGCAGGTGCGGTACCCCGAGCAGCAGAAGGAGCTGACCGCGGCATGAGCACGATCACCAAGTCCGTCGACGTCGAAGCCGACGTGAGCACCGTCTACAACCAGTGGACGCAGTTCGCCGACTTCCCCCGTTTCATGGACGGCGTCGACCGCATCGAGCAGCTGGACAACACCCACACGCACTGGACCGTCAGCGTGGCCGGGGTGAAGCGCCAGTTCGACGCGACGATCACCGAGCAGAACCGCGACGAGCGGATCGCCTGGAAGTCCGACTCCGGGCCCAACCACGCCGGAGTCGTGACGGTCCACCGCCTCGACGACACCCACACGCGGGTCACGGTCCAGATGGACATCGACCCCGAGGGCTTCGTGGAGAACGTCGCCGACAAGACGGGCATCCTCGACCACCGGGTCCAGGGCGACCTCGACCGCTTCAAGAAGTTCATCGAGGTCCGCGACGGCCAGGAGACCGGCGCCTGGCGCGGCGACGTCGATCGCCCCGCCCAGCACTGATCACTCCCCCAGAACGCCGGGGGGGGGGGGGGGGGGGGGGGGGGGGTTGGGGGGGGTGGGGGGGGGGGGGGGCCTCCGGCGAAGGGGGGGAATACTCCGGTTGCGACGAAAAAAGAACAACTCCAAAAAGAAAAA
>NZ_JBVJOW010000006.1:414844-553741 GCF_055582965.1 Amycolatopsis sp. NPDC104863
GGCACACAGCCCGCAAGAGCAAAGACAACCCCAAAAGGAAACAAGACGACAACCCCCCCCCCCCCCCCCCCCCCCCCCCGGTCCCCTGCGACGGGCATCGCTCCCGCGCAAAGCGGGTACTCCTCAGTCATGACAGACGAAGACCATCGTGCCGACAGCCCACAGCCACCCGAACCCGATCCCGAACCCGAAGCCCGGACTCTTGACCGGGGCTTGGCCCCGCAGTCGGAGGCCCCGGAGATCACATCGACCCACCCCCTCGACCGCGGACTCGCCCCACCCGACGACGAAGAGTGAACTGAAGCAGGCGCGGGCATGATGACCTGATGCCACACCGCGTCCTGCTCGCCGACGACGACCGCGCCATCCGGGAGTCTCTCGTGCGCGCCCTCGACCTCGAGGGCTACCGCGTCACCGAGGTCGCCGACGGGGTCGGCGCCCTCGCCACCGCCCGCCGCGAGGACTTCGACGTGCTGATCGTCGACGTCATGATGCCCGGCGTCGACGGCCTCGGGGTCTGCCGCGTCCTGCGCGCCGAAGGCGACCAGACGCCGATCCTCATGCTCACCGCCCGGGTCGAAACCCCCGACCGGGTGGCCGGCCTGGACGCCGGGGCCGACGACTACCTGCCCAAGCCCTTCGAGCTCGACGAGCTGCTGGCCCGGTTGCGGGCCCTGCTGCGCCGGACCACGGCCGAGGCAGGCTCGGCTGCCCAGCGCACGCTGCGGCTCGGCGAACTGGCGGTCGATCCCGCGGCCCGGCGCGTGTGGTGGCAGGGCACCGAGATCACCCTGTCGAAGACCGAGTTCGACCTCCTGGAACTGCTGGTCCGCAACGCCGGGATCGTCCTCGACCGGGCCACGATCTACCAGCGGATCTGGGGCTACGAGTTCGGCGCCGACTCCAAGAACCTCGCCGTCTACATCGGTTACCTGCGCCGCAAGCTGGAGCAGGCCGGCGCGACCGAGCTCATCCACACCGTCCGCGGCGTCGGCTACTCGGTGCGCCCGGCATGAACCTGCGCAGCAAGCTCGCGATCGCCTTCGCCGGGGTTGGCGCCGCGGCGGCGATCCTGGTCGGCGTCTTCAGCTACCAGGCCGCGTCCGAGCGCATCAGCGCGGAGCTGGACCGGTCGCTGCTGACGACGTCGGCCGAGGTCGCGGCCGGCGCCACGCAGGTGCTCGCGCCGAGCCCGGTCACCCGCGGGGCCGATGACGACGACCACGACGAAGCCCAGCCCATGGTCGCCCAGGCGATCACCCCGGACGGCGCCGTCCGGCCCGTCGGCGGGCGGCCGGTCCGGCTCGCCGTCGGCGCCGAAGACCGGGCCCTGGCCGCGAACGGCTCCTTCGGTGACCGCCGCTACCAGGACTTCACCGCGCCTCCCGACGACTACCGGGTCATCACGGTCGCGCTCGGCGGTGGTCGCGGCGCGCTGCAGCTCGGCATCGACGTCGACGAGTCCCGGCACGTGTTGAGTGCCCTGGCCGCCCGCATCACCGGTGTCAGCGCGGCCGTCCTGCTCGGGGCGGCGCTGGCCGGCTGGCTGCTGGCCCGCCAGATCACCCGCCGCCTCGTCCGGCTGACCCAGGCCACCGAGCAGGTCAGCGACGGCCGCTTGGCCGACGTCGCGGTCCCGGCCGGCGGCCGCGACGAGGTCGGGCGGCTCGCGACGTCGTTCGACCGCATGCTCGGCCGCCTCGCCGACGCCCGCGCCGACCAGGAACGCCTGGTCCAGGATGCCGCGCACGAGCTGCGCACGCCGCTGACCAGCCTGCGCACCAACGCCAGCGTGCTGCGGCGCTTCGCCGAGCTCGGCCCCGACGCCCGCGCCCGGCTGCTCGACGACGTCGACGGGGAAACCCGCGAGCTGACCCACCTCGTCGACGAGCTCGTCGAGCTGGCCACCCGTCGTTACGAGGCCGAAGAGCGCAAACCGGTCGAACTGGGCGAGGTCGTCGCACGCGCGGCCGGTCGCGTCCGGCACCGCTCGGGCCGCGACATCACCGTCCGGACCGACGCCACAAGGCTCACCGGCCAGGCGAAAGCCCTCGAACGCGCGGTGTCGAACCTGCTGGAAAACGCCGTCAAGTTCGCCCCCGCCGGGACGATCGAGGTCGACGTGCGCGCGGGCCGGGTCCAAGTCCTCGACCGCGGTCCCGGGATCGGCGACCAGGACGCGGCCCGGGTGTTCGACCGCTTCCACCGCGCCGACGGCGCCCGCGGCCTGCCGGGTTCCGGGCTCGGCCTGGCCATCGTCCGGGAGATCGCCCTCGCCCACGGCGGCTCGGTGTTCGCCGAGCCACGCCCGGGTGGCGGCACGGCCGTCGGTTTCACCGTCGGCGCCGAGCTGCTCTTACCCGATTCTCACCCAGGTCACGTCGAGGGCTAACCGGGCTTGGGGAGGGTGGACGGAGACGATCACCTTCCAGGAGCACCGATGTCGACCACCGCCCTCGCCGCGCCCCGGCTCGCGCGGCCGCGTCCGGTCCGCGCGTGGTGGCGTGACGCCGCCGGGCTGACGGCCTGGCTGAGCCTGTTGTTCGTGACCGCGCTGTGGGTGTCGGGCCGCGGTCTGCAGGACCTCGGCTCCCCGGCCGGGTTCCTCACCTCGGCCGGCCGGCTCACCGGACTGCTGTCGGCCGACCTCTTGCTGCTGCAAGTGCTGCTGATGGCGCGGATCCCGTGGGTGGAGCGCAGCTACGGCCAGGACGAGCTGGCCCGCCGGCACCGGCTGACCGGGTTCACCTCGATCACGCTGCTCGCGGCGCACATCGTGCTGATCAGCCTCGGCTACGCCGCCACCGACCGGTTCGGGCTCCTCGGCGAGGTCTGGACGCTCGTGACCACCTACGCGGGCATGCTCCTGGCCACCGCCGGCGCGCTCGCGCTGGTCATGGTCGCGGTGACGTCGGCGCGCGCGGCCCGGCGGCGGCTGCGGTACGAGTCGTGGCACCTGCTGCACCTCTACGCCTACCTCGGCGCCGGGCTCGCGTTGCCACACCAGCTGTGGACCGGCGCCGACTTCACCGCGTCCCCGTTCGCGACGGTGTTCTGGTGGACCGCCTACGCCGCCGCGGCGGGCGCGGTCCTGGTGTTCCGGCTCGGGCTGCCGGTGTGGCTCAACCTCAGGCACCGCCTGGTCGTCGAACGCGTCGTCCGAGAAGGCCCCGGCGTCGTCTCGGTGTATCTGCGCGGCCAGCGCCTGCACCTGCTTCCCGTGGCGGCGGGCCAGTTCTTCGTCTGGCGGTTCAGGTCCGGTCCGGGCTGGACGCGCGGCAAACCGTTCTCGCTGTCGGCCGCTCCCGACGGGCGGCGGCTGCGGATCACCGCGAAGGACCTCGGCCCCGGAAGCCGGCGGCTGGCCACCCTGCGCCCCGGCACCCGCGCCTTGGTCGAAGGTCCGTACGGCCGCCTCACCGGCGCCGTCCGAAAAGGACGGAAACTGGCTTTCTTCGCGTCCGGCATCGGGATCACACCCCTGCACGCGCTGCTGGCCGACCTCCCTTTCCGACCCGGTGAAGCAATCCTGTTCCACCGCGCCGGCACCTCGGCGGACCTGCTGTTCCGGACCGAGCTGGCCGGCCTCGCCGCGAGCCGCGGCATCCGGATCCACGCCCTGCCGGGCCCCCGCTCACGCGACCGCGCCTCGTGGCTGCCGGCGGACTACGCCCCCGTCCCCGACGAGCAGGTGCTGCGCCACCTGGTCCCCGACATCGCCGAGCACGACGTGTACGTCTGCGGCCCGGACGCCTGGACCGCGGCGGTGCTCGCCTGCGCCCGCCGTGCGGGCGTCCCCGCCGACCGCGTCCACTCCGAACGGTTCGGCTGGTAGGAAAGGACCTCCGATGCGCAGGATCACCCTCGCCTTCGCGGCGACCGTCTCGGTCGTGGTGCTGCTCTTCAGCTACCGCACCAGCACCGGTCCGACCCAGGCCGCCGCCGGCCATCCCCTCGGCGCCGGGACACAACCGACCCGCACCACGAGCCCCGTCACCTCGGCGCCGGCCGTCGCCGGCACGTTCACCGGTGACGCCGCCGACACCCGCTACGGACCCGTGCAGGTGCAGATCACCGTTGCCGGCGGCCGCGTCACCGACGCCCAGGCCGTCCAGTACCCGCAGGAGAGCGGCCGCGACGTCCGGATCAACTCCGCCGCCGTGCCCGAGCTCAACCAGGAAGCGCTGAAGGCGCAGAGCGCGCAGATCGACACAGTCAGCGGCGCGACCTACACCTCCGAGGGCTACCAGCAGTCCCTGCAGTCGGCGATCGACGCGGCCCACCGGTGACCACCGGCCACCGGCAGCGCCGGTCCTGGCACCGGTCGGTCATGGGCACCGAGGTCAGCCTGCACCTGCGCGGCCCGCGAGTGGGCAGCGACCCCGCCGTCGAACCGGCCGTGGCCGCGGTGTTCGGGCACCTGCGCATGGCCGACGAGCTGTTCAGCACCTACCGCCCGGACAGCCAGATCAGCGCGATCCGCCGCCGCGAGCTCTCCCCCGGCGACGCTCATCCGTGGGTCACCGAAGTCGTGGCGCTGTGCGAGGAGGCCCGGCAGCGGACCGAGGGGTACTTCGACGCGTGGCTGCCCGGCGGTTTCGACCCGTCCGGCCTCGTGAAGGGCTGGGCGGCCGAAGGCGCCGCAGCGCACCTCTCCCGCCTGCGCGGCGTGGACCACTACCTCAACGCCGGCGGCGACGTGACCGGCCGCGTCGCGCCCCGGTGCCCGGCGTGGCAGGTCGCCGTCCAGGACCCGCAGGACGCACACGCCTTCCTGGCCATCCTCGAGCTGCGCGGCGGCGGAATCGCGACGTCCGGCTCGGCCGAACGGGGACGGCACATCGTCGACCCGCACACGGGCCGCCACCCGGCCGGCCTGCTCGCCGTGACGGTCACCGGGCCGACCCTGCTGTGGGCCGACGTCTTCGCCACGGCGGCGTTCGCCCGCGGCGGCTCCGACGTCGAACGCTGGGTCGCCGCACGCGCCCCCGACTACGGCGTCGCCGCGCTCGCCCGGGCACCCTGACCGGCTGCCCGCCCCGCCCTCGCCCGCACTCCACAAAGGACACCATGACCACCGTCAACGGCCTGCCCGCCCACATCCTGCTCGTGCACACGATCGTCGTCCTGCTCCCGCTCGCCGGGCTGCTGCTGGTGCTCAGCGCCGCGTGGCCGGCGGCCCGCCACAAGCTGGCCGGGCCGAACGCGATCCTGTCGGTCGTCGTGGTGGTCCTGGTCCCCGTCACCACCGACGCCGGCGAATGGCTGGAGCGCCGCGTCGCGCCGACACCGCTGGTGCGCGCCCACACCGAACTCGGTGACACAGCGCTGTACGTCGCGATCCCGGTCGCCGTCCTGGCGCTGGTGGTGTGGTGGCGCCGCCGCGAAAACCTGCGGGCACAGGCCACTGACACGGCGACGACTGTCAGCACCCGCCGCCGGACATTCTTGGCGCCGTCCTCGACGGCGGCGACGGCGGTCATCGCGGTCCTGGCGGTGATGGCGGCCGGCGCGGCGTGGTACGACGTCTACCGCATCGGCGACTCCGGCGCCCAGGCGAGCTGGCAGGGTAAGTTCAGCACCGCGCCCGCACCGGCGGCGCCGAACCGCTGAGCACCTCGGACACGGCGTGCCTCATGGGCGGGCAGCGAGCTCACGACCGGTACGGAAGAACCGGACGACGGCGTCCGCGCCACCGAGCTCGGCCATCGTCCGGGTCGCCCCGAAGGCCATGTTCCAGAACTCACCCCGGCGAGGCTCGAAGGGCCCGACGTAGGCGTAGGGCTCGGCGACGTGCTGGTCGCCGGGCGAGACGCCGTAGTTCACCTGGTCGAGGGTGATCGCGACGTCGAAGTGTTCCGGCCACAGGATCGGCGTGCTGCCGGGCGCGAATTCACGGAGCGCGCGGTCCCCGGCGGCGAACGCCGCCACCAGCGTCTTCACCGCCTCCGCGTCGAGGGCCATCACCTCGCCCGTCCGCACGCCCGGACCGCCGCCGTACACCCCGGCGGGCTCCCCGGCTTCAAGGCCGGCCGCCGCGGCCACGTCGTCGTACGAGCGCCCGTCGAGAGAGAACCGGCCGGCTTCCGTAAGGAGTTCGTCACCTTCGACGCGCCGGTCGGGCCCGGCCGAGGTGGCGAAACCGCCTTCGACCACGCGCAACTCGATCCTCCTGGTCGCGCGGTGCTGAGGTCCGGCGAGCAGCAGCTCCGCGGCTCCGTGCAGGAAGCGCCGGGTGGTTTCCAGCACGTTCTCGGTCATCGTCGAACTCCTCGTGTAACGCCTGGCCCCGGCCGAGGCACTGAGTCTGCCGCGACGGCACAGTGTCCGCGAACCAGGGAGGCGTTACATGACGGAGAACGGCTGGCACCGGGTCGACCCGGCGGACGTGCCGGACGACGGCCGGGTCCGCAGCGTCACGGTCGGCGGCCGCAGCGTCGCCCTGTCCCGCTGCGGCGCACGGCTGGGCGCGCTGGAGAACCGCTGCCCGCACCAGGGCGGGCCGCTCGGCGAAGGCTCGATCGAAAAGGGCTGGCTGCGCTGCCCGTGGCACGGCTACGACTACGACCCGGTGTCCGGACAGCCTCCGGAAGGCTTCGGCGACAGCGTCACCACCTACCCGGTCGAGCAGCGCGAAGACGGCGTGTTCGTGCAGCTCCCGGAGCCGGCCGAGCCCGCGCGCACGGTCGCCGACGTGCTCGTCGAGACGCTCGTGGCCTGGGGCGTCACCCACGTCTTCGGCATGGTCGGGCACTCGAACCTCGGGTTCGCCGAGGCGCTTCGCCGTGCCGAGGAGCGCGGTGACCTCACCTACGTCGGGATCCGGCACGAAGGGGCGGCGGCGTTCGCGGCGAGCGCGTACGGCAAGCTCACCGGCCGTCCCGCGGCGTGCTTCGCGATCGCCGGGCCCGGCTCGACGAACCTGCTGACCGGGCTCTACGACGCGAAGCTGGACGGCGCGCCGGTGCTCGCGATCTCCGGCCAGGTGCCCTCGAAGGTGCTCGGCCGCGGCGCCTTCCAGGACGTCGACCTCTCCGCGGTGTTCCGCGACGTCGCCGTCTCGACCACGACCGTCCACAGTGGCAGCAACCACGCCGAGCTGGCCGCGCTCGCGGTCAAGCACACGATCGACCGGCGCGGGGTGGCGCACCTCGTGCTGCCCGACGAAGTCCAGGTGCAGCCGAGCGACGCGCCGCCGTCCACTCCGGACGGCCGCGCCGCCGACCGCCGGATCCGGCCCGAGGACGCTGCGATCGACGCCGCCGCAGCGCTGGTCCGCGACGCGCCGCGGCCCGTCCTGATCGCCGGGCACGGCGCACGGGGCGCCGAGACCGAGGTCCGGGAGCTGGCCGAGGCGCTCAACGCGCCCGTGCTGACCACGTTCAAGGCCAAGGGGCTCGTGCCCGACACGCATCCCCTCGGGGCCGGGGTGCTGGGCCGCAGCGGCACGCCGGTGGCGAGCTGGCTGATGAACGAGGCCGACCTGCTGATCGTCGTCGGCGCGTCCTTCGCCGACCACACCGGGATCGCCGCCTACAAGCCGATCCTGCAGATCGACGACGAGCCCGCCGCGATCGGCCGGTTCGACGCGGTCACGACGTCGCTGCTCGGCGACGCCCGGCTGACCGTCGCCGCACTGACCGCCGCCCTCGGCGCGACGAAGGCCGAGGACCAGCGTCCCGACGTCGCCGCGCGGTGGGAGATCTGGCGTGCGGAGAAGGCGCGCCGGGCGCGGGACGACCGCTGCCGGGGCGTGGCCGCGGCGGCCGTGTTCGACGCGCTCTCCCGCCACCTGCCCGCCGACGCCGTGGTCACCGTCGACGTGGGCAACCACGCCTACTCCCTCGGCCGCTACCTGGAGTCGCAGGGCCAGCCCGTGCTGATGTCGGGCTACCTCGGCTCCATCGGGTTCGGCTACCCGGCCGCGCTCGGCGCGTGGGCGGCGGCGCCGGGCCGCCCGATCGTCGCGGTCACCGGGGACGGCGGCTTCGGGCAGTACGCGGCCGAGCTGACCACCGCCGTCAAGTACGGCATCCCCGTCAAGCACCTGCTGCTGAACAACAACGCCCTCGGCAAGATCAGCAAGGAGCAGCTCGCCGGGGACTACCCGGTCTGGCAGACCTCGCTGCGCAACCCGGACTGGGCCGCCTACGCCGAACTGTGTGGCGCCACCGGCCTCCGCGTCACCGCCCGCGACCAGCTCGACGCCGCCATGACGGCGTTCTTCGCCACCGACGGACCCGCCCTGCTCTGCGTCGAACAAGACGCCGAACTCCTTTGACCGGAAGGAAAACCATGCCGAACTACACCGACCTGCGCGCCCTGTTCCTCAACTGCACGCTCAAGCGCTCCCCCGAGCCCAGCAACACCGAAGGCCTGATCGACGTCAGCCGCGGCATCATGGAGAAGAACGGCGTGCACGTCGACGTGCTCCGCGCGATCGACCACGACATCGCCACCGGCGTCTGGCCCGACATGACCGAGCACGGCTGGGCCACCGACGCCTGGCCGGGCATCTACGAGCAGGTCATGGCCGCCGACATCCTCGTCATCGCCGGGCCGATCTGGCTCGGGGACAACAGCTCCGTCACCAAGCTCGTCATCGAACGGCTCTACGCCTGCTCGCACCTGCTCAACGACGCCGGCCAGTACGCCTACTACGGCCGCGTCGGCGGCTGCCTCATAACCGGCAACGAGGACGGCGTCAAGCACTGCGCGATGAACGTCCTCTACAGCCTGCAGCACCTCGGCTACACCATCCCGCCGCAGGCCGACGCGGGCTGGATCGGCGAGGCCGGGCCCGGACCGTCCTACCTGGACCCCGGCTCCGGCGGCCCGGAGAACGACTTCACCAACCGGAACACCACGTTCATGACCTGGAACCTGCTGCACCTCGCCCGGATGCTCAAGGACGCGGGCGGCATCCCGGCGCACGGCAACCAGCGCAGCGAATGGGACGCCGGCTGCCGCTTCGACTTCGCCAACCCCGAGTACCGCTGAGCCGTGCCCGGCGTCGAGTTCGTCAACCTGTTCGCGGTGACGGCGATCGCGCTCGCCGCGCCGCTGGCACTCGCACTCGTCCCGAAGCTGCGGGTGCCGGCGGTGGTGCTGGAGATCGTGCTCGGGATCGTCGTCGGGCCGTCCGTGCTGGGCTGGGTCGACGCCGACGTGCCGGTGCAGATCGCCGCCCTGCTCGGCCTGGCGTTCCTGCTGTTCCTGGCCGGGCTGGAGATCGACGTGCACCGGCTGCGCGGGCGCGCGCTGCGGCTGGCTCTGCTCGGCTACGGCGTCACGCTCGCGCTCGGCCTGGCCGCCGGCGCCGGGTTCGGCGCGGCGGGCTGGGTGACGAGCCCGGTGCTGATCGCCGTCGCGCTGTCGGCGACGTCGCTCGGCCTGGTCGTGCCGGTGCTCAAGGACGCCGGGCAGGCCGAGAGCGCGCTCGGGCAGGCCGTGATCGCCGCCTGCTCGGTCGCCGACTTCGCCGCCGTCGTGCTGCTGTCGCTGCTGTTCTCCACCTCCGGCGGCAGCACCGGCGGGCGGATCGTGCTGCTGGTGGCGTTCGCGCTGCTGGTCGCGGTGACGGCAGCGGTGGTGGCGCTGGCCGGGAAGTCACGCCGGCTCGGTGCGACCCTGACCCGGCTGCAGGACACCACCGCCGAGATCCGCGTGCGTGCCGCGGTGGTGCTGCTGGTCGCGTTCGTCGCGCTCGCGGAGGCGTTCGGGCTGGAGAGCATCCTGGGCGCGTTCCTCGCCGGTGCGGTGGTCGGGCTGCTCGACCGGGACGCCGCGTCGCATCCGCGGTTCCGCGTGAAGCTGGACGCGATCGGGTACGGCTTCCTCATCCCGGTCTTCTTCGTCACCAGTGGACTGCGGCTGGACCTCGGTGGGTTGCTGGCCAACCCCGCGGCGTGGGCGCGAGTTCCGCTCTTCCTGGCGGCGTTGCTGCTCGCCCGCGGCATCCCGGCGGTGGTGTACACACGCGAGTTCGGCCGGCGTCCGGCGGTCGCGGCCGCACTGCTGCAGGCGACGTCGCTTCCGTTCCTCGTCACCGCTTCCCAAATCGGTGTGCTGACCGGGTTGATGTCCCCGGTGACGGCCGCCGCGCTGGTGTGCGCGGGCCTGTTGTCGGTACTCGTCTTCCCGGCGAGCGCGCTTTCCCTGCTGCGGAACCGGGAAGGGGCCGCCGTAAGGTGACGGTCATCTTTTTCCCTGTCTGCCACGGTTATATTCGCCTGGTGACGACGCTGCCGCCGGACGAGGAGCTGGTCGCCGCGGTCCGCCGCGGCGACGACGAGGTCTTCGCCGCGGTGCTCGACGCGTGGTCGGCGTCGATGCTCCGGCTGGCCCGTTCGTTCGTGTCCACGCACGCTTCGGCCGAGGAAGTCGTGCAGGAGACCTGGCTCGCGGTGCTCAAGGGCGTCGACGCCTTCGCAGGCAGATCGGCGTTCAAGACCTGGGTCTACCGGATCCTGGTCAACACGGCCAAGAAGCGCGGCCTGGCCGAGCGCCGGAGCGTCCCCTGGACCAGCCTGCTGCCCCGGGACGAGGACCACGGCCCGACCGTCGACCCCGCCCGCTTCCAGAACGCCGGCGGTGCCTACCCCGGCCACTGGCGGGAGGCGCCGGCGGCATGGACGTCGCCGGAGGACACCGCGCTCAACCTCGAGATCCGCCGGGTGATCACCACCGTGCTCGACGAGCTCCCGGCGCGGCAACGGGCGGTGCTGAGCCTGCGCGACGTCGGGGATCACACGGCCGAAGAGGTCTGTGCGATGCTGCGGATCTCCGCGGCCAACCAGCGCGTGCTGCTGCACCGGGCCCGCGCGGCCGTCCGGGCGCGGTTGGCGGAATACCTGGGCGAGGGGGTGCGAACGTGAACTGCGACGAATTCGTCGAGCTCGTCACGGCGTTCCTCGACGACGCTCTCGACTCCGCCACCGAAGCCCGCTTCATCGAGCATCTCGCCCTGTGCGAAGGCTGCGAGCGCTACCTCGACCAGTTCCGCACGACCATCGACGAGCTGGGCCGCCTGCCCGCGGAGACCCTCTCCCCCGAAACGCGTGCGGCCGTCCTCGGCGCTTTCCGCGACTGGCACACCTCCTGACGGACGTCGTCACGGTCTTGCGCCCTGGCTGTCGCGCTGTACTGTACAGGTATGAACAGGCTTGGACAGGTTCACTTCGGGAAGCGGGACCGGCTGATCGCCGAGCTCGCCGCGCAGATCCGCTCGGGCCGGCTCGCGCACGGGGCGCGGCTGCCCGGCGAAGTCGAGCTGGCCGGGCAGTACCAGGTCAGCCGGGGCACCGTGCGGAGCGCGCTGTCCGAGCTGCAGCGGCGGGATCTCATCGCCACCCGGAGCGGGATCGGCTCGTTCGTCACCTTCGACGGCGTCGAGCTGGACCAGTCCGTCGGCTGGGCGACCGCCCTCGCCGGGTCGGGCTTCACCATCGGCACCGAGCTGCTCGGCATCGAGCGGGTCGCGGACGCCGCGCTGACCGAGCGGTTCGCCGTACCGGAGTTCGTGGCCGTGCGCCGGTTGCGCCGGGACCGGGAAGCCAGCCCCGTCTCCTACGAGGTCGCGCTCGTACCCGCCACCGGCACGCTTGCCGACCTGCCCGAGCGCGGTTTGGTGCGCGGCTCGCTCACCGCCACCCTCACCGACGCCGGCCTCGTCGCCACCGGCGGTGAACAGTGGCTCGGCGCCGAACCGCTCGCCTCCGACGCCGCCGCGCTGCTGGAGCGTCCCGCCGGCACGCTCTTCCTGCTCGCCACGCGCACGAGCACCGACGCGGACGGCGGGCTGGTCGAACACGTCGTGAGCCTGCTCGACCCGGCCCGGTTCCGCTTCCACCTGGGCTTCGGTGACCGGTGAACGCCCGCGACCGCGCCCTCGGCGCCTTCACCGGACTCGCCCTCGGCGACGCGCTCGGCATGCCCACCCAGTCGTTCTCCCCGGCGCAGATCGCCGCCCACTACGGCGTGGTCGACACCCTGCTCGACGCCGTGCCCGAACAGCCGATCGCGCCGAACCTGCCCGCCGGCACGATCACCGACGACACCGAGCAGGCCGTCCTGGTCGCCGGGCTGCTGCTCGACGGCCACGGCCGGATCGACCCGCACGTCTTCGCGAAGGCGCTGCTGGACTGGGAAGCCGACATGATCCGGCGCGAACTGTCCGACCTGCTCGGGCCGTCCACCAAACGCGCCCTGCAGCTGCTGGAATCGGGCACCCCGCCGGAGCGGGCCGGCCGGTTCGGCACCACCAACGGCGCGGCCATGCGCGTCACGCCGATCGCCATCGCCACTCCGCCGGAGCTCGGCACGCTGCTCGACGCCGTCGTCGCGGCCAGCGAGCTGACGCACAACACGAGTCTCGGCATCGGTGGCGCCGCCGCGGTCGCCGCCGCCGTGACGGCCGGCATCGACGGCGCGGACCTGCCGCAGGCGCTGGACTTCGCCGAAAAAGCCGCGGCCGCGGCGGCGCCGCGAGGCCACTGGAGCGCCGGCGGTGAGATCGCCGCGCGGATCCGGTGGGCCCGGCGCTGGGTGCGCGGTATGGACGCCGACGAGCTGACCGCCGCCGTCACCGGCGTGATCGGCACCTCGGTCGCCGCCCAGGAGTCCGTCGTCGCGGCCTTCGCGATCGCCGAAGCGCTGGGCGACCGGCCCGAGAAAGCGCTTACCTTCGCCGCCGGCGTGGGCGGCGACACCGACACCGTCGCCGCCATGTGCGGGGCGATCCTCGGCGCCCGGCACGGCCTGGCCGGACTCCCGGCCGACCTCGTCGAAACCGTGCGGAAAGTCAACCGCCTGGACCTCGAACCCGTCGTCGACGGGCTGCTCGACCTGCGCAACTCGGCCCAAAGGAGTCGCCGATGACCACCACCGAAACACCCGCCGAAACCGACGGAGCCCTGGAAACCCGCGGGATCGAGCCCGTACCCGAAGCCGAACGCACCGGCCACCCCATGCAGCTGTTCTGGGTCTGGTTCGCGGCGAACATCTCGATCCTCGGCCTGCCGCTGGGCGCGACGCTCGTCGCCGTCTGGCACCTCGCGTTCTGGCAGGCCGCGATCGTCGCCCTGCTCGGCGCGGTCGGCTCGTTCGCGATCGTCGGCGCCGTCTCCATCGCCGGCCGCCGCGGCGGCGCGCCCGGCCTGACGCTGTCCCGCGCGGTCTTCGGGGTACGCGGCAACGCGGGCCCGACCGTCGTCTCCCTGATTTCCCGGCTGGGCTGGGAAACCGTCAACACGACGACGGCGGCGTTCGCGCTGCTGTCCTTGTGCGCCATCGTGTTCGGCACCGATTCCCGGGCCAAGTCGGTCCCCGTGCTCACGATCGCCTGCATCGCGGTCTTCGTCGTGTGCACCGTGATCGTGTCCGGGCTCGGGCACCGCGTGCTCGTGGCCGTCCAGCGGTGGGCGACCTGGATCTTCGGGGCGCTCAACATCGTCGTCGGAACCGCGCTGGTGACCACTGTGGACTGGCACGCGGTCGGCTCGGCGTCGCCGGCCTCGCTCGGCGCGATGATCGCCGGGATCGGCACGATCGCGGCGGGCACGGGCATCGGCTGGGCCAACGCGTCGGCGGACATGTCGCGCTACCAGCACCCGGCCGTGCGCGCCGGCTCCCTCGTCGCCTCCGCCGCCGTCGGCGCCGGAATTCCCTTGGTGCTGCTCATCTCGCTGGGCAGCCTGCTGTCGGCGGGCGACCCGGCGCTGGCGCAGGCCGGTGACCCGGTCGCCGCGATCCGGGCGATGCTGCCGGCCTGGATGGCGGTGCCGTACCTGATCGCCGCGTTCGGCGGGCTGCTGCTGTCGAACCACCTGTCGGTGTACTCGGCCGGGTTGACCACGCTGACCCTCGGCGTCCGGATCAAGCGCGTCTACGCCGTTGTCGTCGACGTCGTGGTGACCACCGCGGGCGCGATCTACTTCATGCTGGTCGCCGACAACTTCTACGACCCGTTCATCGCGTTCATCAGCCTGCTCGCCGTGCCGATCACCGCGTGGGTCGGCGTGTTCGTCACCGACATGACGCGCCGCCGGACCTACGACCCGGACGCCCTGATGGACATGCGCCGCACCAGCCGTTACTGGTACCGCGGCGGGGTCGAGCCGCGGGCGCTCGGGGCGTGGGCGGTGGCCATCGTGGTGGGCTACCAGTTCACGACCGCGGGCTCGGGCGACGACGTCTGGTTCACCGGGCTCTTCGCCGGCAGCTGGCCCGGCCAGAACGGTCTCGGCTGGGTGATCACCTTCGTCGTCGCCGCCGGCCTCTACGGCCTGTCCGGCGGCGCCCGGCGCGGAGCCGGCCGATGACCGGACGGCTGGTCCACACGGGACAGGTGGTCGTGGACCTGGTCATGCGCGTCCCGGCCCTGCCCGCGCCCGGTGGCGACGTCCTGGCCGCGGGCACCGCGCTCCACGCGGGCGGCGGCTTCAACGTCATGGCCGCCGCCGCCCGCTCGGGTGCGCGGGTCGTCTACGCCGGGGCGCACGGCACGGGCCGGTTCGGCGACCAGGCGCGGGCCGCACTCGCCGCCGCGGGCGTCGAAGTCGTCCAGCCGATCACCGCCGAGGTGGACACCGGCGTGTGCGTGGTGCTCGTGGACGACTCCGGCGAGCGGACGTTCGTGACCGGCACGGGCGCCGAGGGCAAGCTGCCGAGGGACGGATTGTCCGGCGTGCGGACGACCGCGGAAGACCTGGTCTACGTGACCGGCTACAGCCTCGCGCACGAATCGAACCGGGCCGCGCTGCGCCAGTGGCTGCCCGGTCTCGACGGGCCGCGCGTGCTGTTCGACCCGGGACCGCTGGCCGCCGATGCCGGCGATCTCGCCGCGATCCTCCCCAGCGTGGACATCCTGTCCGCCAACCTGGCCGAGGCCCGCGCGCTCAGCGGCGAGACCGACGCCCGCGCGGCGGCGAAGGCGCTCGCGTCCCGGCTCCCGGCCGATGCGGCGGTCATCGTGCGCAACGGCGCGGCCGGCTGCGTGCTCGCCCAGGACGGCACGGTCACGGTGGTGCCGGGCTTCCCGGTCACCCCGGTGGACACCAACGGCGCCGGCGACGCCCACTGTGGCGTCCTCGCCGCCGCGCTGCTGACCGGCGCGGACCTGACCACCGCGGCGACCCGGGCGAACGCGGCCGCGGCGTTGTCGGTGCTCGAGCCCGGTCCGGCCACCGCGCCCCCGGCCGAGCGGATCGACCGGTTCCTCGCCTCGGCGCGCAGATGAACAACGCGGCCGTGAATGCGCACAGTCGATTCACGGCCGCACGACCCGTTCGAGGTGACGACCCGGATGCCCCAGCGAGATCACTAGCGGTCACCTCCTGACCGCTATTGGGGGCACAGTCAGGTCAAGTCGCTCGCACGAACCGCAGGAGGATCCCATGGCCGTCAGCACGCTCACCCACCTCAACTTCACCGGCAACGCCCGGCCGGCACTGGAGTTCTACCGATCCGTCTTCGGCGGCCACCTCATGCTCATGGAGCACGGCACCCAGCTCGGGAGCCCGACCGACGGCCGCGACACCGGCTACGTGCCGATGGCCGCGGACGACCCCGACGCCGGCCGCGTCGCCTTCGGCATGGTGGTAGCCGAAAACGGGTTCCGCATCGCCGCCTACGACGTCCTCGGCACCACCGGCACCACCCAAGCCGGAGGCATCGCCGCACCGCCCGGCCCGGCGGCGCCGCGCGCCCACGGAGTCACCCACACCGAGCCGTTCTTCGTGCTGCTCAACGGCGACTCCCTCGACGAGCTGGCCCCGCTGTGGCAAGGACTGTCCCAGGACGGCACCGTGATCGCGGAGCTCGGCCCCGCGCCGTTCGCGCCGGTCTACGGCATGGTCACCGACCGGTTCGGCGTCACCTGGGTCTTCGGTCTCACCCAGGGTGGCTGACCCGGGTCCGGCCGACGCGCGCAGTAACACCTTCGAGTGACTTGTCACCGGTCGGGTGGGAGAAGCCCGTTCGGGTGGGCATTCCATTCCGTTGCGACTTCGCGCGGCGAGAGAGGTGCCCATGTTTCCCGAGGACGAACGGCGCGCGCTCGAGCGGATCGAAGCCGAGCTATCGGCCACCGATCCCGCCCTCGCCGACCGGTTCTGCCGGCCGCCCGACAGGTGGCGGTGGTTCTTCGTGCTGCTGGCGGTCACCGGCGTGTGCGCGCTCGTCGTGGGAGTCTTCGTGGGCAGCGGAAGCCTGACGGTCGTGGGGATCGTGACGATCGGCGTGCTCGCCATCGAGCACTTTTCCCGGCGGCCCGGCAAGCCTGACGGGTGACCTCGGACCCCCACCCCGCCGGGGATGAGGTTCAGGCTTCGAACCCCGCCGGCGGCCGTGGCCTCGACGAGGGAGAAGCCGCCGAGGTGCTCCCTGCCCTCGGCGAACGGACCAGCGGCTCGCCGCTCAGCCGGGTGGGTCGCGCTGACCAACCGGCGCGGCACCGGCCTCCTGGCGAGCGGCGAGCCGCTGCTGGAGGTCAACGCTTCGCACTTCACGCCGGAGGATCTGTCAGCTGTGAACAACAGCCAGATGGGCGTCGGCGGCGACAACAGCTATACCTGCCGGCTGCGCCCGCTCCTCAGACGGGACCAGGCCATGGCACTCAGCCGCCGTCTCACCGCGACCTCGCCATGACGGCAGGCCGGGCCCTCAGGCGGGCCGGCTGGTCAGCTCCGCGGCGCCGAAGGAGACGTCGAAGCGGTCGCACCAGATGCTCACGCTGGTGTAGCCGGTCAGGTCGGTGCCCGCCGGCAGGGCGTAGTTCTGGTTTCCCTTGTTGCCCTTGAGCTTGCCGGCGTCGAGGTGCTTGCCGTTGTCGAAGACGTCCCAGCCGTCCTTGCCCGGCCGTACCGGCGCGTCGGTGAGCCAGACGTGGACGTCGGGGCCGCTGCTGGTGGCGAGGTCTTCCAGGCGCAGCACGAGTGATCCGTCCGCCGCGCGCAACACCCGGACCGTCCCGGTGGTCCGGTGCTCGTGACTGATCAGCGTGCCGGCCGCGACCTCGACCGGTGGCGAGGCTGCCGATTCCTTGACGGGCGCAGAAGGCTGCGACACGGGCGCGGCGGCCGGAAGGCTTTCCTGCACCGTCTCGTCCACCCACAGCCGCCACGGCTGGAACCAGTACAGGCCCGCCGCGACCGCGACCAGGCCCGTCACCAGGACGCCGATCAGCCAGGGCCGGGCGCGCCGGCGGGTCGTGCCGTTCATCTCGTTCTCCTCCGTTGTCCGCGATGCCCTATTCAACGGGACGAATCGCCCAGCAGTGCTCCAACGCGCGGTTACCGATCTCTTACGGACGCCCCGGGAACACGCGGTCGATCAACGTGCCGGTCAGCTCGTCCAGCCCATGCGCGCCGACTGAGCCGCAGCGCGTTCGTCGGCTTGATCGGCTTGGGGTTGTGTCACGACGGAGTCGACCAGTCGCGGTGCGAGCTGCTTCACTCGGGACCGGTCCCCGGCACCGTGAGCTAGGAACGGGACGGCCGTCCCCGGCCGCCGGCAGTGAGGAAAGGAAGCCATGCCCGATTTCAACGAGGTGAACCCAGCGGTCATCGCCGAGTTCCGCGCCAACGGCGGCGAGGTCGGCGGCCCCTTCGCCGGTGACACCCTCATTCTGGTGCACCACTTCGGCGCCCGGTCGGGCACCGAACGCGTTTCGCCCCTGGCCTGCTACTCCGAGGGCGGGCGCTTGTTCGTCTTCGCCTGCAAAGCCGGCCTGCCGGAGAACCCGGCGTGGTACCACAACCTGATGGCCCACCCCGAGGTGACGGCCGAGCTGGGCGACGAGACGTTCCCCGTGCGAGCCAAGGAGATCAAGGGCGCGGAGCGCGACGAGATCTACGCCAAGAACGTCGCGCAACGACCCCAGTTCGGCGAGTACCAGGCGAACGTCACCCGGCTCATCCCGGTCGTCGAGCTGGTCCGCCGCTAGCCGGCGCAACGCCAGGTTGTGAATCCCGGCCACCCGGGCCGCACCCGGTGGTGACGCCGGCGCGTCCGGAGCCGGGTTCCCCGGTGCTATCGGGGAGCTTTCCGACGTGCCAAATAGTGGTGCCACACCAGCATCGTTCCGATGGTGCGGTACGGGGCCCACTCGCCGGTAGCCGCGGCGACCTCGGTCGCAGGCGTGCTGCGAGGGAGGCCTTTGAGCGTCTTGAATCCGTTCACCGCCGCCAAATCGCCCATCGGGAAGAGATCAAGACGGTGCAGGACGAGAATCAGATAGACGTCGACGGTCCAGTTGCCGATGCCCTTCAACCTGACCAGGCGTTCCCGGATCGCGTCATCGGGCAAGGTGGCGAGTTCGGCGAGATCCAGGTTCCCGTCGGCGATCTCCTGAGCCAGTCCTCGCACATAGCCGATCTTCTGTCGGCTGAAATACGTTGCGCGCAGCTCCTCGTCGCTGAGCGCGAGGACGTTCTCCGGCGTGATCGTGCCGATTCTGTCGCGGAGCTTTTCCAGTGCGGCCTTGGCCGACGCCAATGACACCTGCTGTTCGAGGATGAACCACACGAACGACTCGAAGGTGTTGGCGCGATCCCAGAACTCCGGGTAGCCGTACTCGCCGACGATCCGGGCCAAGTCGGGATCGTCGGCCGCCACCTTGTCACACAGGCCGGGCAGGTCGGCCCCGGTGAACGTCCGGATCGTCAGGTCGGTCATGGGTACAGTCTTCACCTCGGTGTGGCGGGTGGGTCCGGGGCCGCCGGCCACCCGCGATCTCCCCGGGACTCAGCGGGCCAGCAGGTCCCGGATCGCCGCCGCGATCTCGTCGGGAGCCTCCTCGGCCATGAAGTGCCCGGCCCGGGTCAGCCGGTGATCGAGGTCCGGCGCCCACGCCTTCCAGACGCCGGCGGCGTCGTAGCCCAGCTGCGCGCCCCAGTCCTGCTGGACGACCGTCACGGGCATGGCCAGCTGCGACCCGGCGTCCAGATCCGCCTGGTCGTGCGCGACGTCGATGCCCGCCGACGCGCGATAGTCCGCGACGATCGACGGCACCGCGGCGCCGCTCGCCCGCAGGTACTCCGCACGCACGCCCGCCGGGATCGCCGCCGGATCGTTGGCCCAGGCGTCGAGGAACGAGCCGAAGAACGCGTCGGCGCTGGCGGCGATCATCGTCTCCGGCAGGCCGGGCGGCTGCGCCATGAGGAACAGGTGGTAACCGACCGCCGCCGACACCCCGTGCAGGACGTTCCACATGTCAAGCGTCGGCACGACGTCGAGGATGCCCAGGTGCGTGACCGTCTCGGGGTGGTCCAGCCCGGTCCGGAAGGCGACCAGGGCGCCCCGGTCGTGCCCGGCGAGGGCGAAGCGCTCGTGACCGAGCGCCGCCGCCAGGCTCACCACGTCGGCGGCCATCGTGCGCTTGGCGTAGACCTCTTCCGTGATGGCCGCCGGCTTGGCGCTGGCGCCGTATCCCCGCAGGTCGGGACAGATCACGGTGTGCTCGCTCGCGAGCCGCTCGGCGACGTGCCGCCACATCAGGTGCGTCTGGGGAAAGCCGTGCAGCAGCACGACCGGGCTGCCGCTGCCGCCGACCGCGGCGGCCAGCTCCACACCGTCCGCGCCGGGCAGGCGGAGGTTGTCGAAACCGGGAATGGAGAGCGTCATCGAAGGCCGTCTTTCTCGTCGGGGATCTGACTCGGTCAGCCTGCGCGGCGGCGATCAGCAACCGATCAGTGCGGAGGGGCGCGCCCGCTCACCGGCACCGATGATGGGGGCATGCGAATCGACGTGCTCGGGACCGTGCGGGCGCTGCGCGACGACGGAAGCCCGCTCGAGCTGGGCGGGCCCCGCCATCGCGAGGTGCTGGCCCGGCTCGTCGCCGCCGAGGGCCGGCTGGTGACCACCGACACCCTGGTCGACGACCTGTGGACCGACCCGCCGGCCCGCGCCGTGGGCGCGCTGCGCACCTTCGTCGCCGCCCTGCGCCGCGCCCTCGAGCCCGACCGGCCACCGCGCACGCCACCGCGGGTGATCGTCACCGAGGGGCCCGGCTACGTCCTTCGCCTGCCGCGCGAGGACGTCGACGTCCACCGGTTCGAAGACGCCCTGACGCGCGCCCGGAACAACCCTGCCGCCGGGTCCGACCTCGGCGCGGCTCTGGCGGCGTGGCGCGGGCCGGCCTACGCCGACGTGCCCGGGTCCGCATGGGCGCTGCGCGAACGGGCCCGCCTGGAGGAGCTGCGCCTCACGGGCGTTGAGCTGCGGGCCGGCATCCTCCTCGACGCCGGGGACGGGGCCGAGCTGGTGGCCGAGCTCGGCGCCCACGTCGCCGAACACCCGTGGCGCGAACCGGCCTGGGGGCTGCTCGCCCGGGCCCAGCACCGCGCGGGCCGCCAGGCCGACGCGCTGGCCACCCTCCGCCGCGCCCGCACGATGCTCGTCGACCGGCTCGGGCTCGACCCCGGACCCGGCCTGCGGCAGGTGGAAACGGAGATCCTCACCGGCGCCACGCCCGCGTGGACCGGCGCGGGAACCCGGCTCGGCCCGCGCACCACCGTGGATCTGGCCCGCACCCTCGCGCTGGCCGGCGGCGACGCGCTCGTCCACTCGCGACGCGACCGCCTCGCCGCGATCCGGGCCGCGGAACGCACCGGGGACCTCCGGCTCACCGCTCGCGTCATCGGCGCCTACGACGTACCGGCCATCTGGAGCCGGGCCGACGACCCCGGACAGTCGCGAGCCGTCGTGGCGGCCGCCGAGCGCACGCTGAGCGCGCTCGGCCCGGACGGACCCGCCGACCTGAGAGCCCGCCTCCTCGCGACGGTCGCCGTCGAGAGCCGCAGCGCCGGCCTGACCGAAGCCGAGCTGAACCACGCCCGGCAGGCCGCACAGGAGGCCGAGGCACTGGCCCGTGACCTGGCCGATCCCGCCCTGCTGGTCTTCGCGCTCAACGGCGTGTTCCTGCAGTCCTTCACCCGCCCCGGGCTCGCGGCCGACCGGGACCGGATCGGCGTCGAGATCCTCGAGCTGGCGACCCGGCACGACCTGCCGAACTTCGCCGTCCTCGGCCGGCTCATCCGGTGGCAGTCCGCCTCGGCCTTCGGCGACCTCGACACCGCGGCCGACCATGCGACGGCCGCCGAACGACTCGCTGCCACGACCGAGGCACCGCTCGTCTCCGTCCTCACGGGCTGGTTCCGCGCCCGGGCGGCAGCCGCCCGTAGCATCGAACCCGGCGGCCCGACCGCCGCCGCGGCCGCGGCGCAGTACCGTGCCGCGGAGGACGCGCTGCGGACGGCCGGAATGCCGGGTCTGCACCGCGGTCTGTTTCCTCTCGCCCTGCTGGGGCTTCGCCTGCTGCACGGCCGTTCCGCGCCCACCGACCCCCATCTCGACTGGGGCCCGTACCGCCCCTGGACGCAGCCGCACGTGCTGCTCGCCCAAGCCCGGACCGAAGAGGCGCGCACCGCCCTCGCCCAAGCACCCGAACCGGCCCACGACCACATGCAGGAAGCGATGTGGTGCCTCACCGCCCACGCCGCGGCCCGCCTCGGCGAGCGCGAAACCGCCGCACGCGCCGCGGCGGCGCTGCGCGACGCCGACGCGGAAGAGGCCGGCGCCGGCAGCGGGATGCTGACCCTGGGCCCGGTCAAGCGGTACCTGGTGGACGCGGAGACGGGCACGAGCGAGCGTTGACCGTCGTCGCGCAACCACTTCTCCGTGTCACAGGACGCCGGGCTATCTCGTCTCGGGGGTGTAGCCACTGACGATCACGGAGGAGCACACGATGGACGCGCGACTGAACTACTTCACCGGCCCGAACCCCGGCAAGCCCCTCAAGTACTTCATGTCGGCGGGCATGGCACTCAAGGAATACCCGCTGCCGGCCGCGACTCAGGAGCTGGTGGCGCTGCGCGTGAGCCAGATCAACGGCTGCGCCGCCTGCATAGACATGCACACCAAGGACGCCGCCGCGGCCGGGGAGAGTCCGGTGCGGCTGAACCTGGTTGCGGCGTGGCGGGAGGCCACGGTCTTCACCGAGGCCGAACGCGTCGCGCTGGAGCTGGCGGAGCAGGGGACCCGGGTCGCGGACGCGGCCACCGGCGTCAGCGACGAAGTCTGGGCGCGCGCGACCCAGCACTACGACGAAGAGCAGCTCACCGCCCTGGTGATGATGGTGTCCTTCATGAACGCGGTGAACCGGCTGAACATCATCACCCGGCAACCGGCCGGCGGCTACGAGGTCGGGCAGTTCCACTGAATCGACCGGATGACACAAGGGGAGCCGACGTGAGCAAGGTCGAGGAGTTCGAGCAGCTGCGGCCGCTGCTGTTCTCGATCGCCTACCGGATTCTGGGCAGCGTGGGCGAGGCCGAGGACGCGGTCCAGGAAACCTGGCTGCGCTTCGACGGCTCGGCGACCCGGCCCACGTCGGCCAAGGCCTTCCTGTCCGCAACGGTCACGCGGATCTCGATCGACGTGCTGCGCTCGGCGCGGGTGCGGCGGGAGGAGTACGCCGGGCCGTGGCTGCCCGAGCCGCTGCTCACCGATCCCTATCAGGATCCGGCACGCTCGGCGGAACTGGCCGACTCGGTGTCGATGGCGGCATTGCTGCTGCTGGAGCGGCTCAGCCCGCTGGAGCGGTCGGTGTTCGTGCTGCGGGAGGTGTTCGGCTTCGGCTTCGACGAGGTCGCCGCGGCGGTGGAACGGTCGGAGGCGGCGTGCCGGCAGCTGCTGGTGCGGGCCCGGCGGCACATGCAGGCCGGACGGCCGCGGTTCGAAGCGGACCGCCGGGAGCGGCAGGAGCTGGCGGCGCGCTTCTTCGACGCCCTCCGCGAAGGCGATGTCGCCCGCCTGCAGGATCTGCTCGCCGCCGACGTGTCGATGGTCGGCGACGCTGGCGGCAAGGCCCCGCAGCTGGCCAGGGCCGTCATCGGAGCCGGGAACGCGGCCCGGCTGCTCGCCTCCGTCGTCCCCCGGCTGACCGAGGTCGACGTGACCTTCGAGCCGCACGAAGTCAACGGCCAGCCCGGAGCGATCTTCGGCGACCGGGACGGGAAGGTGCTCCTGATCTTGGCCCTCGAGGTGCGCGACGGGCAGATCCAGACCATCCGCTCGGTGCTCAACCCCGACAAGCTCGGCCACCTCGGGCCGGTCGCCGACGCCTGGGCGGTCGAGCGTGCGGTGAAGCAGGTCCGCCGGAAGTCCTCCGCCGGCGGCTAGGACCAGGCACTCATGACGTGCTTGACGCGGGTGTAGTCCTCCAGGCCGTACAGCGAAAGGTCCTTGCCGTAGCCGGAATGCCTGAAGCCGCCGTGCGGCATCTCGGCGACGAACGGCAGGTGGGGTGTTCAACCACACCACCCCGAAGTCGAGCTTCGCCGCCTCCGCAGGGCCGTCGCGTGGTCGCGGGTCCATACCGAGGACGCCAGGCCGAACTCGACGTCGTTCGCGAGCCGGGTCGCCTCGGCTTCGCCGTCGAACGGCTGGACGCCGATGACCGGGCCGAAGATCTCCTCCTGGACCGCCTCGTGTCGGCGCACTCCACCTCGGTCAGCTCGCGGGCGCGGGCTTCCACGGCGTCGGCGAGGTCCAGCAGCGCCCGCTGCCGCGTCGCCGGTGTGCTCCACCGCCAGGTCTCGAACACTCTCGCGGCCGCGTCGAAAGCGGCGGCGACGTCGGCGGGGCCGGACAGCGGCGCGGTCTCGGTGGCGGGGTCCACGATGGACAGTTCGCGGCCGTCGGCGGCGTCGGCGGGCACGCCGTCGACGAGGTTGCGGATCTTGCGCGGCTGGGTCACGGGAAGCCTCTCGAGTCACGGTCCCCTGCACCGGCAGCACCGCGGCGGCATCCGGGACCGCGCCGGGCGGTCGGCGTCGGGCTGCTGCGCGGCCTCGACGACACCCGCAGTGGATTCCGCATCTCGCTGATCGGCTACTGAGCCGTCGAACTCCCGGCGGCGTTGCTGCCGGGCAAGCTCGCCGACGTGTGCGCCGGTTCTTCAGCACCCTCTCCGCGGGAGTGATCACCCGATCGTGAACCCCCGTTTTGCCATTCACTCACCCGGCATTCGCGGGGCGTGAACCCGGATCTCGTTACGGTGCGCCGAGTTGCGACACCGTCACCCGCGGGAAGCCGAGATTGCGAGCTCATGACCTCAGTACGGACTGCTTTGCCCGGCCGCACGTTCCTGAACAAGGTGCCGGAGGTCACGCTCTACTTCTGGCTCATCAAGGTGCTGTGCACCACCGTCGGTGAGACAGCCGCCGACTTCCTCAACGTCGACCTGGGCTTCGGGCTGAGCGGGGTGTCGCTCGTCACCGGTGTGCTCCTGCTGGTCGCGCTGGTCTTCCAGTTCCGGGCGACCCGTTACGTCGCCGGGTTGTACTGGCTGACCGTCGCGATCGTGAGCGTCTTCGGCACCCGGGTCACCGACAACCTGACCGACAACGCCGGGCTGCCGCTGGAAGTCAGCACGCTCGTGTTCGGCGTCCTGCTCGCCGGGACGTTCGTGGTCTGGTACGCGTCCGAGAAGACGCTGTCCATCCATTCGATCGTCACCCGCCGCCGGGAGACGTTCTACTGGCTGGCGATCCTGTTCACCTTCGCCCTCGGCACGGCGACCGGCGACCTCATGGCCGAGGTGCTCGGACTGGGCTACCTCGTGACCGGAGCCATCGTCGTCGCGCTGGTTGCCGTCACCGCGCTTGCCTGGCGCTTCGGCCTGCACCCGGTGCTCGCGTTCTGGTTCATCTACGTCCTGACCCGGCCGCTCGGCGCGTCGCTCGGCGACTACCTCTCCCAGCCCGCGAGCCAGGGCGGGCTGGGCCTGGGCTCGACGGTGACGAGCCTGATCTTCGTCGCCGCGATCGTCGTCACGGTCGTGTACCTGTCGGCCACGAAGGCCGACGTCATCCCCGGAGGGGCCACCACGCCCGTCGAAGAACCGGTCCGGGGCGGGGTGTGGCAGACAGCCGTGTTCCTCGCGGTGATCCTCGTCGCCGGCGGCGTCGGGTACACCCTGCGCACCTCGGCGCTGCAAGCCGACACGTCGACGCAGGTGCCGGCCGCCCTGCCGCCGGCGCCCGGCGGCGGCCCGGCGCAGCCGGTGCCCGTCCACACCTCACCGCTCGGTGACCTGTCGGTCTTCCGCGGCATCACCCAGGACACCCTCACCCTGCTGAACGGCGGTGACCAGGCGGGGGCGACGAGCCACGTCGACGAGCTCGAGCTCCAGTGGGACAACGCCGAAGCCCGGTTGAAGCCCAAGAACAAGGCCGAGTGGACGAAGGTCGACGGCAAGATCGACAAGGTCCTGCGCGAGCTCCGGGCGGCGAGCCCCGACCAGGCCGGGGAAAAGACCGCGCTCACCGCGCTGCTCACCACCCTCGGCTGAGCTCTTCAGGGCTTTCCGACCGCCGCGCCCGCTTTCGCCCAGTTCGCGCGCAGGTCCGTCAGGTAGGTCCGGACCTGCGCGCCGGGCTTGGTGCCGCGAGCGAACGCCTTCATGTTCCCCGGCCCGGCGTTGTAGCCCAGCGCGAGCAGTTCGTCGGTCGTGTACTGGTTGTCGTGCTTCGCGGGCAGCTGGGCGGCCAGGTCGTGCAGGTACCAGGCTTCGGCCTGGATGGCGAGGTCCGGATCGTCGGGCAGCTCCTGCCACTGCCGGGCCGCGAACGGCCGCCCGCGGCGGGTCTGGTCGTAGGTGGCGCGGTGCATGTTCGCCACTCCGAAAGCCGCGTCCGGCTTGAGGTTCTGCCAGGCGCGCTCGAGCTGCGGGTCGTGCGGTTTGTACGACTCGTTGTAGAGGATGGCCAGCACCAGCTGCGGATCGACGCCCGCTTCCCCGGCCCGGGCGACGACCTGGGGCGCGAACTTCGCCGGATCGGGGTTCACGGCGGAGTCCTGGGCGGACGGGCTCGTGGCGGGCGTCGGGCCGGCCGACGGCGCGGGAGGCCCGGCCACCGGGGCCGGCGAGCATCCGGCGGTGGCCAGCGCCAGAGCGCATGCGGCCGCGAGAAGTCGATACGGCCGCATACGTCCTGCCTTTCCTCGGTCTTCCGCCCACTCTAGGCCGTCAGCCGGCGCTCTTGTTCGCCTGCAGCGCGAACTCGGTGGTGAACGTCTTGGCGAGGTCGACGTTGTGCCCCTTGACGTTGGGGTCGAACGCGGACAGGACGTTCAGCACAGTCTGCGGGCCGCCCTCGGGCATGACGCCGTCCGGGGTGTAGATGCCCTTCTCGTCGGCCAGGGCCTTGACGTAGGCGGCGCGGCCGACGCCGGTGTAGTACTCCGGCGGCATCTTGTCGGTGACCTGGTCGGCGCTGCTCTTGGCGATGAACTTCATCGTCTTGACGAACGCGTTGGCCAGCTTCTGCACGACGTCCTTGTGGGCGTCCACATAGGACGTCTGCATGTACAGCGCCGAAGCCGGGTAGACGCCGCCCAGTGCCTGGCTCGCGCCCGCCGCCGTGCGCATGTCGATGAGGACCTTCGCCTGCCCGGTGTTCAGCAGCGCGGAGATCGTCGGCTCGGTGGTCATGCCGCAGTCGATGGACTTGTGCTGCATCGCCGCGATGAACGTGTTGCCCGCCTCGACCGCGACCGAATGGACGTCCGCGGCCTGCAACCCGTTGCGCACGGCCAGGTACTTGGTGAGGAAGTTCGTCGACGAGCCGAGCCCGGTCACCCCGAGGTTGCGGCCCTTCCAGTCCGCCGGCGAATGGATCTGGTCCGCGACGTCGGTGCGGCACAGCACGACCTCGCCGGGCACCTGCAGCAGCTGCACCACCGACTCGGCCGACTTGCGCTTGCCCTGCAGGTCGATCGTGTGGTCGTAGAACCCGACGACGCCGTCGACCTGGCCGGCGAGCATCGCGGTTTCGGCGTCGACGCCGGCGGGTTCGTCGGAGAGCTGGACGTCCAGGCCCTGCTCCTTGAAGTACCCGAGCCGTTCGGTGAGCTTCGCCGGCAGGTAGATCTGCTTGTTGGCGCCGCCGACCATCAGCTTGACCACCGTCTGGCCCTGCGCGTTCGACGGCGCGGTCGCCGGGGTGGACGAGCCGCCGCAGCCGGCGAGGACCAGGCACGAGACCGCCAGCGCGGACGTGACGAGCAGTTTCATGGAAGAACTCCTTCGTTCCAGGGGGTTCACAGGTCCGCGCCGGTCGAGGTGACGGGCGGGCGCCAGGCGAGCAGCTTCCTTTCCAGCAGCCCGATGAAGCCTTCGGTGATCAGGGCGACGGCGGCGATGATGACCATCGCGGCGAAGACGCCGTTCGGGTTGAAACTGCCCTGCGCCTGCTGGATGAGCAGGCCCAGGCCGCGCTGGGCCCCCAGGAACTCCCCGACGATCGCGCCGATCAGCGCGAAGCCGAAGCTGATGTGCATGCTGGCGATGATCCAGGTGAACGCCGAAGGCAGGACGACCTGGCGGGTGACCTGGCCGCGGGACGCGCCGAGGATCCGGGCGTTGGCCATGTAGCTGCGGTCGACCTCGCGGGTGCCCTGGTAGGCGTTGAAGAACACGGCGAAGAACACCAGCACGACCGCGAGGGCCACTTTGGACTCGATGCCCAGCCCCAGCCAGACCAGGAAGATCGAGCCGAGCACGATCCGCGGGATCGAGTTCATGATCTTGATGTAGGGCCCGAAGATCTGCGACAGCAGCCGGACCCGGCCGAACGCCACCCCGCACGTGACGCCGAGGACGAGCCCGATCCCGAAGCCGAGGAACGCCTCTTCGAGCGTGACGCCGATCTGTTCCCAGATCGAGCCGGCGTCCGTCCCGTGCTGGAACCACTCCCCCAGCTGGCGCACGATGGCGCTGGGCTGGCCGAAGAAGAACGGGTCGAGGACGTTCAAGTCCGTGGCCAGCTCCCAGGCGCCGAGGAAGACGACCGCGACGGCGACCCGCGCGACGTTCACCAGGACTTGACGTCGCCGCGCCCGGGTCCTGGCGGTGGTTTCCTCGAGCGCACCGGCCGTCTCCTCCGGCGCGGCGATCCGCGCCGTCACGACGCGGCCTGCGTGGTCGTGCGGGCGTAGGCGAGCTGGACCTCGTCGCGCAACGACGTCCAGATCTGCCGGTACAGCTCGACGAACCGCGGCTGGAACCGGATCTCCTGCACCGTGCGCGGCCGCGGGAGGTCGATCTCGTAGACGGCCTTCACGCGGCCGGGCCCGGCGGTGAGCACGACGACCTTGTCCGCCAGTGCGATGGCCTCTTCGAGGTCGTGCGTCACGAAGATGACCGTCGGGCGGGTCAGCTGCCACAGCTGCAGCAGCTCGTCGGACATGATCGAGCGGGTCTGGACGTCGAGCGCGCTGAACGGCTCGTCCATCAGCAGGATCCCGGGCTCGTTGATCAGCGACTGGGCCAGCGCGACGCGCTTGCGCATGCCGCCCGAGAGCTGGTGCGGGTAGTGGCCTTCGAAGCCGGACAGCCCGACCCGCCGCAGCCAGTCGCGGGCGCGGTCCCGGACGTCGCGCTTGTCACCACCGCGCCACAGCGGCCCGGCGGAGACGTTGCCCAGCACGGTCTTCCACGGCAGCACGGCGTCGTTCTGGAAGACGAACCCGACCTTCGGGTCGATTCCGGTCACTTCGCCGCCGTCCACCAGCACCTGCCCGGTGGACGCGCGTTCGAGGCCGGAGACGAGCGTCAGCGTGGTCGACTTCCCGCACCCGGTCGGGCCGACGACCGCGCAGAACTCGCCGGCGCCGATCTCGAGGTCGAGGTCGGCCAGCGCGGTGTACATCCGCCCGGACGGCGTCGCGAACCGCTTCGTGACGTTCCGCAGCCGGATCGCCGTCGGAGTTGAGGTGTCCATGGGCCGGGGACCCTAGGTCCGCCTCGCGGCCCGGCGACAGCGTTGTGCGGCTTTGGCCGGTTACCCGCGTATCCGCAGGTTTTGCGCGTTCTGCCAGCCCGGTTTCCCTCGCGTTAGCACGCGGTGGAGGACACTCCCGGGATCGTCGGCGAAGACGCGAGGAGGCCGCTGTGCGCCATCCCAGGGCACTCTCGTCGTTGATCCTCGGGTACGTGCTCGCGATCCTGGTCGTGACCATGGTGCTCGGTTTCGCGCTCTACACGCAGGTCACGCGCGACCTGCTGGACCGCTACAGCGAACGGCAGGCCCTGTCGGTGGCCGAAGCGGTCGCCGCCGACCCGGCCGTCCGCGCCGGGATCGCCGCCGGGGACCGGACGGGCGCCGTCCAGCGGGTCGCCGAGGACGTCCGGACCGCGACCGGCGCCGCCTACGTCGTGGTGATCGACCGCGACGGGATCCGGCACTCCCACCCGAACCCCGCGCTCGTCGGACGGCGGATCGAAGAGCCGGTGATCGCCCTCGACGGGCGGAGCCACGTGGGCCTCGACGCCGGCAGCCTCGGCGACTCGGCCAACGGCAAGGCGCCGTTGCGCGCACCGGACGGCACCCTGGCCGGCGAGGTTTCGATGGGAATCCTGGAAACCGATGTCTCCCAGCACTTCTGGGCCGAGGTGCCGACCCTGCTGCGCTACACCGGCGCGGCGCTGCTGGCCGGGACACTGATCGCGCTCGTGCTCGCCCGGCGGCTCAAGCGGATGACGTTCGGGCTGGAGCTGCACGAACTGGCGTCGCTGCTGCAGGAGCGGGAAGCCACGCTGCACGGCATCCGGGAAGGGGTCGTGGCCTTCGACCGGCAAGGCCGGCTCACCATGGTCAACGACGAGGCCCGGCGGCTGCTGCGCTGGCGGAGCGCGGAGCTGGGCCGGACCCTCGACGAGGTCGTGCCGGAGGGCCGTCTGCGTGAGGTGCTCGGCGGCGACGGGATCGATCAGATCGTGCTGACCGACGAGCACCTCCTGGTGGCCAACCGGATGCCGGTGCGGGTGCGCGGGCGCGACGTCGGCTCGGTGGTGACCCTGCGGGACCGCACCGAGCTGGAAGCCCTGCTGCGCGAGCTGGACAGCGTCACCGGGCTCACCGACGCGCTGCGCGCGCAGCAGCACGAGTTCTCCAACCGGCTGCACGTCCTGTCGGTGCTCGTCGGGATGGGCGACCAGGAGGAGGCGATGGCCTACCTCGACGAGATCTCCGCGGGCAGCACCGGGCAGGCCGAAGAGCTGCGCTCCCGCATCGCGCCCGCGTCGCTGGCCGCGCTGCTGCTGGCCAAGATCACCATCGCGGCCGAGCGGGACGTCCGGCTGACCGTGTCCGAGGATTCGCGGCTCGACCAGCCGGCGCCGGACGCGCTGCTCACGATCGTCGGCAACCTCGTCGACAACGCCCTCGACGCCGTGGCCGACACGCCCGCGCCGCGGGAGGTCGTGGTGCGGCTGGCCCACGACGACGGCGCCATCGCCGTGTCCGTCACCGACAGCGGCCCCGGCGTTCCCACCGAGCTCGTGGACCGGGTCTTCCAGGACGGCTACACGACCAAGCCGCCCCGCAGCGGGCTGCCGCGAGGGTTGGGCCTGGCCCTGGTGCACCGGCTGGTCGTCCGGCTCGGCGGCCGGATCACCGTGGCGCCGGGGCCGGGCGGCGCGTTCGAGGTCCGGCTGCCGGTCCTCGCCTCGGAGGTCCGATGATCCGGACCCTGGTGGTGGACGACGACTACCGGATCGCCCAGGTGCACGCGACGGGCGTCGGCCGCGTCGACGGCTTCGTCGCGGCCGGTGAGGCGCATTCGCTGGCCGAGGCGCGGACGCTGGTCCGGACGCTCCGGCCGGACCTCCTGTTGCTTGACCTGTACCTGCCCGACGGACATGGACTCGAGCTGATGCGCTCCCTGCACGAGACCGTGCCGCGGCCCGACTTCATCGTCATCACCGCCGCGCAGGACATCGACAGCGTCCGGCGGGCCATGCAGCTGGGCGCCGTCTACTACCTGGTCAAGCCGTTCGGGTTCGCGCAGCTGCGCGAACAGCTCGCCGCGTACGGCCGGCTGCGCGAAAGCCTCGACGGGCTCGACGTCGCGAACCAGGAAACGGTCGACGCGCTCTACGGCCTCCTGCGCGGCCCGGCCGGGCACCAGGCCGGCCGGCGGCGGCTGCCCGCGACCATGGCCCAGGTCCTGGAGCAGGTCCGGACCGCACCGCGCGCGCTGTCCGCGACCGAGGTGGCCGAGCAGCTCGGCGTCAGCCGCGCCACGGCGCAGCGGTACCTGGCCGACCTCGTGCGCCGCGGCCTGCTGGACCTCAGCCTGAACTACGGCACCGCGGGCCGTCCCGAGCACCGGTACCACGTGCCCCGGCGGTGATCACACCATGAGCGGCCGGCGCGCCGGGCGGACGCGGCGCCACGCGATCACCAGGAACACGATCAGCCCCGCGAACGGCAGCGAGCCGACCAGCCAGCTGCGGCCCCGGCTGATCGAGGACGGTGATGTCCGGGAGATGCCCTTCGCAGCCGGGACCGCGCGATCGGGACCAGCGGGCTGGGGCCGGCGATAGCCCGGCTACCACGCCGCGGGACGTGACCGGCGGTCTGTCGACAGACTGTCGGCTCGGCAAATTCGGCCGAGCCAAGCCAAATTCGCTTTTCGAGTGCGCTAACCTCGCATTAACCTTGAGTTTGGTATATGCCGCAGATAGCGACCATTAACACGATTGGCACGCTCTCGACAAATCCAAACAATTCTGAACCACTCAGGATGATCTGCCGTGTGCCGTGGTGAGGTGGCGACCTGAAAGGAGGGGCTGATGCCCCACTTGCGTACCGCCGGACGACACCGCAAGCCGGCGACGATCGGACTCGTCGCCCTGCTGGGCGTCGCGGGGGCGACCGCCACCGCGATCGCCCTCAGCAGCCCGGCGAGCAACGCGGCCACCGGGAGCTGCACCGGGCTGGATACCGCGTTGCAGAACAATCTCGGCTTCATCGCGAGCCAGCAGAAGGCTCCGGACGCACAGTCACCGGCTCGCATCGCCAACCGCCAGGCCGTGGTCGACCAGATCCAGCAGCGGCGCCAGGACGCCGGTTGCCCAGGGAAAGTCGCGGCCAGCAAGGCGGCAGTCGACTGCGCCGCGGTCGCCGACAGCGCGGCCGTGACCGACATGAACGGCATGGCGGACCAGCAGAGCACAGCCGGTAAGAGCGGGATGGCCGACCAGAACGGCGCAGCACAGCAGGGGAACAATTCTCAGAACGGTGCGCACAAGAAGGGTGCCGCGCACAAGAACATGGCCGGCCAGAAGGGCCAGGCGGCAAACCGGAACGGCATGGACGTTCAACAGGGCGGAGCGGACCAGTCCGGTGGCGCCGGACAAGACGCAGCGGCCGCCCAGGCTTGCGGGGTCGTTCAGCAGTGCCTGGCCCAGCAGGCCGCAGCCGTCGATGCCGGCGGCCAAAACGGCATGGCCGACCAACAGAGCACGGCGGGTCAAGACCAGACCGTGGATCAGAACAGCGCTCGGAACGGGATGGCCGGCACAGCCGACCCGAACGCGGCCGGCGGGCAAGCCACGGCCACCCAGGACGCGGCCGCCGGCCAGGCCTGCGCCGCCCTTCTGAACTGCGTCGCGCAGGCGGATTCGAACGCGGCCGCGGACCAGCAGGGCATGACCACCGGCATGAACGGGGCCACCAAACAGCAAAGTATGGCCAACGGCATGGACAGCGGGACCACCGAGCAGAAAGGCCTGGCGAAGAACGGCGCCGGCCAGCAAGCCGCAGCCGTCGCGGCGGACTGCGTCGCAGCAGCCGACGGCGGTCAGGCCACCGGCACCCAAGCCACCGGCACCCAGGCAGCGGACAGCCAGGACTCGGCAGGGGCCGGCAGTACGGTCTGCCCGGGCTCGACCGTCACCCTTTCCGGCGAGGCAGGTTCGCCTGCCGCGTCGAGCAACCAGTTCCCGGTCGGCACGATGCTGAAGGTCACGAACCTGGACAACGCCAAATCCATCACGGTCCCCGTGACCGCGACCTCCGGCAGCTGCGCGCTGCTCAACGATTCGGCTTTCAACCAGATTCACCAGCCGGGCAAACAGCTCATCCGCAACGCGAAGATCCAGAAGGTCGGCTGACTCGTGCGGCTTCCGGCGTGCGGGCTGCGCCGGAAGCCGCACACCCCAGCCGCGTGGCACCCGCTTGACACCGGAGCTGCTTGAGATCAGCGGTCTCGACTCGAGGCTCACTACGTGACGCGTAGTGGGGTGGCCAGCGGTTCGTCGGCGGGAATCGGCTACGCAGTCAGGTTGGCGACGGTGAGCGCGGCGATCTTCTGCGCGGCACCGCAAGGGTCGTGCTGCCACGGACCCGCTTCGGGCTGGTCGGCAGTGGCGGCGTTGATGTAGGCGAGGGTGCTGTTGTCGGCGGCGAGTGCGAGGGTGCAGCCGCGCGGCCCGTCGGCCTGTTTGCTGGGGACGTTCTCGTCGATGGAGACGATGACCGCCGGGTAGATGGTCTCGACGGTGATCGGCTCCCAGTGGTTACCGGTGTCGTGGCCCAAGGCGTGCTCTTGATACAAGATCTGCAGGCTGTCGCCGCGGTTCGAGGTGCTGACATTGGCGACGGCACCGAACTTTGTGACACACCGGTTCCCGTCGCGGCTGCGATCACCGCCGGTGAAACCGAGGGCGGTGAGCTGCTCGACGGTGACCGCGGCGCACGGATCAGCGCGGAACCGGCCGGCCCCGCTCATCCCGACCCCGGGGATCGGCGGGACCGACACCGACGGCTCAGCCGGATTCGGCGGGCGGCTGGATGAGCAGCCGGCACTCAGCCCCGAAATCAAGAGGGCGGCGATGACGGCGCAGAGGGTGCGGCGTTCGGTCATGAGTGGGTGGCTCCGGGTTCACTTGCCAGCGGGCCGGGTCGTCGATGACGCTTGTGCTGTCGCCGACGTCAGGCAACTTGGCGAAGGTGGCTTCGATGATGGACAGCTGAAGGCGGTTCCCGATCTGCTTGCCGATGTCGGTGGTCGCAGGCTGGTGGCCCCACGCAGGTCAGCTGACAGTCGCGCAGCTCGACACCGCGAGCCACGACGAGGCACGGTGAACGGGTGAGGCCGGTGCCTGGTCTCTGGGTGAGCCGGATCCACAGGACGAACCCGCGGGCCGCTCACACCTGGTGCTCTTGTCTGCCTCGCACGCCCAGGAAGGACGTTTGCTGTGCTCGCTCCGGATGCACCTTGCGCCAACCACAGCATCGTTCGATCCGACGGTGGCCGGCCTCGATGCCGCATCGGCGCTGACCCGATGGGTCCCGGCTTTGTACCGCGGTCATCCGCGGCAGTCCCGGTACTGGCGATCACCGGCTCAGGCGGCGAAGCAGCGGACGCCGTCGCCGGGCAGTCTGCTCGGTGGGCACCAGCAGGCCGAACAGCCGCATCGTCACCTCGCCCTCCAGCCGGGGCGTGGCGTGGGCGGCCAGCACGGCCTCGCCTGCGGGCCAGGGTGCGTTGTCCAACCGCACTTCGGTGGCCCGCACCTCGCCGTCCTCGGCGAACACGTAGACCCACAGCGTGTGAACCTGCCGGGTGAGGGGCTCGGCGCGCAGCGCTTCCAGCAGCCCCGCCACCGGCGGCCCCGCGTCGGGCACCGGCACCCCGGCGGGAAGCACCAGCTGGGTGTTCGAGACGAAGTCGAATCCGCCGCCGGGATGGTCATACCGTTCCCGCTCGACCTGATCGGCGGCGGAACCCGGCTTGAGCAAGCCGTCGAGCAGCGGGTGGAACGCACTCGTGGCGAATTTACGCAGCGCGAGGCCGGTGGCCTCACGCCAGGTGCCACCGTGGCCGGGCAGGCTCACCACGAGGCGGGGGACGGCCAGCGCCGGGTGTGTCACGGCGAAGTCGAACTGGCCCAGCACGAAACCGGGCGGTGCGGGGTGGGCGAGCAGCCGCGCGTCGGCAAGCGTCCGGTGGCCGAGCCGGACGCCGTGATCGCGCAGCATCTCCACGAACGCGGCCGTCGGCGACGGCACACCCCCGTCGCCCTTGCGGACCGGCGGCAGGTCCGCGCTCAACTCCGTCTCGATGAGCACGAGGTTCTCGGGCTTCGAGCCTCGCGCCACGAGCTGGTTGACCCCCTTGGCCTCGGCGCTGTGCAGGGCGATCCGCTTCAGCTCGGCGTCGTCCGCCTGCTCGGCGCGGGCCAACGCCGCCACGAACACCGGCTCGGCCGGCAGGTGCACTCGCCCGCTCGGCGTCCGGATCGTGTCCTTGAAGGCGACCTGTGGCAGCAACCGCCACGCGTACGCCATCGGCAGGAAGAACAGCAGCCGCTCGGCCAGCCAGGGTTCGACCCCGGCGCCGGTCAGCCGGGCCTCGACTTCGTCGTCGCTCGGCGGTTCGTCGCCCGCGCAGAACGCGGCGACTCCGGCCTCGACGGACGCGGCCCAATTCCCTTTGGTCATTTCCATTCCAAAGTCGGTCAAATACGGGTGAAGGACAGCTGGGCGAGAGGGAGGGGCGCACGCAACGTGATCCGCCAACCGTTGGCGCGCACCTCGCGGTACCGGCGTCGCCAGTTCACGGCGGCCACGACCGAAAACACGAGCCCGCTCACGCCGGCGACGGTCCCGATCACCGGCACCCACACCCCGGCCTGGTCCTCGTTGGTCTCGTCCGGAGTCCCGGACGAGGTCAGCGTACCGGTAACCCTTGTCGCCCAGGGGATACGCCACGCGGATCGTGCTCTCGCCGAATCGAGCCTCGCATCCCTCTCCTCGCTGCGGCTACGACGACCCGTGCTCGGTGACGGTGAACTCGCGATACCCACCTGGGCCGGGCTTCCGGTCGCGATGGTCGGGCGCATCGCCGGACCGGGTCGTGTCCGGATCTGCGGCATGATTCGCTTCGAGAACAGTATGTTTCCGGCGTTCGGGTTGCCGCGAAGCCGAGAAGGGGCGAAGTCATGACGGAGTGGTACGGGGTGCGGTGCGTCTTCCGGTGGACCGAAGCTGTCGAACCTTCCTATGAGGAGCGGGTCACGGTGTGGCACGCGGTCGACATCGACTCGGCGCTGGCGCTCGCCGAGACGGAAGCGCGGGAGTACGCGAAGGAAATGGGGGCTGCTTACGTGGGGCTCGCACAGGCCTATGCCACGGGGAACGAGAAGCTGGTGTCCGGCAGCGAGGTGTTTTCGCTGCTGCGTGACAGCGCGTTGCCACCGGAAGAGTACGTGGACCGTTTCTTCGACACCGGCGACGAACACCAGGGCGCTGCCTGACCCGGCCGAGGCGCCGCCACACCGCCGGAAACCCGCGCCATGCTCACGGACGCGCGTCCTACCCTTGCGAGCGCTTCGGCCGGAGCGAGAGCGGGTTCTTGCACGCCCGTGCGGGGAGGGAGCATGAGCGGCTGGATGCCCGTCGTGACGCACCTCCCGGACAGTTGTCGTGCAGGGAGGACACGGTCACGTTCGCGTGTTCGAAGCGGGCACTGCGTGTACGTCGACGCGGCGGCCGCCCCTCACCCGAGGCACCCTGGACCGAACACCTTCGGCGAACCGGTGACCGCACCCCTCGATATGGTGCCCACAACCATGTCCGAGGCGCGCGAGGCGTGGCCGGCGCACATTGCCCCGGCTCGGCCGGTGGCCCATAGTTGCGGAGTTCTCCCGATGTCGTGAGGAGCCCGTCGTGCGCCTGCTCAGCCTGGTGGTCGCTGCCGCCCTCGTCGCCGGTGTGGAGGTCGCCGCGCCGGCCTTGCCGGTTGCCGCCGCCGATCCCGCCTACCTGACCAAGGAGGCGACGTTCGGCACCGTCGCCAACGGGTGGGACAAGGTGGAGCGGTACCGCGACACCACAGCGGGATTCGCCGACGAGCAGTACCCGCCGGACGGACGGGGCAACCAGGACGGGCAGCGGCTGACCTTCTTCGGCGGGGTGGCGCAGCCGTCCTCGTCGCGGTTCCTGCTCTACTCCGCACCCGGCTGGTCGACCGGCGCGAAGGCCACGCCGGTGCTGCTGGTCCACGGCGCCAACGACAACCCCGACCGGGCCTGGGCCAATCCGAACGAATCCGGCGGCTTCGGGTGCGGCTCGGCGACCTGCCCGTCGACCGGGCTGATGCAGTACCTCAGCTCCCGCGGGTACCGGGTGTTCGCCATCGGCTTCGCGCACAAACAGGGCGAGAACCGCCAGCAGGCACAGCAGGTCGGCGACGCGATCGCGCTGATCAAGTCACGGCTGGGCGTGAGCCAGGTCGACCTGGTCGGCTGGAGCAAGGGCGAGATGTCCACCCGGATGTACGTCTCCTCGGTGAAGCCCCCGTGGGGACGGGCCTACGCCGGCGACGTGCGCAAGCTGATCACCCTGGGCGGACCGAACGGTGGCTACGACTACCCGTTCGCGCACGGTTACGCGCACGACCTGTCGATCTGGCCGGAGTGCGGCGTCAACATCAACGCGCCGAGCCCGCACACCAGGATGACGTGTTACGGCAGGTACACCTACCACCCGGAACTGTCGATCACACCCACGGCCGGCTGGGACACCTACCCCGGGCAGCGGCAGATGCTGGCCCGCTTCGACGGCACGTTCGGCGTGGACGGCTCGCAACAGGACTGGTACACGACCTACTACGGCGGCCAGGGTTTCTACACCGACGGGACGGGCATCCAGGCCGCGATCAACGCCGGGTCGATGATCTCCACCATCCAGTCCGCCGGCACCCCGGCCGGCGTCTCGGTGTACCTGCTGGCCGGTGGCTCGCCCACCATCGTCGGCGTGTTCAACGAGAACCGCGGCCCGAGCGACGGCATCGTGTTCGTGACCAGCGCGTTGGACAGCACCGGCATCGGCCACCTCGCCGCGACGGCACTGGTCGGTTCGGTGAACCACTTGCAGCTGGGCTGGGCGTCGGCGTCGATGTCCCAGGTGACCAGCTGGCTGGCGTGAAAGGGACGGCAGTGACCACACTTCTCGACGGAATCACCTCGGCGAAGGTGCCGACCGACCGGCTGACCGCGCACGTGCTGGAGGTGGCGGGCCGCGAGCACGGCGAGCCGGTCGTGTTCGTCCACGGCAACGTCTCGTCTTCTGCCTTCTGGCAGGAGCAGATGCTCGACCTGCCGCCGCGGTACCGCCCGATCGCGGTGGACCTGCGCGGCTTCGGCGGCACCGACCCGTTGCCGGTGGACGCGACGCGGGGCGTGCGCGACTACGCCGACGACGTGGCCGCCACGCTGGCCGCGCTGGGCATCGACGCCGCGCACTTGGTCGGCTGGAGCCTGGGCGGCGGCGTGGTGCTGCAGCTGCTGCGCGAGCACCACGGGCTCGCGCGCACCGTGACACTGGTCAACCCGGTCTCGCCCTACGGCTTCGGCGGCACCAAGGGCGCGGACGGCGAGCCGGTCGACGCGGCGGGCACGGGCTCGGGCGGCGGTGGGGCCAACCCCGACTTCGTCGCCCGGCTCAAGGACGGCGACACCTCGGACGAGTCGCCGTTCTCCCCGCGACAGGTGCTGCTGGCCTTCTACGTCAAACCGCCGTTCCACCCCGCCCGCCTCGACGACTTCGTCGAGTCGATGCTCACCACCCGGGTCGGCGACGACCACTACCCCGGCGACTTCACCACGACCGACGCGTGGCCGGGCGTCGCGCCGGGCACCCGGGGCGTGCTCAACACCCTGGCGCCCGGCAACTTCCGCCTCGACGACCTCGACGCGATCGAGTCCAAGCCCCCGATCCTCTGGGTGCGGGGAGCCGACGACCAGATCGTGTCCGACACCTCCCTGTTCGACCTCGCCCATCTCGGCCGGCTCGGCGCGGTGCCCGGCTGGCCGGGCGAGGACACCCACCCCGCGCAGCCGATGGTCACCCAGACCAGAGCCGTCCTCGACCGCTACGCCGCGGCGGGCGGCCACTACCGCGAGGTGGTCATCGCAGACACCGGGCACAGCCCGCACATCGAGAAGCCGAAGGAGTTCTCGGCGGCACTGCTCGAGGGGTTGGCCAAGGGCTGAAAAGCATCCGACACCGCCGCCCGTGGCTCGGGTGTCAGGGCTGGTGCCGGTACAGCAGCAAGGCGGTGTCGTCCGGCAGGAACGTCTCGGGCTGGATCGCCAGCAGGGCGTCGGCGACCGTGTCGAGGTTCCGGCCGCCCAGCTCCGTGAGCAGCGCGCCGGCGCGGTCGATGCCGTCGTCGATGTACTGGCGCCGCGCCTCGACCAGGCCGTCGGTGTACAGCAGCAACAGCGAACCGGCCGGCAGCAGCACGCTGTCCTGACCGCGCGCGCCGCGAGCCGGCACCCCCAACGGCGTGCCCACCGCCTCGCCGAGCCGTCGGTGGCCTCCGGCGCCCGGGACGCTCAGCAACGCCGGCGGATGCCCCGCCGACGCGTAGTCGAGATGACCGGTGCGCACGTGCACCACCGCGCAGAAGACGGTGGTGCAGAACGCGCCTTCCAGATCGGCGGCGAACGTGCTCAGCGACGTCAGCGTCTCCGCCGGACCACGGTTCTCCAGCAACAGCACCCGCGCGGCACTGCGCAACTGCCCCATCACCGTCGCCGCCTTCAGGCCCTTGCCCACGACGTCGCCCACCATCAGCGCGCACCGGTCCCCCGGCAGCGGGACGACGTCGTGGAAGTCGCCCCCCACGACCAGCAACGGGTCCTCGTCCGGGCGGCCCGAAGCGTCGTCGTGGGCCGGCCGGTAGCGCACCGCGATGTTCGCGGGCAGGTCGTGCGTGGGGCCGAGCATCGCGTGCTGCAGAGCGAGCGCGATCTCGGCGGTACGGCGCCGCTCGCGTTCCCGGTCGAGCTCGTCCTCGGTCCGGGAGGTGATGTCGGTGATCACCATCGCGACCAGCCGCTCCGGGCCTTCGCCGTCGAGGGCGAAGGCCGCGACCTCGAGGTCACGGCCGGTCTCCTCCAGGCGCTGGACGCGGCGGACCGTGCGGCCCGTGCGCCAGACCTGCTCGTAGAGGGCGTCCCACGGGGCAGACTGGTCGGGCGCCAACCGCTCGCTGACCGCGTCACCGGAGGGATCGGCCATGCCGGTGTGCACGACGACCGCGCTGTTGGCGTACACGCACACGAAGCCCGCGGGCGTGTCACGGCGCATCACGACAACGCCGTAGGGAGCGCGGTCCAGCACCTGCCGGCTCCACCAGCGCTCGAGCCCTTCGCTCGCGCTCACGCCGGAAAGATCCCGGTCGCGCACCCGTGATCGCTCACCGAGAACACCATGGCGAACCTCGCAGCTCGTGGACAGGCAATGACCGGGAAGCTGCCTGCTGAACTTCGCCGTCGCGGACTTTACGCGAGAGCCCGGGCGGGCTCGGCCAGGCGGCCGGGCGAGCCGCGCTCGAGGGAAATCGACCGCTCACCGGTCAACGGCGTCCAGGCAGTACCGCAGCAGGCTCTCCGCCTCGGAGGCGGACGCGCGGGTGTGCGGGAGCAGGTGCCGGGGGCGTTCGCGCCGGTCGTGCCAGAACCGGCCCGTCGGTGGCGCGGGCCGGGTCGCGCCGAGCCAGATCGCGGTGTCGGCGCCCTCGTCGGGCGTGCGCAGCAGCGGCCCGACGAGCCGCCGGAAGGCCGGCAGCGAGGTGGCGAGCCCGGGGGTGTCGGCCCAGCCGGGGTGGAGGCTGTGCACGCCGACGCCGTCCGCGCGCCAGCGCTCGGCGAGCAGCGGCGTCAGTTCCACCTGCATGCGTTTCGTGCGCGCGTAGGCGGTCGCACCCCGGTAGCGGCCGGCGAGGTACTCCGGGTCGTCGACGGCGAGGGACTGCGTGTACATCCCGCCGGAGGACATCAGGATCACCCGCGCGTCCGCGGACGCGCGCAATGCGGGGCGGAGCAGCTCGGTCAGCAGCAACGGCCCGAGCACGTGCGTGGCCAGCGTGACTTCGTGCCCGTCCACGCTTTCGTCACGCCGGGGCGGCAGCACACCGGCGTTGTGCACGACGACGTCCACGCGCGGCTCCTGGGCGGCGAACTCGCGCACCGACGCGAAGTCGGCCAGATCGCACCGGGCGGTCCGGACCTTGGCCTCCGGCACCGCGGCACGGACGCGGGCGAGCGCGTCTTCACCGCGCCCGAGGTCGCGGACGACCAGGACGACCTCGGCACCCAGCCGGGCCAGTCCCCTCGCGACAGCTTCGCCGAGGCCTGAGCTCGCCCCGGTCACCAGGGCGACCCGGCCGCGCAGTGCGTCCGGAGGCGGGTCGGCGGCCGGCCACGTCCGGCGGCGCAGCAGGTAGCCCGCGCGCGAGTAGCCGAGGACCACGGAACGGTCGAGGAGGGTGTCGATCACAGCAGTCCGATCAGTTGAGCACGACGATCGCGGCGTTGAGCGACGTCGCGAAGAGGGTCCACGCAAGGTAAGGCAGCTGGAGCACCGCGGCGGCCGGCGAGCGGCGGCGGAACACCAGCGCCGTCCCGGCGATCACGAGGTCCAGCGCCACGATCTCCACCAGGGCCACGGTGTAGGCGCCCGCGGCGAAGAACAACGGCGTCCACGCCGCGTTGAGCACGAGGCCGGCCGCGTACCAGGCGAACTCGCGCCGCGTGCCGCCCGCGCGCCAGAACAGCCAGCCGGACAGGGCGATCAGGAGGTAGAGCACGGTCCACACCGGACCGAACAGCCAGCCGGGCGGCGCCCACGGCGGCTGGTTCAGCCCGTCGTAGACGGCCCGTGACCGCGTGGCCGCGAGGCTGCCGACCGCGGCGACCACCGCCACCACGGCGACGAAGCCGGCCAGCACGACGGGCGCGGGAGCGGAACGGTGCACGGTCGTCATACCGGTTCTCCTACGGTCGGGCGCTCGGCCGGGGCGCTCGCCCGGCCGAGCAGGTGGGCGAGCGCGTCTTCGAGCCGCGGGTGCCGGAACACGTGCCCGGCCTCGATCAGCCGGCCCGGTCGCACCCGCTGGTCGGCGAAGGCCAGTTCGCGGGCGCCGTCGCGGCCGAGCACCAGCTCCGGGCCGAACCGCGGCACCTTCAGCACCGCCGGTCGCGCGAGGACCCGGGCCAGCACCCGGGTGTACTCGGCGTTGCGGAGCGGCTCCGGGCTCACCGCGTTGACGACGCCTTCGAGCGTGCGATCGGTGAGCGCGCGCAGGTAGACGTCGGTCAGGTCGTCGAGGCCGATCCACGGTGTCCACTGCCGGCCCGCGCCGAGCGGCCCGCCCAGCCCGGCCGCGAACAGCGGGTACTGCAGCCGCAACACGCCACCGCGCGGGCTGAGCACCAGCCCGGTGCGCACCCGGACGACGCGGATCCCGGCGCCGGCCGCGGGCTCGGCGGCCGCCTCCCACTCGTCGACGACGTCGGCCAGGAACCCGTCGCCGCGGGCCGCGTCCTCGCCCAGCACTTCGTCTCCCCGCTCGGGGCCGTAGTACCCGACCGCGGACGCCGAGACGAACACGCCGGGCCCGTCGGGCGTGCGGGCGGCCAGTTCGGCGAGCGCGCGGGTCGGGCCGAGCCGGCTGTCGCGCACGGCGCGCCGGTGGCGCCCGTCGAACCGGCCGGCCACCGAGGCCCCGGCCAGGTGCACCACCGCGTCCACCCCGGTGAGCAGCTTCTCCTCGGGATCCTCCGGCCGCCACGTCCGTTCGTCGGGGGTACGGGCTTCGCGGCGGACCAGGCGGATCACGCGGTGGCCGCCGGTGGTCAGCAGCGCGGTCAGCGCCGAGCCGACGAGGCCGCTCGCGCCGGTCACCGCGACGGTGAGCGGCTCGTGCCAGTACCGCCGCTGCGCGGCGAGGTCGTCGGCCAGCTGCCGGTGGCGGTAGGCGAACATGGCCCGCAGGAACGCCGTCGGCAGTGGTGTCTCGACGCGGTCGGTGACCACCGTGCGGCCGGGACCATCGGCGTCGAACCGGTGGGTGTGCCGCCAGGGCAGCACCGACGCCAGCACGGGGGTGGCGAGCCGGTCGACGAACTGGTGCGGCGGCCGGTAGCCCGCGGCCTGGTGCGCCGCGGCCCAGCGAAGCCCGCCGGGAAGGAAGAGCGCGGCCGTGCCGTCTCGCAGCGAGTCCGCTTCCGCGCCGACCCGCACCGGCTGCCACGGCGGGGTCAGCCGCGTGATCGCCCCGGGCAGGCCGTGCCAGGCGAACACCTCGTCCAGCGGGGCCGGCACCACGCAGGAGAACTCCGCGCTCATCGACACCTCCGATGCACATTCGACTCAATGACTGGGTTCACGGTAGTCATCCGGGACGAAATCCGCCGATCCAGCACGTATTCTTCGATTCATTTTCGATGCAAGCACGTCGCCCAAGAGGTCGAGAAGGCTTCAAGAACATGCGCGGGTAGCAGCCGGACTGGTGCACGGGGTGGGCCGACGGGCTGCTGCCGATCTGGGCGCCGCGGGGGCTCCACATCGGCGACCACACCGTGCCCCGATGTTCTTCGCCGGCGCCGTCGGAATCGCGGTTCTCGTGCAACTGCTGCTGACTTATCCCTTCCTGGAAAGGAAACTCTCCGGCGCCCGCGCGACGCACCGGTCCGCACCTCGATCGGCGCGATGGCGATCGCCTTCTCCTCGTGCTCACCCTCCCTCACGTACCGGCTCTGCCCGGGCCTGCAGCGGGCCGACCGCGAGGTGCTGGAGCACAGCATCGAAACGGGCATCATCAAACGGCTGCCGTACGGCGAGTTCATCGAAGTCCACCAACCCTGACCTGATCGAAAAAACCTTGCCCTGGAACGGAAGCGGCGATGACGCCACCCTCGTGGACAGTCGCCCGGACGGTCAGCCGCCGAACCCGGCCAGCGCCGCGGTGAAGGACGGCGGCAGGGGCTCACCCACCGTCGGCAGCCCCCGCCAGCCGGGGCCGGCCGGACGCACCGGCACGCCTTCGCCGTGCAGAACCCGCAAGATCCGCACGTCCGCGGACTGCGCCGTCATCGACCAGACCACCACGTCGCTCGGCGCGAACCGGCCGGCGACCACCCGCAGGACGTCGAGCGGCACCAGGCCGCCCAGGAACATCGCCGGCGCCCCGTCGTCGTTCAGCGCGGCGCTGAGCATCTTGACCGGCAGCTCGTGGCGCTCCGCCGGACCGCAGACGAAGACGACCGGGGAAAGACCGGCCCGCCGCGGCGCCGGCGCCTGGTACCGGTCCACCGCCCCGGAGGCCGCCGCCGCCAGCGCCCATTCCGCGGCCATGGCAGTGCGGTCACCGTCGCGCGCCCACCGCTCTCCGATGGCGCGCAGCACCGGCGCGACGACCTCGGTCCACGTCTTCGCCACCCCCAGACTGCCGAGCGCGTCTTCGACCAGGCCTCCCATGGTGGCCAGGTCGAGCTGCTCCGCCGTCTCGGCGAGCCGTTGCCGGCGCTGCCCGGCGGTCACCCCGGCGGCCGAGCGCTCCAGCACCAGCCGCGCGGCGTCGCCCGCGCTGGTCCCTTGGGCCTGCAGAGCCCGCATCCGCCGCAGCCGGTCGACGTCTTCGAGCGTGTACCGGCGCCGGCCGTTGGCTTCCCGCTCCGCGGCGCCGATCCCGTACCGCTGCTCCCAGGTGCGCAGTGTCACCTGCGACACCCCGAGTGTCCGAGCCACCTCGCTCGAGCTGAAGAACCGCGTCCCGGCGGTGTTGCCCATCCGGCCTCCTCGTGGAGGCGTATTGAATCACGAAGTGGCGGACGAGCGGTGTCACCGGTCGACCGGCACCGCACCCCCGGTCAGCGTCCCGAGCCGAAGATCATTGTTCCCCGGTGCGGCGTCAACCGCGCCGAAACTCCAGCGCAGCACGATTTCGGGGACGCTGCTTTCGCCGCGCGGCGAGACCCGAGCCGGGGCGACGACCCGGAGGGACAAGGGCGTCGCCTGATGCTCGGCGGCTTCCACGACCGACCACCGCAGGGGCACGTACGCCGAGGAGCCGTCCGAGATCGTCACGGCCGCCGCTTCCGGAGAGGCGTCGGACTGCACCGTCAGCGCCGGCGCGCCGAGGATCGAAACCGGGAGCGAGCCGGGCAAAGTGCACGTCACGCCGGCAGCGGCGGTGAACTGGATCCCGCCATAACGGCTGCCCATGGCCGAGCCCCGGAAAACGAGGGTGGCGGTGATCTCCGCCGAGGTACAGTCACCGACGGCCGATACCGGCTGCTCGTCGTCGATGACGACGTGCGAGTGCCCCGGCCCGGCACTCGCCGGAGCCCGCGGGAAAACCGGAGCAGCCGCGTCGACCGGTTGCGGTGCGCGGGACTCCTCGGCCGGTGGGGCGGGCGAAGTGGCGATCGGCGGCGCCGACATGACGGCGACGTCCTGCTTCGGCGGCTCCGCCTGCGTCCGCGTTGGACCGGGGTGGCCGAGAGCCGCGGCCGAGACCAATGCCGCCGAGGTGACGGCCACCAGCGCTACGGCCGCCGGCCATCGGTATTCCCACCGCGCCATGCCCACCCCCGGACCGTGAAGCCGAACACCCTTTGGATCCGGCAGCAGGCTGCCCGGCCCCACGATCCGGCAAACCGGCAGTGACCGGCGTCACGGCAGCCGGCCGGACCTTCTCGCCCGGAAGCACACCTTCATCGCCTCAGCCAAGTGACACCCTTGGGCTGGGTTCCGGTGGCGAGGAACTGCTCGAGGGCCAGGCGAACCTGGGCGAGCGGGATTTCCGCGTTGGCCGGAATCTCGCGCACCTCCGCCAGGTACCGGTACTGGACGAAGCCCGCCCGGCCGGCGTCCTCCACCGACCAGCTGCTGTCGCGGGACAGGCAGTGGAGGAAGCCGTACTCCGGGCCGAGGCCGACCTCCAGCACCGGTGCGGCGTAGTCGTCGGCGACCGCCACCTGGATCATCGGCGGCAGCGCGTCGTCCTCGGTCTCGGCCAGCACCTGGTCCAGAAAGGCGTTCAGCTGCCCGGCGAGCGCCACCACCACGGTGGCTCCGTCCGGATGTGTGGTGTCCGGACCAGGATGCCGGTACCAGATGTCCAAGGTGACCACAGGCTGCTCCGATCCGACGGACGGCGTTGACGAAGCTGTCGCCGTCGACGGGCTGGGTGAGGCGAGCGTCGGCGGGCACATCGCGCTGCGCGCGGGCGTGGCTGGCTGCTCAACCGCTTGTCACCCTACTCGGCCGCGTGATCACCGGCGCCCGGGTCTCGCTGCCCCGTGCTAGCGTCGCCCGGCATGGATTTCGACCGGGTTGCGCACATCATGGCGACCGCCCTGCGTGAGGGCGCGGGCGAAGGGGAAGCCGTGCTGCGGGTGCGGGTCGCCGGCGGACTGGCCATCGACGCGTGGAGCCCGGCGAAGGAGTGGGTGCGGACAGGTGACCTGAGCGGCCTGTTCGGCTCGCGGCCCGGAACGTACGAGCTGCACTTGAGCGCGGACGGCGCGTACCACCTCACCGCCGGTGGGGCGCTCGCCCCGGACGACGACGGCTGGCTCGTGTTCGACGACCGCTTCCGCTACCCCAACCACCCGCGCCCCGGGCTCCGGCGTCCCCTCGCGGCCGATCCGGTCGGAGCGCCGACGGACCCCGCCGTGCTCGCGGAGATCACCCGGTTGTGCGCCGAGTTCGCGCGGCACTACGAGCGCGTCAAAGGCCACACTCCCCCGTGGCCGTCCGGCCGCACCGAAGCGGACCTCGCGGCCGCGGAAAGACGCATCGGCGTCCGCCTGCCCGACGACCTGCGCGCGCTGTACCGCGTGGCGGACGGTGATCCTGGGCAAACCGGCTTGCTGGGTCCCTATTCGTGCACCCCGCTGAACCGTGTGCTCGCCGAATACCTCGAAGGCTCGCCCGGCTCGTACGGCTGGGAAGACAGCGTCACCGACACCGGCGTGGTGTTCGAAACCCCGCCGTTCGGTCACGTCAAACGGTTTTCCCGCAGCGACTGGTGGCTCACCTTCGGCGGCGACCGGGCGATGAACCACCTGTGCGCGGATCTTGATCCCGGCCCCTCGGGTCGCGCGGGCCAGGTACTGGAGTACGGCCGTGACATCCACGGCCCGCCGCGCTGGGTCGCGCCCTCGATCACCGCGATGCTGACCGAGGTCGTCGACGCGCTGCACGCAGGCAGGTACGAGGACTACGAGGGCGAGGTGTTCCTCGACCCGGAGGTTTCGTTGCGCGACAGCACGTTCCGCGAGCACAGCGAGGTGCTGAACATTCCGGCGATCGGGAACCTGGCCACGCACGAGATCGCCGAGCGTGAGCTGGTGCAGCAGCTGTACGTCAACGACGCGGACACGCTCGACCTCACCGTGCTGCACGGGTTTCCGAACCTCCGTGAGCTGCGGATCAACCGCGCCACCCACGTCACCGGCGACCTGTCCTCCTTCCCGGCCCTGGAGGCGTTGACGATCGAGGCGGACCGAGCCGACCTGGACGCGCTGGCCGGGCACCGCCTGTGGCGGCTGGAAGTCAAGGGGCTCAAGCATTCCGTGGATGTGGCGCAGCTGGCGGCCCTGCCGAGCCTGATCCACGTCGACGTTCGCGGGGTCGAAGTGGCCGGGCTGCACCTGATCGCGCACCAGCGGCACGTCCGGGTCCTCGGCGTCGATCCGGCGCAGCTCGCTTCACTGCTCGAATCCGGCGCCACGCTTCCCTCGCTGGCGGCGCTGCACGTCGATCGCCGAACGCCGCTGGCCGAGGCCCGGGCGCTCTGGCGCCGCTTCGCTCCGGACGTGACGCCTCCGTGGCACGCGGAGACGAGCGGGGCCGTGTAGGCGGTTGAGGACGGCGAGTTCGGGGTACCTGCGCAGTCCGCTCACCCTTCCGCACGACCGAGGACGATCATGTCGGAGCCGACCACGCCCGAACCCTCGCCGGCCGAGCTGCGCGCACTGGCTGCGGACGCCGAAGCGCTCGCCACCCGGACGGCGCAGGTCGCCGCCCGGTTGCAGACCGCGCCCGACGACAGCCTGCACCGGCTAGCCCGGCCCGTCGCCAAGGCGACCCACGACCTGAGCGACTACACCGACGAGCTCTCCCGGACCGCCGAAAGCCTCGCCCGGGTCCGCGTTTCCCGCGATCCCGGGCTGTGCGACGTCCCGTGGGGCATCTGCCCGGCCCACGGCGTCACGCTGCGCGCCGGCGGCGACCGTGCCTGGTGCGCCGACCCCGGTTGCGACCGCGAGTGGGACTACGACCGGCTCCACACCCCCTGCGCGGAACCGGCCACCGCGATCGTCACCGACGAAGACGGCGCGACCGGCAAGCTGTGCGTGGTCCACGCGCGAGACGCCGGCGACCGGCTGGCCGGCTGCGTCATCTCCGATCTGAACCGCCAGGCGCCGGCGAGCTGACGCGACCTCGGTCGTGTTCAGGCGCGCCCGCCCGCGTGGGACGGGTAGTCGGGCAGGGTGATGACGTCGACCGGTGGTGCCGTGGTGCGGATCCGGTTCAGGACCTTGCCCGCGGGCCCGGCGAGGACACGCAAGCCGGCCTGCAGCAGCGAGCGCTGCCACGCGGTGTGCGGATGTCCGATCCGGGGCATGACGGCGGCCTGGGCGCGGTCGGTCTGCGGGCGCAGGATGTGTTCGTAACGGGTGAAGGCCGCCGGAATGTCGTGCGGAGTGGCGGCCAGCTCGCCGGCCAGAACGTAGGCACCGGCCAGCGCGTTGGTGGTTCCGGTGCCGAACGGGCCCGCGCACCAGGCGGCGTCACCGAGCACCGCGACCCGTCCGTGGTGCCAGGCGGGGAGGCGGACCTGGGTGATCTGGTCGACGTAGAGGGGCGCGTCGTCCAGGGCGGCGAGGATCCGCGGGGCCTGCCAGCCGACGTCACGATAAGTCGCCCGCAGGATCGCGGTGATGCTGCCGGTGTCGAGCTGGTCGAGACCGCGCAGGCCGGTGCGCAGGGTCAGCATGGCCCGGGTGGTGCCGACGTTGTCGGGCCGCAGGTGCACCAGGCGGCCGTGCCCGGCCACGTGGATGCGCCACTGGCGGTCATCGTCGGCGGTGCGCGGGATCGTGGCGTAAGCGAAGAGGAGCCCGAGCTCGTGCAGCGCCGGTTCCGGAAAGACCAGGTCACGACTCCGCGACCGTGAGCCCTCGGCGATCACGACGGCGTCGAACCGGCGCCCGGCGCCGTGCGCGAACTCCACGTCGACACCACGGTCGTCGTCGTGCAGGGCGGTGATCCGGTCGCCGAAGACGTACTCGACCGCGTCGGCGGAGTGCTCCTGGAGCAGCCGGGCGAGCTGTCCGCGCAGGATCTCCAGTTCCGCGGTGGGGCCGGTGTCCGCTTCGCCGCCGCCGGCGGGGAACCGGGCGTAGGCGCGGCCGTCCGCGTCGACGAAGGATTGGCCGGTTTCGCTGGTGTGGTGGCGTGCGACGGAGTCGTCCAGCCCCATGCGACGCAGTACCGCGCGCCCGACGCCTCGGATGTCGATGTTCTGCCCCTCGTCGCGCACCTGCCCGGCGCGTTCGACGACGGTGACGTCCCATCCTGCCGAGGCCAGCCAGGACGCGGCGGCCGGTCCGGCGATGCTCGCGCCGGAGACCAAGATGCTCGGGATGCTCATTCCGGGCGCGTACCCGGTCACCCGCCCGGCGACACCGCACCCGCGCGGGTGATCTTCGCGAGAGCCCGGTTTACCCGGCAAACACCGGGTAGTCCTCCGGTCAGCGGCCGGCCCGGCCGTCGACGGAAGGGATTGCCCGATGACCGACGTGAGCCGTCTGCCCGCCGTCGTCGCCGAAAACTGGGACTGGCAGATACGCGGAGCGTGCCGCGGCATGGACGCTGCGGTTTTCTTCCACTTCGACAACGAGCGCGGCTTCGCCCGCCGAAACCGCGAACAGTCGGCCAAGGAGATCTGCTCGAGCTGCCCGGTCCGGGCCGAGTGCCTTGAGCACGCCATCTCGACCGAAGAGACCTACGGCATCTGGGGTGGCCTCGGCGAAGACGCACTGCGCCGGCTGATCGCCGCCAAGCGGCGCTCAGCCGGACCGGTCACTCCGCCCGCGGGATGACCCCGGCCCGGGCGCCGGTCGGTTCGCCGGCGTTGTCAAGTCTTCGCGCCGGATTCCGGGGAAAACCTTCGACCCTCGCCGTTGGCGGTTCGCATGCGCCGCAGCGGGTTACCCGGGATCCGGAAAGCCGCTCGAGACCCGAGGTCACTCGGTGAGCCGGTGACCTCTTCGCGGCGGAAACCCGCCAGGACTGCGAGCGGAGAAAGCACAACGGACGCGGTGGGGGCGCGCTGACTTCGCGGTCCCGGAGCACCCCACCGCGCCCCTGAACCGGCGGCAGCCCGCTCCCCGAACAGCGAGGGCAGCCACCCGGCTTCGTGTTCGCGCCCCGGCACAAGACCGTGCCCGGCTGTTCCGGGCGGTGCCGCCGCCGCCGGCGGTGATTCTCCCTGTCGTACCCAGCGGTCAGGACCTCCGCACCGTCGCCGCGCCGAGGGCCTGCAGCGCTGCCCACGTCGCGGTGGCCGCGTCCCGGGCGGTCTCGGATGCCACGACCGGCTCCGTCGCCGTCGTCGCGCACGTCTGCACCAGAGCGGACGCCAGGTCACCCGGTCGCAGTTCGAACCGGCGGCCGGCTTCGACCAGCAACCGCCAAGCTTGGGCGGCGTCGCACCGGACCACCCCCATCACCACTCCCATCGCTCGGTCGAGCACGCCGCGGGAATCCGTTGCCAGTGTGTGGTCTTCCGGGCCCGCGGGCGGCCGAGCCACGGCCAGTTCCAGCGCACCGCGCACCAACGCCATCAGCCGCGCGAGCTTGACGATCGTGCTCACCCCGGCCGGCCGGTCCAGCGTGGCGGACAAGGCGATGAGGCTTCCCGCGCAAAGGCCGGTGACCACGCCGATCCCCCGCACCGGCTCCCACGCTCTGGTCAGGTCCGCGTGGCCGCTTCCGATCACGGCCTCGTCGAGGCCGGGCCACCGCGGATCCGACCGGACGTCCTCGGTGACAACCGGCTGCCCTGACCGCAGGGCGTCGGCGACGGGTCCGCGGCCTCGAACGAGCTGGGCGGTTTCCACCAGATGACCGGCTCCGGTGGCAGCCAGGATCGCCGGTGCCCGGCCTGCCCCCGATCGGACGGTCAGCGCCGTCCCGAGAGTCCCGGACAGGTCGGTGTCCACCCGGTCCAGAACCGCGTCCAGCAAGGCCAGCAGCTCCGGTCCGGCGACCGCGGCGATCCCGCCCGCGCCGCCTCGTGATTCTTCCACGCGCCATCCCCTCTTCATCGGAAGCCTCTCACGGCGCCGGGGCGGGGAACTTCCCTCGACCGGGTGGGAAACCGGCTCGGGGCGCGAGCCGGAAACGGCGGCAACGGTTCTGCGAAACGGTCAGCGCGGGAGCTTGACGACGGTGACGAAGAAGTTGTCGATCTGCCGGACCGCCTCGACGAAGTTGTCGAAGTCGACGGGCTTGGTGACGTAGGCGTTGGCGTGCAGGTCGTAACTGCGCACGATGTCTTCCTCGGCTTCGGAGGTGGTGAGCACGACCACGGGGATGCTGCGCAGCTCGGGCGAGGCCTTGATCTCGCTGAGCACCTCGCGACCGTCTTTGCGGGGCAGGTTCAGGTCCAGCAGGATCAGCCCGGGCCGCGGCGCATCCGCGTAAGCCCCTTCCCGGCGCAGAAACTGCAACGCCTGTTCCCCGTCGGACACCACCGACAGGCTGTTGCGGATCTTGTGGTGCTCGAACGCCTCCCGCGTCATCAGCACATCACCGGGATCGTCTTCGACCAGCAGGATGTCGATCGGCTCGCTGCCCTCGGTCATGATCGTGACTTTCCTTCCGGTACGGCACCGACCAGCGTCGGAGCTGCGATGGGCGTGGCAGGCAACGTGAAGCAGAACCGGCTGCCACCGTGGTGGGTGGTGTCCAGCCAGATGGTGCCGCCGTGGTGTTCGATGATCTTGCGGCACATCGCGAGCCCGATCCCCGTACCGGGGTAGTCCGCCCGGCCGTGCAGCCTCTGAAAGATCACGAAGATGCGCTCGGCGTACTCTTCGCCGATCCCGATGCCGTTGTCGGTCACCGAAAACAGCCACACCGCACCTTGGCGCTCCGCCGCGACGTGCACCACCGGCGGGTCTTCGCCACGGAACTTGACGGCGTTGCCGACCAGGTTCTGCAACACCGCGGTCAGCAGTGCGGGCTCTCCGGTCACGGTCGGCAGGTCGCCGCGGGTGATCCGGGTGCCGGTCTCGGTGATCGTGGCATCGAGATTGGCGGTCGCCGCCGCCAGCAGCGTGCCGGTGTCGACCTCGCTCGGCTCACCGGTGCGGCGCCCGACGCGGGAGAAAGCGAGCAGGTCGTTGATGAGCACCTGCATGCGCTTGGCCCCGTCCACGGCGAAGCCGATGTACTGGTTCCCTCGCTCGTCGAGGTGGCCCTGGTAGCGCTTCTGCAGGAGCTGGCAAAAGCTGGTGACCTTGCGCAACGGCTCCTGCAGGTCATGGGAGGCGACGTAGGCGAACTGCTCGAGGTCTGAGTTCGACCGCTCCAGCTCCTCGGTACGGGCCTGCACCAGTGTCTTGGCGTGCTCCAGCCGGGCGAGGTCGTCCACGATCCGGGCGCGCAGGGATTCGACGTCCCCGGCGAGGTCGCGGATCTCCCGGGGCCCGGTGCCCCGGACGTGCCGCGTGACGTCGTGCAGCGTCACGCTCCGGACCTCGCCGGCCAGCCTCCGGATCGGGCGGATCACCGTGCGGTGCAGCACCGTGAACACCGCCGCCATCGCCGCGCACAACAACACCGCGATCGTCACCAGCATGGCCGTGAGCAGACCGGCGGCATCCGCGAGGTTCCCGCGTGCCACCGTGCGGTCGGCGTCGAGGTGGCTCTGCTGGGTGGCCAGCACGGCGCGCAGCCCGTCGAAGCGGGTCTTGCCGTCCAGGAGCCGGGCGGGTGGGACGGCCGCCCCGGAAAGCACCGGGTCGGCGATCACCCGGCGCCACTCGTCGGCGGCCCGCAGCACGGCCGCGAGATCGGCGCCGCCCGGTGTCCCCGCGACGGCGCCGAGGCGCCGGAGTTCGGCCTCCGCGGTTTCCTGGGCGGCCAAACCGTCCCGATAAGGCTGGAGGAACTGCGGCTCCCGGGTCAGCTGGAAGCCGCGGATCCCGGTTTCCTGGTTCACCAGCGCGGCCGAGAGAGCGTTGGCCTGGAGCACCTGGGGGCCGGTGACGTCGAGCAGGGCCGTGCGGGCGGCCGACAGCTTCGTCACCGCGAACCCGCCGGCGATGATCGCCGCGGCGAGCAGCACCGAGGCGACCACGCCCGTGATCCACGCCCACGTGGTGATCGACCGGACGCGGCCCGCGGCGGGTTCGTGGCTCGTCAAGACCGCTCCTCGGAGTCGAAGGTCAGCAAGACCAGGGCCAGGTCGTCGTCGAGCGGCCCGCCGTGGATCTCGTCGACCGCCTGGATCACCTCGTCCAGGACGTCGCCGCGACGTCGCCGGGAAACCACGCGCGCCGCCGCGTCCACCGCGTGCTCGTGGCCGGTGAACCGGCGCCCGTCCGGAGCGCGGCCTTCGAAGGCGCCATCGGTGTAGAGCAGCAACGACCAGGCCCCGCCCAGCGCGACGTCGTGCTCGCGCCACGGACTGCCCGGCGCGATGCCCAACGGCGGTCTCAGGTGCGCGCTCAGCAGCCGCGCGCCGGTATCGCCGTCGACCAGCAGCGGCGGCGGATGCCCCGCCAGGACCATCCGCAGCGACCGGCGGTCCGCGGCGACGGTGACCGCGCAGGCTGTCACGAAAAGCGGTTCGATCGCTTCGACGCCCAGCAGCTTCTCGACCATGCCCAGGGCTCGTGCCATCGGCATGCCCGACAACACGACCGACCGCCACGCGATCCGCAGCGCCACTCCGAGTGCGGCCTCGTCCGGGCCGTGCCCGCAGACGTCACCGATGATCAGCTGCACGGATCCGTCCGGTAGCTCGATCGCGTCGTAGAAGTCCCCGCCCAGCAGCGCACGCTCCCGGCTGGGCCGGTACCGGACCGTCAGCCGCAGCCCCGGGTCCCGGACCAGCGGACTGGGCAGCAGGCCGCGTTCGAGCCGGGCGTTCTCGCTCGCCACGAGCTGGTGCTGCAACAACTGCTGCTCGAACCGCTCGGAGCGGCTGCGCTCCCACGCGTAGCGCAAGGCCCGCACCAGCAGCGGGCCGTCGACGTTGTCCTTGGCCAGGTAGTCCTGGGCCCCGGCGCCGACCGCGGCGATTCCGGCCTGGTCGTCCTGGTGGCCGGTCAGGACCACGACCGCGGTGGTCGGAGCGAGCCCGCGGATCCGGTTCAACCCCGCCAGGCCGGTGGCGTCGGGCAGCTGCAGGTCGAGCAGGACACCGTCGACCGCGTCCAGGCGCAGCAGCGCCTGCGCCAAGGTGGAGACCCGCTCCAAGCTGACGCTCTCGGCGCTCGCCGCGACGTCGAGCAGCATTTCCTCGACCAGCATCGCGTCACCGTCGTCGTCTTCGACCAGCAGGATGTGCAGCTGGTCCCGCCCGGGAGCGAGCATCGGAGGCACGTGCGGGCCGAGACGTACCGCGTTCGACAAGACAGCCACCTCTCCCGGACCGCACAGCGTTTCCGGAAGGTTCCGGGGGCGACGCCGGCAGAAAACAGCTCGAACAGCTGTGAGGACTGTGGCTGCGTGCTCAACCGGAGCCGAACCTTACTCGGCGTCATCACGCACGACGACACAACCCGAACCGGCGAGCCCGGCGGCAGGCCGCGGCACCGGCATCCGTCGATACGACACCGGGTAACCGGCGGGAGACCTCGAACAGCCGCCGAGACCGGGAAGCGCGGCAAACGCCGGCTCCGACACCCACTGCGAGTAGACATCGAATGAGCAAGAATCGCACTTTGGTGTCACTTCCGAAGTGGTCACAAGCCTTATCAGAATTGATAGTCTGCCTGCCGGCACGGAACCGTTCCTCCCCACTCGGCACCGGAGGTGCGTGGCGTGACAAACACGACTTCCCCGCGCGTTGCCGCCGCACGGTCCGGGCGTCAGCCGGTCGCCTCGTCCGCGCGGATCCACGACGCCGCCTTCGGCGGCACCGACAACTACGTCCTCGACCGAGAAGCGCTGGCGGCGCTGGAGGAGGCAGCGCCCGGGTTCACCGAGCTGCTTCGAGCGGCGCGCGCGTGGCACATCCGGGTCGTCCGTCATCTCGCCGGTCGTGGCATCGACCAGTTCCTGGACCTCGCCGCCGGTCTGCCGCACGTCCGGGAGAACACTCACCAGGTCGCGCGACGGTACAACCGGGACGCGAAAGTCGTTTACACCGACACGGATCCACTTCTGCTGAGTTACGCGCGGGCGCTCCTGGACGACGATGACAACACCGCGATCGTCCACGGCGACCATCTCGACCCACACCAGTTGTTGTTCGGCGAGCAGCTGTGGCCGGCTCTGGATCTCCGCCGCCCCGTCGCGGTGCTGCTGACCCGCGGCACCCAGCTGGAGTTCGACGACCACCGCCTGACCGCGGCACTCGCCGGATATCGCACCCTGCTGGCGCCCGGGTCGGCACTGGCTCTCAGCGGCTGGGCCCACGCCACCGACGCCGACGAAGAGCTGCCGCGCACTGTCGCGCAGATCTGGCAGGTCCATTCCGGCCGGCGCATCCGCTGCCGCACCGTCGCCGAGCTCCGGCAGCAGTTCGCCGGCTTCGACCTGCTCGAACCGGGGCTGGTCCCGTTGGCCGCCTGGTGGCCCGACGGCCCTCGGCTCCGAGCGCCGGCCACGGCGGAACGACTGGGCTACGGCGGCGTCGGAATCGTGCCCTGACGGTTTGCCGGCACGATTCGGGTTTGAGAGTTCGCCATCGGGGGAAAGCGCTCGCGGATGCCTGCGAACGCAGGTACCGCGATTGCTCCTGAAGGCGGTCTGACGTGGTCCAAGCGGCCCTGCCCCGACACTCCGGCGGCACCGGCGAACCGGTGCGCTCCCGCATCGGGCGGCACTTGCGCAGGAGACGTTCACGGGCCACCCTCGACCGGCTGATCGAGCTCGTCGCCCGAGGAAACGAGTTCGCGTTCGGGCAAATGGTCGACCAGCTGGCCGGCCCGGTGCTGGGCTTGGTCCGCCACGTCGTGACCGACCGGTCGGTGGCCGAAGACCTGACCGGGCAGGTGCTGGTCGAGCTCTGGCGCGCGGCACCGCACTACCGCCGTGCCGACGGAACCGTCCGCACCTGGGCCTTGTCGCTCGCCCACAAGCACGCCGTGGCTCACCTCCGAGCGCAGTCGACCTCGCTCCCGGCGCCCTCCTGTGTGCACGGCTCCGAAGATCCCGCGTTCGCCGCGCTGACCGCGCCTCACCGGGAGCTCGTGCTCCTCGCTTACTGCGGCGGGCGCACGTATGGCGAGATCGCCTCGGCGTTGTCACTGCCGCCGGAGACGGTGGCCGGCTCCCTGCGGGACAGCCTCATCCTGCTACGCGGACACAGTGCATGAGGTGAGATCGGACCCGACGTGGTTCACCCGATCACGGCCCGGTCGACTGCGCTCTCCGACCGCGGGTTACGGCCCTTCTCCGCGGGGTAACCCGATCGTGTCCGAGCACGACCAGGCGCCCCGAAGGAGCGACCATGGCGGGAAAGTTCGAGGTATACCAGGACAAAGCAGGTAAGCACCGCTTCCGCTTGAAGGCGGGCAACGGTGAGGTCGTCGCCTCCGGCGAAGCCTACGAGACGAAGGCCGCCGCGAAAGCCGGCTGTGAGGCTGTGCAGCGCGCCGCGGATGGCGCGGCCATCGTCGAAGTCGAAGCCTGAGCCGGCGCCAGAGCCGGTCGGGCAAGGTAAGTCCGCCGGCGGACACGGAACCGCGGGTGCGCTGTTCCCACTTCCGTCGGCGGCCTCGGCGAACACGACCGGCGTGAACTGCCGCGGTGCCCTCGCCGGTCCCGCGGACGCCATCGTCTCGGCGGGTGAAATCGACGCACAACCGATGCGATTCGCCGTGGCAACTGATCGCGACCCGCTATCCTGAGAGGGACGTGCCGCCGAGCAGCGATGGGGTGAGGAGTCTCCCGGCCTGCGGAAACTCTGCCGACATGGACGATGTTCGCATCACACCGCCAGGAACCACCGCCACTGTCGGCGGCTGGTTCAGCGCGCCTTCGCCGGCGTTGCAAGCTCGCGGCGACCGATGCGTCGCGGTCAACAAGGCGGCCCGGGCGCTGTTCCCGGCGCTTCGCGCGGGCGACCCGATCGCATCGGTGATGCCCGGCTGGCTGATCGACGCCCCGGGCACCGCAGGCGACCAGGCCGGCGGCCCGATCGGTGACCGCTGGTTCGCCGGCCACCGCGTGGCCCAGCAGGACGGTTCCGTGCTGTGGTGGCTGTCCGACGTCACCGACACCCTGGCCGCCCAGCGCCAGCTGCGAGCCGAGCGCGATCGGGCCGCGCTGCTGGCCCGGCTGTCGACCACCCTGCTGTCCTCCCTCACCGAGCTCCGCTGCCAGCAGATCACCGCGGAGCTGGCCGCCGGGCACCTCGCCGACGCCGCCCTGGTCGTCACCCCGGGTGAGCTGCCCGGTGAGCACGAGGTGACCTGGTCGGTGCGCGGGCAGCGTGCCCGGCTGCGTTCCCTGCGCGTCGAACCGGAAGCGGTGCCCGGGCTGGCCGAGGCACTGGGCGGGTTCCCGCCGGTTCCCTCGGGCTGGCTGGCCCCGGCGACGGCGCCGTCCTGGCTGACGCCGGCAGAGCTCGGTCCGGCCGGCGCGATCACCGTGACCTCGCTGCCCGGCCACGGCAGGCCGGTCGGCGCGCTGGTGCTGGTGCGCGCCGCGACCGAGCCGGGGTTCACCGAGGACGAGGAGACCTTCGCCCGTTCCTTCGCCGCTCAGGCGGGCACCGCGATCTCCGCGGCGCGGCTGCTCGCCCGGGAAGCCTCGGCGGCCGACGCGCTGAACAAGCAGCTGCGGCCGCCGAAGATCGGGCGGCTCGACGGCGTCGACTACTCCGGCCGCTACCAGGCCGCGGCCGACGCCGACCGCATCGGCGGCGACTTCTACGACGTGTATCCCCGCGTCGGAGCCGCGGACGGCGAGCACGACGCGGAGTCGGTCGCCGTGCTCGGCGACGTGTGCGGAAAGGGCCTCGACGCCGTGGTGCTGACCGGCAAGGTCCGCACCACCCTGCGCGCGCTGCTGCGGCTGGTCGGCGAGCACGACCGGGTCCTGAACCTGCTCAACGACGTGCTCCGTCAGGACGGCGAGGCCCGGTTCGTCACCCTGGCGCTCGCCTCGGTGTCCCGGCGCGACTCCCGGGTCCGGATCCGCCTGACCACCGCGGGGCACGTGCCGCCGCTGGTGGTCCGGGCGGACGGGCGGGTGGAGCCGGTCGAGACCTCCGGTACGCTGCTCGGCGTCCTGCCCGACCTCGAGACCACCACCACCGAGCTGTTCCTGGCCCCGGGAGAGACGTGCCTGCTCTACAGCGACGGCATCATCGAAGCCCGCGGTGGTCCGCTGGGCGACGTCATGTTCGGCCAGGAGCGGCTGGCCGAAGCACTCACAGCGTGCGTGGGCATGTCCGCTGACGCCGTCGCCGAACACGTCAACATGCTCGCCGCCGAGTGGGCCGGTACCGGCCGGCACGACGACATGGCGGTCCTGGCGATCACCGCGTCCCGGGGCCGGCACCTGACCGCGATCGGCGGGCACACCCGCGGGCGGTTCACCGAATGACCGCCACGCCCTTGCACTGCACCACCCTGCATCCCACCGGCGCCACCACGGCCATCCGGCTGTGCGGCGACCTCGAGTTCGGCTCCGCCCGCGTCCTGCTCGCCACGGCCGCCGAAGCACTCGCCTCGACCGGGCTCGAGGTGCTCGTGCTCGACTGCGCGGGCCTGACCTTCCTGGACTCCACCGGGCTGCGAACCCTGCTGCTGGTCCACCGGGACGCCACGGCCGCCGAAGTGCGGCTGGAGCTGAGGGATCCGCCTCGCTGCCTGGAGATGATGCTGCAGCGGACCGGCCTGTCGGCGTACTTCGCTCAGCAGCGGCACGACGACGTCCCGGCGACGGACTCCCCGTCCGCGACTCGCGACGCATGAGTCAGTCTCGCCACTGAGAGCAGCGACTCGGCCACGGGCTCGGTGCTCCGCTCGTCAGGTGTTTCGGCTTCCAGGTGTGGGTATCCGGCCTCCACGGACCTCGATCGGCGGGGCCGCAAGAACACTGGGAGTCCGATGTCGACTGGGTACGCGAAGGTGACGAACGACCAGACCGAGACCCTGGTGCTGGACGTCGAGGACGATCTTGCCGAGTTGTCGTGGGTTCGGCGCTGGGCGCGATCCGCGTTGGGCGACCTGCCGGAGCAGGACGTGGTCGAGGCGGTCATGGTCATGGACGAACTGGTGTCCAACGCGCTTCGGCACGGGACACCACCCCGGCAGGTGCGGTTGCTGCGCCGGTCGAACTGGCTCCGCGTCGAAGTCGACGACTCGTGCCTGGATCCCGCGTGCCCGCGTCCGCCGTCGGAAACGGGCGGCCGTGGGCTCGCCCTCGTCGAGCGGTGCTCGGTCGCCTGGGGTCAGGACCAGCGCGGTACGGGGAAGACGGTCTGGGCGGAAATCGTTCCCACCGCACAACCGGCTCCCGAGGGCTGAACCTCGTCGGCGGTGTTTCGGGCACCGCCGCGATGGGCAACTTCCCCCCGCGCCAGGCTTCAACAGCGAGGCCCCGGGAGGAAACCGTGCCATCGTCCGTCTTGACCGCTTCTCCCCACGAACCGGTCGACGCACCTCTGCTCGCTTTCGAACGCTTCGTCCGCCTCAACCACGTCACCGTGTTCCGGCTGGTCGCCTGTCTGCTGGGCGACGCCGAGGAGGCCGAGGCAGTCACCGAAGAGCTGTTCGTCGCGCTGTGGCGCCGGCAAGGCCGCGATCCGAGTGTCACCGATCTTCTGTGCGACGCGGTCGCCCGCTGCGTCGGCCGCCCGGCTACCACGTCGTTGCCCGGCGTGCTGCGTCGTGTCGGCCGCCTCGACCGGACCGGGTGGCTGCTCCACGACGTCCTCGGCTTCCCCATCGCGAGGGCGGCCGAGCTGCTCACCGTGACCGAGCCGGAACTGAGGGACGGGCTCCGGCGGGCACGGCTTGCGCTGAGCCGAGTCCTGGCGCCGTGACCGCCGGCCCGTCCGGGAACCGGCCGTGCGAACACGATCCAGCCGCCGCGTGGGAAGACCGCGAGGGAGCGAGCGCACCGTGCCCCGGTTGTGCCGCGCTGCGGGCCGAGATCGCCAGGCTCCGCCATTGCCTGAACCTGATCGCCGCCGCCGACGTCCGGCCGGCGCCCGGTCTCGTCAACCGGATCATCTTTCGGATCCGGTCCGCGGGATGACCGGCGACGATCAGGTTGTCGGCCGTCCCTTGCCCTTTCCGGCGGGCAAGCCCGGCGCAGGCCTCGAGATCGGCGCTTACCAAGCAGAGCTGACCTGTCGCGCGGTTCTGGTGCCGTACCGAGGAGTCCGGCACCAGAACCTTCGCGAGCCGTCGAACGCACCGAGGTGAGGAGGATCGCGCCCGACGGCCGAGAGCGACGCGGCCGGACTGGGAATTCCCCTTGCCACGCAGGGCCAAACTCGCGCCGCGGTCGCGGCCGGAATCTTCGACCGCTATCTTGGCCCTCTCGAGGACTGGCGCACCCGCCACCGCTTCCACCAGGAGGAGCATTCGATGATCAACGCCGGCTACTACGCGGGCTGGGGCACCTTGAGCCTGATCAACGCGGGACTCGCCCAGAGCAAGAACCGCAGTGGCCTGGTGTGGTTCCTGCTGTCCCTCTTGCTCGGGCCGATCGCGACGTTCTTGATCGTCTTCCTCAGCCCCGCGCCGGCAAAGGCCTGACGGAGGCCTCGCGCGCTCGAGCCGATCGGCCACTCCCGACAGGCGCGGGGATCGACGTCACCCGAACCGGGCCATCATGCTCGTCGAAATCTTCGACGCCGAGCATCGCGCGCACCAGAGGGCGGGCAGCCGGGGCCATGCTGACGCCACGGGAATCGCACTGCAGCAGTGGAAACCGGAACCAGAACGCTCCGCACCACCAGTTGACCTGCCGTACCAGCAGCCGGTCGACGTCCGAAACAGCGTGCCAGCCCGGGGTGGACATCCGGGCGAGCAGCGGCCGGGCTCGGGCCGGCAGCTGCCCCATCAGCTCGGCCAAGTCATTCCGGACGTCTTCGCTGTCAGCCCAGTCTCGCCCGCCGGTCTCGTAGTTCGCCGTCTCGTATTTCATCCGAATCGTTCCCTCAGCCGCAGCGCTCGGTCGTCCGGTGCCAGGGTGCCCACGAACCGCTCGTTTCACACGACCACCTTCAGGCCTTCCGTTTGTGCCGCAGCGCGCCGGGTACACCCCGAATCCGGGTGCCAGGCCGAAGGAGCGTGCCGCGATGACCGCCATTTCCGTCCTGCGCGTCGCGGCCGGAGAGCTGCCGCCGGGCGCCGCGGCCCGCCGGCTGGCAGCCGAAGTGTTCGCGGACGTTTCGGCCGCCCGGCGCGTCGATCTTTTGCTGCTCGTGGACGAACTCGTGACGGACGCTCAGCGCCACGGCGGACGGCTGCGGGAGGTGTACCTGTGCCGGTTCGACATGCCGACGACCGCCCACATCGAGGTGATCTCCACTCCGCCGGCCGTGCCACGCCATGACGCGGTGGAGTCTGCCGACGCCGCGCTCGGCCGGTTGATGCTCGACGAGCTGGCGGCGGCCTGGGGCGTTCAACGCGAGGGCGACGACTGGATGACGTGGGCGGAAGTGTGAGCCCGCCCGAACCCGGGCGGGCACTGTTCCCCGACGCGCCGGCAGTTGCCGGTGCGTGGCCCGTCGTCACCACCGAGTGAAAACGAGTGTTTGGACAACCCCCGCCGAGGGCATCCCGGCCGCGAGGTCGGCCGCCACCAATCCCGGTGGCGAACCTCGGGAAAAGGAGTTCTCCACCGTGATCGTTCTCGGCGTCATCCTGATCGTCCTCGGGTTCGTCATCAGCATCCCCGTGCTGTACACGATCGGCATCGTGCTCGCCGTCGCCGGCGTCGTGCTGGCCATCCTCGGCGGCACCGGGCGCATGATCGGCGGCCGCGCGCACTGGTTCTGAGCACCCCGGTCCGAGGCCTAAGTGCACACGTTCACGTGCCCGGAATGCGCCAACCTGCTGTTCTTCGAAAACGACCGGTGCGTCGTCTGTGGAACTGCCGTTTGCTACGACCGCCGGAGCCGCGCGATGGTCAAGACCATCGAGTCCCGCCGGTGCGCGAACGCCGAGCGGGCCGGGTGCAACTGGACCGCTGTCGAGGGCGAGCTGTGCGATTGCTGCGCCTTGACGAGAACCCGGCCCGACGACGGCGAAACCACCGCCCACAGCGCCTTTCGCAGCGCCGAAGCGGCCAAGCGCCGGCTTCTCCACCAGCTTGACGATCTCCGCCTGCCGGTGGTCGACCGCACGGTCGACCCCCGGCACGGCTTGGCGTTCGACCTGCTGTCCAGCGCCGGCCGGCAGGTGACGACCGGGCACGCCGACGGAGTCATCACGATCGACCTCGCCGAGGCCGAGGACAGCCACCGCGAAGCCCTCCGTGCCCGGCTCCACGAGCCGTACCGCACACTGCTCGGCCATTTCCGGCACGAGGTCGGGCACTGGTACTGGGAAAAGCTGATCGCGGGCGGCCCGGCGCTGACGGAGTTCCGGCAGCTGTTCGGCGACGAACGCGCCGACTACCAGCGGGCCTTGGCCGACCACTACGCGAAGCCGCCCGGCCGCGACTGGGCGGACAGGCACATCAGCCACTACGCGGCCGCGCACCCGTGGGAAGACTGGGCGGAGACCTTCGCTCACCTGCTGCACATCCGCGACACCGTGCAAACCGCCGCGGCACTGGGCGTGCTCGTGGCGGGCACCCCGATCGAACCGCACGGAGCGACGTCGGTCGACGCCGTCCCCGAGGACCACCCGGACGACCTCGACGGCCTGCTGGAGACCTGGGTCCCGCTGTCCCGTGCCCTCAACCAGCTCAACCGCAGCATGGGCAAGGAAGATCCCTACCCGTTCGTCGTTTCCGCCCCCGTTCACGCCAAGCTGCGTTTCGTCGACGACGTGATCGTCGCGCAGCGAGGCCGGTGAGGCGGATCGGGTGGCATCACCCGCTGGGGTGACTTCACCGGAACGGCGGTTGAACTCTCCGCCGGCGGGTTACAGATGATCAAGCAGTCAGGCGAGGGGCGTGGCTGCGAAGAGGGGAATCAGGGGAGCGGAGGCGCGGGGAAACGTCGCCGCAGCAGGTGGGTCGGGACGCCGTCGAACGGTGTCCCGACCCACCGCACACTACTGGGTTCGACCACCGCGGTCGCCGGTCGAAGGCCTAGGTACTGCGGACCGACGCGGGGTCGGAAGGCGGTTCCAGCCGCAGCAACCCGGCCACCCCCATCCGCTCCAGCTTCCGGCGCGCGGGAACCGAGGCCCGCACCGAAAGAGGACATCCGTGGTCCAGGCACCGCCGGGCCATCTTCATCAGCGCGTCGACGGCTTCCATCGACAGCAGGGTGACCGCCGACAGGTCTACGACAACGCCCTCGACGGCCGGGGTCACCCTCGTCCGCGCCATCAGCAGCTCGTCCTCGACGGCGGCGCCGACCGGACTTCCGGAAACCCTGACGAGGAGGACCTCGTTCGCGGCGCCGTCCGGGCCGGGCCGGGCCGGTTCAGAGGTCCACGGCGTTGTTGTCGCCCGGGTCCGGCCGGTTTCCCGTCAGCCGGGCCTTCGCCATTTCGAACAGGGCCCGGGGTTTGCCGCCGGGGGTGTTCCAGTACTCGGCGGAGTCCGCGTCCACCTTCAGCAGGAGGACATCGGGGTCGTCCGGGCCGTTCGGGAACCAGGCCTGGACGAACTCGTTCCACAGCTCCTTCTTGCGAGCGGCGTCGTCGACCACGGACGCGGTCCCGCTCAGCGACAGCCAGGAGCCGGAACCCGCGAAGCTGACGTTGACCTGGTCGTCCCGGCCGACGTCGGCCACCAGGTCGGCGGTCCTGGTGACGAAGAACCAGGCGGTGCCGTCGAAATCCACCTGCTGGCTGGTCATGGGCCTGCTGGTCAGCTTGCCGCCGGCGCCACGGCTGGTGATCATCGCCGTGCGGACCTCCCGCGCGATCGTGGTCACGATCCGGTGTTCGTCTTCGCTCATGGTTCTCCTCCGTCACTTTCGCGTTCGGTCAGGCCGTTTCCCTGGCCCGCTTGAACCGTCGCGCACCGTCCGTCAAGTCGACGATGGGCGCCGGGTAGTCGAGTGCGCGCCGGTCGTCGTCCGGCAGCTTCCACGGTTCGTGCACCCGGCCGCCCGGGACGTGCGCGAGCTCGGGAACGTAGCGGCGGACGTACTCACCGTCCGGGTCGTGGCGTTTGGCCTGGGCCAGCGGGTTGAGCACCCGGTTCGGCCGGGTGTCGGTGCCGGTCCCGGCGACCCACTGCCAGTTCAGCTGGTTGTTGGCGACGTCGCAGTCCACCAGGAGCTCGGTGAAGTGCCGGGCACCCAGCCGCCAGTCCAGGTAAAGCGTCTTGGTCAGGAAGCTCGCCGTGATGAGCCGGGCCCGGTTGTGCATCCAGCCTTCCCGGGCGAGCTGCCGCATCCCCGCGTCCACGACCGGGTAACCGGTCCGGCCCTCCTGCCAGGCCGCGAAATCCCGCTTGGACTCGCGCCACCGGTCACCGTGCGGCCGGTAGTCCCGGGTCGCGCATTCCGGCCGGGCGGCGAGCACCTGGTGGTGGAAGTCGCGCCACGCCAGCTGCCGCGCGAACGCGCGGGCACCTGCCGACCCCGTCCCGACCCGGTCCAGCAGCTCCGTGACCGAGACCGTGCCGAAGTGCAGATGCGGGGACAAGCGCGAAGTCCCCTCCTCGGCCAACGCGTCGTGGCTGTCGGCATAGCCGTCGACGCCATCGCGCAGCCACGATGTCACCAGCTTGCGTCCGGCTCGTTCGCCGCCTTCCGGGAGCTCCGGTGACGGCGAGCCGCCATCCAGCTGCCGTGCGCCGGGCACCTTCCCGGCGGCCATCCGCGGCACCTTCACCGAGGACGGCGCCCGCAGGACCACGCGCCGGTCGGCTGCTTGCCACTTCCGCGCGTACGGGGTGAAGACCGCGAAGTGGGCCTTTCCGCCGGTGGGGGTGATGGATCCGGGCGCGACCGCGGTGACGACGGTGTCGTGGACGTGCAACGCCACGCCGAGCTGCCCGAGCCGTTCCGCCAGTCTTCCTTCACGTGCGGTGGCGAACCTGCTCACGTCGGCGGCGACGTGCACCTCGCCGACGTCGTGGCGGCGCACGATTTCCAGCACTTCCTCGACCGGCTCACCGTGCCGGACCACCAGCCGTCCCCCACGGTCACGAAGGCTTCGGTCGAGGTCGGCCAAGCAGTCCGCGAGGAAGGCCGCCCGGTTGGGGCACCCGAAGGAGCGCCCTATCCGATCGTCCACCACGAACAGCGGAATGCAGCGGCCGGCGGCCGCGGCCGCGTGCAGCACGGGGTTGTCGTGCACCCGCAGGTCGCGGGTGAAGAGCGCGAGCGACGTCGCCACGTCACCGGTCCGAGTCCGACTCGACCGGCATGCCGGTCATCTTGCGCACCAGCTCCTGTGCGTGGGCGTACGCATCCCCGGCTCCGGCCCGGTATTCGAGAGACCGGATGCGCTCGGTGAGACCTTCTCCGTCTCGGGCGTGCTGCTCGGCGCCGGCCAGCACGGCCAGCAGCCGGACGGCGTCGAGCACCGGGGATTTTGCGCTGTCAACGGACATCTGCGAACTCACTTGCATCTCGTGGGCTTGACCGATCCGACTCGGGTTACCCGCAAAATCGGTGACGATGCCCCACAGGGTGAAAGTCCGGTCGAAGATGACACGAGAGAGTGAATTCGGCGGGCCCACCGCGCGCGGCCGTCCATGCCGGCGCCGTCATTCTTCGAGATCCCGCTCCGGCAGGTCACCGAGCGTGGCGAAGCCGGACAGGTACGGCGTGATGTCCCCGTGCACCGTCCACGCGCGCAGCTGACCGGCCGACCTGCGGGACATCAAGGCACGCGTCAGATCGAACGCGTCGGCGCGGACGACGGTGGCGACGCGCTCGGCCGGTCCCCGGGAAACCCACTGCCAGGTACCACCGTCCAGCAGAATCGGTGGACGGTCGGCGACCGCGGCCCGGAACCGCTCGGCGAAGTCGTCCCGCAAGCTCGACAGTCCGGGAGTGGTCCGTCCGCCGGGAACCCGGAGGGCGCCGCGGAGATCCTGCTCGTGGATCAGGACGTCGTTCAGCGGACGGCTGGTGTGCTCACGCATCCACCGCCGCATCGGCTCGACCAGGCCCGCCCACTCCTCGAGCAGCGCCACGACGGACTTGTTCGCACGCCGGTCCACCTGCCGCTGCGTCCACGCCTCGTTGTGGTCGTCGGGCTCGTCACCCGCCAGCACGTCGGCGTCAAGCCCGACCATGTGCGCGAGAAGGTCCCGCACCGTCCACTCGGGACAAGCCGGCACCAGCTCGGTCGCCTCCCCCGAGGAAAGATCTCCGGTCAAGCCGGTCACCCGGTGCTGTGCGTTCGTCCACTCCTCGACGGGATCCACTCGCCCAGTCCAGCACGACCGTCCGCCGCTCGCCGGGCGACACCCCGCGGCGGCTCATCAGGATCCCCTTCGCCTGTGGCCGGCAACGACCCGAAGCCGGACGGTGGTGCCGGCTGCTGGCTGAACCGGCACCACCTCTTCAGCCGCCTCGCGCGCACGCGAGACGCGTCGGCTTACCCGATCCGGGCACCCGTCATGCGTGAACTCCCCGACGAACCGGACGACAGTGGCCCGCATCACGGCCCGCGGTCAGATGATCACGACGCGGCGGCCTCGCGTGTGACCGGCCTGGCTGTCGACGTGTGCCGCCGCCGCCTCGGCGAGCGGGTACGACTTCTCGACCGGGATGCGGAGCTCACCCCGCGCGATCAGGGCGACGGCCTCGGTGAGCGCGTCCGGCACGCTGCCGGCCACGCCGGAGAACCGGACGCCGAACCGCGGGGCCGCCAGGTCGGCGATCGAGATCACCTTCCCCGGGTCCCCGGTCAGCGCCACCAGCTCACCGAGCACACCCGAGCCGGCCAGGTCCAGCGCCGCGTCCACCCGGCCGAGGGCCCGCACCCGGTCGGCCCACCCTTCGCCGTAGGTCGTGGCCACCGCGCCCAGACCGCGCAGGTAGTCCTGGTTCGCCGCCCCGGCCGTGCCGATCACCCTGATCCCGCGGGCGCGGGCGATCTGCAGCACCACCGTTCCCACCCCGCCGGCGGCTCCGCTGACCAGGAGCGTCTGCCCGGCCTCGACGCCCACTTCGCGCAGGACGCGCACCGCGGTCTCCACCACCGACGGATACCCGGCCGCCTCCGCGAACGTCAGCTCATCGGGCATCCGCGCCCACGCCGACAGCACCGCGAACTCCGCGTACGTGCTCGTCCCCTCCCCGAACACGAAGTCGCCGGCCGCGACCCCGCCGACTCCGGCGCCGACCTCGTCCACCACCCCGGCGGCGTCCAGCCCGACCCCGGCCGGCAGCACGACCGGGTGCGCCCCGAGCACCTGGCCCTCCCGCAACCGCCAGTCGACGGGGTTCACGCCCGCCGCCCGCACCGCGATCCGTACCTGCCCGGGACCGGCGTGAGGTTCCTCGGCGTCGACCAGACGCAGGACCTCGGGACCGCCGAACTCGGCGAAGCTGATCATCTTCATACCCCGACCATAACACTAACGGTTAGCTTTTCAGAACGGATAGCTTTAGCGACCTGATAGTCTCCGCCGGTGACCGCGCCACCAGGACGCCGCGAGCGCAAGAAGGCCGCGACCCGGCAGAAGATCGCCGACACCGCCTTGCGCCTGTTCCTCGACCGCGGGTACGACCCGGTGGGCATCCGCGACGTGGCCGCCGAAGCCGATGTCGCCGTCACCACCGTCTTCGCCCACTTCGCCTCGAAAGAGGCACTGGTGTTCGCGCAGGACGAGGACTTCGAACAGCGCCTCACCCGGGCCGTCACCGACCGCGCCGGTGAACCGCTCATCCCCGCGCTGCACCGCGAAGTCCACGCCATGGTCCGCCACTGCGCGGCGCGCGACCGGGCTCCTCTCCGGCGCATGATCAGCTCCTCGGCCGCGCTGCGGGCCTACGAGGACGCCATGCTGCTGCGGTACGCCGACGCACTGGCCACGACCATCACCACCGACCTGGACCGCTCCCCCACCGCGTGCCGGGCCATCGCACGGTTCGTCGTCGACGCCTACGCGATCGCCCGCGACGCCGCCGACCCCGGGGCCGCGCTGGACGAGATCTTCCGGATGGTCGAAGCCGCCTGGGAAGCTCCGAGGTGACGACCGCGGCGGTCACCCGTCGAAGCGGAAATACACGGTGCGGTGGTACTCGCCGGCAGCGGCGTTCGGGCCGCTCTCCGGACCCAGCGACGTGACGCTGTGGAACTTGTTGCCGATCGGTGCGATCCCGTCGAGCAGCGAGAGGCCGCCGGCGGGGTAGGCGACCACGGCGTGCTGCGGATCCGGCCCCACCGCCGGCGTGAACAACCGCAGGTACATACCCTCTTCCCCGGCGACCATCGTGACCGCGCCTTCGGCGGTGTCCAGCACGGCCCAGCAGGTCCGCGCGTGGTAGCCCTTGAACTCCGGGTACGCGAACCCGCTCGCCCCGGTCGCGGTGTTGTCGTACGGCTTGCGCCAAACATCGGGCGACACGCCGCGCAGCCGGTTCTTGTAGACGCGGTAGGGCCCGTCGCCGAGCCAGGTGAGGCCCCGGACGTTCGCCTCCGGGTAGTCGAAGTTCACCCCGAGGAAATCGTGGTCGCCGGTGGCGCGGTAGTGATAGTCCAGCCGCAGCCAGCCGTTGGCGTCGAGGCGCCAGCGCACCGACGTCAGGTCGCCGCTGTAGTCCGCTCGCACGACCCAGCCGGTGCCGTCACGGAAATGACTGAACCCGGTGAGCGCCGCCGTCCCGTGAGCCGGGGCGGGACCGTTGGCCAGTGACACCGGCGTGCTTCCGCGGCGCGCACCGGCCAGCCGTCCGTCGGCCTTGCCGACGGTGACCCGGACGGCTCCGGCGACGAGCGTCACCGCGGTGGCGGTCTCGGTCGCGGTCACTCCGCCCGTGGTCGCCGGCATGACCAGGCGCGCGGCGAAGTCCGGCGCCTTCCGGATGCGCCACGTCCAGCCGGCGACCTCACGGCCGGCCGGGTCGGTCACGGTCAGCCGCAGCGCGTCGGCGCCCGTCCAGTCGGCGGGCAGGCCGAGCGTCACCGCACCGGTCGCGCCCGGCGCGACGTCCGGCGCGCCGGCTTGGCCCCGGGACAGGACCCGGTGGCCGGTTCCCGCGCCCGGCACCGGGAAAGCCACCAGTTGCCAGGCGAACCGGCACTCCCGGAGGTTCGTGAAGTCGTACCGGTTGACCAGCTTCACGGTCTTGTCGAACGACGCCGGGAACACCGAGTCGTAGTAGGCCGGGCTGGCCAGCTGGACCGGCGACCAGATGTCCTTGATCGTGAAGAAGCTGCCTTCCTTCTCCCGGTACGGCCCCAGGATCCCGTCGGGGGCGCGGCTGCCGTTGGTGTCGAGCGCCCCGCCGCGGTCGTCCCGCGCGACGCTTTCGTCGACGAGCGCCCAGATGAACCCGCCCGCCGAGCGCTGGGCGCCGCCCATGAGCTTCCAGTAGTCGTTCAGGCCGGCTCCGGCGCCGCCGTCGTAGAGGCCGTGCAGGAACTCGGTCGGCATGAAGACCGTGGTGCCGGCGGCTTTGCTCGCGGTGCTGCTGTAGGTCTGGTAGTGACTGGTGTCGACGCCGCCGAACGTCGTCCACGGGTGCAGCACCGCGCGCCGCTGCGGGTCGTACCGGCCGAAGTCGTCGTCCAGCGCGGTGTTCCAGCCGCCTTCGTTCCCGTTGTCCCAGAACAGGATCGACGGGTGGTTGACGTCGCGCTCCACCAGGGCCTTGACCAGCGGCGCCCCGACGCCCTCGTCGTAGTGACGCTGCCAGCCGGTCAGCTCGTCCAGGACGTAGAGCCCGAGCTCGTCGCAGAGGTCGAGGAAGAACGTGTCCGGCGGGTAGTGCGACATCCGGACGGCGTTCATGTTCATGTCCTTCATCAGCCCGATGTCGAGCCGGGCGAGGCGAGGACTGGACGCCCGGCCCGACGTCGGCCAGAAGGTGTGCCGGTTCGCTCCCTTGAGGACGATCCGCTTCCCGTTGACGTAGACGCCGTCGCCGGCCCGGACCTCGACCGTGCGGAAGCCGAAGCGCTCGGCGGTGCTGTGCAGCGGCACTCCGGTGGCGTCCACAAGAGACAGTTCGACTCGGTGGAGGTTCGGTGTTTCGGCCGTCCACAACGCCGGTCGCACCGCGGTGGTGGTCAAGGTCGCGCCGGTGGCGCCGCTCGCGACGGCGACCGAAAACGCCCCGCCGACGGCTGTGCCGTCGAGCCCGCGCAGCTGCGCGGTCACCCGGGCCGCCGCGGTCACCCCCGCGAGCGTGACGTGGGCGGCGAAGGTCCCGTCAGCACGGGCGTCGATCGCGACGCGGTCGATCCGGGCAGCCGGGTACGCCTCCAGGAACACCGGCCGGAAGATCCCGCCGAAGTTCCAGAAGTCGCCGCGGCGCTCGGCGTCGTTCACCGAGTTGTCGGCCGACTCCTTGCTGACGGTCGCCTCGAGCAGGTTCGGCTCGCCGAGCCGCAGCAGGGCCGTGACGTCGTGGCGGAAACGGTAGAAGCCGCCCTGGTGCACCGGGCCCGCCGAGACGCCGTTGACCCGCACGTCGGCGTCGGTCATGGCGGCCTCGAACACCAGGAAGATCCGGCGGCCGGCCCAGGACGCCGGCGGCGTGAACGAATGCCGGTAGTCGCCCTTCTCCGCCGGAACCAGATCCCCGCCGTAGTGGTAGCTGCCGAAGCCGTGGCATTCCCAGTTCGACGGCGTCGGGATCACGGCCTGCTCCCCCGCACGCCGGCCGGCCGTGACCACGAAGTCCCAGTCGACGGTGTGGTCGGCGTCGCTGCCGGTGAGCAGCATGGTCTCGGTCACCGGCCCGGCCACGGCCGCCGGCGCGGCTCCGGGCACCGGCAACCCCGCCGCGGCCACACCGGCCGCGCTGATCGCCAGGGCCTGACGTCGGGTGAGCTCCACCAGACCTCCCCAAGTCAAATCTGATATATGAAACACCGTACAACGGGAACCGGCAACCCATCGGACAAGCAGCCGGACAAGTCTTGACGTCCGGTCGCGGTCCCCCCACAGTGGTGCGGCACTCCGGCCTTCCGCGCTCTCCGGCCGATTCACCGTGAAAGAGGGAAGAATGGTCTCCTCGAGCACCCGCCGGCGCCTTCTCGCCGGGCTCCTGACCGTGGTGCTCGGCGCCGCCGCGGCGGCCGCGCCCACCGCGACCGCCGCCACCGGCTCGACCGTGGTCGGCGTGGCCTCCGGACGCTGCCTGGACGTCGTCGGCAACAGCACCACCGCGAAGACGCGTGTCAACATCTACGACTGCAACGGCCAGGCCAACCAGGCGTGGACGTTCACGGCGGCCGGCGAGCTGCGGGTCTACGACGGCACGATGTGCCTCGACGTCGCCGGCGCGAGCACCAGCTCCCCCGCCGACGCGCAGATCTACCCCTGCAACGGCGGCGGCAACCAGAAGTGGCGGATCACCGCCGACGGCACCGTCGTCGGCGTGCAGTCGGGCCTCTGCCTGGACGTCACCGGGGCGGGCACCGCGAACAGCACCCTGGTCGGGTTGTACACCTGCAACGGCGGGGGCAACCAGAAGTGGCGCACCTCCCTCGGTGACGCCCAGCCGCCGAGCGTGCCGGGCAACCCGCGGGTGAGCGACCTGGTCTGCGACGCCGTGACGTTCTCGTGGAACGCCGCCACCGACAACGTGGGCGTGGCGTTCTACGACGTCTACCACGACGGCCAGCTGATGAAGTCGGTGAGCGGGAGCACCCTGTCGACGAGTCTCACCGTGGTCGGCGGCGTCACCTGGGGCCTGTACGTCAACGCGCGGGACGCGGCGGGCAACGTCTCACAGGCCAGCACCACCGTGCCGATCACGCCGCCGCAGTGCCAGCCGGACACCCAGGCGCCGAGCGCGCCGACCGGGCTGACCGGCCGCGCGTCCGGCACGACGGTGACCCTGAACTGGACCGCGGCCACGGACAACATCGGCGTCCGGGCCTACGACGTCTACCGCGGCGGCGCCAAGGTCGGCGCGGTCACCGGGACCGCCACCACGCCGCCCGCGACCACCTTCGTCGACAGCGGCCTGGCGGCGAACACGACGTACACGTACTACGTCGTCGCGCGGGACGCCCAGGCGAACGTGTCCTCACCCAGCGCGTCCACGACCGTGACGACCGGCGCGGCCTGCGGCGACTCCGTCTGCGCGGTGACGCAGATCGCCACCGACACCGACATCCCCTGGGGCCTGGTGACCCTGCCGGACGGCACGATCCTCTACAGCCGGCGCGACGCCCACGACATCGTCCACCTGAACCCCGCCACCGGGGCCAAGACGTCGGTGGGCACGGTTCCCGGCGTGGACAACACCGACGGTGAGGGCGGCCTGCTCGGGCTGGCCGTCGCGAGCAGTTTCGCCAGTGACCACTGGCTCTACGTCATGCACACGTCGCCGTCCGACAACCGGATCGTGCGGATCAAGCTGACGAACGACAAGCTCGACACGGCGTCGGAACAGGTCCTGCTCAGTGGCTTGCTGCGCAACAAGTTCCACAACGGCGGCCGGCTGCGCTTCGGGCCCGACGGCAAGCTCTACGCCAGCACCGGCGACGCCCAGAACGGCGACAACGCGCAGAACAAGGCCAGCCTCAACGGCAAGGTCCTGCGCCTCAACCCGGACGGCACGGTGCCCTCGGACAACCCGTTCGGCAACCCGGTGTGGAGCTACGGCCACCGCAACCCGCAGGGCCTGGCGTTCGACTCCCAGGGCCGGCTGTGGGAGCAGGAGTTCGGCAACGCGGTGATGGACGAGACCAACCTGATCACCAAGGGCGGCAACTACGGCTGGCCCGCCTGCGAGGGAACGTCCGGGACGTGCGGCACCGCCGGGTTCATCGCGCCCAAGCGGACGTACTCCACGGCGGACGGCTCCTGCTCCGGCATCGCCATCGTCCGCGACGTGCTCTACGTCGCCTGCGAACGCGGGACCCGGATGTACCGCGAAGTGATCAGCGGCAGCGAGCTGACCGACGTCCAGGCCTACTTCAACGGCACCTACGGGCGCCTGCGCACCGTGGAACCCGCGCCCGACGGCGGCCTGTGGCTGACGACGACGAACAACGGCGACAAGGACAGCATCCCCGACAACAGCAACGAAAAGATCTTCCACGTCACCCTGGGCGGATAGCCGGCGGACCGGGACGGGAGCGTCAGCGCCCGGCCCGGTCCGCGGAAGCCACGACCAACGCCGCGCAGCGGGCCAGGGAGATGTGACGCACCCGCGCCATCTCCCTCAGCTCACGGCCGGCTCCCTCGGCGCCGAGGCCCTGGGCGGCGAGAACGGCGACCGCACGGTCGACGTCGTTGACGGGAACGGCCATCTTCTTGCGAATCCACACTGCGGAAACCCTCCGGCGCCGGCACTTCGATCCGGCCGCGGGTACCCCGTCCGCACCCGTCGTAATCACGTCCCGAGAGCGGCCGCAAGGGCCCGGCGGGACCGGGTCCCCAGCTTCTGCATCGCCCGGGCGACGTGGTGCTCCACCGTGCGCGGGGACAGGTGCAGGGTCTCGGCGATCGCCCGGTTCGTCATCCCGCCGGAAGCCAGCTCGGCGACCTCCCGTTCGCGCGGGGACAACGCGTCGTCGTAGGCCGGGCGGCCGCGGCCGCGAAGGAGCTCGGCATCGCCCGTCACCGAGCGCAGGCGGCCGCGGACCCGGGTCGCATCCCACGCCGCTCCGAGCCGGGTGAACGTCGCCAGCGCCGCTTCGAGGTGCCGGGCACCGGCCGCGCCCTCCAGCGCCAGCGCCGCCGGGTACGGGGCCGCCAGCCGCGCGTACAGCGCCGACGCGCGCTCGAACGCCACGGGTTCGCCGTCGGCCAGCAGGGCCCGGGTCCACCGCAGCGCCGCGGCGGCCATCGGACAGCTCCGGCCCCGCAGGCCGGCGGCGAACTGCCCGGCCGCGTCGGCCGCCCGGTCGGGAGCCCCGGCCGCGAGCCAGGCTTGCGTGGCGACCGGGACCAGCCGGGCCGCCCAGACCCAGATCCCCTTGCCCACCAGCGATCCCCACGCCTGCTCGACCGTCGTGACGGCGTCCCCGACCCGGCCCTGGGCCAGGTCCATGCGGGCCCGGGTGGCCGCGGCGGCCGCGGCGTACGGCACGAACGCGAAGCCTTCCCGGCCGGGCCAGACGGCTTCGGCCTCGGCCCAGTCGCCGCGCGCCACGGCCAGCTGGACGAGCACCAGGCGGGCGTCCGAATGGACACCGGCGTCCGACATGCCTCGGCGGCACCGCTCGGCCAGCCCGTCCCAGGCGCCGCGCTCGAAGTCGTACAGCAGCCGGGTGCCGCGGTCGCACTGCTCGAAGAACGGCGACCCGAGCACGTCCGCGCACCGGCGGGCCTGGTCGAGGATCTCGCCCGCGGCCCGGTACCGGCCCGCGAACACCGCCCCGACCGCGGTGTTCGTGAGCCCGCGAGCCAGGTACTCGTTGTGCCGGGGGTTCAGCCCGGCCCGGGGCGGCCGCACCCGCCGCAACGGGGCCGCGTCCCCGCAGGCGACGGCCAGTGACGTCCGCGCGGCGGCGACGGCGGCCCGCGAGACGTCGTCGTCGGCGACCCGGCCGGCCCGCGCCAGCCAGGCTTCGTGTTCGGTGAGGCCGGCCCCCGGCTGGAACGGGTTGGCCAGCGCGGTCATCGCGCGCACGAGCAGCGCCGGCCGCTCACGCAGCTCGCCGATGGCCCGTTCGAGCTCTTCCCAGCCTTCCGCGCGGTTGAGCTGCTTGTGCAGCAGCACTCCGAGCTCGAGCCGGATTTCGCCGCGCACCCCGGGTGCGAGCCCGGGCAGGCCGACGATCTCGCGCAGCACCGCCACGGTCCGGGGCGAGGGCAGGGTCAAGATCGCGTTGCGGGACAGCCGCAGCGCGAGGCGGGCCCGCACCTCCTCGCCGATCTCCGCGGAGGCAAGCACCGGCCGCACGACGTCGACGACCGCTTCCGGGTCGGCGAACGCACCCGCGTCGCCGGCGGCGCGCTCGACCGCGCGCAGCCACTCCTCGGTCGCCCCGCCCCGGCGGCGGTGTTCGGCGACGTGCGCCCACGGAACGGGGTCGCGGCGGCCCAGCACGTCCGCGGCGTGCAGGTGCAGGCGCCGCCGCCGCGGGCCCGGCAGCCGGGCCCGGACAGCGGCGGCCGCGAGCGGCACGGCGAACCCGTGGTCCCCCCGGTCGTCCGCCACGAGGAGGGTGCCGGCCTCGGCCAGCGCGGTTTCGGCGTCTTCGACGGACAGCCCGGCCGCGGTGGCCAGGTCCGCGACGGCCGCCGGACCGCCGAGCACGCCCGCCGCCGCCACGAGCGCCGACGCGGCCGGGGACAGCGCGGCGAGCCGGGTGGCGGTCAGCTGCGCGAGCCGGGCGGGCACCCCGAGCGCGTCGACGTCCTGCGTCGTGAACGGCCCGTCGCCCGAGCCCGTCGCACCGAGCAGCTCCAGCAGGTCGGCGACGACCTGGACGTTGCCGCCGGAAAGCTGCGCGAGCCGGGCCACCACCTGGCGCGGGCAGCGCTCGGGCCCGAGCCGCGCGTGGACCAGCTCCTGCACCCGGCCGTCGGTCCAGGGCGCGGTGCGGTCGTGGCGCACGGAGAGCGCCGCCGGCAGCGCGAGCCCGGGTCCCAGCGGGAGGTCGGGATCGGCGAGCTCCTCCGGGCGCGCCGTGACGACGGTGACGCATCCGTTCCCCGCCCGCTCCACCCAGTCGCGCACCAGGGCGACGAACCCGGCGGGCGCGCGCTGGACGTCCTCGACGACCAGCAGCGCGGGCGCCTCCCGCGCCAGGCGTTCGCGCCACGCGCCGGCGTCGTCGCGCTTCGCGGGATCCGGCGGCGGGCCGACCCCCACGGCGGACCGCACGACCGGGCTGTGCGCGGAGGTGAACGACAAGTCCACATGGGACACACGCGCGTCGCGGGCGAGGGCGACCAGCTCCGCGGTCCGCGTGGTCTTCCCGGTTCCCGCGGCGCCGGTGACCAGCACCAGCAGCGGCCGGTCCCGCTCCCCCAGCAGGGTCTGCCGCACGAGCCCGGCCGTGGACCGGGCCTGGTCGCCGGGGGTGCGGGGGCTCATCGGCGCATCGTAGGCCGGGCCCGGGCGGAGGACACCAGCCGAAAGGCGGGCCCCGGCATTTGTTTGGGTATCCGTAGTTCCCGGCTCGCGCATGGCCGGGCGGGCGGCTCCGGAGCGAGGATCTCTTCCGGCAGAGCTGCGGCGCCGGCGGACAATCCCGCGTCCCGATCGCGCGGTCGGACGGCGCCGAACCTGCCGGCACGAAGACGCCACCGCTGTCCGTGCCCGAGGGCGGCTCCGGCCCTCCCCGAGCCGGAGCCGCCCTCCCCACTCCTCTCCTCCCTGGAGCACGACATGAACGACTCGCCGGTCCGACGCGGCCTCAAGCGCTTCGCCGCCCCCGTCCTGGGCGTCTGCGCCACGCTCGCCCTCGTCACCGTCCCGCCCGCCTCCGCTCTGACCGCCCACCCGAGGACCGCCGGCCACCCCCTCGGGCCCGGCGGCGACGTCACCACCGCGGCCGCGCCCGCCCAGGCCGCCGCCGACGTCCTGCCGGTGACGAAGTCCTGCACGAGCGCGCTGCGGATCCGTGCCCAGCGGATGACCGCCGCCCAGCTGAGCGCGACCTGTTCGAGCCTCACCGGGCAGGACGCCTACTTCCACCAGCTGGTGAAGGACAGCGGCCCGGTCGCCGGCGACCGCAACACGGCGCTGGAGGTGGACGTGTTCGACTCCCGCGCCGACTACCAGTACTACGCGCCGTCGATGTTCGGCATCAGCACCGACAACGGCGGCGTCTACCTCGAAGGCGACCCGTCGGCGGCGGGCAACCAGGCCCGGTTCGTCGCCTACCGCGACGACACGAAGCCGGCGTTCGAGATCAAGAACCTCAACCACGAGTACACCCACTACCTCGACGGCCGGTACGACCTCTACGGCGACTACCGGGCCAACACCTCGACGCCGACGCAGTGGTGGATCGAGGGTCTCGCCGAGTACGTGAGCTACAGCTACCGAAAGGTGTTCTACAGCCAGGCCGCGACCGAAGCCGGGAAGCGCACGTACGCGTTGAGCACGCTGTTCGACAACACGCCCGGCAACGACCAGACGCGCACGTACGTCTGGGGCTACCTGGCGGTCTGGTACATGGCGGAGAACCACCCCGCCGACGTCGCCCAGCTCCTCGGCTACTACCGCACGGGCGCGTGGAGCGCCGCCCGGACGTTCTTGAAGCAGACGATCGGCACCCGCTACGACACCGACTGGTACCGCTGGCTGCTCACCTGAGCCTGCTCCGCCGGCCATTGGCGGTGCCGTCGAGCTACCGTTGCAGGGGAGGAAGCAGGCAACGGAGGGGAGTTCGTCGTGGCCGCCGAGCCGTTCGAGGTCGGCATCACCGACGCCGAGATCGCGGACCTGCGCGACCGGTTGCGCCGGACGCGCTGGCCCGAACCCGAGCCGGTGCCCGGCTGGTCACAGGGCATCCCGCTGAAGTACACGCAAGAGCTGTGCCGCAGCTGGGCCGAGGACTACGACTTCGGATTCGCGGAGCGGGTCAACGCCTTCCCCCAGTACCGCGACACCGTCGACGGGCTGGGCATCCACTTCCTGCACGTCCGCTCACCGGAACCGGACGCGTTCCCGCTGGTGCTCACGCACGGGTGGCCGGGATCGGTGCTCGAGTTCCTGGACGTCCTCGGCCCGCTGACCGACCCCCGGGCGCACGGCGGGGACCCGGCGGACGCCTTCCACGTCGTCGCGCCGTCCCTGCCCGGGTACGGCTGGAGTGACAAGCCGTCGACGACCGGGTGGGGCGTCACGCGCATCGCGCGCGCCTGGGACACGCTGATGGGTTCGCTCGGCTACGAGCGCTACGGCGCGCAGGGCGGTGACTGGGGGTCGGCGGTGTCCGGCGCGCTGGGCGAAGTGGCGCCGGAACGGGTCGCCGCCGTGCACCTGAACCTCGGGTCGGTGGCGGCGGGCACGTTCGACGACCCGACGCCCGCGGAACTGGCGAACCTCGAGGCCGAGAGGGAGTTCCAGCGCACCGGCCGGGGGTATTCGGCGGTGCAGGCGACCCGGCCGCAGACCGTCGGCTACGGCCTCACCGACTCCCCGGCGGGTCAGGCCGCCTGGATCGCCGAGAAGTTCCGGGCGTGGACCGACCACGACGGCGACCACGAGGACGCGGTGTCCCGGCGGAAGATCCTCGACGAGATCTCGGTGTACTGGTTCACCGCGTCGGCCGCGTCATCGGCGCGCCTGTACTGGGAGAGCTTCGCCCGCTTCCGGGACAAGGTCACCGCACCGTCCGGGCTGTCGGTCTACCCGCGGGACATCACCCGGCCGTCACGGCGGGAGGCGGAGCTGCGGTTCACCGACCTCCGCTGGTTCGAGGAACTGCCGAGAGGGGGCCACTTCGCCGCGCTGGAGCAACCGGAGTCGCTGGTCGAGCAGATCCGCGGGTTCTTCCGCCTCTTCCGCTGACGACCGTGGCCGGGTGAAGACGGCAGCGGAAGGCCGCTCGACGCGCGCGACAGGGCCGGGCACCCGAGCTCCCGGCGTTCCGTGTCGGTCGATCGACCCACCGCACCCGGTCCGGCGGACGGATACGGTACCCGGGTGGACGTTCGCCGGGCGAGCCCCGAAATCATCGCCGCCTGCGTGACACTGGCTGCCGGGCTGTGGGGCTATTTCACGTTCTTCGTCCACGGCGACACCCATGCCCGCGATCTCGGCGTCACGCTGCTGTTGGGCGCCTACGCGCTCAACGGCCTGCTTCAGGTGTTGTCGGCCGTCTACCTCCGGACCGACCTCGACCTCCGCGAGAAACTGGCCTGGGGTTTCGACTCCTGGCCGGAACGGCGCGGGCCTTCCGGCGTGACGGCGGCCGTCGTGTGGTTCGGCCCGGTCGCCGCCGGGCTCGTCGTGATGCTCGTGGCCACCCCGGGCTCGACTCCTTCCGGCGACCGGCACTTCGGGATCCACACGGCGATCCTGCTGCTGTCCCTCCTCGGGCTGGCCGCGGTGCCGCTGGGCGGAATGCTCTGGCTCTTCGCCGTGCTGCCGCTCACCGCGGTGGTCGGCGCGTTCCTGCCCGGCGAGTCCGGCGGCGACCGAAGGACGACACGCGCGGAAATCATCTCTCGCTCCTGGATCCTGCCCGCCACCGCGGCGTTCGCCACGATCGTGACTTTCGGCCGCAAGCTCAACCGTTCGGACTTCGGCCGGTGGCTTGCCGACGACTTCGGCCTGCCGTTCCCCCGGCGGCGTTCCTCGCACTGCTCTCGATCGCGATGATCATCACGCTGGTCGTCGTCCACCAGCGGGCTAGGTCCGCGCAGGCACGATCCGATCCCTGACTTCCCGGTGTGAACCCTGCGCCTCGGGACGCGGCGGACCACGTTTTGCCCGCGGCTCGAACGGGTATTCGATCACTCAGTTCGCCAGAACGGACCGAGGGGGTCATCAGTCTCTTGACGATCACTACCGGCGTGCGCCGATCCGGTTCCTGAACCGTGCGGGCCAAAACTGTGAACCGACGACTGCTGCTGACGCTCGCGCTCGCGGGGGCGGCGTCCGCCTGCGGCACCCACCAGCCGAGTCCGGCCGCCCGGACGGCACCACCCCAGCCGGCCTCTTCACCGGATCCCACCCCGGAATCCACGCCTTCGCCATCTTCGAGAGCGGACACCACGCCCCCGCTCCTCGTCGGCTTCTGCGGCACGCCCGGCTCTCCCGCCCTCGGCGCCATGACGGGCGACCTGGCCGTCGCGAGCCGGAAGCTCCGCGAAACGATCGGCACCTACCCTCCCGCGCGACCGGTCCAACCGGTCGTCGAGCTCATCGCCACGACCGCGCACCGCTCGCCCGGCGCCGACGGCAGGTACCGCAGCCGGTGCACCGACGAAACGGTGCGGCACTACCTCGATGTCGCGCGGGAGCTGGGTGGCGTGCTCCTGCTCAACATCCAGCCGGGGCAGGCCGACTTCCTGCCCGAAGTGCAGGCGTACGAGCGATGGCTCACCGAACCCGACGTCGGCGTCGCTCTCGATCCCGAATGGGCGGTGGATCCCGGGGTCGTCCCCGGCGAAGAGTTCGGCAACACCACCGGGTCCGAACTCGACGACGTGGCGAGCTACCTCGGGAAGCTGGTCGAAGACCATCGGCTGCCGGACAAGATCATGGCCTACCACCAGGTGGCGTCGTCCGTGGTCCGCGACGAACGGTCGCTGGGCGTCCACAGCGGTGTCTCGGCGCTCAAAGTGGTGGACGGAATCGGCTCGGCGTCCGCCAAGAGCGCGACCTGGCGGAAACTGACCAGCGATCTCCCCGACCGGGTCCGGACGGGTTTCAAACTCTTCTTCGACGAAGACACGCGAAACGGCTCCGCGCTGATGACACCCTCGCAAGTGCTGGCCCTCGAGCCGACGCCGTCCTACGTCGTCTACGAATAAACCTTCTCCTTGCCCAGTACGGCTGTGGCGGCCATGCCACGCCGAGACCTTCGGGTGGGATCCAGGCGCACCAGCCGGATACGAGCCGCTCCACCCTGGATGGGTGGTGGATGCCCCTGAACCGAGTGAACCCTCTGCGTCAACGCCCAATTACGGCGAGTGGTGAAGGATGGTGAGAGAGGCAGTCTCACGACCCAGTGCAAGGAGCGTGTTCATGACCGTCTTCACCCCAGTCCGGCTCGGTGCGGCGACGTGCGCGGTCGCCCTGCTCGCGGCGGCAGGCGCCGTGTCCGGCACCGCGGTGGCCGCGCAGCCGACCGGGCCGGCCGCCGCACCGAAACTCGCGGTGTGCGCCGCGGGAACCGGAAAGATCAGCCTGGACCTGAAAGGAATGGTCAGCCTGATCAGCCAGGCCAACTCCGTCTCCTCGGAAGTGACCGCCACCGTGGACACCCCTTCGGCCGGGTGCGTGATCGAGGCGTCCGGTCTGTTGCCGACGCTCACCGGGAAGCTCAACCTCGTCGCCCGGGGCGGACGACTGGTCGTGGACGCGACGAAGGCGACCGCGATCGGCGCGGTCAACTCCGCGTTCGTCGTCGCCAAGACAGGCGTGCTGACGCTGACCAACTTCGGCATCACCGGCGCCGCGGGCGCGAGCCTGGGCGGGGTGGCCACCGTGGGTGGCACCGTGACGTTGAACGACTGCGTGGTGTTCGGCAACGCGACCCGGGGCATCGATGTGCTCGGCGGCACGGTCACCGCGGTCAACTCGACCATCCGTGAGAACGTCGGCGGCGTACGGGTGCGCGGCGGTGGGGCGCTGGTTCTCACCGGCAGTTCGGTGCTGGGGAACACGACGGTGTCCGCCCCCGGCGCCGGCGGCGGTGTCAGTGTGTCCGACCGGAACTCCTCCGTCCGGCTGGATCACAGCATCGTGGACAACAACAGCTCCGTGGGCATCGGGACCGGTGGAGGTGGCGGGCTGGCGCTCGACGCGTACACCTCGGCGGTCGTGATCGACAGCAGCGTGTCGGGCAATGTGGCCTCCCGGGCCGCCAAGCTGCTGCCCACCGTGCTCGACCAGCGGACGTCCGGCGGCGGGATCGACGTCGGCGAGCAGGTCAAGCTGACCGTGACCCGCTCCAAGATCAACGGGAACCGGGTCGACGGCGTGAAGGCGGGCATCGGCGGTGGGCTGTACGTCGCCGGACCGCGGGCGACCGTCACCGTCACCGACAGCGAGATCAAGAGCAACACCGTGACCGCGGTGAGCGGGAACGTGAAGGGCGGCGGCATCGCCGCCGGCATCGGCAGCAGGTCGGCGGTTTCGGTGAGCGGTTCCGTCGTGACCGGCAACGTTCCGGTCGACTGCGAGCCGGTCACGCTCGCCTGTTGAGGCGCCCGGCCGTGGCGGAACCGGCTTGACGGGCAGTCGAGAGCCCGGCGGGGGGGGGGGGGGGGGGGGGGGGGGGGGGGGGGTGTGGGGGGGGGGGGGGGGGGGGGGGGGGAGGGGGAGGGGGAGGGAAGATGGAAGGCCGTGGGGACGCCCCACCCCCCCCCCTCCCCCCCCCCCCCCCCCCCCCCCCCCCCCCCGCCGGGCTTCGATGATCCGGCTTCGCCGGATCAGCAGCAGGCGACGGAAGCCCGTTGACCTTCGCGGTAGCCGATGCGCGATGGACCCGGAAGGATTCCGTTGCCGCCGCCGCTCACTGTGTCGGTGCGCAGGCTGTTTGACCCAGCACGACCTGGCCGCTGACACCCGAGGCCGGGAGGAACGTGACCGTCAGCATCGTCAGGCCGATGCTCCCGTCGCCCGGCAGGGTCTGGGCGTTGAACACCGCGTTCGCCAGCACCGTTCCGTTGGTCTTCTTGATCGGCGTCACGTAGCCGACCGGAACCGGCTTCGGCGGAGCGGGGATGCCCGAAAGGCCGCTGTAGGTCCAGCCCGCGTTCGTCTGCGTCTGGGTCGCTTCACACTTCACGGTGAACGACGCGAGCTTGATGCGAGGGCCTCCCGCGCTCACCAGTGCCGAGAGCTCGACGTTCTTCCCCGTCGCGGTGGAGGTCGTGGCCGTGGTGTCGGTCTGCGGGTCCGTCACGGTGGTCGTGCAGGAGGAGGTGCCGCCACCGAAGCTGACACCCGTCTTGGACACCGGCGGCGCGGTCGCGCTGGTCGGTCCGTCGACCGAGCAGTAGCCCTGGACCGGAACCGTGGTCGTGGAACCGGCTTTGGTGAACTCGGCCGAGCCGATGTCCGCCACACCGGCTTGTGGATCGGCCCGCGCCGGCGCCGTGGTCGCGGCGAACCCGGCCACCAGGACGGCCCCGGCGAGCCCGGCTCGCCAGGCGATGGTTGTGCGCACTGCGCCCTCCTCGAGGCCGGAAGATCCGCGCGGCCCGCGGATCGGCTGCGAAGCAATCATGCGTAGCCCGGCCCCCTCCGGTGGCGGAAAGGCCGACAATCATTCGCCCGTGCGACGAGACTCACCCGGAAGAGGTGCGGTCGGAGGTTCCGGCGCCGCGCCCGGCCGGTTCCCGTTTCCTACCGCGGGGCCGTGCCCACCAGCCCCAGTTCGAGGAGGCTTTGCCCGCTGGCGGCGATGGCGTCTTCGGTCGAGCGCGGTCGCCAGCCGAGCACGGCACGGGCGCGGCTGTTGTCGACGTGCCGGACGACCCCGAGGTTGCCGGTCATCTCCCGCAGCGCGGGTATCGCCAGGGCGGCCAGCCGCACGAAGACGTCCGGCATCCTGCGTCGCGCAACGCGGTCGGCCGCCTCGCCGAGGTGCTCGCGCAGGATCCGGGCGATACCGGCGAACGGCACGGCATCCCCGGCGGCCGCGATGAACCGCCGGCCGGCCGCGTCCGGGTGCGTCATCGCCCGTAGCTGCAGGTCCGCCACGTCACGCACGTCGACCACCGCGGTGAACAGGTTCGGGATTCCCGGCGGCCGGCCGCGCAGCATGCCGTGGATGAGCTGCAGCGACCCGGACAGGCGCGCCCCGCTCGCGGGGCCGAAGATCCCGACCGGATTGACGACCGTCAGCTGCATGTCGCCACCGCCCGGTTCGGCGAGAAGATCCCAGGCGGCACGCTCGGCGAGGGTCTTGGACTTGATGTAGGGCGTGACACCGGGTCCGCTCGGCTCGGTCCAGTCTTCCTCCGTGAAGGCGTGCGGCGTCGGCGGATGTCCGTAGCCGATGGCCCCGAAGGACGACGTGAGCACCGTGCGGCGCACACCGGCGGCCCGTGCGGCCCGGAGCACTCGCAGCGTCCCTCCGCGCGCGGGGACGATCAGGTCGTCCTCGTGCTCGGGCCGGCTCGCGGGGAACGGCGAGGCGACGTGCAGCACGTAGCGGCAGCCGGCGACGGCGGCCGCCCAGTGCTCGTCGTGCCCCAGATCGGCCACGGCGAAGGCGAGCCGGTCGGTGCCCGGTGCGCCCGCCGCGGCCACGGCGGCACGGACGTCACGTTCGGCAGCGGTGCGGCGCACCGTGGTGCGGACCCGGTAACCCGCCTCGAGCAGCTGGGCGATGCAGTGCGTGGCCAGGAACCCGGTGCCGCCGGTGACCAGGACGAGGTCGTCCGTCATGTCCATCTCCTTCTTGAAAACGCGTTGTCGAAACCGTACAGTCGAAAGTACGTTTTCGACAACTAGGGAGAGTACGTGAGCGGTACGCCGGCTTCGCGGCGCAAGCGCCTGACATCCGAGCGTGAGCAGCTGATCCTGCAGATCACCTTCGACCTGGTCGCGGAGGTCGGTTACGAGCGCGCGACCGTCGACGAGGTGGCGCGCCGGGCCAAGGCCAGCACCGCGACGCTGTATCGGCAGTGGGACAGCAAACCCAAGCTGGTCATCACGGCGCTGCTGGCCCGGAAGTACCCGCCGCTGCCCGAAGTGGACACCGGTGACCTGCGCGGAGACCTGGTCGCCCTCGCCCGGCTGATGCCGCCTCCGCATCCCGCCGGAGCTCCGACCCTGGGAATCTGGCAGGCGGTCCTCGCCGAACCGGAACTGGCTCGGGCACTGCGTGAAGTGTTGTTCGCCCCGCACCTGCGCGCCCTGGCGGCGATCCTGCGGCGTCACGTCGACCGCGGCGCCATCCGGCCGGACAACCCGGCACTGGCGCACGCCGAGATGTTCCTGCTGGGGAGCGTCTTCGTCGAGAAGCTCTTCACCGGCACCGAAGCGACCGCCGACCAGTTGGTCGCCGTCATCGACGCCGTGTTGCTGCCCGCGCTGACCGCGCCTGCCTGACCGTCGCTCCGCGAGGACTGCCGGCCAGGCGACGCGCGCCTAAAGTTCTCTCATGACGTCCTCGCCAGTCGACCCGGTTGCGCCGCCGGCGGCATACCTCTCCGCCGCCGAGTACAACCTCGCCTACCCCGACGCCCCGGTGCCCGCCGACGAATCCGACCGAGAGACGTCCGAGCGGTTCACCGGCACCGGGTTGACCGACGACATCACCGGCAGCGGCGAAACCTGCCTCTTGCTCTTCCTGCCCGGCGGCGTTCCCGGCCCCCGCGAGCGGGACAAGACCGGAGTCGTCCTGGCCGGCCGGCACGGCGATGGCCCCTACCTCGTCCTCGCGGAGGGCGTGCCGCTGCGCCGGGCCTGGGAAGCCTCGACCGCCGACCGGCCGGATGGTCTCCTGGCCGCGCACGCGACCCTGCAGGCTTTGCCGGCCGTGCCGGCGCCCCTCGACCGCGCCGCGCAGCTTCCCTGACCAGAACGGCAGGACGGCCACCCCCGAGTCGAGCGCGAAAGCAGCCTTACCGGGCCTACCAGGGCAGTTCGCCGCTCTCGTCCTGGAAGGTTCCGGTCGGGCCGTCCGCGGCGAGAACAGCCAGGCGCACGACCGTCTTGGCACTCTCGGCCGGCGGCCGTCCGATGCCGAACGCGGCGGTCATGTCGGTGGCGGTGGTGCCGGGCTCGACGGCGTTGAACTTGATGCCCGGCTGCGACTTCGCGTACTGGACGGTCAGCATGGTCGCCGCGGCCTTGGACGCGGAGTAGAGCGCGAGCGGCAGCCCGAACTCCGGCCGGTCCGGGTTGGTCACCGCCCAGAACGAACCGGCGCTGCTGGACACCGTGACCACGGTCGGGTTCGACGACTTGCGCAGCAGGGGCAACGCGGCTTCGGTGACCCGCACGAGCCCGACGGCGTTGGTGTCGAACACCCGCAACGCCGTCGGGCCGTCGAGGGAGCCGCCACCGAGGACACCCGCGTTGTTGACCAGAACGTCGAGGCGCCCCTCGGCGGCGTCGATCGTGGCCAAGGCTCTGGTCACCGAGGCGTCGTCGGTGACGTCGAGCTGCACGAACCGCGCGCCGAGCTCGGCTGCGGCCTTCTCCCCCCGCTCGGCGTCGCGGGCACCGACGTAGACGGTGTGGCCGTGCCGCAGAAGCTGCTTCGCGGTCTCGAACCCGATGCCCTTGTTGGCGCCGGTGATCAGGGTGACGGTCATGGATCTTCCTCTCAGCGGGTGAGCTGCCGGCGCAGCTCGCCGGCGTCGTGCAGGGCGGCCATGTGGACGAACCGTCCGTTGTGGACCCGGTAGATGGCGTATTCGGTGATCTCGAACGAGGCTCCGGTCGGTGCCACGCCGAGCCATTCCCGCACCGGGGTGCCGGTGTTGACCAGGCGCGCGGCCAGGCGGTCACCGTCGAAGAGCAGGTCCTGGAGCTCCCAGTGCAGATCGGGAACCGCGGCCACGTCGGCCTTCTGGACGGCGATGAGGTCGTCGCGGGTGGCCGGCTCACCGTTGAGGGTCGTCCGGTCGTCGATGAACTCGGCCATCCGGTCGAACTCGTGGGCGTTGAGCTCGCCCAGGTAGCGCTCGTAGAACTCACGCAGGTCGCGGTCGGGCATCTGCCGCCTCCGCTCTCGGTCCAATTCCGCATCGATCGATGCAGAACTCAACCGTAGCAGATTTTGCATCGATCACTACAGAAGTGGCGGGCGTCTCAGGAAAGCGGCCAGGCGCGCAAAGCCGCGTCGGCCATCTCCTCCAGCTCGGCGCGACCGACACCGCCGGCCGCCTGCACGGCGATGCCGTAGGCCAGGGCCGTGAGGTAGCGGGCCAGCAGGGCCGGGTCCGCCCCGGACGGCAGGTCACCCTCATCGACGGCTCGCGCGAACCGGTCACGGAGGGCCCGGTAGCCGTCTTCACGCCAGTCGATCAGCAGATCACGGGCGCCGCGGCCGGTGTCTCCGGTGACCAGGGCCCCTTGGACACCCAGGCAGCCGTGCGGACCAGCCGGCCGAGTGGTCGTCCTGATCGCCCCCGCGATGAGCGCGGTCGCGACTTCCAGCGCCGTGGGCCGGTCCAGCGCTCGCACGACATACGCGCTCGGGCCCTCGGTGTAGCGCTCCACCGCCTTGCGGAACAGCTCTTCCTTGTTGCCGAAGGTCGCATACATGCTGGTGGTGGAAATCCCCATGGCCTCGGTCAACGCGACCAGGCTCGCCCCTTCGTAGCCGTGTTCCCAAAAGACGAGCAGGGCACGCTCGAGTGCCTCTTCGGGGTCGAATCCCCGTGGCCGCCCCGTCGAGCGACGCCGTCCGGTCTCCACGGCCACAGGCTACCCCTTTTCGCATCGATCGATACGGAACTGGGCGGAGGCCGACCGGTGAGATCGCGCACCTCGCCGACCTCGACCGGCTCCACGCGGCCGTCCACAACCGGGACCCCGGTCCTTCGCCCGAACCTGGGCCCACGAGCTCAAGGGCCGTGGAATCGGGTCGATGCCGTCATGCCCGGCCCGACCGACACGCCGGCGCTGTCCGGGCTGGTCCCCTTTCCCCGAGCAGGCCGCCATCCGGCGGCGGCCTTCCCGGCTTCGGAGCAGCGCCGGCGCCGGCCGTGGAGCCGGTCAGGACAGGTCGGCGAGAGCGTGGTCGAGCCACTCGTAGAGGATCTCTTCCGCACCGGGATTACCCATGTGCCGGCGGTTTCCCCGGACCACGAGGTCCTTGCCGCGGCCCCGGGTCGCCGCGAGAATGCTGTCTTCGATCGGGAAGATCGAGTCTTCCATCCCGTTGATGACGAGCAGCCGGCACGAGGGGGTGTCGAGCACGCCGGAGTCGAGAAGGCTGAACTTGCCCGCCTCCGCGGCGTACCGGGCCACGGCTGCCGCCGGATCCGGGTCGTGGTAACCGAACTTCCAGGCGAGCGCGTCGGCCAGGGCGAAGGGGTATTCCATCCGGTTCTGGGCACCGATCCAGCCGGGGTCGAACATGTGGTGGCAGCCGGCGCCTTGGGCCACGACGGCCCGCAACCGGTCCGCGTGGGTGTGGGCGGCGCGCAGCGCGTAGTAGCCGCCGGTGCTGATGCCTCGGGCGAACACCTTTCCGATGTCGAACCCGTGCTCGTCGGCGGCGCCGGCTGTCCAGTCGAGAACGCTGCTCAGCAGCCGGTCCGGTGAGGCGGGATCGTTCGGCGCCGCGGGGCAGTCACCGGTCCCGGGGATCTCGAAGCTGACCGTCGCGTAGCCACGCTCGACGTGGGCCTGGGTGCGCGGGGTGTGATCGGTCCGGTAGGCGTCGAGGCCACAGATGAAAAGCAGGACGGGCCAGCCGGCCGCAGGCTTCGGACCTCGGGGCAGCCGGAGGTGAGCGGCGATGCCCGTGCCGAGATCGCCGGCAGCGGAGTCGAGGTGGGCGAAGGGGATCTCGATGGGCACACTCGGCGGGTCGAGCAGCCGGCCGCCTCGTTCGTAGGCGGCTTTGCCCTTTTGCCAAGCCTGCCGGCTCAACGGTGACCGGTTGATGGGAAACCGCGCGATGCGGTACACCGCTGCCGCGCGCAGGTACAGCTCCTTCGCTTCGACCGCGCGGCGGACCGACGCAGCTTCGTCCGCGGCGGCGGCAAGGCGGTCGGCGACCGGGAAGAACGGCTTCGCGTAGTCGTCGGGACGCGACAAGATCGCCGGATCGTCGGCGAAGACGTCGCTCAGCTCGGCGAAGATCGGGTCGAAGTCGGCCACCCTGCCGTCGGTGAACGGGTAGATCCCCGCCGCGCAGGGCGCCCGCCACTTCTGCGACCACAGTGCCGAGATCGAGTCATGGTGTGCGAAGCGGGGATACCCGTCGTGGCCGGTCTCCGCGGTCGATCGGACGTGGTAGGCGTTCGTGGTCATGACAGTGAGCCTCCGCTCCAGGTCGGGGTACGCCGGTCAGCCGAGCAGGCTGACGCCCAGGGCGAGCACGGCCAAGCCCTGCAGCGCAGCCCGCAGAACGATGACGCGGTCCCAGTTGCGCTGCCACGCGCGGACTTCGACGGGAGTGTCGCCGGCGTCGGCCGCCGCGGTCAGCTTGCGGTTGATGGGGGCGCTGACGCGCAGGTAGACCAGCACCCAGATCACCAGCAGCACGAACGCGGCCGCCGCGGCCACCGATCCCGCGGGGTGCCCGGCGACGGCGGCCACCGCCGCCGCGGCGGCCGCGGCGACGACCCCGAGGATGCCGGGAGCCGGCATCCGCCGATCGCCGAACCGGTGCACATTGCCCATCATCGAGGTGAGCGTCGCGTCGTCGACCCGCGCGAGGGCGGGGCGCTGGACGAATGCGCAGAACGTGTCCGTGCCGTAGACGATCCCGGTGCTCAGGATCGCCACGAGGGCCGCGAAATGGGCGAAGCTGATCATGCCCGCTCCCTCGGCCGGCGCACCGGTTCCCAGAGGGGAATCCGGAAGGCCGCATAGGTGAACTTGCCGGTGATCTTCCCGGCGGCGTCGAAGTGGAAGACGTCCAGGCCGTGCCACTGCACCCGGCCGCCGTGGCGAAGCCGCGCGAACCAGCGCAACAGCGGGGTCGCGCGCCGGCCCTCGGCGCCGGTCAGGTCCAGCCGGCACACCCATCGGATCACCGCCCGGCCTCGCTCCTCGTCGACCACCTCGTCGTAGACGTCGAAGAACAGCTCCCCGTAGCGGCCGGCGAACTGCGGCGCCAAGGCCGCCCGGATCGCCGCGAGCCCGCGCAGTTCCGGAGCGCGCCCGGGCAGGTAACGGGCGTCTTCGGCGAAGAAGGACATCACCCGGTCGAGGTCGGGATCGTTGAAGGAGGCCACGAACGCATCGATGGTCCGGCTCAGGCCGGCACTGCTGACCGTCATGGGCCCAGGTTATAAGAACACCGTCTCCTTAACAAGAGAACAGTGTTGCTTAAAACCTGGCGGTACTCTGACGGCCATCATGGATGCGGCGTTCCAGCGGGCCAGGCGCCCGGAACAGAAGGACCAGCGGCGCGAGACGATCCTCGCCACGGCAGGCGAACTCGCGCTCGAATCCAGCGTGACCCGGGTGAGCCTGGGCGACATCGCCACGGCGGTCGGCCTGGCCAAGTCCAACGTCCTGCGCTACTTCGGCACCCGCGAAGAGATCTACCTCCAGCTGACCATGCGGGAGGGCACCGGCTGGGCGGCCGCGGCCGGCGCCGCCCTCGAAGGCGAGAGCGGGGTCACGGCGGTCGCGGCCGCCCTGGCCGGCGCCTACGCCGACCGGCCGCTGTACTGCGACCTCACCATCCACACCGAGACGATGCTCGAACACAACGTCTCCGTCGCGGCACTGCGAGCCCACAAGCGATGGGCCGTGGACATGTACTTCACCCTCGGCCGGCAGATCTCCACCGCCTGCCCCCAGCTGGACGTCGCCGACGGCGCCGCGGTGGTCATGGCCGCCGGCGCGTTCGTCGCCAAGCTGTTCCCGCTCACCCGTCCCCCGCGAGCGCTGCAGGAGCTGTACGAGCAGGAACCCGAGATCGCCGGGGTGTTCCCCCCGTTCCGGCCCACCCTGCAGCGCATGATCGCCGCCACCGCCGCCGGGCTGCCGAGCACGTCCTGAAGCGAGCCGTCCCGGCGCAGCGCACTCAGCCGGGCCCGCGGCCGCCGGTTGACGCGATCGCCCCGCGATCGGGCGCCTCGCGGCGACACGCCACAGTGGAGCGTACAGCGCGGAGAACCCTCCGCCCGGTCAGGTGAATCGCCGTCGCCGACGAGTGTCACAACCGCGCCGTTCACTCCCGAGGCCCGATGATCCTGCTGGCGATCCGAACCCGAGACCCCGGAGGCGACAGCCATTCTCTACGCCCTGGCCGCCCTGTTCCTGATCGTGGCACTGGTCAGCATCCGCCAGGACCGTCGGCGGTTCCGCAACGCGGTCCTGCTCGGCCTGGCCGTCGCCGGCCTGGTCATCGCGCTCCTCGACGACATCGACCGGCTTCCCCCGGAAACCGCCGGCGTCGTCGTGTTCTTCGTCCTCCTGGCACCGCTGATCACGGTGCTGGTCCTGACGGTCTTCCTGCTCGCGAACGGGGTGACCATGATCCGGCGTGAGAGCCGGTCCCTGGGCAACCTCCTGTCCTTCCTCGCCGGCCTGGGACTGCTGGCACTGGTGGTCCTGCTGGTCACCGCCCAGTACACCCAGCACCCGGCCATCGGCGCCGTGGCCGTCGCCGCATTGGCCGCGGTGTCCTACGTCAGTTTCCTGTTCTGCTGCTACCTGGGTTACGCCTTCCTGTACAGCCGGCTGCGCGTCCGTCCCGGCGTGGACTTCGTGATCGTGCTCGGCTCCCGGATCATCACCGGCAGGATCCCGCCGCTGCTGGCCGCCCGGCTCGACAAGACGATCGCCGTCTACCGGGACGAGCGCGACCGGGGCGGCGACCCGGTGGTCGTCGCCTCCGGCGGCCAGGGACCGGACGAAAACCAGCCCGAATCCCACGCCATGGCCGACTACCTCATCGCCCACGGCGTTCCCGCCGACAAAGTGCTCCGCGAAGACCGCTCGGCGACCACGGCGCAGAACCTCGCGTTCAGCCGTGAACTCATGCGGCAGCACCGGCCCGGGCACCGGTGCGTGGTCGTCACCAACAACTTCCACGCCTTCCGCGCCGCGATCCTCGCCCGCACGGCGAAGGTGAACGGACAGGTCGTCGGCGCACCGACCGCCCTCTACTACTGGCCCAGCGCCACCATCCGGGAGTTCACCGCCATCCTCATGGAGCATCGGCTCGTCAACTTCGGCGTGACGGGGTTGCTCGCGCTCACCGGCTTCCTGGCCGCGCTCCCCTGAACTCGCCTCCGGCGCCCAACCGGACCACCGCCCCGACGCCGGATCTCGGAACTGAAATTCGGAAATGCGGGCAACAGGAGAAACCGGGCTCCATCGTCGTGGCCGGTGTCGCGGCGCGCGACCTTAGCCGAACACCGCTCCGCCCGCCACCCGTCGACCACGAATCGCATTAATCTCGACCAGTCCCGAAAAATCGCCGTATACGCGAATTCGACCAAGGTCTTCCGCCATTCGACGACGCCTACTCTGCCGAATGGCACAATCCGACGTGCCCGTTCCGCCGACAGGGTGACAGCGGCCAACCATGACTCTTTGTGATGCGCCTGCTGTCCACGAGGGCAAAACACTCCCACGCGCTTGACAACGGCAGAAAATCGGCTCACAAGACAGATGCACGAATTACATTATTGTTGTTCAAGAATTGCACCCATGATGCCTTGACCGTGGAACGGCAACGATCGTAAGGTCGAGATCGCCCAGATCGGGAAGGTTCGTAAATTGACTCGAATCATTCATCAATTGGCATTCAATGAGAATCATTGGCCCCTGTTGCCGGGAGTGCCGGAAGCGCTGGCCGGCTCACTCGCCACCATCAACCTGACCGGTGACGCACTCGCCGCGGGGCTGGAACGGCGACTGGCCGAGGACCTCGGCACGCCGGCGGGCCGGGTGGTCGCCGGCGCGGGTTCCGGGGCTCTGCTGCAGCAGTTCCTGACCGCGCACTGCGCGCCGGGCTCGACCGTGGTGCACACCGAGCCGTCGTTCGACCTCTACCCGCTGCTGATCCGCAACGCGGGAGCGGAGCCGGTCGCGGTGCCCGCGGCTGAAGACGACCGGCAGGATTTCGCCGCCCTCGCCGGAGCCGTCGACGAGCGGACCCGGGTCGTGCTGGTGTGCAACCCGAACAACCCGACCGGCGAGGTCCTGGGCTTGCCGTGGCTGCGATCCCTGCTCGCCGCGCTGCCGCCGCACGTGCTCGTGCTGGTCGACGAGGCGTACCGCGAATTTGCCGATCCCGTCCTGATCGGGGACGCGACAACGTTGTCGGATCCGCGTCTGACCGTGGTTCGCACCTTCTCCAAGTCGCACGGTCTGCTCGGCCTGCGAGTCGGTTACCTCGTCGGGGCGGAAGAAGTGGTGGGGCCCCTGCGGCGGACGGCGCCGTTCCACCGCGTGCCCACCGTCGCGCAAGCCGCCGCGCTGGCCGCTCTCGACGCCGGTGACCGGATGCGCGCGCAGTGCCGGGAGGTGGCCGCGGAACGGGATCGGGTCCGCGCGGGCCTGCACGAACTGGGCTTCGACGTCCCGCCCAGCGGGGGAAACTACCTCTGGGTGCGGCTCGGGCCGCGCAACCAGGAGTTCATCACGCACCTGGCCGAACACGGGGTGGCGGTGCGGGAAGTCGCCGGTGGTGTCCGCGTGAGCACCGGGCTCCCCGAGGCCAACGACGCCGTGCTCGCCGCGGCCCGCTCGTTCACCACCCACCCGCTCGTCACGGAGGCCGCGCGATGACCGGCACGATGAGCCAGGCGCTCGAGGCAGGCGACCGGTCCGAGGTGATCCGCGGCGCCCTCGTCCGGCGGCGTTCCGGGGCCGGCGACCGGTTCGACGAGCTGACGCACTACGCCATGGCTGTGCCGGGCAAGCTGCTGCGCCCGTTGATGCTCGTCACGGCCGCGGAAGCGGTCGGCGGCGCCGCCGAGAACACGCTGCCCGCGGCGGTGGCGGTCGAACACCTGCACGTGGCCTCGTTGGTGCACGACGACATCATCGACGGCGACGACCTGCGCCGCGGCCGCCCTTCGGTGCACGCGCGCTACGGCGTCGCGGACGCCATCGTCACCGGGGACGCCCTGCTGTTCGACCTGTTCGCCGCGGTCGCCGAATGCCGCGCACCGGCGCAGGTGGTGGTGGCGGTCGTCGACGAGCTGGCTCGCTCGGGCGGTGATCTGTGCCGTGGGCAGGTGCTGGAGTCGGCGATGACACCGCCGGGACCGCATCGGCCGGGAAGCCGGTTGGCGGACTACCTCGACGTCGCCGCGTTGAAGACGGGGGCGTTGTTCCGCGCCGCGTGCCGGGCCGGCGCACTGCTCGGCGGCGGTTCGGCCGAGCAGGTCGACCTGCTCGGTGACTACGGCCGGCACACCGGCGTGGCCTTCCAGATGTACGACGATCTGCTGCCCTACCTGGACTCCGGCCGGACCGGCAAGCCCGATGCCAGCGACGCCGCCAACCTCCGGCCGACCTGGCCGGTGCTGATCGCGCACCGCGACGGCCGGCCGGAACACCGGAAGGCCGTCGAGACCGCGCTTTCCGGCTCGCTCAGCCCGGCCGAGGCACTCGAGTCGCTGCGGCTCGCGGTGATCGGCAGTGGCGCGCTCGACACCGCTCGCCACCTCGCGCGGGAGCGCTCCGGCATCGCGATGGCGCGCCTGCGGGAGCTGCCGGGAGCCGAGGCCGCCGACCGGCTGGCCGGCATCGCCGAGCTCGCCGTCGACCGTGACCACTGAGGCACGCGCCCCCGGGATCGCCGGGCGGACGGTACGGGGACGGGCGCAGGCGCACTGGGAGACGTGGCGGCCCTACACGACGTGCTACCCGGCCCTGCTCGGGCTCGCCGGCGTGCTGCTCGCCGGGGGCCGGCACCCCGCAGAGATCGCCGCCGCGGTGCTCGCCCCGGTGCTGGGCTGGATTTCCGGGCACTACCTCGGCGACTACTTCGACCGGCACCTGGACGCGATCGCGAAGCCGCAGCGGCCGATCCCGTCCGGGCGGTTGTCCCCCACCGCGGCGCTGACCGCGGGCATCGGCTGCGCGACGGCGTCGCTGGCGGTCGCGGTCGCGCTCAACTGGCGCATCCTGCCGGTCTTCGCGCTGGCGATGGGCGGTGTCGTCGCCTACAGCGCCGTCTTCAAGGGGATGGGGTTCAGCGGGAACCTGAGCCGGGGTGCGCTGTCGGCGCTGGCGCTGGTGATCGGCGCGATGACCGCCGTCCCCTGGCCGCCGATGGCGCTGCTGCCGGTGGCCGCGGGATTTTTGCTGCACGACACCGCGTCCAACCTGATCGGCACCGTGCGGGACGTCGACGGCGACCGGGCCGGCGGCTACCACTCGGTGCCGGTGCGGCACGGCGTCGCGACCGCGGTCAAGCTCGCGAGCGGGTTGTGGCTGGCGGGCACCACCGCGGTCGGCCTCGGCGCCCTGGTCGCCGCGCGGCCGGGCGCGCAGCTCGCGCTGGTCGTCGTGGCCGCGCTGCTGGGCGGCTGCGCGTTCTCGGTGGCACGGCCGGTGTCGCTCACGGCCCGGCGAGCCCTCCGCTCGCACGAGCTCCTGGTCGCCGAACGCCTGGTGCTGACCGCCGCGGTGGTCGCGGGGGCCGCCGGCGCCGGCACCGCCTTGCCGGTGCTGGTGCCGGCGCTCGTCTTCTCACTCGCTCTGCAAAGCCGGATGCGGTCCCGGCACGAGTTCCCGGACGGCACACCGAACAAGGGAGACAGGCCATGACCTCGGTCCACACCGGCACGGTGGCGGAACTGGAAACCGCGATCTCGGCGGGGGCGCGGGACCTGTTCGGGGCCCAGCGTGCGGACGGGGTGTTCGACTTCGGGGCGAGCACCCTGCGCTCCACCCTCGCGACCGCGGGGGCGATCACCGCGCTGCACTTCGCCGACCCGGGCGGCGCCGCGGACCTGATCGAAACGGGCGCCGACCGGCTGCGCCGCACCCGCAACGACGACGGGGGCTGGGCGATGGTGCCCGGCCTGCCGAGTGAGCCGGGCCCGACCGCGGTGTCGGCGGCGGCCCTGCACCTGATCGACCCGGCCGGCAACGCACCGGTGGTCGAGGCCGGGCGGCGGTGGATGGCGGACTACGGCGGCCTGGAGGCGATCCCGCACCCGGAAGTCGTGCTGTGGTGCCGCCAGTTCTACGGCTTCGCCGGCTGGCTCGCCCCGGAGCGGATGCGCCGGTTCCCGCTGGAGCTCGCGCTGGTGCCGGGCCTGTACCGGCGGCTGTTCGACCTGCGGCTGCCGATGGCCTCGGCGCTCGGGCTCGCGCAGGTCCGGCACCGGCCGCTGACCCGGCTGCAGCGATCGCTGGCCCGCCGGGCGGAGCCGAACGCGCTGCTGGGCATCCGGCAGGCTTTCGAACACGAGGGGTCCGCCGGCTCCTGGTCGGAGGACGCCTGGGTCACCGGGCTGGTCTGCATCGGCCTCGCGCGGGCCGGGCTCGGCCAGGACATGGTCGACGCGGCGGTGCGGTGGTTCCGCCGCACCATGCACCCCGACGGCTCGTGGGCGACGACCCCGCTGGACGCGGCCTGGACGATGTACGCGGTCCGCGGCCTGATCGAGGCCGGCTATCGCGACGACGAACGGCTGGCGGTGTCGCGGGACCTGTTCGTGCGCCTCCAGCAGCACCGGCCGTTCCTCGCGTTCGCCTGCCCACCGGGGTTCTGGGGCTGGTCGGGTGCGGTGGGGTGGCCCGCGGTGCTGGAGACCGGCGAAATCGTCTCTGCCCTGGCGAAGCTGCCCGGGCAGGACCAAACCGACGCCGTCCGCACCGGCGCGGCTTGGCTCGGGGATCGCCAGGACAGCCGTGGTTCGTGGGGACTCTGCGTGCGCAACACCAAGGTCGCCAACAGCGGCCCGTGCCCGATGACGACGGCGCAGGCCGTCGACGCCCTGCTCGACGCGGGAGTTTCCGTTCGTGGCAAACGGATCCGGCGCGCGGTGCGGTGGCTGGGCCGGGCGCAGCTGCCCGACGGCAGCTACGAGTCGGTGTGGTACCGCGAGCACACGATGGGCACCGCGGCGGTGCTGGAAACCTTCGCTCGCTGCGGTGCCGCCGACGGCGAAGCGGGCACCCGCGCACGGTCGTGGCTGCTCGGCACGCGCAACGACGACGGCTCGTGGGGTGACGGGCACGGCGCGCCCGGGACCGTCGAGGAGACCGGCTGGGCGGTGTCGTCCCTGCTGGCGGCGGGCGAGGAACCGGCCGCGGTGGCGGCCGGGGTCCGCTGGCTGCTCGACGCCCGCGCCGACGGCGGCGGGTGGCCCGCCGAACCGGTGCACGAATACGTCCGGCGGGTCAGCCGCTACGCCAACCCGGGGTTCACCACCGGTATGGCGTTGCGGGCCCTGGGCCGCTACCGGGCGGTGGCCCGATGAGCGCGCCGGACGCCGTCGTCTGCGGAGCCGGCGTGGCGGGCCTCGCCGCCGCCTGCGCACTGGGCCGGCTGGGGCAGCGAGTCCTCGTACTGGAGAAACAGCCCTCGCCCGCGCCCGTGGCCAAAGGTGAGGTGCTGCAACCGGGCTCACTGGCGATCCTGCACGACTGGGGCGTGACCGACCGGCTCGAAGCCGCCGGGGCGGTGCGGTTGTCGCGCCTGGTCGCCCGCGCCGCGGACGGCTCACCGCGCATGGTGCTCGACTACGCCCGGCTTCCGGCCGCGCAGCCGTGGTTGCTGGCCCACGACTACCAGGCGATCCTCGACGCGTTGACCGACGCGCTTCCGGACAGCGTCGAGGTGCGCCGGGGCGTGCACGTCCGCGAACCGCTGCGGGCCGGCGGCCGGGTGGCCGGCGTCCGGTGCGAGGACGGGGACATCCCCGCGACGCTCGTCGTGGCGGCCGACGGCATGTCCTCTCGGCTGCGCACCGCCGCCGGGCTGAGCGCGCGGCGGCAGGACTACCCGCATCGCTTGGCGGCGTTCGAACTGCACGACGTCGCCGAGCTCGAACCGGACTTCTCGGCCTACGTCACCGATGGCGGGTTGCGGCTGCACTACCCCCTGCCCGGCCGCCGGGTCCGGCTCTACGTCCAGGCCGGCCCCGACGAGCTGCGCGGGATCGGCCCGGACGGGCTGCGGACGTGGGCGGACGGCGTGCTCGACGGCTGTCCCGGCCTGGCGCCGCTGGCCGCGGCGTTTCGCGCCGGGCTCGAGCGCCGTCAGGTGCTGCCGGTCTCCCGGTCGACGGCGGAAACCTTGGTCGCGCCGGGGATCGCGCTGGTCGGCGAGAGCGGGCACTCGGTGCACCCGATGGCGGCGCAGGGCATGAACAGCTCGATCGCGGACGCCCACGAGCTGGCCGCGATGGTGCGCCAGGGCGGCACACTGGCCGCCGACGTCCTCGACCACGCGTTGCGCCGCTACGACGAAGCGCGCCGGGCCAACCTGGCCCACATCGCGCGGACGAGTCACAACGCCGCGCGGATGATCACGACCCGGTCCTGGGTCGGCCGCCGGGCGCTGGCCGGCACCGGCCGCAACGACCGTCTCCGGCACGAAGTCATGCACACGATGTCGGGGCTCGGGGTGCGCCGGCTCACCCCGCTGGACCGGCTGCACCAGATCGAACTGCTGCCCGACCCGCGGGCGGCCCGGCTCCCCGCCTGGGTGAACCGGGCGGTCTCCGGGGAGCCGGCCCGATGAGTCCGGACCGGTCCGGCCCGGTGCGTTTTCCCCGAGGCGTCAGGGAAAACGCACCGGGGGACTCACCCGCGGGCGTACTCCAGGATCACCAGGCCGTTCGCCCCCTCGATCCGCCCACACGGTTTCAGACCGGCAGCGGTGGCGAGCGCGTCGAAGTCCTCCGGCCGCCGTTCCCGGCCGCCGAGCAGGGTCAGCGACTGCAGGTCGAACGACGAGTTGTTCTTGGCGTGCTCCGCGCCGGCGAGCACCTCCACCACGAGCACCCGGCCGTCCTCCGGAACCGCCTCCGCGCAGCGGCTCAGGATCCGGGTGGCGTCCGCGTCGGGCCAGTCGGTCAGCACGCGGGAAACCATCAGCACGTGGTATCCGGTGGGCAGTGGGTCGAAGAAGCTGCCGCCGGCGAACTTCGCCCGGTCGCCCAGCCGGGCGAGGAACTCCTCGGCCTCCGGCCGGACCTCGGGCAGGTCCAGCACCGCGCCGCTCAGGTGGGGGTGCGCGGTCAGCACGGCCGCCAGCAGCGCGCCGGTGCCGCCGCCCACGTCGAGCACGCTCGGCACGGCGCTCCAGTCGTGGCGGGCGGCGACCTCGGGACCGGTCTGCCAGGCGAACCCGGCCATCGTCGCGCCGAAGAACGACCGCAGCTCTTCGTCGTCGCGGTAGTCCGCCCAGAAGTCCCGGCCGTGCACCGCACCGTAGGCCGAGGCGCCGGTGCGGACGGCGTGCAGCATCCCGCTGTAGGCCAGATCCATCTTCAGGCCGGGACCGTCGGCGTCGAGCCACGACCGCAGCAGCGCGTTCTGCTCGTCCAGCAGGGCCCGGGACACCGGGGTCAGCTCGTGCTCGCCCGGTGCGGGCTCGGCGAACAGCCCGACCGCCACGAGGTGACGCAGCAGGCGGGCCAGCGCGTCCGGATCGGTGCCGGACGCCCGCGCCAGCGCCGCTGTCGTGGTGCACCCGTCCCGCACCAGCTCGGGCAGCTTCAACGCGACCGCGGACCGCACCGCGAACGGCGTGGCGAGGTCGACGAGAGCGGCGAGGGCGGCGGTGCCGGTGGTCTCACTGGTCACGGTGGTCCTTTCGGGAATGTCCCGGAGAGGGATTCGATGACCTTCTGAAGATGGCACGAAAAACCGGCTCGGACAAGTTTCCGGGGATATTCGACGATCCGTTCCGCGTGATGCGGAACGGCTTTCAGGAATGAGTGGAAAATGATTTCTCTTGACGTTCGCCCCCTCACCGGGGCGCTGGGCGCCGAGATCCGCGGGGTTGCGCTCGCCGACGTCGACGACGCCCTGTTCGACCGGATCCACCAGCTGCTGCTCGAGCACCTGGTGCTGTTCTTCCGCGACGAAGCCGGGCTCACCCCCGCCGATCACAAGGCCTTCGGCAGCCGCTTCGGGCCGCTCGAAGTGCACCAGTTCCTGCCCAAGCTGGCCGAGCACGAAGAAATCGTCGTTCTCGACTCCGACCAGGGCGCCAAGGCGGACGTGTGGCACACCGACGTCACCTACGCGGCTTCCCCGCCGATCGCCTCGATCCTGCAGATCGTGCGGTCGCCGGAAGTCGGTGGCGACACGATGTGGAGCAACCAGTACCTGGCCTACGAGGCGTTGTCCGAACCGCTCCGGGAACTGGCCGACGGGCTCACCGCGCTGCACGTGTTCGAATACGGGTCGTTCCGCAGCGAGGCCGAGCACCCCGTGGTCCGCGTGCACCCGGAAACCGGCAGGCGATCCCTCTACGTCAACCGGATGTTCACCAAGCGCATCCCGCAGCTGACCGCCGAAGAGAGCGCGGCGGTGCTGGCCACCCTGTTCGCCGTTTCCGAGAGCCCGCAACGGGTGTGCCGGTTCCGGTGGACCGAGGGAGCGGTCGCCGTCTGGGACAACCGCGCCACCCAGCACCACGCCGTCAACGACTACTCGGCACGCCGGGTCGGCCGGCGGGTGACGGTGCTCGGCGACGAGCCCAAGGGCGACGGCGCCCGCTGGCCGCACCACCGGGTCGCCGGCATGAGCGCGACCGCGGTCAAGGACTGACGCCGTGGACGACCGGGACTTCATGACGTTGTACTGGCAGGACCCGCACCGCGCGCTGGCCTACGCCCGCGAGCACACCCCCGTGCGCGAGGTGACCTTCGAGACCGGGCCGACCTGGCTCGTCACGCGGTACGCCGACGTGCGGGCCGGGCTCGCCGACCCGCGGCTGGCGAAGGACTACCGCGCCGCGCTGCCCGCCGAAGAACGCGCGACCGCCCCACCGGGACTGCCCGCGCCCATGTCGCACATGCTCACCTCGCTCGACCCGCCCGACCACACGCGGCTGCGCAGCCTGGTCACCCAGGCGTTCACCGTGCGCCGGGTGGCCGAACTGCGCCCCCGCGTCGAGGCCATCGCCAAGGACCTGCTTTCCGGCCTGCCCACCGGCGAACCGGTGGACCTCGTGGCCGGCTACGCGATTCCCCTGCCGATGGAGGTGATCTGCGCGCTGATCGGCGTGCCGGAACTGGACCGCGAGGACTTCGCCCACTGGTCGACGGTGCTGATCGACGAGTGCCCCGAACCCGAGCTGGTCCGCGCCTCGAACCAGCTGGCGGACTACCTGGGCGGGCTCGTGGCACTGCGCCGCAAGGAGCCGGACGACGCTTTGCTGTCCGGGCTCATCGAGGCGTCCGACGGCGGCGAACGCCTGTCCGACCTCGAGATCGTCGCGATGGCGATGCTGCTGCTGATGGCCGGCCACGAGACGACGGCGGTGTTCGTCACCAACAGCGTGCGGGCCCTGCTGGCCGACCCGGCGGCGCGGCGGCGGCTGAAGCCGGGTGCCGCGGCGGAGCTGGTCGAGGAGCTGCTGCGCTGGGTCTCCCCCGCCCTCAACGCGTCGCTGCGGTTCGCCACCGAGGACCTCGAGATCGGCGGCGTCCCGATCCCCCGAGGCGCCTCGGTCACCCTCTCCACGGGGGCCGCCAACCGCGACCCCGGCCGGTTCGCCGACGCGGCCGCCCTCGACCCGGATCGCGAACCCGCCGGCCACGTCGCGTTCGGGCACGGCATCCACCGCTGCCTCGGCGCGGCGCTGGTGCGGCTGGAAGCGGAGGTCGCTCTCACGGCGTTGTTCGGCCGTTTCCCGGAACTTCGCGCCGCCGCACCCGAGGACGAACTGACGTTCCGCCGCAGCGTGCACGTCCACGCGCCGCGAACCTTCCCCGTTGTGCTCGGACCGCCATCCGACGCGAGCTGAGCGGCCGCCGAACCCGAGTGCGTCGTCGACACCAGGGACCCGCCCGCGAGGCGCCGATCTCGGCCCGGGCCGCGCCGCGGGGAATGCGGTGCGGCCCGAAGTCCCGAGCTGCTCGAGTCGTCCTCCCGGGATATCCGGGTCAGAATGCACCCATGACAACCAGCGACAAGCGGATCACGGTCGAGCGCACCGTCGACGCGGCAGCCCACGACATCTTCGACCTGCTCACCCGTCCCGACCGGCACGCCGACATCGACGGGTCGGGTTTCGTGCGGTCGGCCGACCACCCGCAGCGGATCACCGCGGCCGGGCAGACCTTCACCATGAACATGACCGGCGAGCACATGGGCGGCGACTACCAGACCGACAACCACGTCACCGGCTACCACGTCAACAAGGTGCTGGCCTGGCGAACAGGTCCGGCCGGCACCGAGCCGCCCGGGTGGGAATGGCTGTGGGAGCTCACCCCCGAAGGACCCGAATCCACCGTCGTCGCGCTGACCTACGACTGGAGCAAGGTCACCGACAAGAACATCCTGCAGAAGGTGTCGTTCCCGCTGGTGACCGAAGAGCAGCTCCAGGAGTCACTCGCCCACCTCGCCACTGCCGTCTCGTCCTGAGCAGTCGTGGGCAACGGCTGGAACTCCGTCACGCACCGTCTTGCCGGCGACGGTCACGCACTGACCCCACCGGTCGGCGGCCTCCTCGGCCGGCCGCATGCCGCTGATCCCCCGCCGCGGTGTCGGGGACGTACGCCGCGCTCGTGCAGTGGTCGTCGCTGGTCGTGCCGGCCTGTCTTTCGCCGGCATCGGAGACCGGCCACGGAAGTCCGTGGACCCCTCGGTGCGCGCGGAGCTACTCCAGCACCGCGCCCTGTGGGTGATCGACCGAGGTCAGCTCAGCCCAGACCGTTTTGCCGTTTTCGTGCTGAGCCTGGCCCCACACCATCGCGCACGACTCGATCAGCGTCAGCCCGCGGCCGCCGTCCTCGGCCGGCGGACGGGGGCACGCTCCGTCCACGCAGGAGTCGTCGACCTCGATGCGCAGCCACCCCGGCCGGCGTTTGAGCCGGACCCGCCGCGGCGGGGTGCCGTGGCGCAGGGCGTTGGACACCAGCTCGTCCAGCACCATGATCATGTCGGTGAGCTCCCGCGCGGGGATGTCCGCGAGGGCGGTGCGCGCCCAGCCGCGGACCCGGGCCAGTTCGGCCAGGTCGTCGGCCACGTCGAGGATTCTGACCTCGACCTGCTTTTCGGTGTGTTGGGCACGGTCAGCCGTCATCAACGATCCATTCCGGTTCGGCGCCCCGACTCCCCCAGGGCAACACAGTCCACTGGACTTATGCCCCGTGCGGCGGGTGGCCAACCACGGACGGCGGTACGGCATCCGGGCGCGCAAGCCGGCCGTCACGGGCAGCCTTCTCACTGTGACGGATCCGTCACAGCGGGGTGAAGGTCGAGCCCGCTTTGCAAGAGCTGTCGGTGCCTCCGGGTAGTCTCGTCGTGCGACGTCGTTGAGCACCCAGCCCCGTCGCTTCACCCCCGTCGGCACCGGACTCCGGCGGTCGCCTCGCACGCGACCGGCCTGACGGTGCCAGGGGCCACCGCATCACGGGCTGGAGCACCATGGCCGTCGACGACGCGTCCTCGCGTGCGCTGTTCACCATCGAGACTGCCGACCGCGGCGACGTGGTGGTGGTCGAAGCGTCCGGCGAGCTGGACTTGGCCGCGGAGCCGCTGCTGGGCGCCACCCTCACCCAGGCCGAGACGCGAAGACGGCCGGTGATCGTGGACATGACCGCCGTGACGTTCTGCGCGTCGTGCATCCTCGGGCAGCTGGCGGCCACGGCGGTCCGGCTGACCGAGGCCGGGCTGCCCCTGGTGGTGGCCACCGACGTCGATGCCGTGCTGCGCCCGCTGACGCTGCTGGGCATGAACCGCTACCTCACGATCACGACCTCCTTGGCCGCGGCTCTGACCACGACCACCGCGGCTCTGACCTCGGACCCGCTCGAGCCGGAACCGAGCTGAGCTTGCGACGCCGGAACACCCGTTCGGCGTCCCGCAACCGTTAGGCGGACGATCCGCATGACCGAACCCACCACCCTCTGCTGCACCACCTGCGAGCACCCCGACGTCAGCGTCGTGGTCGCCGCCGGCGCGCTCGACCTGCACACCGACCCGCAGCTGGAAGTCGAACTGGCCACCACCGACCCCGACCTGCCCCTGATCGCCGACCTGCAGGCGGTGACGTTCTGCGCGGCCAGCAGCATGGGCCTGCTCGACGCCGCCCATGACAGCCACGCGCACCGCGACGACCTGCTGGCCCGCGGCGGGTTCGTCCTGGTGACCCGCCAACGGGCCGTGCTGCGCCCGGTGCAGGCGCTGGGCCTGGACCGGAAACTGACCGTGGTCCCCACCATGGCGCGGGCGCGGGCCTGGCTCGGTCTGCCCCCGGCACTTGCGGCGATGTCCCGATGACCGAACGAGGGCGCCGCCGGACCTGCTCCGGTGCTCGACACAACCGGAGGCCCGGGCCTCGTCATTGCCGCCATGGCGGCGCCATCGACCGCACCCCACCAACCCGGAGGGCCATTCACTCCCGCGACCACAGTGGCGCGCGCAAAGCCATTCCGGCTCGGACTCGATCCCTCAGTCGCGCGAAATCACCTGCATGGGCGGAGCAGCACGCGAGGGCGAATCGGTAGCCAGGACTGGGCAGCGATCCGGTCGAGCTCTCGGAAGATGCGGTCACCGCGCGGCGTCGCCGGAAGAGGCGGCGTGCTGTCCGGTGGCGTGCGAGGTGCCTGCTTCGGCGCCACGGACCATTCGCGCCTGCTCCGGCCCGGCGTAGCCACCGGTGGCACGCACCCCGGCGAGCACGATCGCGGTGACTCGCCGCGCGTCGGCTCGGGTGAACACACGGGCGCCGCGCCCGAGGAACAGGTGGACGGGACCGCTGAGCATCTCGAGGAGGAAATACGAATCGACCGGTGGCAGCTCGCCGGCTCGGATCGCCGTTTCCACCCGCCGGCGCAGCGTCGCTTGGCGCCGGGCGAAGACCTCGTCGACGACAGTCTGCAGCTGGGGGTCCTCCCTGGCCGAACTCATCACGTTCAGCAGGGCCCGTCCGTGCGGACTCACCAGGGAGGCGGCGAGGGCTTCGAGAAAGTCGACGAGGTCGGCTTCGATGTCACCGGAGTCGTGCAGGGGCGCCGCATCGGCGCTGAAGGCGGTCAGCGCGTCGGCGACCAGGGCCGTACGGTCGGGCCAGTTGCGATAGACGCTGGTCTTGTTGACCCCGGCCTGCTCGGCGACGTCCTCGTAGCGCAGGCCTCGGATTCCGTCCCGCGCGACCAGTTCGACGGCGGCCTCGAGCATCTGCCGGCGCAGCCGGGCGGTCCGCCCACCCGGCCGGCGGGCGGGTTCTCGCTCGGGTCCGTCGTCGGCCACGGACGACACCCTACAGCGGCTGCACTGAGCGCAGCCGGGCGTTGCGCGCCTCGATGGCCTCCCAAGTGGCAGGAACCATGAGGTCGGCGCCGCCGCGCGCGAACTCCTGGGCCGCCGCCGCGTGGGGGCGCTGGCGCTGCTCGTAGGCGTTGAACGCCGCCTCGAGGTCATCACCGTGGCGACCGAGCTCCTCGGTGAGCGTCCACGCCCCGAGCAGGGCCAGCGAGGTGCCGCGCCCGGCCATCGGCGTCGCGCAGTGCGCAGCGTCCCCGATCAGCACGACCCGTCCCCGGTGCCAGCTCGGCATCAGGATCTGGACGAGCACGTCGAAGTAGAGGTTCGGGTCGTCCTGGGCCGTCGCGACCAGCTCGGGAACCTTCCAGTCCTCGATCCCGGCGAAGGCCTCGGCCAGGACTCGCTTCTGCGCGCCCAGGTCGTGGTGGTCGTAGTCGATCGGCTCGGACCGGAACTCGAAGATCCCCAACGCCTTATCGCGGTAGCGGGCCACACCGGCGAAGCACCCCGGCAGGTTGAGGACCTCCGTCACGCGGTCGCCGGAAGCCGCCTGGCCGGGCGCGTCCCCGATCGCGACGTACACCCCGAGGTGCTCGGCGAAGTCCTTCTCCGGGCCGAACACCAGCCGGCGCACCGCCGAGTGCGCCCCGTCGGCGCCGACGACGAGGTCGTAAGCGGCCTCGCGGCCGGAGGCGAAGGTGACCACCACTCGGCTCCCCTCGTCGGCGAGCACCGCGATCGACTCTTCGAAGCGCAGGTCGACCTGCTCGGGCAAGGCCTGCCGCAGAACGGCCATGAGGTCCTCACGGGGGATCTCGATGTCGTCGGGGCTCTCGTTGATCTCCGCCATCACCAGGGAGGCCACGGCCGCGCCGGAGCGGTCGACGAACGTCGTCTGCTCGGTCATCGTGATCCGGTGCTCGAGTACCGCGTCGAGGATGCCCATCCTGCGCGCGGTCTCGATGGCCTCGCCGCGAACGTCGATCGGCGAGCCGTTGACGCGCAGGTGGTCGGCCCGTTCGACGATCTCCACTGTGTGCCCGGCCCGCGCGAGATCGATGCCCGCACTCAGCCCGGCCGCTCCTGCCCCACTGATCAGGATCCGCATGTCCACCCCTTACTCCGTTGACTCACCAGTAAAGCAACGCTTTGTTGCTTTAATCAGGCTAGCACCCTCTTAAGGCAACGACAAGGTGCGTTAGAGAACGATGGAGTGCGGCCAGGACACCCTTGGCCGGCGACGGCAATCCCGGACCAGCGCGTCCGGTCACCCACGGACGGCCTGGGCGAACACCGTCGGATGCCGGGCCCGGTCGGCCGCAGCCGAACTTCGGTGACGCCCCGGGTCCGCCGGAGTTCCGCGCTGCCTGGCCGGCCTCGTTCACCCCTGGATGTGTCCCTGATGAATGGTCAGGTGCCGTTCGCGGGCGGGGAGGCGCGCTTCACCGACGCCATCCCGCTGCCGGTCGACGTCGTCGTCCCCGGTCGCACCCCGGGCAGCCGGCAGAGCCGGACATCCGCCGCGTCAGCACCGGCTCGCTGCCCTGCCGCGCGGCACCGGACGACGCCGAGCCGGTCACCACCACGCGCACCAAGCGCAGTCATCACCCGCGACCCGAATCGGGAACGACACGCCGCCTACCGCGAGCTCGCCGCCCGCGAACCGGTCTCGCCGGCATCGCCTACGACCGGATCGCCGACGCCACGGCGCTCCGATCCCAAGGCGCCCCGCAGGGCGATAGCGACCCACCTCGCGCCATCGGCCGCAGTCAGGCCGGCCGGGAGTTCGCCGCCTTCGGGACACGGTGTTGTGCATTTGGGCGAACGGCCCGCACGACCGGGATCCGCTCTCGGCGTCGGCCGAGGAGGCCTCATCCCCGGACGACGATCGACGCCGGCGGGTGGCGTCGCGGCCCGTTCGGAGCACCCATGGCCGCATATTCGGCTGCCGGGCCTCGTCCACGCCCTAACGAGCGCAGTCTCTGCCACAAACGCACATTCGACTATTTCAAGAGGCTCATTCGACAACTTGGTTTCATGACCGTCACCCGAAAGGCCCCCTCCCCGAGTTGCTGCCGCACCGGGTGCCACCCGGCTCCGGCGGCGCTTCGACCACCGCGCGGACGACGTACCCGCATATCACCGTGACCAGCAACAACGAGGATAAATGTCGCCGTCCTTGCTTTCCACGCCCTGTTCGATCGCCTTTTCGCCAGCACTGACCAGTCCCACTCCGGGTAGTGCATACGGCGGACTCGGAGACGCGCGAACAGCGGGGGTCTAATCGGGTGATGTGCCCAGGCCGAGTAGCACGTCGATCAGGTCGTGGGTAGCATCGGATGAAGCGTGATCATCAAAAACCGCTTGCGGGTAGGCCCCGCGCCGTCAGCAACCATCGTTCCCGCAAGAATGGAACGTGGAATCCAGGTAAACCAACGGATCGTCAAGCAATCTCAGTCAGTTGAGCACCCTTTACCGATACGCGCCCGATTCGTCCCGTCTCCGACATCCGACAACCGGGCCGACTCCGCATTCACAGGGGGATCCTTTCGGCATGCCCGTGAACTTGAACACGTTGCTGTCCGGCCATCCACCGAACTCGACAGCCGTCATCCACGAGGATCGCTCTCTCAGTTATGGCGAACTCGACGAAAGATGCAGAAAACTCGTCCGCGAGCTGGAACGCCACCAGGTTCACCACGGCGAGGCCGTAGCGGTTTCCTGCCGTGCACGCGTCAACGCCTTGATCGCCCTGCTCGCATGCCTGAAAAGGGAGGTCAACTACGTTCCGGTGGATCCGCTGGCGCCGGCGAGCGTCAATGCCGGCATCTGCCGGGCGATGGGAGCCCGGCTGATCGTCCGCGAAGAGGAAAGCGGCCTCCTTTGCCTGGACGAATTGTCCGAAACGGCGGATCGCGCACCCCGTCCACCAGGTGCGGAAAAAATCGCCTACACCGTGCCCACCTCGGGGACGACCGGCTTACCGAAAGGCGTGCAGGTCTCCCGAACCGTACTGGCCGCACACCTCTCGTCGATACGGGAAACGTTCGGTGTGGTGCCCGGTGACCGGGTCCTGTGGTTTGCCGCGCCGCACGTGGACGTTTCGATCGAGCAGGCTCTTCTCCCGCTGAGCGTCGGTGCGACGATCGTCGCACGGAGCGCGGCACCCCCGAGGTTCGCCGAGCTCGCGGCGCTGCTGGCCCGCCACCGGGTCACCGTGGCGAACCTGCCTGCCGGGTACTGGAACGCTTTTGCGCTCGCGCTGCGCCCCGAAGACGTCGCCGCGTGCTCCGGGCTTCGCTTGATGATCTCGGGCAGCGAACGGATGTCCCCCGGTTCGGTGCGGGCCTGGCGGGAAAAGCTGCCGCACGTTCCGCTCGTCAACGCCTACGGCCCCACCGAATGCGCGATCACGGCGACGACCTACCGCGTGCCGGAAGCGTTTTCCCCGGACGTGACCGACGTCCCGATCGGCTCGGCCTGCGGCGAACGGTTCCTGTACGTGGTGGACGAGCACCTGGACCCGGTACCCGATGGCGAGCCGGGTGAACTGTGCGTCGGCGGCCCGCTGCTGGCCGACGGCTACCACGGCGATTCCGAAGCGACGGACGCGGCGTTCGTGCCGGACCCCTTCGCCGACGACGACCACGCACGGATGTACCGCACGGGTGACCTCGTCCGCCGCTCCCCCTCCGGAAACCTGGACTTCGTGGGACGGATCGACGACCAGGTCAAGATCCGCGGTTTCCGGGTCGAACCCGCACGAACCGCGCAGGTCCTGGAGCGGCATCCCGCCGTGCGGTCGTGCGCTGTGCTCGGCCGCCCTGCGCCGGGCGGCGGCACCGTACTCGTCGCCTACGTCGTGGCGCCGGACTGCGACGCCGCGGAACTCCTGGCACACATGGAAAAGGCACTGCCTCCACCGCAGGTTCCCCGAGTCCACCTTCTGGACGCGCTCCCGCTCACCGCGGACGGGAAGCTCGACCGCCGCGCGCTGCCGGAGCCCGCCGACGAGCCGCAGCCGGCCACGCCGAGGCCGCTGACCTCGACGGAAGCCCGGCTCGCCACGGTCTGGCGCGAGGTCCTCGCCGTTGACCGCGTGGGCCCCGGCGACAACTTCTTCGCGCTGGGTGGCGATTCACTCCGTGCGCTGACCACCATCGCGCGCCTGACCGAAGAGTACGGCGCCGACGTTCCCGCCCAAGCCGTCTTCTCCGCGCCGACGCTCGCGGACCTCGCGACGGAACTCGACCTGGTCGGCCCGTCTGCCGCGGCCGCGGTGCCCGAAACACGAGCCGTGGACCACGAGCAGGCGCTGTCGAGTGGCCAGGAATCGTTGTGGTTCTTGAACAGCTGGGCTCCGGACAGTCCCGTCTACAACGTGCCGTGGTGCTTCCACCTGCACGGGCCGGTGGATCCCGGGCTGCTGGAACGGTCCCTCAACGCGCTGGTTCGCAGGCACGCGCCCCTCCGCTCGGCGTTCCCCGGCCCCTGGGGCGAACCGCGCCGGGTGGACCTGCCTGACCTGTGGGTGCCGCTGGAGCTGCACGACCTGCGCGACGCCGGTCCCGAGGACGCCGCCGCGATCATCCGGCGGTCCGCCCGGACGCCGTTCGACCTGGCCCGGGGCCCGCTGATGCGTACCGTCCTCCTACGCCGTGGTGAGGAGGAGTCCGACCTGATGGTCGTCGTCCACCACATCGTCTGGGACGAGCTGTCGCTCGCGGTGTTCGAGGCCGAGCTGGCGGAGATCTACACCGCGGGCGGCAGAACCCCGCTCTCCCCGCTCCGCCGGCAGTACCAGGACTTCGTCGAACTCCGGGCGAACCGAGCGGAAACCGACGTTTTCCACGACGATGTCGCCTACTGGCGACGACGGCTGGCCGGTCTGGCGCCGGTCCACGGCCTTCCTCGACCGGAAGACCAGGGTTACCGAGGCGACACCGTCACCTTCGGCCTCGACACCGAGACCACCCGGCGGATCCGCGCGCTGGCTCGCGCCGAGGGAGTCACCCCCTTCCTGGTCCTGGCCACGGCCTGTGCCGTGGTGCTGGGCGAGCGCGCCCGGCAGGACGACATCGTCCTCGGCACTCCCGTCAGCGGCCGCCCGGCCGGCTTCGAGGGTCTCGTCGGCTACTTCGTGAACCTGATCGCGCTGAGGTTCGACCTCGGCGGGCACCTCGGCTTCCGGGAGCTGCTGCACAGGGTCCGCACCACCGTCTTGCCGGACTTCGGTCACCAGGACGTGCCGTTCGACGTCGTCGAACGCGCTGTGCACAGCCAAGAGGGCCATCGCGAACCACTGGTGCGGGTCGCCTTCGAGATGCACACCCACGAACACCGCGACATCCGGCTCGGACCGGTGACCGGGATCCGCGAGCTCGTGCCCACCGGAACCGCGAAGTTCGACCTCGGCTGGCAGGTGACCGACCACGGCGACGAACTGGACGGGGTCGTCGAGTTCAGCTCCGGCCTCTTCGACCGGGCGACCGCCCGGGCCGTGGTCGAGGACTGGACGTCACTGCTGGGCCGCGTCACCGCCACCGGGGACGACGCGCCGGGCACGGACCAGAGGAGGAACTCCATGACTGCCCCGCCTCCCGACGCCGGAACGGCCCGGTGGAACGACACGGCGGCGGACTTCCCCCGCGCCACCACACTGCACGAACTGGTGCGCGCGGCCCTGCGCCGCGAACCCGAGACCGTCGCCGTCGTGGCCGGGGACCGGGTCCTGACCCGAGGCGCTCTGGATTCGGCGACGGACGAGCTGGCGCGACGGCTGCGTGCGGCGGGAGTGACCCCCGGGACGGTTGTCGGCGTGCTCGCGGAACGCTCTCCGGAGCTGGTCGTGGCGCTGCTGGCGGTGCTCAAGGCGGGTGCCGCCTACCTGCCCCTGGACCCCGAGTACCCGCCGGACCGGATCAGCGTGATGGTCACCGACGTCGACGCCCCGGTCGTCCTGTGCCAGAAAGCGCTCGCCGGGCTGGTTCCCCCCGGCGTCTCCGCGCTGCCGCTGGACGACGCACCTCGCGGTGGACCCGGCGGGGAGCTCCCCGCCGCGGCCGGGCCGCTCGACCCGGCCTACGTGATCTTCACCTCCGGATCCACCGGGCGGCCGAAGGCCGTGGTCACCCAGCACCGCGCGATCTGCAACCGGTTGAACTGGATGCAACGCCGCTTCCGGCTCGGCGCCGACGACGTGGTGCTGCAGAAGACCTCGGCCGGTTTCGACGTCTCGGTCTGGGAGTTCTTCTGGCCGCTGCTCACCGGGGCGAAGCTGGTGCTGGCCCGCCCCGGCGGGCATCGCGACCCCGCCTACCTGCGCGACGTCATCCGGGAGCACGAAGTCACGACCGTCCACTTCGTACCGTCCATGCTGGCGGCCTTCCTCGACCAGGAGGACGTCCACGGGTGCCGGTCGCTGCGCCGCACGATCTGCAGTGGTGAGGCACTGCCGCCGGCGCTGGTCAACGAGTTCCTCTCCCGGGTTCCCGGAGAGCTGCACAACCTCTACGGCCCCACCGAGTCGGCGATCGACGTCAGTTCCTGGGAATGCCATCCCCTGCCCGCCGACGCGCGCGCGACACCGATCGGACGGCCCATCGACAACGTCCGGCTTCACGTGCTGGACGCCGACGGACGTCCGGTCGCGGCCGGCGACGAAGGCGAGCTGCACATCGGCGGCGCCGGCCTGGCGCTGGGGTACCTCGGCCGGCCCGCCCTCACGGCCGACAGGTTCGTGCCCGACCCGTTCTCCGACACGGGCGAACGCCTGTACCGCACCGGTGACATCGTCCGGCACCGCGACGACGGCGAACTGGAGTTCGTCGGACGGTACGACGACCAGGTCAAGATCCGGGGTCAGCGCGTCGAGCTGGGCGAGATCGAGGTGGTGCTCGAGCGCCATCCCCGGGTCGCGCGGGCGGCCGCGACGGTGCAGGACCACCGGGTGCACGCCCACGTGGTGCTCGCCCCGGGCCCGGCCCCGGCCGAGGGGGAACTGGTCACCCACGTGCGCAGCATCCTCCCCGAACACATGGTGCCCACCGGGTGGTCGCTGCTGCCGGCTCTGCCGTTGACCGCCAACGGCAAGATCGACCGCACGGCACTGCGCGCCGCCCTCACCCCCGCCCCGATCGTGGCGACGCCCGCCACGGAAGGCGATCACGCCGTGGAGGACGTCCTCGCCAGAATCTGGTCGCTCGTGCTGGAGCTGCCCGAGCTGAGCCACGACCAGGATCTGTTCGCTTCCGGCGCCCACTCGCTGAACACCCTGCGGGCCCGGGCGCGGATCACGTTCGCCCTGCGCACCGAGCTCCCCATCCGAACCTACTTCGAGTCCAGGACGATCAGCGGGCAGGCCGGCCGGCTGCGGGAGCAAGCCGGTCCGGACTCGAAGATCGACGCGCGAGCGAGCGCGATCCGTGCCCTGCCGGCGATGGACGAAGCCGAATGGGTACGCGCGGTCGCCGAGATCAGCACGGAGGTGGGCTGAGATGACCGGCACCTGGATTCCCGTGACGAAGGCCGGCGCCACCACGGGACCGCTGGCCCCGGGCCAGCGAGCACTCTGGTTCCTCGACCGCTTCTCCCCGGGTACGGCGACCTACAACATCCCGTGGGCCCTGCGGCTGCGCGGGCCACTCGACACCCCGTTGCTGCAGCGCAGCCTCGACGCCGTGGTGCGGCGGCACGAAGCTCTCCGGACCACGTTCTCCGGTGCGCTGGGCGAGCCTCGCCAGGTGGTCCACCCGACGATGCCCGTGCCCATCGAAGAGCACGACCTCCGCTCCGCCCGCGATCCCGCGGCCGCGGCGGCCGCCCGGCTGGCCGAGCTGGCGCGGCGGGGCTTCGACCTCGAACACGGCCCGCTGCTGCGCGCCGCGCTGGTGCGCTCGGAGGCCGGGGAAACGACTCTGCTGGTGGTGTTCCACCACATCGTCTTCGACGAGCTGTCGACCGCGGTGTTCGAACGTGAGCTGAGCGAGCACTACGCCGCCGCGGCGACCGGGACCGGACCGCTCCCGCGGCCGCCGATGGTGCAGTACCTCGACTTCGCCCGGCACCAGCAGGACCTCGGCCGCGCACCGGAGGCCGCGAAGAAACTGGATCGGTGGCGCGAACGGCTCGCCGGGGCGCCGACTGTCCTGGAACTGCCCACCGACCGGCCTCGCCCGACGGTGCGGAAGTTCACCGGCGCCACCGTGTCCGCGGACCTGCCGGACCCGGTCGCGGCGCGCGTGCGTGCGTTGGCGGCCGCCGAAAGCACCACGCCGTACGTGGTCCTGCTCGCCGCCTTCGCCGCCCTGTTGCGGCTCGACACCGGGCAAGAGGACCTCGTGATCGGCAGTCCGGCCGCAGGCCGGGACCGCTTCGAGTGGGAAGACCTGATCGGCTACTTCGTCACCATGCTGCCGCTGCGCCTCGACGCCGGGGGCGACCCGGCGTTCCGTGACCTGCTTCGCCGGGTCAACCTCGCCGTGCTCGACGACCTCGACCACCAGGAAGTGCCCTTCGAGTCCATTGTGGATGCCGTGCTCGCCGACCGCCCGGCGGACCACTCGCCGCTGGCGCAGGTGGTGTTCGGAATGCACGACGAGCGTTCCGCACACCGGGAGGTCACCCTCGGACCGGTGCGGGGCACGCGGCTGTCGCTGGACACCGGGACGGCCAAGTTCGACCTCATCTGGTCGGTGTCCGACCGGGGCACCGGGTTCGGGCTGGAAGTCGAATACGACACGGCCCTGTTCGACGAAGCCACGGTCGACCGTGCCGTGCACCGGTGGCTGCTGCTGCTCGACGCTGTCACGCAGGACGCGCGGCAGCCGATCACCGCCCTCGACCTGCTCACTCCCGCCGACCGCGCGATCGTCGGCCCCGTCGCCCCCGCGCCGGCCCGCGCGGCGGTCGCGCTGCACACCCGGTTCGAACAGGCAGCGGCACAGCACCCCGGCCGGGTCGCCGTTTCGGTCGACGGCGAGTCACGGACCTACGCGCAGCTCGATGCCGGAGCCAACCGGGTCGCGCATCGGCTGCGCGCGCTCGGCGTCGAACCCGGTGATCGGGTGGGACTGCGCCTCGAACCGTCCGCGGCCCAGGTCGAAGCCGTCCTCGGTGTGCTGAAGGCCGGTGCTGCCTACGTTCCGGTGAACCCCGTGGACCCAGCCGAACGAGCGGACCTCGTCTTCACCGACGCCGGAGTCCGGCTGACCCTGTCCGACGAAGACGTCCACGCCGCGAGATCGGAACCGGCGGACAACCCAGGTATCGCCGTCTCGGCGGACGACCCGGCCTACGTCATCTACACCTCCGGCTCCACGGGCCGCCCCAAAGGCGTGGAGGTGACCCACCACAACGTGGTCTCCCTTTTCGACGCGACTTCGCCGGAGTACGGGTTCGCCGCCGACGACGTCTGGACCGTGTTCCACTCCTACGCCTTCGACTTCTCGGTCTGGGAGCTATGGGGCGCGCTGCTGCACGGAGCCCGCGCGGTGCTGGTGCCGTTCGCGGTCAGCCGCACGCCGGAAGAGTTCGCCCGGCTGCTGGCGGACGAGCGGGTCACCGTGCTCAGCCAGACCCCGTCGGCACTGGGGCAGCTCACCGCGGCGCTGGCCGAGCGGCCGCGAACACTGCCGGACCTGCGGCTGGTCGTGCTCGGCGGGGAGGCACTGCGACCGCACCACGTCGCCGGCTGGTTCCGGCACGTGGACGCGCCGAAGGCCCTGCTGTGCAACATGTACGGCATCACCGAGACCACCGTGCACGTGACCCGGCACGACATCGCCGGCCCGGCGGACTTCACCACCAGCGTGATCGGCCGGCCGCTGCCTCACCTGTCGGTCGCGGTCCTCACCCCCGCCGGAAAGCCGGCGCCGATCGGGATCGTCGGGGAGATGTTCGTCGGCGGCGCGGGCGTCGCCAACGGATACGTGGGCAATCCCGGGCTGACCGCCCGGCGTTTCGTCACCAGCCCGGTCGCCGGTGACGGTTCGCGCTGGTACCGCTCGGGCGACCTCGCCCGCTGGCGGCCCGACGGCTCTCTCGAGTACCGGGGCCGGTCGGACCACCAGGTCAAGATCCGCGGGTTCCGGATCGAGCCCGGCGAGATCGAACACGTGCTCGCCGAACACCCGGCGGTGTCCGGGTGCACGGTGCTGCCCCGGACCGAACCAGGCGGCACGCACCAGTACCTCGTCGCCTACGCCGCGACCGGTGGCGGGAACACCTCCGCGGCCGAGCTGCGGGCCCACCTCGTGTCCCGGCTTCCCGCGCACCTCGTACCCGCGGTGATCACCCCGCTGCCGGACCTGCCCTTGACCGCCAACGGCAAGCTCGACCAATCGGCTCTGCCCGCGGCCGCCCAGGCACCCGGGGACCGGGGTCGCCACGAGCCACCACGCACGGAGCGGGAACGGTTGCTGGCGAGGGTGTGGCAGGAGGTGCTGCGGGTGGACCGGGTCGGCCGCACCGACAACTTCTTCGAGCTCGGCGGCGACTCGATCCGCAGTGTGGACGTCGCGGGCCGGATGCGCACCCACGGGTTCGACCTGAGCCTGACGGCCTTGTTCGCCAGCCCGGTGCTGGCCGATCTGGCCGCGGCGGCCCGCCCGGTCGGCTCTGCCGGGGACGCGGTCCCGAGCGCGGCGTTCGACCTGGTCCCCGCCGGCGACCGGCCGCACCTGCCGCCGGACGTGGTCGACGCCTACCCGATGACGTCCATGCAGCTGGCGATGGTCTACCACATGGAGCTGGAACCGGGCCGCAGCCCGTACCAGAACTTGAACAGCTACCGGATGTCCGGCGCCTTCGACGAGGACGCGATGAGCCTCGCACTCGCCGAAGTCACCATCCGGCACCCGGTGCTGCGCACGTCGTTCGACCTGGTGTCCGCCGGCGTGCCGATGCAGCTCGTGCACCGGACGGCCACCGTCGACCTCACCGTGGAAGACCTGCGCGGCTTGGACTCCTCCAACCAGCACGAGCGCGTCGTAGAACTGGCGAACCGGGAGTGGGCCAAGCCGTTCGACGTGACTCGCGCGCCGATGCTGCGGGTGTTCATCCAGCGGCTCGCCGCCGGCACCTACCAGTTCACCCTCGTCGAACACCACGCCATCCTCGACGGCTGGAGCTTCACCTCGCTGCTGGCCGAGCTCCTGCGCCGGCACGCCGAACTGCGCGACGATCCCCGGCCCCGGCCGGCACCCGAGCCCGTCACCTCGTTTCGCGACTACGTCGCGCTGGAGCGGGCGACGGCGGAATCGGCTGCCTCGAAGCGGTTCTGGGCCGATCGGCTCGCCGGGGTCCGGCCGACCACGTTGCCCCGCACCGGCAGCGGCGATGTGCGCGCGGCCGACTCCGGAGTGCTGGAGCGGGAGCTGCCCGAAGCCTTGGGCGCCCGGCTCCGGCGGTTCGCGGCCGAGCACGGCGTAGGGGTCAAGAGCGCCGCGCTGGCGGCCCACGTCGTGGCGCTGGCCAAGCTCACCGGCGACCGGGAAATCGTCACCGGGCTGACGGTCAACGGACGGCCGGAAGACGACACCGGCACCGATGCCAAGGGCGTGTTCCTCAACACCGTCCCCCTCCGGGCCGTTCCGGCACCCGACTGGCCCACCCTGGTGCGGGACCTCCACCGGCAGGAGACCGAACTGCTTCCCCACCGGCGCACGCCGCACAGCGAGATCGTCCGGCACCTGGCCGGTCCCGCACTGGAGTGCAGCTTCACGTTCAACCGGTTCCACGCGCTCGGCACACTGTCCACAACGGACGCCGCGATCATCGACCCGCGCCTGGGCGTGGAACCGACCGTGCGCCGCGAGCCGAACCACTTTCCGCTCAACGTGGCGCTCGTCCAGGACCCGGGCTCGGACCGGTCACTGCTGATCGCCGACAGCGGCACTCAGGCGCTGTCCGCCGAGCAGCTGCACCGCTACGCCGCCGACTACGCGACCGCTGTGGACGTCATGACCGGCGCCCCGTGGTCGGCTCCCTTCGCCTGACCAGCACCGGAGGATCCCGTGCACGACAACCGACAGTTCGCCGTCGTCGTCAACGACCACGCCCAGTACTCCGTCTGGCCCGCGGACACCGAGCCACCCGCCGGCTGGCACGCCACCGGCACCACCGGGACCCGGCCGGAGTGCCTGGAGCAGATCGACCGGGTGTGGACGGGTCTGCGGCCCGAATCCCTGCGCACCGCGAGCGGGGCACCCCGCTGATGCCCCGCTCGAGCACCTTCGGCCGGCCGGGAGGAGGGTTCGGATGCTGCGCGATCCCGCGTTCCGCGTGCTGTTCTGCTTCCAGGTGCTGACCGGCTTCGCCAGCAACAGCCTGTTCCTCTCGCTGGGCGTGTGGGCCAAGGACCTGACCGGCAGCAACTCCGCGGCGGGGTTGGTGTTCTTCTGCGTGGTCCTGCCGGTGGCCTTCGGGCCCCTGATCGGGTATGCCGTCGACCACCTTCGCCGCAGATCGGTGCTGCTGACCGTCAACTGTGCCGCGGTCGTCCTGGTGCCGTCGCTGCTGCTGGTGCGTTCGGCCTCGAGCCTGTGGCTGATCTACGTCGTGGCCGGCGCGTACGGCCTCGCCGCCGTCTTCCTGCGGTCCGCCCAAGCCGGAATCGTCAAGACCCTGGTGGCCCACGACGACCTGGCCGTCGCCAACGCCTACCTGCGTTCGGCCGGGGAGGTGATGCGGGTCGTCAGTCCCCTGTTCGGGGTCGGGCTGTACGCCTTCCTCGGGGGCCGCACCCTGGCGCTCGTCGTCGCGGTCGTGTTCCTGCTGGCCGCGGTCACGCTGCGCCGGCTGCGGGTCGCCGAGGCCGCGCCCGCGTCCGCCGACGTCCCGCGGAGCGTGGTGCGCAGGGTCGGCGCCGGGCTGACCCACCTGTGGTCCCAGCCGCGGCTGGTGGTGATGACGACCGCGATCGGCCTCGCGTTCGGGGTCGTCGGGTTCTTCGACAGCTCGGACTTCGCCGTCGTCAGCGAGGGACTGGGCAAGCCCGCGTCGTTCCTGGGCGTGCTCACCAGCGTCCAAGGCGTCGGCAGTGTGGCCGGCGGCGTCACCGCGGCGGTGCTGATCAGGCGGCTCGGCGAGTCCGCGACCGCCGGGGCCGGGCTGGCCGGGATGGCCTTGGGCGCGCTCGGTATGACACAGCAGTCGCCGGTCGTCGTGTTCGCGGCGTTCGCCGCGTTCGGCGTCGGGGTGCCCTGGCTCGTCGTCGGTTACACCACAGCCTGGCAACGGGACACCCCACCCCACCTCGTCGGCCGGGTCGCCACCGCCGCCGACCTGTCGATCCTGGGACCGCAAGCGCTTTCCATCCCGATCGGCGCGCTGCTCATCGAATCGGTGCCCTACCGCCTGCTGCTGGCCGTCTGCTTCGTGGTGCTGCTCACCGCCGGCGTCACCCTCGTCCTGCGCCGTCGAGCGGACGCTCGACCCGGCGTCCGCTCGGAAACTTCCCCGTCAACGTCCAGTTAGGAGTCCGCCCCATGTCCCGCCAGAAAGGCACCGGCCCCGGCGCGTTCAGCCCCGAAGGTGACCCCGTCGAGCTGTACTCCATCCTCCGCGCCGGCCGCACGCCCGACGTCGTCAACAGCGCACTGCCGCCTTCGGCGTTCGTGCTCGAGCTCGGCGCCGGCGCCGGGCGGCTGACCCATCCGCTCGTCGAGCTCGGCCACAAGGTCGTCGCCGTCGACCACAGTCCTGACATGCTCGCCCACATCCGCGGCGCCGAAACCGTGTGCGCCGAGATCACCGACCTCGACCTCGGCACCCGCTTCGACGCGGTCGTGCTGGGTTCCTGCCTGGTCAACCTCACCGACGCCGAGGTGCGGTACGAGATGCTCGCGACCGCACGCCGGCACGTCCGGGACGGCGGCCAGGTCATTATCGAACGCGCGCTGCCCGAATGGTTCACCGGGGTCGGTGAACCCCGGGAATGGGACGAGCTGACCGCGACGCTCGTGCGCGCCGACCACCTGACCCCGCACCTCGTGCGCGCCCTCATGCACTACAGCTGGCGGGGCCGGGAGTGGACCCACCTGCAACACGTGCAGTTCCTCGACGACGCCGAGCTGGACCTCTACCTCGGCTCCACCGGGCTGAGCCGAGCCGGCTGGCTGACCGACGACATGTCCTGGTGCACCGCCACTCCCGTGCCCTGACCGACCGCCCCGGAAGGAGCAGAAGACCATGCCGAACCCGGCCACCCGGGGCGACTGGTTCTGGTTGCCCGAACCCCGGCCGGACGCCGCTGTCCGGCTCTACTGCTTCCCGCACGCCGGCGGCGACGCACCGGCCTTCGCCGACCTCGCCCGCGAACTGCCCGAGCAGGTCGAGGTCTGGGCCCTGCGCATGCCCGGCCGCGCCGGACGGGCCCACCACCCACCGCCCCCGACGTTCGACGCACTCCTCGACTCGGTCACGCACGCGGTCGTGACCTCCCTCGACCGGCCCTGGGCCGTACTGGGACAGAGCATCGGCGGCCTGCTCGCCTACGAGACGGCCCGCGCCCTCGCACCGGTGTCCGCCCCGCTCGCCTGCACCGTGCTCGGGTTCGCCGCGCCCCACACCCTGGATTCGCCGGGTGGCACGACCGCCGCCGACGCCGACGAGCTCATCGACTTCCTGCTCGGTGACGACCACGCGGCGGCGATCCTGCGGCATCCGGTGCTGCGCGAGCACGCCCGCCACGTCCTGCGCTCCGACCTGGGTCTGCTCGGCTCCTACCGCCATCGGGCCGAACCGATCTACGGGCAGCCTCTGCACGTCGTGCGTGGCACCGACGACACCTCGCTGTCGCGCCGGGACGCCGAGTCGTGGCACGAGCTGTGCACGGGTCACGTCACCACGGCCGAGCTGCCGGCGGGCCACCTGATCCTGCAGTCGGGCGCGGCGGCGGTGCGCGCGGTGGCCCGCACCACGACCGAACTGCTCACCGCCCGGCTCTGAACCCCGGCGCCGGGCCCGCACCCAAGACCTTCCAGGAGGAGCCATGACCGGAGTGGCCACCACCCTCGACCTCACCGATCCCGCGTTCTGGGCCGCCGAGGACTGCCACCGGGTGCTGCGCGAGCTGCGTCACGCGGCACCCGTGCACCTGATCGAATCCGCGGAAGAGGGACCACTGTGGTGCGTCCTGTCACACCAGCTCGCGAGCGCCGTGCTCAACGACGCGGCGACGTTCAGCTCGCAAAGCGGGTCCCTGCTCGGCTCGGGAAAAGGCACCACACCCGCCGGCGCCGGCAAGATGATGGCGCTAACCGATCCCCCGAAGCACCGCGACCTGCGCCGGCTCGTCCTGCCGTTCTTCACCAAGAGCAAGGCCACCGAACTCACCGGCCGGGTGCACCAGCTGACCGGCGAAGTCGTCGAAGCCGCGATGGAGCGTGGCGACACCGACTTCGTGCGCGGCATCAGCACCGCGACGCCGCTGGCGGTGATGTGCGACCTGATCGGCGTCCCCGAAGGCGACCGGGACCATGTCGTCCGCCTGTGCGACGCGGCGTTCCTGGGCACCACGCCGGCCACCCGCAGCGCCGCGCACCAGAACCTGCTGCCGTACCTGTTCCAGCTGGCCCTTCGGCGTCGCGCCGACCCGCAGGACGACATCATCAGCACCCTGGCCACCCACCGCGTCGACGATGAGCTGCTCCCGCTCGAGGAGGTGCTGCTCAACTGCGACAACATCCTGGTGGGGGGAATCCAGACCGTGCGGCACACCGCCACGATGGCGATGCTCACGCTCATCGACCACCCCGAGGCGTGGGAGACCCTGGCCGCGCCGGACTGCGATTCCGCGCTCGCCGTGGAGGAGCTGCTGCGGTGGACCTCGGTCGGCCTGCACGTGCTGCGCACGGCGACTCGTGACGTCGAGCTGGCGGGCCGGACCATCCGCGCCGGTGACCGGGTCGTGGTGTGGCCACCGGCGGCGAACCGGGACGAGGCGGAGTTCGAGGCGCCGGACCGGCTGAACCTGCGCCGATCCCCGAACCGTCATCTCGCGTTCGGCTGGGGTCCCCACTACTGCATCGGCGCCCCGCTGGCTCGTGTCGAACTGGCTTGCCTGTTCACGGTTCTCGCGCGACGAGCCGCACCGCCCGGCCTGGACGCCCCTCCGGAGTACAACAAGTCCATCATCAACTTCGGACTCGAGACCCTGGAGGTGCGTCTCTCGCCACGTCGCTGATCCCCGGTCGATGGCCGTGCCGCGCGAGCGACTGCTCACGGCCGGGTGAACCGCGTCCGGATGGCGTCGGCGACCTGGTCGGCGTGTTTCGCCATGATGGTGAAGTGGTCGCCGTCGAGGACCTGGTTCTCGTGCGGCTGCGGCCACTCGTGGCGCCACTCGGCGTCCTCGAGCGGGTCGGCTCCGGCCGGCGTCCGCGGCGGGGCGGCGGCGGTGAGCATCAGCACCGGCACCGACAGCTCGGGGTCGAGACGCCATTCGTCGTTGTGCAGGCCGATGTAGAGCGCGGACGCGGTGATCTTCTCGAACGAGTAGTTCTCGCGCCGCGTCACTTCCTGGTACTGCCGCTGGAAGAACTGCTGCAGCCGGACCGGGATGTGGTCGCCGGTGTAGGTGTCGATCAGCACCACGCCGAGGGGCCGTGGGGCGCCGGCGCGCTCGATCGCGGCGGCCACGGCGTGCGCCTGGGCACCGCCCGACGAGTAGCCGACCAGCACGTACGGCTCGTCACCGCCGGCCCGGCCGACGGCGTCGGCGAGCGTGTCGACCAGTGCGGTCCACGACGCCGCCACCGGCGCGTCGATCGTGTACCCGGGCGGCACGATCACCGTCACGTCGGCGACGCCGGCGAAGTGTGCGGCCATGGCGCTGTAGTTCAGCACCGGCTCCCAGGTGGAGATCGACGGCAGGCAGATGAGCTTCGGCATGAGCTGTCCGCGCGCCAGTTCGGTGACGCGCACGCCGGCGGCCAGCGCCTCGACTGTCGTCCCTCGTTCGCGGACCGCGGCGGCGGCCGTGGCCAGCGCGGTCGCCGCCGGGTACTGGCCGCTCTCCGCCAGCGCGGCGTAGACACCCGCGAAGTCGCGGCCGGACGACGGGGTTTCGCGCGGGCGGTCGAGCCGGGCGAGCAGGTCCTGGGCACCGGCACGCGGGGTGGCGTGGTCGAACACCCACGTCACCGGCAGCTGCACCCCCGTGGCCCGGCTGAGCCGGTTGCGCAGTTCCACCGCCGTCAGGGAGTCGAACCCCGCTTCGCGGTACACCTTCGTCGCGCCGAGCCCGCCGTCATCGGTGTCCCGGCCCAGGACGACGGCCGCCTCGCGGCGGACGAGGTCGGTGAGCACCTCCAGCTTCGCCCCGGCGTCCAGGCCGGTGAGGTCCGGCGCCCCTGGCTTCGGCGCGGCCGTGCGCGGTGCGAGGTCCCGCAGCAGCGGGTCGACCGTGCCCGCGCGCAGCGCCGCGTGGTCGAGCAGCACGGGCACCAGGACCGGTTCGGTCGACGCCAGGGCCGCGTCCAGCAGCGCGAGGCACGTCTCTTCCGGCATCACGCGCAGTCCTGACCGGGCGGTCCACTGCGCTTCGCGAGCCGTGCGCTGCTCGTCCGCTTCCCGGTGGCTCCACAGGCCCCACGCGAGGGAAGTCGCGGGCAGACCGGCCGCGCGGCGGCGGGCGGCGACGGCGTCGAGGGATGCGTTGGCCGCGGCGTAGGCGCCCTGCCCGGGGCTGCTCAGCACCCCCGCGGCCGACGAGAACAGGACGAACGCCCGCAGGTCGCTCTCGCGCGTCAGCTCGTCGAGGTATTCGGCGGCCTCGCTCTTCGGTCGCCGTACGGCGGTCAGCCGCTCCCGGGTGAGGTCACCGATCAGGGCGTCGTCGAACACGCCCGCGGCGTGGACCACCGCGGTCAGCGGCCCGGCTGACTCGACGAGGTCGCGCAGCTGGTCCCGATCGGTGACGTCGCACGCTACGGTGCGCACCGACGCCCCCGCCGTCTCCAGCTCGGCGACCAGGGACGCGTTCGCGCCGGTCCGCGAAGCCAGGACCAGCCGCCGGATCCCGTGCGCGGCAACGAGGTGCTTGGCGACGGTTCCGCCCAGCACACCGGTGCCGCCGGTGATCAGCACCGTCCTGGCCGGGTCGAGCGGGGCAGCTTCGCCGGTGCGCTCGAGCCGCTTCAGGCGGGGCGCGACGAGCGAACCGTCCCGCACGGCCAGCTGCCACTCCCCCGTGTCCAGCACGTCGGGGATCTCGTCGCCGGGGAGGTCGAGGAGCAGGAACCGGTCCGGCAGCTCGGCCTGGGCGCTGCGCACCAGGCCCCACACCGCGGCCGCGCGCGGGTCCGTCTCGGCGTCCCGCGTGACGACCACCAGCCGTGTGGGGCCGGTGGCGAACCGCTGGAGCGCGTCGAGGACGTCACCGAGGTCGCCCGCCCGCAGCACCGCCCACGGCTCGTCCGTCACCTCGTCGGCCGAGGGCAGTTCGACCGGTCCCGGCACCGGCGAAACCGGCACCCAGTCCACCACCAGGGGTTTCGGGGCGAACGACACCGGTCGCGTCACCAGTGATCCGGCCGAGAACACGGGCGCGCCCGTCTCGTCGGCGATCAGCACCGCGACGCCGTCGGCCGAGACGGTCAGCTTCACGCGCACCGCGGAACCGGCGGTCCCGGGCACGGCGACGTCCTTCCACGCGAAGGCGATCCCCGGCTCGCCGTCGGCGAGGAAAGCGGGGTGCAACGCCGCGTCCAGCAGGGCGGGGTGGATCGCGAACCCGCTCGTCTCGGCTTCGATCGCGACCTCGCCGTAGAAGCACCCGTCCGCCCGCCACGCCGCGCGCAGCCCCTGGAACGCCGGGCCGTAGTCGTACCCCAGGTCGGCGAGCTTCGCGTAGAAGTCCTGCAGCCCCAACGGTTCCGCACCGGCCGGTGGCCACGGCCCCGGCGGTTCCGGGACCCCTGCGTCGGCGCCGAGCATGCCGGTGGCGTGCCGGGTCCACTCCGGACCGAGGCGGGAGTGGATCTCGAAGGTGTGGCCGCTCACCGCCACCTGCACCGCGACCTTGTCCGCGCCCAGCACCAGCGGCGTCTCCATCACCAGCTCGCGCACGACCGGCTGGTCCACCCGGCGGCCGGCCTGCACCGCCAGTTCGACGAACAGCGACCCGGGCGCCAGCACGGTGCCCGAAACCGCATGCTCGGACAGCCACGGGTGCGTCTCCCGGGACAGCTCACCGGTCAGCACGAGGCCGCCGGACGGGCTCGCGACGGCCGCGCCGAGCACCGGGTGCGGCACGCCTTCCAGGCCCAGCCGCGTGGGGTCGCCGTGGGTCTCGGGGCGCAGCCAGAAGTGCCGGTGCTCGAAGACCGTGGTCGGCACCGGGACCGGCCGGACCTCGGGCAGCGCCGACGTCCAGTCGACGTCGGCGCCGTGGGCGAACAGCTCCGCCAGGGTCCGGGCCAGCCGGTCCGGGCCACCGTCGTCGCGGCGCAGCACCCCGGTGACCGCCGCATCCGGCAACGTCCCGGAGATCGACGAAGCCAGCACCGGGTGGGTGCTCACCTCGACGAACAGCCCGAACCCGGCCAGCTCGGCGACGGCGTCGGCGAAGCGCACCCGGTTGACCAGGTTGCGTCCCCAGTACCCGGCGCCGGGCGGCTCCCGTACCCAGTCGGCGTCCACAGTGGACATCCAGGGCACGGTCGGCACGCGGCCGCGGACGTCGGCCAGCAGCTCCACCACCCGGTCCGCGATCGGTTGCGCGTGGCGCGTGTGCGAAGCGAACGAAGAGGCCACGGCGCGCACCCGCACCCCGCGCTCGCGGTAGTGCCGTTCGACCTCGGCGATCGCGTCGTGGCTCCCGGCCAGCACCACCGAGTCCGGGCCGTTGACCGCGGCGATCTCGATCCCGTCCGGGACGTCCACCTGCTCCACCGGCAGGCCGACGGTCACCAGTCCCCCGCCGCGACCCAGTTCGGCGCCCGCCGCCGCCCGCAGCGACACGACCTTCGCCGCGTCCTCCAGCGTCAGCGCGCCCGAAACGCACGCCGCCGCGATCTCCCCCTGCGAATGCCCGACCACCGCGTCCGGCCGCACCCCGCAGGACTCCAGCAGCGCGGCGAGGGACACCATCACGGCGAAGGTGACCGGCTGCAGCACCTCGACCCGGTCCAGCGGGCCGGCGCCCAGCACCACGTCCCGCAGCGACCAGTCCACCCAGGGCGCCAGCGCACGCTCGCACTCCGCCATCCGGGCCGCGAACACCGGCTGGGCGAGCCACAGGTCCCGGCCCATGCCGACCCACTGCGCGCCCTGGCCGGGGAACACGAACACGGTCTTGGGCTCCTCGCTCGCCACGCCGGTGACGACCCCGGCCGAGGTCCGGCCCGCGGCGACGTCTCGCAACCCGGCGACGGCGTCCGCGCCGAGCACCACGGCGCGGTGCTCCCAGCGTGCCCGGCCGGTGGCCAGCGCCCGAGCGACGCCGGCCCGCTTCGCCCGGGTCGTCGTCAGGTGTTCGGCGAGCTTCGCGGCCTGGGCGGCCAGCGCCGTGGCGGACCGCGCCGAGACGACGAGCGGCCAGGCCCCGGGTGCCTCCGCGGGCAGTTCCTCGGTCCCGGCGGGAGCTTCTTCGAGGATGACGTGCGCGTTCGTCCCGGCGACGCCGAAGGAGGACACCGCGGCCCGCCGCGGGTGCCCGTCCGGTTTCCAGGCGACCGGCTCGGTCAGCAGCTCGACGTCACCCCGCGACCAGTCGACCTGGTCGGTCGGCCGCTCGACGTTGAGCGTGCGAGGCAGCAGTTCGTGCCGCATGGACAGGACCATCTTGATCACCCCGACCACCCCGGCCGCCGCCTGGGTGTGGCCGAGGTTGGACTTGACCGACCCGAGCAGCAGCGGCCGGCCGCGGCGCTGCTGCCCGTAGGTCGCCAGCAGCGCCTGCGCTTCGATCGGGTCGCCGAGCACGGTCCCGGTGCCGTGCGCCTCCACGGCGTCCACTTCGGACGGCTGGACGCGAGCGTCGGCCAGCGCCTGCCGGATCACCTGCTGCTGTGCCGGGCCGTTGGGCGCAGTCAGCCCGTTGGACGCGCCGTCGGAGTTGACCGCGGAACCCCGCAGCACCGCGAGGATCGGCATTCCGGTGCGCTGCGCGTCGGAAAGCCGTTGCAGCACCAGGACTCCGGCCCCTTCGGACCAGCCGGTGCCGTCGGCGTTGGCGGAGAACGACTTGCACAGCCCGTCGGAGGCGAGCCCGCCCTGTTTGGAGATCTCGGTGAACACACCAGGCGTGGCCATCACCGTGACCCCGCCGGCCAGCGCGGTCGAGCACTCGCCGGCCCGCAGGGCGCGCTGGGCGAGGTGCAGCGACACCAGCGACGACGAGCACGCCGTGTCGACCGTGAGCGACGGCCCCTGCGCGCCCAGCACGTAGGAAACGCGGCCGGACAGCGCCGCCGGAGCCGTGCCGGTGAGCAGGAACCCCTCCGACTCGCCCTCGGCGCCGATCCCGTAGGACTGCATGGAAGCGCCGACGAAGACACCGAGATCGCTGCCCCGCAACGAAGTCGGGTCGATCCCCGCTCGTTCCAGGGCCTCCCACGCGGTTTCCAGCACCAGCCGCTGCTGGGGATCCATCGCCAGCGCTTCGCGGGGCGAGATGCCGAAGAAGTCGGCGTCGAACGCGCCCGCGTCGTGCAGGAACGAGCCGCGCCGGGTCACCGACTTGCCGGTGCCGAACAGCGCGTCCAGGTCCCAGCCGCGGTCGGTGGGGAACTCGCCGACGGAGTCGCGCCCGTGCGCGAGCAGGTCCCAGAACTGTCCGGGCTCGGCGATGCCGCCGGGCAGCCGCAGGCCGATCCCGACGATCGCGACGGCCTCGCCGCGCTCGGCCTCCAGCTGCGCCACGCGGTCCCGGGCCCGGCGCAGCTCGACGGTCATCCGCTTGAAGTACTCGACGCTCTTGTCGTCCACACCGGCCTCCACCGCCGTCACCCGAGTTCCTGGTCGAGGAATTCGAAGAGGTTGTCCTTGGTGACCTCGTCGAGGTCACCGTTGCGCGCCGGTTCCGCCACCGGGAGCGCGTCGAGCAGTTCTCGCAGGCGCGCGGCCACGACAGCGACCGCGGGATCGGCCGCGTCGAGCGCGCCCAGCTCCGCGCCGAGCCGGTCGAGCCGGGCCGGCCACGCGGGTTCGGTGGCGGGCTCGGCCAGCTGGTCGTGCAGGTGCCCGGCCAGCGCCGTGGCGTTCGGATGGTCGAAGACCACCGTCGCCGGGAGGGCCGCTCCCGTAGCCGCGCCGAGCCGGTTGCGCAGTTCGACCGCGGTCAGCGAGTCGAACCCGGCGTCGCGGAACGACCGGGTCCGGCCGATTTCCCCGCCCAGTACCGCGGCGGCTTCCGTGCGCACGAGGTCGAGCAGGCGCGCCCGCCGTTCCGGCTCGGCCAGCCCGCTCAGGTCGAGCCGGGACCGCTTCGGCGCGGGCGCGACGCCCGCGAACGCGGAGAGCACGGCCGGCAGGTCTCCCGCTCGCGCGCGGAGGGCGGGCTTGTCCAGCCGGATGGGCACCAGGTCCGCTCTCGGCGCGGTCAGTGCGGCGTCGAGCAGGCGCATCGCCCGCTCCGGGGCCAGCGGGCGGACCCCCGACCGGGTCATCCGGCCGGCGTCGGCCTCGGTCAGCCGGGCCGCCATGCCCGTGTCCCACGCGCCCCAAGCCAGCGAGACCGCCGGGTGTCCGGCGGCGCGCCGCCGGGCCGCGAGGGCGTCCAAGGCCGCGTTCGCGGCGGCGTAGTTGCCCTGCCCGGCGCCGCCGAGCACCCCGGCGGCCGAGGAGAACAGCACGAACGCGGCCAGGTCCCGGTCGCGGGTCAGCTCGTCGAGGTGCAGCGCGGCGTCCAGCTTCGGCCGGAGCACCCGGTCCACCGCGTCGGCGTCCATGGTGGACACCGTCGTGTCGGCGACCACGCCCGCCGCGTGCACCACGGCGGTCAGCGGCACCGGGACGGCGTCGAGCAGGGCACGCACCTGGTCCCGGTCCGCGACGTCGCAGGCGGCCAGCGTCACCTCCGCGCCGAGGGCCTCGAGCCGCTCGCGCAGTTTGGTCGCCTCCGGAGCCGTGCGAGCGGCCAGCACGATGCGGCGCACGCCGTACGTGGTGACGAAGTGTTCCGCCACGACGGCACCCAGCGCGCCGGTACCGCCGGTGATCAGCACCGATCCGGCGGGGTCCGGCCGCCGGGGCAGGGTGAGGACGTTCTTGCCGACGTGCCGGGCCTGGGACATCGCCCGGAAGGCGTCGACGGCGTGGCCGACGTCCCACCGGGTGATCGGCGGCAGCGCCAGCGCGCCTTCGGCGAACAGTCCGAGCAGCGTCGCCAGCATCTCCCCGATCCGGTCCGGTCCGGCTTCGTTGAGGTCGAACGCCCGGTAGCCGGGGATGCCGGTGCGGACGTCGGTCTTGCCCATCTCCAGGAACCGCCCGCCGGGGCGCAGCAGCCGCAGCGACGCGTCGACGGCCTCCCCGGTCAGCGCGTTGAGCACCACGTCGACCGGCGGGAACCGCCGCTCGAACCCGGTGGTCCGCGAGTCGGCGATGTGGTCGTCGGCGAGGCCGCTTTCGCGGAGCAGCGCGTGTTTGGGTGTACTCGCCGTGGCGAACACCTCGGCCCCGAGGTGCCGGGCGAGCTGCACGGCGGCGGTGCCGACCCCGCCGGTCGCCGCGTGCACCAGCACCTTCGTGCCGGCACCGAGACCGCCGAGGTCCACGAGCCCGTAGTAGGCGGTCAGGTAGGCCACCGGCACCGCCGCGGCCTGCTCGAACGTCCACTCCGCGGGGATCGGCGCGACGAGCCGCGCGTCGGTGGCCGAGACCGGGCCGAAGCTGCGTGGGAGGAGACCGAAAACCCGTTGTCCCGGCACGAAATCCACGTCTGGCCCGACCTCCGTGACGACACCGGCCGCCTCGCTGCCGAGCACCGGCTCGCCGGGGTAAAGGCCGAGCGTCATCAGCACGTCACGGAAGTTCACGCCCGCGGCCCGCACCTCGATGCGGACCTCCCCCGCCGCCGGCGGGCGGTCCGGGCGGCGGCGCGCAGTCACCCCGTCGACGGTCCCGGACCCGGTGACCTCCAGCGCCCACGCGCCGACGCCGTCGAACGCGGCCAGCCGCGGCACCCACACCGCGCCCTCGCGCACGGCGACCTGCGGCTCCCCGGCCCCGACGGCCAGCGGCAGCTCCGCCGGATCGCCGAGTTCGGCGAGCAGGTACCGGCCGGGGTTCTCCGTCTGCGCGCTGCGGACCAGGCCCCAGACTGCCGCCGCGACCGGGTCCTCCCGCGCCGGACCGGTGACCACCGCCAGGTTCCGACCCTGCGCCTCGGCCTCGGCGATGTCCGCCAGCACCGCGACGACGGCTTGCCGGGCGTCCGGCGCCTCGACCCGGTGCACGAGCCACCCGTCGGTCGCGGCCTCCTCGGCGGCAGGCAGCCGCACCCAGTCGAGCGCGTACAGGTCGTCCACGCGGGAGCCGGGCGCGGCCGGACGGCTGAGCAGCGAGTCCAGCGTCAGCACCGGATCACCGTGCCCGTCGAACACCGCGAGCGCGGCCCCGCCGTCGGCAGGCGTGAGCCGGACCCGGACCGTGGTGACGTCGCAGGCGTGCAGTTCGACGCCGGTCCAGGCGAACGGCAGCCGCGGCTCGCCCGCGTCCAGCGCGCCGACGTGCAGCGCGGCGTCGAGCAGCGCCGGGTGGAGGCCGAACCCGGCCGGGTCGAGCGAGTCCGGCAAGGTGACCTCGGCGAACAACGTGGCGCCCTGCCGCCACGCGGCGCGCACCCCCTGGAACGCCGGTCCGTAGCCGTGGCCCTGGTCGGCCAGCCGTTCGTAGAAGTCGGTGACGTCCAGGGGTGCGGCGTCGGGCGGCCACTCGGTGAGCCGGTCCGGGGCGGCGGTCGCGGGGGCGAGCGTGCCGCTCGCGTGGCGGGTCCACCGGTCCCCTACCCGGGCGTGCACCGCCACCGGGCGTCGACCATCCTCGGCCGCTCCGACGATCACCTGGACCGTCGCGGTTTCCCGGGGTTCGAGCACCAGCGCCGACTCGACGACGAGTTCGGCGACCGCCGGGCAGCCCACCCGGGCGCCCGCCTGCAGCGCGAGGTCGACCAGCACGGCGCCGGGCAGCAGCACCGTCCCGGAGATCACGTGCCCGGCGAGCCAGGGCTGGGCCGCGAGCGAAACACGGCCGGTCAGCACGATCCCGCCGGTTTCGGGGTTGTCCACGGCCGCGCCGAGGATCGGGTGCCGGACGTGGTCGACCCCGAGCCCGGCTGCGTCGCCGGTGCCGGGCGGCAGCCAGTACCGCTGGTGCTCGAAGGCGGTGGTCGGCATCGGTGCCTTCGGTCCGGCCGGGAGCACGGCGGCCCAGTCGACGTCGGCTCCGCGGGTGAACACCGCGCCCGCGGCGGCGAGCGCGGACTCGGCCTCCGGGCGGTCCCGGCGGGTCACGGCGACGGCGGCCGGGCCGTCGGCGAGACCCGCGATCAGGCCGGTCAGCGTGCCGCCGGGGCCGAGCTCCAGCACGGTGCGCACCGGCAACGCGGCCACGGCGTCGGCGAACCGGACGGTCCGGCGCACCTGGGCCGTCCAGTAGTCCGGCGAGCAGGCTTCGGCGTCGGACAACGGTTTCCCGGTCACCGAGGAGATCAGCGGCACGGTGGGCGGGCGGAAGTCCAGCGTCGCCGCGACCGCGTGGAACTCGGCCAGCATCGGTTCCATGAGCACCGAGTGGAACGCGTGGCCGGTGGTGAGGTCCCGGCACCGGTGACCGGCGGCCGTGAGCGTGGCGACGGCTTCGGCGATCCGGTCGCGGTCGCCCGAGAGCACTACGGAGGCCGGTCCGTTGACGGCCGCCAGGTCGAGGTCACCGCACAGGGCACGGACCTCGGCCTCCTCGGCGGCGACCGCGACCATCCGGCCCGCTCCGGGCAGGTCCTGCATCAGCCGCCCGCGCGCGGCGACCAGCTTCGCCGCGTCCGGCAGGGTCAGTACTCCGGCGATATGGGCGGCGCTCAGCTCGCCGATGGAGTGGCCCAGCAGCACCGACGGCCGGATGCCCCACGCCGCCAGCAACTCCGCCATCGCCACTTCCACCGCGAACAGCGCCGGTTGCGTGTGCACCGTGGCGTCCAGGTCGCCGCCTTCGAAGACGATCTCCCGCAGCGGCAAGGCAAACTCCGCGCACACGGCGTCGAACGCGTCGCGGAACACGGGGAACGCTTCGTAAAGTTCACGACCCATCCCCGGCCGCTGCGCGCCCTGACCGGCGAACGCGAAGGCGACCGCGCCGTCGCCCGCCGGGGCGGACGCGGGTAGCGACCGCAGCGCCTCGGCGGCCCGTGCGGGATCCTCGGCGACGACGACCGCCCGGTGTTCCCAGTGCGCCCGCGCGGCGAGGGTCCGGGCGACGGCGGGCAGGCCGGCGTCCAGGTGCGCGGCGATCCGCTCGGCCTGGGCGGCGAGCCCGGTTTCGGTGCGGGCCGAGACGACGAGCGGCACCGGGCCGGTCGCCGTCTCGGCCTCGGGTGCCCGCGGCGGGCCTTCTTCGATGAGCACGTGGGCGTTGGTGCCGGACACGCCGAACGAGGAGATGCCCGCGCGTCGCGGGCGTTCGCCGCGCGGCCAGGCGACGGGCTCGGTCAGCAGCGCCACCGCTCCCTCGGTCCAGTCGACCTTCGCGCTCGGGGTGGCGGCGTGCAGGGTGCGGGGCAGCAGTCCTCTGCGCAACGCCAGCACCATCTTGATCACGCCGGTGACCCCGGCCGCGGCCTGCGTGTGGCCGAGGTTCGACTTCACCGAGCCGAGGTGCACGGGTTCGGATCGGTCCTGGCCGTAGACCGCCATGATCGCCTGCGCCTCGATCGGGTCGCCGAGCACGGTGCCGGTGCCGTGCGCCTCGACGGCGTCCACTTCGGACGGTGCCAGCCCGGCGTTCGCCAGTGCCTGCCGGATCACCTTCTCCTGCGCGGGCCCGTTCGGTGCGGTGAGCCCGTTCGACGCGCCGTCCTGGTTCACCGCGCTTCCCCGCAGCACGGCCAGGATCTCGCGGCCTTCGCGGCGGGCGTCGGACAGCCGTTGCAGGGCCAGGACGCCGACGCCTTCGGCCCAGCCGGTGCCGTCGGCGTCGGCGGAGAACGAGCGGCAGCGCCCGTCCGGGGACAGGCCGCGCTGGCGGGCGAACTCGACGAACCCGCCCGGGGTGCCCATCACCGTGGCGCCGCCGGCCAGCGCCATCGAGCACTCCCCCGATCGCAGCGACTGCGCGGCCAGGTGCAGCGCCACGAGCGACGACGAGCACGCGGTGTCTATCGAGACCGCCGGGCCCTGCACCCCGAGCACGTACGCCACACGACCGGCCGCGACGCTGGCCGCGGTGCCGGTGCCGAGCAGGCCTTCGAGGTGTTCGGCGCGCGTTCCGCTCGCGTAGTCGTGGTACATCAGGCCGGTGAAGACGCCGATTTCCTTGCCGCGCAACGACGTCGGGTCGACGCCCGCGTGTTCCAGGGCCTCCCACGAGGTTTCCAGCAGCAACCGCTGCTGCGGATCCATCGCGAGCGCCTCGCGCGGGCTGATCCCGAAGAAGCCCGCGTCGAAGTCGCCCGCGCCGTCGAGGAAGCCACCGTGGCGGGTGTAGGTCGTCCCGGGGGTGGCGGGGTCCGGGTCGTAGAGCGCGGCCAGGTCCCAGCCGCGGTCGGCGGGGAAGCCGCCGATGGCGTCGCCGCCGCCCGCGAGCAGGTCCCAGAACTCGCCGGGCTCGGTGATGCCGCCGGGCAGGCGGAGGCCGAGGCCGACGATCGCGATCGGCTCGGTGGTCGCCACCGTCACCGCCGCCGTGGCGGGTGCTGCCGTGGTGCCCGCCAGACGGTCGCGCAGGTGCTCGGCCAGTGCGGTCGCGCTGGGATGGTCGAACACGGTGGTCGCGGGGAGCCGGAGTTTGGTCGCCGCGGCGAGCCGGTTGCGCAGCTCGACCGCGGTGAGCGAGTCGAAGCCGAGGTCGCGGAAGGCCGTCGACGGCGGCACCGGCTCCGAACCCAGCACCGCGCCCGCTTCACGGCGCACGAGTGCCAGCAGGTCACGCTCGGGGGCCGCCGTGCGCCGGGGCGGTCCGGCGAGGGCTCGGAGCACCGGCGGGAGCCGTTCGCCCTGCTCGCGCAGCTTCGGCAGGTCGAACACGACCGGCACCAGCAGCGGGCGGGGCGAGCGCAGAGCCGCGTCGAACATCCGCAGCCCCTGCGCCGGGGCGATGCCGGAGAGCCCGGCCCGGGTCATCCGGCCCTTGTCCGCGCCGCTCAGGTGCCCGGTCATGCCGGACGGCGGCGTCCACAACCCCCAGGCCAGCGACCAGGACGGCAGCCCGGCTGCCCGCCGCTTCGCCACCACGGCGTCGGCGTAGGCGTTGGCGGCGGCGTAGTTGGCCTGGCCCGCGGACCCGAGCACTCCGGCCGCGGATGAGAACACGATGAACGCGTCGAGATCGCGGCTCAGCTCGTCGAGGTGGTCGAGCGCGTCGGCCTTCGGGCGCAGCACCGCGTCGAAATCGGTCAGGCTGGTCAGCAGTCCGTCGTCGAGGGCACCTGCCGCGTGGATCACGACCTTCGGGGCGAGGTCGAGGAGCTTCCGGACCTGCTCGCGGTCGGAGACGTCGCAGGTCTCGAAGCGGACGTCGGCCGCCCGCAGGCGTTCGGCCAGGCCGGCGTCGTAGCCGGACCGGGACGCGAGCACGAGGTTCCGCACGCCGTGGTCGGTGACGAGGTGCTCGGCGACCAGACCGCCGAGCGTCCCGGTGCCCCCGGTGATCAGCACCAGGCCGTCGGGGTCCCAGGCGAAGGGGTCGCCCTCGTCGCGGACCCGCGTCAGCCGGGGAACGCGCGGGCGGCCTTGCTCGATCAGGAGCTGGGTCTCCCCGGCGTCGAGGGCCGCGGTGACCAGACCGGGCAGCTCCGGAGCGTCGTTGGCCAGCAGGAACCGGCCGGGGTGCTCGGCCTGGGCGCTGCGGACCAGACCCCACACCGCCGCGGCGACCGGTTCGTCCGGCGGCTGGGACGTGGCGACGACCAGCTGTTCTTCGGTCCGGAGCAGCTGCAGCACCTCGTCGAGGACCGACCGCAGCGGCCGGTCGGTGGCGACGCGGTGGATCGGCCAGGAGGCCGTGGACGCGGTCGTGAGCGGCGCGTCGACCCAGTCGAGGCCGTAGAGCGGCTCGGTCGCGACCGGGCGGGTGACCAGCTCGCCGAGCGTGAGCACCGGGGCGCCCGCCGGGTCCTGCAGGGCAAGCGCGATCCCGTGCGGGGTCGGCGTCAGCCGGGCGTAAACGGTGGTCGCGCCGGTTTCGTGCACGGCCAGCCGGTTCCAGGCGAACGGCAGGCGCACGCCGTCCGCGCCGCCGAGCGCGGTGGCGTGCAGGGAGGCGTCGAGCAGCGCGGGGTGCACGGCGTACCCGGCGGGTGCCTCCGGCAGGGTCACCTCGGCGAAGATCGCTTCCCCCTGCCGCCAGACCTGGTGCACGCCTTGGAAAACCGGGCCGTAGCCGTAACCGAGATCGGCGAGTTCGGCGTAGAAGCCGGCGACGTCGACCGGATCACCGGCCGGGGTGAAGGGGGTCGGTTCGGCGGCCGCGCCCAGGGTGCCCGTGGCGTGACGAACCCAGTCGCCGTCCTCGGCGCGCGCGTGGATGCTCAGCTCGCGGCCGTTGGTCACCAGCTGGATGCGGCGGGGGCGCGCGTCGAGCGCGATCGGTGCCTCGATGACCAGTTCCTCGAGGCCGGGGTGCCCGGCGAGCACGCCGGCCTGCAGGGCCAGTTCGGCCAGCACCGCGCCGGGCACGAGGACCTCCCCGGCCACGACGTGGTCGGCCAGCCAAGGGTGCAGCGTGGTCGACAGCCGGCCGGTGAGCACCAGCCCGCCGGTCGCCGGGTTGTCGACGACGCCGTCGAGGATCGGGTGCGCGAGCGGCGAGCCGGTGGCGGCCGGGCGTGGGAGCAGCCAGTAGTGACGCCGCTCGAACACCGTGGTGGGCACGGCCACCGGGGGCACGTCGGGCACGACCGCGGTCCAGTCGACGGCGGCGCCGTGGGTGAAGGCTTCGCCGAGTGAGCGGAGGAACCGGTCGCGGCCGCCGTCGTCGCGGCGCAGCGAACCCACCGCGGCCGCGCCCGGCAGCGTGTCGAGCACCGCGGCGGTGAGGATCGGGTGCGGGCTGCACTCGACGAACAGGTCGAATCCGCCGAGCTCGGCGACGGCCGCCGAGAACCGCACCGGTTCGCGCAGGTTCCGCACCCAGTAACCGGTATCCACCGCACCGGCCCACTCGACGTCCACAGTGGACATCCACGGAATCTCCGGCGCGACGGTCTCCACCGCACCGAGGCGCGACTGGATCTCGTCGGCCACCGCGTCCACCTGGGCGGTGTGCGAGGCGTAGTCGACCTCGATCCGGCGCACCCGGATGTCGGCCTGCCGGTAGCGTTCCTCCAGTTCCGTCAGGAGGGCGGGGTCTCCGGCGAGCACCACCGAGCGGGGCCCGTTCACTGCCGCGATCTCCACGCCTTCGGGCACGTCGTCCGGCGAGATCGCCACCGACAGCATGCCGCCGCGTCCGGCCAGCCCGGCGGCGATCACCTGGCTGCGCAGCGCGACCACCTTCGCGGCGTCCGCCAGTGAGAGCGCACCGGCCACGCACGCCGCCGCGATTTCCCCCTGCGAGTGGCCGAGCACCGCGTCCGGCGTGAGCCCGTACGACTGCCACAACACGGCCAGCGACACCATCACCGCCCACGAAACCGGCTGCACGACGTCGACCCGGTCCAGCGGCCCGCCGAAGACGACGTCGCGCAGCGACCAGTCCACGAAGGGCGCCAGCGCGCGCTCGCACTCGGCCATCCGCGCGGCGAAGACCGGCTCGGACTCCCAGAGCTCGCGGCCCATGCCGGGCCACTGGGCGCCCTGGCCCGGGAAGACCAGCACCGTCCGGCCGGACCCGGCCGCCACGGGGGTCGCCGCTCGCAGCGCGGCCGCGGCGTCCGAGGCGGACTCCGCGACCACGACCGCCCGGTGGCTCCACACCGAACGGCCGGTCACCTGCGCGCGAGCCGTCCGGACCAGCGACGCGCCGGCCTCCAGGTACTCGGCCAGCTTCGCCGTCTGCGCGGCCAAACCGGACTCCGTCCGCGCCGAGACGACCAGCGGAACCGGCCCGAACGTCGCGAATGACCCATTCGCGGCTTCGGAGGTCCCGAATGACCCATTCGCGACTCCCGGCCCGGCGGCGGGCGGTTCCGCGACCGGCTCGGTCCGCGGTCCTTCCTCCAGCACGACGTGCGCGTTGGTGCCGGACATGCCGAACGACGACACCCCGGCCCGGCGCGGACGTCCCGTCCCCGGCCAGCCGGTCCGCTCGGTCACCAGCCGGACCGCGCCGCTCGACCAGTCGACCTGGCCGGTCGGGCGCTCGGCGTGCAGGGTTCGCGGCAGAACGCCGTGCCGCATCGCCAGAACCATCTTGATCACCCCGATCACCCCGGCCGAGGCCTGGGTGTGACCGAGGTTCGACTTCACCGAGCCGAGCCACAGCGGCGTCTCGCGGCCCTGGCCGTAGGTCGCCAGCACCGCCTGCGCCTCGATCGGGTCCCCCAGCACGGTTCCGGTGCCGTGCGCCTCCACGGCATCCACTTCGGACGGTTCCATGCGCGCGTTGGCCAAGGCCTGCCGGATCACCTTCTCCTGAGCCGGACCGTTCGGCGCGGTCAGCCCGTTGGACGCGCCGTCCTGGTTGACGGCGCTGCCGCGCAGGACCGCCAGGATCTCCCGGCCGTCGCGCTCGGCGTCGGAAAGCCGTTGCAGCACCACGACTCCGACGCCTTCGGCCCAGCCGGTGCCGTCGGCGTCGGCGGAGAAGGGTTTGCACCGGCCGTCCGCGGCCAGGCCGCCCTGCCGGGCGAACTCGACGAACCCGGTCGGCGTGGCCATCACGGTGGTCCCGCCCGCGAGGGCCGTCGAGCACTCCCCCGACCGCAGCGACTGCGCCGCCAGGTGCAGCGCCACCAGCGACGACGAGCACGCCGTATCCACGGTGACCGCCGGGCCCTGCGTCCCCAGCACGTAGGCCACCCGTCCGGAAAGGACACTCGACGACACGCCGGTCAGCAGGAAGCCCGACGAGTCCGGTGAGGACATTCCGTACGCCTGCGTCGCCGCGCCGACGAACACGCCGAGTTCGTTGCCGCGCACCGACTTGGGCGCGATCCCGGCGCGCTCCAGCGCCTCCCACGACGTCTCCAGCAGCAGCCGCTGCTGCGGGTCCATGGCCAGCGCCTCGCGGGGGCTGATGCCGAAGAACCCGGCGTCGAACAACCCCGCGTCGCTCAGGAAGCCGCCGCGGGTGCCGGCCGCGTCGAACTCCGGGTCGAGGTCCCAGCCGCGGTCGTCGGGCGCCGCGCCGATCACGTCGCGGCCTTCGGCTAGCAGGTCCCAGAACTCCTCCGGCGTTTCGACGCCGCCCGGGAGCCGCACGCCCAGGCCGACGATCGCGATCGGTTCGTCGGCGGTGGCCCGCGGCCCGGCCGGTTCGGACGCAGGCGCCGCGCCGGTCAGCTCGGCGTGCAGGAACGCGCCGAGCCGGTGGGCGTCGGGGTGGTCGAACGCGACGGTGGCCGGCAGCCGGATCCGGGTCGCCGCACTGAGCCGGTCGCGCAGCTCCACGGACGTCAGCGAGTCGAACCCGGCGTCCCGGAACGCCTGCTCCCCGTCGATCGGCCCGGCGAGCGCGAGCACCGCGGCGGCCTCGGCCCGCACCAGCTCGACCAGCTCGGCCGCCGAACGGTGTGCCACCGGCGCGGTCTCTTCGTCCGCCGGTTCGACGACCCTCGACAGCAACGGGCTCGGCCGCGCAGCGGTGAACAGCGTGCCGAAGCGCGGCCAGTCGATCCGGGCCACGACGGCCGCTGTCCGGCCGCTGCCGACGACCTCGGCCAGCGCGCGCACGGCGGCTTCCGGCTTCATCGTGAGCACGGCGCGGCGACGCAGCTCGGCCTCGCCGTCGGCGGCCATGCCCGCGCCGCCCCACGCGCCCCAGGCGATCGCGGTGGCGGCGAGGCCGCGGGCGCGGCGGTTGCCGGCCACGGCGTCGAGCACGGCGTTCGCCGCGGCGTACGCGCTTTGCCCGGCGGCTCCCCACACCCCGGCGATGGAGGAGAACAGCACAAACGCGTCCAGCGGCCGATCGCCCAGCAGCTCGTCCAGCACGACCGCGCCACCGGCCTTCGCCGCGAGCACGTCGTCGTAGGCGCGCCGGTCGAACTCGTCGATCCGGTGCAGCCCGCCGGGCACCCCGGCGGCGTGCACCACGGCGTCAGGCGGGTACAGCGCCAGCACCTCGGCGACCCCGTCCCGATCGGTGATGTCACAAGCGACCGGGATCATCCGCGGGTCGTCACTGGTGCCGCCACCGCGGCTGAGCAGCACCACGCGCTCGGCCCCGGCGGTCAGCGCCCACGCGGCGACGTGCCCGCCGAGCGCGCCGCTGCCGCCGGTGATCAGCACCGTGCCCCGCGGCGTCCACCGAGCCGAGCCGCCCGGCAGCGGGACGAGCCGCCGCCCGAACGTCCCGTCGGCGCGGATCGCCACCTGGTCTTCGTCGCCGCCGAGCACGCCGAACAGGGCGTCCACCGGCGTTCCGGCCGGCAGGTCGATCAGGCCACCCCAATGCTGCGGCCGCTCCAGGGCCGCGACCCGGCCGAAGCCCCACAGTTCCGCGGCGGCGAGGTCCACGACCTCGGTCGCGTCGACCGCGACGGCACCCCGGGTCGCCACCCAGACGCGGGCGTCCGGGTACGCGTCCAGCGTGGTCACCAGGTCGTCCACGGACGGCGACACGCACAGCACGCCGTCCGGCGCGACGGTTGCGCTCTCGGTGCCCAGGGCCGTCGCGAGGTCGTCGTCGCCGAGCACGAGCCAGCGCCCGGCGGGCGGCCGGGAGCGGTCCGGCAGGCGCTGCCAAGTGACCTCGTACCGCCACGGGTCCACAGTGGACCGAGGCTCGGCGCCGAGCCAGTAGTGGGGGGGGGGGGGGGACGGGGTTTTGCCCGGTGATCCACGGGCCTAGGAGGGGGGGGGGAGTGCCCCTCCGGACCCGCGGCGGGTAGGC
>NZ_JBVJOW010000006.1:553751-657064 GCF_055582965.1 Amycolatopsis sp. NPDC104863
GGTCGTCTCGGCTGGGAAAGAGCAGGCGCGGGGGGGGGGGGGGGGAGGGGGGGGGAGGGGGGGGCGGGGGGCGTGGGGCAGGCGGGGGGTCAGGGGGGGACGGGGGCTCGGCGCCGGCCCAGTAGTGCCGGTGCCGGAACGCGGTCTTCGGCACCGGCACCAGCGGCCCGGGCGGGATGACGGCGCTCCAGTCGACGTCGGCGCCGCGGGTGAGCAGCTCGCCCAGCGCGGTCAGCGCGGTGCGCACTTCCGGCCGGTTCCGCCGCGTCAACGCCACGCCGGGGACGCCGAGGGGGCCCAGCAGCCCGGTCAGCACCCCGCCGGGGCCGAGTTCGAGGACCGTGCCGACGTCCAGCGCGGCGACGGCGTCGGCGAACCGGACCGGCCGGCGCACCTGGTCCACCCAGTACCGCGCGGTCTCCGGCAGCGGCTCCCCGGTCATCCCGGAAACCACCGGGAACCGGGCGGGGTGGTAGGTCAGCCCGGCGGTGACCGCGGCGAACTCGGCCAGCATCGGCTCCATCAGCGCGGAGTGGAACGCGTGGCTGACGTCGAGGTACTTGGCTTCCACGCCGAGCAGGCGCACGGCGTCCGCCACGGCGTCCCGTGGTCCGGAGAGCACAAGGGACTCCGGGCCGTTCACCGCGGCCACCGACACGTCGGCGAACCCGCGGACCGCTTCCTCCGCCACCGGAACGGAAGCCATGACGCCCTCACCGGCGGGCAAAGCCTGCATCAGCCGGGCCCGCGCGGCGACCAGCACCGCCGCGTCGGGCAGCGTGAGGACGCCCGCGGCGCACGCGGCGGCGACCTCGCCGATCGAGTGCCCGACCACCGCCCGCGGCCGCAGGCCCCAGGACGTGACCAGTTCGAACATCGCGAACTCGACGGCGAACAAGGCGGGTTGCGCGCGGACCGTCGTGTCGAGGTCCTCGCCGCCGAGCACGATCTCGCGCACCGAAAAGACCAGGTGGCGGTCCAGTTCGGCGCACGCCGCGTCGAACGCGTCCCGGAACACCGGGAACGTCTCGTGGAGTTCGCGGCCCATCCCCGGCCGCTGCGAGCCCTGCCCGGCGAAGGCGAACGCGACGGACCCGTCGGCGGCTTTCCGGGCACGGGCACCGGCCAGCGCGGCCACGGCTTCGCCGGGACTTTCAGCGACGACGGCCAAGCGGTGTTCCCACACCGACCGCGTGGCAGCCAGGGACCGCGCGGTGGCGACCAGGGGCGCCCCGGCGAGGTGCCCGGAAAGGCGGGAAACCTGGTCCGCCAACGCTTCCTCGCTGCGCGCGGAGAGCACGAGCGGGACCAGCGCATCGGGCTCGGGCCGCGGTTCGGCGGTGGCGGCGGCTTCGAGGATCACGTGTGCGTTGGTGCCGGAGACGCCGAACGAGGACACCCCCGCCCGCCGCGCGGGGCCCGTCCACGGCACCGGTTCGGTCAGCAGCTCGACCGCACCGGCGGCCCAGTCCACCTTGCCGCTCGGGTGTTCGGCGTGCAGGGTGCGGGGCAGCACGCCGTGCCGCATCGCGAGGATCACCTTGATCACCCCGGCGACCCCGGCCGCGGCCTGGGTGTGCCCGAGGTTGGACTTCACCGAGCCCAGCAGCAGCGGCCGCGCGCGGTCCTGGCCGTAGGCCGCCAGCAGTGCCGTCGCCTCGATCGGGTCGCCGAGCACGGTCCCGGTGCCGTGCGCTTCCACGGCGTCCACTTCGGACGGTTGTAGTCCGGCGTTCGTCAGTGCCTGCCGGATCACGCGCTGCTGCGCCACGCCGTTGGGCGCGGTGAGGCCGTTGGAGGCACCGTCCTGGTTGACCGCCGAGCCGCGCACGATCGCCAGCACGTCGCGGCCCGCGCGCACGGCCTCGGACCGGCGCTGCACGACGAGCACGCCGACACCCTCGGCCCAGCCGGTCCCGTCGGCCTCGTCGGCGAACGACCGGCACCGGCCGTCCGGGGAAAGCCCGCGCTGCCGGGAAAACTCCACGAACACGTCCGGGGTGGTCAGCACGGCCGCCCCCGCGACCAGCGCCGTCGCACACTCCCCCGCCCGCAAGGCCTGCACCGCCAGGTGCAGCGCCACCAGCGAGGACGAGCAGGCCGTGTCAACGGTGACGGCCGGGCCCTGGGCACCGAGCACATAGGACAGCCGCCCGGACAGCACGCTGGAGGCGGTGCCTGTCAGCAGGTAACCCTCGGCCTCGGCCGCACCTGCCCCGTACCGCTGAGCCGAAGCGCCGACGAACACGCCCAAGTCGCTGTCGCGCGTCGACACCGGGTCGATCCCGGCGTCTTCCAGGGCTTCCCACGAGGTTTCCAGCAGAAGCCGCTGTTGGGGGTCCATGGTCAGCGCCTCGCGTGGGCTGATGCCGAAGAACTCCGCGTCGAACGCCCCAGCGTCGGCCAGGAACCCACCGTGCCGGGTGGCGGAGGTGCCCGCCGCACCGGGGGCGAACAGGGATTCCAGGTCCCAGCCGCGGTCGTCCGGGAACTCCGTGATCGCTTCACGGCCATCGGCCAGCAGCTCCCAGTACCGCTCGGCGCTGTCGATGCCGCCCGGCAGGCGCACGCCGAGCCCGACGACGACGATCGGGTCGTCGTCGGACGCCGCCGCCCGCGTCTCCTCCGGCGGGGTTTCCGCCGAGGTCAGCCGGGTGCGCAGCGCTTCGGCGAGCGCGGCGGCGTCGGGGTGGTCGAAGGCGATGGTGACCGGCAGCGTGACGCCGGTCGTGGCGGCGATCCGGTTGCGCAGTTCGACCGAGGTCAGCGAGTCGAACCCGGCGTCGCGGAACGCGCGGCGCGGGGCGATGTCTTCGAGCGAGTCCAAGCCGAGCACGGCCGCGGCTTCCCGGCGCACCAGCTCGACCAGCAGTTCGCGCTGCAGCACGGGGTCCAGCCCGGACAGCGTGCGCTCGAGCCCGGTGGCGGGAGCCGCGTCCACCGACGCGGCGGCCAGCCGGTTCAGCAGCGGGCTCGGCCGGGCGGCGGCGAACATCTCCGTGAAGCGCGGCCAGTCCATGTTCGTCACGACGGCGGTGGCGCGTCCGCTGCGCAGCACGGCGTCCAGTTCGGCGAGCGCCCTCTCCGGTGCCATCGGCAGGATCGCCCGCCGCTGCAGCTGCCCGGCGGCGTCACCCGTGCTCGCCATACCGCCGTCGGCCCAGGCGCCCCAGGCGATCGACGTAGCGGTGAGCCCGCGTGAGCGCCGGTCCTCGGCGAGCGCGTCGAGCTGGGCGTTGGCGGCCGAGTAGGCGGCCTGCCGGGCCGATCCCCAGGTCCCGGCGATGGAGGAGAAGAGCACGAACGCGTCCAGTGGCCGGTCGCCCAGCACCTCGTCCAGCACGGCCGCGCCGACGGCCTTGCCCGCCAGCACCTCGGCGAACGACTCCCGGTCGTGGTCGAGGAACGGGACCAGGTCCCCGGCCACACCCGCGGCGTGCACCACGGCGTCCGGCGGGTACTGCTCGACCACCGCGGCGACCGCGGCCCGGTCGGCGACGTCGCAGGCCACCGGGAGCAGCCGCGGATCGTCGCTGGTCCCACCACTGCGGCTCAGCAGCACCGCGCGGTCGGCACCGCGGTCCAGCGCCCAGCGCGCCACCCGCAGGCCGAGCGCGCCGGTGCCGCCGGTGACGAGCACCGTGCCGCGCGGAGTCCAGCCCGGGCCGTCGTCGACGGCGGTCGACGGAACCAGCCGCCGGCCGAACGCCCCGGTGGCACGGACCGCCACCTGGTCCTCGTCGCCGCCGAGCACACCGAGCACCGCGTCCACCGGCGTTTCGGACGGCAGGTCGACCAGGCCACCCCAGCGGTCCGGGTGCTCCAGCGCGACCACGCGGCCGAGCCCCCAGACGGCGGCCGCGCCGGGCTCGGTGACCGCGTCGGACGGGCCGGTGGCCACGGCACCCCGGGTCACCACCCAGATCGGGCCGGTGCCCGAGCGCAGCGCGTCCTGCACCGCGGTCAGCACGAAGAAGGGGTCGTTCGAGACGACCAGCACGCCGTCGGCCGGCCCCTCGGTGACGGCGTCGAGCCCGGCGGCGGCCAGGGCGTCGGCGGTCCCGGGCTCGCCCACGACGAGCCAGCGGCCACCCGCCCGCGGGCCGGGAACCAGGCCCTCCCAGGTGATCTCGTACCGCCAGGGGCTCGTCTCCCGCCCCGCGGCGCGGCCGGGCGGCAACCAGTACCGCCGGTGCTCGAACGCCGTGGTCGGCACCGGCAAGCTGGCCGCCTCCGGGATCAGGACGGTCCAGTCGACCCGGCCACCGTGCTCGAAGACCTCCGTGAGCGACCGCCGGAACCGCCGCTGGCCCCCATCGTCCCGGCGGAGCGAGCCGAGCACGGCCGCGTCGGGGTGCCCGGCGTCGTCGAGGGTTTCGCTGATCGCCGAGGCCAGCACGGGGTGCGTGCCGCATTCGAGGAACAGGTCGAACCCGTCGTCGGCTAGCGTCCGGACCGCGTCGGCGAAGCGGACGCGCGAACGCAGGTTCCGCGCCCAGTAGCCGGGCTCGAGGTCACGCACCCACTGGTTGTCCACTGTGGAGAGCCACGGGATCTTCGGGCGGCGGGCGGTGACTTCGGCCAGCGCGGCGGAGATCTCGCCGGCCACGGCGTCGACCTGGCTGGTGTGCGAGGCGTAGTCCACCGCCACCCGGCGGGTCCGGACGCCCGCGGCCGCGTACCGCGCTTCCAAGTCGTCGAGCGCGGCCGGGGCCCCGGCGAGGACGACCGACCGCGGTCCGTTGACCGCCGCGATCTCCACGCCCTCGGGCAGCTCGCCGGGGGCCGCCGAGACCGACAGCATCCCGCCGCGCCCGGCCAGCCGGGTGGCGATCACCTTGCTGCGCAGCGCGACCACCTTCGCCGCGTCTTCCAGTGACAGCACACCCGCGACGCAGGCCGCGGCGATCTCGCCCTGCGAATGGCCGGTCACCGCGTCGGCGTGGAGCCCGTACGACTCCCACAGCGCCGCCAGCGACACCATCACCGCCCACGACACCGGCTGCACCACGTCGACCCGGTCCAGATCACCACCGAACACAACGTCCCGCAACGACCAGTCCACCAGGGGCGCAAGCGCTTGCGCACACTCGTCCATCCGCGCCGCGAACACCGGCTCGGACTCCCACAGCTCGCGGCCCATGCCCACCCACTGGGCACCCTGGCCGGGGAAGACCAGCACGGTCTTCCCGTCCCCGGCACGGGCCCCTTCGACCGTCCGCAGCTCGGCGACAGCGTCCGAAGTGGACTGCGCGAAGACGACGGCCCGGTGCTCCCACAGCGTTCGCGTGGACAGCAGCGAGCGCGCCACGCCGGTCAGGCCGGGCTGTTCGTCGTCGAGGAAGTCGGCCAGGCGCGCGGCCTGCGCGGCCAGGCCTCCGGCGGTGCGCGCCGACACCACGAGCGGCACGGGCTCGACCGGGGCGACCGGCTCCGGACGCTCCGCGGCCGGGGCCTGTTCGAGGATCACGTGCGCGTTGGTGCCGGACACCCCGAACGAGGACACCCCGGCCCGCCGGACCGGCGTCTCCCACGGCGTCGCCGAGGTCAGCAGCTCGATCGCGCCGCTCGTCCAGTCGACCCGGTCGCTGGGCCGGTCGACGTGCAGGGTGCGCGGCAGCACGCCGTGCCGCATGGCCAGGACCATCTTGATCACGCCCACGACCCCGGCCGCGGCCTGGGTGTGGCCGAGGTTGGACTTCACCGAACCGAGCCGCAACGGCCGTTCGCGCTCTTGGCCGTAGGCGGCGAGCAGCGCCGTGGCCTCGATCGGGTCGCCCAGGACGGTGCCGGTGCCGTGGGCCTCGACCGCGTCCACTTCGGACGGTTCGAGCCCGGCGTTGCGCAGGGCGCGGCGGATGACGCGCTCCTGAGCGGGCCCGTTCGGCGCGGTCAGCCCGTTCGACGCGCCGTCCTGGTTCACCGCGCTCCCGCGCAGCACGGCGAGGACCTCCCGGCCCTCGCGCCGGGCGTCGGAGAGCCGCTGCAAAACCAGCACTCCCACGCCCTCCGACCAGCCGGTGCCGTCGGCGGCCTGCGCGAACGACTTGCACCGGCCGTCCGCGGAAAGCCCTTGCTGGCGGGAGAACTCCACGAACACGTCCGGAGTGGCGAGCACGGTCGCACCGCCCGCCAGCACGAGCGAGCACTCCCCCGACCGCAGGGCCTGCGCGCCGAGGTGGAGCGCCACCAGCGACGAGGAACAGGCCGTGTCGAGGGTGACCGCCGGGCCGTGCAGGCCCAGCAGGTAGGACACGCGGCCGCTGGCGACGCTGCCCGCGCTGCCCGTGCCGAGGAAGCCTTCGAGCTCGGCGGGCTGCGGACCCCCGGCGTAGTCGTGGTACATCAGCCCGGTGAAGACCCCGACTTCCTGCCCTCGCAACGATGTCGGGTCCACACCCGCCCGTTCCAGGGCCTCCCACGACGTCTCCAGCAACAACCGCTGCTGCGGATCCATCGCCAGCGCCTCACGCGGGCTGATCCCGAAGAAGCCCGCGTCGAAGTCGCCCGCGTCGTGGAGGAAGCTGCCGCGCCGGGTCAGGGAGGTGCCGGTCCCGTCGCCGAACAGGCGGTCCAGGTCCCAGCCGCGGTCGACCGGGAAGTCCGACACCGTCTCCCGTCCTTCGGCCAGCAGGTCCCAGAACGCCTCCGGTGTCGACACCCCGCCGGGCAGGCGCAGGCCCATGCCGACGACCGCGATCGGCTCGTCGGCCGCGTTCTTCAGGCGTTCGTTCTCCTGCAACGAGGCGCGCAGGGCCGCCACGAGCCGTTCGTTCTGCGCCGAGGCATCCATCACAGGTCTCCCAACGCACGGCGGATCAGGGCTTCCGCGTCCATGTCGGCGAGTGCCGCCGCTTCGTCCACGATCGGTTCTTCGGTCACCGGCGCGCCGAACAGCTCGGCGTGCAGCCGGTCGCCGAGCGCGGCCGCGTTCGGGTGGTCGAACACCGCGGTCACCGGCAGCCTGGCCCCGGTCGCGGCGCCGAGCCGGTTGCGCAGCTCGACCGAGGTCAGCGAGTCGAACCCCAGCTCCCGGAACGCGGTGCCCGCCTCGATCGGACGCGCCCGGCCGAGCACCACCGCGGCTTCGCGCCGGACCAGGTCGGTCACCGCCGCCCGCTGCCGCGGTTCGTCCAGTTCGGACAGCCGGTCGAGCAGATCCGTTTCCGGCGAAACGGTTTCGTGCCGGCCGGGCACGAGACCACGCCACAGCGGAGAGAGCGGACCGGATCGCAACGCCACGCGGTCCGGGAGCACCGGGACCACGACCGGGACGTCCAGTCGCAGTGCGGCGTCGAACATCCGCATGCCGAGTGCGTTCCCGATCGGCGCGACCCCGCCCCGCACCATGCGTTCCCGCTGGGTGCCGGTGAGGTGCCCGGTCATCGCGCTGGCCTGCTCCCACAGGCCCCAGGCCAGGGACATCCCGGCCTCGCCCGCGGCCCGCCGCCGGGTGATCGCCGCGTCGAGGAACGCGTTCGCGGCGGCGTAGTTCGCCTGCCCGGCGTTGCCGAGCACCCCGGCGGCCGAAGAGAAGACGATCAACGCCGTACCCGCGTCCCGGGTCAGCTCGTCGAGGTGCGCGAAGGCGTCGACCTTCGGCTCGAACACCCGATCCACCGCGGCCGGGTCCAGCGCGGCGACGAGCCCGTCGGCGAGCACCCCGGCGGCGTGGACGACGACGTCCGGCGTGGTTTCGGCCAGCAGCGCGCGGACCTGGTCACGGTCGGAGACGTCGTAAGTGCGGGTTTCGAAGCGGTTGCTCGTGCCGCTGCGGGAGGCCAGCACGATGTCGCGCACGCCGTGTTCGGCGGCGAGGTGCTCGGCGACGAGCGTGCCGAGGGTCCCGGTGCCGCCGGTGATCAGCACCTTCGTGCCCGCGCCGAGCGGGCTGCTCTCACCTGCCCCGGCCGGGATCAGCCGGGGCACGAAGAACTGTCCATCCCGGACGCTGATCTGGTTCTCCCCCTGGGGGTGCGCAGCCGTGGCTACGGCGGCGGGGTCCGCCCCCCGTCCGTCCAGCAGGACCAGCCGTCCGGGGTGCTCGACCTGGGCGGCACGGACGAGCCCCCACACCGCCGCTTCGGCCGGGTCGGTCAGCGCCTGACGGGTGACGACCACCAGCCGCGTGTCTTCGCCGTCGGCGAGAAGCTCCTGCACGGCTTGGAGTGCGCCGGTTACCGCGCGCCGCGCCCGGACGGCGTCGGCACCCGGTCCGGGATCGACGCGGAAGACCCGCCAGTCGCCGGCTTCGCCCGGCGACAGCGCAACGGGCACCCAGTCGAGCCGGAACAGCTCCACCGGCCGCAGATTCCCGGCGTCGACCGGGCGGCTGGTCAGCTCGGCCAGGGTGAACACCGGACGTCCGTCGAGGTCGACGGCCGTGACCTCGCCCCGGCGGAGCCGCACGCGCAGCTCCCGACCGGCGCCGTGCAGGCTGAGCCCCTGCCAGGCGAAGGGCAGCTCGATCCGGCCGTCCTCCCGGTCGGCGCCCAGCGCGGCCGGGTGCAGGGTGGCGTCGAGCAGCGCGGGGTGGATCGCGAAGCCGGTCGCGTCGATGTCGATGGGCAACGCGACCTCGGCGAACAGCTCGTCCCCGCGACGCCAGAGCGAACGCACCCCCTGGAACCCCGGTCCGTACTCGTAGCCGAAGCCGGCGAGCGTCGCGTAGAGGTCGTGCACCGGTTCGGCCTCCGGCGGTGGCCACGCGAACGTCTCGCCGGTGACGCCGGACGCGGCGAGCGTGCCGGCGGCGTGCCGGGTCCAGCGGCCGTCCACGTGCTTGGCGTGCACGCTCACCGGACGTCGGCCGTCCTCCTCGGCACCGACCACGACCTGCACCGGCACCGCGGCCGCGTCCAGCACGAGCGGCGACTCGACCACCAGTTCCCCGAGCACCGGGCACCCGGTGACCCGGCCGCCCTGCAGAGCCAGCTCCGCCCACGCCGCGCCGGGCACCACGACCGCCCCGGCCACCGCGTGGTCGGCCAGCCACGGCTGCGCTTCGAGGGACAGCCGCCCGGTGAGCACTCCGCCGCCGGTTTCGGGGTGCTCGGCGAACGCGCCCAGCACGGGATGCGGCACCGGTTCGAGCCCGGCGCCCGTCACATCTGTCGCGGCCTTGGCCGCGGTGCGCCAGTAGCGTTCCCGCTCGAACGCCGTGGTCGGGACGTCGACCAGCGGCGCTTCGGGCACCACGCGGCGCCAGTCGACGGGCCCGCCGTGCACGAAGACCTCGGCCAGGGACCGGACGAACCGGCCGGGGCCGCCGTCCTCCCGGCGCAGCGATCCGACGGCGACCGCGTCCGGCACGGTCTCCAGCACGGCGGCGGTCAGCACCGGGTGCGAACTCGCTTCGACGAACAGGTCGAACCCCTGGGCGCCCAGTTCGGCGACGGCCGCCGAGAACCGGACCGGTTCCCGCAGGTTCCGCACCCAGTAGGCGGTATCGACCTCTCCGGCCCACTGGACGTCCACAGTGGACATCCACGGGATCTCGGGGACCGCGGCCTTCACCTCGCCGAGCCGGGCCAGGATCTCGTCCGCCACCGTGTCCACCTGCGCGGTGTGCGAGGCGTAGTCGACGTCGATCCGCCGCACCCGGACACCGTCTTCGCGATACCGCCGCTCGATCTCGTCGAGCACCGCGGAGGCGCCCGCCAGCACCACCGACCGCGGCCCGTTCACGGCCGCGATCTCCACACCTTCGGGCACTTCGTCCGGCGCGACCGCCACCGACAGCATGCCCCCGCGCCCGGCCAGGCCGGCGGCGATCACCTGGCTGCGCACGGCCACCACTCGTGCCGCGTCCGCCAGCGACAACGCACCGGCCACGCACGCCGCCGCGATCTCCCCCTGCGAATGCCCGACGACCGCGTCCGGCGTGATCCCGCACGAACGCCACAACGCGGCCAGCGACACCATCACCGCCCACGACACCGGCTGCACCACGTCGACGCGGTCCAGATCACCACCGAACACGGCGTCCCGCAGCGACCAGTCCACAACGGACGAAAGGGCCTGCTCACACTCGGCCATCCGCGCGGCGAACACCGGCTCGGACTCCCACAGCTCCCGGCCCATGCCTGCCCACTGCGCGCCCTGGCCCGGGAAGACCAGCACCGGACGCCGCCGCCCGGCCGCGACGCCGGTGAACACGTCGGCGGTCGGGTGCCCCGCCACGAAGTCGTGCAGTGCTTCTTCGGACAGCGCGACGGCCCGGTACGGCCACGACGGCCGCCCGGCCGCCAAGCTGAACGCGGCCGCCGCGGGGTCGTCCAGCCGGGCGATCCCCGCCGCCTGGTCGCGCAGTGCGACCGCACTGCGCGCCGAAACGACCAGCGCCGGGGCTTCGGCGGCCTTCGGCCGCTCGCGCGCCGGCGGGTCCTCGATGATGACGTGCGCGTTGGTACCGGACACGCCGAACGACGACACCCCGGCCCGCCGGTGTTCGCCGGTCCAGGGCACCGCCGAGGTGAGCAGTTCCACCGAGCCGTCCGCCCAGTCGACCTTCCCGCTGGGCCGGTCGACGTGCAGGGTGCGCGGCAGCAGACCGTGCCGCAGGGACAGGATCATCTTGATCACCCCGGCCACACCGGCGGCCGCCTGGGTGTGCCCGACGTTCGACTTCACCGAACCCAGCCACAGCGGCCGGTCCCGCTCGCGGCCGTAGGTGTTCAGCAGTGCCTGGGCCTCGATCGGGTCGCCCAGCGCGGTGCCGGTGCCGTGCGCCTCGACGACGTCCACTTCGGACGGTTCCAGCCCGGCGTTGGCCAGCGCCTGCCGGATCACCTTCTCCTGGGCCGGGCCGTTCGGCGCGGTCAGCCCGTTCGACGCGCCGTCCTGGTTCACCGCGCTGCCCCGCACCACCGCCAGGATCTCCCGGCCTTCGCGTCGGGCGTCGGACAGCCGTTGCAGGACCAGCACTCCCGCACCCTCGGCCCACGCGGTGCCGTCGGCCGAGTCGGCGAACGCCTTGCACCGGCCGTCCGGGGACAGCCCGCGCTGGCGGGAGAACTCCACGAAGACGTCCGGCGCCGCCATCACCGTGACGCCACCGGCCACGGCCATCGAGCATTCGCCCGACCGCAGCGACTGCGCGGCCAGGTGCAACGCCACCAGCGACGACGAGCATGCCGTGTCGACGGTGACCGCCGGACCCTGGGTGCCCAGGACGTACGACAATCGTCCGGAAAGGACACTCGACGCGGTCCCGAGCAGCTGGTAGCCGTCGGACTCCGCCGTGGTCCCGTAGGCCTGCGTGGCGGCGCCGAGGAACACGCCGACGTCCTTGGCGCGCAGGCTCGTCGGGTCCACTCCGGACCGTTCCAGCGCCTCCCACGAGGTTTCCAGCACCAGCCGCTGCTGCGGGTCCATCGACACCGCCTCGCGCGGCGAGATGCCGAACAGCTCGGCGTCGAACCACGCCGCGTCGTGCAGGAACCCGCCGTGGCGCGGGGTGCAGCCGTCCGCGCCGAACAGCCGGTCCAGGTCCCAGCCGCGATCGGCCGGGAACTCCGACACCGCGTCGACGCCGTCGGCCAGTAACGTCCAGTAGTCCTCCGGCGTCGCGACCCCGCCCGGCAGCCGGACCGCCAGGCCGACGATCACCACCGGATCGTCGTCCACTGTGGACGTCCGCACCGCGGCGACCTCGGCCGCGCCGGTGAGCCGCGTGTGCAGGAATTCGGCCAGCAGCACCGGGTTCGGGTAGTCGAACACCAGGGTCGCGGGCAGCGTCAGCCCGGTCCGGGCGGCGAGGCGGTTGCGCAGTTCGATCGCGGTCAGCGAGTCGAACCCGGTGTCGCGGAACGCCCGGGTCTCGTCGACGGCCGGGGTCGCGAGGACCGCGGCCGCCGCTTCGCACACCGCGCGCCGCAGGGAAGGCAGGTCACGCGGGATGTCGAGGCGCTCCTCCTCCGGTGCGCCCAGCGCGGGCAGGCCGGTCCCCGACGGCTTCACGGCGACCAGGGCGGCGTGCTCCGACGTCACCGCGAGATCGAGCAGCCGCAGCCCTTCCGCGGCCGACAGCTTGCCCACGCCCGCGCGTTCCAGCCGCCCGGTGTCGGCGGCGTCGAGGCGTCCGGTCATGGCGCTCTCGGGCGCCCACTGTCCCCAGGCCAGCGACACGGCGTGGCGGCCCGTCGCCCGGCGGCGCGCGGCGAGCGCGTCGAGGTAGGCGTTCGCGGCGGCGTAGTTGGCCTGCCCGGCCGAACCGAGCACCCCGGCCGCGGAGGAGAACAGCACGAACGCGTCGAGGTCGCCGGCCAGCTCGTCGAGGTGCGCGGCCGCGTCGGCCTTGGGCCGGAGCACGGTGTCGAAGGCGTCGTCGTCCAGGGCGGTGATCGTGCCGTCGTCGGTGACGCCGGCGGCGTGCACGACGGCGGTGACGGGCACCTTCGCGAGCAGCGCCCGCACCTGCTCGCGGTCGGCGACGTCGCAGGACGCCATCGTCACCGTAGCCCCGGCCGCCTCCAGCTCGGTGCGCAGCGCGGCGTCCTCACCACGCCGGGACGCCAGGACGACGTGCCCGACGCCGTGGGTGGTGACCAGGTGCCGGGCGACCAGCGAGCCGAGGGTGCCGGTGCCCCCGGTGACCAGCACGGTGCTGTCGCGCCGCCACGGCGTGCCGCCGGTCGTGGCGACCTCCCGCAGGTGGGGCACCAGCACCTCGCCGCCGTGGATCCGGAGCTGCTCGGCGCCCCCGCCCAGCGCCCGCCGGAGGGCGTCGGTCTCGGTGCCGGGGTCCAGATCGGCGAGCACGAACCGGCCCGGGTGCTCGGTCTGCGCGCTGCGGACCAGGCCTCCCACCGCCGCGGCGACCGGGTCGACGTCGGCGTGCTCGGTCACGACGACCAGCCGCCCGGCGTGCGCGTCGGCGAGGAACCGGCGAACGGTGCCCAGCACCTCCGTCAGCACCGCGCGAAGGTCACCGGCCGGCGCGCGCCAGATCTCCCATTCCGAAACAGCGGGTCGGCCGTCGACGGCGGCCCCCGGGCGGCCGGGTTCCCACCGCACGGCGTGCAGCGGCGGTTCCGGCCGGGCACGGCCGTCGGTCAGCCAGTAATGCTGCCGGTCGAACACCGTCTTCGGCACCGGGACGAGCATGCGCGGCAGGACCGCGGTCCAGTCGACGTGGTGCCCGCGCGCGAACGCGGTCGCGGCGGCGGTCAGCGCACTCGCCACCTCGGGCCGCCCGCGGCGGGTCAGCGGCACGGCGACGACGTCGGCCAGCACGCCGGACAGGGCGCCGCCGGGCCCGAGTTCCAGCACGGTCGTGACCGGGCTCGCGGGGTCACCGGTCATGGTCGTCATCGCGTCGGCGAACCGCACGGTGTGCCGCACCTGCTCGACCCAGTAGTCCGGGGTGCACGCCTGCTCGTCGGTCAGCCGCTCACCGGTCACCGTGGACACCACGGCGACGCCGGGAGCGCGGTAGGTGAGCGACGCGGCGACCTCGCGGAATTCGGCGAGCATCGGTTCCATCAGCTCGGAGTGGAAGGCGTGGCTGACACGCAGCCGCCGGCCTTCGACGCCGAGCTGTTCGACGGCCCGGGTCACGGCCTCCTCGAGACCGGACAGCACCGCGGACGCGGCGTCGTTGACCGCGGCGACGGACACCCCGGCCAGGTCGGAAACGGCGCTTTCGGGCACCGGCACGGACACCATCGCGCCCCCGGCGGGCAACGCCTCCATCAGCGCGCCGCGCGCGGCGACCAGCCGGGCCGCGTCGGGCAGCGACCACACCCCGGCCACGAACGCCGCGGTGAGCTCCCCCAGCGAGTGCCCGGCCAGCGCGCGCGGCCGGATGCTCCAGGAGGCCACCAGCGCGGCCATCGCCACCTCGACGGCGAAGAGCCCGGCCTGCGCCCCCAGCGTCCCGTCGAGCCGGTCGCCGTCGAAGACGGCTTCGCGCACGGAAAAGTCCACGTGCCGGTCCAGCTCGGCGCAGACCTCGTCGAACGCCTCGGCGTACACCGGGAACCGGTCGTACAGCTCCCGGCCCATCCCGGCCCGCTGGGTGCCCTGGCCGGGGAAGACGAACCCGACGCCGCCGTCACCGGCCCGGCCGGTGATCACGTTCGCGCGCGCGAAGTCGCGCAGGCCCGCGATCGCCTCGGGCACGTCGGCGGCGAGCACCACCGCGCGGTGCTCCCAGCGGCTCCGCGTGGTGACGAGCGCGCCCGCGGTCGCGGTCAGGTCACCCCGATCGGCCAGGTGGCCGGCGACCGCCGCGGCCTGCGCCCGCACCGCGCGCTCGGACCGGCCGGTGACGACGACCGGCACCAGGTCCAGCTCCGGCACGGTGGGGGCGGTCCACCGCGGCGGCTGTTCGAGCAGGACGTGGGCGTTCGTCCCGGAGACGCCGAACGACGACACGCCCGCCCGGCGGGTCTCCGCCGCCCAGGGCACCGCCGAGGTCAGCAGCTCGACCGAACCGCCCGTCCAGTCGACCACCTCGCTCGGCCGCTCGGCGTGCAGCGTGCGCGGCAACACGCCGTGCCGCATCGCCAGGACCATCTTGATCACGCCGACGACCCCGGCCGCGGCCTGGGTGTGCCCGACGTTCGACTTGGCCGAGCCGAGGAACAGCGGCCGGTCCCGCTCGCGGCCGTAGGTCGCCAGCAGCGCCTGGGCCTCGATCGGGTCCCCGAGCACGGTTCCGGTGCCGTGCGCCTCGACGACGTCCACTTCGGACGGTTCCAGCCCCGCGTCGGCGAGCGCTCGGCGGATCACCTTCTCCTGGGCCGGACCGTTCGGCGCGGTCAGCCCGTTCGACGCGCCGTCCTGGTTCACCGCGCTCCCCCGCACCACCGCCAGGACCTCCCGGCCATCGCGCTGCGCGTCGGAAAGCCGTTGCAGCACCAGCACTCCGGCGCCTTCGGACCAGCCCGTGCCATCGGCGTCCGCGCTGAACGACTTGCACCGGCCGTCGGGCGCGAGGCCGCGTTGCCGGGAGAACTCGACGAAGACCTCGGGCCCGGCCATGACCGTTACCCCACCGACGACGGCCAGAGACGTCTCCCCGGAACGCAATGACTGAGCCGCCAGGTGCAAAGCCACCAGCGACGACGAGCACGCCGTGTCAACAGTCAGCGCGGGGCCCTGCGTGCCCAGCACGTAGGCGAGGCGGCCCGAGATCACCGCGGGCAGCCCGCCGGTGAGCAGGTAGCCTTCGGCGTCGCCCGGCGTCATCGCGCTGGGCCCGTAGGGCTGCGGTGTCGCGCCGACGAACACCCCGGTGTCGCTGTCGCGCAGCGAAGCCGGGTCGAACCCCGCGTCCTCCAGCGCTTCCCACGCCGTTTCCAGCACCAGCCGCTGCTGCGGGTCCATCGCGAGCGCCTCGCGCGGGCTGATGCCGAAGAACCCCGCGTCGAACGCCCCGGCGTCGCTCAGGAACCCGCCGCGCCGGGTGTAGGTGGTGCCGGTCGTGTCGGGATCCGCGTCGTAGAGCGCGGCCAGGTCCCAGCCGCGGTCGGCCGGGAAGTCCGACACCGCGTCGCCGCCGTCGGCCAGCAGCCGCCAGAAGTCCTCCGGCGAGGTGATCCCGCCGGGCAGGCGGACGCCCATGCCGACCACGGCGATCGGGTCGTCGTCGCGCTCGGCCCGCACGGTCGCGGTGGCCCGCTCTCCGCCGGACAGCCGCTCGCCCAGGTGCTCGGCCAGCCGCCGGGGGGTCGGGAAGTCGAAGGCGACGGCCGGCGGCAGGGCCAGGCCGGTCGCGGCACCCAGCCGGGCGCGCAGGTCGACCGAGGTGAGCGAGTCGAACCCGAGGTCGCGGAACGCCCGGTCGGCGCCGATGCCGTCCGGCTCGCCCAGCACCGCGGCGGCGTGCGCGCGGACCAGCTCCAGCAGCTGGTCCCGGTCGTCGAACCCGGCGAACTCGGCGAGCCGGGCCAGCGGCGCCGAGCCGAGCGGCACGCCGTCCGGGCCGAGCCAGTAGCGGCGGCGCTCGAACACCGAGGTGGGCAGCGGCACCGGCGGCGCGGCCGGGACGACGGTCGTCCAGTCCACCCGGCCGCCGCGGACGAAGTGCTCGGCGAGCGAGGTAAGGAAGCGGCGGCTCCCGCCGTCGTCGCGGCGCAGGGTGCCGCACACCGCCGCCGTGACAACGTTGTCGGCCACGGCGTCGGTGAGCACCGGGTGCGAACTGATTTCCACGAACAGGCCGAACCCTTGGTCGGCCAGCGCGGTGACGGCGTCGGCGAACCGCACCCGGCTCCGCAGATTGCGGAACCAGTAGTCCGCCGCCACCGGCTCTTCGACCCACGCCGCGTCCACAGTGGACATCCACGGCACAGCGGGCGTCCTGGCCGTCACTCCGGTGGCGGCGAGCACGTCCGCCCGGACACTGTCCACTTCGGAACTGTGCGAGGCGTAGTCCACGGAGACGCGCCGGACCCGCACGCCGCGTTCGCGGTAGTCCCGCTCCCAGTCGTCCAGCTGCGCGGGCGTTCCGGCGAGCACGAGTGCGCGCGGTCCGTTGACCGCGGCGATCTCCGCGCCCTCGGGCACGGCGTCCGGCGCGACCGCGACCGACAGCAGCCCGCCCCGACCGGCCAACCCGGCGGCGATCACCTGGCTGCGCCGGGCCACCACCCGGGCCGCGTCCGCCAGCGACAGCGCACCGGCCACGCAGGCCGCGGCGATCTCCCCTTGCGAATGCCCGACCACGGCGTCCGGCCGCACGCCGTGGGCGTCCCACAACGCCGCCAGCGACACCATCACCGCCCACGACAACGGCTGCACCACGTCGACCCGGTCCAGATCACCCCCGAAGACGACGTCCCGCAGAGACCAGTCCACCACGGACGACAGCGCCCGCTCGCACTCCGCCATCCGGGCCGCGAACACCGGCTCCGCGTCCCACAGCTCTCGGCCCATGCCCGCCCACTGGGCGCCCTGGCCGGGGAAGACGAACACGGTCTTCGCCCCGGTCAGCGCTTCTCCGCTGAGCGCGGCCGGATCGCGCAACGCCGTGGCCGCCTCGGCGGTGTCCGCGGCGAGCACCACGGTGCGGTGCCGGTGCAGCGTCCGGGTGGTCAGCAACGACCAGGCCACCGGCGCGAGGTCACCGTCCAGTTCCGGCGCGAGCCGTAGCGCCTGCGCCCGGACGGCGGTGCGGGTGCGCCCGGACACGACCAGCGGCAGCACACCGTGCTCGACCGGTGCGGGCGGGGGCTCCGGCGCGGCCGACTCGATGATCACGTGGGCGTTGGTGCCCGAGATGCCGAACGACGAGATCCCGGCCCGCAGCGGCCGGTCGTCCGGCTCCCAGGGCTCGGCGGCGGTGAGCAGCCGGACCCGCCCGGCCGTCCAGTCGACGCGGTCCGAGGCGGTTTCCGCGTGCAGGGTGGCCGGCAGGGTCCGGTGGCGCATGGCCAGGATCATCTTGATCAGCCCGGCGACACCCGCCGCCGCCTGCGCGTGCCCGAGGTTCGACTTGACGGAGCCGAGCCGCAGCGGCGTCTCGCGCTGCTGCCCGTAGGTGGCCAGCAGGGCCTCGGCCTCGATCGGGTCACCCAGCACGGTTCCCGTGCCGTGCGCCTCCACCGCGTCCACTTCGGACGGTTCCAGGCCGGCGTCGCGCAACGCGCGGCGAATGACCCGTTCCTGCGCGAGGCCGTTCGGCGCGGACAGCCCGTTGGACGCCCCGTCCTGGTTGACCGCGCTGCCGCGCAGCACCGCCAGCACCGGACGGCCGGCTTCCCGCGCGGCCGAAAGCCGTTGCAAAACCAGCACCGCTCCCCCTTCGGCCCAGCCGGTGCCGTCGGCGTCCGCGGCAAAGGAGCGGCAGCGGCCGTCTCCGGAGAGACCGCCTTGGCGCGCGAACTCGACGAACACGCCGGGCCCGGCCATCACCGTCGCGCCCCCGGCGAGCGCCAGCGTGCACTCCCTCGACCGCAGCGACTGCGCGGCCAGGTGCAGCGCGACCAGCGACGAGGAGCACGCGGTGTCGACCGTGACCGCGGGTCCCTCGGTGCCCAGCACGTAGGCGACCCGCCCGGAGGCCACGCTCGGCGCGACCCCGGTCAGCACGTGGCCCCCGGTCTCCTCGCCGCTTTCGTGCATGCGGCTGCCGTACTCCGGCGGCATCAGGCCGAAGAAGACACCCGTTTCGGTGCCGCGCAGGGAGGCCGGATCGACGCCGGCCCGTTCGAGCGCCTCCCACGACGTCTCCAGCAGCAGCCGCTGCTGCGGGTCCATGGCCAGCGCCTCGCGCGGGCTGATGCCGAAGAACCCCGCGTCGAACGCCCCCGCGTCGGCCAGGAACCCGCCGCGGAACCCGGTGTCCGGCCAGCCCCGGTCCACTGGCGCGCCGGTCACGAGGTCGGCGCCGTCGGCCAGCGCGGCCCAGAACGACTCCGGCGAGTCGATCCCGCCGGGGAACCGGCACCCCAGGCCGACGACGACCACCGGGTCGTCGCCGGCGGGAGCCGGTCCGGCCGTGATTTCCGCCGGTGCGTCCGCGCCGAGGAACTCGATCAGCCGCGCGGGCGTGGGGTGGTTGTACAGGGTGGTGCTGGTCAGCCGCCGGTCCAGGGTGGTGTCGAGCCGCGCGGCCAGCTCCACCAGCATCGAGGAGTCGAACCCGAGGTCCCGGAACGGCGCGTCGAGCTCGAGCCGCGCGGGATCGCGCACCCCCAGCACCGCGGCGATCTCGCGGCGGGCCGTCTCCGCCGGATCGGTGGTCGCCGGGGTTTCCGCGACGGTTTTGTCGTCGAGCCAGTGCCGTTCCCGTTGGAAAGCGTAGTGCGGCAGGGACAACCGCCGTCCACTGTGGACCGGCCACGGCACCGGAACGCCGTTCGCGTACAGCTCGCCCAGCGAGAGCAGCAGCCGGTCCGGACCGCCTTCGCCGCGACGCAACGTCGGCACGGTCACGGCGGTGCCGCCCTGTTCCAGCGCGCAGTCCCGGATCCCGGCCAGCAGCATCGGGTGCGGGCTGACTTCGACGAACACGTCGCGGTCGGCACCGAGCAGCGTCCCGACCGCGGCGCGCAGGTCCACCGGCTGCCGCAGGTTCTGGTACCAGTATTCGGCGTCGAGCAGGCCGATCGGCTCGTCACCGGTCACCGTCGAGTAGAACGGGACCGCCGGGGACATCGGGCGCAGTTCGGCCAGCGCGGTCTTCAGCTCGTGCTCGATCGGCTCGACCGCGGCGGAGTGCGAGGCGTAGTCCGCCATGATGCGGCGGGCCCGCGCTTCCGGTTCGCTGACCGCGACCAGCTCGTCCAGCGCGTCGAGGTCACCGGCGACCACCACCGACGCCGGGCCGGAGATCACCGCGACCGACAGCCGCCCGCCCCAGCGCTCGAGGCGCGCGCGGACGTCGTCGACCGGGAGCCCGAGCCAGGCCATGCCGCCGCGGCCGGTCAGCGCCCGCGCGGTGATCCGGGAACGCGCCTCGATCAGCCGCGCGCCGTCTTCGAGCGTCAGCGCCCCGGCGACGCAGGCCGCCGCGACCTCACCCTGGGACTGCCCGACCACCGCGGCGGGCTCGATCCCCCGCGAGCGCCAGAGCGCGGCCAGCGCCACCATCACCGCCCACATCACGGGCTGGTTGACCTCGGTCAGCTCCATCGACGGCGCGCCTTCGACGTCGCGAAGCACGTCAAGCAGCGACCACCCGACCAACGGGCGCAGAGCGTCGTCGCAGCGGCGCAGCTCGTCGGCGAACACGGGCGAGGTGTCGAGCAGCTCCGTCGCCATGCCCGGCCACTGGGGGCCCTGACCGGGGAAGACGAAGACGATCCCGCCCGTGCGCTCGCGCGCGGTGCCGCGGAAGATCGTCGGCGCGGAAAGTCCCGCGGCCAACTCTTCGAGCGCGGTGACCAGCTCGTCCCGATCTTCGCCGACGACAACGGCCCGCCGCGGCAGCGCGGCCCGGGACACCAAGGAGCCCGCGATTTCGTGACGGCCGGTCCCGGAGTGCTCTCGCAGGTGCCCGGCCAGGCGGATGGCCTGGTCGAGCAGCGCGCGTTCGGTGTGGGCGGACAGCACCCACGCCGCCGGTCCGTCCGGTTCGGGCTCCCGAGCGGGAGCGTCCGGCGCGGGTGCGACGACGACGTGCGCGTTGGTGCCCCCGATCCCGAACGAGGAGACGCCGGCGTACCCGGGCGACAGCCACGGCGTGGTCTCCGTGACCACCCGGAGCCGCCAGTCGCCGAACCGGATCGCCGGGTTCGGGCGCTCGAAGTTCAGGCTCGCGGGCAGGCTGCGGTGGTGCAGGGCGAGCAGCGTCTTGAGCAGTCCCGCGATCCCGGCCGCGCCCTCCAGGTGCCCGATGTTCGTCTTCACCGAGCCGACGAGTAGTGCCGTGCCGCGGTGCGGGGCGTGCGCGGCCCCGAGTGCGGCGGCCTCCACCGGGTCGCCCGCGGCGGTGCCCGTGCCGTGCAGCTCGACGTACTCGATCTCGGCGGGCGTCACCTCCGCCCGCCGGTAGGCGTCCCGCAGCACGCGCTCCTGGGCGGCCGGGCTCGGCGCGGTCAGGCCGGGCGCCGGGCCGTCGTTGTTGACCGCCGTGCCGCGCAGGACGCCGTAGATCCGGTCCCCGTCGGCTTCGGCCTCGGCGAGTGGCTTGAGCAGCACGAGGCCGCCGCCCTCGCCGCGGGCGAAGCCGTTGGCGCGGGCGTCGAAGGTGTGGCAGCGGCCGTCCGGCGACAGCGCGCCGAGGCGGGTAAGCGCCTCGGTGGACTCGTCAGCCAGATTCAGGTGCACCCCACCGGCGACCGCCAGGGCGGACTCGCCGCTGCGCAGGCTTTCGGCGGCCAGGTGCACGGCGACCAGCGCGGACGACTGGCCGGTGTCCACGGCCAGGCTCGGCCCGGCGAGCCCGAAGAAGTGCGACAGCCGGTTGGCCAGCAGGGCGCGGCTCGTGCCGGTCAGCCGGTGGTGCCCGATCTCGGCGCCGAGCCGGGCGGCGAGCAGCGCGTAGTCGTCGGCGGTGGCGCCGACGAACACGCCCGTGCCGCTCCCCCGCACCGCGTCCGGCGCGATCCCGGCGTCTTCGAACACCTCCCAGCCCAGCTCCAGCAGCAGGCGCTGCTGCGGGTCGAGTTCGCGGGCCTCCCGCGGGGAGACGCCGAACAGAGCTGCGTCGAAGCCGGCGACGTCGTCGAGGTAGCCGGCGCGCGACGCTGTGGCCGGACGCCCGGGAGGCGCCTCGCCGAGCACGTCGATCCCGCCGGCCAGCACCCGCCAGAACGCCGCCGGGTCCGCGGCGCCGGGGAACCGGCAGGACAGGCCGACCACCGCGATGGGGAACACGGCAACTCCTCACGATCGGGACCGGTTCGAGGCCTGCCGCGGCCGTCGTGAGTGGTAAGTAGGGTTCTAACCCTCCTGAACACTCACGACCAGCTGCGGCAGACCGGCCTGGGCTAGTCCTGGGCGTCGAGCCCGGCGGCCTCCAGCGGGGCCGCGTACGGCGCGATCACCCGCATCAGCTCCGCCTCCCAAGCAGTCGGGTGGATCGCCGTGGTGGCCCGGGCCGGCGTCCGCCGGGCCCGCTCGATCCCGGTGAGCAGGGCTTCGGTGGTCGCCTTGCCGTTGTAGCGGTCCACCAGCCATTGGCGGCCTTCGGCGCGGATCCGGTCCGTGTCCGGCCGGTGCACCAGCTCGAGAGCGGTGTCGGCCAGCTCCACGGTGCGCAGGCTCGGCACCGGCCACGCGGACGGCGCTTCGAACAGCTCGTCACCGCCGCCCAGGCCGTACCCGGTGACGAGACAGCCGCTGGCCAGCGCCTCGGCGACCGGCAGGCCGAACCCCTCGCCCTCGGGGGCGCCGAGAGCGACGAACACCGACGTGTCGGCGAGCACCCGGGCGACCTCCTCGTGCGAAAGGCCCCGGATGTCCCGCAGCTCGACCCCGGCGCTGCGCGGGTCGTTGCGCAGGATCTGCTTGAGCAGGGCGCTTTCCGACGGCCGCTTGCGCGACATCCACGCGATGCTGGGCTTCTTCTCCACCGGCCGGAACAGCTGCGCGTCGATCGGGTTGGGCACCAGCACGGGCGGCGGCAGGTCGGGCACCGCGCGGCTGATCACCTCGACGCCGTCGCGGGAGATCGTCCACAGCGTGGGCGGCACGCTCCAGCCCGGGTACGGGTTCAGCTCGGGGCAGGTGAGGAACATCATGAAGTGGCCCTGGACGAAGATGACCGTGCGGCCGCCGGGGGCCGGGTCGTGGCCGGGCAGGATGGTCAGCTCCGGCACCACGAGCAGGTCGTCGGCCGCCAGCTCCAGCTCCTTGCCGGACAGCGTCGGCACGGTGTCGTCGAACCAGTTGTACCGGAAGCCGGGGGTCGGCGACCAGCGGTAGGCGTCCACGCCGGCCGCCGCCAGCAGCGCCACGTGCTCGGTCAGCAAGCGGTTTCCGCCGACGGGGTACTGGACCTCGAACCCGGCGTAGACGACTCGACCAGCCAACTCCTGCTCCGTTTCCGGGCCCCGGAGCGCATCCGGCAACGGCCCAGCTCGTGACGAGGGCACGCCGAAAACGCCGGCGACACTGCCGGCTGCGAAACGGCGGCCGACCGGGCTCCCGCACACCGCGGCGGGCGGCTCCCGATCATCCGGACACTAACCCGCGACGCCGAGCGAAAGCAATGGTCTAGTCCAGACAGGCATCCGCCCCGGCTTCGGATCCCGTCGCCACCTGCCCGGCACCGCAGCGCGCGAAAGCTCTACCACACAACGAATCACGACCAGCCGAACACCGGGACGAATCATGATCACCCGATCAGCGGCTTGGCGAGACCGAGTCGGGAATGATGATGTTGCACAGAGTTGCCCGAGGAGCCGGAGGTTGGACCAACAGCTCCGCATTATCGCCCGGATCGCCGCAAGTCTCACCTCGAGCGTCACCGAGGGTGCAGCGGCCTGGTCAATCGCCAGGAAATCGGACAACCCGCAGCCGGGTACCCGCCGACGCAACGATGCGACACCGGTTACAGTCGGCAATGCGTCCACATTGGACAATCAGGCGACACCGCCGCAAATCCGCGGCGCACCGTCCGATCTTCTCCCTTACTGCGATCTTCGGGTGACGCCGTTGATTTCCCTTGCGCGGAAAAGAGACGGTGACGCCATGACGCTGCTCGAACTCGACGAACCCGCCGCCCGGCTCCGCTCCGCACGCTCGGTGCTGCGCGTCCAGCTCACCCTCGCCGCGGCGGTCTGGGCCGGCTGGCTCGCGCTCGGCGGGACCCAGGCGTTCGACGCGCTGCGACGGCAGTGGGCCGTCGCCGTCACGATGGTGTTCGGCTCGCTCGTCGGCGGCGGCACCAGCGAAGGCGGCGGCGCCGTCGCGTTCCCGGTGTTCACCAAGATCCTGCACATCCCCGCCACCGACGCCCGGATCTTCACCTACGCCGTCCAGAGCGTCGGCATGACCGCCGCCAGCCTCGTGATCCTGTGGATGCGCGTCCCCGTCGAACGCCGCGTCCTGCGCCTCGGCGTCCCCGCCGGCGTCGCCGGCGTCGTGCTCGCGAGCACCGTGCTCGCACCGCTGCTGTCCCTGCCCCAGATCCGCACCTACTTCACCGTCCTGCTCACCAGCCTCGCGCTGGCCCTGCTCGTGATGCAACGGCGCGGGGGCCACGCCCGCAACCCGTTCATCCCCGTCACCGGCCGGCTCGAAACGAGCGTGGTCGTGGCGGCCGGGTTCACCGGCGGGATCGTGAGCGGCCTCGTCGGGGTCGGTGAGAACACCGTCATGTTCATCGTGCTGGTGCTGCTGTTCCGGGTGTCGGAAAAGGTCGCCACCCCGACGACGGTGATCCTGATGACCGCGGTCTCGCTGGCCGCGTTCGGCTCCCACGTGTTCCTCGTCGGTGACTTCACCGGCCCGGTCGTCGACTACTGGCTCGCCGCGACGCCGATCGTGGTCATCGGGGCGCCGGTCGGCGCGGTGATCTGCGCCCGGCTGACCCGCACGACCATCCGGCGGATCCTGCTCGCCCTCATCGCCGTCGAGTTCGTCAGCACACTCGTGCTGGTCCCGATGACCACGGCGACCAGGCTCACGGCCGCGGCGGTGCTGGTGCTCGTCACGATCGCCTGCTGCCTGCTCACGAACGTGCGACGCTATTCGCCGCCACGGCAGAGCCGGCCGGCCGGTTCCCCGGGTTCACCGGGCTGAGCGATCGGCCGGGGCAGCGCGTCCGGCTAGCATCATCGACATGGCTGCCTTCGACATCGGCGACACCGTCCGGATCACCGGTAAGACGATGACCGGGAACGTCGACACGGTCGTCCACTTCGACACCAAGCACGAGAAGTACCTGGTACGCGTCGGCGGGACCGCGCAAGACTTCTTCTCCGCCGAGGAACTGGAAGAGTTTTCCGGCTGACCGGCCGCGCCGGTGGCCGGGTCGAACGGGCAGGGCGCCGATCCGAGGCGGGCCGGTGCCTTGAGCTCCCGCATCGGCGGGGCGGCGAGCACCTCCGGCCTTCTTCGGTGATCCGCACCGGCCGGCAGCTCGATTTCCGGCAAACTCGCGGCGCAACCATCCCACCCCGGGCGGCCGGCACCCGGCTCATCGCGTTGACCGAGGCTGAGACGTCCCGGCGTGGGAACCACGCACGGGGCGTCGCCGTGGCGGGAGGTCAGCGGTGCACCTGCCACTGGTCGTTGGCGTGCACCACGGTGCGTGACAGGCTCGGGCACAGGAAGTTCGCCGTCGAAGAGTTGGACATCACCGAGGTGTTGCCGGCGCCCGCGGCCTGCCAGGAGCCGTTCAGCTTGATCTTGTAGCTGCTGCTTTCGATGGTCCGGCTGCCGAGTGCGGTGCAGTAGGCCGCGGTGGTGCTGCCGCTGGCGTAGACCTCGAAGATGTTCCAGCTGCGGTTGTCGCGCGACTGGTCGGTGCCCCTCTGGGAGTAGAGGGTGTCCCACCGGTTGGCGCGGTAGTTGAACAGCGACGCGGTCCACGTGTTCGTGCCCGCGTCGGTCTGCTCCACCTTGCCGCGGTAGGAGTCGTGCCCGTTGACCGAGGTCACGTAGCTGGTGCGGAAAGTGGTGTCGATGTCGACCGACTTGGCGACGTTCACGCCGACGCACCAGTCCCAGGCCCAGACCTGCCTGGCCCCGTTGTTGTAGGCGGTCACCAGTTCCACGCACGACTTCGGGGCTTTCATCGTCGGAGCGTAAAGAGTGTCGCCGGAGACGGTCAGGTCGTTGTAGGCCGACTGGATCGCGTCCTGCCCGGTGACCGCGCTGCCCCCGGTGTAGACACCCCAGTCGTCGTGGATGCTGACGGCCGGCGCGCGGCGGGCCGCCTGGCCGGTCCGGATCTCCCGGAACCGGTCGGCGGCGGCGACCTGGGTGGTGCCGTCGACCGCACCGATCACGGAGGCGCCTTCCGCTGCCTGGGGGACGGACGCGGCCACCGACGTGGCCGACGCGCCGAGCATCACTGCGGTGGCGAGCACGATAAGGGTCTTTCGCATCGGAACTCCTTGCCTCGAAACGCATCGAACGGCACGAAAGAGGGCGCGCGGGACCACACGGATCAGGGGGCCCGGGCTTCGGAGACGGTCTTGCCGAGGGTTTACGGCGCTACTTCTCGCGGGAGAACGCGGCGATCATCGCGTCCGCGCCGGGCGGGTTGAAGAGCTGACCCAGGGTGCGCATGATCGAGTTTTCGCTGGGCCGGTACATTCCGGACGCGCAGTACCTGGCTCCCGCGTATGCCCCGACCACTCCGCCGTCGGGCGACGGTTTCCCCAGCCACGCGTACCACTTCACCGCCTGCGCCTTCATCTGCGCCGCCGTGTACGTGGAAGCGTTCGGTTCGCGCGGTTCCCGGGGATCACAGGTGCCGTAGTCGTATTCGTCGGCCAGACCGCCGATGGAGTGACCGAGTTCGTGGGCCACGATCTGGTTCGACTGGGCGTTACCGCCGGAGGACGTTGCCACTTCGCCTCCCGCACCGCCGTACTTCGTGGAGTTGGCCAACACGATGACCTGGTCCACGTCGGGAGCAGCGGCGGCGTACTGCTCGGCCTTGGTTTCGTTGACGCACAGGAGCCGTTCGACGTTCCCGCACCAGAAGTACGCTCCCAAAGCGGTCGTGCGACGCATACCCTTCGGATCGTTGGTGACCCCGCTCTCCGGTGAGACGACGTCCACTCGCCAGATGTTGAACCGGCCGCGGTAGGACTTGTAGGGCTCGATGGCGAACAACGCGGCAACGCTGGTCCGGACGTGCTGTGCATAGGTCGTCAGCTGGCTCGCGGTGTAGCCGTCACCGACAAAAACGAGATCCAGCGTGCTCGCGCTGGGGCCGTGGGTCTCGACCGGCGTCACGGCGCTGCCGTCGACGCCGAGGGGGGCGGCCGTGCGATCCGACGAAGGTCTCGTGATCGGCACGCGGTGAATGCCACCGGCGGGATCGAACACCTCCATCGAGGTCGTGAAGTTCACCGGAGTGGTCGCGCCGGCCACGCCCGGCAGGAGGAGGGAGAGGAGGACGGCGGCCGCCGCCGGCCGCGGAACCCGGTGTCGCATGCGTGCTCCCTGGGGACGGGGGAAGTACGTCCGACGGTGCCGACTTTCGTCGCTGCCGGGACCTCCCAGTTGTCCATAACGTCCAGGTGATGGAGATCGAGCTGCGGCACCTGCGCGCGCTGTGCGCGGTGGCCGATGCCGGCAGCATCACCCGCGCGGCGGCGGTCACCGGCACCAGCCAGCCCGCGCTCACCGCGACGGTGCAGCGGATCGAACGTGCCTTCGGCGGTGTCCTGTTCCTGCGCGGCCGAAACGGCGTGACACCCACCGCACTCGGCGACCGCGTGCTGGAGCACGCGCGGGTGATCACCGCGTCCGCCGGCACGATGATGACCGACGTCGAGCAGTGGGTGGCGCGTGGTTCGGCGGAGCGGGTGGCCGTAGGCGGCTTCGCCGGGTCGATGGTGATCGACTTGGCGGAACGTCTCGGCCGGGGCGAGGAGGAAGTCTCGGTGATGACCGAGTTCTCTCCCCTCCGGCTGCTGAACCTGCTGGCGGCCGGGCAGCTCGATGTGGTGGTGGTGGCCGACTACCCGGGGTACCACCTCGCCGCACCGCCGGGGGTGTTCCTGCGCAAGCTCGCCCTGGAACCGGTGTTCGTCGCGCTGGCCGCCGACCACCCGCTGGCCACCGGCGCGCGGCTGGCGTTGCCGGACCTGGCCGCCGAGCGGTGGGTCCTCGGCCCGTCCGACGGTGCGGGCTGGCCGGAGTCGTTCGAAAAAGCCTGCCGGCGAGCCGGGTTCCGGCCGAACGTGGCGCATCGCAGCGCGGACGTCGCGCCGCTTCGGCGCCTGATCGTGACCAACCGCGTGTTGTCTCCGTGCCTGCCGACCTTCCCGGAGTCCGCCGAGATCACGGTCAGGTGGCTCGAGCGGGACCCGCTCTGGATCCGGTACCTGATCGGCTGGCGAGACGACGGGATCTTCGGTGAGCGACCGGACGAGCTGTTCGCCGAAGCCGTCGCCGCGCACCGGGCCGGGATCGGCGCCAGTGCGGTGTACCGGCGGTGGTCGGCCTGCCGTGGCCGATGAGAATCGAGGGAGGTACCCGGCAATCCGGCGCCCCTGACCGCTTTTCACGGTGTCGTGGCCACCGACGTTGCGCGCTACCGACCCCTGGCGTGGTTCGCCGTGCCCGGCCCGGTACCGCACTTCACTTCGATCCAGCGTGAACCAACCCAGGACGACCCGTCCCTGGCCTGCGCAGCAGCGAAGGCCGCTCTGCGCACCTAAAAGCCGTCGCGGCGCCGATACCCCACCAGACGGAGACGTCACCCTGAGCCGCAATCGCCTCCCCTCAGCCGGCAGCGAGCGCAGGAGTTCCGATGGCTGCCAGCACGCTCACCCACCTCAACTTCACCGGCGACGCCCGCGCGGCGCTGGAGTTCTACCAGGCCGTGTTCGGCGGCCACCTCGCGCTCGTGGAGCACGGCACCCAGCTCGAGGACAGCGTTGACGGACGCGACCGGAGGCATCGCCGCACCGGCCCGCCCGGCTTCACCGCGCACCCACGGAGTCACCCACACCGACGGCCGTCAGCCGGCGGCGAGCCGGGGGAACAACGCTTCTCCGGCGGCGCGGTCGACATCAGGGAACCGCTCCGCGCCAGGGCCGTCGTAAGCGGTGAGGTACCGGTCGAACTCCCCGCGCCAGTCCTCGGGCGCGAACGGGAAGTCGCTGCCGTAGAGGACGTGCCCGGGCTCGGCGAAGGCGAACAGCGACGGCAGCGACGTCGCGGCGGCGGACAACGCGGTGTCGAAGTAGAACTTCCGCAGGCCGGCCAGGATGCCGTCCGGGGTCGTGCCGGGGTTGAACATCGCCGCGCCGGCGAACCGGTGCGCGGCGAACGGCAGGAAGCCCCCGGCGTGCGAAAGGATGATCCGCAACTCCGGGTGCCGGTCGAACACCCCGTGCGCCACCAGGTCGAGCGCGGTGCGCGTGGTGTCGAACGGGAAGTCCAGCAGGGGGCTCGGCAGGCCCTCGAGCCGGGCGATCGGCGGCTCGGCGGGATGCACGAACACCACGGCGCGGCGCGCGGCCAGCTCCGTCCACAGTGGCCCGTAAGCCGGGTCGCCCAGGTACCGGCCGCGGGCGTTGGACAGCAGGACGACACCGTCGGCGTGCAGATCGTCCAAGGCACGCACCGCCTCGGCGACCGCGCCGTCGAAGTCGGGCAAGGGGAGCACCGCGAAGTGCCCGAACCGATCGGGGGTGTCCTTGACGAGCTCGGCCTGGAAGTCGTTGACCGCGCGAGCCAGGTCGCGGGCCGCGGCGTCGTCGCCGAAGTGCACGCCTGGCGCGCTGATGGACAGCATGCCGGTGGCGATGCCAGCGTCGTCCATCATCGCCGTCGCGGCGCTCGGGGTCCACGCGGGCGTCGGCCACCCACCGGCGGTCAGCCCGCTGCTTTCGAGGGCTTCCCGGTAGCGGGCGGGAAGGAGGTGCTGGTGGACGTCGATCCGGTCACCCATGTTTTCTAGCCTCCTAATAACTAGGTTGCTAACTATTTTTTTGCTAGGCTAACGCGCATGACGACGACCGGCAACCAGCCCCCCACGACCGCGGAGGTCGACGAGCTCGTGCAGGCGGCCGACGCGGTCTTCTTCGCCATGCGCAAGGCCCGCTCGGCGGGCGCGGACCGCGACGGCGGGCTGTCGCTTCCCCAGGTCACGCTCCTCGAGCCCCTGGCCGCCGAGCCGGAACTGCCGGTCGGCCGGCTCGCCGCCGCGGCCGACGTGACCGTCCCCACCGCCACCCGGATGCTCCAGCAGCTGGAAACCGCCGGAATCGTGGCGCGCCGCCGCTCACCAGAAGACGAGCGCAAGGTCCTGGTGACGTTGACCCCGGAAGGCAGCGAACGGCTGACCCGCCTGCTGAACCGCCGGCGCGAACGTCAAGCCGAGGCGTTCGGCGTGTTCTCCCCCGCGGAACGCCGGCAGCTCGTCACCTTGCTCCACAAGCTCGTGCCGGTGATCACCCTCAACTGACTTCACGCCCGGCGCGAGGCGTTCGGCCGAACGCCGGAACCGCGAACGGGCGCCGACCGCCTCGCACGAACAGGACCACCATGTCCGAGCCCGCACCGCCCACCCAGGCCGGTCGTCCGGGCTGGTGCCACAGGTGCGTGCTGCCGTGACTCGACACCGAGGCCCGCAGCTCGGCCCGGCTGCCGTCGCGGTACTGGACGAGCAGGTCCGGCAGATGCCTGAGCGTGCGAACCGGATAGTCGGGCCGAACGGTGACCGAGGCCGCTCGCCAGCCGGTCCGCAGCACGGCGCGGTGCCGTCGTCGCCACCGGAATGAAGCGACGACGGCGAACCCGGCCGCGACGAGCAGGCACAGGCCGAGGAACCAGAATAACGCCGACAAGCGGGAATCCATGCCGTCTTCCAGCGTCGTACGCACCCGCGACGGGTTCGCCGGGTCGTAGATGACCGTGAGAGTCCGGCCCTTGATGTAACGCCGTCCCGAGTTCACCGGGATGGTGGCGTAGCGCAGGTCGCCTCGCACGTCGTAGGACACGCGGAGTGCGTTCGGGTGCTCGTCGAACCGCAGCACCGTCCCGGTCACCCGGACCCCGTCATCGAGGAGCTGCCGGGCCGGGTGCTCGTAAACGATCAGGCCGGCGAACACGCCTCCAGCCGCGACCAGCCACAGCACCGCGATGGCCAGCGCACGGAGACCGAACTTCCGAAGCTCGGCACCACGGGCGGCCGCGTCCGGCGGTGCCTCGTCTTCCTCTCGAGGCAACCAGGCCGTGTCGCCGTCCATCCGTCGACAGTAGTCGATGTCACGAGCCGACAAGGCATCCCCCGCCCGGGTAAGAACGACCTCCGGCCGGCAGGAACTTGTTACACATGACGGTCGATACACGATCATCCTGTAGACGATGAGCGGGAAAGGGAGGCGCGTGACAAGCGAACGGCGAGCGCGGCTGGTGCCTGCCAGCCGCGAAGTCAGCATCTCCGACGAACGCGGCGCCGAAGTTCTGCGCTACCGCGGAATTTGCGTCGTCCACCTGGAAGGCAACGAGCCGGTGAAGCAAACTTGGCTCCCACTCGGCGCCTCCCCCAGCTTCGCCGACGACGAGGCCTTGATCGCGACCTGGCACGCAGCCCTGCGGTGGTGCCAGGACTGCGCTTGAGACGGCTCGCTGGTCAACAACGCCGGGCACAGGCCCACCGGCGCGATCGAAGAAGTCACCGCCGAGCAAGCCCGTGCGCAGATGGACGTCGACTACTTCGGTACGCTGTGGACCACCCGCGCCGTGGTGCCAGGGATGCGCGAGCGCCGCTCCGGCCGGATCCTGCAGGTCTCCTAGATCGGCGGGCTCGTCGCCTACGCCGCGATGGGCATCTACCAGGCCGCCAAGTGGGCCCTGGAGGCCATGAGCCCGAGGTCGAGGCCCGCGGCATCCACGTGACGCTGAACCTACCGCTGAGGGTGTTGTTCGGCACCGGCGGCCTCGACGCGCTGCGCACGGAGTTCGCCGGCCGGCTCGCCAGGCTGCAGGAGTGGGACCAACGCTCCCGCCTCGCCCAGGGCAACCCGGCCGGGAACTGACCGCATGACCCACACCGTTCACGAGCAACTCACGGTTATCGTCCCGCTGCACCGGAGCAGGGCTCGTGCTCGTCGCCCGCCCTGCCGCGACCCGAGCGGATCGACCTGCGGCTCGACAGTGTTGACGCGCAGCCTTTCCGCGCCCATCAAAACCAGCACCCAAAAGTGACGAACTTCCAAGCTTTCACCCGTTGAGGGCACGCGTGCCACGTCCTTGCAATGGCACGATGGTCGATGCTGTCGACCGGCCGGTCCGTGGGGGATACCGTGACGCGAAAACGGAAAGCCGCGTGCCGGCATTCCGTATTTCGAGTTCGCCGGGGTCCGTGCGAAAACCGGCAGGGGGAAAACGAGAATGGAACAGCCGATCACGCTCGACGTAAACGCCTCCGACGTGCACGCCGAAGGCGCCCGCTTACGGGAACGGGGGCCGGTCACCCGGATCGAACTGCCCGGCGGCGTTCCGGCCTGGGCCGCTACCGGGAACGATGTCCTCCGCCGGCTGCTGGCCGACCCCCGGGTGTCCAAGGATGCGGTGCAGCACTGGCCCGCGTTCACCAACGGGGAAATCGCCGACGACTGGCCGTTGCGAATCTGGGTTTCGATCCGGAACATGTTCACCGCCTACGGAGCCGACCACCGGCGGCTGCGTTCCCTGATGGCCGCCGCCTTCACGGTCCGCCGCACCGAGGCGCTCCGCCCGAAAGTCGAAGAAATCACCCGGGACCTGCTCGACGCCATCGAGGCGGATTCCGGCGACGCGCCCGTCGACCTGCGAGCGCGATACGCCTACCCGCTGCCGATCGAGGTCATCTGCCGGCTGTTCGGCATCCCGGACGACAAACAAGCCGGAATCCGCGAAGTAGTGGACGCCTTCTTCGACAGCGCGATCACCGAGCAACAGGCGCAGGCCAACGTGGCGGCGGCGTACGCCCTGTTCACCGAACTGATCACACAGAAGCGCGCAGCCCCCGCCGACGACCTGACCAGCGCCCTGATCGCCGCACGAGACGACCAAGACGGCGCACTGACCGAAACCGAGCTCGTCGACACGCTGATGCTGATGATGACCGCCGGCCACGAGACCACGGTGAACCTGCTCGACCACGCCGTCACCGCCCTGCTGACCCACCCCGATCAGCTCGCCACGGTCCGGTCCGGGCAACAGTCCTGGACCGCCGTGGTGGAAGAGACGCTGCGCTGGCAGGCGCCGATCCCGTACACGCCGCTGCGCTACGCGATCGAGGACATCGAGGTCGACGGCACTTTGATCCGGCGCGGCGACGCGATCCTGGTCGGCTTCGGCGCCGCCGGACGCGACCCCGCCCAGCACGGCGACACCGCCGACGAGTTCGACATCACCCGTGCGGCCGCACCCCACCTCACCTTCGGCTACGGCGTGCACCACTGCCCTGGCGCGCCGCTGGCCCGGCTCGAAGCCGAGGTGGCGCTCCCGGCGTTGTTCGACCGCTTCCCGGAGCTGAGCCTCGCCGTGCCACCGGAGGAACTGACCACCCTGCCGACGTTCCTGTCCAACGGGCACACCAGCCTGCCCGTCCACCTCCGGCCCCGCACCTCGCCGACAACGGAACCGTGAATCCGAACGCCTGACAGTTACGGAAAACATCGAGCTGCACTTATCCGCGACTAACGCCTACCTGCCCGGCGATGAGGCCGACCGCATGGGAGAGCCGGTCTCCCGCGCAGACGACACCCGGCCGTGATCAGCGTAGACATCGGCCATCAAAACAAGCGATTCACGGACGACATCAGGATACTCGGGGTCTGGCCGGGATACACGATATCCATCGGGTCAGCCTCCTCCAGGCAGTCCAGCAAGATCGCTACGGTCCGCTGGTATCTTCGATTCAGCACAGCTCTGACCGCGGCGTGTTCTTTCGGAGTATTCAGTAGCGCCCAGAAGGGTGGACTGAGTGGGCGTAAGTCGTCCGGCCGAACGCCTCCCCCGAAGTGACACCGCTCGCACGCCCTCTCCCACGTCCTGCCGCTATTGGCTTCCGCCTCAGCCCCGGCTTGATGCACACCTGTCCGAGCTGAACTGGCAGAGGCAAACGGATTCAAACCCGTGTAGTGAGAGTTCGAATCCCTCCGGGGGCGGGACCAACTCTGACCTGCGAAAACAGGTCTCTGGACGGGCCTGCTTGGAACAGTGATCCAGTCCGGGATGTCCGATTGCGTACGGCTGAAACCGTTGGCGTGCCGTCTTCTCCGACGAGCGGACCGGCCTGGTCCTGAACGAGGTTGTGCTGGGTCTTCGCCGCGCTCGAACGACTCAAGCTCAAAGTGGCCCGATGCGCGGGCGGCGAGCACGCACCGCCGGACCAGAGAAACTGCATTGTCGCCAATGTGCGCCAGACGGTCTAAAGAGCCGCTGGGCCGATGCTGCCCACCTCGACCCGCAGGATCAGCCCGGGCCCACCGTGATCACGTGAGCACGGCCCGCCACTGCCGCACCGACTTCGCGCGTGGTCAAATAGAAGGTGGCCTCGTGCGGTTTCGCACCGTTGTCCACCATGTAGCCGCTCTCCAGCACTCCGTCCGCGCGGGGGAAGAGGGTCGTCAGGTTGGGGCGGGCTGTGACCAGGTCGTCGCGGTCGGCGATGTTGACCCAGCGGGCGAGGCCGCCGGGCACCGCCGGCGGCTGCGGACGGGTCGAAGCGGGCCGATCGACCTGCGACCCGAGCGGCCGCGCCCTCCGATCAGCCGGGCCCGTTCAATCGTTGATCGCCGTCGGCCCGCCAAGAGGAGCTCCGAGCTGACAGAGTGGTCACCCGTCCCAACACGCGACAACCCGGAGGCAAGCGGTGCCGCTGACCGAACTGAAGCTCACGCCGTTGCCTGGTGCGCCGTACGGAGGCGAGGTCACCGCCGCATGGAGGTACCTCACGGCCACACACCAGAGCGTCAGCGGTCTTTTCGACGCTCTCCACGTATTGCGGGTAAAGGGGCAACAGGTCAAGGAGGAGAGTCGGGGAAAGCTGTCAGCCGACCAGCAGGACCTGTTACGCGCTGCGCTCGTGTTCACCTCCGGTGGCCTGGACGCGTGCCTGACGCGGCTGTTGCGCGACACCTTGCCGCCCTTGATTGCCACTGACGACGCCGCCGAGAAGCAGTTCAAAAAGTGGGTCGGCAACCGACTCGACAACAAGGTGGTCGGTGAACTCCGCCTCGCCGTGCTGGACGCTGATCCGCGTGCGCGGCTGGTCGAGCTGTACGTGAAGGCGATCTCCACCCCGAGCCTGCAGGCCACCGGCGACTTGTGCACCGTCCGCGATGCGCTCGGCCTCACCGACGCCCAGATCAGCGACGTCCTGATCGGCGGGCTGGCACCGTTCTTCGCCGCTCGCAACGAGATCGCCCACGAGCTTGACCTGGTCGAACCCGTCGGGCCCGGCACACCAACGCGCCGTCAGCGCGGGATGGAAGCGGTGCGGGCGCAGTGCGACGACGTGGTGATGTTCGTGGCCTTGATCATCCGGGAGACTGTGCGCGCGGTCCGCGCCGGCCGACCTTGAGCGCGGTTCTGCGCTGCGTCACCGGGTTGCAGGGCTCGATGCGCGAGGGGCTGGCGGCGTTCGCGGAGATGCCTGTCAGCGCCGACTGAACCGACGCCTTGAACATTTTGCTTAACGCCGCCGCAGAGCTGCAAGCTTTCGAGCTCGACGGCACCCTCTCCAAGCGTGCCACGCCGCCGCCCTTTGGGCACGCAGTGGCTCGCCGACCTCGCGCGGCTGAGGTCGCCAGCGGTCCGAGAACCATCCGGACGGCGAACCGGTGCCGGTCGTGCCACATAGAGAAGCCGGTCTCCGGTTGCGGGCCGCAACTTCGTCCGGCCCGGCCGCGGCCTTGCCACAATTCGAGCCCGTCGACCGGGGCCGTCTCGTCACGCACGGTCTGGTCGGGCCACCACAGCCAAATCGTACGTCGATCGCGCGATCTGCAAGCCGGCACCCTCGGCGAGAACCGTGTCAGGCATCGGCTAGCCAGCGATGCCACGCACCTGGATTCGTCCCGACCTTGAGGGGGATACCGAGCTGGGCCAGCGCGCCGGGGTAACGGTCTTCGTAGACGGCGTTAACGGCAGTGGCGTACTCGGCGCGGTGCAGCAGCCACGCCGCCGGCAGCCGACGACACTGCAGGGTCTCTCCCCGCTCCCCCGCGAGATCGCCGTCGATAACCCCGCGGCGCAGCAGCCCGGTGACAAGCTCCGTCCGCTCCCGCATGCGGCGCTCGAAGGAACGAATCTTTGTCCCGTCGTCGGGGTCCATGGCCAGCAGGTCAATGATTCCCCACGACGGCGAAACGGCTTCAACCCTGACCGCGGCGGCCAGCCAGGGCAGATCGAGCATCCGCGCCACGTGCAAGCGATGGTTACCGTCACTCCCGACGCGGTACAGCGGTCCGGCCCACCCTGGCGCCATCATCAAGTCGATCTTGGGCGAGAAGAGTCTGGAGGTGAACGCTTCCAGGTCGTCGGCGTCCAGTAGCCCGGTCGCGATCTCCAGCGGCTTCTCGTCCCGGTGCCCGCCGAAGTCGCCCCACACGGGGTGGCGGGTGGCGACCACCAGCCGGGGCGGCACCCACATCACTGTGTTGGCGAAGCCGAGATGATCACGATTGTCGGCGGGCGGGAGGGCGGTGAGCACCTTCTGGTGACGCAGCCGCTGCGGATCGGCGATATTGAGCCCTGCACCGCGCTCGGCGAGGAACTCCTCGACATCCTCGGCGCGTCGGCGAAGCGCGTCACGGGCTTCCTGGACCGCCCGCACGTGCTCGGCATAGGCCGTGCCGCGGCGGGCCAGCAACTTCGCCACCGACGGGCCCTCGGGGGAACGGTCGGCATCCGCGACATTCGACGCGAGAGGCATCGGGGAAGCCGGTGGATCGAAGACGATCTTCGGCGGCCGGTCGTGGAAGAACCAGGCCAGAGTGTGCGCCGCCGATGCGGCGGTCGCCGCGCTCCCCCAAAACTTCCACGGCGCAACGTCGGCGGTCTGGGACGTGGAAGTGGCGACGAAGCCGCCATGCTCATCGATGTCGACCTTCCACACCGGCGCCTCAGACGAAGGAGGTCTGCGCATTGACTCGAGATCCGCGTCGACCAGGCGCGCCCGGTGCAGCGCGGATTGCTTCTGGAGTTCCTCGATGGTGGTTCCCGCCTCCAAGACAAGCCCGACCAGCCGGCGGGCCTCAGCAGTCAGCTCATAAGCTGCGTTAATCTGCGAGCACAGTTCCCGTGCCGAGTCAGTGATGGCCGAGACATCGAAGTAGACCCGCTCGGACTCGAGCAGGGCCAGAATCCGGCGCGCGTGGTCGGATGCTCCCAGCAGCGCATGCCACAGGTAGCTCCAATCCGGCGCGTCACCGGACTCCTCCTCGGACGCTGCGTTCTCTGCGTCGGTGCCGTGCACACTTTCGGCTAGAAAGTGGCCGATCTTCTCACGCTCGTCGTCCTCCAACAGCCGCGTCAGCGCGAGAACCAGCCGCCCGATGGCGGTCATGAGGCATCGGCCGACGCACTCGCCGTCCGGTTCGATGTCGCAGGCCGGGCGACACGGACGGGAACGGTGAGAAGGCCGCAGTATCGGACAGTCGCGGCCAGCCACAGCGGTATCATGACCCCACAGAGGATCGCGGTCCGGGCACCCGTCACGAGCTCACGCCGTCCGTCTCGTCGGGCGCTTTCCGCAGCTGGGAAGGATCCAGAGACCACCGCCTGTGGCCGGTCTGGGTACATGACGGCCGACACCGCGGCGTCGTAGCCATCGTCAAGTCCAGTCCTGCTCGCGTCGAAGATGCTCTCCCAGTCGAATCCCATGGGAGAACCCTATTCGCAGCTCCGGTCGCCGGGTCCAGCATACGTTCGTACGACGCGCACCCCCTCGAGCGGGCGTGCTTCAGCTCTGGAAGCCGTTGAGAAACACCGCCATGTTTGCCACGGCATCGCCGACCAGCTCACCACGGCTCACCACGCCGTCAGCGTCGTCCGCGTCAACGGCTGGGGTCATCGCATCGAGGCAGCTGCTCGCGCCAATCAGCAATGCCCTGCGTTTGCCGGCCATCAGATCACTCCTCGCGTGCGGCAACACAACTTATGTCGGAAAGGCGCGGCGCTGCGTAACCAGGTCGGGCTTCCTCAGCCTGCTTGAGACGTCGCAGGGTCGCTTCGATGTTGCCCTGGTTGGGCTTTACCAAGGCCAACCGCATGAGCATCTCCGCAACCGGCCCGCGCAGGTGCCCATATGCCGTACTCAGGCCGCGCGCGGCCGCGGTGCCATCGTCAGCATCAGCAGCAGCTCCGCAGCGAGCCCCGGTCTCGGCACCGGCATCTACGGCGCCGCCAAGGCTGCGCATGATCGAGAGGTCCTGAGGAACTCAGCTTTGGTGACCCAAACCTGCGCGCCGCGCCGGCGGGCAACGGTGACCAGGTCGCCGGTTATGTAGGCCGATGGGCCGCCCGCTCGGCCCGACTCGGCGGACGGAGAGCAGGACGCCCAGCCCGCCAGCGGAGCCGAGGTCAAGCACGGTCCCACCGGCCTTCAAGTCGGCGACGGCGAGTGACATCGGCGCAGCGTCCGACCAGCTAGACCTGCCGTCGCCGTCAACGACCCAAGCGCCAACCCGCGACTGGCCAAGTCCTAGCGCGTACAAAACACGAACCCCCCTCATGCGGCATCATGATTGTAGACCGTGACACGGCCCGACAGGAGTTCGAATGCGTCCTCGCGCGCGAGTAGCGCTGATAACGACCCTGGGCATCTCCCTTGGCTTGATCGGCAATCTGGCAACGAATACTGTCGAACTATCAGGTAAATGGGCCATCTATCTATGGCTACTGATTGCCGCACTCACCTTCACAGCAGTAGCACTTAACGTGAGGCAGAACAGAAATGACGTCGACAAACCGGACATGTCGGACCATTTACATGGCATGCGTCAAGGTAAGTTGAGTTCGATTGTCCAAGCAAACCGAGTTGAGCACGTAGAAATTCACGGCGACTTTAATGCTTCGAGACCAGTAATCTCCAGAAATAACATTGGGACAATACCTCCGCGCGCATACAGTTTCCAAAGCCGAAGCGAGCTCCTTGAAATAGCCGAAGCGGCCACAAGTTCGTCCGCTGCTGTATTGATGGGAGCTGGCTCACACATTCTCCTTGGATTAGGTGGCGTCGGTAAGACGCAACTTGCGGCAGAACACGCCCGGAGGCGTTGGAATAAGGGTGAGATAGACCTCCTCATATGGATCGAAGCAATGTCTCGTCAGGCCATAATAGACGGATACTCGCGAGCGGCCAGGCGAATACTTTCCACAACCGAGCTCGACGCCAATAAAGCCTCCGAAGACTTCCTCGACTGGCTATCCACAGCAGAATTAAATTGGCTAGTCGTACTAGACGACATCCAATCTCCTTCCGATACTAATAATCTTTGGCCCCCGCACACGAAATTCGGCCAAACCATTGCAACAACTCGTCGGCGCGACTCCGCCTTTCGTCGCGACGGTCGAACACTGGTCGAGATCGGAACTTTTGCACGAAAGGATGCCGAAGCGTTCCTGAAGAGCCACCTTGTCGAACATCCAAACCAGGCCGTCGGAGCCGAGTCATTAGCCGAAGCGCTCGATTTCTTGCCGCTAGCACTGGCGCAAGCTGCAGCATACATTGCTGACCACCAGGCGTTAACATGCGTGAGCTATCGTGACAAGTTGATAAACCGTAAAAGTGCACTGGTACAGTTATTGCCAAATAAGGATGAACTCCCGGATGAACATCGCGACACAGTTGCATCGACATGGTCACTGTCCATATCTTCCGCAAACGAGCTACCTCCAGTTGGCCTAGCTCACCCGTTACTGAACTTTACAGCACTAATGGACCCTAATGGCATACCTCGTCAAATCCTATCTACTTCGGCGGTTCAACAGTATTTACAGGACTTTCTACACGACGGCAAAGTGCGCGAAGATACTTACGCAATGGCACTGTCGTGCCTGCACCGCTTTAACTTAATCGCGTACTCGTCGGAGACCCCAAACCAGCTTGTGCGAGTTCACGCTTTGGTTCAGCGCGTCGCCCGAGAATCACTCACCGAAGAGCAATTTGATATCGTCGTGAATTGCGCAGCAAAGGCCCTCATCGAAGCTTGGGCACAAGTGGGAGCCGATACTGAACTAGCGGCAATACTTCGCAGCAACACATCCACGCTCAACAAATTAGCCGACGATCTAATCTGGGCCAAAAACAATCAATCCATATACTTTTTAGCAGGAATAAATCTCGGACAATGCGGTCAAGTAGCTGCCGCTATTGAATACTTCACAAGCATCCAAGAACGAGCAGTCCGCAGCCTTGGCCCCGATCACGTTGACACGTTGTCAGCCCGATTTAACATAGCTTACTGGCGCGGAATAGCCGGGGACCCCATTGGATCGAAAGAATCTCTGCGCAGTGTTTTGGACGATCAAGAACGAGCTCTTGGAGGCAACCACCCTGACACATTGAGTACCCGTGCCAGCATTGGCTACATGCAGGGACGAGCGGGCAACTACTTAGATGCCGCCTCGATACTTGAACGGCTGCTCGCCGATCAAAAACGCATCCTTGGCCCAAGCCACCCAGACACCATGACCACAAGGAGCAACCTTCAACGATGGCGAGGATTAGCCGGAAACCCAGCTGATGCAGCCGCCGCCCTTCAAAAGTTACTCATTGAACAAATAAGGGTACTTGGACCGAACCACCCTCACACCTTAACAACCCGACATAATGCAGCATATCTTCAAGGAGTTTCGGGAGACCCAGAATATGCAGCAGAAGCCCTAGCAAGAGTTGCATCAGAAAGAGCACAAATCCTTGGAGGCGACCACCCGGACACATTCACCGCACGCCACAATGCGGCCTACTGGCAGGGAGTAACGGGCGATACAGAGAAATCCTTATCTGAGCTGAAACACGTATTAAAGGATCAATTGCGCGTACTCGGGAAGGATCACCCGCATACACTATCTACACGGCGCGACATCGCACGCTGGCACGGTTTTATGGGTGACCACAAGGCGGCACATCAAGCGCTTGAGTCCGTACTGATAGATCAACTTCGAGTGCTGGGTTCCGAGCATATCGACACAAAGTCAACGAAAGCTGACTGCGATCATTGGGGACGACTTGCGGAAAGTCCCCAATCGGCCGAAGAGTTCCTGAGAAACTTGCTGTCCGAACAAACGCATAAATTTGGCGCAAGGTTCTACCGAACACGCTGGACTCGCATTACCTTAGAAAGGTACATAAAATCAAGAAGCAAAGGGTCGGCATCCTGATTATACGAACAATTCGACGATTCGCGGCTGCAAACTGCCGAATATCCCTTGGCGGCGATCCCCGTGGTCGCCCGACCGGTGCTGGCAGACAGTTCCTTTCCGGCGCATACCGGCTCTGCTCCTGCACAGACCAACGCGAATGTCGTGGCCGAATTTTGCCGCCATATCTTAGTCCAAACCTGCAGCGTTCAGTGCCGACGTGGGCGAAGGCGATACCGTGTACGGCCACCGACTCTGACTGCCTCCGAAGCGGGCATTCAATCTGGGCTTCCCGAAAGCTCCGCCAAGGTTAGGGTCCGGACGTCGCTCATCCGGATCGGGACCGTTCGTCACCTCGCCCACCACGGAGCCAGCCGGCGCAGGTGGGCGCGGACCGCGTCGATGTAGACGGTCTCATGCGTCGTCAACTCCCCGAGGTCGACGAGTGACGAGTGACGAGTGACGAAGGGATGTTCATCGCGCTATCCGTGTTGTTCGCCGGCGCGTTCCACGCCTCGTGCATGGCCGTCCCGGCGGTCGCGCGAACCTGACTGATCAGCTCCGCGAAGGCCTTGCCGACCTGTTCGGATTCGATGACGATCCAGACCGCGTGATACGCGAGGTCCGCTTGCACCGAGCGCAGCGCCTCGGACAGCCTGACCCGTTCTTCGCCGGGTGCGTCAACGCGGCGGCGCCGGATGGCGTACGGGAACTCCTTATAGGCCTGGTACGCCGCGAACGCTTCAGCGAACGCCGCCCGAAGCCGGTTGCGCTCTTCTTCCCGCGTTTTCCTGCGCGCGAGCCAGATCGTGATCGCCGCGGTGATTAGAGCCGCGAGGAAAGCGCCAGACAGGACTGTGGCCACCAGCACGCTGGTGCTGCCGGCCGCGGAGGTTCCTCCGCTCGGTGCGGTCACCGTCGTGGTGGTCACCGTCGTGGTGGTCACGTCGACGGGGTTCGTCACGAGGCCATTATCGGTCATGCGGCCTCTGTGCCGGTCTCGCCGACCCCGGCGGTGGGAAGGTGGGCGGCCTCTTCGCCGGGCCACTCGCCGGTGCGCTGCCACCACTGCTCGCGCAGCAGATCGGCCACGACGTGCCCGATCAGCGCCACGGGCCCGTCCTTGCAGGTCCAGCGTTGTTCGGCCGGGTCGCCGGGGTACCACATGCAGAGGGACCCGTCGGGGTACCGGTGCGGGGAGTCCGACGGCAGGTCGGTGTAGACGTGCGGGATGCCGGGGGCCGCGCGGCCGAAGACCACCGTCACCGTCTGGACGGGCAGGTCAGGGAGGTCGAGCCGGACGGCGATGGCGAAGCCGCCACGGTGACGTCGCGGCGGCCGCACCACCTGCACCGGGAGATCACACGCGGCGAGGTGGCGCTGGAACAGGAGCCGGGGCACCGGCTTGGCATACCAAGCCGGTGCCCGCCAGGCTGGCGCCTTCCTCACTCCCGGCGCTCCGCAGCGCCGTACGCCCGGGTCGGCCGGATCAGGGTCGACGGGCCGCCGATGCCCAGCGTGGCCGTGGCCACCGGGACGTTCCGGCGCAGAGCCGCGACCTTACCCGCCAGACTGCTGGGCGACGGGTTCTCGACGTACTTGAAGAAGACTCCGGACAAGGCGGTGAGCACCGCCTCGCGGTCGTCGTCATGCTCGAGGGCTTCGGTGAGCCCGTCGGCGGCCGTCCGGAGCCGCTTGGCCGCGATGTCACGCGAGACCAACAGCTTCACGTTGGGCGAGACGCCCGCCGGATCGGGCGTCGCGCGGCCGGCTTCGACCCGGGCAGCGGCGTTCGTCAGCACCGCGCTCAACGCCGCCGCCATGCCCATCCCCGGCTCGACGAACTCCCAGGCCCAGACCGTGAGGTTGTGCGAGGAGAAGCCGGGTTCGTTGTACTGCTTGTTCCACGCCTTCAGCAGCCGGACGACGCGGCGGCGGGTCCGACGCAGCGACGGGCTGCCGGCGGTGAACAGTTCGACGTGGCGTTCGGGGTCGGACGCCTCCCAGGTGTTGGTCTTGAGGTTCGGGATCCACAGGCCCGCGCCCGTCTTGCGGGTCAACGCGACGACCATGTCCACGGTGGGGTCCTGGCCGTCGATCGGCTGGCCGAACGAGAGCTTCGGGCCGCGCTTCGAGGTGCCGCAGCGGGCCTTCGGGTAGACCTCGCGCACGGCGGGGCCGAGCAGCGCGCAGAGCTCGCCGGCGATCTCGGAGGGCGTGTCGCCGTCGCCGTCGGGGCCGAGCTTCGGGTAGACGCGGCGGTCGAGTACGACTCCGCCGTCGCCGTCACCAACCGGGTGGATGAAGGTGTGCTGCGGCAGCGAGCCGCTGCGGTAGGTCCGGACCGCTCCGGGGAACCTCTCGGCCACGGACCGGACCAGGTCCAGCCGGATCCGCGCTTCGGCCAACGGCTCCTTGTGCGCATCGGCCTTGCCACGGACTTCATCGAGGACTTCTTCGGTGTAACTCATTGCTGTACTCACTCGGGGTTGGGCGCCGGAGCGCCGTGACACCCAGTCGGGGGCTGGGCGGGCCGCCGTTCGGCGGCTTACCCATGACTGACGTCACACCTCGGAAATCGTCCGGATGCCGGTACACCGACCCGGTCCTGCCTGCTAGCCGGCGTCCTCGACACAGGTCTTGCAGGTCGGGCTATCGGCTGCGAATCGCGTCGGCGGGTACTTGAGGAAGCAGACGTTGCACTGACGATCTTCCTGCTCACGGACGACTGCGCACCCACAGTGACCGCGCGGACACAGAGGTGTATTGCACCTCGAGCAGGGCACCTCCGTGATCTTGAAAAATTCGCCGCAGGTCTCGACCTCACACCACCACGAACCGAACCGGGAGCGAGACGTGTTCGGCCGCGGCGGCGCAAACGGCCGCCACGCCGCGTTGTCCGGGACCAGCACCGCGACCAGGTAGTCTTCGTCGCACCACGCCGCCTGCCCATAGAGGGTGTCGCTGGTGCTGTCATTCTTGAACACGATGAAGGTGCTGTCCCGTTCGACGGTGGCCGAGGTGCGCAGGGCTGCGGCGATCAACGGCGTCGCCGCCTGGTCGGAACCCTTTGCGGGCGGCAACATCCCTCGCGGGGCCGCGAAGATCACGGAGCCGGCTGCGTCGAGAAGGACAACAACGCCGCCGCCGGTCAGGTGCTCGGCGGCACGAACGCAGCACGCCTCACGAGATGCCTGCGAATGGTGGAACAGCTCGACGACAGCCGGAGCCGTCGGACCTCGTGGATCGATGAGGTCCTTTACCTGTTCGCCTGGCAGGAGAACACGCGCGGCGAATGCGTCGCACGCGGCGTCTTCGAACGCCTCGGAGTCTTCGTAGTCGAACAGGCGTCGCCCCAGCTCCGGGTTCGTCTGCTGAAGGTGGTGCCCCAGCTCGTGGAGCCCGGTGAAGCCTCGGCGCCGCCGGGACCGCGACTCGCCCACCACCAAGGTTGGCGGCTCGGTCTCGTCCCGGTAGTTCCCGGCGACCGAGCACCGGCCACCCCTGCGTCCTTCGGGAACCAGCTCGACGACGATGTCCGGCCACGTCCGGAGCTCGTCCAGCGGCCCCTCCCGCAGTGCGGCCAGCGCGCCGGGCCGGCGCTGCTCGACCACGGCGATCATGGCCTCGGCCTAAGCGGCGGCCTCTTCCGCGAACCGGCCCCGCATCACGCGCCGCCGCGGCCGGTCTGCTCGTCGGACAAGTAGCGGCGAAGCCGCTCGTCCCAGTTCGGGGCACTGCCGCCGGTTTCCCTCGCGGCCAGGGCGAAGGCACCATAAGCACCGGACAGCCGGGCCTCGGTTTCGCTGATGTCTGCACGCTGGGCCTGCTTGTGCCAGACGTGCCGCCATCGAGGGTGCTCGGCGACAGCGACGAGTTTCGCCGGCAGGGGCCGCACCGTCCGGGAGATCTCCGCCGATTCCACTCCGGTCACCCGGGCGATCGTGGCAATCTGGTCGGGTTTCAGCGGGATCTTGCCCCTGAGCAGTCTCATCACCTCCGGCTGCCGCATTCCCAGAGAAGAACCGAGCGCTTGAAGGTCGACTCCCCCGCCCAGCAGCGACGTCAGGCTCGGCGTCGGCGTCCCCGCGGCCTCTTCGGGCAGCCCGGGAGCTCGCAGGAGCGTATCTATCTCGTCGGCGAGTTCCGCCCGCAAGGACGCGACCGGATCGAGTTCCGACTCTCCCCCACAGCCGAGCCGGGTCCCGGGCGGCGCCGGTGTCGATCGCCCCTGCGCCATGTCCGCGCTCCAGCTGACCACCTCGCTGGACCAGACGTCCAACGCTCGGTCCAGCACGCGGATGGGCAACAACGCGGTCAAGGTGGCCCACACCGTCGCATCGACTCCGAACGCGGTGGACGAGCCGCCCACCACTAGACAATCGCGGTCTTCGGCCGGTGGGTCGATGGTCACCGGCGAAACCAGGACTTCCCGGGACTCGAGGGCCAAGACCAATACAAGGATGCTGACCTCGTCCCATCGCGCCCGCCACACCTGGCCGACGCGGATCTCCTCCTCACCTGCCTCGCCGAATCGCGCTCGCAGTCCCGCGCTGGTCAGCGCAGGTCGCCCAGCCTGCTTGGCAAGATCGAGAAATCTCTGTGGCACGTCAGGGTCACTCATGGTGTCCTCCCGTATCACTCGACCGAGTGTGTCGCCATTCAGATCTGACGTCACAACCCGGAAGGCGTCCGGGCAGGCAGCCGATCATTCCTCGCTTACTGGACCACCACACAGCCGGATCACCTCCAGCGCCACCGCACGCACATCGTCGCTTTCGCCGACGAGCTGCGCCAGTTTCTCCTTCACCCGTCTGACCCGGTGGTAGGCCTGGCTACGGCCGCAGCCGAGGAGCTCCTGGATCGCCGGGACGTCGTCGATGCGCCGGACGATGGCGCGCTCCTCGGGCGAGAGCATCGCGACGATGCCAATGGCGTCCGCGGCAGCGTCGATCTCCTCCTCGAACGCAACTACCTGCTCCTCTGGGGTGGCCGTGTCCCGGTCGGGGATGTCGTGCTCGACTGCGTCCGGCAGAGGCTGCGTGGCGGGGTCGAGCGCCGCCGGGAAGCGAGCGACGAAGACCTCGACCAGCTGGGCGACCTCGAGGGCACCCGCGGCCTCGGTCAGCACCGCCCGGATCACCGCCGCGATCGACGGCTCGTCGGCCATCGGCGGGCGGCGCGTGGCACTGCTCCACGGCGGGATCCTGACATTCGGCACGGCTCGAGCGGCCGCCAGCAGGTCGGCGGCCGAGCCCGACCAGGGCACCGCTCCCGAGTTGGCCAACCGCCACCGCCCCGCGCCCGGCTCGCGCGGTGGCACCTTCTCGAAGGCGCTATCGCCCGCCAGCGCCTTCTCGACCGAACGCCGGATCGCGCCGACAGCGGTCCGGCGAGCCTGATCGACCAGCCAGTTACGGATCGACTTCCGCAAAAGCCGGCCCATGGAGGTGTCGTCGGTGGCCAAGGCCAGCAGGTTGGCCGTGACTTTCTCCAGTCGCTCGGCCAGGAATTCCCCGACCAGGTCTTCCCGGTCCGCCGGCTGCCAGCCGGCGGCCGGCGTGAGCGCCGGGAAACGCGAAACTTCTTCTCGGACCAGCTTGCTGATCAATGCCAGGCACTCGGTACCCAAGTATCCGAACGCCTGAAGTTCTTCAAACGCGGAGATGACCCACCTCCTCAAGTCAGGCGCCCGACTGTACGCGCGACCCCCGAGGTATTCCGGGCGACCCACCGGGTTGCTGCCGCGCAGCTGGATCCGGCCGGCCTTCAGGCTCTCTGCCCCGAGTCAGCCTCGGGCTTTCGCAGCACGACAGCGACTCAAAGAAGCCCTGACAAAAGTAGACGATTTCTGGCCACATCCAAACCATTTTTCACCGACCACAGCCGCCAATCCTTAAACCGCAAGCCATTCCGAGAGCCTAGGCACCCATGCCCCACAGATCGACGCCTGCCTCGGCCCTTCGATCGCCTGGGGACCGGACCGCAGCCGGCTCACATGCTGTGGGCCGTGATGTCGAGCCAGGTTTCCAGGTAGTCGCGGTCGGTCTGCAGGAACACCAGCTGATGACGGCGTTCGCGAAATCGGTCGATGAGGACGCGGCGGTGGCTGCGGCCGTCGTCGGGATGTCTTGGGTTCCGGAGCCGAGGAAGGCCCCGATGCTCTAGCCGATCTTCATTTAGTGACCCGCCAGCCTCCCGGCGTCAGGGCGCCCGGGGCCGTTGTCGACCAGGCAGCCCGGCGCCATCTGCAGGGTGTCGCAGATCGGTTAGCCTTTGACGTTGAGCGAGGTGTTGATCAGCACGGGCACGCAGGTGATCGCCGCGAACTCGGACAGGACCTCCGCGAGGAACGGGTTCTGCTCCGGGTCACCGTCCGAGCCCGAGCGGTGGCGTTCGCGTGCACGATCGCGGGGATCTTGTCGGCGACCCGCACAACACCCTTCGGCACGAGCTTCGGCTCGGCAGCGAGAACAACGTCGGCCAGACGGTGGCGCTCATCGAGCACGCAGTGACGAACGAGCGCTCGACGAGATCTGGAGCTGCCGTTGCGGCGTGTCGCCGCGTCGGCTTTCCACAGGTATTGTTCGGTGCGGCGGCGGGTCGGGCCCGCGGGCGAATTTGCGGCCTCGGCCCAGCGCGTCGGGCTCAGCAGTGGCTGCGCAGCCACATCCCGTTGATCCGGTCGAACGTCCGCGAGTCGAATACGCCGCTGCCGAACCACCAGATGCGCTGGCTCCTCACAGTTCCGCGCCGCTACCAACGCACCCATCATCACGGGGAAAACTTCAACCAAGCGGCGGGTGGTCCTGGGCTACCTTGGTCGCCAAAGTGATGGAGATGTCGACGAGACGATGGACATAGGGCCGTGCTCGGACCTCCTGCGGCCGCCAATAGGCCACCTCAATGGCGTCATCGCCCGCCCGTGGAATCCCGTCGACATAGGTCGTGCCAAACAGCAGAACATTTCGCTTGAAGCCAACACCATTATCATAGATGATTTGTGTCAGGTAGACCACCTGCCCGCAGGATAAACCAGTCTCTTCAACGACCTCCCGCCGAAGAGCGTCTTCGGGGACTTCGCCTGGCTCCACATGACCGACTGGGACACACCAACTACCTTTTTCCGGTGGATTGGCTCGCCGAACGCACAGGAGTTTACCGCCGGTCATATAGGCTAAACCCACACATATGCTACTGTTGTTCCTGGTTTCTGACGGCATCTTTCATCTCCGTTCGACAAGTGTCGACTGAGCTCAGTGCTTCTTGGGCCGGACAACCACGGTCACGAAAAGCACGATTGCCAGGACAACGATCTGATCGGCCTGATCAAGGTGCTGGAACGCGGTCAAGATCTTCTCGGCAACGAGGCCGAGGAAGCTGCTTCTCATCCCGATCCTCTCGGCGCACCACTTGGATGCGAACCAGCGTCTACCACTCGCTTGAGGCATACCTACTTCCCGCATCGCGCGGTAGGCTCCGTGCGGCAAGTGCGTGGCAAGTAACCGTACAGTCCGCGAACGGAGCCGCCGTGGTGAGATCAAAGGGGCGCAAGCTGCTCACGACGGAGCATCCCATCGGCCCTCGGGCCAAGTTCGCGTGGCTCGTCCGGGCGGTTCGGGTCACTCATCCAGACCGATCATTGCAAAATACCGGCGAGTTCAGTGCCCGGCTCTCATCGCGTGCCGGTGTAAATTTGGCCGCGGACACTATCAACAAGTACGAAACAGGCCAGCTCGAATTCACCTTGGAACGCTGCATACAGTTCGAAGATGCTCTCAGCCTGAACCGCGGCGACCTGGTTGATCCATACTGCTACCTCTACCGAGTATACAATCAAGTACCGAAAATCAAGAAATTGTCAACCAGTTATATCACGCCACAGGAGATCGAGACTATCTACAAGATCGGTAGCGGTGAGACGATCGGCGGCGTGGAATGGCTTCAGATTGCCATGCTTTACCGCCGAAAACCGGAGCTACTCGACCGCGTCAAAGATTATATGGCCGAACGATTCTTCGACGATCTGGCCAATCGATACGAACGCGAAGAGCGGCTTCTTCTTGAAGCCGCCATTCATCTTCGCCCATTGCTTTCGCCGCATATGCGTAACGCATTGACCAGTGATCCGTCGCGTCTATTCAACCTCGTCGAGAGCTTGGGGCACGAGCCCGACGCCGACTCGGTGAATATTATCGAATCGATAACTGGAGCACTTATCGACGACGAGTTTCTGGCTCAGAGTATTCTTGAGGCCGCCGGTCGAATCAACCGACTTCAAGAAAATCGGCCGTTCGCGAGCGCCGTAGCGGATGTACTGAACGACTATTCACGGCATGCTCTAACCTCAGACAAGATATTCTACTGCGCCCAGGAGGAAAGTTTAGGATATCTTGAATCTGCGCAAGCCAAAGACTGTTCGAATTCCATTAAACATGCCCGTTCGGGAAATGTTGACCTGCGACAACTGGTCCCTCGTCCGATAGGTTTCACCGCCGCCGATTTACGCCGGGAAGCGCAACTGGAGATGGAAAGATACCTTCTGGCGAATCTCGAGAGTCCAGACGCCGGCCTACCATTGTTGCCGGGAGTGTCGACGTTGCTGACTGACGCGCTGATCGGTGGCGATCGTCGCTCCCGTTTGTCCATATCAATCATGCTCCGATCCTGGAACGGGGCATCCGCGGCAACAGAAGCCCTGGGCGGCCTTCTGGCCAGGTCCTTACCAGAGATTAGTTTCGGGGTCAGACGAGCAGCTATCCGGGCGCTAACAAAAATAGGCGCCGACGAGCGAGTCAAGCATATCCTCGATCTCACCTCAGAGCACACTAAGGATGACGGTTGTGCCTGTATGCTCGGCTGGTCCCTCGGTTCGATCACCGGCGACGCGGCCCAGGTCGCATTGATCAATCTGTACGACCCGCGTACATCGAATAGCACAAAGCGGGCATTGCTCGTGTCGGGACGCCGACAGCGCAACAGTAGGATTCTCGAGCGTATGGTCCTGGATACAGACCCCAACATCGCCCAGGAAGCGTCGATTTTCTTGGACTCCATACGACACTCGTCGAGTGGCGGTCTGCACGACGACTGAAGTTATGATCTCACTACAATTCAGGTAGGGCGCAGAAAGCGCGTATGCTCAGGGCGACACGATCACGTGCGGCATTGCATCCTTAATCGTGTTCAAGACCTTACGATTGATTGATCCAACACTCACCACTGAAACCTTCTTTAGCGATTCACTCCATCGCTCAATGCCGTCGAGCGAGTCGAACCAGCCGTTCTCGAATCTAAGCTCCGCAACTGACTCGACGAAGTCAAACTCGTGCAAACTTCGCAGTTTCATCGAGTTTAGAGCGAGTTCCACGAGACGGAACTTGGTTTTGATCACGTGGAGGTCTTCCTCAGGCCACCAGCCGAGTTCAAGACTGGACACCTGCGGCAACGTACCGTAGAGCGCGAGAGGTGGCTCCCGGTCAAGGAAGTGGCCCAGGTGGATCTTGTTCAGCGAGCGCATGTACCGCGCCGCCATCAACGTGACTTCGTCTCTCACGTACAGCGACTTCCTCGAAAGATTTCCTAGAACTGCCTCACCGTAGTCCCTGACATCGAACAATTCCATGCACCGAAGTACCTCCTCAAAAACCCGGTCGCGCGGATCAGAAGCGAGTCCCGCCAACACCGGCAATGCCTCGTCGAGACGAGTCTCGGCGAGCGCTCGGATCGTAAATTTTATCTCGTCGATCGTTTGCGGATTGCACTGGGCGAGCAGATCGATCACGTACTCGCCAGCGGACGCGATCGTCTTCGCCTTATTCATCGAACTCGGCGGTAGCAGCCGTGAGGTCTTGACCTGGATCTCCCGTCGCAGATCTGCGTCCAGTTCCGGCGCCGTCTCCAGCGACGCGAGGACGAGCAACTGCAGGTCACCGCGGTTCAGCAGACCACGTAGTAGTTCCTCGCGCTGTTTCCGAGAGGCGTGCCCTACCGCCATGACAACGACCTCGTGCCACTGGTCGAGGTGAGCGTTTTGCACAACCGTGCCCACGTCGTCGGTGGTCATCGCGTCCCTGGCGGCCAGGTACTCCTGGAAGGTCCGGTGGATGAAGTCGACCCGGCCCTCGACCGGCTCACGGATCAGGCCGGAGCGTTCCAACAGATGCTGGTAGACGTTCTGGTTGCTCGCCTTCGCCTGCGGCATGTGGTGCAGCCGCTGCGCGATGCGGTAGAGCGCCCTCGGCACCTCTACGTCGGTGTAGCCATTGCGAATCAGCCAGTACGCGAGGTCTCCAAGGAGAAGCAACTTTTCCGTCCTGCCAAGCCCCTCGACCATGTCGATCTTGCGTTCGACATCACGGCGCTCCAGCAACATCTGCAGCGCAACCTCGTAGAGTTCCATCCGGTTGCTCGGTAGCGTCGCCCTGCGGTCTTGGTGAAGTGCGCACAACAGCGCGCACAACAGCGGGTATCCGGAGAGCTTGCGCAGATGGGCGCGGTTGACAAGTAGTTCGAGCAGATCTGCCTCATATTCTCGGAGCTTCTGTTTCGACTCGTCGTCGACGCACATCTGCTGCATCGCGGCGTGCCACCTCTCCACAAACAGCTGGACATCAGCACGGTTCATCGGCAGAAGGTCCATGACCAGGAACTGGGCGTCTTGCAGCCACTGCGGAGGCGCACCGCCTGGCCGAGAGGTCACAACTACTCTCGCTTGCGGGAACGTGCTGACCAGGTCCCGCAACCACGTTCGGGCACCCTCGCGGCGATCAGCCGCGAGCTCGTCGACTCCATCGATCAGCACGACCGCGCTGCCATCGCGGAGTTTCTGCTGCACCCAGCCGCGGGGCAACTCGTCCGAGATAAACCTGCCGATTTCGTCCAGGAACTGCTCGGGCGCCGGCAGTTCTCTGCCTGCATACCGCCGCAGGGGGACGAAAAAAGGGATTGTGTCGTTCCAGTCCGCGAGAGTCTCTGGAAAGTCACCCAACGCACTGCGCACAGCGATCCAATGCAACAACGTCGTCTTGCCGAGCCCAGCCTCCCCGCGGATGAACACCCGCCGGGTGTTCCTGAGTAGATCCTCTACCCGACGGACGTCACCGGCGCCACCGGACGACGCGGTTAGGCTAATGTACGCGACCGACAACGGGTATCGCCTGCTCGCGTCGGCCAGGGTCACACCAAACAGCTCGACCTGGTCGAACTTGCGGGCGACCAGCTGCCGGTAGTCATAGCCGAAGCCGGCACTGCGGTCTCGCTGTGGCAGGCGGGCGAGCACCTCGCGGATTCCGTCGAGCATCTCCCGATCCCTGCGCAGCAACTCGGTCAGCGCGTTCACAGAGAAGGCGGGCAGCCCGCGGGAGATCTCGATGACGTAGCCACAGCACTCCCGGAGTAGTAGATCGTAGAGCGCCGTTCCGTCAGAAGACAGCAGCGCAGTCTGGCTCGGGACCCGCCGCCGGATCGAACGGTCAAGGTGGCCTGCGTCCAGATCAGCGGCGAACAAGTCATTATCGTCCAGCGCAGCTCGGTCGAAAGTGTCACACACGGCGTCGATGGCGGATAGCTGTTCATTGTCCGCGAGGGCATGAAACTCCGTTTCGATAATGGGCTCCAGCCGGTCGACCACGGCCTCTGCGAAGTTATCCATCAGGCGCGCGAGCTTGCGCCGGTCCCGTTCCTTCGTGAGTTTAGAGGCCAGTTGGTCGACGGCGGCTCCACCGACCTCGGCCGCAATCTTGTGATCGCCGAGCCACAGCTTTGTGGCTGTGCGGACTGCGACCGTGCCGAGCGCGATCAAGGCTGTTTCGACGGGCATCGGCCTATCAAAACTCATTCCGGACGGTTCGACCGTACGTCGAGGCAGACGTGACCCGAATGCAGCAAGGCTACCCGGTCGCGGCGGGACCGTAGTCATCCCCACGTCGATGCGACTGCCGCGCAAGGTCGGGTGCCAGCGCGATGCCGCTGGCGGGGCGCCGTCGCGCAGCCCGCCGGCCGTATGGCCGGCGCCGCCGGGCTCCGACCGCGTCACCTGGCGAACCAGCATCTGTAGCACCCGCCCGCGCCGCGACAGTCCGCGCCAATCGGGCAATTGTTCGCAGGTAAGTGACGAAGAACTGTTCGCGTCCGGACCCGCGAGGTTCAACTCAGCCGCGTCCAGGACAGACCGGTATCGACCACGGAGCGAACGAGGCCTCGAGTCGCGGCACTTGAACGCCGGCCGACAGTCCGGTCGAAGTAAGTCTCCGGTTCGCCGCGACCGCAGCAGCAGCAGCAGCATCGAGACGGGTTGGCCGCGGTGCAGCGCATCAGGCCCAAATTGAAGATCACGAACGGATGCCAAAGCGCGGCCCCACGTTCAACGAGGCGGCGTGCCTGTCGAAGCACAGTCGCGGTCCACTCAGATCAAATACCTCCGCCCGGGAGCGCAGGCCTTTATGCGAAAATGTGAGGTCCTTGCTTCCGATTTGGCTCCCTCTGACTATCCGACGGCACGCAGTGGACACCACCGGAATCGACGACCCGCCGACTACCCCGTTATACGGTCAGGCGGTCCATCGTCGCGATCCGGCGGTACCTGAAGTATGGCGATTCGTCGACGACAGCAACCCGAGAGAACTCTGTCGAACCGGCCCCGCCGGGGAGAAACAGAAGCCCACGACCTGCGGTGATGCATGTATCTCCTGGTTACGCCACGTGCCGCACTTCTCTGATACGGAAAAGGTCACCGGGTAGCGAAGGCTCCCTCAGAGCGCCTGAACACGCAGGTCAGAGGCTCATGACGTCGTCGAGGAGCAGAGGGCTTGGTGGCTGGATGGCGACGAAACGGCGACGCTTCCGGCCGGGCCACCAGCCAGCTTTAGACGGCGGCGCCATCGAGCCAGATGACCCTTACAACTTGGTCTCGTGGCGTCTCCCTGCAGCTTCGTGAGCGGAGTTGGTCGTTGAGACGCGCCGGCGAAGTCGACCTGAGCGGGTACTTCCGCTCTGGCCGCTACGACGGTGTCGTGGACGATCCGTGCACACCGACCAAGCCCTGGGGCGGACATGACGACTTCTCCGAACACCTCTCCGCGGTCAAACGCAGCGCCACGCCGTTCACGACCGCCAGCGCGCCAGTACGCCGCCGGGATTCGCCCTCGACCTGGGCGTCGGCACGACGACGCCGCACCCGCGGTGATACTGCCAGCGTCCCCGCCGCAGCTGACGCAGGGCGCCGCCGGTGCTCTGCTGCGACTGCTGCTCGACGCGGAAAAGGCGGCTTGATCATGCGGTTCGCGTTCTACGGCCGGGTCTCCACCGAGGACCAACAGGACCCGGAGGCATCCCGGAACTGGCAGCTCGCTAGGGCCAAGGCACTGGTCGACAAGCACGGCGAGATCGTCGCCGAGTTCTTCGACATCGGGCAGTCCCGCTCGATCCCCTGGAAACGCCGACCCGAGGCGATCCGGCTGCTGGCGGCGATGCGCGATGCCGACCGCGGGTTCGACGCCGTCGTCATCGGCGAACCGCAACGCGCCTTCTACGGCAACCAGTACGGGCTGACCTTCCCCGTGCTCGTCCACTATGGCGTTGGCCTGTGGGTGCCGGAAGTCGGCGGCGCTATCGAGCCGGAGCCCGAAGCCCACGATCTCGTCATGTCCGTATTCGGCGGGATGAGCAAGGGCGAACGCAACCGGATCAAGATCCGCGTCCGCGCTGCCATGGCCGCCCAAGCCTCCGTCGAAGGCCGCTTCCTCGGTGGCCGGCCGCCCTACGGCTATCAGCTCGCCGACGCCGGGCCACACCCCAATCCGGCCAAGGCCGCTGAAGGCAAACGGTTGCATCGGCTCGAACCCGACCCCGCCACCGCGTCGGTCGTGCAGCGGATCTACGCCGAGTACATCGGCGGCCGCGGGAAATTCGCCATCGCCGAAGCGCTCACCCAGGACGACATCCTCTCCCCCTCGAGCAACGACCCGGCCCGCAACCGGCACCGCACCGGCGTCGCCTGGGCCAAGGGCGCGGTCGGGGTCATCCTGACCAACCCGCGCTACACCGGACGGCAGGTCTGGAACAAGCAGCGCAAAGACGAGGTCCTCATCGACGTCGAGGACGTCGGGCTGGGCCACGAGACCAAGATGCGCTGGAAAACCCGCGACAAGTGGATCTTCTCCGAGCAGATCGTCCACGAACCGATCATCGACGTCGAGACCTTCCAGCAGGCCCAGGAGATCGCTGCCGCCAAGGGCACCGGCCGCAAGACCCGGGAACGGACCCGGACCCGCCACCCCTACGTCCTCAGCGGCCTGCTGCACTGCGGGGTGTGCAGCCGCCGGATGCAGGGGCAACGCAACCACGAACGGCCGTTCTACCGCTGCCGCTACCCCACCGAATATGGCCTGGCGAACAAGACCGAACACCCCCGCAACGTCTACCTGGCCGAGCGGGACCTTCTCGGTCCCATTGACAGTTGGCTCGCGACCAGCTTCGCCCCGCACCGGCTGCACGACACCATCGACGCCCTCTACGCCGCGCAACCGGACCTCGACGCCGATCCCGCCGCTGCGGCTGCCGAGAAGCTCATCGCGGAATGCGATCGCGCTGGACCGCCATCGCGCTGCCCTTGAGGCTGGAGCTGACGTCCAGCTGGTCACCGGCTGGATGGCCGAGACCCAGGCCCGACGAGCTGAAGCAAAGGCGCGCGTCAGCGTGAAGCCGAAGCAGGAGCGGCTGGCCAAGGACCAGATCCGCGAACTTGTCGAGCGGCTGGGTGACATCAGGAAGGTGCTGAGCGCGGCCGACCCGATCCGCAAACGGGAGGTCTACCGCCAGTTCCAGCTGCAGGCCACCTACCACCCCGGTAAACGACAAGTGCGGATCGAGGCTAATCTCGATCCACAAATGTGAGGTTATGGTAAGTGTCCGAGGGGGGACTTGAACCCCCACGCCCGTTAAGGGCACTAGCACCTCAAGCTAGCGCGTCTGCCATTCCGCCACTCGGACCTGCTGAAGAAAGACTACTACGGCCGCCTCGGACCTCTCCGCAGGGGGTGTCCAGTCGTCGGGACCCGACCTCTGGGATGATCAAACGTTCTGCATCGGTTCAGCCGCCATGACCTGGCCTTGGGCGAACAGCCTGAGGGGCTCCTGGTAGCGGTACCGGTCGGTCCCCGACGGCTCCAGCAAGTGCGCGTCCACCAGGGACTCCAGCAGCAGTGCCGTGTCGCCCAGGGGTAGACCCAAGCGGGTCGACGCCGCTGGGATCGAGATCTCCGGGGAGTCCGACAGCACCTGGAACGCCCGGGCCTGGGCCGGCGTCAGCTCCGCCAGCGCCGACTCGTACGGCTTCTCGATCGCGCCGCACTCTGGGGGTGTCACCGGGGAGCCTGGGGCTGGGCGGCCCAAGCGGTCCAGGGCCTCTGCCATCGTCCAGCCTGGGCGGGACGCCAGCCTCGCTCCTACCGCCTGGATCACCTGGGGCAGGCCCGCCATGCGCGTGACCAGCAGGTTCGTCTCCAGCGGCTCGGCGGCGACGCGGTCCGCGCCGATCAGGTGGGTCAGCAGCTCCAACGACGCCGTCTGTGTGAGGCCGCCCAGTTTGGTCCAGTGGGCCACGCCGTAGAGGCGGCGGCGGGCCGTGATCATGACCGCTCCCGCCGCCGGCAGCAGCGGGAGGATCTCGTCCGTCTCGCGCGCGTTGTCCAGGACCAGCAGGAGGCGGCGGCCCGTCGTGCGGGTTCGCCACAGGGCCGCGCGCTCGCTTGACGACTCCGGTGGCGTCGGGACGCCGATTCCGCGCAGGAGCTCCGCCAGCGGGTCCGCGGACGCCGACAGGTCCAGGAACAGCTGGCCGTCCGGGAACGATGCGCTCAGGAGGTGGCCGAGGTGGACCGCCAGGGTTGTCTTGCCGATCGCGGCCAGGCCTTCGATGCCGATCACCGGGACTCCCGGGCGGGTCAACGACGTCGACAGCGCCGCCAGCGCCGGCGCTCGGCCGGCGAACTCCGGCAGGTCGGGGGGCAGCTGTGTGGGGCGGGACGGTGCAGCTTCGCCGGCCAGGATTCGGCGTTGCATCTCCTGGAGCTCCGGCCCCGGGTACAGGCCCAGCTCCGTCTCGAGCAGGCGCTGGATGTCGGTGAACACCTCCAGCGCCTCCGTCTGGCGGCCGGAACGGTACAGCGCCAGCATTTGCAGCTCGCGGGGGCGCTCGCGCAGGGGCTCCGACGCAATCAGGTCCGTCAGGTCCGCGACCGCTTCGGTGTGGCGGCCGGCCTCGATGTCGGCCGCCGCCGCGTCCTCGCGGGCCTTTGTGTGCAGCTGACCCAGGCGGACGCGGGCGGCTTCTGCGAAGTCGCCCGGCAGGCCGGCCAACGGCGTTCCGTGCCAGAGGCGCAGCGCCGCGCGAGGGTCTCCGGCGCGGAGCAGGCGGGAGAACTCCGTGACGTCCAGGGATGCGTCGCGCAAGGCGTAGCCGCCGCTGATGGACTCGATCGGGATGCCCGCCTGGCGCAGGCGGGACACGTACGAGCGGACCATACCCACCGCCGCCCGGGGTTCGGCGCCGCTCCACAGGGCCGAAACCAGCTGGGACGGCGAGAGGGGCGTGCCCTCCTGCAGCAGCAACACCGCCAGGGCCGCTCGCTGCTGCGGCGGCCCCAGCTCCACCTCGACGTCGTCGCGCCACGCGCGGACCGGGCCCAGCACTTCGAACCGCAGTGATCCCGTCACGCTCAGCGCAACCCGCCGCGGCGGACGGCTATTCCGGCGGGTCGTCCGGCACGTGCGCCGGGCGCAGGCGGGTGAACTCCTTCCGCAGCTCCGGGACGACCTCCGCGCCCAGCAGGTCGATCTGGTCCAGCGCCGCCGCGTGGGGCAGGCCCATGCCGTCGATGTTGAACAGCTGCCGCTGGTAGTCGCCGAAGTCCTCGCGGAAGCGCATCGTGCGGTCGATGACCTGCTGCGGGCTGCCGACCGCCAGCGGCGTCTGCGCCATCGTCTCCTCGAGCGACGGCCCGTGGCCGTAGATCGGCGAGTGGTCGAAGTACGGCCGGAACTCGGCGATCGCGTCCTGGGAGCGGCGCCGCATGAACACCTGGCCGCCGAGGCCGACGATCGCCTGGTCGGCCGGGCCGTGGCCGTGGTGCTCGAACCGTTCGCGGTAGAGCGTGATCATCCGCCGGGTGTGGTCGACCGGCCAGAAGATGTTGTTGTGGAAGAACCCGTCGCCGTAGAACGCCGCCTGTTCGGCGATCTGCGGACTGCGGATCGAGCCGTGCCAGACGAACGGCGGCACGCCGTTCAGCGGCCGCGGCGTCGAGGTGAACCCCTGCAGCGGCGTCCGGAACCGGCCCGACCAGTCCACGACCTCTTCGCGCCACAACCGCCGCAGCAGCGCATAGTTCTCCACGGCCAGCGCGATCCCGTCGCGGATGTCCTTGCCGAACCACGGGTACACCGGCCCGGTGTTGCCGCGCCCGAGCATCAGGTCGACGCGGCCGTCGGCGAGGTGCTGCAGCATCGCGTAGTCCTCGGCGATCTTCACCGGGTCGTTCGTGGTGATCAGCGTGGTCGACGTCGACAGCGTGATCCGGCTCGTGCGCGCCGCGACGAACCCCAGCAGCGTGGTCGGCGACGACGGCACGAACGGCGGGTTGTGGTGCTCCCCCGTCGCGTAGACGTCGAGACCGGCTTCCTCGGCGCGGACGGCCGTCTCGACCATCCGCTTGATCCGCTCGTGCTCGGTGGGCGCCTGCCCCGTCGCGGGGTCGGGGGCGATGTCCCCGACCCCGAAAATCCCGAACTGCATCACAGCCCCTTGAACGCGTCGTGGTGTTCGGCGAGCCAGGTCGCGAAGTCCTGCAGCCGCGGGTTGAGCTCCCGCACGGCTTCCGGGTCGCGCGCGCCGGCGAAGGCGCTCTCGTGCTCGGCGTAGTAGAAGAACATGTTCGCCAGGTCGTCGGCGCCGGGCGCCCCCGACGCGCGCACGTCCTCGACACTCGCCGGCCGGTAGACGACCTCGGTGCCGAGCTCCTTCGCGAACGCCGCCGCGTACTGCTCGCCGGTCAGGTTCTCGCCGGAGATGCTGATCGTCTCCCCCGCCAGCTCGGGGCCGCGCGCGAAGACGCCGAACGCGGTCCGCCCGATGTCCTCGGCCGCGATGCCCGGCAGCCGCCGCTCGCCCATCGGCAGGTGCAGCGCGACCACGCCGTCGGGGTCGCGGACCGGGCGGAAGAAGTCGACGAACGCCTCGAAGTAGAAGGTCGTCGAGAGGAACGTCGTCGGCACGCCGGCCTCGACGAAGAACGCCTCGGCCTCGGCTTTGCTGTCGAAGTGCGGCACCTTGTACTGCCCGTGCAGCGTCGGGACGCTGTCGTCGCGCAGGTGCAGGCGCGTGTCCGGCAGGGTCGACCAGACGACGTGCCGCAGGCCGGTGGCTTTCGCGGCCGCGGCCATCGCGCGGGCCTGCTGCTGCTCGCGCTCCACGGAGTTGTACTCCCAGAACGCCGTGACGAAGTAGGCGCCGTACGCGCCCTGAAGCGCCTTCGTCAGGCTTCCTTCGTCGTCGAGGTCCGCGCTGACGACCTCGGCGCCGCGCGCGGCGAGGGCCTGCGCGGCCGGCGAATCCGGGTTGCGCGTGAGCGCCCGCAGCGTGAACCGCTGCTCCGGGTCGTCCAGGATCGCGCGGGCCACCCCGCCGCCCTGCTGACCGGTGGCGCCCACCACGGCGATGATCTTCTTGTCGGACATCCGAACCTCCTGGGACCGGGCCGGGTGTTCCGGCCACCAGCTCAGGGAACTCCCGCGATGTCTGCGTCTTGTGCACGGCGGGTGCACGCGGTGTGCACGTGGTTTACAAGACCCGCCCCGGCTTCCTAGGATTCGCCGGTCGGGCCGCAGAACGGGAGGTTCCGTATGGCGCGCGCCGACCGTCGGCGAGACGACGAGATCTCGGTCGCCGAGCTGCTCCGGGAGACGGGCGCGACACCGCGCTCGCTCGGTGAGCCGGCCTCGGCCGGGCCCGCTCGTGAGGACGACACCGGCGAGGGCTACCGCGAACGGCTCGAGCAGCGGGCACGCGAGGCGGCCGCGGGCCAGCAGCGCGCCGGGCGGCGGATCCGGTGGGTTTCCGCGCTCTGCGGCGCCGTGGTGGTGCTCGGCAGCCTGGTGCTGATCGCGGTGACGTCGGAGAGCTCGCCCGGGCGGCAGGCCGCCGCGTCACCGGGTCCCCTCGCGCCGGCGACGACGCCGCGCCCGACGACGTCCAGTGTCCGGCCCCCGAGCCCCACGCCGATCCCGACGGTGCTGCGGCAGACGGCGTCCTCGACCTCCGCGGCGGCCGTGCAGACCCAGCCTGCCCCACCACCGCCGGCGGCAACGTGCGCGGTGCGGTTCACGGTCAAGGACCAGTGGGACGACGGCTTCACCGCGGAAGTCACCATCACCAACAAGGGCGGCGGAACGCTGTCGCCGTGGACGCTCGCCTGGAGCTTCACCGCCGGCCAGCGCGTCACCCACGGCTGGGACGGCGACTACGACCAGCGCGGCGGGCGGGTCACAGTGACCGCGGCGTCGTGGAACACCACCCTCGCGCCGGGCGCGAGCGTCACCACGGGGTTCAACGGCGACTTCGACCGCGGCAACCCCGCGGCCGGGGACTTCGCCCTCAACGGCTCCCGCTGCGACGCGACCTGACCACCTTGACGTCGGCCAGCTCCAGCAGGCCGTCGAGCTCGACCCGCGCGCTGGTGCGGCGCGGGTCGGGCACCAGGCCTTCGGCGCGGACGACGTCGAGCAGGCGGCTGGCCAGCGGCAGCACCAGGTGCCGGCCCCAGCAGCGCTCGCTGACGTGCCCGAACGGCAGGTACCCCGGGTGGCGGTCGGCGTCGAGCTCCGCCCAGCGCCGCGGCCGGAACTCGTCCGGCGCCTCCCACAGCTTCGGTGAGCGGTGGCTCAGCAGGGGCAGCAGCAGGACGTCGTCGCCGGGCGTGATGCGCGCGTCGACCTCGGTGAACTCCGGCGAGCGGACGCGCAGGACGTTCCACGACGGCGGCAGCAACCGGAGCGCTTCGTTGATGACGTATTCGTTCGGGACGTCGTCGTCGAACGGCGCGCCCAGCCAGAGCGCGTTGGTCACCAAAGCGGCGACGGTGAAGCAGATCGGCCCGGCGACGCGGCGGTAGAGGTACATCCGGAAGCGCCGCTCGGCCAGGCTTTCGGCGGCCACGACCTGCCGCGCGAGGGTGGACAGCGGCACGTCCGGAGCCGGCGGCCGGACGAGCGCGGCGCCGGCGGTGACAGCCGACCACGTCAGCTTCGGCGTCAGCTCCAGGCGGCGGTCGACGAGCACGCGGAACCGGCGCAGCTCGGGCCCGAAGACGAACTGCCGCAGGTGGTCGTGGGGCACGGCGGGCCAGGCGCCGGTGAGGTCGGGACGGCCGGCGGGGCGCTTCAGCGCCGCCCGCACGTCCGCGGCGAGCGCCTGCATCAGGCTCGCGGACTCGGCCCGGGTGACCGCGCGGCCCAGCACCGGCTTGAAGGTCGGCCGTTCCTCGGCGTTGGCCGGGCGGGCGCGCAGCACGGCGTCCATCAGGTCCGGGTCGGCGATCCCGACGGTGTCCGCGTCGAGCCGGAACAGCCCGTCGTCGCGGTGGTCACGAAGCAGCTGGTCGAGCCGGGGCGCGAAGACGACCGCGCGGTGAGCGGGGGCGATGACCACGTTCGGCACTCCTCCGAAGGGAAGCGCGGCCGGTCCCGGTGGCCGGGACCGGCCGCGGGTGATCAGATCCAGCCGTACCAGGCGTAAGCCTTCAGGCTCTTCTTGGGAAGCGCTTTCTTGACCAGGCGGACGAGCTTCACCGGTTTCCTCCCTAGCTCGGTTGTCAGGACCGTGATCGACACTAGGCAGGGCGGGATCGGTTCAGCACGAAGGATTACACGTTCGGCCCAGATCTTTCGGCGTGAAATGGGCGCGAAGAAAAATGCGTGTTAAATCAGCACCTCGCGCATGAAGTTCACAAGCCAGTGCTGCGCCGGGCTCCGCGCGTGCGTGTGGCGCGTGTACACCGACACCTGCGCCGGCTCGACGTCCATCGGCAGCTCGAAGAGCCGGACCCGGTGCTCGGCCGCGAAGACCTCCGCCACCAGGCGCGGGACCATCGCCACCAGCTCACCGTCCTGGACCAGGTACGGCAGGGCCGCGAAGCGCGTCACCTCGAGGACCACGCGGTCGAGCAGGCCGGCCGCCTCCAGCGCGCGACGGGGGCCGTCGTGGCCGGTCGGCCCGAACACCGTCACGTGGCGTTCCGCCGCCAGCTCGTCGAAGGTCACGCGCGTGCGCAGCCGGGGGTGGCCGACCGCGACCATGCCCAGGTAGCCCTCCGAGAACAGCGGGATGCGGGCCACGCGCTGCGAGCTGATCAGCGGGGACGCGATGAACGCGTCGATCTCGCCGCGGCCGAGCTGGTCGGCGGCCCGCTCGACGTCGAGCGGGCGGACGGTCAGCGTCACCCCGGGGGCGGCCGCGGGCAGCGCCGCCATCAGGCGCGGCAGCAGCGAAATCTCCCCCAGGTCGGACAGGCACAGCGTGAACGCCGCCCGCGCGGTCGCCGGGTCGAACGACCAGGCGCCGCTGACCGCCGTTTCGATCTCCGACAGCGCGCTGTGCAGCGGCTCGTAGAGCGCGCGGGCGGTCGTCGTCGGCTCCAGGCCGCCGCCGGTGCGGCGGAACAGCTCGTCGGAGAACCGGCGTCGCAGCTTCTGCAGGCTGTAGCTGATCGTCGGCTGCGTGACGTGCAGGGACTCGGCCGTCGCGGTGACGCTGCGGGTCTCGTAGAGCAGCACGAACGTGCGCACCAGGTTGAGGTCGAAGTCCCGCATCATCGATCCCGTCTATGAACGACCGAGGCAACATTTATTGGAACACAGGCCGGTGGCGTCCCTAGGGTCTGGGCCAACCCGCCCGAGGAGGACCCGCGCATGCCCACCGCCCGCCGGCTCGCCCACGAGTTCCTGCACCGCCGTGGCCTGACCACGATCTTCGGCAACCCCGGCTCGAACGAGCTGCCGTTCCTGGCCGAGCTGCCGGACGGCTTCCGGTACGTCCTCGGCCTGCACGAAGGCGCCGTTGTCGGGATGGCCGACGGCTACGCGCAGGCGACCGGCCGGCCAGTGCTGGTCAACCTGCACGCCGCCGCCGGGTCGGGCAACGCGATGGGCGCGCTGACCAACGCCGTCTACTCGCGCTCTCCCCTGGTGCTCACCGCCGGCCAGCAGGTGCGCTCGGCGATCGGCATGGAGGCGATGCTCGCCAACGTCGACGCCACGCAGCTGATGCGGCCCCTCGCCGCGTGGTCCGGCGAGCCGAGCTGCGCCGAAGACGTCCCGCGCTCGCTCGCGCAGGCCGTGTTCGAAGCCGAGCTGCACCGGCGGCCGAGCTACCTGTCGGTCCCCTACGACGACTGGGCCGTCGAGCTGGACACGAACGCCGCCGTGACGCTGGACCGGACCGTCCGCAGCGGGCTGACGCCGTCCGAGGCCCAGCTGGACGACCTGGTGGCGCAGGTCGCCGCCGCGAAGAACCCTGCGCTCGTCCTGGGCGGGGACCTCGACACGACCGGCCTGTTCGACCGGGCCGTCGCCCTCGCCGAACACCTCGGCGTGCCGACCTGGGTGGCGCCGTCGCCGCACCGGCTGCCCTTCCCCAACCGGCACCCGCTCTTCCGCGGGGTGCTGCCCGCGGGCATCGCGCCGGTCTCGGCCGCGCTGACCGGGCACGACCTCGTGCTGGTGCTCGGCGCGCCGGTGTTCCGCTACCACCAGCACGTGCCCGGCCGGTTCCTGCCCGAGGGCACGCGGCTGCTGCAGGTGACCGACGACTTCGGCGCCGCGACCCGCGCGCCGATGGGCGACGCGCTGGTGGCCGATCCGGCGCCGGTGATCGAAGCGTTGCTGGCTCGGGTGCCCGCGCGGACCTCCGACGGCGGCTTCGTCCCGAACCCGGAGCCGAAGACCGGCGCGTCCGCGTTGCACCCGGAGCAGGTTTTCGCCGCGCTGCGCGAAACGCAGGCCGCGGACACCCGTTACGTCGTCGAATCGACATCGACGAACTCGGCCTGGTGGCGGCAACTGGACCTGCGCCGCGAGGGCTCGTACTTCTTCCCCGCGGCCGGCGGGCTCGGGTTCGGCCTGCCCGCCGCGGTCGGGGTGGCGATGGGCAGCCCGGACCGCCCGGTGGTCGGCGTGATCGGCGACGGCTCGGCGAACTACGGCATCACGGCGTTGTGGACCGCCGCGCACTACCGCGTCCCGGTCACGTTCGTGATCCTGCGCAATGGCGTTTACGGCGCGCTGAAGTGGTTCGGCGAGCTGCTCGGCACGCCGGACGTGCCGGGCACGGAGATCCCCGGCCTCGACTTCACGGCCATCGCGGCCGGTTACGGCGTCCCGGCCACCACCGTCACCGGGCTCGACGACCTGCGTGCCCAGCTCAGGACGACCCCGGACGGCCCGCGGCTGATCCAGGTCGACACCGAACCGACCTCCCCGGAGTGATCATGACCCTGCTCGACACCAGCTTCACCCGCGGCACCGGCGGCACCCACGCCGTGGTCGAACCGGCCACCGGTGAAACCCTGAGCACGGTGGGCATCGCGACGCCGGGAGACGTCGCCGCGGCCGCGACCACGGCGGCGGAAGCCCAGCGTGACTGGGCGCGGCGCAAGCCCGCCGAACGTGCGGCGGTGCTGCGTCGCGCCGGTGAGCTGTGGGAGAAGCACGCGGCCGAGGTGCAGGACTGGCTCGTCCGCGAAGCCGGTTCGACCCGGCGGAAGGCCGCGATCGAAACCGAGATGGCGGCCGGGATCTGCTTCGAAGCCGCGGCTCTGCCGACCCATCCGCGTGGCGAGGTGCTGAGCACCGGCGAGCCGCGCTGGTCCCTGGCCCGGCGCGTCCCGGCCGGGGTGGTTTCGGTGATCTCGCCGTTCAACTTCCCGCTGATCCTGGCGATCCGGTCGGTCGCGCCCGCGCTGGCGCTCGGCAACGCCGTGCTGCTCAAGCCGGACCTGCGCACGGCGGTGTCCGGCGGGGTGAGCATCGTGCGGATCTTCGAGGAGGCCGGACTGCCTTCCGGCCTGCTGCAGCTGCTGCCTGGTGACGCCGCCGTCGGCGCCGCGGTGGTCGACGCGCCGGAGGTGTCGGTCGTGTCGTTCACCGGCTCGACCGCGGCCGGGCGCAAGGTCGGCGAGGCCGCCGCGCGGACGCTCAAGCGCGTGCACCTGGAGCTGGGCGGGAACAACGCGCTGGTCGTGCTGCCGGGCGCCGACGTCGCCAAGGCAGCTTCCGCCGGCGCGTTCGGCTCGTTCCTGCACCAGGGCCAGATCTGCATGACCACCGGCCGTCACCTCGTGCACGAGTCCCAAGTGGACGAATACGTCGAGGCCCTGGCGGAGAAGGCGCGGCGGCTGCCCGTCGGCAACCCCGCCACCGGCGACGTCGCGCTCGGCCCGATCATCGACGAGCGGCAGCTCGCGCACGTCACCGACGTCGTCGACCGGAGTGTGGCGGCGGGTGCCCGGGTGCTGGCCGGGGGCAAGCCCGACGCGCCGTTCTACCCGCCGACCGTCCTCTTCGGACTGTCCGACTCGACACCCGCGTGGCGTGAGGAGATCTTCGGCCCGGTCGCGCCGGTGCGCGCCTACCGCGACCTCGACGAAGCCGCGCGGCTGGTGAACGACTCCGAGTACGGCCTGTCGGTCGGCATCCTCGGGGACGTCGGCACCGCGATGACGCTGGCCGACGAGGTCCGCTCCGGCAAGGTGCACATCAACGAGCAGACCGTCGGTGACGAGCCGACCGCCCCCTTCGGCGGCGTCGGCGACTCCGGCAACGGCTCCCGCTTCGGCGGCGCCCAGGCCAACATCGAGGCCTTCACCGAAACCCAGTGGCTGACCGTCCGCGCGGACATCGCGGGCTACCCGTTCTGAAAGGAAAGCGGTCATGACAACGACGTCTCCCGCGCGTCCCGTGTGGACGGCGGTCCTCTGCTGGCTGACCGTCCTGCTCGAGGGGTACGACCTGGTGGCGCTGGGCGCGACCATCCCGACCCTGCTCAAGAGCGGCCACCTCGGCTTCACCGCGGCCGGGGCGACCGCGGTCGCCACCGTGTCGCTGGTCGGGGTGGCCGTCGGCGCGGCGTTCCTCGGCCCGCTCACCGACCGGTTCGGCCGCCGCGGCATGCTCATCGGCTCGGTGCTGCTGTTCTCGCTGTTCACGCTGCTGACGCCGGCGGCCTCGAGCGTCGCGATGTTCGGGGCGTTCCGGTTCGTCGCCGGGCTCGGCCTCGGCGCGTGCATGCCGGTGGCGCTGACGGTGATGTCGGAGAACCTGCCCGCGCGGCGGCGGGCCAGCGCGAGCACGTTCACCATGACGGGTTACCACGTCGGGGCGGTGCTGACGTCGCTCCTGGCACTGGCCGTGACCGACGACTGGCACTGGCTGTTCTACGGCGGCGGCGTGGCCGGTCTGCTGGTGGTGCCGCTGATGTGGTGGAAGCTGCCGGAGTCGGCGGCCTACCTGGCGGCTCGCGATGACACCGAGCGCGTCGGGCTGCGCGACCTGCTGGGCGCGCGCTTCCGGCGGATCAGCATCGCGGTGTGGACCGGCTCGTTCATGGGGCTGCTGCTGGTCTACGGGCTCAACACGTGGCTGCCGCAGCTGATGCGGACCGCCGGGTACCCGATCTCGACGTCGATCACGCTGCTGCTGGTGCTCAACATCGGCGCGGTGCTCGGGCTGGTGCTGGCCGGCACGATCGCCGACCGGTTCGGCATCCGCCCGATCGCCCGGATCTGGTTCGGCGCGGGCGCCGTGCTGCTGGCGGCGCTGAGCCTGCGCATCGGGAACGCGTTCCTGCTCAACACGGTGGTGCTGCTGACCGGGGTGTTCGTGTTCTCGGCGCAGGTGCTGATCTACGGGTACGTCGCGCAGGCGTTCCCGGCGCAGGCCCGCGGCACGGCGCTCGGACTGACGTCGGCGGTCGGGCGGCTCGGGTCGATCCTCGGGCCGTTCGTGACCGGGGCGCTGGTGACGGCCGGGGTCGCGTATCCGTGGGGTTTTTACTTCTTCGCCGTGGTGGCCGCGCTCGGGCTGGGCGCGGTGCTGGCGTTGCGCGGTGAAGCCCGAGTGCCGGCGATGCGCTAGGTCGTTTCCTCGGGGCGGCGGCGCATGGTGGGTGCCGGGTCCTCGGTCCGGCGGTCCGAGTCACGGAGGACTTCGCGGGCCTGGGCTTCGGGGTCGTCGCTTTCGACGGCTTGTTCCTCGGGCAGCAGCTCGGCGCGGGTCTCGGACCGTTCGGGGATCTTTTCGTCCATGCCGGGCTGGTACCCGCCGGCGCGCGGTCTCAGACATCCGTCCGCCGTTGTAACGCCGCGGGCGGCGCGGGCGACCTGACTGCACCGGGCTCACGTGGTCCCGGACGGCCCGAGGAGGCCCGATGCACCAGGCCGGACCCTGGCCCGAGATCCACCGCGAACGCGCCGCACTGGCCGACGACCTGGCCGGCTTACCCACGGCGGCCTGGGCGACGCCATCGCTGTGTCGCGAGTGGACGGTCCACGAAGTACTCGGGCACGTGGTCGCGACGGCGAAGCTGACACCGATCGGGTTCTTCACCCGACTGGCCGGTTCGGGCTTCCGGTTCGCGGCGATGAGCGCCGCCAACGTCCGCCGCGAGACAGCCGACGGCCCGGAAGCGACCCTTGAGCAGCTGCGGTCGCACGCGAACGCGACGACTGGGCCGCCGGGGCCGGCGGAGTCGTGGCTCGGGGAGATCGTGGTGCACGGGACGGACATCCGGTGGCCGCTGGGGCTGGACCGCGCTTTTCCCACCACGACGCTGGTGCGGGTGGCTGAGTTCTATCGCGGGTCGAACCTGCTGATCGGTGCGAAGAAGCGGATCGCGGGGTTGACGCTGCGGGCTGATGATGCGGAGTGGTCGGCGGGGGCTGGGCCGGAGGTGCGGGGGCCGTTGCTGGCGCTGGTTATGGCGATGACTGGGCGGGGGGCGGCGGTGGAGCGGTTGTCTGGTGAGGGGTTGGAGCTGCTGTCGGCTCGGTGCCGCGGCGAGTGAGGACGGCCGGACGGCGGTGCGGGGGCCGCAGCTCGCGCTGATCATGGCCATGACCGAGCGAGAGGCGGCGGTGGAACGGTCGCCCGACGAGGGGCTGACTGCCGTCGGCTCGGTGCCCGCGGCTTCTAAGGCTGGACCGGAGGTGCGGGCCGTTGCTCGCGCTGATCATGGCGATGACCGGGCGGAAGGCGGCGGAGCGGTTCTCCGGTGAAGGGCTGCAGCTGCTGTCCGCTCGGTGCCGCGGCGAGTGAGCCCGACCGCGGCCGGGCTCGGGGGCCGCTGCTCGCGCCGGTCATGGCCAAGCACGGACGGGCGCCGGACCGGCGAGGGCTGGAGCTGCTGTCGGCTCGGTGCCGCGGCGCCTGAGACTGCCCGGCGAGCTAGCCCGCTGAAGAATGACCCGGCCCGCGATCGGCCTGGCGCGGCCCGCTTCAGCCTGAAGCGCGAGCCCCCTCCTCCCGAGTCACGCCGAATCCACCCGAAACACCGCAATCCTCTCCGCAGCGGCCGCCGCTGCCTCCGGCGTCGCAGCATCCGCCAATCCGGTCGTCACGAACCGCTTGCCCACGCTCGCCGGGCTTTGCTCGACCAGCTGTCGCAACAACGGGCGTCGCTCCTCCACCGGGACCTCCGTCAACCGGGCCGTCGACGTGCGGCGGCCGCGGGTGAGCGTCACCTCGCCCGCGGCTCGTGCGTTCGCCACCCAGGCCGCCTTCGGGTACGCCTGGAAGATGTAACGGCCGCCCTCAAGGCTGATGACCGCTATCGGGAACGTGCGCGGGACGCCTGTGCGGCGTCCCGCGACCGTGAGCAGCTGCATCGGGCCGAATGCGACGCCGAGCCGCTGGAGGCCCACGACGATCTTGTTCCCCGCGTTGACCATCCGCCGGTAGTTCTGCGCTGTTGCCATGACTCGACCGTACCACAGATCATATGACTCTCATATCATCTGTTTCTCGTAGTTAACGCCGGTCCGGTCCCGGCGCGGGCTCCGGCGGCATCGGGTCGGGAACGGGCACGCCGCCCGGTTCCGGAATGGGCCGCTCGCGGCCGGGGCCGGGCGGCGCCGGGTCCGGGGGCGCCGGCTCGGGCGGTGCCGGTGGTGCGGTCAGGTGAGCAGGCATCGGTCGTCCCTCCGCCAGGCCGTCCGCGGCTCGGACGGCGATCACCTTGAGCTACCACCGCGGCTCCGATCGGAAACCCTTGACCCTGACACCGTGTCAGGTCCTATCCCGGACCCCATGACGTTCTTCCGCTCCGCCACCGAGGTGGCCGCCGACATCCGCCGGGGCGCGCTCTCCGCCCGTGAACTCACCGAAGCGCTCTTCGCCCGCATCGACGCCTCCGAAGTCAACGCCGTCGTCGCGACCCGCCGCGCCTTCGCGCTCGACGCCACCGCGGAAGCCGATCGGGCCGTCCGGCGCGGGGACCACCTCGGGCCGCTGCACGGGGTGCCGATCACGATCAAGGACGCCTTCGCCGTGGCCGGGCTGCCGACGACCTGGGGTGAGCCGGCGTTCGCCGACGCCGTCGCGGACCGGGACGCCGTGGTTGTCGGACGGCTGCGGGACGCCGGGGCGATCGTCGTGGGCAAGTCGAACGTGCACCACATGCTCGCCGACTTCGGGCAGACCGCCAACCCGCTCTTCGGGCGGACGCTGAACCCGTGGGATCCCGCCCGCACGCCGGGCGGCTCCAGCGGGGGCGCCGCGGCCGCGCTCGCCGCTGGACTGTCCTTTCTGGACTACGGCTCGGACCTCGCCGGGTCGATCCGGATCCCAGCGGCCTACTGCGGCGTCTACGGGCTCAAGCCCACCCCGGGAACCGTTTCCCTGCAAGGGTTCCAGCCACCCGGGCCGCCCACGGCACTCGCCCGGGAGTTCCCGTCGGCCGTCGGGCCGCTCGCGCGCTCGGCCGCGGATCTCCGTCTTGCCCTGGACGTGACGAGCAAAGAGGCGCTCGCGCCGTCTCGCCGGACCCGGCTGGCGGACTTCCGCGTCGGCGTTGTCCTCGACGACCCGCGCTGCCCGGTGACCGGCGAGGTCGGCCAGGCGCTGACGGACGCCGTCGACGCGCTCGCGGCAACCGGGGTGAAGATCACCGAAGGCTGGCCGGACGGCGTCGACCCGATGGCCCAGGCGGAGTCGTTCGGCTTCCAGGTCGAGCAGTTCTTCGCCGCCCAGGAAGGCCGTGAGCTGGCAGGGTTCGCCGAGGAAGAACAACGGCGCACGGCCTTCGAAGCGGCGTGGGCCCGGTACTTCCGGGATGTCGACGTCTTCCTCTGCCCCACCGTCTTCACCACCGCGTTCCCGCACGACGACCGGCACCGCTACGACGACCAGGGGTTCTGGATCGCGCAGGCGTCCCTGCCCGGGCTGCCCGCGGTGAGCGCGCCGGTCGGTGGCGCGCTGCCGGTCGGCCTCCAGGTGGTCGGGCCCGCGCACGAGGACACCACGGCGATCACGTTCGCGGAGCTCGCCGCGGACGTCGTCGGCGGGTTCGCCGCGCCTGGGGAATGATCGGGGCGTGTTCTCGATCGGCGACTTCGCCCGCCACGGCCGCGTGTCGGTCCGGATGCTGCGCCACTACGACGCGCTCGGGCTGCTGCGGCCGGCGCGCGTCGACCCCGCGTCCGGCTACCGCAGCTACACGGCGGGGCAGCTGGCGCGGCTGAACCGGATCGTCGCGCTGAAGGACCTCGGGTTCACCCTCGAGCAGGTGGCGGCGCTGCTGGCCGACGAGGTCACGGTCGAGCAGGTGCGCGGCATGCTGGCGCTGCGACGTGCGGAGCTCGAAGCGGCGCTGGCCGAGGGCGCGGCCCGGCTGGCGCAGGTCGAAGCGCGGCTGCGGACGATCGAGGACGAAGGCCGCCCGCCCGCGCACGACGTGGTGGTCAAGGAGCTGCCCGCCGTGCGGGTGGTGGAGCTGACGGGGATCGCGGCGGGGTTCGCGCCGGAGGCGATCGGACCGGTCGTCCGGCCACTGTGCGCGGAGCTGGGCCGCCGCCTGCCGCGCGCGGACGTCACCCCGGCGGGGCGCCTGACGTGTTACTACGAGCAGCGCGCCGAGGACGAAGTCGTGGTGCACGCGGCGATCCCGGCGGCGGTGGGGCCGGGTGACCTCGACGGCCTGACGGTGGCGGACCTGCCGGCCACCCGCGCGGCGACCCTGGTCCACCACGGCGCGATCGACGGGGTCCTGCCGAGCTGGCAGGCGGTCGTCCGATGGGTCGCCGACCACGGTTTCGCCTCGACTGGGCCGCAGCGGGAGCTGTACTTGGACTGCCCGGCGGACCCGGCGGGCTGGGTGACGGAGCTGCAGGAGCCGCTCGGTTAGTGCGTGTGCTCGCCGGCGGTGATGCCGCGGTCGACGTGGTCCGCGTGGTGGAGTGCCTGGGCCAGCAGGCCGCGCACGTGGTTGTCGGCCGCCGAGTAGTAGACGAACGTTCCCTCGCGGCGGCCCTTCACCAGCCCGGCCAGGCGGAGCTTGGCCAGGTGCTGGCTGACCGCCGTCGGGGCCGCGCCGGCCAGCTCGGCCAGGCAGGCCACCGACGACTCGCCCTGCAGCAACGCCCAGAGCACCTTGACGCGGGTCGGGTCGGCCAGCAGCCGGAACGTCTCCGCGGCCAGGTGGACCTGCTCTTCGGCGGGCATGTCGAAGTCCGGCAGCGACGTGTGCATGCCGGCTACCTTACTACTTGCGTATCTGCGTGTGTGCGCAGATAGACTACTGCCATGGGACACGGACACGGCCACTCGCGGTGGCGCCCGCACAGCCACGACAGCACCGACCGCGTCGACCACGCCCTCGAGACCAGCCGGCGCGGCATCCGGGCGCTCGGGTGGTCGTTCGCCGCACTGTTCACGACCGCCGTCGCGCAGCTGGTGCTCGTGCTGGTCACCGGATCGGTGGCGCTGCTGGGCGACACGATCCACAACTTCGCCGACGCGCTGACCGCCGTCCCGCTCGGCATCGCGTTCCTGCTCGGCCGGCGCGCGGCCACCCGCCGCTACACCTACGGTCTCGGCCGCGCCGAGGACCTGGCCGGGGTGGTCGTCGTGCTGGTCGTCGCCGCTTCGGCGGTGCTCGTCGGGTACGAGTCCGTGCTGCGGCTGCTCGACCCGCGGCCGGTCGGGCACCTGGGCGTGGTCGCCGCGGCCGGGGTGGTCGGGTTCGTCGGCAACGAGCTCGTGGCGCGCTACCGGATCAAGGTCGGCCGCGCGATCGGCTCGGCCGCCCTGGTCGCCGACGGGCTGCACGCCCGCACGGACGGCTTCACCTCGCTCGCAGTCGTCCTCGGCGCGGCCGGGGTCGCGCTCGGGTTCCCCGCCGCCGACCCGATCGTCGGGCTGGGCATCACGGTCGCGATCCTGTTCGTCCTGCGTGACGCGGCGAAGGAGGTGTTCCGGCGGCTGCTCGACGCCGTCGACCCGGCGTCCGTCGAACTGGCCGAGCGGACGGCCCGCGAGGTGGCCGGCGTGCTGGACACGCGTGACCTGCGGATGCGCTGGATCGGTCACCACCTGCGGGCCGAGCTGGCGGTGACGGTGGCCGCGGACCTGACGGTCGCCGACGCGCACGCGCTCGCCCACGCCGTCGAGCACCGGCTGCTGCACACGATCCCGCGGCTGACCGCGGTCGTGGTGCACACCGAACCGGCGGAGGGGGCGGACCGGGTGCACAAAACCCTGGCCCACCACCACTAGGCGGCCGGGGCGAGGGACCCGGCCCGAGCCGTCGACCGCCAGACCGCGGCGGCCGCCAACGCCGTCACCGTGGCCAAGCCGCCCGAGATCGCGATCGCCGTCGCCGAACCCAGCTGTTCCGCCAGCAGGCCCGCGCCGACGATCGCCACGCCCTGGGAGCTGGTGAGGCACGTGCTCAGGCGGCCCATCACCGTGCCGCGGCGGTCGTCCGGGACCAGGTCGACCACCGCCGCCTGCAGGCGGATCAGGTACACCGTCGACAGGCCGCCCGACAGCGCCCAGAAGCCGGCCGCCCACCACGGGCCCGGCAGCAGCGGGACCACCAGCAGTGGCAGCCCGGCCAGCGCCGCCGGCACCGCGACCGACCGGGGCGCCGCCCGTGGCCGGGACGCCGTGCGGGCCGCCCACCAGCCGCCCAGCACGCTGCCGACCGGGTCCGCCGCCATCAGCACGCCGACGCCGGCCGAGCCGATCCCGGCCGCCGCCGCGTACGGCGCCGCCAGTCCTTCGGGCACCACGAGGAAGCCGATCATCGCCGCGAACGCGTAGACCGCGACCAGCACCGGGCCGGTCTTCGCCGGCGGGCCGGACGTCCGGGTGGCCCGCGCCGCCGGCCGCGGGTGGACGAACAGCAGGACCACCGTGGCGCTCGCCAGGAACGTCACCGCGTTGGCGAGCAGCGCCAGGGTGGGCCCGGTCGCCGTCACGAGCACCCCGCCGAGCCCGAACCCGGCCACCTGCACGGCCTGGATCGTGACCTGCCGCAGGCCCATGCCCGCCTGGAAGAGCGGGCCGGGCAGGACGTCCGGGAGCAGCGCGAGCTGGGCGGCCTTGAACGGCGCCGCCGCCAGCGTCAGCACGCCGATCAGGGCCCACAGCAGCCACAAGGGCAACCCGGGCACGGCCATCGCCGCCGCCAGCAGGCCGCGCAGGACGTCCGTCGTCACGACGACCGCGCGGCGCGGGTACCGGTCGGCCAGGCCGGACAGCAGCACCCCGCCGAGCACGGCCGGGACGAACGTCAGCGCGTACGTCAGCGCGGTCAGCGCCGCGGAGCTCGTCCGGTCGAACACGACCAGCGCCAGCGCCACCCGCGCGACCTGGTCGCCGCACACCGACAGCGCCTCGGCCAGCCAGAGCGCCCGGAACTCCCGGACGCGCAGCACCCCGCCGAACCCCGGCATCCGCATCACCCCGCGCCGTGCACGCGCGAGGCGGCCCCGCGGTTTAGCTCCGGCGCAGCCCGAACGCCAGCTTCAGGACGACCAGCAGCACGGTGCCGAGGATGAGTGGCTGGCCGAGGATCAGCTGGACGACCGCCGGCATCACCTTCAACGTCGGCGCGGGGACGAACAGGCCGCCGATCGCCGTGATGAACGGGAACCCGGCGAGCATCAGGTTGTCGCGCGACCAGTGCACGCCCGAAAGGACGTCGATCGCGCTGGCGAACAGCACCCCGAAGAGCACGGTGCCGGCCGCGGCGAGCACTGGCAGCGGGACCGCCTGCAGCAGCCGGTCGAACGGCGCCAGGCCGCCCAGCACCAGCAGGATCACGCCGGTGGCGAGCGTGACGTAGCGCGAGCCGACCTTCGTGACGCGCAGCAGGCCGATGTTGTCCGGGTAGGCCAGTGTGGACAGACCGCCGAACACCGCGCCGACCGTGCTGCCGAGCACCTCGCCGAACACGCCCTGCGCGACGCGGTGGCCGGACAGCTCCTGCCCGCCCCAGTCGGCGACGATGTCGTAGGTGGCGATGCTTTCGGCGATGGCGGGCAGCAGCGTGATGAAGAAGATCAGCACCAGGTCGGCGTGCACCTCGAAGCCGAACGGGAAGATCCGCGGCACGGTGACGCCGAGGTTCTCCCCCACCGCGCCGAAGCTCGTCGGGGCGAGGAACGCGTAGACGACCGTGCCGGCGACCACCGCCACCAGGACCGCGCCGCGGCGCAGCAGGGTTCCCTTGGGCAGCAACGTGAGCGCGATGACGAGCACCGCCGCGACCCCGCCGGCGAGCAGGTTCACCCACGGGAAGCCTGGGCTGGTCGGGGCGCCGAGCCAGTTCGGCAGGGCCGTGCTCGTCAGCTGGGTCGCCAGGATGAGCACGAGCACCCCGGAGATGATCGGGTCGCGCACGAACTTGGCCAGGTATGTGATCGGCCCGAAGCGCTTGAGCGGGACGGCGATCACGCACCAGATCAGCCCGGCGACGACCATCGACCCGAACGCCGCGCCGAGCCCGCCCCGCCCGTGCCCGACGGCGAGCAGCGCGGCCAGCGAGCCCGCGTACGGGCCCTGGATGATCGGCAGCCGCAGCAGGAGCACCGACTGCAGGACCACGACCAGCCCGGACGTCATGAACGTGACGCCGTAGAGGTAGGCGGTGTCGGCGGCGGACAGCTTGAACGCGGTGCCGATCAGCGCGGGGAAGATCAGCAGGCCCGCCATGCCGAGGATGTTCTGGATCCCCAGCCCGACCGCGCTGCCGAGCCGGACCTTGTCGTTGATGCCGACGTCGAAGACGGGAACGGGCTCGACCGGCGCGTCGACGGTGATGCGGGTGGCCATGGGGACTCCTGGGGACCGGGGTCAGCGGACGGGACGGGGAGCGCGCAGCCGGGCGGCCCAGCGTTCGAGCATCCCGGCGAGCACGATGCGGACCAGCTCGGCCGCCTTCATCGGCGGCACCTCGGAAGGCGGCGGTGCGGCAGCAGGCGCGCTGATGGTGGGCGGGGCGGCGGCCTGCAGAGGCTCCTCGCCGCCCTCGATTCGGGCCCGGACCCGCGAGGCCAGCTCCCCCACCATCCGGCCCGAGACGTCGGCCATGATCCCGCGGCCGAACTGCGCGAGCTTGCCCGAGATCGTCAGATCCGTCGCCAGCACGACGTTCGCCCCCGTGCCGGCCGGGGTCACGCGCATCGTCGCGCGGGCCTTGGCCGTGCCCGAACCGCGGGTGTCCTTGCCGTCGGCCAGCAGCACCGCGGTGCGCGCGACGGCGTCGCGTTCGACGACCTTCGCCACGCCCTGGTACGCCGCGGTCACCGGGCCGACCTTGATCTTCACCTTGCCGCGGTAGGAGTCCTCGCCGAGGTCCTCGGTCAGCTCGGCGCCCGGGAAGCACGCAGCCACGTTGTGGGCGTCCTGCAGGAAGCGGTACACCTCGTCGGGGTCGGCGGCGACCTCGAAGGAGTTCTCGATCAGCATCAGGAGACCTTCTTTTCGGCGGCGAGCAGGGCATCGACGATGCGCGCGGGGGTCACCGGCGCGCGGGTGACGCGGGCGCCGAGCGGGCGCAGCGCGTCCTCGACGGCGTTGGCGATCGCGGCCGGCGGCGGGACCGTGCCGCCCTCCCCCGCGCCCTTCGCGCCGAGCGGGTTGAGCGGGCTGGGCGACTCGAGGTGGAACAGCTCGACCGGGGGCACCTCGGCCGCCGAGACGAGCGCGTAGTCCAGGTAGCTGGTGGCCTGCGGAGTGGCCTCGTCGTCGTAGACGGCCTCCTCGTACATCGCGTTGCCGAGGCCGTGGGCGAACCCGCCGAGCACCTGCCCGTCCACCAGCAGCGGGTTGATCACCGTCCCGCAGTCGTGGCCGATGACGTACTTGAGGATCGTGATCTCGCCGGTCTCCGGGTCGACCTCGACCAGCGCCGCGTGCGCGCCACTGGCGTACGCCGCCCGCTCGGGTGAAAAGTAGCTGGCCGTCTCGAGGCCGGCGGTGATCCCGCGGGGCAGCGTGATGCCGTGCTTGCCGATGTTCGCGACCTGCGCGATCTGCTGCAGGGAAACGGACTTCTCCCGGTCGCCGCCCAGGCACGCGTGGTCGCCGTCGAAGTCCACTTCGGACACGTCGCAGCCGAGCAGCACCGCCGCCGTGTCGAGCAGCCGGGCCCGCATCTGCTTCGCCGCGTCGAACACCGCCGGGCCGCAGGTGGCCGTGATGCGCGAAGCGAACGTGCCCTGGCCGAACGGGATCCGCGCGGTGTCGCCGGTCGTGACGTCGATGTGGGCCATGTCGAGGCCGAGGCCGTCGGCGGCGATCTGGGCGTAGACCGTCTCGTACCCCTGGCCCTGCCCGGCCGCGGCGAGCGTCACCAGGATCCGGCCGCGGTTGGTGACGCGGATCTTCGCGCCCTCGTACGGGCCGAGACCGCAACCTTCGACGTACACCGCGAGCCCGATGCCGACGTAGCGGCCTTCTTCCCGCAGCTTCTCCTGCTCACGCCGGGCTTCGTCGTAGCCGAGCCGGGAGAGCGCACCTTCCAGCAACGCCGGGAAGTCGCCGCTGTCGTAGGTGAGCGGGCTGCCGTCGCGGAACATGATGCCGACGCGGTACGGGAACTCGTCGGCCTGGATCAGGTTCCGCCGCCGGACCTCGGCGGGGTCGAGGCCGAGGTGCGCCGCGATCCGGTCCATCATGCGTTCCATCACGAACACCGCCTGCGGCCGCCCCGCGCCCCGCACCGACGAGGTCGGGACCATGTTGGTGTAACAGGCCCGCAGCTCGATGTCGATGTTCGGCACCTTGTACGGGCCGGGCACCGTCGAGGTCGTGATCGACGGCACCTGCAGTCCGGCACAGTACGCGCCCTGGTCGTGTTCGATCACGTCCTTGACCGCGAGCAGCCGCCCGTCGTCGTCGAAGCCGACGTCGATCCGGTGCGTCTGCGAGCGTTCCATCATCGCCGAGACGAAATTCTCCTGCCGGTCCTCGACCCACTTCACCGCGCGGCGTAGCTTCTTCGCGACCCACGGGATCACGACTTCCTCGCCGTAGAACTGGGCTTTCGGCCCGAACCCGCCGCCGACGTCCGGCGGGGCGATCACGCGTAGGTCGTCCTCGGCCATCTCGTAGATCAGCGACAGCTGCTGGCGCGCGTAGTGCGGCGACTGGGTGGTGTCCCAGATGGTCAGCTGCCCGGTGGCCGGCTCGAACCGGGCGGCCACCGCCCGCGGTTCCATCGAATGGCCCCCGCCGCGCATCTGGTAGAACTCCTCGCTCAGCGTGTGCGGCGCGGCCGTCAACGCCGCCGTCGCGTCCCCCGCGCTTTGCGTGAGCAGGACGGCCACATTGGACTCGTCCCCGGTGTGGGCCGGCGGGCCGCCGGGGCGCAGCGCGGCGGCCGTGGAACCGACGGCGGGCAGCACCTCGAAGTCCACGTCGATCAGTTCCAGCGCGTCCTCGGCGAGGTACCGCGATTCCGCGACGACGACGGCGAGGGGTTCGCCGACGTAGTGCAGCTCCTCCGGCGGCATCGGCAGCCGCGGGTAGTCACGCAGCTGCGGGTGCAGCACCTTGGGCGCCAGCGGTTTCTGGATCTCCGCCAGGTCTGCACCCGAGAAAACCGCGACGACACCAGGAAGTGCGAGGGCCTCCGAAGCGTCGAACGCCGTGATCCGCGCGTGCGCGTGCGGCGACCGCAAGAAGGCCGCCGCCAGGGCGTCGGGCAGGTCGAGGTCGTCGAGGTACCGGCCGCGGCCGGTGAGCAGCCGCTCGTCCTCGCGGCGCGAGAGCTGGGCGCCGATCATCTTTTCACGCACCAAGCTGTCCTTTCGCGACGTCCAAAACGGACCGGACCAGCCCGGTGTAACCGGTGCAGCGGCAGATGTTCCCGCTCAGCACCTCACGCGCCTGCGCCTCGTCGTGGACGTCGTCCTCGCGCAGCGCGGCTGTGACGCTCATCAGGAACCCGGGCGTGCAGAACCCGCACTGCAGGGCGTGGTTGCGCTTGAACGCCTGTTGCAGCGGCGCCAGCTCGCCGTCGACCGCCAGGCCTTCGACGGTTTCGAGCGCCGCGCCGTCGGCCTGCACCGCCAGCATCAGGCACGAGCGGGTCGCGGCGCCGTCGACGATCACCGTGCAGGCGCCGCAGACGCCGTGCTCACAGCCGAGGTGTGTGCCCGTGAGCCGCAGCTTCTCGCGCAGGAAGTCGGCCAGCGTCAGGCGCGAGTCGACGTCTTCGTCGAACGCCGCGCCGTTGACCGTGCCCCGGACGCGGTGGGTGGGCTCAGGCATGGGCCTTCTCCGTGAGGTCGGCGAGCGCGCGCTTGACCAGCACGCCGGTGAGCCGGGCGCGGTACCCGGCGCTCGCGTGGATGTCGCCGGTGGGGTCGACCTGGGCGCGGGCGGTGGCCTCGGCGGCCGCGCCCAGGTCGGGTCCGAGGGGCTGCCCGAGGACGAGCTGCTCGGTGTCGGTGAGCCGCTGCGGGGTCGGCGCGACGCCGGCCGCCGCGATCCGGCACGCCGTGACGACGCCGTTGTCCACTTCGCACACCACGGCGACGCCGGCCAGCGCGAAGTCCCCGCGGCGGGTGGCGAACTCGCGGAACGCGGAGAGCTGGTTCGCCGGCGGCCGGGCCACGCTGACTTCCAGCAGCAGCTCGTCCGGCTCGAGCGCGGTGGTGAGGTGGAAGAGGAAGAAGTCCGACGCGGGCACCGTCCGCACGCCACGCGCCGAAGCGAGGGTGAACCGCGCGTCCAGCACGGCGAGCACGCTCGGCAGCTCGGCCGCCGGGTCGGCGTGGGCCAGGCTGCCGCAGATCGTGCCGCGGTTGCGGATCTGCGGGTGGGCGACCTGGTGCAGGGCCTCGGTGAGCACCGGCAGCAGCCGCGCGGCCTCGGGTGAGCGTTCGACGTGCCGCTGCCGGACCAGCGCGGGGATCGTGATCCGGTCGTCGCCGAACGTCGGGGTGGCGAACCGCTCGCCGACGCGGTTGATGTCGACGAGGTGCTCGATGTGGGCCAGCCGGAAGTTGAGCATCGGCATCAGGCTCTGGCCGCCGGCGAGGACCTTGGCCTCGTCGCCGTGCTCGCCCAGCAGCTCGAGGGCTTCGTCGAGCTCGCGCGGCGCGTGGTAGGTGAAGCGGGCGGGTTTCATCGGGTCTCCGTGACACGGCGCAGGTGCTGCCGGACGCGGCCGGCGAGCAGCGGGCGTTCGAGCAGCGACAGGTGCCGCAGGTCGGGCAGGATCTCCAGCTCGGCGCCGGGGATCCCGTCGGCGAGGACGCGGGCCATCGACGGCGGGGTCGCGTAGTCGTGCCGGCCGACCAGCACCAGCGCCGGCGCGGTGACCGACGGCAGCAGCGGCCGGGAGTCCATGGCGCCCAGGGCGATCGACGCCGCCGCGTGAGCCTCACTGTTGGTGCGCAGGAAGATCTTGACCACCCGCTCGGCCTCGTCCGGGTGCGTGTCGAGGAACTCCGGGGAGAACCAGCGGTCCAGCTGGAAGGGCACCTGCTTGGCCCGCGACACGGCGACGGCCTTCTGCGCGCGTTCGGCCCACGTCGTGACGGCGTCTTCGCCGTACCAGGCCGTGGTGTCGGCCAGCACCAGCGAGCGGACGCGGCCGGGGTACCGCCCGGCGAAGTTCACCGCGACGCTGCCGCCCAGCGAGAGGCCGAGCAGGCTCGCCGACGGCAGGTCGAGCGCGTCGAGGGTCCGCCCGACGTCGTCGGCGAGGTCTTCGATGCCGAACGGCTTGCCGTCCCACGCGCTGTCGCCGTGACCGCGCAGGTCGAGGGCGAACACCTGGAACTCGTCGGACAGCGCGTCGGCGAGCGGGGTCCACAGCTCTCCGGACAACGCAAGCGGGTGCAGCAGGACCAGCGGCTCACCCGCGCCGCGGCGGCGGACGGCCAGGGGGCGGCTCATGCGGGCCTCCGGAAGAGCGTCTCGGCGTTGGTGTGCAGGATCGCTTCGACGGCCGCGGCGTCGAGCCCGCTTTCGCGGACGGTCCGGACCGGCTCGGGGTCGCCGAGAGCGAACGGGTAGTCGCTGCCCAGCAGCACCTTCCCGGGGCCGGCGAGCCCGGCCAGGAACCCGATCGACGGGCCGGACAGCCCGACCGTGTCGTAGTGGAAGTCGCCCAGGTACGCCGACGGCTTCCCGCGCCGGAGCTCACCGGCGAACGCTTCCTTGGTCCGGTAGCCACCGTCGAGGCGGTGGGCCTGGTAGGGCAGGAACCCGCCGCCGTGCACCAGCACCAGCCGCAGGTCCGGGTGGCGGTCGAGGACCCCGGCGAGGATCAGTTTGGTGACTGCGACGGTGTTGTCGATCAGCCGGCCGTGGACGTTGCCCATCGTGCCCAGCGACGCGAGGTCGCCCGACGGCCCGCACGTCGGCGGGTGCAGCACGACCGGGATCCCTTCGGCCGCCGCCACCGTCCACAGTGGATCGAACGACGGCTCGTGCGGGGCCGGGCCGGCGGGCGGGTCCGTGTTGAGGAGCAGCCCGGCGAACTCCGGGCGCTTCCAGGCTTCGAGGAGGTCGCCGGCCGCCTGGTCACCGTTGTCGGTGGCCACCGAAGCGAGCACGACGGTGCCGTCCGCCGACTCCGCCATCGTGTCGTTGACCGTGCGCGCCCAGTCACGGGCACGGGTCGGGTTCAACGGCGCCGACTGGATGTCCAGCCACGGCGAGAGGATCTGCCGCGTGACACCGGATTGACGCACCCAGGCCGCGCGGGGTGCGGCTTCGGTCATCCGCGCGCCGATCGGCCGGGTGTCCCCGGCGCCGGGGACCGCCACGACCCAGCCCGCGTCGGTGCGCCGCGCCGAGAACCCCGCCACGGGGGCCTTTTCCAGCGTGGTCAGCAGCGAGCGCGGCACGATGTGCGCGTGCGTGTCGAGGACTTCCGTCCGACTCACCTCCACCGTCGGGTTGTGTCCCGACGCTAGGCCGGGCCCGCGCGGCGGACCAGCGCCCTTTCCTGGCAGCAGCTGTAAGGAGAACTGACAGCCGGGGTATCGCTTCCGGCGGGCGTTCGTGCTGCGATGGCCGGACGAGTCCCCAGTGGAAGGTGGCGGTCGTGACGGAACCCCGGAACGTGGTCGTGGCGATCACCGGCGCCAGCGGAGCGTGCCTGGGCGTGCGCATCCTGCAACTCCTGCGCGAGCGGCCGGAGTTCCGGACGCACCTGGTGCTGTCCAAGGCCGGGATCCTCACCCTGCGCCACGAATGCGACCTCACGGTGGCCGACGTCCGCGCGCTCGCCGACGTCACCTACCGCCCGGGCGAGATCGGGGCGGCCATCGCGTCCGGGTCCTTCCCGGTCGCGGCGATGCTGGTGGCGCCGTGCTCGATCAAGACGCTCTCGGCGATCGCCACCGGCTACACCGACGACCTGGTCAGCCGCGCCGCCGACGTCTGCCTCAAGGAGGGCAGGCCGCTGCTGCTGATGGTCCGCGAGACGCCGTTGCACCTGGGGCACCTGAAGTCGATGGTCGCGGTGACCGAGGCCGGCGCGATCGTCGCGCCGCCGGTGCCCGCGTTCTACCCGCGGCCGCGGACCGTCGGGGACCTCGTCGACTACACCGCTCGCCGCGCGCTGGCCCGGGTGGGACTATCGGAGCTGGCCCCCGAGCCGTGGGACGGCGAGCTGAGCAGGGCCGACCCGGCCGACCTGCTGGGGCGGTGACGAAGGGGACCGGAGTGCTGGAGGCGCGGCGGCTGCAGATCTTCTCCGCGGTGGCCGAGCACGGCTCGTTCACCGCGGCCGCCGAGGCCCTGTTCATGACGCACTCCGCCGTCTCCCAGCAGATGGCGCTGCTCGAACGGCAGCTGGGCGTGCCGCTGATGATCCGCGGCCCACGCGGGATCGAGCTCACCGAGGCGGGCAAGCTGCTGTCGGAGCGCAGCACCGGCCTGCTCGGCACGATCGCCCACATCGAGCAGGAGATGTCGGACCTCAAGGCGCAGCGTTCGTCGGTGCGGCTCGGCGCGTTCCCGACCGCCGGGGCCGACCTCATCCCCCGCGTCGTGCGCGAGTACCAGCACCGGTACCCGGAGACGAAGCTCGTCCTGCACTCGGCGCACGCGTCCGACATGACCGCGGCCCTGCGCGACGGCTCGATCCACCTCGGCCTGGTCTGGGACTACGACTTCGACCCGCGGTCGGTGCCGGCCGACGTCGAGTGGGTCCACCTGGCCGACGACCCGCTGTGCGTGCTGGTGCCGGTGGACCACCCGGTCGCCGGGGAGTCCGAAGTGGAGCTGCGGGAGCTGGCCGGCGAGACGTGGGTGGTGCGCAGCCACCGGCCGCCCTACGACGAGGCGTTCACGACCCTGTGCCGGCTGTCCGGGTTCGAGCCGCGGATCGGCTTCGCGGCCGAGGACTACCTGTCGGTGCAGGGCCTGGTCGCGGTCGGGATCGGCATCGGCGCGGCCCCGCGGCTCGCGCTGGTCGCCCAGCGCCCCGACGTCGTCGCGGTGCCGCTCGCCGGGCCGGCGCCCCGCCGCCGGATCGCGGCGGTGCGGTTGCTCGAGGCGGGTCATCCCCCCGCCGCGCGGCAGATGCTGGAAGTATTGCGGCTGGTAGCGACCACCGACCCGGAGGAGCACTCTTGACCGGCGACCGCCTCGGCGGCGACATCCTGCGCCGGCTGCTGCGCGACGGAACCGGGGATGTCTCGCTGGTCGACCGGATCGTCGAGGACCTGGCGGTCCGCATCATCGACGGCAGCCTGCCCCCTGGCGCCGACGTCAACTCCGTCGACCTGGCCCGCCGCTTCAGCACTTCGCGCACGCCGGTGCGGGAGGCGCTGCTGACGTTGCAGCGCGAAGGGCTGGTGGACATCCCCGCCCGCCGCCGGCCCCGGGTCGCACCGGTGACGCTGGCGCAGGCGCGTGAGCTGTACGAGATCCGGGCGAGCCTGCACGCGCTGGTGAGCGAGCTGATCGTGGCGGCGGACGCGGACCTGGCGCCGCTGCGGACCTGGCACGAGCACCTGCGGGAGGACGCCGCGCGCGGCGACGTCGACGCGTACTTCTGGCACAACGTCTCCTTCCGCCAGGCCGAGGCGGAGGTGGCGGGGAACCGCCAGCTGACGCGGTTGCTGAGCTCGCTCGGCTTGCGGACGTTGCAGCTGCGGCACGTCAGCCTGTCGTTGCCGGGCCGGCTGGACCGGTCGGTGGAGGACCACGAACGGCTGCTGGCGGCCTACGCCGACCGGGACGCGGCGCTGGCCGTGGCGCTGACGCGGTCGATCATCATGACCGGGCTGCAGTCGATCGAGGCCTCGGGGTGGTCAGGCCTCGAGGACTGACCCGCGGGCCAGCGCCGCGAGCACGACGTCCCGCGCCGCGCGGACCGTCGCCGGGAAGGCGGCCGGGTCCCGGCCGATGCGCTCGGCGCCCGCGCGCATGGCCCCGGACAGCAGCTCCACCACGAGCGGCACGTCGCCGACGTCGCGGAACTCCCGGCGGGTGATGCCGTCGCGTACGACGTGCTCCACCTCGGCCACGATCGTGTGGAACGGGTTCTCGGGCCCCTTCGGCACCTCGTCGACCAGCGGGCCGGAGCCCGGCAGGAACATCAGCTGCATCGTCTGGTCGGTGGACGCCTCCAGGACCGCGTCGACGATCTCCCGCATCCGGTCGCCGGCCGGGTCGCCGGTCCGCGCGGCGATCGCGGCGACCCGCTCGAGGAGGGGACGGCACGCGCGCCGGGTCAGCGCCAGGACCAGCGCGCCCTTGTCGCGGCCGTAGTTGTAGAGCGTGTTGCGGGCGAGCCCGGCCCGGTCCGCGATGTGGCCCATGGTGATCGAGTCGTAGGACCGCTCGCCGACCAGCTGCCGCATCGCGTCGGCGAGGGCGGCCCACACCAGCTCGTGGTGCTCCTCGATGCTGGCTCCCCGGATCCGCGGCATGCGCTACCGTACCGCCGCCGCGGCCGCGAGGTGCGCGTTCTCCTGGTGGTTCGCGGTCAGCTTCACGCGGGTGAGCCGCCAGCCGGCGGCCGTGCGGACCGCTTCGTCGTCGTAGAACCCGGCCACCAGCCAGCGGTTCGGTCCCCCGGCGGCGACCTCGTCCGGGACCCAGTGCTCGGCGCGGACGTGTGCGTGGATCTTCGCGCGGTCGCCGTCGAGGGTGATGACGTGACCGGTGATGACGTGGTGCGTCGCCACGAAGGGCGCGAAGGACGCGCGCAGGTTCTCGAGGTAGTCCGGCAGGGGCACGGTCATCGGCGGCATGCCGACGACCGACTCGAAGTCGAGCGTCAGCGGGTCGGTGAAGACGAGGCCGGGCAGCGTCTCGTACTCCTTCTGGTCGGCGATGTCGGCGTACCGGCCCATCAGGTCGAGGAGCTCGGCGCGGTCGGCGAGTGTGTTCATGAAAACCTCCGTTTACGACAATCTGTCGCAAACGATACGACGACTTGTCGCAAAAGCCAAGTCAGACCCCGCCGGAGCGCTCGATCGCCCGGTACCCGCGCATCACCAGCGACCGGCTCACCGCCGCCGCCAGCCCGGCGTCCCGGTCGGCGTAGGCGTTCACCAGCCGCTCGTGGTCGGCCACCGAATGCAGGAGCCGGCCGGGCAGCGACAGGCTCAGGTGGCGGAACCGGTGCATCTGCAGGCCCAGGGAGCTGAGCCGCCGCTGGAGCTCGCCGTTCTTCGACAGGCTCGCCTCGGCGTTGCGGAACCCCACGTTGTGCCAGAAGTACGCGTCGACGTCGCCCGCCTGCGCGTCCGACTCCAGCAGTCCCTGCCACCGCCGGAGACCGGCGATCTCCGCGTCCGAGGCCCGCGCCACGACCAGCTCGCTCACTAGCGCGTAGAGCGACGCCCGGATCTCGTAGATCTCCCGCACCTGGGCCATGTCCACCGGGGACACGTACGGCCGCCGCCGCGGCGGGACGATCACCAGCGACTCGCGTTCCAGCAGCAGCAACGCTTCCCGCACCGGCGTGCGCGAAGTGCTGAACCGGCGGGCGAGCTCGGCCGAGTTGACCTCGTGGCCCGGCGGCAGCCGCCCTTCGACGATGCCGATCGCGACCTCCTGGAAGATCGTGAACGCCAGCGAGGAACTGCCCTCCACCCCGCGCAACGCCGTGAAGAGCAGCTCTCGCCGCAGGTCCGGCAGGTCGACCGCGGTCACTTAACCGAGCACCTCGGGCCAGCGCCGGCTCACGTCGGCGACCAACGAGGGACTCGACTCCGCGACCGCCGGGAAGTCGCCCAGCCGCTCGAACGGACGGCAGGCGTCGATGATCGCGCGGCTGGTGAACGGCACCGCGCCCGGCGGTGTCAGCGGGTCGACGCGGCTGCCCCAGGTCCGCCGCATCACCTCGATGTCGATCGACGGGTCGGTCCGCCCGCACATCGCCCAGACGACCTCGCCGAGGTCGCGCGGGTTGACGTCGTGGTCGACGACGACGGTGAACCGGTTCATGTACGCCGCGTTCGGCAGCTGCGACGTCAGGTACGCCGCTTGCCGCGCGTGGCCCGCGTACCGCTGTTCGATCGCCACGATCAGCAGCGACCGCCCGCCGCCCGCTTCGTGCGCCCAGACGCCGCGCAGGCCCGGCAGGCCGGTCTTGCGCAGCGAGTCGGTGATGATCGCGGACTTCATGACTGTCCGCATGTACGAGTAGTCGTGCGGCGGCTTGCCCGGCGGCGCGCCGAGCAGGATCGGGTCGTCGCGGTAGTAGGCCTTCTCGACGTCGATGGTGAGGATCGGGTCGCGGGAGCCGGAGTAGTACCCGGTCCACTCGCCGAACGGGCCTTCCGGGCGCTTGTCGTCCGGCCGCACCCAGCCCTCGATGGCGATCTCGGCGTCGTGCGGCAGCGGCAGCCCGGTCGCGAGCCCGGCGATCGTGCGCACCGGGGCACCGGCCATCGCGCCGACGTAGTCGTACTCCGAGACGTCACCGGGCACCTCGACGCCGGCCGCGACCAGGTAGGCCGGGTGGTGGCCCAGCGACGCCGCGATCGGCGCCCGGCCCTCGGCCTCGAACCAGCGGCGCAGGTGCTGGGCGCCGTGTTTGCCCGCCTCGATGTTGACACTCGCCGAGCGGCCGTCGTCCTGCACCTGCATCCGGTACGCGCCGAGGTTGATCCGGCCGGTGTCGTAGTCGCGGGTGACCACCGCGCAGCCGGTGCCGATGTACCGGCCGCCGTCCCCTTCGTGCCAGCGCGGCACCGGGAACTTCAGCAGGTCGATCTCGTCGTCCACGTGGGACAGCAGCGGGCCGTCCTCGACGGTCACGGCACGGAAGTCGCCGGAACGCTCGATCCACTCCCCCGGCTTGACGGCCAGCTTCTCGACGAGGTCCTCGTCGGTGTTGTCCCAGCCGAGGCCGAGCACCGACCCGAGCAGCCGCGGGTTGCTGACCGAACCGGACAGCACCCGCAGGCCCCGCGCGTAGTCCTTGATGTTGTCGAACATCAGCGCCCGCGGCTGCGAACGCCGGTAGTTGACCTGGGACAGCGCGCCGATCTCGAGGTCCCAGTGCGCGCCCTCGACGGTCTGGATCTCCCCGGCCGCCTCGGTCTCGGTGAGCCACTTACGCAGGTCGGTCATGCGGAACCCTTCGCGAGGTCTGGCGGAGGCGCTCGATCGCCGCCTCCGCGGTGAGCACGTCCGCGTACTTCTGGTCCAGGTCGAACAGGCTCAGCCAGTGCGACGCCTCGAACCGGTCGAAACAGCAGTCACCGACCACGCCGACCCGGTAGCCGCGGCTGCAGGCGTCGACGACGGTCGAGCGCACGCACCCGCTCGTGGCCTCCCCGACGACCAACAGCGTGTCGTGCCCGCCCATCCGCAGCATCGTGTCCAGCGGGGTGCCGTGGAAGCAGCTGGGCCCGATCTTCTCCAGCACGATGTCACCGGGCTCGGGTTCCACTTCGGCGACGATGGCATTCGGGTCCACAGTGGACTTCGGGGTCAGCGTCGAACCCGGCTTGCGGTTCCACCGGCCGTGGCTCGCCGGGGTCGCGTGGAAGTAGAGCACCGGCGCGCCGGCGTCGCGGGCCGCGGCCAGCACCGGCGCGGTCCGGTCGACCGCGGCCCAGCCGTCGTCACCACACGCGCTCGGCCAGTCCTCCACCGCGCCGAGGATGTCCTGACGGGGCAGGCCGAGCGCCGCGTAGTAGAGGTCGACGACGAGCACCGCCGGGTTGGTACCCAGGCCGAACGGGGCCCGCTTCGCCCACGACGTCGTCGCGAGCACGGCGCGGTCCCGTTCGGTCAGGTACTTCGCCCACTCGGCTTCGAAGGTCATGACGCCGTGAGGCTGTTGTCGATGTACTTCGTGATGTCCGGCGGCGCGGTGGTCTTCGCGTTCGCCGCGGCTTCGTCGAAGGCCTGCTTGATCACCTTCTCGTCCACCACCGGCGTCTTCGCCCAGACGTCGAGGAAGAAGTCGTAGGCGTAGGAAGCGAGTTCGGTGCTCTGCACGCCGCTGTACTTCTGGATGCTCTTCACCGTCTCGTTCTTGTGCCCGCGGATGTACTGCAGCGCCTCGGCTTCCGCCGCGACGAACCGCTTGACGACCTCACGGTTGCTCTGCAGGTACCGCGACTGCACGGTGTAGGCGCCGAGCGGGAACGGCATGTTCGACAGCGCGGCGAGCCGGTGCGCGCCCTTGTTCCGGCTCTCGGTGCCGTTGGGCGGCTGGGTGAGGATCGCCGACACCGCGCCGCTGCCCAGCGCGGCCACCTCGGCCGGGACGCCCTTGACGAAGACCGCCGTGACGTCTTCACGCTTGAGGCCGTTCGCTTCCAGCAACGCCGTGAGCCCGAAGTCGCTTTCCGAGCCGGGTGAGGTGATGGCGACCTTCTTGCCCTTGAGCCCGGCCACCGACCGGACGTCCGGGCTCGCCCACATCTCCAGGTTGTAGTGGGGTTCGGACATCGCGACGTACTTGAGGTCCGCGCCCTTCATGATGGCCGCCGCGGTGTCGGCGGCGACGCCGACACCGACCTGGACGCTGTTGCTGGCCAGCCCGGCGACCAGCTGCGAGCTGTCGTTGAGCCGGGTGAGCTTCACGTTCAGGCCGTGCTTGGCGAAGATGCCGTAGTCCTGCGCGGTGTAGAGGTCGGAGTAGCCCGCGCCGAGCGCGGTGTAGCCGATGGTGACCGGCAGCGCGCCGCTCGCGTCGGCGGTGACCGTGCCGCCCGCGCCGCCGCTGCACGCGGTGAGCGCGAGCAGGAGGGTCGCGGCCGCGAGGAGTGTCTTCATTCTGCACCTGCCCAGTGGGTGAAACGGCGTTCGACGAGCCGGACGGCCCAGTTCAGGACCAGGGCGAGCACGGCGAGGATGACGATCCCGGCCATCGCCGAGTCCATGTTGAAGTTCGAGGTCTGCGTCTGCACGAAGTACCCGAGGCCCTGGCTGGCCAGGAACAGCTCGGCGACGATCGCGCCGACCAGCGCGCGGCCGACGGCCAGCCGGACGCCGGCGAGGATGTAGGGCAGGGTCGCGGGCAACGCGATGGTGTAGAAGAACTTCAGCCGCGGCGTGCAGAACACTGTCGCGACGCGGGTGTAGTCGCTGTCGAGGTTCCGCACGCCTGCGGTGATGTTGATGATCAGCGGCAGGATCGCGGCCCACACGATGACGATCGCGCGGGAGGTGTTGTCGATGCCGAACCAGAAGATGATGATCGGCAGGAACATCACGTACGGCACCGAATACAGGATGTTGACCATCGGCTCGGTCATGTCGTGCAGCACCCGGCTGCGGCCGAGCACCAGCCCGATCGGGATGCCGAGCACGAACGTGATGCCCAGTCCCCACAGCAGTTCCAGGCCGGTCGCGCCGAGCGCGGGGTAGATTTCGCCGCTGCCGAACAGCTTTCCCTCGGCCGCGGCGATGCGCAGCGGGTTGCTGCTGAAGGAGACGTCGACGAGGCCGGTCGCCGTGGCGAGCTGCCACAGCACCAGCACGATCAGGATGCCGGCCGTGCCGAGCAGGCCGCTACGGTGTCGCTGCACCCAGCCTGAGCTCGCCGGCAGTGTCGCCGGTGCGGGTGGTGGTGTCGTGCGCGGGAGTGACGCTGTTGTCATGGCTCGGCTCCGAAGCTGGGGCGGGTTCGTGGTGGAGGGCCGAAAGGATCTTGTCGCCGTAGGCCAGGAACTCCGCGCTGCGCCGCCAGGCGGCGTCGCGGGGCCGGGGGACGTCGATGACCACTTCCAGCGCGACGTGCGCGGGCGACGGGGAGAACACGAGCACGCGGTCGGCCAGCAGCACGGCCTCGTTGACGTCGTGCGTCACGAACATCGCGGTCTTCTTGGTGCCGACCGCACCGGCCTGCCAGATCCGCAGCAGCTCGTCCTGCAGGGTCTCCCGGGTCTGCGCGTCGAGCGCGCCGAACGGCTCGTCGAGCAGCAGGAGTGTCGGGTCGGTGGCCAGGGCGCGGGCCAGGTTGACGCGCTGCTTCATCCCGCCGGACAGCTCGTGCGGGTACTTCTTCGCGACCTTGGCCAGGCCGACGACGTCGAGCAGCTCTTCGGCCCTTTTCCGGGTCCGGTCGCTGAGCCTGCCCTGCACCTGCGGTCCGAAGAGGACGTTGTCGAGCACGGTCCGCCACGGGTAGAGCGAGGCGTGCTGAAACACCAGCGACCGTTCCGGCCCCGGCCCGGTGATCGGGCGGCCGGCCAGCTCCAGCGCGCCGCCGGCGACCGGGACGAGCCCGGCGACGGCTTCCAGGAAGGTGGTCTTGCCGCAGCCGCTCGGCCCGACGATGACCACGAACTCCTCGTCGCGGATCTGCAGGTTCAGGTCCAGGCACGCGGTCGAGAAGGCGCCGCCGCGGCGGGCCTTGTGCCCGAGCAGCAGGTCCCGTGCGTCCAGGCAGACGTTCGTTTCGGACATCAGCGGGCCCTCGCCTCGTCCGGGGTTGGTGGGTGGGTCACAACCGCTCCTCCTTGCCGATGGCTGCACTGCGGATCGCAAGGTGTCGACACTTCGGGAGAGTGTGCGACTCCGTCCTGCGCTGTGTCAAGGATTCGGAATCGAGCAAGTCGCCAACTGTCGACACTAGCCACTTGGTGATCGGCTCACCGGTTTTTGTCGGTGCCTCTCGCTAGCGTGGCGCCCATGATCGACCACCAGGCGGAGATCGAGCGGGCGCTGAGCGGGCCACCGGGCAAGCTCGCGTTCCGGGCGCTCTGCGCGCTTCTCGGCCGCGCGGGCAGCCCGGCGCACCTCGTCGAGCTCTGCGAGCGGCGGCTGGCGTCCTGGCCCGACGAGGTGCGCGAAGCGCCGTGGTCCTGGCTCGCGGCGCTGGACGCGGGCCATTCGCGGCCGGGCTGGCGGCTCGCGCGGTCGATCGCGCGGCGCTCCGGACACCCCGGCACGGCGAACCCGGCGTTCCCGGACCCGCGGGCGCGGCCGGAGTTCCGCGGGATCACCCACCTCGACCTCGGCTGGTTCGCCCGGGAACCGCTCGAAGCGGTCGTCCGGGACCTGCCCGGCTGGGAGAACCTGCGCTCACTGCGTCTCGGTGCCCTGATGCCGACGGACGCCACGCTCGTCGCGAACCTGGCCGCCGCACCCGAACTCGCGCGGCTCGAGGCGCTGGACCTGCTCGACATCCGCGAAGACCTGTGGCACTTCGGCAAACCGCCGTTCCGCCCGCCCGCCGGGCGGCCCCTGCGACTGCGCCACGCCGGCGTGCGGGCACCGGACCTGGTGCACCTGCTCCGCGCCGATCTCGTCCCGGACCTGCGCTCCGCCGACGTCCTCATCGCCGATGCCGGGGAGGCGCGGGAGCTCGCGGCCTGCCCCGGGCTCGCCCGGCTCGAGCGGCTGGCGCTCGGTTTCCGCTGCGCCGCCGAGCGCAGCCACCCCGGCGGGACGCCGTTCTTCGGCAACGTCCACGAGGAGGCCGACGAAGCCTGCGAGATCTTCTTCGCCGAGGCGGACCTGTCCGGCCTGAAAGTGTTGCGGCTACAGGGAATTCCGTTGCCGATGGGCCGGGAGGGCTTCGGTGCGCGCGGCCTGGCCGCCATCTCCGGAGTCCTGCCGCAGCTGACCGAGCTGAACCTCACCCTGCTGCCCTTGGGCGACGCCGCGCTCACGCACGTCGTGGGCGCGCTCGACCGCGACCGCGTCGAGCGGCTGACGCTCACGGACGTCGTGGCCACCGACCGGACCGCCGCCGCGTTCACCGGGTCCTTCCCCCGGCTGCGGCAGCTGGACCTCAGCAAGAACTCCCTGACGGAGACGGGCGCCCGGCACCTGGCGACCGGCGTCCGGTTCCCCGCGTTGACGGACCTCGACCTGTCCGGCAGCGGCGGCTCGCCGTACTACACCAGGCCCACCGTCCAACCGCTCGGGGACGCCGGAGCCGAAGCCTGGGCCCGCTCCCCCAACGCGGAGAACCTGGCCCGGCTCGGGCTGGCGGCCACCGGGCTCGGCGCCGCCGGGCTCCGCGCCCTGCTGACGTCGGAGCACCTGCGTCACCTCGCGGAGCTGGACGTCTCGAACAACCCCGTCGGAGGCTGGCCCGCGGACACGCCGGTCCGGCCGCCCTTGCGCACGCTCGACGTCGCCGCCTGCGAGCTCGGCGACCACGACGTCCGAGCGCTCGGGCCGATGCCCGCGCTGACCGGGATCTCCCTGGCCTACAACAACATCGGCTCGGCGGGCGCCAAGGCGCTGGCGGCCTGGAGCGCGCTGCCCGGGTTGTGGGAGCTGAACCTGCACGACAACGTGATCGGCGACGACGGCCTGGCCGAGCTGGCCGCCTCCCGGGCGGCCCGGACGCTGGTCGAGCTGGACCTGGAACAGGACTGCTGGAACGAAGCCCGGCGCCCGTTCGCCGTCCCGCTCCCGCCCGAGGTCGTCGATCCGGCGTCGTTCCCGAACCTCGACGCGCTGTTTCTCGGGGTGGTCGACGAGTACCACGGCGCCCGGTACTCGAGCGGGTTCCCGCCGGACGTCCGCGAAGAGCTCGCCGCGTCGCCCGCGACCCGCCCGGAGCTGGTCGCCTTCCTCACCCACCTCACCATGGACGAGGGGGAAACCGGCACCGAGCCGGCCGGCGACCGCGACTTCCGGCCCCGGGCGGCGGCGAGGCACGCCGAGTGCGTGGCCCGGGCACGCGAATTCGCGCGCAGCCTGCGGGAGGGGTGAGGCTCAGCCGACGGGCTGTTCCGCCGGTTCCGGCTTCGGGCTCAGCACCCCGGCGAACAGCGCCGCCAGGACGCACAGCACCACCGGCAGCACGAAGGTGACGTTCAGCGGCATCCACCGCGTCAGGCCGCCGATCACCGCCGGCCCCGCCAGCAGCCCGACGTACCCGAGGCCGACCACGCGGGCCATCAGCGCGCCGGACGCCCGCGTGTCCAGGTTGCCCGCCGCGGTGAACAGCTGCGGGACGCCGCCCGAGAGGCCCAGGCCGAACAGCGCCCAGCCCACCAGGGACAGCGGCACCCAGGGAGCCGCCGCGGCGATCGACAGGCCGACCGCCGCGAGCGCCGCGCCGTAGCGGACGATCGCGGCCGGGCCGGCCCAGGCCGCGACGCGGTCGGTCAGGAAGCGGCCGGTCGTCATCGCCACCGCGAACGCGCCGTAGGCGAACGCCGCCGTCGAGGCCGACGTGCCGAGCACCTTTTCCATGTGCAGCGCGGCCCAGTCGTTCGCCACGCCCTCCGACAGCATCAGCGCCAGTGCGAGCAGGCCGAGCAGCCAGACCACGCGCCCCGGCGGCCGGCGGCGGACCGGCGCGGCCTCCGCCGCGGTCTCCTCGACGGCGGGCGCGTCCGACGGCTCCATCAGGAACCGGGCCGCCAGCAGGGAAAGCAGCACGCAGAACAGGCCGGTGCAGGTGAGCGTGACCCCGGTGGGGACGCCGGCGCCGAGCGTCGCCGCGCCGATGACCGCCGCGAACGCGCCGCCGATCGACCACATCGCGTGGAAGGCCGCCATGATCGGGCGCGGGTAGGCCCGCTCCACCACCACGGCGTGCGCGTTCATGCCGACGTCGATCGCGCCGTTGCCGAAGCCGAACAGCGCGAGCGCGAGCCCCAGCGTCCACCAGGAGTTAGCGAACCCCGGCGCGCACAGCGCGAGGCCGAGGAACACCCCCGCCGCCGGGACCAGCTTGCGGTGCCCGAGCCGGTCGACGAGCGGACCGGAGATCTGCATGCCGGCGAACGCCGCGCCGCCGAGCACCAGCAGCAGCGCGCCCAGGGTGCTGTGCGAAATGCCGGTCGCGCGCTCGACGTTGGGGATGTGCACGACCCACATGCCCATCCCGAACCCGTTGAGGGCGAAGAACATGAAGGTCGCGGCGCGGGCGGCGCGCGGGCGGGGCGGTGCGGTCGTCATCGGCTCTCCGTGGGGGTGGGGACGGCGACGTGCACGAGCACGCCGCGTTCGGCCAGGGCCGCGCGCTGGTCTTCGGGCGCGCCGGGGTCGGTGATCACGACGTCCGCGCGATCGGCGGGACAGACGTGGGCGAGGGCGGCACGGCCCCACTTGGCGCCGTCGGCGAGCACGATCGCCCGGGCCGCGACGTCGAGGGCCTGCTGCTTGACTTCGGCGTCGCCGAGGTCGAAGGCGGTGAGCCCGGTGTCGAGCCCGAACGCGCACGGGCTCAGCACGGCGACGTCGAACCGCAGGGCGCGCAGCGAAGCCAGGGTCAGCGGGCCGACCAGGGCCTGCTCCCCCGGCCGCGGCTCGCCGCCCGGCAGCAGCAGCCGGATCCCCGGGGCCTCGGCCAGCTCCCGGGCCGCGTGCAGGGACAGCGGCATCACGGTGACCGAGCGCCCGCGCAGCAGCCGGGCCAGCTCGAGGGCGGTGGTGCCGCTGTCGAGGACGATCGTTTCGCCGTCGTGGATCAGCTCCGCCGCGGCGGCCGCGATGGCCCGCTTCGCCGCGGTCGCGGCCGTCGCCCGGGCCGCGAACGGGGGCTCGATCCCGGACGGCGAGGCCGCCACGGCGCCGCCGTGCACCCGGCGCAGGACCCCGCTCGCGGCGAGGTGGTCGAGGTCGCGGCGCACGGTCATCTCCGACGCGCCGGTCACCTCGGCCAGCTCGGTGACGGCGACCTGGTCGGCGTCCCGCAGCCGCTCGACGATGATCCGCTGGCGTTCCGCGCTCTTCACCCCGCGATGCTCGCAAGCCACCGGATTTCGCACAACCGGTTTGTTCGTCCGCTCACGTCGGTTGTGCGAAAAGCCGCTGCGGCATGATGGTGCCGTGCACGCCGCCGAGACCACCGCGACCCCGTGACCGGGGGCTACCTGAAGGGCCGGATCCGCCGTGAGGACATCATCACGGCGGCGGCCGCGGCCTACGGCGAGCTCGGTTACCACGGCTCGTCGCTGCGGGAGATCGCCAAGCGCGTCGGGATCTCCCACGCGGGCCTGCTGTACCACTTCCCCACCAAGGAGGCCCTGCTCGCCGCGGTGCTCGAACGGCGCGACGCCGAGGACTCCGAGCGCGAGCAGCTGACGGTGCCGCCCGGCATCGAGGTCCTGCGCCACTTCGTCGCGCTCGCCGGGCACAACGTCCGGCACCCCGGCATCGTCGACCTCTACTCGCGGCTGGCCGCCGAGGCGGTCGCCGCGGACCACCCGGCGCACGAGTACTTCGTGCGCCACTACCGGGCCGCGCGCGCCAGCGTGCACGAGTCGTTCGAAGCCCTGGCCGCCCGCGGCGAGCTGCGCGACGGCGTCGAGCCCGGGATGGCCGCGCTGACGTTCATCGCGCTGATGGACGGCCTGCAGGTGCAGTGGCTGACCGCGCCCGCTGACGTGGACCTGGTCGGTTCGCTGCGCTTCGCCCTGCAGAACCTGCTCACCGTCCCGATCTAGAGGGTTTTCGCGTACGGGTCCCAGGCCGCCGGCAGCGCGGGCGGGACCTCGACACTGCTGACGACTTCGACGGACTGCCCGCGGGTCATCGATTCGTCGATGGCCAGCATCGTGTCGAGCACGTGGTAGGCCAGCTCGCCGGACGCGCGTTCCGGCACCCCCGCGCGGATCGCCCGGGCCAGCTCCAGCACGCCGGTGCCGCGCGACGCCGCGTGCCCGTGCGCCGGCAGCTCTTCCGGCTCCTCGTGCCCGAGCAGGTGCAGCCGGGTCGGCCCGTCGAAGCGGTTCGGGTCCGGCAGCACGGCGGTGCCGAGCGTGCCGGTCACCTCGACGAACCCGGCCCGTTTGAGCGCCGAGTCGAAGCTCAGCACGAGCTGGGCCGAGCCGCCCGCCTCGAACTCGACGAGCGCGGTGACCGTGGTCGGCACCGTCACCGGGAACTCCGTCCCGGCGCGCGGCCCGGACCCGATCACGCGGGTCTCGCGCGCCCGGCCGCCGGCCGCGGTGACCCGCCGGACCGGGCCGAGCAGCTGCACCAGCGTGGTCAGGTAGTACGGGCCCATGTCGAGCAGCGGCCCGCCGCCGGCCTGGAAGAGGAACTCCGGCGCCGGGTGCCAGCTCTCCGGCCCGGGCACCTGGAACAGCGCGAGCGCGGTGAGCGGCCGCCCGATCCGGCCCGCGTCGACGGCCTGGCGGGCGGTCTGCGGGCCGGCGCCGAGCACGGTGTCGGGCGCGCTGGCCACGCGCAGGTTCTTCTCCCGTGCGCGGTCCAGCAGCTTGCGGCCGGTCTGGCGGTCGAGGGCGAGCGGCTTCTCCGCCCAGACGTGCTTGCCCGCTTCGAGGGCGGCGAGCCCGACCTCGACGTGCGACGCTGGGAGGGTCAGGTTGACGACGATCTCGACCCCGGGGTCGTCGAGCAGCTCGGGCACCGTGCTCGCGTGCGGGACGCCGAACTTCTCCGCCTGTGCGGTGGCGCGGGCGGCGTCGAGGTCGGCGATCCGCAGCACGCGGACGTCGGGGAAGCTCGTGAGGTTCTCGAGGTAGGTGCCGCTGATGACGCCGGCGCCGATCACCCCGACGCCGACCGGGCCGCCGGTCACCGGCCGGCGCCGGTGAGGAAGGCGTGGCTGGCGGCGATGGCCTCGAAGAGGTCGCCGTCGTAGGCGTCGAACTCGATGACGCGCAGCGCGGCGGGCGCGGCCGCGAGCACCTCGGCGACCGGCACCCGGCCCTGGCCGGCGGGGAGCTGGCCGGAGGCGTCGGTGGCGAGGCCGCCGTCCTTGACGTGGATGGCCCGGACGCGGTCGCCGAGCCGGCCCAGCAGCGCGGCCGCGTCCTCGCCGCCGGCGGTGGCCCAGTACGTGTCGACCTCGAGCGCGACGGCCGGGTCGAGCTGGTCGGCGAACACCTCGAAGGCGCTGCGGCCGTCGATCCGGGACTCCAGCTCCCACCAGTGGTTGTGGTAGCCGACGCCGACGCCGTGCTCGGCCGCGACCTTCGCCGCGGCGTTCAGCGCCTCGGCCGTCGCGGCGATGTCGGCCGGGTCCTGCCACTGCTCGGGCTTGACGAGCGGGTCGATCACCAGGCCGATGCCCAGCTCCGCCGCCGCGGCGAAGACGGCCGCCTGGTCGGCGCCGAGCAGGCGCGCGTGCGCGGTCGGGGCGGTCAGCCCGTTCGCCGGCAGGCCGGCCCGGAGGGCCTCGACGTTCTCGACGACGCCGTAGGGCTCGACCTGCGTGAAGCCGATCGCGGCGAGCCGCCGCAGGGTGTCGGCGGGGTCCGCCGCGAAGGCGTCGCGGACCGAGTACAGCTGCACGGAAAGCGGGCTCATCCCAGCTCCTGGGGTCACGGTGGCGGGTCCTCAATTTCTACCATGTGGTCAGAATTGGCACCAGGGATTTCGGGACGGGTCCACCGGACGGCGGCAGCGGCGTGCCGAGGCTCACGACCCGGGGTGTTTTGGCGAGCGCCCGGTGGGGCAGTAACGCAGGGAAGGCGGGGGCCAGGCCGATCCGGGAGGTGCCGGTAGTGGACAGGGCAGGGGACGAAGTGGACACCGGGGCCATCGAGCACCCGGCGTCCCGTCGCGACCTGACGGAACTGTCCGAGGCCGCGCGAGACCTCGACCGCCGCATCGAGCAGCACCTCGAGCGGCTGCGCCGCGAACGCGCCGAGCGCGCCCGCGACGACATCCCCGACCAGCGGCTTCGCCCCAGCGGCTGACCTCGTCTTCACCGCGCGGACCCGAGCTACTACGCTGGGTGGCCCAACGCCACGCGCCGGAGTCCTGCGAGGTCGCCATGTCCGAGACGCTGTCCCCGAGCCAGAAGCCGGTCGGAGTCGACCCCGCCCGGCCGAGCATCGCGCGGATCTACGACGGGTTCCTCGGCGGCAACAACTTCTACGAAGTCGACCGCGTGGTGATGGAGAAGATCCGTGCCGCGGTCCCGGAAGCCGTCGACATCGCCCGTGGCAACCGCGGCTTCCACAACCGCGCGCTGCGGATGCTCGCGAGCCAGACCAGGATCCGCCAGTACGTCGACTGCGGCTCGGGCCTGCCGACGGCGGAGAACACGCACCAGATCGTCCAGCGCATCGACAAGGACCACACGGTCGTCTACATCGACAACGACCCCGTCGTCCTCGCGCACGGCCGGGCGCTGCTCGTGGAGAACGACTTCACGCACATGGTCGAAGCGGACATCTTCGAGCCCGAAGCGGTGCTCGGCAACGAGGTCGTCCGCCAGCACGTCGACTTCTCGGAGCCGGTCGCGCTGCTGCACGTGGGCACGATGCACCACTTCGAAGGTGACGGCGCGGCCGACGTCATGCGGCAGTACATCGACGCGCTCGCCCCCGGCTCGTACGTGGTGCTGTCGCACTTCTTCGACCCCGAGGTGCCGGAGCTGACCGAGATCGCCAAGCGCATCGAGAACATCCTGACGCAGGGCCCGCTCGGCGCCGGCCGGTTCCGCACGCGGGTGGAGATCGAAGCCATGCTGCCGGGCCTCGAGCTCCTCCAGCCGAACGCGACCTCCGCGCCGGGCCTCGCGGTGTGCGACGAGTGGTGGCCGGACGGGCCCCGGCTCACGCCCCTGTCGGGTTCGGCGAAGTGCGTGGCCGGGATCGTCGGCGTCAAGCGTTGACCCGGTTCGCCGGCTAACGCAGCCGCCACAGGTGGTCGGCGGTCCCGGTGTCCCCGAACTGCACCACTTGGGCGCTGTCCGCCGTGGACATCCCCGCGACGCCCAGCACCTTGCCGGAGTTGCGGTTCACGATCCGGAACCAGCCGCTGCCGTCGTCGCGCAGCCGCCAGTCGTGGTCCGCCGACCCGTTGTCGGCGAACTGGACGACGATCGCGCTGTCCGCCGTCGACATCACGTCCACGCCGAGCACCTTGCCCGAGTGGACGTTGCGGATCCGGAACCACCCGCCCGCGGCCGGCTCGAACGTCCACAGGTGGTCGTCGGTGCCGTTGTCGGCGAACTGCACCACCCGCGCACTGTCCGCAGTGGACATCTGATCCACCCCGAGCACCTTGGCCGAGTTGCGGTTCTCGACCCGGACCCGGCCGTCGGGCACGAGTGACCACACGTGGTCCGCGGTGCCCGAGTCCGCGAACTGCACCACCTGCGCACTGTCCGCCGTGGACATTCCCGCGACGCCCATGACCTTGCCGGAGTTGCGGTTCTTCAGCCGCCACGCGCCGTCGCCGTTGTCGACGAGCTGCCACAGGTGGTCCGCGGTGCCGTTGTCGGTGAACTGGACGACGATCGCGCTGTCCGCGGTGGACATCTGGTCCACGCCCAGCACCTTGCCGGAGTGGTGGTTGCGGATCCGGTACCAGCCGTCCCCGTTCGGGACCAGGTGCCAGACGTGGTCGTCGGTGCCGTTGTCGGCGAACTGCACGACCCGCGCACTGTCCGCAGTGGACATCTGGTCCACGCCGAGCACCTTGCCGGAGTTGCGGTTCACGATCCGGAAGCCCGCTCCCCCGCCGCCGGGCGACCACGGGTGGCCGTTCGGATCGGCCGTCGGGAACGACGTGACGCGCAGCCGCGCGGCGCCCATCGGGATCAGCGTGACCGTCTCGACCGCCGCGTCACTGCGGGCCGGGGACGCCTGCAGTGGCGTGACGACGTTCTGGTCGTCGGTCGTCCACTCGGCGATCTTCCGCGCGGGCGCGGTGATCTTGACCGGCGTGGTGTCGGGCGTGAACGGGTTGGCGGGCAACGCGCCGCCGGCCGCGGAGAAGGTCAGCGCGGCGCCCGGGGTGAGGCCGTAGTTCCACGGCGTCGTCGCGTGCACCGCGTACTCCGGGAACTGCGCGTTCCCGCCGATCTGCTGGTAGCTCTCGCCGACCTTCAGCGAGTAGGTCAGCGGGCCGTGGTCGACGGACACGGAGTCGTGGTTGGCCGACCAGGTCCGCGTGGTCGTGCGCTGCGGCAGGGTGAGCGTGACGACGTCACCGTTCGCCCAGGTCCGGTCGACCTTCACGAACGACGGCCCGGCCGTCGCCGCCACCGCCGCCCCGGCCACGACCAGCCGCGGCGCGGCGCACCACGCGGGAATCCGGAAGTACAGCGGGAACGCCAGCCGCTTCGGCGTCCGGACGGTGAAGGTGACCTGCTCCGAGAACGGGTAGGTCGTGTCCTCGGTGATGGTCACGGCGGTGCCGTCACCGACCTTCGCCGTGACGCTGCTGGCGGAGTACATCGCGGCGGCGAGACCGTTGTCCGGGGTGGCGAGCCACAGCTCTTCGGTGAAGTACGGCCAGCCCATGCCGTAGTTGTGCGGGCAGCAGCGGTACTGGTCGACGCCCGGCAGGTAGGCCTGCATCGCGAAGCCGTTCTGGAACTGGCCTTCGCTCTTGGGCACGTTGTCGAGGTCGACGCTGTTCGCGCTGGTGATGTAGTGCACGGCGCGCCCGGCCGGGTCGAGCGCGGCGGGCAGGGAGTTGAAGGCGAGGTCCTCGCAGCGGTCGGCCCAGACGGGGTCGCCGGTCAGCCGGGTGAGCAGCTGGTGGCTCGCCATGAACTCGACGATCCCGCAGGTCTCGAAGCCCTGGCGCGGGTCGCCGAACCCGGGCCGCGCGTTCTCGTCCCCGGCGAACCCGCCGCCGGCGAACTGGCCGTAGGTGGCCATGACCGTGTTGTAGTCGGAGTAGGTGGCCTGGGTCAGGCTCGCGTTGCCGGACCGCAGCGCGTACTGGGCGGGTTCGCGGAAGCCCTGGGCGATGTTGACGTTGTGCAGGCTCGGGAGGTTGTTCACCCAGCTGGCGCCGAAGCTGTGGATCTTGTCGGCGAGGTCGAGCAGGAAGGTGTCGCCGGTGCGGTTGAACAGCCAGAAGACGCTGTCGAGGCCGTCACCCCAGCGGACGGACACCCAGCTGGAGTCGAACGCGCTCTTGCCCTGGGCGTTCATGTAGCGGAGGAACCGGGTCAGGAACGGGACGACGCGCGTGTCGCCGGTGTACTCCTGCCAGGAGCGCAACGCCTGCAGCAGCGGGAGGTACGGCCAAAAGTCGGGGCCGTTGTTCAGCGCGGTGCGCAGGGCAGTGGGCCCGAAGAAGCCGTCGGACTGCTGGGTGGCGAGGATGGCGTCGATCCACTTGGCGGCGGTGGCTTTCGCGGTGGCGTCCCCGGTGACGGCGGCGAGGTCGACGTACCCGCGCAGCCAGTAGGGCACCTCTTCCCAGCCGGTGCGCTCCGGGTGGACCCAGCCGCTGGTGGTGAAGTCGAGGAAGTGCGACGTCTCGGCGTAGTGCCCGCAGAGGCCGTCGAGCTGCAGCCGCAGCTGGCCGGCGAGCCAGCCGCGGGCGGTGACCGCGCCGGGCGGCAGCTTGAGGAAGGCGGCGGGTTTCAGGGGCGCCGCGTTCGGCGTGTAGAACCCACCCGAGGCGGGGGCGACCTTCCGGCAGCGGAGCACGGCGGCCCCGGCTTCCCGGACGTTCGCGCCGGTCAGCAGGGTGGCGGCGACGGCTCCGGTGACGAACTGCCTGCGGCTCAGCGACACGGGATCAGCCTCCGCTTGTCGTTACAACGTTGTAAAAACAGTCTTACCCGTTCGATACAACGTTGTAAATCCGCCGTTCGTCGGAGCGTGCCGCGGCGGCGGCCGAGGTGACGGCCGAGCTCTCCGCGCTCGAGGACACCAAAACGCGGGCGGTGAACGAGAAGCACGGTGACGACCACGGCGTGAACCTCGGCAAGCTGCGCGCGGTCGCGAAACGGCTGAAGACGCAGCAGGAGCTCGCCCGCGAGCTCTGGGCGACCGGCGACACCGCGGCCAAGCTGCCGGCCACCCTGATCTGCCGCCCGAGGGCGTTCGAGCGGGCCGAGCTGGACACCATGCTGCGCGAGGCGCGCACCCCAAGGTGCACGACTGGCTCGTCGGTTACGTCGTGAAGAAGAGCCCGCACGCCGAAGCGTTGCGGCTGGCCTGGTACGCCGACCCGGACCCGGTCGTCGCGAGCGCCGGCTGGGCGCTCACCACCCCGAACTGCACGTCGCCGTTCGCGCCGGTCTGGATCACCGAGATGGTCCGCCGCCAGAACGCCTAAGCGATCGTGCGCAGCCGGCGGGTCGCGAAGTACACCAGTGCCGCCGTCAGCAGCACGAAGATGCCGGTCTCGATCCCCTGGAACGTCCAGAACCGGCTGCCCGGCTGGTACTCCATCCAGTTGTACGCGCCCGGTCCCACGCCTCCGCCGGCGCCGCAGCCGCCCGGTGGGCACGGGCCGATGCGGGCGTCGGGCAGCACCAGGTCTCCCGCCGCGTTGCGGACGCCTTCCGACATCACCCAGTCGCCCGACGCCGGGTTCGGGGTCTGCTTTCCTTCCGGCGCGAACGTCAGGGTCTGCGCCGGCAGGTACCGCGGCCGCGCGAGGACCTCGACGGCGATGCGGACCACCGCGTACCCGACCAGCGCCGTCCCCATGGCGGGCAGCACCTTCGGCCAGTACGTCCCCACGAAGACGCCGAGCGCGAGCGCGAAGAGCGTGTACGCGATCGGGACGATCCCCTGGACGTCGAAGGACAGATACGTCAGCCGGCCCGTGCTCGCGCTGACCAGCGGCTGGAACCACCACGACACGCCCAGCGCGTACCCGACGGCCAGCACCGCCGTGATCGCGCCGACCAGGCCGAACTTCACCAGGCCCCACCGCAGGCGGCTGACGCCCTGGGTCCACACGAGCCGGTGGGTGCCCTGCTCGACCTCGCGCGAAACCAGCGGCGCGCCGAAGAACACCCCGACCAGCACCGGAAGGATGACGAACAGGACCGCGACGAACACCATGCCGCCGAACTGCTGCTGGAACTGGTGGCCGAGGCTCTCGCAGTTCGCCGTCGCCTCGGTCTGCGTGATCATCGACGCGCTGCCGAGCGCGGCCCGGCACGCGGGCAGCCCGAGTCCGTTGTACTTCGAATGCATCGCCAGGCCGGTGGGCACCATGATCGCGGCGAGCACCCCGAGGGCCACCAGCGTGAACAGCGCCTGCCTGCGGTGCTGGCGCCAGGTCAGCCAGATCATGCCGGCACCCCCCACGCTTCGGCCGTCGCCCGGGTTTCGCCGACGGCGAGGTGGGCCAGCACCAGGTCCTCCAGGGTCACCTCGTGTTCGGTCCACAGTGGATCGATCGGGCCGTCGCCGCGGCGGACGAGCAGCGTCGACTGGCGTTCGGTGTGGCTGGCGCGGACCACCTCGGCGACGCCGGTGATGGACTCGCTGCCCGCCCGCGGTCCGACGAGCGTGCGGTGCGTGTCGAGCAGCTCGTCGACCGGCCCGGCGAGCCGGACGCGGGCGCCCTGCAGCAAGACCAGGTGGTCACAGCTGCGTTCGAGGTCGGCGAGCAGGTGCGAGGACAGCAGCACGGTGGTCTCGCTCTCGGCCACCGCGCCCATCAGCGCCTGCATGAACTCCCGGCGCGCCAACGGGTCCAGGCTCGCGATGGGTTCGTCGAGCAGCAGCAGCCGCGGGCGCTTGGCGAGCGCCAGCGCCAGCGCGACCTGCGCCCGCTGGCCGCCGGAGAGCTTGCCGACCGGCCGGTCCGGCGGGATACCCAGCGCCGCGAGCCGTTCGCGGGCCAGCGCGGCGTCCCAGCGGCGGCGGTTCAGCTTGCCGCCCATGGTGATCAGCTCCGCCGCGGTGAAGTCGCGGTAGAGCGGGGTGTCCTGCGCGACGAACCCGATGTCGGCGAGCACCGAAGCGCCCTCGCGCGGGTCGCGGCCGAACACCCGCACCTCACCCGCGTCGGGCCGCAGCAGCCCGACGACCAGGTGCAGCAGGGTCGTCTTGCCCGCGCCGTTCGGGCCGACGAGCGCGGCGATCCGCCCGGCGGGCACCTCCAGCGCGCAGTCCCGCACCGCCCAGGTGCGCCCGTAACGCTTGCCCAGCGCTCTGGTCTCCACCGCCAGTTCCATCCGGACTCCCCTACGACAGGTCCTGGGGGGGGGGGGGGGGGGGGGGGGGGGGGGGGGGGGGGGGGGGGGGGGGGGGTTTTGGGGGGCCTGGGGTGTTGGGGGGGTCCAACCCCGAGACCAACCACATCCCCCATGGGGC
>NZ_JBVJOW010000007.1:0-69591 GCF_055582965.1 Amycolatopsis sp. NPDC104863
GATGGAAGCACAGTAATGTGTTGTTGAGTTGACTGGTACTAATAGGCCGAGGACTTGTCTACGAAGATGTTGCGCATCCACTCTACGGTTCTGAAACACCACGTCGGGTGACGTGTGTTGTTTCAGAGTGTTTCGGTGGTTTTAGCGTCAGGGAAACGCCCGGTCCCATTCCGAACCCGGAAGCTAAGCTTGACAGCGCCGATGGTACTGCAACCGAAGGGTTGTGGGAGAGTAGGACACCGCCGAACTTAACGAACGGATAGGCCCCGGTCGAGGACCAGTGATGGTTCTCCCGGGGCCCTTTCTGCATGCCCAAAACCCGTGTCGTCCCCCCACGTACGCGTGTCGTCCACTCGGGCACGGGAGCTGGCCGTGCAGGTGCGCGAGCCGGCCGCGCAGGTCGCGTGTCGTCCACTCAGGTACGCGTGTCGTCCGTCCGGGTACGCGTGTCGGCTCTCTAGGGCCGCGAGTTGACCTTCTGATCACGCGTGTCGACCCTGCAATCACGCGTGTCGACTCCCCAATCACGCGTGCCGGCGCTGCAGTCACGCGAGTTCCGCGTTCAATCACGCGAGTTCCGGCTCCAGTCACGCGAGTTCCGTCCCTGATCACGCGAGTGACGGCCCGGATCACGCCCGCACAGACCCGCGGCCGAGCCAGCACCGACATGCGGCCCAGCCCGATACCCGCCCAGTCACGCGTGATGCCCCTCCAAACACACCCGATGCCCCTCGGATCACGCGCGAAGCCTCAAACCGAGCCCGGCCGAGCCGGCGGCCGCCGGCGCAACGGCGATGACAACACCAACGACGTCGTCGTCTCCCCGTACCGCTGCACCTTCTCGACCAACCCCTCCAGCTCCGCCGTATCCCGGCACAGCACCCGCAGGATCCAGCACTCGTCCCCCGTGACGTGGTCCGCCGCGACGACCTGGGGGAGCGGCAGCACCGCCGTTCTGAACCTCGGGGTGTCCAAGCTCCGCACCCGGGCTCGCACCAGCGCCTCGATCGGCAGCCCCAGCTTTGTCGTGTCGACGCTCGCCGCGTAGCCGGTGATCACGCCGCGCTCCTCGAGGCGGCGGACGCGCTCCGTCACCGCCGAGCCGGACAGGGACACTCGGCGGCCGAGCTCGGTGAAGCTCAGGCGGCCGTCGGCCTGGAGGAGCTCCAGCAGGTGCCAGTCGACGTCGTCGAGAGCGTCCACCGCGGTTCTCCAAGGTGAGCAGGGTCAACACCGGGAAATCCCCGGCCGGGCCGGGCTTCCACCCCGATTCTGCCCTGTGTCCCCGGGCCCGCCGCCAGCAGGATTTACCTCATGACCCGCATCCTCACCGTCCCCGCCCCGATGCCGGACGCCGCCCTGGAGTACTTCGGCGCCGAACTCGCCTTCGAGGTCGATCCCGACGATCTCGTCCGGGACATCGAAGCCGGCCTCACCGATGGTTACGTCGTAGTCGAGACCCGCGCGCCCGAAGCCTTCCAGCTGGCCCGCATCCCCGGTGCGATCAACCTCCCGTACCGCGACATGACGGCCGAGAGCACTGCTCACCTCGACCGGAACCTCGTCTACGTCTGCTACTGCGAGAGCACCAACTGCAACGCCGCCACCAAGGGCGCGCTCAAGCTCGCCGGGCTCGGCTTCCGCGTGAAACGGCTTTCCGGCGGCATCACCGGCTGGGCCGCGGCCGGCTACCCGGTCGAAGGCGGGACCGAAGGCGACACCGGAAGCGAAACAGCAAGCGGACCAGGCGGACCAGCCGGAATCCGCTGCGCCTGCTGACGCACCTACCCTGGAAGACGTGACACGACTGCTCATCATCCAGCCGGACGCCTCGGACCCGCTCGGCACCCTCGGCGACTGGCTGACCGACGCCGGCGCGGAGCTCGACGTCCGGCTGCTCCCCGACGCCGGCCTGCCCGCGGACCTCGACGGCTACCACGGCGTCGTCTGCCTCGGCGGCGGCATGTCGGCGGAGGACGACACGAAGCACCCGTGGCTCGCCGACGTCCGGCGGCTGCTGTCGAAGGCCGCGGCGAAGCGGCTCCCCACCCTCGGGGTCTGCCTCGGCGCGCAGCTGCTGGCCGTCGCGACCGGCGGCCGCGTCGAGGTGGGCCAGGACGGGCCCGAGGCCGGCCCTCAGCTCGTCTCGAAGAAGGACGCAGCCTGGACCGATCCGCTCTTCGCCGACCTGCCGCTCATGCAGGACGTCCTCCAGTTCCACAAGGACGTGATCACCCGGCTCCCGCCCGGCGCCGAGCTGCTCGCGTCCGCGCCGCGCTACACGAACCAGGCCTTCCGGATCAGCCGTTGTGTCTACGGTGTCCAGTTCCACATCGAGACGACGCCCGCCGTCGTCGCGAGCTGGGCCGCCGACGAGCCCGAGATGGCGGAATTCGCCCGTCCGGGCTCACTCGAGCACGACGCGCTGGTCACCGTGCACGCCGACATCGAGGAAATCTGGCGTCCGTTCGCGCAGCGGTTCGTCCGGTTGGCCGCCGGTGAGCTCACACCCGCCGCCGACAGTCAACGGACGTTACCGCTGGCTTAACGCCCGATGTCACGAACAGCAACGGCCTCTTAACGGGAAGGATCGATCTTCAGGTACCTTGCGGGAGAAGTCCCCCACAAGGGTGTTCGGAGGTCGGGGTGGAACCCTCGTTGCTGGTCGTACTCGTTGTTGTCACCGCCCTGGTGTTCGATTTCACGAACGGGTTCCACGACACCGCGAACTCGATGGCGACGTCGATCGCCACCGGGGCCCTCAAGCCCCGGGTGGCCGTCGCGATCTCCGCGGTGCTGAACCTGGTCGGCGCGTTCCTGTCGGTGGAGGTCGCCAAGACGATCTCCAGCGGCCTCGTGGACGACACGAAGATCGGCCCGTCGATCGTCTTCGGCGGGCTGATCGGCGCGATCGTCTGGAACCTCGTGACGTGGTTCGTCGGCCTGCCGTCGAGCTCGTCGCACGCGCTGTTCGGCGGCCTGATCGGCGCCACCTGGGTGTCGGCCGGCGCCGACTCGGTCCACTTCGGAAAGATCGTCGAGAAGGTGCTGGTGCCGGCGGCCGCGTCCCCGGTCATCGCCGGCCTCGTCGCGATGGTCGCGACGTACCTGGTCTACCGCTTCCTCGTCCGCGACCGGCCGGCCACGCGCGGGTTCAAGGCCGGCCAGATCGTCTCGGCGTCCCTGGTCTCGCTGGCCCACGGCACGAACGACGCGCAGAAGACGATGGGCGTGATCACGCTCACCCTGGTCACCGCGGGTAGCCTTCCGCCCGGCGCCGCCCCGCCCGTCTGGGTGATCATCAGCGCCGCCTGCGCCCTCGCCGCGGGCACCTACCTCGGCGGCTGGCGCATCACGCACACCCTCGGCAAGGGCCTGACCGACATCGAAGGCCCGCAGGGCTTCGCCGCCCAGACGAGCTCGGCGCTGGTCATCCTGGTCTCGTCGCGGCTGGGCTTCCCGCTGTCGACGACGCACGTCTGCTCCGGCGGGATCATCGGCTCCGGTGTCGGACGGCGGGAGGCGCCGGTCCGCTGGCGGATGGCGGGCCGGATGGTCGTCGCGTGGCTGTTCACGCTGCCCGCGGCCGCGATCGTCGGCGCCGTCTCCGGCAAGATCGCCTCGCTCGGCACCGCGGGCACCGTCACCGTCGGGGTGGTCGGGATCGGCGTCGGTCTCGGCATCTACCTCCTCTCGCGGCGTCACCCCGTCACCGCGCACAGCTTCCAGGTGCCCGAGCCGACGCCCGCCGACAGCGAACCGGGCCGGCTCGCCGCCTGACCGGAGCCCGCCGGGTTAAGTTGTTCGTGATGGCAGACCGCGCGCGAACGACCGCTTCGGCGGCGAGGTACGGCTTCACCGATTCCCGTGCCGAGGGTCAGCTGCGCGCGGCCGGCTGGTGGGACGACGCGGGCCCGGTCTCCGTCGCCACCGATGTCCTGACGGCATTGTCCCGCGCCGCCGACCCGGATCTCGCACTGCGCGGCCTCGACCGGATCCGCGAAGCCGACGACTCGGAATGGACGGCGCTCGAAGCACAACTGCGCGAAAACCGGACCTTCCGCGGGCGCTTCCTCGGCGTGCTGGGGACGTCGAGCGCGCTCGCCGACTTCGTCGCCGCGAACCCCGCGCAGTGGCGGTCGCTCACCGGTGACAAGTGCACCGACGCCGCCTGCTACCGGGAAAACCTGAGCAGTTCCCTCGTGGGGGACGACGGTTCGGTGCTCACCGGGCTCGAAGCCGAGCAGGCGCTCAAGGTCGCCTACCGCGGCCAGCTGCTCGGCATCGCCGCTGCGGACCTCGGGCACCTCGTCGAGGCCGGCCTGGAGCACCCGCACTACGCCGAGGTCGCGGCGCAGCTGACCGAGCTGGCCGAGGCCGCGCTCGCCGCCGGGCTCGTCGTCGCCGAAGCCGAGGTCGGCGCGTCCGCCGAGGGCACCCTCTCGATCGTCGCCATGGGCAAGTGCGGCGGCCGGGAGCTCAACTACGTCAGCGACGTCGACGTCATCTTCGTCGGCGCCGAAGACCTCGGCGTCGCCACGCGGCTCGCGAGCACGATGATGCGGGTGACCGGCAAGGCGTGTTTCGACGTCGACGCGGCGCTGCGCCCGGAGGGCAAGGCCGGCGCGCTGGTCCGCACGCTGGAAAGCCACCAGGGTTACTACCGGAAGTGGGCCAAGACCTGGGAGTTCCAGGCGCTGCTCAAGGCGCGTCCGGTCGCCGGTGACGCCGAGCTCGGCCGGCAGTACGCCGAGATGGTCGCGCCGCTGGTGTGGTCGGCGGCCGACCGGGACAACTTCGTCGACGAGGTGCAGCAGATGCGCCGCCGGGTCGAGGGGCACGTGCCGTCCGAACACGCCGAGCGCGAGCTCAAGCTCGGCCGCGGCGGCCTGCGTGACGTCGAGTTCGCGGTGCAGCTGCTGCAGCTCGTCCACGGCCGGGTCGACGACAAGCTGCGGTCACCGTCCACGATGGACGCGCTCGCGGCGCTCGGCGAAGGTGGTTACGTCGGCCGTCAGGACGCCGCCGAGCTCGGGGCGTCGTACGAGTTCCTGCGGATGATCGAGCACCGGCTGCAGCTGCGCCGGCTGCGCCGCACCCACCTGTTCCCGGCGACGTCGGAGACCGCCGAGCTGCGCATCCTCGCCCGGGCGAGCGGCATCAAGGCGGCCGGCGGCAAGAGCCAGGGTGACGCGCTGCTGGCCGAGTTCCGCAAGCACGCCAAGGGCATCCGGCGGCTGCACGAGAAGATCTTCTACCGGCCGCTGCTGCAGTCCGTCGCGAACGTGCCGACCGAAGCGCTGCGCCTGACGACCAAGCAGGCCGCCAGCCGGCTGGCCGCGCTCGGGTACACCGCCCCCGACGGCGCGCTGCAGCACATCAAGGCCCTCACCGCGGGTGTCTCGCGGCGCGCGGCGATCCAGCAGGCGCTGCTGCCGGTGCTGCTCGACCTGCTCGCCGACACCCCCGATCCCGACGGCGGGCTGCTGTCGTACCGGAAGGTGTCCGAGGCGCTCGAAGACACCCCGTGGTACCTGCGGGTGCTGCGCGACGAAGGCACGGTCGTCGAGAACCTGGCGGTCCTGCTCGGGACGTCCCGGCTGGTCCCCGACCTGCTGGTCCGCGCGCCGGAAGTGTTGCAGCTGCTCGGTGATCCGGCCCGGCTGCTGGGCCGCACGCCCGCCGACGTGGCGACGTCGCTGCGGGCCGCCGTCCGGCGTCAGCCCGGGTTGAACGCCGCGGTCACGGCGGCGCGTTCGCTGCGGCGGCACGAAATGCTGCGGATCGCGTGCGCGGATCTGCTCGGCCTGCTCGACGTCCCCGCGGTGTGCGCGGCGCTGTCGAGTGTGTGGGTGGCCGTGCTCCAGGGCGCGCTGGCCTCCGCCTTCCGCCAGCGGCAGGCGGAGCTGGGCCGCACGCCGGCGCGCATCGCCGTCATCGGGATGGGCCGGCTCGGCGGCGCCGAACTGGGTTACGGCTCGGACGCCGACGTGCTCTTCGTGTGCGAGCCCGCCGAAGGCGTTTCGGACGCCGACGCGGTGAAGTTCGCTTCGTCGGTCGCGGAGACCGTCCGGAAGATGCTGGGCGCGCCGAGCTCGGACCCGGCCCTGGTGGTCGACGCCGACCTGCGGCCGGAGGGCCGGAGCGGGCCGCTCGTGCGGACGCTCGAGTCGTACCGCGCGTACTACGCGCGCTGGGGCGAGGTGTGGGAGGCCCAGGCGCTGCTGCGGGCCCGGTTCATCGCGGGCGACGACGAGCTCGGCGAGCGGTTCATCACGATGATCAACCCGGTCCGCTACCCCGAGGGCGGCCTGGAGCCGACGAAGGCCCGGGAGATCCGCCGCATCAAGGCGCGTGTCGAAACCGAGCGGATGCCCCGCGGCGCGGACCCGACCCGCCACACGAAGCTCGGCCGCGGCGGCCTCGCCGACGTCGAGTGGACGGTGCAGCTGCTGCAGCTCCAGCACGCGTGTTCGGTGCCGGGCCTGCGGACGACCTCCACGCTCGACGCTTTGGCGTGCCTGCCGGAGGCGGGCCTGGCCACGGAGTCCGAAGCGGAGTCGCTGCGGGAGGCGTGGCTGCTGGCGACGCGGGTGCGCAACGCGGGGATGCTGGTGCGCGGCAAGGCCGTCGACGAGGTGCCCGGCTCGGGCCGCGATCTGGTCGCGGTGGCCCGGGTGCTCGGCCAGTCGGCGGCGGACGACCCGGGCGAGTTCCTCGACACCTACCGCCGCATCACCAGGCGGGCGCACACGGTGGTGGAGCACCTGTTCTACGAGGCCTGATTACAGTGGGCGGGTGACTGCACGAGAGCCGTTCCGGACCCGGATCAAGGTCCGCCACTACGAGCTGGACACCCTGGGCCACCTCAACCACGCCGTGTACCACTCGTACGGCGAGGTGTCCCGCCTGGAGCTCCTGGAGAAGGCGGGCGCGCTCGAAGGCCTCCCGGGCGTGGCGTCGGTGCTGCTGGAGACGCACGTGGTGTTCCGCCGAGAGCTGCGCGCGGGCGACGAGGTCGACGTGACGTGCGACGTCAAGTTCGGCAGCGGCAAGACGTTCTCGATGGACTCGAACATCTACAAGGCGGACGGCACGCTGGCCGCGGAGATCACCTGCACGCTGGGGTTGATGGACCTTTCGCTCCGGAAGCTGGTGGCGGACCCGAGGGGGGCTTTCGAAGCCGCGGGCGCGGATCTCAAGGTGCTGTCGACGGCCGAAGGCGACTGACCCGCACTAAAAGAAACGCCGGCGGCGAGGGCGTTTCCGCTCCTCACCGCCGGCGTGCCCAAGGGACGCGTCAGCCGATCACACGTCGTAGTACAGGGCGAACTCGTACGGGTGCGGGCGCAGCCGCAGCGGGTCGATCTCGTTCTCGCGCTTGTACGAGATCCACGTGTCGATCACGTCCGGCGTGAACACGCCACCCTCGAGCAGGTAGTCGTGGTCGGCTTCCAGCGTGTCCAGCACCGTGCCCAGGTCGCCCGGGACCAGCTTGACGTTCTTCGCCTCTTCCGGGGGAAGCTCGTACAGGTCCTTGTCGATCGGGTCGGCCGGCTCGATCTTGTTCTTGATGCCGTCGAGCCCGGCCATCATCATCGCCGAGAACGCCAGGTACGGGTTGCCCGAGGAGTCCGGGCAGCGGAACTCGGCGCGCTTGGCCTTCGGGTTGTTGCCCGTGATCGGGATGCGGACGCACGCCGAGCGGTTGCGCTGCGAGTACACCAGCGAAACCGGGGCCTCGAAGCCCGGGACCAGGCGGTGGTAGGAGTTCACCGTCGGGTTCGTGAAGGCCAGCAGGCTCGGGGCGTGCTTGAGCAGACCGCCGATGTAGTGGCGCGCCGTGTCGGACAGGCCCGCGTAGCCGGACTCGTCGTGGAACAGCGGCGTGCCGTCCTTCCACAGCGACTGGTGGCAGTGCATGCCCGAGCCGTTGTCGCCCGCGAGCGGCTTCGGCATGAACGTCGCCGTCTTGCCCGCCGCGAACACCGTGTTCTTCACGATGTACTTGAACAGCTGCAGGTCGTCGGCCGCGTGCAGCAGCGTGTTGAACTTGTAGTTGATCTCGGTCTGACCGGCGGTGCCCACCTCGTGGTGCGCGCGCTCGATCTCGAAACCGGAGCCCGTCAGGTTGCGGACGATCTCGTCGCGCAGGTCGGCGAAGTGGTCGACCGGCGGGACGGGGAAGTAGCCGCCCTTGAACTTCGTCTTGTAACCCTGGTTGCCGCCGACCTCGTCGGCGCCGGTGTTCCACCAGCCCTCGACGGAGTCGATCTCGTGGAACGAGGCGTGCTCGGCGGAGTCGAAGCGGACCGAGTCGAAGATATAGAACTCGGCTTCGGGGCCGAAGAACACGTTGTCGGCGACGCCGTACTCCGCGATGTACTGCTCGGCCTTGCGCGCGATGTTGCGCGGGTCGCGGCTGTACGCCTCACGGGTGAACGGGTCGTGCACGAAGAAGTTCAGCGAGAGCGTCTTCGCCTTGCGGAACGGGTCGATGCGCGCCGTCTCGGGGTCCGGGAGCAGCAGCATGTCCGATTCGTGGATCGACTGGAAGCCGCGCACCGAGGAGCCGTCGAACGCGAGTCCCTCTTCGTAGGCCTCTTCGGTGAAGGCCTTCGCGGGGACCGTGAAGTGCTGCATGACGCCCGGAAGGTCGCAGAACCTGACGTCGACGACCTCGACGTTTTCGTCGGCGATGAGGCGCTGGATGTCGTCTGGAGTAGTGGGCACCCTCGGTGACTCCTTCTCGTTCGGGCTCGTGCGGCAGTGCTCTCTTCGGCTCACGCTAAAAGCGCGGTGTTGCCCGACCGTCACCCGTATGTTTCGCCGGTGTTAACGGGTGGGCGGATGACCGGTATCCGACCAGGTGGGATGTGGTCCGCGCCACCGGCATACCCTGGACGGGTGGCGAGATGGACCGGCGAATGGCTGCCCGGCACCGGTGACGGTGGCCAGGGTACCGACCAGGAGGCCCCGCGCTGGCCGGGGGAAAGGTTCGGGTTGCCCGAATCGGGTGTCGGCTCGGCGGCGAGCGGGGGCTCGCGGCTGCTCGGACTGGTCGTCGACCTCGTGGTCGCGGCCCTGGTCACGGCCGTCTTCCTGCACCCGAGCCTGCAGGACCCGGTCGCGATGCAGAACTTCAACCTGTGGTCCGGCGGGGTGTGGGCGGTCATCTCCGTCGTCTCGGCCGGCTTCTTCGGCTTCACCCCGGGCATGGGTGCCGTGGGCATCCGCGTCGCCCGGCTGGACGGCGCCGCGCTCGTCGGCCCGCTGCGCGCGCTGGTCCGGGCGGTGCTGACGTTCGTCATCATCCCGGCCGCGGTCCGCAACGCCGACGGCCGCAGCTGGCTCGACCGGCTGACCGGCACCGTCGTCGTCCGGCTGCGCTGAGCGTCCCCGCGTACGAGAAAGGCCCCGTCCACCCGGACGGGGCCTTTTTCGTGCGAGCGTCAGCGGCGGCGGATCGTGCGCTGGACGTTGCGCATCTTCGCGCCGGCGGGCATCGGGCCCTTCGGCATCGCCGCGCCGCGGTTGCCGAGCGCGGCCAGCTTCGCCTCGAGCGCGTCGACCTGGGCCGGCTTGAGGTTGCGCGGCAGCTTCATCAGGAAGCCCTGGAGCTTCTTCAGCGGGATCTGGCCCTCTTCGTGGCCGATCGTCACGTCGTAGATCGGGGTGTCGCCGATCAGCCGGGAGACACGCTTCTTCTCCTGGGCGAGCAGCGTCTTGACGCGATGCGGCGCGCCTTCGGCGACCAGCACCACGCCCGGGCCGCCGAGCACCCGGTGCACCGCGTCGAGCTGCGTCGTCGCGGCGACGGTCGGGGTCACCTTCCACTTGCCGCGCAGGTTCTCCAGCGCCCACGCCGCGGCGCCGGGCTGGCCGTCGGCCTTCGAGTAGACGGTCTTCTGGACGCGCCGGCCGAAGATGATCATGGCGAGGAGCGCGCCGAGGACGATCCCGAGCGGCAGCAGTGCCCACTGCGCGTCGAAGAAGAACCCGATCCCGAACGCCACGCCGGCGACGACGATGACCGAGCCGGCCATCCACGGGATGAGCCAGGGGTCTTCCTTGCGCTGCATCTTGAAGGCTTCGAAGAGCTGGCCACGGCGGGCCTTGCTCGCCGCGCGCTTCTCCTTCTTGGCCTGCTTGGCCGCTTCCTTGTCCTGCTGTCCCGCCATATGACCAGGATACGGCCGCGTGCCCCTGCCCCGATTCCCCGTCCCCCTCTGCGAGGATGCGGGACGTGACTGGCGTACTTTCCCCGAAGAGCCGCACCCGTCTGCTCGATGGTCTCGACCCCGAGCAGCGCGCCGCCGCCAGTGCCCCGCGGGGGCCGGTCTGCGTCCTCGCCGGCGCCGGCACGGGCAAGACCCGCACGATCACCCACCGCATCGCCCACCTGGTCATGTCCGGGCACGTTTCCGCTGGTCAGGTGCTTGCCGTCACGTTCACGACGCGCGCCGCGGGCGAGATGCGGACGCGGCTGCGCGGCCTCGGCGTCGAGGCCGCGCAGGCCCTGACGTTCCACGCCGCGGCCCGCCGTCAGCTGCGCTACTTCTGGCCCCGCGTGGTCGGCGACCGGCCGTGGGACCTGCTGGAGAACAAGCTGCGCTACGTCGGCCAGGCCGCGAACCGGAACAAGCTGGGCACCGAGGTCGAGGTGCTGCGCGACCTGGCGAGCGAGATCGAGTGGGCGAAGGCGTCGCTGATCAGCCCGGACGACTACCCGGCCGTCACCGCGCGCGCCCAGCGGGACATCCCGGCGCCGGCCGCGCAGATCGCCGACGTCTACCGCACCTACGAGGAGCTGAAGAACGCCGCGCAGGTGCTCGACTTCGACGACCTCCTCCTGCACACGACGGCGGTGCTCGAGGAACACGGCGTGGTCGCCGAGGAGTTCCGCGACCGCTACCGCTGCTTCGTCGTCGACGAGTACCAGGACGTCACGCCGCTGCAGCAGCGCCTGCTCGGCGCGTGGCTCGGCGGCCGTGACGACCTGACCGTCGTCGGCGACGCGAACCAGACCATTTACTCCTTCGGCGGCGCGTCGCCGCGGCCGCTGCTGGAGTTCACCCGGCGCTACCCGGAGGCCACCGTCGTCCGGCTCGAGCGCGACTACCGGTCGACCCCCGAGGTCGTCTCGCTGGCGAACCGGGTCATCGGCGCCGCGCGGGGCCGGCCGGCGGGGTCACGGCTGAAGCTGATCGGCCAGCGGCCGCCCGGCCCGGAGCCACGCTTCGCCGAGTTCGACGACGAAGCGGTCGAGGCCGGCGCTGTCGCGCGGCGCGTGCGTGAGCTGCTCGACGGCGGGGTCGCGGCGAGCGAGATCGCGGTGCTCTACCGCGTCAACGCCCAGTCCGAGGCCTACGAGTCGGCGCTGGCCGAGGCCGGCATCCCGTACCTGGTCCGCGGCGGCGAGCGGTTCTTCAACCGGACGGAGGTCCGGCAGGCGATGTCCGCGCTGCGGGCCGCGAGCGACGACGTCAGCTCCGACCTGGTCACGACGGTGCGTTCGGTGCTCGCCCGGGTCGGTCTCACCGAGTCGCCGCCCGCCGGCGGCGCGGCCAAGGAGCGGTGGGACGCGCTCCTGGCGATCGTCGAGCTGGCCGAAGAGCTCGCGTCGACGGTCGCGGACGCGGACCTGCCGCGCTTCAACACCGAGCTGGACCAGCGCGCGTCGGCCCAGCACCCGCCGACCGTCGAGGGCGTGACGCTCGCGTCGCTGCACGCGGCGAAGGGCCTGGAGTGGGACGCGGTGTTCCTCGTCGGCCTGGCCGAGGGGACGATGCCGATCCTGCACGCCGGCGACGACGAAGCGGCGATCGAAGAGGAGCGCCGGCTGTTCTACGTGGGCGTCACCCGGGCCCGCGAGCACCTGTGGCTGTCGTGGGCGCTGGCCCGCACGCCGGGCGCGCGGCGCAACCGCCGTCGCAGCCGGTTCCTCTACGGCCTGGTCCCGGAGGACCACCCGGCCGCCCGGGCGGCGCGGACGCAGAAGCCGTCGGCGCCGGTCAAGACGCGCTGCCGCGTCTGCGGCGGGCCGCTGCTGGAGACCATCGAGGTCAAGCTGGGCCGGTGCGGGCGATGCCCGTCCACAGTGGATGAGGGCCTGCTCGAGCGGCTGAAGACCTGGCGCGGCGACCGGGCGCGGGAGCTGAAGGTGCCGGCGTTCGTCGTGTTCACCGACGCGACGCTGATGGCCATCGCGGAGCAGCGTCCGGTCGACGAAGCGGCGCTGGTGTCGATCTCCGGGATCGGCGCGACCAAGCTCGAGCGGTTCGGCACGGAGATCCTCGGCGTCGTCCGCGCGTCGGCGGAGTCCTGACGCCGGACGATCTTGATGTGGCCTTGACCGCGTCGGGACCATGATCCACGCGGCGAACCCGCTGCTCAGGGGCGATCTTCGTAACTTCGAGGATTTTCCCGTAATTAAGTTGCCCCGGTGTGGTGGGGGGCAATAACCTGCCAGTACCGAGCCGGAACGGCTCGGCTGGGGATCCACGAGATGCGCCGCGCAACGCGGCCACGTGTGCAGAGTACAGACGAGGAGGTGCCGGTGAAATGACCATCTACCTGACGCTCACGAACCCGGGCACCCGTCTGTCCTGCGCCGCGGAAGTTGCGGCTGCTCAGCGCCCGGGCACCGGTGTGTCCGTGAGCGCGCACGGGATCCGTGGCATGCGGCGCGTCGAGCGTCGTGCCACTGGTGCTGTCGTCTTCGGGACCGAGGGTGTTCTCAACGCCGTCCCGCAGGCCGATCTGCCGACCATCAAGCAGTTCCGTGTTCCGTTGTCGATACGGGAGCGAAGTTCCTGACCTAGTCAGGACACGAGGCTCACGAAGGCCGCGGAACCGGTAACCCGGATCCGCGGCCTTCGTGTTTTTGGCTGCACAACCCAAGAGGAACAGCGTTGCCCAGCTCTATCTCCCAACCGAAAACCCGTACGACACAAGGAGGAACCACCATGTCTTCGGCCGTCGCCTACACCTCGGGTGAGGCAATATTCGCCGACCTGCTCGACCCCGTCGCGGTACCGGACGTGGCTCTGCCCTGCCGTTCGGGCGACGCGGACCTCTGGTTCGCGGAGTCCCCGGCCGAGCTCGAGCGCGCCAAGGCGCAGTGCGCCGACTGCCCGGTGCGTGAGGCCTGCCTGGCCGGCGCACTGGCCCGGCGCGAGCCGTGGGGCGTCTGGGGTGGCGAGATCTTCGAGCGCGGTGTGGTCATCGCGCGCAAGCGGCCCCGTGGCCGTCCGCGCAAGAACGCCGCCGTCGAGCCGGCCAAGGCCGCCGGCGATCACCGGAGCGCCGCCGCATGAGCGTCGAACCGGTTACCGCACAGGACTACGAAGCGCGGATGTGCCGTCCGCAACTGCAGTTGACGAAGACCGAGATCGAGGAGATCAGCGAGATGTTGCTTTACGAAGAACTGTCCCGGGCCCGAATACGGGACCTGGAGGAAGGGGTCCGCGCCCAGCGGGCCCGAGGTAGCGCTCGTGCCGAGCGCCGCTGGACGCGAGTAGCCCGATGGGCCACCCGCCGGGCGGCGCGGTACCAGGACCAGAGCTGAGCGCAGGGCCCCTGCCACCCCGTTTCGGGGCGGCGGGGGCCCTTGTGCTTGGCCTGTTGTGCGGCGCCGGCTGGTGTTGAATGGGGTGATGCCCGGACACACCCACGACGACATCGACTGGGCGGACCGCCTGGCCCAGCTCCGCATGGCCGACACCCTCGACGCCGAAGCGCTGACGCCCGTCGCGGCGCGCCTGGTCGCCCGGCTGCCGGAGCGACCGGTGGTGGTCGACGTCGGGTGCGGCGCCGGCGGGATGAGCGTGCTTTTCGCGCGCGAGCTCGCCCGCCGCGGCGGGGGCACGGTCGTGCTCGTCGACGCCACGCCTGCTCTGCTCACCGAAGCGCGGCGGGCGGTTTCCGAGGCCGCCACCGAGACGGTCGAGGTGGCGAGCCAGGTCGGCGACCTCGCCGACCCGTCCCTGGGCGGCGCGGTGCCTGCCGCCGACCTGGTGTGGGCGTCGGGCGTCGTTCACCACGTCGGTGATCAGCAGGCCGCGCTGCGCACGTTGGCCGGGTTGCTGCGGCCGGGCGGGGTGCTGGCCATCGGTGAAGGTGGGCTCGAGATGCGGTGCCTCCCTTGGGATCTTGGGGTAGGACGGCCCGGGTTGGAGCAACGGCTGCTCGCCGCGCGAGGTGAGTGGTTCGCCCGGATGCGGGCCGGCATCCCGGGCAGCGTCGCCATGCCGTACGGCTGGCCGAACGCACTCCGCACGGCCGGGCTCTCGGAGGTCGAGTCGTTCGGCGCGCTCATCGACCACCCGATGCCGGGTTCGGACCTCCTCCGTGAGTACGCGGTGCACCGGGTCGGTTGGCTCGCGGAGTCGGTCGGGGAGTGGCTTGCCGCCTCCGACCGCGAGACCGTCGCGGCGTTGATCGATCCGGACGGCCCGGACTACCTCGGCAAACGTGACGACCTGTACCTGTTCGGCGCCAAGGCGATCCACTGTGGATGGTCACGGTGAGCGCGCCGGAGCCAGTGGTGTGCACCCGCTGCGGGCGCACCCGGAGTGCTGACGACGACCCTGTTGCGACGCTCGCGTGGGTGTCGAGCCGCGAGCGGGGTGGGGTGCGGTGGCTGTGCCCGTCCTGCGCGCGGCAGCATGTGCGGGACATCGAAGGCAAGCTGCCGGACGAGTACTGGTGATCAATCGGCGCTCCTGGGGGAAGGGGTGGCGGTTGGGGTTGGACCGGCTTGACCTGCTGCTTTGGTGCGGGCGCGGCTCGACCGACTGAGGTCGCTCGACATCGGCCCGGTCCCGGATTCGGCCCGACCCGGCTTGTCCGGCTCGGCTTGGTGCGACCTGGCCTGGCCCGGGGTCGGGTGTGGGTTGCCGCTCGGACCGGCGAGCCCGGCCTGGCCTGCCGACGCCTGACCTGGCTCCACCTCATCCAGCCCACGCAGGCCCGCCTCGGCTACGCCCAGCTCGGCTCCTGCCCGGATCGGTCGGGTTGCTCGGCTCGCCTGGACCAAGCGATCCCGGACTGGCCCGACCTGCGCGGCCTGAGTAGACGGCTGAGCGAGACCAGCCCGACTGCCTGGCGTCGGCCGACCGGGCTGGTCTCGCTCAGCCCGGCTCGCGATGGCGCGGCAGGCCCTGTCTGGTCGGGTCTGGTCCCGTCGCGACCTGCCTGGCTTGGTTCAGATCGGCCCGGCTCGGCCTGACCGCGCCTGCCCGACTGGCCAGGCGCGGCGGATCTGCCGATCGGGCCTGATCCGGTTCCGGCTCAATCTGCCCAGCTCGGCCACGGCTCGGCCCGGTCCAGCCTCGGCCCGGGCCTATCGGGGCCGGACCCGGCCCGGGCTGTTCTGCTCGGCCGGACTCGTCGAGCCGCACCCGACCCGACTCGACCCGGTTGTGCTGTTCTGTTCGGTCGGCCCAGGCCGGACCTAGCCAGCCCGGCTCAGCCTGGCCTGAGCAGACCGCGTCGGTCTGGCCGTCGGTGCTCGGTCATGCGTCTCTGTTCCGGCCTGGTGGGCCCTTGGGGTTGGTGGCTGTCATGCCGCGTCTCCGATCGGGGTCATCGGGACCGCTCGGACCCGGGGGCGGGGTGTGCGGGATGCGTCGCCGAACGCCAGGGCCAGCTCTTGGGCCACTTCGTCGGGCACCTGGCGTAGCTGGCGGACCGTGCAGCGGACCAGGACTATGCCCGTCGCCGCCAGGGCTAGGTGGGTGAAGCCGCCTGGTTGGCTTGGGCCGCAGCGGTACTGCCATGCCAAGCCCAGCTCGTCCCACCATGCGTCGGCCTCGCCGATTCTGCGGCCTCGGCGGTCGCAGATCGTCACGTCCCAGTTGGGGGGTGGGAGGTGCGCCGTGTCGAGGATTCGGGTCGCCAGGCCGTGGGCCTGGATCGGGCCTTCGTCCAGTTCGCGGAGCACCTTCCGGACCGCCGACGTGCCGCGCTGGGGGCCGGCGTCCAGCTCCGTCAGGAGTTCCTGCCGATCGCACAGGCCCCAGTAGAGCGGCAACGTCAGCAGGTGCCGGATGCGCGCCGGGTTGGGTTCGGTGCGGGCCAGGTCGAGCGTTGCGCGGGCCGGCGGGGCGAACGGCAGTCCGTCGATCATCGCCGGCGCCGGCATCCGGGCCGTGCGCGCCGCGCGGACGCCCTCGCACGCCGTCACTCGGCAGTAGTCCGGCACCAGCAGCTGGATCTCGTCGGTCGCCGGGCACTTGACGCCGTGGGCCCGCAGCGCGTCGGCGCCCGTGATCACCACCCGGGGCCCGTACTGCACCAGCGCGGCGTGCATCAGCTGCGATCGCGTCGGGGCCGCGTTGCGCAGCAGGACAACACCGGGGTGCAGGCGGCGCCACGGCCCGCCGGGGCCGCAGAGCCGCCGGGTTCTTCGGTCGGACACCCCGGCCCTGCGTAACTGTTCGAGGTTCATCACTTCGCAGCTGCCGGGATTACTGAGGGACAGCGGATCGGTGCACTGAGTAGCAGTCATGCCTCGAGCATGACGGCTCGGCCAACCGGGTGGAACCCCGTTCCCCGCAGCTGTGGACAACTCGCCCGGATCACGCCGTTCGCGAGTCGTCCTGTGGACAACTCAGGCGGCGAAACCGGGCTGCCAGCGCTCCACGATGCCGCGGGCCGGGATCTCCGCGTCGAGCTGGCAGAGGATGCCCGTCGACCCCGCCGTCACCCGGTGGATCATCAGGTACTCCGGCGGCAGGTTCAGCGAGCGGCCGACGCGGAAGTCGTTGCCGCGGCTGTCGCCGACGCGCCCCGCCTGCCGCTGCATCCACTTGCGCGTGAAGTGGAACGTCGGCTCGGCCAGTGGCTCGGTGAACGGCGCCAGATACGCGAGCACCTCGTCCGCGGTCAGGTCGCTGTCCGGCCGGATGAACCGGTTCTCCCGCAGCAGGCGCATCAGGTCGGCGGACTCGCCGTCGAGGGCCAGCCGGGTCATCTCGCCCAGGTGGCGGGGGATGCCTTCGGGCAGCCGCGCGACGCCGCCGAAGTCGATGACGCACAGCCTGTCGTCGGCCGTGATCATGAAGTTGCCCGGGTGCGGGTCCGAATGCAGCAGGTGGACACGCTCGGGGGAGGAGTAGTGGAACTCCGTCAGCAGCCGGCCCGCCAGGTTCCGGGTCTGGCGGTCGCCGTCCGCGATCACCTTCGACAACGGGGTGCCGGTCACCCACTCCGTCACGACGACCTTCGGCGCGCTGGCCACCACCCGCGGCACCAGGATGCCGGGATCACCGTCGAACGCCTTCGCGAACGCCCGCTGGTGCTGGGCCTCGGCCTGGTAGTAGAGCTCCTCGTTCATCCGCTCGGCGAGCTCCGCCAGCAGCGGCTTGACCTCGGTGCCGGGCACGAACGCCTGGAACAGCCGGCTGAACCGCTGCAGCTGCCGCAGGTCGCTGCGCAACGCCTCGTCGGCGCCCGGGTACTGCACCTTGACCGCGACCTCGCGGCCGTCATGCCAGACCGCGTGGTGCACCTGACCGATGCTCGCGGCCGCCGCCGGCTCGTCGTCGAACGAGGTGAACCGGCCGGCCCAGGTGCGGCCCAGCTGCTCGGCGAGCACCCGGTGGGTCTGCCGGGTGGACATCGGCGGCGCGGCAGCCTGCAGCTTCGTCAACGCCTCCCGGTACGGCTTCGCCATGTCGTCGGGCACCGCCGCCTCGAAGACGCTCAGCGCCTGGCCGAACTTCATCGCCCCGCCCTTGAGCGTGCCGAGCACCTCGAACAGCTGCTCGGCGGCCTTCGCCGAGAGCGTCGCGCTCACCTGCTCCGCGCTCTGGCCCGCCAGCCGCTTGCCCCACCCGCCGACCGCCCGCCCGGCGATCCCGAGCGGGAGACTGGCGAGCTTGGCGGTACGGGCGGCACCCTTGCGCGGCATCGCGGTGTCACGATCGGCTGGGTCGCGGAAGTCGGTCACACCGGCGATTCTGCCTTGCATCGCCGGAGCCGCGCAGCCTGCTCGCGACGTCTTAGTGGCCTACGTCTCCTGGAGTACGGCCCGGGGACCGCACCCGCAACGCGGATGAGGTGGCCAGCCGCGGTGGCGGATGCGGCCGTCGAAGGCGTCGATTTCGAGGGTGGTGTTCCACGTCGGTGGCGCCGGTTCGGCCGGCGACAGCAGCCGCATGGCCTGGGCCACGGCCAGCGACGCGCAGGCGTGGACGGCGCCGAGGTCGGGCCGCTGGTGCCGCCCGGCGAGCTGGCCGGCGACGCGGGGCCAGCACGGGTCGAGGTCGGTCCGGTGCAGGTCGGCGCAGCGCAGGCACGAGCTGCGGCCCGGCAGCACCAGCGGCCCGACGATGCCGGTGCCGTCGCGGACGCGCGCCATCAGGTGCGGGACGCCGTCCTCCATCAGCTCGGCGACGGTTTCGGGCGCCGGCACGACGGCGTCGGTGAGCAGCGCCAGGTCCGGGTACCGGTCGTGCAGGCGGGTGACGCGGACGTCCGGATCGACGCGGCGGAGCAGGTCACCCAGGGCTTGGCGCCGGGGCCGGCCCAGGTCCGCGTCGGTGAAGCCGGAGCCGAGGTCGTGTTCGGTGACCGTGCCGGACAGCTGCAGCTCGACGTGCCCGATCCCGGCGTTCGCCAGCAGCACGGCGGCCGCGACCGCGATCCGGCCGTCACCGTGCACCGTGACGGCGGCGGCCCGCCGCCGGTCCGACAGCGCTGCGTGATGGTGATGCGCGCGCAGTGACCAGAGGCCGGTTTCGCCGCGGAAACCCGGCCCGTCGGGGCGGCCGGCGTCGGTGACCAGGCCGAGCGCGGTCAGCTGCCGCAGGAGCGCCCGGAGCTGCTCGCGGTGTTCGCTCTCCGCGAGCAGGATCCGCTCGACGGGCCTGCTGCCGTCGAGCGTGCGCAGGTGCGCGACGAGGTCGGGTGGGAGGCCTTCGACGATCACGCCGTGGCGCGGGTCGAGCCCGATCTGGATCTCGCGCGAGCCGCGTTCGAGCACGGTGAGGCCCGGGAGCAGGGCGGGGTGAGCCGGCAGGAGCACCGGTGGCATGTCCGCGGTGGAGAGGATCATGTCCGCAGGATGGCACCCGGTGGACGCCGGACGGCCCCGGAAGACGCCGGATCGGCCGAGTTGTCCACAAGTGGAACCGCCTGTGGACAACTCGGGTCCGTGACCTCGGCGGACTCGGAGTTGTCGGTGGTTGGCCTTACCGTTGTCGAGTGGTCGAAGCACGGATGCCCTCACTGAGAGGCCGGGGGGACACGAGCCCCCTGTCGGACACACCCGGACACAAGGTCGAAGTGCGGCGCAGCCAGCGCCGGCACCGGACGGTCACCGCGTATTGGAACGACGACACGCTCGTCGTGCTCATCCCCGCGCGGATGACCAGGGCGGAGGAGAAACACTGGGTCGCTGAGATGGAGCGCAAGCTCCAGCGCTCGGAACCACGACGCCCGGCGTCCCCGAAGACGTCGGACGAAGCCCTGCTGGCGCGCTGTGCGCTGCTGTCGGGCAAGTACCTGGGCGGCACCGCGGTGCCGGCGAGCGTCCGCTGGGTGCCGCCGATGCGCACGCGGTGGGCGTCCTGCACGCCGGTCGACGCGACCATCCGCGTCAGCGACCGGCTGCGGAAGGTCCCGCCGTGGGTGCTGGACTACGTCCTGGTGCACGAGCTGGCGCACCTGCGCGAGCCCGGCCACGACGCGGCGTTCTGGGCGCTGGTGCGGAAGTACCCGAAGGCGGAACGGGCGATCGGCTACCTGGAGGGCCTGTCGGCCGCTGCCGGGTGGGGGATCTCCGAGGACGACTGATCGGGTTCCGGATGGGGCCGGGGTGATTCGCCGGGTGCGGATCACTCCGGCTGCGTTCGGGGCGGGTTGGTGCGCGGGCCGGTGAGGGTTGCTGGTCGGCGGTGGTGGATGCCCTGCGTGCTGGTCATGCTCGCGGCGGGTGGGCCGGCGGAGTGGTCGGGCTGGTTGGCGAGGACGCCGGTCGGCCGCGGTGGGTGGGCCAGGGGAGTCCGGGTCGTGCTAGCTGGTGAGTTCGCCGGTCGGGGCGCCGGACAGCGGTGGGTCGGCGTGTGCGGCTGGACCGGTCGGCGAGGCTTGCCGGTTCGGCGGCGATGGATGCCCTGTGTGCTGGTCACGGTCGCGGTGGATGGGCCGGCGGAGTCTGGTCGGGCTGGTTGGAGAGGTCACCGGTCGGGCGAGGTGGGTGGGTCCGGGTCGGGCTGGCTTGTGAGTTCGCCGCTCGGCTGTGGCGGGTGGGCCAGGGGCCGGGTCATGCTGATCGGTGAGTTCGCCGGTCGGCTGCGGCGGCAACTCGGCAAGGCGTGGTCAGCTCGGCTGATGATCGTCGGCCGCGGTGGGCTGGACCTCGGCAGCCGGTCAAACAGAACCGGGCGCCTCGCGGATTGCGAGACGCCCGGCTCAGCCACAAACTCAACTCTTGCTGTCGCCGTCCTCAGGTGTCTCCTCCGAGGACGAAGACTTCTCCCGCTCTTCGCGCTCCGAACGCTCGGTGCGCTCCAGCTCGGCGATCGGGTCCAGACCTTCGAGCGAGTCCGTCTCGCCCACTCGCTGGACGAAGTCGATCGGCTCGTCGAGGTCCTCGGCCGTCGGCATCAGGTCCGGGTGGGACCAGAGGCCGTCGCGCTTCTCGACTCCGTGGCGGTCGCCCAGCAGTTTCCACAGCGATGACGCCGCTCGCATGCGGCGGGGGCGCAACTCCAGGCCCACCAACGTTGCGAACGTCTGCTCGGCCGGGCCGCCCGTCGCGCGGCGGCGGCGCAGCGTTTCGCGCAGGGCGTCCGCTCCGGGCAGACGGTCGCCGACCGCCTCGGCCACCACCACGTCCACCCAGCCCTCGACCAGGGCGAGCAGTGTCTCCAGGCGGTTCAGCGCGCCCTTCTGCTCCTCTGTCGTCTGGGGCTCCAGGAGCCCTGACGACATCGCCTCTTCGATGCTCGCCGGGTTGGCCGGGTCGATGCGGCCGGCCAGGGACTCGAGCGCCGACGTGTCCACCGAGATGCCGTGCGCGAACTCCTCGACCGTTGCCAGCAGACGCTGTCGCAGCCACGGCACGTGCGTGAAGAGGCGCTGGTGCGCGGCCTCGCGCGCGGCCAGGAAGACCAGGATCTCGCTGCTCGGCAGCTCCAGGCCCTCGGCGAACTTCTCGATGTTCGCCGGCAGCAGCGCCGACGTCCCGGCCGGGGCCAGCGGCAGGCCGATCTCGGACGCCGTCAGCATCTCCGACGCGAGCTGGGCCAGCGCGTTGCCGAGCTGGGAGCCGAAGGCCATCCCGCCCATCTGCCCCATCATCTGGAGCAGCGGACCGGCCGCCTCCTTGGCCTCCGCCGGCAGCGCCTCCATCCAGGCGCCCGAGATCTGGCGGGCGACCGGGTCGCACAGCCGCTGCCAGGTCGGCAGGGTCTTCTCCACCCAGGTGCGCGGCGACCAGGCCACCGCCGACGTCGCGCCGGCCGGGAACTGGGTGGCCGCGTCGAGCCACAGCTCGGCCAGGTGGGCGGCGTCGCGGACGGCGGCGTTCGAGTCGTCGCCGCCGGAGAAGCCGAGGCGGCTCTCGCCGGTGTTGCCGGCGCTGCCCAGCGTCTGGAGGGCGATCTGCTTGGCGAGGTCGTAGTTCACCGGCCCGCTGGAAGTACCGGCCTGGCTGAGCATCTGGCCCAGCTGGCTCAGCATCTGCCCGAGCTGGTTGAAGGCCTCGGCGCCCGACGGCTCCGAGGGGTCGTTCTCACCTCGTTTGTCGGGATCGGAAGGTCCGAAGCCGAACGGGGGTTTGCTCATGTGTCCACCGTACGCGGGTCGGGAAGCCTCCAGCGCGTCATGTGCGTGGCCTTCACCGAGAAGCGAACACGGTCACCGTACGCTGTCGGGCGTGACCAAGTCCTCCGAGCAGACCGCGCCCGCGAAGAGCAGCCCGGAACCCGGCGCCGAGCCCGCCGGGGAGGCCCGGCGGATGACCCGCCGCGGCTGGACGCTCGTGGTCAGCGGCTCGCTGTTCCTGATCTTCGTGGTGCTCGGCTCGGTCGTGCCGGTGCCGTTCGTGGCGATCAGCCCGGGTCCGACCTACGACACGCTGGGTCGCGACGCCGCGGGCAGCCCGGTCATCCAGGTGACCGGTCACCAGACCTTCCCGACCACCGGCGAGCTGCGGATGACGACCGTCTCCCTGCACGACGGCGTCACGCTCTTCCAGGGCCTCGGCTTCTGGGCCAGCGGCCGCTTCGCGCTCGCGCCGCGCGAGGAGTACTTCAAGCCGGGCGAGACGAACGAACAGGTCAAGCAGGAGAACATCCAACAGTTGCAGGACTCGCAGTCCAACGCCCAGGTCGCCGCCCTGCGCAAGCTCGGCTACCCGATCAAGGTGCTGGCGAAGCAGATCGTCTCCGGCAGCCCGGCCGACCACGTGCTCGCCCCCGGCGACAAGCTGATCACGGTGAACGGCAAGAAGATCGTCGAAGCCGCGGACGTCCGCGCCGCGCTGGCCGGCACCCTGCCCGGCCAGACCGTGCAGATCACCTTCCAGTCCGAGGGCCAGCCCGAGCGGACCGTCCCGCTCACGCTCGCCTCGCGGCCGGACCGCAAGGAAGGCTTCATCGGCCTCACCGCGGCCGACCGCGCCGAGGCGCCCTTCACCGTGAACATCTCGCTGCAGGACGTCGGCGGCCCGTCGGCCGGGCTGATGTTCACCCTGGCGATCATCGACCGGCTCAAGGGTGAGGACATCGCGGGCGGCCGTCACATCGCCGGCACCGGCGAGATCAGCGAAACGGGCGAGGTCGGCCCGATCGGCGGGATCTCGTTCAAGGTGGTCGGCGCACGCGAGGCCGGCGCCACCGACTTCCTGGTGCCCGAGCACAACTGCGCCGAGGCCAAGACGACCGCGCCCGACGGGCTGAACCTGATCAAGGTGTCCACACTGGACGACGCGCTCGCCCAGCTGGGCAACCTGAAGGCGGGCCGGCCGACGGCGTCCTGCTAGGGCAGCAGCGTGGCCTTCAACGCCTCGAGCAGGTTCGGGGCCAGGTCGGGGCTTTCCACGAGCTCGTCCACGGTTTCGTCGGTGCCCTCGGCGGTGCCGATCCCGCGCAGCCGCATCACGCAGCCGCCTTCGCCGTCGCGCAGCACCGCGGCCACCAGCCGGGCCTCGGTCCGCCGCGGGTGGTCCGCGGCCGCGCGGCGCAGGCTGTCCGCGTCCGCCTCGGCGACGTCCGGCAGCTCCGACTCCGCGCCCGGCGGGAGCACGATGATCTCCTGGGCCAGCGCGCACCCGATCACCAGATCGGGCCACGCGATCCGGCCCAGCGCCTCGGCGAGGTCGCCTTCGGGCAGCGCTTCCTGCGCCACCGGCGTCAGCGGGTTCGCGCGGTCCAGCTGCCCGGCCAGCTCCGGCTGCTCGTCCAGCAGCGCCGCCGTCGGCACCAGCGCGAACAGCTGCGGGGGCTGGTTCCAGCCGCCCGCGGCCATGAACTCCTCGATTTCGCGGGCGAGAGCGGCCACGCCGGCCTGCTGCGGTTCCATGCGCACATCGTGTCAGGCCGGTCTCCGCGACACCGCCGCGAGTCCGGTTTGGGCGGGTCCCGGGAACTTCACCCGGCATCCGTAGAGTTAGGGAATCAGGGGGCGCACGCGCCCCTGCTCGAGTGTTGAACTAAGACAGGAGCGTGTGCCGTGGCGACTCGGCCCCCGGTGAGCCTGCCGAAGCTGTCCCGGCGGAGCCGGATCCTCCTCATCATCGCCGCGGTGATCGTGCTGGCGCTCCTGCTCGGAGCCCGCTTGCTCGACACGTACGTCGACTGGTTGTGGTTCGGGGAGGTCGGGGCGCGTTCGGTGTTCACCACCCAGGTGGTGACGCGGATCATCCTCTTCTTCGCCGTCGGGCTGCTCGTCGGCGGCGCGCTCGCGGTCAGCCTGATGATCGCCTACCGGACCCGCCCGGTGTTCGTGCCGATCTCCGGCGCCGACGACCCGCTGGCCCGCTACCGGTCCGCGATCGTCGCCCGGATCCGCCTCTTCGGCATCGGCATCCCGGTGCTGACCGGCCTGATCGCCGGGCTGTCCGCGCAGGGTGACTGGCAGGTCGTGCAGCTGTTCCTCAACGGCACCACGTTCGGCCAGACGGATCCCGAGTTCGGCAACGACGTCGGCTTCTACGCCTTCAGCCTGCCGTTCTACAACTGGCTGCTGGGCTGGCTGTTCATCACGGTCGTCATCTCTTTCTTCGGCGCGCTGATCTCGCACTACGTGTTCGGCGGCATCCGGCTGGCCGGCAAGGGCGGCCAGCTCGCCGGCCCGACCCGCGCGCAACTCGCGATCACCGTCGGCATCTTCGTGCTGCTGAAGGCCGCGGAGTACTTCTTCGACCGGTACAACCTGCTGTTGTCCGACCGGAACATGCCGCTGTTCGTCGGTGCTACCTACACCGACCTGAACGCGGTCCTGCCCGCGAAGCTGATCCTGTTGTGCATCTCGGTGATCTGCGCGATCGCGTTCTTCGCCGGCGCCTTCCTGCGCAACCTGCAGCTGCCGGCGATCGCGCTGGTGCTGCTGATCCTGTCGAGCATCCTGGTCGGCGTCGCGTGGCCGGCCATCCTCGACCAGTTCTCGGTCAAGCCCAACGCGAACGAGAAGGAAGCGACGTCCATCCAGCGCAACATGGACGCCACGCGCAAGGCGTTCGGCCTCACCGACGTCCAGTACCAGCCGTACACGGGCAAGACCGACGCGACGCCGGCCCAGATCAAGGCCGACACCGGGACGATGTCGAACATCCGGCTGCTCGACCCGAACATCCTCTCCGACACCTTCACCCAGCGCGTCGGCCGCGAGAACTTCTACGGCTTCCCGGCCAAGCTGGACATCGACCGCTACACGGTCAACGGCGTGACGCAGGACTACATCGTCGCGGCCAAGGAGATCAAGACCGAGGGCCTCACCGGCAACCAGACCAGCTGGATCAACAAGCACCTCGTCTACACACACGGCAACGGCTTCGTGGCCGCGCCCGCGAACACGATCGACCGCGCGGTCAAGGACGCCAACTCCGACGGCGGCTACCCGATCGCGACGACCAGCGACACGCAGAACCCGACCGGCGCCGGCTCCACCGGCGGCGCCCCCGGCATCGAGGTCAAGCAGCCCCGCATCTACTACGGCGAGCTGTCCGCCGCGGACTCCGACTACGCCATCGTCGGCGGCCAGGGCGCGCCCGGCGAGTACGACACCGCCACCGACCGCTACAACTACAACGGCAGCGGCGGCGTCTCGGTCGACAACTGGTTCAACCGCCTGGCCTTCGCCGCGGAGTACGGCGAACGCAACATCCTGTTCTCCGACGCCATCGGCGACAACTCGAAGATCATGTACAACCGCGACCCGCGCGACCGCGTCAGCAAGATCGCGCCGTGGCTGACCCTCGACGGCGACCCGTACCCCGCGGTCGTCGACGGCAAGATCCAGTGGATCATCGACGGCTACACGACGATCAACAACTTCCCGTACTCGCAGCAGACGCAGCTCAACGCGGCCACGAACGACTCCCTCAACGGTGTCGCCCGGCAGGCCAACAGCTCCATCAACTACATCCGGAACTCGGTCAAGGCGACCGTCGACGCCTTCGACGGCACGGTGAACCTGTACTCGATCGACGACAAGGAACCGGTCCTCAACGCCTGGGAGAAGGTCTTCCCCGGGCTCGTGAAGCCCAGCTCCGAGATCTCCCCGGACCTGCGGGCGCACTTCCGCTACCCCGAGGACCTCTTCAAGATCCAGCGTGAGCTGCTGTCGCGCTACCACGTCAGCAACCCGCAGGAGTTCTATTCCCAGCAGGCGTTCTGGAGCGTCCCGCAGGACCCGACCGCCGAGGGCGGCGCCAACCCGGCCGCGGCCGGCGCCGCCAACCAGCCCGGTTACTACGTCCTCGCGGACACCCCGGGCCAGAGCAAACCGACGTTCCAGCTGACGAGCTCCCTCACCGGTCTCCAGCGCCAGTACCTCGCGTCCTGGATGTCGGTGTCCTCGGACGCGGCCGACTACGGGAAGATCCGCGTCCTCCAGCTACCCAGCGCGGCGACCGGGGCCACCCAGGTCGACGGTCCGGTCCAAGTCCAGAACCGGTTCCAGAGTGATCCACGCGTCGCGCAGGACCGGACGTTGTTCAACAACCCCAACGTCATCCCCATCTACGGCAACCTGATCACGCTGCCGGTCGCCGAAGGGTTCCTCTACGTCGAACCCGTCTACATCCGGCAGCGCAACCAGAACAGCTACCCGCAGCTGGCCCGCGTCCTCGTCTCCTACGGACCCAAGGTCGGCTACGGCGCCACCCTCCAGGAAGCCCTCGACCAGGTCTTCGGCGCCGGCACCGGCGAAGCCACGACCACACCGCCCCAAGCCGGGCAGCCGACGACCACACCACCCACCACACCCACGACCACGCCGACCACCACCCCGCCACCCAACACCGGCGGCGGCAACACGGCGCTCGACAAGGCGGTCACGGACCTCGACGCGGCCCTCGCCAAGCTCAAGGCGGCGCAGCAGTCGGGCAACTTCACCGACCAGGGCGCGGCGCTCACCGCGCTGCAAGCAGCCGTCCAGGAGTACCAGACGGCCAAGTCCCAATCGGCCACGACCAGCAACCCACCACCCAGCAGCCAGCCGGGAAGGTGACCTCGGCAACGCTCATGGCACCTGCTTTGCACCCCCGCGAAACCAGGGCGTAAGGTAGGTGTCACGACGCGGGGTGGAGCAGCTCGGTAGCTCGCTGGGCTCATAACCCAGAGGTCGCAGGTTCAAATCCTGTCCCCGCTACAGAGGTTGGGAGGGGTGTGCGGACGGAATGCGTCCGCCACCCCTCCTTCGCATTTGTCCCGGGGGTCGAACCCCCGGACCCCCGCCAGGGGGGCTTCGCCGCCCCTGGACCCCCCGGTGCCTGGTTGCGTCAGGTGGTGAGCCAGCTTTTTGTGGATCCCGTTGTGTTTGCCACGTAGCCGTCTGGGCGGACCAGGATTCTCGTTAGATCGGGCCAGGGGAGGGTTGGTACCTCGGCTACTACTACCTCTGGGTGTGGGGATTGTTCTTGCGTTTTTGTCAGTAGGACGAACTTTCCACTGTGGAACAAGGTGCTTGCGAAGCCTTTGCCTACGGGGAAGTCGGGGAGGCGGGCGCCTGCTGCTGGGTGGTTTTCGCTGCTCTTGTAGCGGATGTTGAGGCCGGAGACCAGGCCTGACAGCTTGTGCTGGACCTCCGGGAGCGTTGTCAGGTCTCGGAACAGGGCTCGTAGGGCCAGTTGGTCTGGGGTCAGGGGGATCAGGGCGTTCTGGGCCGCTACGTTCTGGAGCACGTCTGATGCGACTGTGCGGCGCTCCTCTTCGTACGAGTCCAGCAGTTTTGGTGGTGCGTGGCCGTTCAGTTCTGCTGACAGTTTCCAGCCCAGGTTCATTGCGTCCTGGATGCCCAGGTTCAGGCCCTGGCCGCCGGCTGGGAAGTGCGTGTGGGCCGCGTCGCCTGCCAGGAGGACTCGGCCCACTCGGTACTTTGCCGCCAGGCGGCTGTCGTCTGAGAAGCGGGAGATCCAGCGGATCTCCTTGATCTTTGCTTCTGGGCCGAAGCGTTCTTCGATTGCTGCGTGGACTTCTTCTTCGGGGACTGGGGCTCGGAGGTTTGCTGGGCGGTTCAGGCGGTCGCCGTAGCTCAGGCGGTAGAGGTTTGGTTCGGCCAGGGGGATCAGGCCGATGAACTTGCCGGGGCTCAGGGACGTCACCATGTTGCCCATCGAGCGCCACTCCGTGGGCGCTCCTGGTGGTGTTTGGTGGAAGAGGACGTCGGCCGAGACGCCGTGGCCTCGGCCGTCGATTCCTTCGAACGGCAGGTTCAGGGCCTTGCGGACCGTGCTGCGGCCGCCGTCGCAGCCCACCAGGTAGGCCGCTCGGATCCGGAGGTCGCCCGCCGTGACCGTCACGCCGGTGGCGTCCTGCTCGAAGCCGGTCAGTTCGTGGCCGCGCAGCACCTTCACCCCCTGCTCGGCCAGACGCTCCTCCAGTGCCGCTTCGACCTGCGCCTGCGGGATGCCCACCTGGTACGGGTGCCGCGTGTCCCAGCCGGCGTAGCTCACCGGGATCACCGAGAAGTGTCCGTCCGCGACAGTCGCGAACGAGCGCTCCTCCGCCCGGCCGAGCAGACCGCGCAGATCCAGCATCTCCGCCGTCCGCGGCTGCAGGTTCAGCGCCTTCGACAGCCCGGTGCGGCCGGGCAGCCGCTCCAGGACCACGACGTCCACTCCGGCCAGCGCCAGCTCGTTCGCCAGCATCAGCCCGGTCGGCCCCGCCCCCGCGACGACCACCCCGGCGTTCAGGTTGTCCATCCCCAGCTCCTTAACAACGTTAAATTGACCTGTCCCGAGGATGCCCTTAACATCGTTAAACTGTCAAGCGAGTACGACGAGGAGATCCGGGAACATGGCCCTGACCAGGCGGGACATCGCGCGTTCGGGGCTGAAGCTGCTCAACGAGGCCGGCCTCAACGGGCTCACGCTGCGGCTGATCGCCGCCGACCTCGGGGTCAAGGCGCCGGCGCTCTACTGGCACCTGAAGAACAAGGAGGAGCTGCTCGACGAAATGGCGACGCAGATGTACGCCGACTCCTTCGAGGACCGGCGGCCGCCGGACGACCTGGGGGAGTGGGAGGCCGTCGCGTACCGCGCGCGGGCGCTGCGCGCCATGATGCTGGCCTACCGGGACGGCGGGAAGGTCTTCGCCGGGACCTTCCTCGGCGACACGGGCCTGGTCGAGGGGAGCCCGCTGCGGCGGAGCATCGACGCCGGCCTCGACGCGCGCCGGGCGGCCCAGGCGCTGTTCACCGTGTACAGCTACGTCGTCGGCTTCACGATCGAAGAGCAGGCCGTCTACCCGATGCCCGGGCAGCTGGACGAGCGCTACCGCACCGAGGCGGCCGGTGATCTCCTCGCCGACGTCGGTTCGCGGTTCGAAGACGGTCTGGTGATGGTCCTCAGTGGAGCCCGCCAGTGGCTCGGAGTGGGGTAATGCCTGGTCAGAGCGTTATGCGACCCCGGTGTAAACCGCGTTGCCACCCCGTGTAATCTATTCAAGTACCACAACGGCGCGGGGTGGAGCAGCTCGGTAGCTCGCTGGGCTCATAACCCAGAGGTCGCAGGTTCAAATCCTGTCCCCGCTACCACGAAGAGGCACGTTCTCGGAAATCCGGGAACGTGCCTCTTTTGTCATGTTCGCACGAGTTTTGCTGCCGACTTTCCCGCGAAACTGTCGAATGACCGCGGATTCCACGATGTGGACCCCGGGCCGGTGCGGTTGCGGTGCGTGTCCGGAGTCGGCCAAGCCGGGGAGGGGCCGCCCGGCGAACTCACCTGCCTGGTGGTTGCCGGAGCCGTTCGCATGCGGCTGGTCGGACCAATGCGTGGCCCCGGTGGTTGCACAGCGTGTCCGCGGTCCACTGTGGACCTGCTCGCATTGGGCCGAACGAGGGGATCTCACTAGCCACAATGGACAGATCCGCTGACCACTGTGGACACAGCGGCCGATAAGTGGGAATCTAGGGGACGTGTCCGAATTGAATGCAACAGCCGCCGCCCTGCTCGGTCTGCTCCACGACGGTCCCGCCACCGGCGGGCAGCTCGTCGCGGGGGCCGGTGAGCGGTTCGGTGCCTTCTTCAGCGTCACCCGCAGCCAGGTGTACCGGGAGCTCCCGGCGCTGTCCAAGGAAGGCCTCGTCCGGCTCGGCAAGCAGGGCCCGCGCTCCAGCCAGCAGTACCTGATCACCGCGGCCGGGAAGAAGGCCTTCAAGGCCTGGCTGACCTCCGAGGCCGGCCCTGACCACCTCCGCAGCCCGCTCATCCTGCGGCTCGTGCACGCGGGGTCGCTGACGGCGAAGCAGCGCCAGACGCTGCTCGAGTCGGCGCGGACGAGCTACAGCCAGCAGCTCGACGACGCGAAGACGGCCACCAAGGCCGCCGACGGGCCGTACGAGAAGGCTGTCGCCGAGTTCGCCCAGGCGCAGGCGAAGGCCGCGCTGAAGCTGCTCGACGCCATCCCCGCGGCCTGAGGTTCGCACTCCCACGACCGGTCCTCGCAACCGGTCGTGGGTTTTGCCGTAACCTTGACAAACGTGAGTGATGAGTTCGACGCGGCACTGAAGGACCTGACCGGCAAGCTGACGCAGATCGAGTCGGTGATGGACCTGGATGCGCTGCGTGCCCAGGTGGCCGACTTGGAGCAGCAGGCTTCGAGCCCGACCCTGTGGGACGACCCGGAGGCGGCCCAGAAGGTCACCAGCCAGCTGTCCCACCGGCAGGGCGAGCTGCGGCGGGTCAGCGACCTGCGCCAGCGGCTCGACGACCTCGGCGTGCTGTACGAACTCGCCGAGGCCGAGGGCGACGCCGGCAGCATGGGCGAGGCCGAAACCGAGCTCGGCGACCTCGGCAAGGCCGTCGACGGCCTCGAGGTCCGCACCCTGCTCTCCGGGGAGTACGACGACCGCAACGCCGTCGTCACGATCCGGTCCGAGGCCGGTGGCGTCGACGCGGCCGACTTCGCCGAGATGCTCCTGCGCATGTACCTGCGCTGGGCCGAGCGCCACGGCTACCCGACCGACGTCTACGACATCTCCTACGCCGAAGAGGCGGGCATCAAGTCGGCGACGTTCAAGGTCACCGCCCCCTACGTCTACGGCACCCTCTCGGTCGAGCAGGGCACCCACCGGCTCGTCCGGATCTCGCCGTTCGACAACCAGAGCCGCCGCCAGACGTCGTTCGCGCACGTCGAGGTGCTGCCGGAGGTCGAAGAGGTCGACCACGTCGACATCGCGGAGAAGGACATCCGCGTCGACGTCTACCGCTCGTCCGGCCCGGGTGGACAGAGCGTCAACACGACCGACTCCGCGGTGCGCATCACGCACCTGCCGACCGGCATCGTCGTCTCCTGCCAGAACGAGAAGTCGCAGCTGCAGAACAAGGCCGCCGCGCTGAAGGTCCTCCAGGCCCGGCTGATGCTGCGTAAGAAGGAAGAGGAGCGCGCCGAGATGGACGCGCTCAAGGACGGCGGCTCCAGCTGGGGCAACCAGATGCGCTCCTACGTCCTGCACCCGTACCAGATGGTCAAGGACCTCCGGACCGACTTCGAGGTCGGCAACCCGAGCGCGGTCCTCGACGGCGAGATCGACGGCTTCCTCGACGCCGGCATCCGCTGGCGCAAGCAGTCGGCGGCCGTTTAACGGCGCAAGGGGTGTTCGCGCGACCGCTCACCGTGCGCAAACGCCCCTTGCTCCACCCGGGTGGCCCGGGCAACCGGGGCTTCACGAGACCGGTGGGTAGTATGCCGAATCGTGATCCGGCTCGAAGAGGTTTCCAAGGTCTACAAGACCTCGACGCGGCCCGCGCTCGAGCGGGTGTCCGTCGACATCGAAAAGGGTGAGTTCGTCTTCCTCATCGGTCCCTCGGGATCGGGGAAGTCGACCTTCCTCCGGCTGCTGCTGCGCGAAGAGACGCCGAGCAAGGGCCGCGTGATGGTGTCCAACTTCGACGTCGCCAAGCTGGCCCGCCGCCGGGTCCCCCGCCTGCGGCAGACCATCGGCTGCGTCTTCCAGGACTTCCGCCTGCTGGCCAACAAGACCGTCGCGGAGAACGTGGCGTTCGCCCTCGAGGTCATCGGCAAGCCCGGCCCGACCATCAAGAAGGTCGTGCCCGAGGTGCTGGAGCTCGTCGGCCTCGACGGCAAGGCCGACCGGCTCCCCAACGAGCTCTCCGGTGGTGAGCAGCAGCGTGTCGCGATCGCGCGCGCGTTCGTGAACCGGCCGCTGGTGCTGCTCGCCGACGAGCCGACCGGGAACCTGGACCCCGACACCAGCCAGGACATCATGTTGCTGCTGGAGCGGATCAACCGCACCGGCACCACCGTCCTGATGGCGACCCACGACCACGGCATCGTGGACTCCATGCGGCGCCGCGTGGTCGAGCTGCAGCTCGGCCGGGTGATCCGCGACGACGCCCGCGGCGTCTACGGCATCGGTCGCTGACCGCCCACCTCCGCCCAGCCCCCGACCCCAAGGACCAGTCCCCGACATGCGCGCCAGTTTCGTCTTCAGCGAGGTCATCACCGGCCTGCGCCGCAACATCACGATGACCATCGCGATGATGCTGACCACGGCCGTGTCGCTCGCCATGCTCGGCGGCGGCCTCCTGGCCGTGCGAACGATCGACAAGATGAAGTCCAACTTCCTCGCCGACGTCGAGGTTTCGGTCTACCTCACCGACGACATCAGCTCGACGGACAAGAACTGCACCCAGGCGCTCTGCCAGTCGCTGCGCTCGGACCTGCAGGGCAACGACGGTGTCGAGTCCGTCGTGTTCGAGAACCGCGACCAGGCTTTCGAGCGCTTCAAGAAGATCTTCGAAAGCCAGCCCGAACTGGTCCAGCTGACCGGACCGGAGTCGCTGCCCGCGTCACTGCACGTGAAGCTGAAGGACCCGGACCGCAGCGAGTCGATCGTGCAGGAGTACTCGACCAAGCCGGGTGTGCGGAAGGTCGACGACCAGAAGAAGTTCCTCGACCGCGTCTTCAACGCCTTCAACGGTGTCCGCAACATGGCGTTCGGCGCCGCGCTCATCATGGCCATCGCGGCGCTGCTGCTGATCGCCAACACGATCCAGGTGTCCGCGTTCACGCGGCGCACCGAGGTCGGCATCATGCGGCTCGTCGGCGCGACGCGGTGGTACACGCAGCTGCCGTTCCTCCTGGAGGCGGTGGTCGCCGGCGTGGTCGGCGCGGTCCTCGGGATCATCATGCTGGTGCTGACCAAGGCGAGCTTCCTCGACTCGGTGTTCACCGGCGACGTCTTCCCGAAGATCACCATGCTGGAGCTGCTGTTCCCGGTCGCGCCGATCCTGCTGGGCGTTTCCGTGGTGATCTCCGCCATCACCGGTTACGTCACGCTGCGGCTGTACGTCCGGCACTAGGTTTAACCAGCTGCTCGTCGCTTCGAGAATCACGTAGAGTGGTCGTATGCCCAAGGAACGTGGCCAGAAGGTGATCGTGTCGAACCGCAAGGCGCGGCACGATTACTCCATTCTCGACACCTACGAGTGCGGTCTCGTGCTCGTCGGCACCGAGGTGAAGAGCCTGCGCGAGGGCAAGGCGTCCCTGGCGGACGCGTTCGCGACCGTCGACGACGGCGAAGTGTGGCTGCGCAACGTGCACATCCCGGAGTACACGCAGGGCACGTGGACCAACCACATGCCGCGGCGCACCCGGAAGCTGCTGCTGCACCGGCGCGAGATCGAGAAGCTCATCGGCAAGACCAAGGAGAGCGGGCTCTCCTTGGTCCCGCTGTCGATGTACTTCAAGGACGGCAAGGTCAAGGTCGAGATCGCGCTGGCGCAGGGCAAGAAGGCCTACGACAAGCGGCAGACGCTCGCCAAGCGCGACGCGGAGCGGGACATCAGGAAGGCCATGGGCCGCGCCCTGAAGGGCCGGTTCACGGAGTGACGGCGGGCCCGGCTTCCGACGCCGACGTCGCGCGCTGGACGGCGTCGCTGGGCCTGCCGGGCCTGGTCGACCTGCACGTCCACTTCCTGCCGAAGCCGGTGATGGACAAGGTCTGGGCGTACTTCGACCAGGCCTCGACGCACTACGGCACCGACTGGCCGGTGCACTACCGGACGTCCGAAGAGGAGCGTCTGGCGACCCTGCGCTCGCTCGGGGTGACGCGGTTCGCGCCGCTGGTCTACCCGCACAAGCCGGGAATGGCCGAGTGGCTGACGGACTGGGCGCTGGAGTTCGCCGCGCGGGTCCCGGACGCCATGCCGACCGGCACGTTCTACCCGGAGGAAGGCGCCGGGTCCGCTGTGGACGGTGCGCTGCGCGCCGGCGCCCGGGTGTTCAAGGCGCACGTGCAGGTGGGCGCGTACGACCCGCGTGACGAGCTGCTGAAACCGGTGTGGGGCGCGCTGGCCGACGCGGGCGTGCCCGTCGTCGTCCACTGTGGACACGGTCCGTTGCGGGGCGACTTCACCGGGTTGGCGGTCTTCGAAGAGGTCCTCGCGCGGTACCCGGACCTGACGGCGGTGCTCGCGCACGCGGCGATGCCGGAGTTCGGCGCCGCTTTCGAGCTGCTCGAGAAGTACCCGCGGGTGCACCTGGACACGACGATGGTCGGGGTGCCGTTCGCGCTGAAGATGTCGCCGCTGCCACCGGACTGGACCACGCGGCTGGCCGCGTACGCCGACCGCGTGGTGCTCGGCACGGACTTCCCGAACATCCCGTACTCCTACGCCACGCAGCTGCAGGCGATCGCCGGCTGGGCCGCCGACGATCGCCTGGGGGAGCCGTTCCTGCGGGCCGTCCTGCACGACACCCCGCTGCGGTTGCTCAGCGCCTGACGGTGGCCCGTTCGGTGACGGTCACCGCGCGGCCGAGCAGGTCGGTCACCGGGATCTGCTTGCCGGCCAGGAGGAACCCGGCCGTCGCGAGAACCACCCACGGCACCGGTCCGTGCACGATGCCGTCGGAGAGCGGGGCGAAGCCGTGCGCGGCCAGCCCGAGCAGGCCGCCCGAGATCATCAGCCCGGCGACGACCAGCTGCGGCAGCCTCGCCGTCACGACCGCGGTGTCGCGCTGCGTCTCGAAGTGCGCGAACAGCCGCAGCAGGCCGAGCAGCACCAGCCCGCAGACCGCGAACCACGCGGGCGCCATGACCAGCCAGAACACCGTGCCCGGCGCCGGGGTCTGGTAACCGAGGCCGTACACCGTGATCCCCGAGACGACGATCAGCGCCGGCATGTGCCAGAGGTAGACGCTCATGAACCGCGCGCCGAGCCAGCTGAGCGCGGAACCGACGCCGGGGCGTTCGGCGAGCGCGTTGAGCTGCGGGCGGAAGGCGAGCAGCAGGCCGATCTGGCCGACGGCGAGGAAGGCGAGCAGCACGGTGGGCGGGCTCATGTTCGACACCGGTGCGCCCGGCATGCCGATCATGCTGGCCGGGTACGGGCCGAACGCGACCATCAGCGCGGTGACGCCGAACCCGGCGGCGGACAGGCCGAGCGCGGCCCGGCGGGTGAGCGAGCCGAGGCGGCCTTCGACGTAGTGGAAACCGAGCTGGTGGACGGCGACCCAGACGAAGATCGCGTTGGCGTACCCGATGTAACCGAGGTCGTTGAAGCGCGCGACGTCGACGAGGATCCCTGCCGCGCCCATGACCAGCGGCACCTTCAGTCCCCAGTGCCGGTGCGCGGCGACCATCAGCGGCGTCAGGAGCACGACCAGGACGTACACCGCGAGGAACCACAGCAGCTGGGCGGCGATCGCGCTGGCGACCTGCAACGGCTGGGGCGGGACGCCCAGGCCGCGCAGGAAGTCCGGCATGACCAGCCAGACCGCCATCAGCGGCAGCACCGGGACCATCAGCCGCCGGATGCGCGCGGCGAGCCACTTCCGGGGCGAGCCGGCGCGGCTCAGCGAGATCAGGTTGGCGGCGCCGCCGGCGAAGAAGACCAGGGGCATCACTTGGCTCAGCCAGGTGACGACCCACCACCCCGGCGTCGCGAGGGCGTTCCCGGTGGCGAGGTGGCCGTCGGAGTAGGACAGCACCGGCATGACCCAGTGCTGGGCGATGACGGCGAGGATGGCCCCCGCCCGGACGACGTCGAGGAAGCGGTCCCGGCTTGTTTGCATGCCGTTGAGCTTGGTCGCTTCGACCTGGGGAAACAGCGGTGCTGACCGGCGTCTTCGAGGTCCTGTCAGCCCCCGGTGGACCCGGGGGTTCTCCCTACCGTCGGTTGTCCGGCTCGGGTTCGTGCCGGCTCGCGGCGACGCGGTACTCCCAGCCGTGCTCGGTGAGGCCGAGCTCGTACCGCGTCTCGATCTTCGGGCCGGTGTGCAGGTGGATGTGCTTGATCACGGTGCCGGGCACCGGCTCGGCGTCCCCGAGCTCCTGGACCCGGCCGTCGAGCGGGCCGCCGAAGAAGCGGACGCAGCGGATCTCGTCGGACATCTGCGCGCTCCTCTCGACGTCAGGTCCGCCCATGGTAGGTGAGCGGTGCGAGGGGTGCCGCCCGCGGAACGGGTGACCCTACGTCCACCCTACGGGACTTTTGGTCACCGTATGTGCGCTCAGCGGCCGAGATGGGTGAGGACCGCACGAACGCGACGGTGCCGGCGGGAGCCTTGGACAGGTCCGCCGACCGAGCCCGTCAGTGACCGCGGACGGCGACCCCATCGGTACGAGGCGAAGCGGCGTAGGTCAGGCATGACCGCGACCTATGATCACGGTGAAGTCGTAGCCCCAGGCCGAGGTTCCAGCTCAGACGTGTGGGAGGGGGCAGGGTGTTCGGTTGGAAGAAAAAGCTCAACGGTGTGAACGACCTGAACGATCTGATGGCGCAGCTCAGGCCGGACCTGAGTCGGGAATCGCTCGGCGTCGGGCCCGACTTCCCGGGCGTCGCCCCGAACCCGCTCCTGAGCGGTGATGCGAGGAAGCGCAATGCGGAACTGCGTACGGGGACGCTTGCGCTCGGTGTTCTCGTCGACTGGCGGGAGGTCAACAGCAATCCACGCGTGGTCCTGATGTTCGACGTGGAGACCGTCGGCGGCCTCTCGTTCCGCGGTATCGCAGACGAAGACCTCACGATCACCGAGCTCACTCGACTCGCTCCAGGACAGACGTTTCCTGTGCGCTACCGGCCGACCGTCATGGACCACTACGTCTCCCTTGCCAGGGATGCGGACCCCGCCCGTGTGCAGCAGATCTCTGACGAGATCGCGAGCCGCAAGCGGACCTGACCCGAGGCGATTGGCCGCATGCATCCAGCTGCAGTCCTCATCCACGCCGCAACCGCGCGAATCCACGCTTTATCAGACACGCCCTAGGGCCCCACGGTCGGCGCGAACCCGGCGCGGTGGTTCGCGGCGCTCAGCGGCCCAGGTAGGTCAAGACCGCACGAACGCGACGGTGCTCCTCCGCGCTCGCCTCCAGGCCGAGCTTCGAGAAGATGTTGCCGATGTGCTTCTCCACCGCGCCGTGTGAAACCACGAGGGAGTTCGCGATCGCCGTGTTGGACAGGCCCTGGGCCATCAGGCCGAGGACCTCCGACTCGCGGGCGGTCAGCGCGTCGAGGGGGTTGCGGCGGCCGCGGGCCATCAGCTGGGCGATGACGTCCGGGTCGATCGCCGTGCCGCCGGCCGCGACTCGGCGGACCGCGTCGAGGAAGTCCGCGACGTCCGCCACGCGCTCCTTCAGCAGGTAGCCGACTCCGCCGGCGCCGCCCGACAGCAGCTCCACCGCGTACGACTCCTCGACGTACTGGGAGAGCACCAGCACCGGGAGCCCCGGGATCTCCTTGCGGGCCGCCAGTGCGGCGCGCAGGCCCTCGTCGGTGAACGTCGGGGGCATCCGGACGTCCACGATCGCCAGGTCAGGGCGATGTTCCTTGACCGCGCCGAGCAGGTCGTCCCCGTTGTCGACGGCCGCGGCCGTCTCGATGCCCTCGTCGGCGAGCAGGCGCGTGATCCCCGCCCGCAGCAGGACGGCGTCTTCGGCGATGACTACCCGCATCCGGCCCCCAAGCTCGTGGATGAACGGGAGCCAGCTTATTCACCATTGGCAGGGCAGGTCAGCCCGGATCACGGTCGGCCCGCCGACGGGGCTGACCACGGTGATCACACCGTCGATCGTCGCGGCGCGGTCGGCCAGGCCGGCCAGCCCGCCGCCGGGACGCACCTCGGCGCCGCCGTGGCCATTGTCGGTGATCTCGACGACGACGTGGTCGTCCGTCCGCCACACCTTCACCGCCGCTTCGGACGCTCCGGAGTGCTTCGCGATGTTCGTCAGGGTCTCGCCGACGATGAAGTACGCCGTCGTCTCCACCGCGGCCGGCGGGCGCGGGTCCACGGTCACCGTCACGTCCACCGGGATCGGCGACTTCGCCGCCTGGGCCGACAGCGCCGCGTCGAGCCCGCGGTCGCCGAGGACCGCCGGGTAGATGCCGCGCGCCAGGTCGCGCAGCTCCGACACCGCGAGCTTCGCGTCCGCGTGCGCCTCGTCGATCAGGTCGCGCACACCCTGCGGGTCGTGGTCGAACTTCGACTTCGCGCGGCCCAGGCTCATCGCGACCGCGACCAGCCGCTGCTGCGCGCCGTCGTGCAGGTCACGCTCGATGCGGCGGCGTTCGGCCTCCGCCGCGTCGACGCCCCGCGCCCGTGAAGCCTGCAGCCGTTCGGCCTTCTGCTCCAGCCGCTTCGTGCGGTTCGGGCCCAGCAGCGCGACACCCATCTCGCCGTGCAGCCAGCCCAGCCACGGCGTCACCCAGATCGCCATCGGCAGCAGCACGATCGACGCCAGCGCGATCCCGAGCTCCACACAGGCCAGCGGGAACGCCGCCATCAGGTACGCCAGGTCACGCCACGTCGTCGGGTCGCTCAGCCGCGTCATCCACCGGCGGACCAGCGGCATCCCCTCGACCGCGCGCCGCTCCACCGGCGGCAGCGGCACCTGCAGCATCGACCCCAGCCAGCCCCGCTCGCGGTCCCCCGACCAGCGGACGAAGCTCGTCGTCGCGAGCAGGATCGGGAACCCGACCCACACCACGACCGTGCCCACCCCGACCGCGATCCCCGTCACGATCAGCACGAACTGCAGGATCCGGAAGACGAAGCTCACGATCATGTAGACGATCGTGCGGGCCGGGTTCGGCCGCGGGTGCTCCACCGGTTGCGCCTCGGTCATCCCGCCACCAGGTTCTTCTCTTCCGCTTCTTCCCACCAGCGCTCCATCCGACGGCGCTGCGCCACGGTCGGCCCCAGCAGCGAGTTCGCCAGCCGGGCGTGCAACCCCGCCAGCGCCTTCGTCAGCGCCACGGACAACGCGATGAACAGCACCCCCAGCGCTGCCCACGGTAGCGCTTCCACCGTCGAATCCACGCTCAGCCACCGCAGGTCGTACGACGGGAAGTAGTACGCGCCGTCCGGCAGCCACCGGAAGTAGATCGGCAGCCCCGCCAGCGCCAGGCTCGTCGACCAGAACGCCGTGACCAGCACGAACTCGACGATGCCCAGCGGGAACAGGACGAAGAAGTAGGCCAGGTCCCGCCACGTCGACAGGTCCTTCAGCCGCCCCTTCCACCGCAGCTTCTGCCCCTGCGCCGGCAAGGGCAGGTACGGCAGGTCGATGTACCGGTCCAGCAGCGCGTAGACCCGCGCACGCTCCAGGCGGGCGGCCCCCCGCACCGCCAGCACGAGCAGCGCGAGCAGGCCCACGCCCACCCACACCACCGCGGTCCCCAGCCCGGCCGCCGTCAACGACGTCAGCAACGCGAACGCCGCCACCCCCAGCGGCAGGTTCATCAGCAGGAACACCACCGAACCGCCGAACGGCGGATCCCGCCTCTCGTCACCCATGACCAGGCTCCCTTCATCCCACGATGGCTCCCAGCCTCGCGGTTCGAGGGCGCGCCCGACATGGTGCGCGCGGGCATCCTCCCGGTAGGGCTAGCCCTACCCGCGGGAAGCAAAGCAGTGGCGGCACGCGTTATGATGGACAGGTTGTGTTCCCACCAAGGGGGTGAACGGTTTCGACTTTGGACGTTGATTCAGGAGAAGCGTGCCGGTGCAGGCGAGAGACCACCGTTAAGCGTCATCGCAACCAAATAAGCGCCGACTCCAGTCAGCGCGAGTACGCCCTCGCCGCCTGAGCGAGTGCGTCTCTGTCGGCCCGGGTTCGCCTCCGGCCCGGGTACCGGCATCAGCTAGGAGGCTCAGCGGCAGTCCCGGCCACGGGGAACTGTCGTGAAGCAAACAGTGGCTGGGCTCGTCACCTCGGCTTGTTCGCGTGACCGAGGGGGCCAAGCAGAGACGTAGCGGACTGCGCACGGAGAAGTCCTGTTGATACGCCAGAGGACCCGGGTTCAATTCCCGGCACCTCCACTTCGGGAAGGCCCACGCCCCTTCGGGGCTGGGCCTTTCCTTCGTTCTCGGGTGCTTTTTTGGGGGTCGGACCCCCAAGCCCCCGCCAAGGGGCTCCGCCCCCTGGACCCCTCGGGGCTTCGCCCCGGGCCCTCTTTTGGGGCTCCGCCCCTTGCCCCCGTCGTGGTGCGGGTGGGTGGGGATCTTGCGGTGTGTGGGGGAGGGGCTGTCAGGCTGCCTGGTCTTCGGTCGGGCCTGATGGCTTCCAGGAAACTATCGTCACCTGGCCTGGCGTGATCCGACTGAAGTGGTATATGTCCGGTTTGGCCGGTTGGCCGGGGAGGCGCTTCTTTTCGGATGGCTTCTTCCGGCCTGTTTCGCGGGGGTGGATGACCCGGAGTTCGATGTCGCTCAGGGCGGAGCCTCTCAGCTCGATCTCGAGCTCTTCGCCGAAGCGGGAGTGCTGCAGGGGAACGTAGCCGGTCTTGTGCCGGAACATTCGCGCCTGTCGCGCTATCTCGAAGGTCTTTCCCGCCGGTATCTCGCGATGGCCGCAGGCGGATACCTCGTCCAGTACCAGTGAGCCGTCGCTCTGGGTGGTGACGTGCGGGACCAGGCGATCGTCACTGAGGTCAACCGACGTGAACGCTTCGGGGCAGCTTGCAGAGTACTTCAGGTACTGACTCCGGAACCCGGCGGTGGAGGCGAGTATCCAGAGCTTGCCGTCGAGCTTGTGCGGCTTGCGACTGATGTTCTGACCAGTGCTTTGAACCGATATGGTCAGAGACAGGACCCCCAGCGCCTGGTCCTTCCACGCGAAGTCCAGTGTCCACTTCGTCTTGGGGAAGAAGACCTCACAAGCTGCCAGCTCCTGCAGTGACTTGCGGAGACCTGACGGGGCCTTGTCGTTCAAGAACCCGAAAATTCCCGCCCAAGCCGATTCCTCTTGGATCCGCTGCTTGAGGAAGGGGTCCACCACGACGGCGAGGATGCCGCTGATAAGAAGGGCCTCACTCAGGCCGAGAATGGTGGACTGGGCAAACGTGCCCTCGTGTAGCCTGTTGTGACCGAGCAGTTCGCCGAGTAAGCCAATAACGATCAGTAGAGTTACGCCGACCCGATACCAGACTCGTGGGTTGGTCAGCGTGCGTGACGTCTTGCGGGTGGCTGCGGTTGTCCAGGAACGCCAGGGCACGGTCGCCTCGAATCCTTGTCAGTTGTCGCCCATGCTGTCTCCTCTGTGTGATCAATTCGCCCGCGGCTATTGAGGGTGCCAAACTTTCAATATTAACACTGCGGGGTGACATTTGTCACGCCCTGCCGCTGCGGCATTCTTACCACGAGCCTGCCTCGTAAGCGACACCGACACGCTTGCCGCAGGTTGGCGACCCTCTGCCGTGGAGCACTGACGGTGACTCATCGTTCCCTCTTCGCGTTCAAGCCGGCTCCTGGGCAGGCGTGTTTCGGGCTTCTCCAGAGTCGTTCGAGGTCTGTTGCTTTGTTACGGGTGGCCATGCCTGTCGGCGGACTGTGCTGAGAGCTCAGGGGATCCGTGGGTGGGGATCTTCCGGGGTGGTGTGCCGGTTACCGATGGAAGGGGGCCGTCCGTCGACTGTGTGGTGGGGGCCACTTGTGGGTGAAGATTGTGTGAGTGTCATGCTGGGGACCCGACCATGGCTCCGCACCCGCTGGGGCCGGAAGTAGGTGGCCAGATGACCTGGGCCCGGCAAAATGGCAGCTCTACCGCCAATGACGAAGACAGCCGTATGGGTGTCATACGCGCTGAGGAGGCGGAACGGCTCGCCGAGCAGAATGATCGGGCGCTGATCACCGTGGCCGGCCACTCCTCGGATTCGAGGGAGTGCGCTGAGTTGCTGGCGATGCTCGGGCTTGATGTCGGGCGGCGGCAGCGGACCTCGGCCTGATTCTTTGCGGTCAGACGTCCGGGGCCTGGACCACTCTGTTTCGGCCGGCTGACTTCGCTTCGTAGAGCGCGGTGTCCGCCGCGTCCAGGAGGCGCTGCAGGCTTGGTGCGGTTCGTGGGTAGGTGGCGACGCCTATCGACACCGACAGGCCTGTGATCGAGGACTGTCCCAGTGGGACGGTCAGGGTGCTGATCGCTTCACGGATTCGCTCGGCGATCGAGCTCACGCCCGGGTTGTCGATCGCCGGGAGCAGGACCACGAATTCTTCGCCGCCGAAGCGTCCGACGGCGTCTTCGCGGCTGCGGACCGCCGAGGTGATCGTGCGGGCTACCGCCCGTAACACCGCGTCGCCCGCCAGGTGCCCGTGGGTGTCGTTCACCCTCTTGAAGTGATCCAGGTCCAGCATCAGCAGGCCGAACGTGCTGTTGTGGCGTTTCGCGTCGCGCAGGGTTCGTTCGGCCAGCCGGCGCCAGCCGCCCGCGTTGTGGAGACCCGTCTTGTCGTCGCGGTGCGCGGCGGTCTCCCACTGCTTCACCAGCACCGTCCGGTGGAGGAGCAGCACCTGGGGCAGCGCCAGGACCACCAGGCCCGGCAACGTCGCCAGCGCGAGCGCGGTCAGGGCGCCCAGGCACAGCGTGGCCATCTCCAGGCCGTTGTCCGACCACGTGCCGAACAACGCCACCGGCGTCCCGCCCGGCTCGCGGCGGGCGGGGAGCACCAGCAGCGCGTTGACCACGAAGAACGTCGCCAGGGACGCCGCCACCGCGAACGTTCCGGGCCAGCCGCGGGTCACCGCCGCGCGGATGTCCGCGGTGCCGGTCAGGTACAGGACCTCCTGGGCGGCGTGGCACGAGAGCAGGATGATCGCCGCGTTGCTGATCGTGCGCCACACCGGCAGCAGCCGGTACCAGCTGCGCAGCGCCAGGTGCAGGTACAGCCCGGCGGCCAGGGCCGCGAGCAGCACCGGCGGGAGCAGCAGCACCCCGGCGAACGTCCACACCGACGTCATGTTGATGTGCGGCGCCTTCGACAGCCTGCGCTGGTTCCGCTCGACCCGCCGCCCGATCTCGGCCTGGACCACCCCGAGGACCAGCAGCGTCCCGAGCGCGGCCAGCGTCCGCCGGTCGACCGGCACCGGGGACGGCCGCAGCGTCAGCACCACCGCCGCGGCCTCGCTCACCAGGCAGTAGCCGGCCACGCGGGCGCCCTGCTCCCACAGTGCCCAGCGCCGGAGCGTGCTCGTGGTGTCCATCGCCCCTGGAAACGGTAGATACCGTGCGGAGCGGAATCGAGGCGTCCGGCGCCAGTTGGGCCGTTCGCCGCAGCACGTCAGCCCGGGTGGCCGCCGATTCTCGTCGTCAGGTCGGCGGCTGTCGCCGACACTTCCGCCGCCAGGTCCGGCCAGGTTTCTTCGCAGGGTTCTGTGGTGCAGTGGTGGCGCAGCGTCACGCTGATCGCCGCCATCGGGCGAGCGCCGTGGTCGAAGACCGCGCACGCCACCGAGGCGAACCCCTCGGTCACGTGGCCGTCTTCCACCGACCACCCCAGGTTCCGCTCGGCCGTCAGGGTGCGGCGCAGCTCGGCCAGTGTCCGGGGGCCGCGGTCGGTCCGGAGGACGAAGGCCGACGCCGAGGGGAACAGGGCCCGGACGTGCGGGGCCGGCAGGTGGCGCAGGATCGCGCGGCCGGACGCCGTGAGCTGGCCGGGCAGGCGGACGCCCACCTCGGTGACCAGCGTTTCCGGGCGGGCCGGGCGTTCCTTGATCAGGTACAGCGACTCGTTGCCGTGCAGGACGCCCAGGTGTGCGGTGTGGCCGGCACGGTCGACCAGCTTGCGCAGCAGCGGGCCCGCCAGGCGTTCGAGCGGGTCGTGGCGCAGGTAGGCCGAGCCCAGCTCGAAAGCCGCGATGCCCAGGCCGTAGCGGCGTTCCGCGGGCAGGTGGACAACAAAGCCGGCCGCCTCCAGCTCGCTGAGCAGGTGGTACGTCGTCGAGCGGGGGAGACCCGCCTCGCGCGCGATCGCCGCCGCCGTGACCGGGCCGGGACGCGTCGCCAGCAGGCGGAGCACCGCCAGGCCGCGGCGCAGCGCCGGCACCTCACTGCTGTCGCCCATCACCCGAGCCTAACGTCTGGAATCCCAGACACAACCACCCGTTGAGGCATCCCACCAGCGGGAAGGACGTAGTCCAATGACCCCATGCCGGAAAAAGTGCTCCTGGGTTCGGAACCCCTGACCGCCGCCCAGGTGGTCGACGTCGTCCGGGGCCACGCGCCCGTCGGGCTCGGTGACGCGGCCGAGAAGAACCTCGCCGCGACCCGCCAGCACATCGAGAACCTCGCCCACGCCGTCACGCCCACCTATGGCGTCTCGACCGGCTTCGGCGCGCTCGCGACCCGTCACATCCCGGTCGAGAGCCGGACCGCGCTGCAGCGCAGCCTGATCCGCTCGCACGCCGCCGGGGCCGGGCCCGCCGTCGAGACCGAGGTGGTCCGCGGGCTCATGCTGCTGCGGCTGCGGACCCTCGCCAGCGGGTACACCGGCGTCCGGCCGGGCACCGCGCAAACGCTTGCGGCCCTGCTCAACGCCGGTATCACCCCGATCGTCCACGAGTACGGCTCGCTCGGCTGCTCCGGTGACCTCGCCCCGCTCGCCGCTGTCGCGCTCGCGCTGATGGGGGAAGGCGAAGTCGTCCACAACGGCGTGACCAAGCCCGCGGGTGACGCGCTGAAGGAAGCCGGCATCGAGCCGGTCGTCCTCGCCGAGAAGGAGGGCCTCGCCCTCACCAACGGCACCGACGGCATGCTCGGCATGCTCCTGCTCGCCGCCGCCGATCTGCACCGGCTCTTCGACGTCGCCGACCTCACCGCCGCAATGAGCGTCGAAGCCCTGCTCGGCACCGACCGCGCGTTCGCCGCCGACCTGCAGGCGCTGCGCCCGCACCCCGGCCAGGCGACGTCCGCCGCGCGGATGTGGGCGGCGCTGCAGGGGTCGAAGATCGTCGAGAGCCACCGCGGCCCGGACTGCAACCGCGTCCAGGACGCCTACTCGCTGCGCTGCGCCCCGCAGGTCCACGGCGCCGCGCGGGACAGCCTCGCGCACGCCGAGCTCGTCGGCGAGCGCGAGCTGATGTCCGCTGTGGACAATCCCGTCGTGCTGGCCGACGGCCGCGTCGAGTCCAACGGCAACTTCCACGGCGCGCCCGTCGCGTACGTGCTGGACTTCCTGGCCATTCCGGTCGCCGACGTCGCCAGCATCGCCGAGCGCCGCACCGACCGGATGCTCGACAAGGCGCGCTCGCACGGCCTGCCGCCGTTCCTCGCGCACGACCCCGGCGTCGACTCCGGCCACATGATCGCGCAGTACACGCAGGCCGCGATCGTCAGCGAGCTCAAGCGGCTCGCCGTGCCCGCGTCCGTCGACTCCATCCCGAGCAGCGCGATGCAGGAGGACCACGTCTCCATGGGCTGGTCGGCCGCGCGCAAGCTGCGCAAGGCCGTCGACGGCCTGACGACGGTCCTCGCCATCGAGCTGCTCACGGCGGCCCGCGCGCTCGACTTCCGCGAGCCGCTCGAACCGTCCCCGGTCACCGGACGCGTCCGGGACCTGCTCCGCACCCAGGTCGCGGGCCCCGGCCCCGACCGGCACCTGGCGCCCGAGATCGCGGCCGCCGAAGAACTCGTCCGCTCCGGCGCCGTCCTCGACGCCGCCCGTCTGGAGGTTTGATGAACCACGAGTCCCGCGTAGTCCGTGCCGCCCGCGGCACCCAGCTCACCGCCAAGTCGTGGCAGACCGAAGCCGCGCTGCGGATGTTCCACAACAACCTCGACCCCGAGGTCGCCGAGCGTCCCGAGGACCTGGTCGTCTACGGCGGCACCGGCAAGGCGGCCCGCAACTGGCCCAGCTTCGACGCGATCACGCGCGAGCTGACCGCGCTGGAGGTCGACGAGACGCTGCTCGTCCAGTCCGGCAAGCCGGTCGGCGTGTTCCGCACGCACGAGTGGGCGCCGCGCGTGCTCATCGCGAACTCGAACCTGGTCGGCGACTGGGCGACCTGGCCCGAGTTCCGCCGCCTCGAGCAGCAGGGCCTCACGATGTACGGCCAGATGACGGCCGGCTCGTGGATCTACATCGGCACCCAGGGCATCCTCCAGGGCACCTACGAGACGTTCGCCGCCGTCGCCAAGAAGAAGTTCGGCGGCTCGCTGCGCGGCACGCTCACCGTCACCGCCGGTCTCGGCGGTATGGGCGGCGCCCAGCCCCTCGCGGTGACCATGAACGACGGGGTCGCGCTGGTCGTCGAGTGCGACCCGCAGCGCGCGCACCGCCGCGTCGAGCACCGCTACCTCGACGAGGTCGCCGACAACCTCGACGACGCGATCGCCCGGGTCACCAAGGCCAAGCAGGAGAAGCGGCCGCTGTCCGTCGGCGTCGTCGGCAACGCCGCCGAGGTGCTGCCCGAGCTGCTGCGCCGCGGGGTCGAGGTCGACATCGTCACCGACCAGACGTCCGCGCACGACCCGCTTTCCTACCTGCCCAAGGGTGTCGACGTCGCCGACTGGCACGACTACGCGGCCAAGAAGCCCGACGAGTTCACCGACCGCTCGCGTGAGTCGATGGCCGACCACGTCGAGGCCATGCTCGGCTTCCTCGACAAGGGCGCGGAGGTCTTCGACTACGGAAACTCCCTGCGTGGCGAGGCGAAGCTCGGCGGCTGCGAGCGCGCGTTCGACTTCCCGGGATTCGTGCCCGCCTACATCCGCCCGCTGTTCTGCGAGGGCAACGGCCCGTTCCGCTGGGCCGCGCTCTCCGGTGACCCGGAGGACATCGCGGCGACCGACCGCGCGATGCTGGAACTGTTCCCGGAGAACGAATCCCTCGCCCGCTGGATCAAGCTGGCCGGCGAACGGGTTGCCTTCCAAGGACTTCCGGCCCGCATCTGCTGGCTCGGGTACGGCGAGCGGCACCTGGCCGGCCTGCGGTTCAACGAGATGGTCGCCAGCGGCGAGCTCAAGGCGCCGGTCGTCATCGGCCGGGACCACCTCGACTCCGGCAGTGTCGCGTCGCCGTACCGCGAGACCGAGGGCATGGCCGACGGCTCCGACGCGATCGCCGACTGGCCGCTGCTCAACGCGCTGGTCAACACCTCCTCGGGCGCCAGCTGGGTGTCGATCCACCACGGCGGCGGGGTCGGCATGGGCCGGTCGATCCACGCCGGCCAGGTCAGCGTCGCCGACGGGACGTCGCTGGCCGCGCAGAAGCTCGAGCGGGTGCTCACGAACGACCCGGGCATGGGTGTCATCCGGCACGTCGACGCCGGGTACGACCGCGCGGCCGAGGTCGCCGACGAACGCGGTGTGCGCATCCCGATGCGGGACGACGCGTGACGGCCTCCGGGCTGCTGGGAGAGATCGACGACGTCGGGCGCGATCCGAAGCGCGGCGGGTATTCCCGCCACGCCTTCGACGCGCCCGAGCACGACCTGCGCGAGTGGTTCGTCGACCGCGCGCTCGGCCTCGGGCTGGACGTCGAGACCGACCGCAACGGCAACATCTGGGCCTGGTGGGGGCCGCCGGGCCGCAACGCCGTGGTCACCGGCAGCCACCTCGACTCGGTGCCCGGCGGCGGCGCGTTCGACGGCCCGCTCGGCGTCGTCAGCGCGCTGGCCGCCGTGGAAGCCCTGCAGGGAAAGGGCTTCCGGCCGCGCCGGCCGCTCGCCGTGGTGGTCTTCGCCGAAGAGGAAGGTGGCCGCTTCGGCGTCCCGTGCCTCGGCTCGCGGCTGCTCACCGGGACGATCGACCCCGACAAGGCACGCGGTCTGCGGGACGCCGACGGCGTCACGTTCGCCGAGGCGGCGAAGAAGGCAGGGATCGACCCGGCGCGGATCGGGCCGGACACCGAGCGGCTCGACCGGATCGGGCAGTTCCTCGAACTGCACGTCGAGCAGGGACGCGGGCTGATCGACCTCGGCGCGCCCGTCGCCGTCGGCAGCACTGTGATCGCCCACGGCCGGTGGCGGTTCTCCTTCTCCGGTCAGGGAAACCACGCCGGGGCGACGCTCCTGGCCGACCGCGTGGACCCGATGCTGCCCGCCGCGGCCACGGTCACCGCCGTCCGCCGGCTGGCCGCGAAGGTGCCGGACGCGCGGGCGACCGTCGGCCGGCTGGTCCCGACACCCGGCGGCACCAACGTCATCGCGTCCACAGTGGACCTGTGGCTCGACGCGCGGGTGCCCGGTGAGGGCACGCCGGCGCTGGTCGCGGAGATCAGCCGGGCCGCGTCGGACGCGGCGCGGGAGGAGGGCTGCCGGGTCGAGGTGACGCGCGAGTCGTACTCCGGCGACGTCGTGTTCGACGACACCCTCCGCGACGCCCTCGGCGGCTGGCTCGGCGGGGTGCCGGAGCTGCCGACCGGCGCCGGGCACGACGCGGCGATCCTCGCCGGGTTCGTCCCGGCAGGCATGCTCTACGTGCGCAACCCGACCGGCATCAGCCACTCGCCGGAGGAGTTCGCCGAGGCGGCGGACGTCGAGGCCGGGGCGCGGGCGCTGGCCACGGCGCTGGAGGAGCTGGCGCGATGACCTACTGGTGCGAACAGGCCTGGCTGCCCGGCGGAATCGCTTCCGGAGTGCGGATCGACGTGTCGGGACAAGAGATCAAGGCGGTGACGCCAGACTCACCGCACACCGGCACTGTCCTGAATGGACTGACCCTGCCCGGGTTCGCGAACGGCCATTCGCACGCGTTCCACCGGGCGCTGCGCGGCCGGACGCACCACGAGCGCGGCACGTTCTGGACGTGGCGTGAGCGGATGTACTCGCTCGCGTCGCGCCTTGATCCGGACAGCTACTACCGGCTGGCGCGCGGCGTCTACGCCGAGATGGTCCTGGGCGGCTACACGAGCGTCGGGGAGTTCCACTACCTGCACCACGGTCCCGACGGGAAGCCGTACGCCGACCCGAACGCGATGGGGGAGGCGCTGCGGCAGGCCGCGGCGGACGCCGGGATCCGGCTCACCCTGCTCGACACGTGTTACCTCGCGGGCGGCATCGGGGTTGAGCCCGACGAGGTCCAGCAGCGGTTCTCCGACGGTTCCGCGGAAAACTGGGCCGCCCGGGTCTCGGCGCTGAAGGAAGACGACCTGTTCCGGGCCGGCGCGGCGATCCACTCGGTCCGGGCCGTTCCGGCCGACCAGCTGTCGCTTGTGGACAGTGCGCGCGTTGTGCACATCCACCTTTCCGAGCAGCGGGCCGAGAACGAGCAGTGCGTGGCCGCCTACGGCCGCACGCCGACCGAGCTGCTCCACGACCGAGGCGTGCTGACCGACCGGCTGGTCGCCGTGCACGCCACGCACCTGACGCCGTCGGACATCACGCACCTGGGCGGGGCCCGGGCTCGTGCGTGCTTCTGTCCGACCACCGAACGCGACCTCGGTGACGGCATCGGCCCGGCCCGCGCCCTGCTCGACGCGGGTGTGCGGCTGGGTGTCGGCAGCGACAGCAACGCCGTTGTCGACGCTTTCGAAGAGACCCGCGCACTGGAGCTGGACGACCGCCTGGCCAGCGAGGAACGCGGCCGGTTCAGCGCGGAGGAGCTGCTCGAGGCGGGGACGGACCACGCGGCCGTCGGCTGGGCCGGAGTGGGGCGGCTCGAGGCGGGCGCGGGCGCGGACCTCGTCACGGTGTCGCTGGGTTCGGTGCGCACCGCGGGGATCGAGCCGTCCGGGATCGTGTACGCCGCGTCCGGGGCCGACGTCCGGCACGTCGTCGTCGCGGGCCGCGAGGTCGTGCGAGACGGCGCGCACCAGCTGATCGAACGACCGGGAACCGTGCTGGCTAAGGAGATCGAGGCACTGTGGCAGTCCTGATCACGGGAATCGGCGAGCTGACGACCAACGACCCGGAGCTGGGCCGGCTGACCGACGCGGCCCTGGTGCTCGACGGCACCCGGGTCGCCTGGGTGGGGCCGACGGCGAGCGCGCCGGACGCCGACGAGCACATCGACGTCGAAGGCCGCGCGGTGCTGCCCGGCTGGGTCGACAGCCACACGCACCTCGTCTTCGCCGGGGACCGCACCGCCGAGTTCGAAGCCCGGATGTCCGGAAAGCCTTACACTGCGGGTGGAATCGCCACGACGGTCGGCGCGACGCGCGAGGCGTCCGACGAGCAGCTGGCGGCCAACCTCCGGCGCCACGTCGACGAAGCGGCCCGGCAGGGCACCACCTGCCTGGAGACGAAGACGGGCTACGGGCTCACCGTCGCGGACGAGGCCCGGAGCGCCCGGATCGCGGGCGAGGTGGCGGACGAGGTCACGTTCCTCGGTGCGCACCTGGTCCCGCCGGGCGCCGACGCCGAGTCCTATGTGGACCTGGTGTGCGGCGAGATGCTCGACGCCGTCGCGGGAAGCGTGCGCTGGGCGGACGTGTTCTGCGAGACCGGCGCGTTCGACGAGGCCCAGTCGGCGCGGGTCCTCAAGGCCGCGGCGGAACGCGGGCTCGGCCTGCGGGTGCACGGCAACCAGCTCGGCGAAGGCCCCGGCGTGCGGCTCGCGGTGGAGCTGGGCGCGGCGAGCGTCGACCACTGCACGTACCTTTCGGACGCCGACGTCGAGGCGTTGGCCGGGTCGGACACCGTGGCGACGCTGCTGCCCGCGTGCGACCTGTCGACCCGCCAGTCCCTGGCCCCGGCGCGGCGGCTGCTCGACGCGGGCGCGACGGTCGCGCTGGCCAGCAACGCCAACCCGGGCAGCTCGTACACGACGTCGATGGCCTTCTGCGTCACGACCGCGGTGCTCCAGATGCGGATGACGGTCGAAGAGGCCGTGTGGGCGGCGACGGCGGGCGGCGCGAAGGCGTTGCGCCGCAGCGACGTCGGCGTGCTGCGGCCGGGCGCGCGGGCGGACGTCCACGTGCTCGACGCGCCTTCGGTGACGCACCTGGCGTACCGCCCCGGCGTGCCGCTCACCAGAATGGTGTGGCGCGCGGGAGATCTCGTGCGCTAACGTCGAAGGCGAGGACGCGCGAAGACACAGTCCGGTATGGGTTAGTCCGGGCGGCGCTGTGATTTCGAAGCAGTCAGGCTTACCTGTGCGTCCCTTCCTCGCAAGCGACGAAGGGACAGCTGTGTCTGTGATCATCATCGGTGCCGGTCTCGGTGGCCTGAGCCTCGCGCACGGCCTGCGCCGGGCCGGAATTTCGTGCCAGGTCTACGAACGCGACGACTCGCCGGAGACCCGGAAGCAGGGCTACCGGCTGCACATCGGCGAAGTCGGCGACACGGCACTGCACGACGTGCTGAGCCCGGACCTGCACGCGCTCTTCCGCGCCACCGCGGGCCGGGCCCGGCCGCACACGAACATCTACGACGACCGGCTGCGGCTGGTCAGGCGGCTGGTGGACGACGGCGTCCACCTGAACATCAACCGCTTCACCCTGCGGCAGATCCTGCTGCACGGCCAGAAAGTCTCCTACGGCAAGCGATTCACGCGCTACGAAACCGACGAAGACGGCGTGACAGCGCATTTCGCCGACGGGACTTCCGCCCGGGGCAGCCTGCTGGTGGGCGCGGACGGCGTCAACTCCCCGGTGCGGCGGCAGTACCTGCCGCACGCCGAGGTCGTCGACGCCGGACTGGTGCACCTCTACGGCCGGATCCCGCTCACCGCCGGGACCCGCGCGTTGTTCGAGCCCGAGATGTTCGCGGTGTTCTCGATGATGGTCGGGCCGGACCGGACGATGGCCGGGTTCGCGCCGGTCGACTACCCGGAGCCGGTCGCCGACGCGTGCCGGCGGCTGGTGCCCGGCCTGCGGCTGCGCGACGACGAGCCGTACATGACCTGCTCGGTCGGGGCCCGCTGGGAAACCGTCGGTCACGACGAAGCGGGGCTCGCGGAGCTGACCCCCGGTGACCTGCAGAAGGTCGCGCTGCGGCTGGTCGACGGCTGGCACCCGCTCGCGCGGGCGATGGTCGGGCACTGGGATGTCCCGTCGACGTTCCCGCAGCCGATCCGCACGAGCGTGCCGATCGGGCCGTGGGAGCCGTCGCGGGTGACGCTGGTCGGCGACGCGATCCACGCGATGAGCCCGGCCGCGGGCGCGGGCGCCAACACCGCGTTGCGCGATGGTGCGGTGCTGGCGTCCGCGCTGGCCGGGACCTCGCTGCTCGAAGCCGTGGCGGGCTACGAATCCGCGATGCGGGACTACGGGTTCGCCGCGGTGCGGGAGTCCGCCGAGAACGGGCGCCGTTACCTCGGGCAGAACCCGCTCACAGCGGGAGCGTGAACGGCGTGCACTTCGGCGAGTAGCCCGGGTCGAGCGCGTGCAGGATCAGCCCGGTGACGTTCGGGTCGATCGCCTGGCTCAGGTGGCCGGACGCGTCCGCGGCGCAGAAGTCCTGCAGGACGATGTCCGTCGCGCCCGGTTCGTTCAGGATGCCGCTCGTGTAGGGCGTGACGACCTCGTCGTACCGGCTCACGATGCTCGTGTACGTCGGCCCGGCCACGTGCACCCCGCCGCGGGAGAGGTCGTTCAGGAACGCCGACGGCGCCAGGTATTCGCTGCACGCGCCGCACGCCGTGTTCAGGACCCACTGGAGGCCCGGGACCGTCGTCAGCAGGGCCTTGGCGAGCGCGTCGAGGCCCTGCAGGGTGGTGCCGCGGTAGTTCGCGCCGAAGCCGACGAAGTGCGCGACCTTGGCCGCGCCGCCGCCGTACTTGAGGTAGTACGCGGGCATCGTGCTGCCTTCGGAGTGCCCGACGATGTCGACCTTCGCCGCGCCGGTGGTGGTGCGGACGCGGTCGACGAACCGGCCCAGCTGCGCGGCGCTGTCCCGCATGGACGCGAGCCCGCCGACGGTGGGGCCGAGGATGCCGGTGCCGTAGGTCAGCGAGAAGACGCAGTACCCCTGCGCGGCGATCTTCGGCGCGTGGAAGAACCAGTTGACCGTGTCGTTCGCGCCGAGGCCGTGCACCAGCACGACGGGCTCCGGGTGCTGGGTCGTGGGCCGGCACGACCAGTTGTTCCAGCCGCTGCTCGGCGCCGCTTCGGCGACCGCCGGCGCGACCGCGCCGAAGGTGAGCGCCGCGGCGAGCACGGCCAGGGTTCGCTTGACACCGCCGTTGGTGACCCGCATTCCGTAACCTCCAGTTACCCGTCAGTACGTGACGCAGCTCATGATCGGTCACAGAGCGCGGGAAGCGACCTGGGACAACGCTCAGAGATGGTGGTGATTCTTTGTGTCGGGTCACAGTCAGGCTGTCCGGCCGCACGACCGATCATGGACTTGACTGTTCCGACGGCGTGACAGGGAGAAGACATGCGACGGCTGTGGCTCGTGGCGCTCATGATGGCCGCTTTGGTGGTTCCGCAAGCCGCGCAGGCGGCGCCGGTGAGCTGGGACCAGCCGGGTCCGTTCGCCGTCGTCAGCGAAGCCCTCGACGCCACCCACACCGTCTTCCGCCCGGCCGACCTCGGCGGCGGCCAGCACCCGGTGATCGTCTGGGGCAACGGCACCGGCGCGGTCCCCGCCGTCTACGCGGGACTGCTGCGCCACCTCGCGTCCTACGGCTTCGTCGTGGCGGCCGCCGACACGGTGAACTCCGGAACCGGCCGGGAAATGCTCGACGGCGCCCGCACGCTCGTCGCCGAGAACGCCCGGCCCGGCAGCCGGTACTTCGGCCGGATCGACACCGCGCACATCGGCGCGACCGGGCACTCCCAGGGCGGCGGCGGGGCCATCGCCGCGGGCGCCGACCCGCTCGTCACCACCACCGTCCCGATCGAGCCCGGACCGCTCGGATCGGTGCCCGCGCTGCACGGCCCGGTGCTCTTCCTCGGCGGCCAGCTCGACGTCGTCGTGCTGCCGGGACTGCTGGTGATTCCGCGCTACTACGCGGCTTCGCACGTCCCCGCGATCTACGGCGAGCTCGCCGGGGCCACCCACTTCACCCCGGCCGGCGACGGCGGCGGCTTCCGCGGCGCGATCACCGCGTGGTTCCGGTACTGGCTGGCGGGTGACCAGCAGGCGCGTGGGGTTTTCTTCGGACCGGGTTGCACGCTCTGCGCCGATCCGGCGTGGTCGAAGGTGCTACGCAACGCCCACGCGCTCGACGTCTGACGCCTTGCGCGCGCCGACGGTGAGTCTGGTTGGCGCGACGAGGTCGCGGAGGCCGGCGTGCGGGGTGGGTTGCGCGTTTTGCGCGGATCCGGTGTGGTCGAACGCTTTGCGGGCGCCGGCGGCGAGTCTGGTCGGCGTGACGAGGTCGCAGAGGCCGGCGCGCGGACCGGGTTGCGCGCTTTGCGCGGATCCGGTGTGGTCGAAGGTGCTACGCAACGCCCACGCGCTCGACGTCTGACGCCTTGCGGGCGCCGACGGCGAGCCCGGTCAGTGCGACCAGGCCGCAGAGCCACGCGAACCAGTCGCCGAAGCGGGTGTACGGCGTGTGGCCCGGTCCGAGCGGGACGTCGGCGACGACCACCGAGAACGGCCGGTCGCCGGTGTGGGTGTCCGCGAGGACGTGGCCCTGGGCGTCGGCCAGCATCGGTGTGCCGCGGGCCGCGCTCCACGCGACCGAGAAGCCGTTCTCGACCCCGCGGATCAGCGCCGTGCGGCTGTGGGCCCAGCCGTCGGTGTCCTCGTCGGACGCCGGGATGAGCACCAGGCCGGTGCCGGCGTCGCCGTAGTCGCCGCTGGGGTCGGCGAAGTTGACGTCCATGCACACCATCAGCCCGATCCCGGCGAGGTGTGCGGTTTCGGTGCCGGACAAGATGTTCTTGGAGTCCCCGTTGTGCCACTTGTGGTATTCGACGGGCGCGCCGGTCGGCGGGACGGCGAGGGCGGCGTTGAACCGGCCCTGGGGCGCGGTGTCGTAGACGCCGGTGACGACGTCGAGGTTCTTCGCGCGGGCCACCTCGGCGAAGGCTTCGACCAGGCCCGGCCGGCTCGCCGTGTCGACGGCGAAGGCGGCTTCGGGCAGCACGACGGCCTGGACGCCGTCCGGCAGCAGGCGGATCTGGTCCACATAGGACTGGACGAGCGCGCGGCCCTCGGCGGTTGTGACGTCGACCGCCCAGTGGCTCTGCCCCGGCGCGACGAGCGCGACGCGGGTGGTCTTGCCCGTGAGCGGCGGCGTGGTCCAGACCGCGAGGGCGGCCAGCCCGGCGGCGACGAAGACCAGGCCGGCGAGCCGGGTAAGGCCGCCCACCCGCGGGGCCAGCGCGGCGGCGACCGCGGCCGGGACGAACAGGACGAGGAACTCGACGCCCCAGCCGCCGGTGACCGCCGCGATCCGCAGCACGGACGGCCGGTCGGCCTGGGTGGTCATCAGGGTGTCCATCAGCCCGGTCGGGTTGAGCAGCGAGACGACGCAGAGCCCCGCCGTCCACAACGCGGGCGCGGCCAGCGCCGCGAGAAAACCGTGGCCCCGCCGGACGAGCAGCCGGAACAGCCCGACCGCCAGCGCGAACAGCAGCGCGCTGCCGCCGAGGATCGCGACCGCGGCCGGGCGCGGGATCGACAGCGAGTGCCAGAAGTAGCTCCAGTCCCGGGAGCCGCCCGCGAGGTGGGCGACGAACGCGCAGGCCATCGCGGCCGCGCCGGGCACGCGGGGTGCGAGCAGGAGGACCGGCAGTGGCGCCAGCCACGCAAGTTCGGGCACGGGATCCATCCCGGCTCCGAAGAAGAACAACACCGCCGACGCCGCCGTCGCGACTGCCGCCCAGACCGGCTTGCCCATCGCGGCCCCCTCTCGTCCGGGTCCGACGGTCGCAGCCTGCGGGCGCCGGAACACTGGGACGAACCCCCGTTTCCGAGGTCGGGCTGGCCCTACCCTGTCCGGAATGTCGGGCTTGTCAGGGAAGCGCTTCCCGGTTCATTGAGAGTTCAGTCAGCCGTCACACGCTCGGGATCGGGCCGCGGGCACCCCGGAAGTAGCGTCGTAACCGACTTCGGGACGGGAGACCTGTATGGACTTCTCGCTGATCGTGCTGGTGGTGATCGTGGCCGCCCTGGCCTTCGACTTCACCAACGGTTTCCACGACACAGCCAACGCGATGGCCACCTCGATCGCCACGGGCGCGCTCAAGCCGAGAATCGCGGTCGCGGTCTCCGCGGTCCTGAACCTCGTCGGCGCGTTCCTTTCGATCGAGGTGGCGAAGACGATCTCCGGCGGGATCGTGGACGACACGAAGGTGACACCGGTGATCATCTTCGCCGGGCTGGTCGGGGCCATCATCTGGAACCTGGTGACCTGGCTGATCGGGCTGCCCTCGAGCTCGTCGCACGCCCTCTTCGGCGGGCTGATCGGCGCCACCTGGATCGCCTCGGGCTCCGACGCCGTCCACTTCGGGAAGGTCGTCGAGAAGGTCCTCATCCCGGCGCTCGCCTCGCCGATCGTCGCGGGCATCGTCGCGACGCTGGGCACCTTCCTCGTCTACCGGATCACCGCCCGGGCCAAGGAAGGCACCGTCGGCCGCACCTTCAAGGCCGGCCAGATCGCCTCGGCGTCGCTGGTCTCGCTCGCGCACGGCACGAACGACGCGCAGAAGACCATGGGTGTCATCACGCTGACGCTGATCGCGTCCGGCTCGCTCCCGGCCGGCTCGGGCCCGCCGATCTGGGTGATCCTGACCGCCGGCACCGCGATCGCGCTCGGCACCTACCTCGGCGGCTGGCGGATCATCCAGACGATGGGCAAGAAGCTCACGGAAATCCAGACGCCGCAGGGCTTCGCGGCCGAGACCAGTGCCGCGGCGGTCATCCTGACTTCGGCCCACCTCGGCTTCGCGCTGTCCACCACGCACGTCTGCTCGGGCGGCATCATCGGGTCGGGCCTCGGCCGCCGGCTCGCCGAGGTCCGCTGGGGCGTCGCGGGCAAGATGGTCGTGGCCTGGGCGCTGACGCTGCCGGCCGCCGCGATCGTCGGCGCGGTCGCCGCCGAGGTCTCGACGCTCGGCAGCTGGGGCACCGTCGGAATCGGCATCGCCGGCGTGGTCATCGCGGTGGGCATCTACCTCGCGTCGCGGCGGAACCCGATCAACGCCAACTCCATCACCGAGCCCGAGCCCGGCGTGCAGGCGCCGGCCAACGCCTGAGGAGCGCCGTGAACATCGATTGGGGTTCCCTCGGTCTCGTCTTCGTGGTCGCGCTCGTCGCGGTCGTGGTGCTGACGAGCCTCTTCTCCTTCGGCGTGGTGGGCCTGTCCCAGCGCGAGTCGGCCCGCGAGGCGGGCGGCTCCGGCACCGGCCCGCTGGTCGGGTCGGTCATCTGCTTCGTCGTCTGCCTGGCGATCGTCGCGTACGGGATCTACTTGATCGTCGCCTGAGCGCGTTCGCGCAGTCCTTCCGGAAGCCCGCCGAGCAACGGCTTGACCGTCGCTCGGCGGGCTTCGTTCAGGTGGCCCAGCAGGTCCAGGGCGGGAACCCAGAGGTCCTCGTCGGTGCCGGCCGCGGTGATCAGCCGGCCGAGCCGGTGGGCCGGCAGCAGGCCGACGACGTGGTCGATGCGGCTCTTGTCGTCGAGCACGAACGCGATCCGCAGCAGGCCGGGGTCGTCGATCTCCTCGAGCGCGCGGCGCACGGTCGGGTCCGGCAGGTGCCCGACGAACCGGCCGAGGGTGATCCAGTCCGCCTTGCCCGCCAGCTCGTTCGCCACCGCGAGCACGGTGTCCAGCGGGATGCGCGAGATGATCGCGCTCGCCCGCCGCGGGTCGAGGTCCGCCGCGACCTCCGCCAGGAATCGGGGGCTCAGGCGCTTCGCGACGTCGACCCCGCGGGCGACGTCGACCACCCCGGCGATCCGGGCGCACAGCAGCGGGCCGAACACCTTCTCGGCGATCTTGGCGAGCACTCCGCCGGGCAGCAGCCGAGCCGCGAGCGCCATCCGCTGCAGCACGGCGATGTTCGCGTCGAACAGCGTGTCGGTGACCTGGTCGCGGAACGCCCGCAGGTCGACGGCGTCGACCCGGGCGAGGTACTCGAGCCGCTCCGACTCGACGCCCAGGACGCGGGCCAGCTTGAGGATCTCGGCTTCGGCCTCGTAGTCGGTCACAGGCCGACCGCCTTCCGGACCGCGCCGCGCAGCAGCGCGGGGACGTACCGGAGGCCTTCCTCGCCCGCCTCGGCGAGCGCTTTCGCCTGCCGCCTGCGTGCGTCACGCAGGGCGTCGGCGAGGTCCTGCCGCTCGTGCTCTTCGAGGGCCTCGATGCCTTCGGGGAGGGGACCGCCCAACTGCTCGGCGAGTGTGCGCTCGGCCATGGTGGATCATGATGCATCATGCGGGGCATGAGCATCGAGACGTCCACGGTCCGTGTCGGCGACCTCTCCGCGTACCTGGCCCGCCCGGACGGCGGGTCGTCCGCCGGAATGCTGCTGCTGCCGATGATCACCGGCATCGGCGCGCAGGTCCGGGCCTGGGCCGGCGAGCTGGCGGAGCGCGGGATCACGACGTTGACCTGGGACGTCTTCCACGGCGCGAGCACCGACAACACCTCCCGTGAGGACCTCGGCGCGAAGCTCGGCGAGCTGCGCGACGAGGCCGCCCTGGCCGAGCAGACGGTGCTGCTCGACCACCTCCTCGGCGACCTCGGCTGCACGTCGGCCGGGGTCATGGGCTGGTGCCTCGGCGGCCGGTTCGCGCTCCTGCTCGGTGCCCGTGACCAGCGGCTTTCCGGGGTGGTGGCGTACCACCCGACGGTCCGCGACCCGGCGCCGCCGAACCACGACCTGGACACGGTCGCTTTGTCGACAGAGATCACCGCGCCCGTGCTCGTCGCCTACCCGGAGGCCGACTCGGTCGTTTCGCACGAGACGTTCGCCCGGCTGCAGACGGCGTTGCAGTCCCGGCCGCGCGGCGCGACGTTCACCCAGCACTTCCCCGGCGCCGAGCACGGCTTCAGCGACTCCTCCCGGCACGGGACGGCCGTCAACGCCGACGCCTTCGCGCTGTCCTGGCCACAGACCCTGGTGTTCCTCGACACGCTCAAGGGTTGACTTTCGGCAGTGGTCCGCGCCGGTCACGGGTTGTAGCTTCGGTGCGGTGCGAGAGGTGACGAAGCGCAGGTGGCGCGTGGTGCTGGACGTGCTCCTCGGCGCGTTCCTCGCCTTCATCATCGCCACCGACACCCTGGGCACGCAGTCCTGGTGGGAGCTGGCCGGCGGGCTCGCCGTGGTCGCCGGGTCGGTCGCGACCGCGCGGCGGTACCCGGCCGTTTCGCTCGGGATCGCGCTGGCCGGGGCGCTCGCCGTGCCGTTCCCGTACCGCGACCGCGTGCCCGTGTGGGTGGTGTTCGTGCTGGTCGCGATGAGCTACCTCGCCGCGTTGCGGATGGACCGGGCGCGGCCCGGCCTGCTGATCGGCGCGGCCGTCGTGGTGGCCGGGCTGCCGCTGGCGCTGGTCGTCGGCCCGGACGGCGTCGGCGACTGGGCCACGATGGTCGCGATGCTGGTGTTCGCCGGGCTGTCGCCGTGGCTGCTCGGCCGGTACGTCCGGCTGCGCGGCGAGCTGGCCCGCACCGGCTGGCGTCGCGCCGAGGAGATGGAGAGCCGGCAACGGCTGGTCGCCGACCAGGCGCGGCTGCGCGAGCGCGCGCGGATCGCCAGCGACATGCACGACTCGCTCGGCCACGAGCTGAGCCTGATCGCCGTCCGCGCCGCGGCGCTCGAGGTCGCGGGCGGGCTCGACGACGTCCAGCGTGACGCCGCGACGCAGCTGCGGACCAGTGCCGCCGCCGCGACCGAGCGGCTGCGCGAGATCATCGGCGTGCTGCGCGAGGACGCCGCGCCCACCGAACCCGTGCAGGGTGACCTCGGCGAGCTCATCTGGCGCGCCCGGGCGTCCGGCCTGCTCATCGAGGCAGGAGTGGACATCGGCGCGGCCCCGCCGATGGTCGCCCTCGCGGCTTACCGCGTGGTGCAGGAAGGCCTGACCAACGTCGCGAAGCACGCGCCCGGCGCCGCCGTGACCGTGCGCGTGACCAGCACCGGCGCGCGGACCGACGTCAGCGTGGTCAACGAGCCGCCGCCCGCCGGACCCCTGCCGGGCGCCGCCTCCGGGCACCGCGGGCTGATCGGCCTGCGCGAGCGCGTCCGGCTGGTCGGCGGGACGCTGCAGGCCGGGCCGCGCGAAGGCGGGTTCGCCGTCACCGCGGCCCTGCCGCACGACGCCGCGCCGGTCGAGGAGAGCGTGGAGCTGCGGGAGGCCGCCGACGACGCCGTCGGGCAGTCGACGTCGGCCCGCGCGCTGGAGCTGGCCCGGCGGGACGTGCGGCGGAGCCTGATCCTCGCGGTCGCCGTGCCGCTGGCGCTGTTCGGGCTGGTCCTCGCGATCGGCGGGATCGTGTTCCTCTACCAGTGGAACTCCTCGGAGCTGCCCGGCCCGGCCTACGACGCGATGCGGCTCGGGCAGGCGCGCGCCGACCTGGTGCCGCGGCTGCCGGAAAACCAGCGCCTCGCCCGGCCGACGCGCGGCGAGCCGGCGCTGCCGCCGGTGGCCGGGGTCGTGTGTGAGTACTACGGCGCCGGACGCACGTGGCTCAACGACGACTACGCCGCGTACCGGCTGTGTTTCGCCGACGGGAAGCTCGTGTCCAAGGACTGGTTCGCCGAGGGGGCAAAGTGATCAGGGTCGTGCTGGCCGACGACGAGGCGATGATGCGCGCGGGGGTGGCGGCGATCCTCGGCGCGGACACCGGGATCGAGGTGGTCGCCGAAGCCGCCGACGGCCGGGAGGCGGTCGAGAAGGTGCTCGGCACGCAGCCGGACGTCGTGCTGCTCGACATCCGGATGCCCGGGCTGGACGGCCTGGGCGCGGCGGCCGAGATCCGGCGGCTGCTGCCCGCGGTCGGCGTCATCATGCTGACGACGTTCGGCGAGGACGAGTACATCGAGCGGGCGCTCGGCCTCGGCGCGGGCGGGTTCCTGCTCAAGTCGGGGGACCCGCGGGAGCTGCTGGCCGGCGTCCACGCCGTCGCCGACGGAGCCGCGTTCCTCTCGCCGAAGGTGGCTCAGCGGGTGATCGCGCGGCTGTCCGGCGGACAGCTTTCGCGCGCCGCCGCGGCACGCGAGCGGATCGCCGCGCTGACCCCGCGCGAGCGGGAAGTGCTGACGCTGCTGGGTTCCGGACTGTCCAATGCGGACATCGCGGCGAAGATCTTCGTCGTCGAGGGCACGGTGAAGGCGCACGTGAGCACGATCCTGACCCGGCTCGGGGTGAAGAACCGGGTGCAGGCGGCGATCACGGCGTACGAGGCGGGGCTGGTCGGGGGAGACGCGGAGGCCGCCAGCCGCTGATCGAGGCGCCGGAGCGGGCCGCCAGCTTCGACGGGACGAGCCGCGCCAGCGTGGTGCGCAGGGCGATCGCGACGGGGTTGGTCAGCTGCGGCCCGACCCTGCCCGCGCGGACGGACGCCTGTGCGACGTGCTGGCTGCGCGGCCGCCGTTCGGCGTCGTAGCGCCGCAGGGCGCCCTCGACGGAGTCCACTGTGGACACGGCGTGCGCGAGCACCACGGCGTCTTCGAGGGCCTGGCAGCCGCCCTGGCCGAGGAAGGGCGGCATGGCGTGCGCGGCGTCGCCGAGCAGGGCGACCCGGCCCCGGACGTACGTCTTCAGCGGCGTGCCGAGGTGGTAGAGGTCGTGGTAGAGCAGGGCTTCCGGCGGGGTGGTGTCAATCAGCTCGGGGATCGGGTCGGGCCAGTCGCCGAAGTGCTCCTTCAGGTACGCCTTGAGATCGGCCGGGCGGGCGTCCGGTTCGGTGACGTAGGAGACCCACCAGTAGACGTCGTCGCCGGTCAGCGGGAGCACGCCGATCTCGGTGCCGCGGTCGAAGCTGGTGCTCAGCCCGGGTTTCCGCGCCGGCCGCGCGATGCCGCGGAACGCCGTGCTGCCGCAGTAGACCGGCTCCGGGTGGTCCGGGAACAGCGCGCGGCGGACCGGGCTGCGGATGCCGTCGGCGGCCACGACCAGGTCGGCGCGTAGCTCTCCGCCGGTGAAGCGGACCAGGCCGTCCTCGGTCACCTCGGTGACTTCGGCGCCGGTGCGGAGGCAGGCGGCGGGCAGGGCGTCGCGGAGCCCGGTGATGAGGTCGGCCCGGTGGATCCCGGTCAGCGGCCGCCCGTGGTGACGCTCGAACGCGGCGGCGTCCCAGCGCGCGAGCCACCGGCCCCGGCGGTCGCGGAGCCCGGCCTGCGTCTGGACGGCGAGGCGGTCACCGAGGTCGACGCCGAGCTCGTCCAGGCAGCGCAGGGCGTTCGGCCAGAGGGAGATCCCGGCGCCGACGTCGCCGAACTCCGGCGCCTGTTCGAGCACGGTGACCGCCCAGCCGGCCCGGTGCAGCCCGATCGCCGCGCCCAGCCCGCCGATGCCCCCGCCGACCACAACCGCGTGCATGACCCCTCCTCTACATCTGTAGAGCACTCTACACCTGTAGAGTGGCCGGGTGGAACGGGTGGACGTGATCGGCGACGCGGCGATCGAGGTGATCGCGGCGGCGGGCATGCGCGGGCTGACGCACCGGGCGGTCGACCGTGCGGCCGGACTCCCGGTCGGCTCGACGTCGTACTACGCCCGCACGCGGGCGGCGCTGCTGGAGCTGACGATCGGCCGGATCATCACGCTGGACCGCGTCGAGGCCGCACCGCCGCCGGGCGGGCTGGCCGAGTACATCGCGCAGTACGCGTTCGAAGCGATCACTTCGGGGCGGACGCGGATGCTGGCGCGGTACGAGTTCGCCCTGGAGGCGACCCGGCGTCCGGAGCTGCGGGCGGCGTACGACGAAGGCGGGTTGCTGCTGCGCCGCCGCGCCGCGGAGGTGCTGGCGCAGTACGGCTCGACGCAGCCGGAGCGCCACGCGACGCTGGTCATCGACTGGATGGACGGCACCATCTTCAGTGCGCTCGCCGGGGCGGGCGCCGCGCCGACGCGGGAGGCGCTGGTCGAGAGCGCCCGGGAGATCCTCGCCGGCATCGGGGTCTGACGGCTACCAGGGCACCACCTCGCCGTGGCGGTCCAGGAACCGCAGGCCCGGCGTGCCGACCTGCGCTTCGAGGACGTCGACGACGGCCGGGATGCTTTCCTCGGGCGTCAGGGGCGCGTCGGGCCCGCCGAGCGCGGTCCGGTTGTGGCCGGGGTCGACGAGCAGCTTGGTCCGGCCGTCACCGGCCTGGCGGGTGGCGTAGCTGCGCATCAGCTGGTTCAGCGCGGCCTTGCTGGCCTTGTAGAGGTCGTAGCCCGGCTCGGTGTTCCGCGTCAGGCTGCCCTGCTCCGACGACATGACCGCGACGGTCCCGCCGGGGACGACGAGGTCGTGCAGCGCCTCGACGACCCGCATCGGGCTGAGCGCGTTGGTGACCATCACCTCGGTGAAGACGTCCGTGGCCACCTCGCCGATGGGCTCGTTCCCCCGGTTGACCGCGGCGTTGACGAACAGCAGGTCGAGGCGGGTGCCGGTCAGGCGTTCGCGCAGCGCGGCAATCTCTTCGGGGCTGGTCATCTCCAGCGGTTCGACCCGCTGTCCCTCCGGGACGCTTTCCGGCGGCTTGCCGTCGCGTGTCGTGACGACGACCTGCCAGCCGCGGCGGTCGAGCTCGGTGGTGAGGGCGAGACCCAGCCCTCGGGATGCTCCGACGACCAGAGCTTGCATTGGTGCTCCTCGGGTTTGTCTAGACGAGACGTTTCGTCTAGACAGTAGCACGGCTCCGCGGCCTGATCACGGCCTCGGCGGCGGGTAGGGTGCCCGGCATGGCCGCCGCGAACTCCCAGCCCGCCCGCGCGCGCTCGGGGAACCGGCGCGACGAGGCCGCGCGGCTGGCCGTCCTGCACGCCGCGGACGACCTGCTCGTCGAGCACGGCTTCGGCGGGCTGACCGTCGAAGCGATCGCGCGCCGGGCCGGGGTCGCGAAGCAGACGATCTACCGCTGGTGGCCGTCGAAGGTCGAGATCCTGCTCGACACGCTCATCGAGGACAGCGAGAAGCGCCTCCCCGTGCCGGTGGAAAACCCCACGGCGGACGGCATCCGCGCCTACCTGCGTGGGTTCGCGCGGTTCCTCACCCGCGACCCCGCCGGCAAGGTCCTGCTCACGCTGATCGGCCAGGCGCAGCACGACCCCGGCACCGCCGAAAGCTTCCGCACGCGCTACCTCGGCCCGCGCCGCGAGCGGGAGCGGGCGATGCTCACGCGCGCAAGCGAAGCTGGTGAGATCTCACCCAAGCTCGGCCCGGACGCGACCCTCGACGCCCTCGTCGGCCCGATCGTCTACGGCGCCCTGACCGGGTCGAGCGTCCCCAAGGGACTGGTCGACACGCTGGTCGAAGACCTGCTCAGGCCGGCCTGAGCAGGTCTCCGAAGTCAGGCGTCCCGGCGGCGCAACACCGCGGTGCCCGCGAGCAGCGCGGCCGCCGCCCAGGCCGCGCAGATCAGCAGCCCGGCCCACGGCGCGTACGGCGCCACCGCCATCGTGATCGGGTTCGGCTGCCCGGCCTCGACCATCGCGTTCACCCCGGCGATCCCCGGGAAGTACGGCACGAGGTCCGGCAGCCCCAGCGACGCGACGATCAGCGGCAGCGGCACCAGCAGCACGATCACCGTCACCAACGTCCCGGCCGCGCTTCGCAGCGCCCACGCGACACCGGTGCACAGCAGTCCCAGCAGCGCGAAGTAGCCGCCCATGCCGGTCGCCGTCGTGAAGCCGCCCGCGAAGCTCGTCGGCAGGCCGTGGCCGTCCTTGACCGCGCTCGCCAATGCCATGCCCGCGCAGGAAAGCACCACGCCGTAAGCGAAGAGCACCGGCAGCAGGACCGCCGCCTTCGCGAGCACGACCCGCTCGCGGACCGGCGTCCACAGCAGGCTCGAGCGGATTCCGCCGCTGGCGTACTCGCTCGTCACGAACAGCGCCGCCAGCGCGATGACCGCGAACTGCGCCAGGTAGAAGCCGCCGCCGAGGGCGATCGTGTTCGCCGCCTGCGGGTCGTCGTCGAAACGCTGCGCGATCCCGGACAGCGTGCTGTACCCCAGCAGCAAGGCCGTTCCGCCGGCCAGGCACCACCAGGTCGCCCGGACCGACCAGAACTTCGTCCACTCCGCGGCGGCCGCGCCGGACAGCCCGCCGCCGCGCACTTCCGTCGTCGTCATGCCGACACCCCGTATTCCACCGAAGAAGCGGTCAGTTCCATGTAGGCCTGCTCGAGGGACGCCATGCGCTCGGCGAGGCCGTGCACACGCACACCCAGCTCGTGCGCGAGGTCGCCGACGCGGGTGACGTCGAGGCCGTCCACGAGCAGTTCGCCCGGCTCGCCGGACTGCGTCAGGCCGCCCTCGGCGCGCAGCCGGGCGTCGAGCTTCGCGCGTTCACCCTCGACCGGGACGCGCACCGAGACCGTCGTCCGCGAGTTGCCGGCGATGAACTCCGCGACCGGCGCGTCGGCCAGGAGCTTGCCCTTGCCGATCACCACGAGGTGGTCGGCGGTCAGCTGCATCTCGCTCATCAGGTGGCTGGAGACGAACACCGTGCGCCCCTCGGCGGCGAGCGACCGCATCAGCTGCCGCACCCAGCGGACGCCGTCCGGGTCGAGGCCGTTGACCGGCTCGTCGAACATCAGGACGCCGGGGTCGCCGAGCAGCGCGCCCGCGATGCCGAGGCGCTGTCCCATGCCGAGCGAGAACTGCCCGGCGCGCTTGCCCGCGACGTCCGAAAGCCCGACGGTCGCGAGCACTTCTTCGACGCGGCTCGTCGGGATCCCGTTGCTCTGCGCCATGGCCTTCAGGTGCTTCCCGGCGCTGCGGCCGGGGTGCAGCGCCTTGGCGTCGAGCAGCGCGCCGACCTCGCGCAGCGGGTGCCGCAGCTCGGCGTACCGCTTGCCGCCGACGAGCACCTCGCCCGCCTGCGGGTGGTCGAGCCCGACGGTCATCCGCATGGTGGTCGACTTGCCGGCGCCGTTGGGGCCGAGGAACCCGGTCACCTGGCCCGGCGCGACGTCGCAGGTCAGCGCGTCGACGACGGTCTTTTCGCCGTACCGCTTGGTCAATCCCCTGAGTGTGATCATGTGCCCTCCCGTTCGTTCTCCGGGAGTCTGCGGTTTCCGGGGGCAGAAGGGCATCGGACGACGGTCGCGGACCGCCCCCGACTTTCGTCAGGTGCGGCGGCGGGTGTGCCGGGTCGCCGTGGCGCCGGCGGGGTCTTCCGGCCAGGGGTGCTTCGGGTAGCGGCCGCGCAGGTCGGCGCGCACCGCGGGGTAGCCGGTGGTCCAGAAGCCCGCGAGGTCGGCGGTGATCGCGGCCGGGCGGCCGGCGGGGGAGAGCAGGTGCAGTACCACGGGGACGCCGGCGAGGGTGGGCGTCTCGGTCCAGCCGAAGGTCTCCTGCAGCTTGACGGCGAGCACGGGCTGGTCGGCGCGGTAGTCGACGCGGATGTGGGAGCCGGACGGGACTTCGAGGCGGTCCGGGGCCAGGTCGTCCAGCTTGGCCGCTTCCGGCCAGGGGAGGAGTGCCTTCAGGGCTTGGCCGGCGCTGATCGTCGCGAGGTCGGCCTTGCGGCGGGCGTTCGAGAGGTCGAGCCACCGGTCCACATCGGACAGCAGCGCGGTGTCGTCGACCGCGGGCCACGGCTCGCCGACGACGCGGTGGAGGAAGGCCATCCGCTCGCGCAGGTGGGTCGCGTCCTGCGTCCACTTCAGGAGGCCGAGGCCGTTCTCGCGGAGGCCGGTCACGAGGGCGTCGTGGACGTCGGCGTTCTGCAACGGCTTCGACGACAGCGTGATCGCGCCGAGCTTCCGGACCCGCCGGGCGACGACGTCGCCGTCCCAGGTGACTTCGTCCACTTCGGACACTTCGCCGACGCGGGTGGCGAGCCGTTCGTCGGCGGCCGCGGCCAGCCGGATGGTGCCGTGGACGCGGCCGGGGTCGCGGGTCGCTTCGGCGACGGCCAGCCATTCGGCGTCGAGTCCGCTGCCCGGCGGGAGCTCGGCCGCAGTGCCGCCGGCCATGAGGTAGACGGGTCCGCCGCCGGACCGTCGCCGGGCGAGCCGTTCGGGGTGCGCGAGCGCGACGACCAGCGCGGGATCCGGCTTTCCGCTCCCGGTCACGAGCTTCGCGAGCCGTTGTGCGTCACGCTTCCAGCGGCGCGCGGGTTCGTCGGTCGCGGACCGCAGCCGCCGCAGTTCGGCCTCGACGTCGGTCAGCGTGGCGCCCGCGTCGAGCAGCGCCACCACCTCCGCCGCGTTCCGCGCGCCCACCGCCTCCGCGCCGTCCAGCAGCGCCCGCGCCAGCCGGGGGTGCAGCCCCAGCTCCGCCATCCGCCGCCCGCGAGCGGTCACCGTTCCGTCGGACGCCGTCGCGCCCAGCGCCCGCAGCAACGCGCGTCCCGCGGCCAGCGCGCCCTCGCCCGGCGGGTCCCACCAGGCCAGGCCACTCCCGTCGGGGGTCGACCAGCACGCCAGCTCCAGCGCCAGCCGCGCCAGCTCGGCCGTCCGGATCTCCGGCTCGGGGTACGCCGGGAGCAGCGCCTGCTCGTGCTCCGCCCAGCAGCGGTACGCCCGGCCCGGCGCCTCGCGGCCCGCGCGCCCGGAGCGTTGCACGGCCACCGCCGACGACACCCGGACCGTCGCCAGCCCCGGCAGCCCGCGCCGGTGGTCGACGCGCGGCACGCGGGCCAGGCCCGAGTCCACGACCGCGCGCACACCCGGGACCGTCAGGCTCGACTCCGCCACCGCCGTCGCCAGCACGACCCGCCGCCGGGCGCGGGGCCGCAGCGCGTCGTCCTGGTGGGCGGCCGAGAGCCGTCCGTGCAGCGGGAGGACGTCCACTTCGGACAAGGACAGCATTCCGGAGGTGCGTGCGATCTCCCCGGCGCCGGGCAGGAACGCCAGGACGTCACCGTCCCCTTCGGACAGTGCCGTCCGCACCGCACGGGCCACCGAAGCCTCGACGCGCTCGCCCCGCGCGGGCGGCAGGTACGTCATGGCCACCGGGAAGGTCCGCGCTGTCGCCGTCACCACCGGCGCGTCACCCAGGAGCGTGGCCAGCCGCCCCGCCGCGACGGTCGCCGACGTCGCCAGCAGCCGCAGGTCGTCGCGCAGCCCGGCGCGGACGTCCAGGAGCAGCGCCAGCAGCAGGTCCGCGTCGAGGTGCCGCTCGTGGCACTCGTCCAGCAGCACCGTCGACACGCCCGGCAGCTCCGGGTCGCCCTGCACCCGCCGCACCAGCAGCCCGGACGTCACGACCTCGATCCGCGTGCGCGCCGACACCTTCCGGTCGCCGCGCACCGCATAACCCACCGTCTCGCCGACGGGCTCACCGAGCAGCGCCGCCATCCGCGCCGCCGCGGCCCGCGCCGCCAATCGCCGGGGCTCGGCGACCACGACCCGGCCTTCGGCGCCCGAGGCGAGCGCGAGCGGCACCAGCGTCGTCTTCCCCGTCCCGGGCGGCGCGACGAGGACCGCGGTGCCGTGGGCGTCCAGCGCCGCGAGAACGTCCGGCAGCACGGCACGGACGGGCAGGTCGGGCAGCTTCACTTCTCGGTGACCTCGGGGGGAGCGGGCAGCTGGTAACCGGACGGCCCGATGTTCTCGTTGAGCGAGCGCAGCCACTCGCCGGAGGAGATCATCTTCCGGATCGCGTCGTCGACCGCGCCCACCCCCTGCGTGTCGCCCTTGCGCAGGCCGACGCCGTAACTCTCCTTCGAGAACGGCTTCCCGACCACCTTCAGCAGCTCCGGGTCCCGAGCGACGTACCCCGCCAGGATCACCCCGTCGGTCGTCACGGCGTCGATCTGCCCGGCGAGCAGCGCGGTGACGCAGTCCGGGTAGCGCGGGTACTCGACCAGCTGCACGGCCTGCGCGAACTTGTCCTTGACCTGCTGCGCCGGCGTCGAGCCGGTGACCGAGCACAGCCGCCGCGCGTTGAGCGCCTCCGGCCCGGTGATGTCCGGGGACGTGCGCCGCACCAGCAGGTCCTGGCCGGTCGTGAAGTACGGCCCCGCGAACGCCACGACCTGCTTGCGCTTGTCCGTGATCGAGTAGGTCGCGACGACCAGGTCGACCGCGCCCGACGTGAGGTCCGTCTCGCGCGTCGCCGACGTCGTCTCGCGCCACGTGATGTCCTTCGCCGCGACACCCAGTTCCGAGGCGACGAAGGTCGCCACATCGACGTCGAACCCGACGAACCGCCCGTCGACCGTGCGCTCGGAAAGCCCCGGCGCGTCGAACCGGATGCCGATGGTCAGGTGATCCGTGGCACTGGCCCTGGTGACCAGCGAGTCGCTCGGCGAGACCTGGGCCGGACCGCACGCCGCCGCCGTGACCAGCAGCAACGCCGAGCAGAGGAGCATGCGCAGCCGCATCGCGCCCCTCCCTTCGCCGTCGCCGTGCCCTCACGTGGTTCTCAGGTCCTCCCGTTAGCCTAAGTGCGTGGTGCGACCGTCCCAACCCGTGCTGGACGCCGTCGGCACGCTCGCCCGGCTCGGGCTGGCAGCCGTCTGGCTCGTTTCCGGCGCGCTGAAACTGGCGGATCCGGGGCAGACGTTGATCGCCGTGAAGGCGTACGACGTGCTGCCGGACGCACTCGCCAACGTGGTGGCCATCGCGCTGCCGCTCGTCGAGCTCGTGCTCGGGCTGTTCCTGCTCGCCGGCCTGGGGGGAGGGGGGGGGGGGGGGGGAGGGGGGGGGGGGGGTGGGGGGGTTTCCGGTTGGGGCGGCCAGGCGTGGGGGTGCGGGGGGGGAGGCACACTGGGGGGTTTCTCTGGGAGGGAG
>NZ_JBVJOW010000007.1:69601-608617 GCF_055582965.1 Amycolatopsis sp. NPDC104863
TGAAGGGACACACCCGCAAGGTGGGTGGCCATTGGGTGGCTGCTTGTCGGGTTCGGGTTGGGTTTTTTCTTGCTCGCTGGCCTGGCGCCCTTTTGGTCCCCCGGCGCCGCGCTGGTGCTGCTCGTGGTGCTCATCGCCGGGATCGCCCAGTCGTGGGCGCGCGGGCTGAGCATCGACTGCGGGTGCTTCGGCGGCGGCGGCCAGGTGGCGGCGGGGCAGACCGAGTACCCGCAGGAGATCCTCCGCGACTCCGGCTTCGCGCTGCTGGCCGTGTGGCTGCTGGCGCGGCCGCGCACCTGGCTGTCGCTCGACGGCTGGCTCGCGCGAGGTCGCGGGAACTCCACCGAGCCCGGGAACGACTACTCGGGTATCGCGGAAGGGAACTGATACACAGTGGGTGGAGCTGAGCGGACCGCTCGGAAGCGTCGGCAGGCCGCGCAGGCGGGCGGAGCGAAGGCGGTGGCCCAGGCCAGGGGCACCACCGGCGACAAGCGGAAGTGGATCATCGGGATCTCCGCCGTGGTCGTCGTCGCGGCGCTCGTGATCGGCGGCGTGATCTGGACGATCTCGGACCGGAACAAGACCGAGGGCCAGGTCATCAACCCCGGCGAGACCACGAGCTCGCTGGCCGGGGACGTCACGCAGAAGCGCGACGGCGTCGTCGTCACCGTCGGCAAGGCGGGCGCGAAGGCCTCGATCGACGTCTACGCCGACTTCCTCTGCCCGATCTGCGGCCAGTTCGAGAAGACCTACAAGACCCAGATCGAGCAGGCCGTCAACGACGGCAAGCTGCAGGTGCGCTACCACATGGTGCCGCTGCTCAACGACCGCTCGAACCCGGCGGGCTACTCGCTCGACTCGGCGAACGCGGCGCTCGCCGCGGCCGACGCCGGCAAGTTCCTGCAGTTCCACGACGCGCTGTTCGCGAACCAGCCCGAAGAGGGCAAGCGCGGCTACGACAAGGCGCAGCTGATCAAGCTCGGCCAGGACGTCGGCATCACCGACCCGAGGTTCGCCCAGACCGTCAACGCGGGCACCTACGACCAGCAGATCGACGACGCCTTCCAGCAGATCGGGAACGACCCGAAGCTGGCGCAGGACTTCGGCAACGGGCAGCGCGGTTTCGGCACGCCGACGGTCACTTCGAACGGCTCGATCGTGTCGTGGCAGGACCCCGGGTGGCTCCAGAAGGTCACCGGCTGAGTCCGGGCAATTCGCCCACCCGGGCACGGACCGTGGTCTAGGCTGGTTCCCGCAGCAGGGGAACCGGGGGTGGCAGGCGCACGTCGCACCCTCGGTGACAGGGAGGGCCAGTGGACGGTTCGCATCAGGGGTTTCACGTCGACGACGGCGCGTACTCGCGGTACGCGCGGGAGGTCGACCCGCTCAGTGAAGACGTCAAAGGCGCGGCAGACAAGCACGTCGGCCCGCACGTGACGCTCGGCGGCCACGGCTTCTCGGAGATGGGCGGCGAGTCCGGCTTCTCCGGCGCCTACAGCGGCCGGATGCGCGGGCTGCAGGAGAAGATGCACCGCGTCGGCGGCGGCTGGCGGCAGGTCGGCGAAGCCGCCCGGCAGACCGACCGCAACTACTCGGCCGTCGAGGCCGAGCACGGCGACGTCGTCCGGCGGCTCGGCGGGGACCTCGGGGACCTCGCGTGACCGAGCACGCCGACCAGCTCGTCCGGCACGGCCTGGACGTGCCGAACCAGTTCGCGCAGAAGCTGCGCCACGACCCGGCTGCGATCGGCGGCGCGCGGGACGCGCACGTCGCGCTGCAGACGTCGGTGGGCAGGACCCGCGACGTCGCCTCCGACCAGCGTGTCAACCTCGCTTCGGCGACTTCGGGCTCGACGACCGACCGCGCGACCGCGACGTCGAAGAGCCTGGAGCAGGAGGTCCAGGACCTGCTCGACGAGAGCGCCGAGATCGAGAAGGCGGTCGCCGAGGCCGCCGAGACGCTGAACCTGGGCGAGATCAAGAACGACCAGGTCCGCGACCAGATCATCAAAGAGATCTCGGCGTCGATGAAGGCGCTGGCGGCGGTGAAGTCGATCCAGCCGCCGGAGAGCCGCGCGGCCGCGTCGCGCGACATCCTGATGAAGCTGCAGACCAAGATCAGCCAGCTCACCGGCCAGGCCGCGACCTTCAGCGAGCAGACGATCAACCAGCTCACCGACATCGGCACCCGGCTGGGCGGCGGCGAGCAGACGACGTCCTCGAGCAGCGCGGCGCCGACGAAGGTGGCGTCCTCCTTCAACTCCAACAGCGGCTACTCCGGCGGTGGGGACTCCGGAGGCGGCGGCGGTGGTGGGGGAGGCGGCGGTGGCGGGGGCGGTGGCTCCGTCTCGAAGCCGCGGCTGCCGGTCGCGATCCCGCCGCAGCCCGGCACGGGTGTGGGCATCAACCTGCCCGGCGGCAAGCAGGTCATGGCGCCGAACGAGACCGCGGCCAAGGCCGTGCGCGCGGCGCTTTCGCAGCTCGGCGTGCCGTACGTGTGGGGTGGCACCGCGCGCGGCCAGGGCCTCGACTGCAGCGGGCTGACCATGACGTCGTACCAGGACGCCGGCCTGCAGCTGCCGCGCACGGCGAAGCAGCAGACGGTCGGCGCCGAGGTGCCGTCGATCGACCAGCTGCTGCCCGGCGACCTCGTGGTGTGGTCCGGCCACGTGGCGATGGTGATCGGCGACGGCCAGATGGTCGAAGCCGGCGACCCGGTGCAGATCAGCAAGATCCGCACCACGAACGCGGGACAGCAGTTCATCGGCTTCTACCGGCCGACGGGGTAGCTTCACATCGTGGCTGAATTCGACGTGGATCTGGCGGTCGCCCGGGTCGCCGAGCAGGCGGAACGGGCCGGTTCGGATGCCGAGGCGCGTTTCGCTCGTTCGGGCCCGGTGGTGGGCAAGGCGTCGACGGACGCCATCGAGGTCCAGGTGGCGCCGGGCGGGCTGCTGACCGGGCTGACGATCCACCGGTCCGCGCTGCGGAACACCTCGGCGGTGCTCGCCGACCAGATCTTCGAGCTGGCCCAGCGTGCGACGCGCCGCGCGGGCGACAAGATGTACCACGCGCTGGCCCCGGTCGTGGACGCGTCGCAGCTGGAAGTCCTGGGCTACGAGCCGATCCCGGACGACGACCCGGACGCCGACACCTACTCGTACGGAAGGTGACCGTGGTGATCACGACCCGCCAGCTGATCGCCGAAGCCCGCGCCCGCGAAGAGGCGATGTCCCGAGTGGAGGAGCTGCTCGCCTCGGCCTCGGGCACGGCCCACGACCTCGACGGCCAGGTGGAGGTGACGGTCGACGCCCGCGGCAAGCTCCTGCGCCTGTGGCTGGCACCGTCGGCGGTGAACCTCGGCGAGCAACTCGGCCCGCTGGTGGTGGAGATCGCCCAGGCGGCCATGCGCGAGGCGACCCAGGACGGGTACAACAAGGTCGCCCTGCTGCTGGGCGAGGACATGACGTTCATGATCGAGCAGATGACGGGCATGCCGGCGCCGGCCAGGGCGGAGGACGACGACCCGGGGATGACGGTCGAGGAGTTCCAGCGGCAGCGGGAAGAACGGTTGGGTGGTGCTGGGGAAACGCCGGCTGCCTCGGCGTCGGCTTCGAGTGTCGAAGATGAAGACGCGTATTGGGATTCCTTCGACCCGGCGTCGTTGCGCTCGGACCGTTAGGCCAGCTGGGCGGTGGAGTTCGCCCCGTCCAGCGACTCCCGGATGATGTCCGCGTGCCCCGCGTGCTGCGCCGTCTCGTGGATCAGGTGCAGCACTATCCTCCTGGCCGACCAGAACTGGGGCTCCGGTGGGGACCACGGTGTCGTCGGCAGCTGCACCGAAACGTCCAGCGAAGGCAGCGACCGCACGTACTCGTCCGTCGAAGCGGCCGCGGCCGAGTACTCCGAAAGCCAGTACGACAGCGTCTCGCTCATCGAGTACTGCGCCGTGTCCAGCATGCCGTCCGGAAGGGAACCGTCGGCGGACTTCAGGACCTGTAGCCACATGCGCTCGCCCGTCGCCAAGTGGCGGATCAAGCCACCCAGCGTCAGCTCGCTCACCGTCGTCCGGCGGGACGCGTCCGCGTCCGAAATGTCCCGGGCCGGGATCAGCAGGCGCTTCCGGACCTCGGTCAGCATGTCCAGCAGGTCTTCGTGTTCGCGGGTCATGGGACGACTGTAGAGCCGAATTAGGTCAGGTACTGACCGCAGCCGCCAATCCCGCTGAGCGGAAACCGAGTTCGGTCAGAGGTCTGGACCAACGCCGAAAGCCTGTGTCTTAATTCAAGGCGTGAATTTCGGTCTCTCGACGAGGAGGACCCGGATGGGTCTCGGACGCAGACTGGGTATCGGCGCACTGGCACTGGGGTTGCTGGTGGCGTCGGAGACCCCCGCCCTCGCCGGGAACGGCCCGGCCTACAAGGATTCCTGGCGTCCGGTGAAGGTCCGGGTCGCCGACCTGATGTCCCGGATGAGCCTCGACGACAAGCTCGGCCAGATGATGCAGGCCGAACGCCTCGGGGTCACGAGCCCGGAGGACGTCACCACCGGACGGCTCGGCTCGCTGCTCTCCGGCGGCAGCTCGCAGCCGACGCCGAACACGCCCGTCACCTGGGCCGACATGTACGACGGCTTCCAGAAGGCCGCGCTCGCGACGCCGCTCGGCATCCCGCTCATCTACGGTGTCGACGCCGTCCACGGCCACAACGGCCTCTACGGCGCCACCGTCTTCCCGCACAACATCGGCCTCGGCGCGACGCGGGATCCGAACCTCGTGCAACGCATCGGCCGCGCCACCGCGGAAGAGGTCTCCGGCACCGGCATCGACTGGGACTTCGCGCCCTGCCTGTGCGTCGCCCGCAACGACCGCTGGGGCCGCACCTACGAGTCCTTCGGCGAGGTCCCGCAGCTGGCCACCGAGATGACGTCGATCATCACCGGCCTGCAGGGCCGGAGTCTCGACCAGCCCGGCTCGGTCCTGGCCACCGCCAAGCACTACGTCGGCGACGGCGGCACCACCGGCGGGGTCAACGAGGGCAACACCGAAATCAGCGAGAAAGAGCTGCGCCAGATCCACCTGCCGCCGTTCAAGGCCGCCGTCCAGCGCGGGGTCGGCTCGGTGATGATCTCCTACAGCAGCTGGAACAGCGTCAAGATGCACGCCGGCTCGTACCTGATCAACGACGTCCTCAAGAAGGAACTCGGCTTCAAGGGCATCGTCGTCTCGGACTACAACGGCGTCGACAAGATCGACGGCAAGACCGGGTTCACCCCGGAAGAGGTCGAGGCCTCCATCAACGCCGGCATCGACATGGTGATGGTGCCCTTCGAGTGGCAGAAGTTCATCAACACGCTGCGCACGCTGGTGCAAGAAGGCCGCGTGCCGATGTCGCGGATCGACGACGCCAACAAGCGCATCCTCACGAAGAAGTTCGAGCTCGGCCTTTTCGAGCACCCGCTCACCGACCGGCGGTTCCTGAGCACCATCGGCAGCAAGCAGCACCGCGACCTGGCGCGCCAGGCCGTCCGCGAGTCCCAGGTGCTGCTGAAGAACGACAACCACGTGCTGCCGCTTTCGAAGCGGGACAAGATCTTCGTGGCCGGCAAGAGCGCGGACGACATCGGCAACCAGTCCGGCGGCTGGACCGTCGGCTGGCAGGGCACCAGCGGCCCGGTCATCCCGGGCACCACGATCCTGCAGGGCATCAAGAGCAGCTCGTCGAAGGTGACCTACGCCAAGGACGGCGAAGGGATCGACAAGAGCTACGACGTCGCCGTCGCGGTGGTGGGGGAGACGCCGTACGCCGAAGGCAAGGGCGACCGTCCACAAGGGATGGGTCTCGACGCGACCGACCTCGCGACGCTGCAGAAGCTGAAGGACTCCGGGGTGCCGACGGTCGTCGTCCTGGTGTCCGGGCGGCCGCTCGACATCTCGGCGCAGCTGCCGGACTGGGCCGGGCTGGTCGAGTCGTGGCTGCCGGGCAGTGAAGGCCAGGGTGTCGCCGACGTCCTCTTCGGCGCCTACAACCCGTCCGGCAAGCTGCCGGTGACCTGGATGCGCAGCGCCGACGAGCAGCCGATCAACGTCGGTGACGGCAAGCCCGCGCTGTTCCCCTTCGGCTACGGCCTGCACTACTCGCGCCACTGGTGACCCTTTCCCCGCCCCCACCGGAAGGAACACGCATGCCGTCCAGAACCCGCCGCCCGTTGGTCCGGATATTGGCCTTCTTCGCCGCGCTGCTGGGGCTCAGCCTCGGCAGCCCGGCGGCCCCGGTCGCGCAGGCCGCGACGCCGTTCAAGGTCCTCGCCTTCTACAGCGGCACCTACGACGCCGCGCACATCAGCTTCGAGAAGGAGGCCAACGTCTGGTTCCCGCAGCAGGCGGCGGCCAACGGCTTCACCTACACCGCGACGAACAACTGGAACCAGCTCACCAGCATCACCCCGAGCCAGTACCAGGTCGTCATGTTCCTCGACGACCAGCCGCAGTCGCAGGCGCAGTTCCAGGGCTTCCAGCGGTACATGCAGGCCGGCGGCGCGTTCTACGGCTTCCACGTCACGGCCTACAACGACAGCTCGACGCCGTCGTACGCGAACTGGTTCCACAACGACTTCCTCGGCACCGGGCGCTTCACGTCCAACACGTGGGGCCCGACGCCGGAGACGTTGAAGATCGAGAACCGCACGCACCCGTCGACGGTGAACCTGCCGGCGACGATCAAGTCCTCGACGTCCGAGTGGTACGCCTGGCAGAACGACCTGCGCCAGAACAGCAACATCACCATCCTGGCGGCGATGGACCAGTCCACTTTCCCGATCGGCACCGACCCGAACCAGACCTGGTACAGCGGGTACTACCCGATTTCGTGGACGAACAAGAACTACAAGATGATCTACTCGAACTTCGGCCACAACGCGATGAACTACGACACGAACACCGCGCTGTCCTCGACGTTCGAGAGTGCCGGCCAGAACCGGTTCCTGCTCGACGGCCTCAAGTGGCTGGGTGGCGGCGGCACGACCACCCCGCCGCCGGACGGCACGATCGACCCGAGCGCCTGGTACGCCGTCACGAACAAGGCGTCCGGCAAGTGCATTGACGCAAAGGCCGCGGCCAGCGCCAACGGCACCGTGATCCAGCAGTACACCTGCAACGGCACCACGGCGCAGCAGTACCAGTTCGCCCCGACCAGCGGCGGGTACGACCGGATCAACAACCGGACCAACCCCGCGCAGGTCATCGACGTCGCGAACGTGGCCACGACCGACAACGCCGGCCTGCAGCTGTGGGCCTACAGCGGCGGGAACAACCAGCAGTGGCAGCCGGTGTCGGAAGGCAGTGGCTACTACCACTTCGCCGTCCGCCACACCGGCAAGTGCCTGACCGTGCCGGGATCGTCCACTGCGGACAGTGTCCAGCTGGTCCAGTCGACCTGCAACGGCAGCGCCGCTCAGTCGTTCAAGGTCGGCTAGCGCGCCGTCGTCCTGATCCGCACGACCAGGACGGCGAGCGTCAGGAGCAGCAGGGCGAACAGGGCGCCCGCGGAACGTGTGTTTTCGCGGGCGCCCCACGCCGTCCCGGCCGGCAGCACGACCAGCGACGTCGCCAGGTACGCCAGGTGCGTTCCGGGTTCCGCCGGGTGGTCGCCGACCGCGCTCGCGATCGCCTGCGCCAGCAGTGCGAGTTCGATCAGGACGGCGAGCGGGCGCCAGTTCGGCCAGCGGTAACGCCCGGCTGCCGTCACGACCAGGGCGGTGAGGCCGGACAGCAGGCAGACGACCGTCGTCGCGAAGGCCAGGGGCTCGATCACGCCCGGCGCGCTTTGCGGCGACGGCGTTTGGTGCCCATCCGGTAGAGCCAGGTCGAGACGCCGGTGAGCATCAGCGCCAGCGGAGCCAGGCCGAGGACGACCCAGACGAGCCGCCACCAGCCGTCGACCAGCCAGCCGAAGTGCGCGGCCTCGAAGACCTTGCTGTAGAAGCGGTTCGCCGCCGGCTCGGCCTTGGCGTCCACAGAGGACACGTGAGTCGCGTCGTGGCTGTCGACGTACACCGTGCGGTCGCCGCCGAAGAACGCGCGGGCGCCGTAGGGCTGGTAGCCGTCGTCCGCGATCGACACCGAGTAGTAGTCCGTGCCTTCGGCCGGCGGGACGAGGTAGCGGATCGTGCCGGGAGACGCCGCCAGCGCGGCCGACGACGCCTGGTCGATGCCGATCACGGGGGTGCCGGGCGCGGCCGGGTTCGCCGTGAAGCTGTACTTCGCTTCGTCCGGCGTCGAGCCGCCGGTGATCGCGAGCCAGGCGTTCTCCACCGGGGGCAGGTAGAACGCGGCGCCGGTGACACCCCACATCAGCACGAACGGGACCGACACGAGCCCGATCACGTTGTGCAGGTCGTAGTCGCGGGCGAACCGGCCCTTGCCGAGCCGGACGCGGAAGCCGTGCGAGAACTTCTTGAAGCCCGGCCACCAGACGACGATCCCGGTGATCGCCAGCAGGATCATCAGCAGCCCGAGCACCACGAGGACCAGCTCACCCCAGTTCGTCTCCGGGATCGGCGTCGGCGCGGCGAGCCAAGACACGTATCCCGGGTCGTCCGGGCAGGTGAACGCGCAGTCGTGGAGGTTGGTCAGCCAGCCCATGACACCGTCGGTGAGCTTCTGCGGCCCGGTGATCCGCCCGCTGCCGGGGTCGACCGCGTACGCCTCGGTGTAGTTCGGGTCGCCGACCGCGATGATCCCGCCGTCGTTGCTGACCCAGGCCGCGGAGAACTCCGGATGGGCCTGCTTGACGAGGTCCCGCGCCTGCTGCAGGCCGATCGGGTGGGCGCTCTCGGTGTGGGCGTAGAAGTCCGCGTGCGTCGCGCGGAAGTACTCGGCGCGGTACAGCAGGATCACGCCGGCCGTGGTCTCGAGGACCAGCAGCAGCCCGAGCACGAGCGACGTCCACCGGTGCGTGACGACCAGCGCGCGGCGTACGGGCTTGCGCCGGTACCAGCGCCGGACGGCGCGTTTCGGTGGAACGGCCCTGGTCAGGGTGGGTGCCTCGGCGGTCATGACGTCCCCCAGCTTCGTGAAGATCGGAGTGAGGTTAGCCTTGCTTAACCTTTGTTGTCTTCCGTCCTTCGGAGGATGTGCGGCGAGTCACCGCGGCACTAACATGAAGTTCCTTCATGAATGGGGGAGCGATGCGGCGCAGCTCAGTCCTCGTGGTCCTGACGGTGCTCGCGGGTCTCCTCGCGGGGACGTCGCCGGCGGTGGCCGTCACCCAGCCGTTCTTCTGGGGTGTCGCGACGTCGGGTTACCAAGCCGAGGGCTCGGCGCCCGACAGCAACTGGCGCCGCTACGAGCAGGCGAAGACGTCGTCGATCAAGGAGCCCTACCGCGAGGCCGTGGACTTCCGGCACAACTACGTGGCGGACATCGACCGCGCGAAGCAGCTCGGGGTGAACGTCTTCCGCTTCAGCGTCGAATGGGCTCGCATCGAGCCGCGTCCGGGCCAGATCGACCAGGCCGAGCTGGCGTACTACGACGACGTCGTCCGGCACGTCGTCGACGCCGGCATGCGGCCGATGATCACCCTCGACCACTGGGTCTACCCGGGCTGGGTCGCCGACCAGGGCGGCTGGGACAGTGACCGCACGGTTGACGCGTGGCTCGTCAACGCCCGTCGTGTCGTCGAGCGCTATCGCGGTCTGGGCGCGCTGTGGATCACGATCAACGAGCCGACCGTCTACCTGCAGAACGAGACGGCCAACGGCGGGCTCGCCGGGTGGAAGCTGCCGTGGGCGCAGGCCCGGCTGGTACGCGTCCACCGTGCCGCGTACGACCTCATTCACCAGCTGGATCCGGGCGCGCTCGTGTCCAGCAACACCGCGTATGTCCCGGCCGTGCAGGGTGTGCTCGACGCGTCGTTCCTCGACCAGGTGCGTGACAAGCTCGACTTCGCCGGGCTGGACTACTACTACGGCGCGAGCCTCGACAACCTCAGCGCGATCCACGCGGCGAGCGGCGAGTTCTGGAAGGTGACACCGCAGCCGGACGGGATCTACTACGCGCTGCGGTACTACGCGCGGAAGTTCCCGGGATTGCCGCTGTATGTCGTCGAAAACGGGATGCCGACGGATAACGGCAACGCGCGTCCGGACGGCTACACGCGCTCGGACCACCTGCGTGACCACATCTACTGGGTGCAGCGCGCGAAGGCCGACGGCATGAACGTCATCGGCTACAACTACTGGAGCCTCACCGACAACTACGAGTGGGGCAGTTACCAGCCGCGGTTCGGACTGTACACAGTGGACGCCGCCACCGATCCGTCGCTGACCCGGCGGCCGACCGACGCCGTCGCGGCGTACCGGCAGCTGATCGCGGGTCACGGCGTCCCGGGCGGGTACACGCCGGTGCGGCCGCCGGGCTTCTGCTCGGTCGTCGACGGCCTCGGCAGCTGCCTCGACCCGGCCCGCTACCCGGGTCCGTTGGCTCCGCTGGGCTGAATTTTGTGCCGCTGACCTGCAGTTCCGCGGTCCGCTCTTGATAAATACATGCCGGTCTGTATGTTTGTTGCATGACGAACAGGGTGTACGTCGTCGGCGTCGGGATGACGAAGTTCGAGAAGCCCGGGCGGCGCGAGAACTGGGACTACCCGCAGATGGCGCGCGAGTCCGGGACCAAGGCGCTCGACGACGCCGGGCTCGGGTACGACGCCGTCCAGCAGGCGTACGTCGGGTACGTCTACGGCGAGTCGACGTCCGGGCAGCGTGCCGTCTACGAGCTCGGGATGACCGGGATCCCGGTGGTGAACGTCAACAACAACTGCTCCACGGGCTCGACGGCGTTGTACCTGGCCGCGGAGGCGATCCGCGGCGGGCGCGCGGACTGCGTGCTGGCGTTGGGCTTCGAGAAGATGAAGCCCGGTTCGCTCGGTTCGACGTTCGACGACCGTGAGCAGCCGATGGGCAACCACATGCAGGCGCTCGCCGAGATCTCGGAAGTGCTGTTCCCGCCCGCGCCGTGGATGTTCGGCGCCGCCGGCCGCGAGCACATGAAGCAGTACGGCACGACCGCCGAGCACTTCGCGAAGATCGGCGAGAAGAACCACCGGCACTCGGTGAACAACCCGTATGCGCAGTTCCAGGACGTCTACTCGCTCGACGGCATCCTGGCGTCGCGGATGATCTACGACCCGCTGACCAAGCTGCAGTGCTCGCCGACGTCGGATGGTTCCGGCGCGGCCATTTTGGCCGGTGAGTCCTTTGTGGACGTCAACGGCCTGGCCGGTCGGGCCGTCGAGATCGTCGGACAGGCGATGACCACGGACTTCCGCAGCACCTTCGACGGCAGCGCGAAGAACATCGTCGGGTACGACATGACGCGTCAAGCGGCCACGCAGGTCTACGAGCAGGCCGGACTCGGCCCGGAAGACTTCCAGGTCGTCGAGCTGCACGACTGCTTCTCCGCCAACGAACTCCTGACGTACGAGGCGCTCGGGCTCTGTCGCGAAGGCGAAGGTGGCTCGCTCGTCGACGCCGGGGACACGACCTACGGCGGCCGGTGGGTCGTGAACCCGTCCGGCGGGCTCATTTCCAAGGGCCACCCGCTCGGCGCGACCGGGCTCGCCCAGTGCGCCGAGCTGACCTGGCAGCTGCGCGGGGACGCGGACGCGCGCCAGGTTTCGGGAGTTCAGGCCGCGTTGCAGCACAACATCGGACTCGGTGGCGCCGCCGTCGTCACCGCCTACCAGCGAGCTTAGGAGAGAACGTGGGTCAGATCAGCGCGTCCGTCGAGCTGCCCGCCGCGCCGGACAAGGTGTGGGCGGAGTTCTCCAACCCCAACAACTTCGAGAAGTGGCTGACCATCCACACCAAGTGGAAGGGTGACGTCCCGGCGGAGTTCTCGCAGGGTTCGCAGGTGTCCGAGGTTGTCACGATGCTCGGGATGGCGAACACGATCACGTGGACCGTCGACACCTATGACGCGCCTTCGCAGCTGGTCATTTCGGGCACCGGGATGGCCGGGGTGAAGATCAGCTTCTCGCTGTCGGTGGCGGCGGCCGGCGCGGGCTCGACGGCTTCGATCGACGCCGAGTTCACCGGCCAGATGATCGTCGGGGCGCTCGGCAAGGCCGTCGAGAAGGACGGGAAGAAGAACCTCGACGAGTCCCTCGAGAAGTTCAAGGCCCTGGTCGCATGAAGTTCGACCCCGCCGGCCTGGACAAGTGGACGTCGCCGGTCTCGTTCGACGTCACCCGCGCAGCGCTGGCCGAGTACGCGGCGGCGACCAACGACCCGATCCCGGCGCACCGCGCGGGGGACGTCGCGAGCCCGGTGTTCGCGATCGTGCCGGTGTTCCAGTCGCTGCTCGAACCGGCGCTGGAAGTCGTGCCGACGTCGTTGTTCGGGCGGGTGCTGCACGGTGAGCAGGACTTCCGGTTCCACCGCCCGATCCGGCCCGGTGATTCGCTGGTGTCGCGGGCGAAGATGACAGGCTTCGAAGGGCTGCCGAAGGGCACCCGGGCGACGGTCTACCTGGAATGCCGTACTGCTTCGGGCGAGTTGGTCAACGAGCAGTACGTGACCTTCTTCGTGCGCGGCTTCGACACCGGCTCGAAGGAGGGTTCGCTGGGGCCTTCGCACCGGTTCGACGAGGCTCTGCGGTCGTCGGCGCCGGTGGCGAAGGTCAGCCAGCACGTCGACGACGACCAGACGTACCGCTACGGCCCGGCCGCCGGCGACCCGATGCCGATCCACCTCGACGACGAGGTCGCGCGCGCCGCGGGACTGCCGGGGATCATCGCGCATGGGCTGTGCACGATGGCGTTCACGTCGTGGGCGGTGCTGACGGAGGTCGGCGCGTCGTCGGTCGAGCGGTTGCGGCGGCTGGCCGTGCGGTTCGCGTCACCGGTGCTGCCGGGGCAGGACCTCTCGACGTCGATCTGGTCCGCCGGCGAGGGGCGCTACGCCTTCGAAACCACGGTAGGAGACACACTCGTGATCAAAGACGGACTTGCGGAGCTGTGATGGGTGCACTCGACGGGCGCGTCGCGCTGATCACCGGCGCGGGCCGGGGGATCGGCCGCGAGCACGCGCTGCTGTTCGCGCGGGAGGGCGCTTCGGTGGTCGTCAACGACATCGAGCCGGACCCCGCGGTGGTCTCGGAGATCCGCTCGTCCGGCGGTTCGGCGGTGGCGAACACGTCGGACGTGGCGTCGTGGGCGGGCGCGGCGGAGCTGGTCGACCAGGCGGTGTCCGAGTTCGGCCGGCTGGACGTGGTGGTGAACAACGCGGGCATCCTGCGGGACGGTTTTGTCGCGGGCCTCACCGAGCAGCAATGGGACGAGGTGATCGCGGTCCACCTCAAGGGCCACGCGGCGGTCCTGCACCACGCGGCGGCGTACTGGAAGTCGGTTTCGAAGGCGGGTACACCGGTCGCGGCGTCGGTGATCAACACGGCATCGGCATCGGGGACGACGGTGCCGAACCCGGGCCAGCTCAACTACGGCGCGGCCAAGGCGGGCATCGCGGCGATGACCCTGGTGGCGGCGGCCGAGCTGGAGCGCTACGGGGTGCGGGTGAACGCGATCGCCCCGATCGCCCGGACCCGGCTGACGCTGGCGACTCCTGGGATGGGCGCGATCTTCGCGGCGCCGGTCGAGCCGGGCGAGTTCGATGCGTTCTCGCCGGCGAACATCTCGCCGTTGGTGGCTTACCTGGCTTCGTCGAAGTGTTCCCTGACGGGCAAGGTGTTCGCGGTCCAGGGCGGAGCGATCTCGGAACTCGGCGGCTGGCACGACGTGAAGGTGATCGAGACCGAGGGTCCGTGGGAGATCAACGACATCGCGGCGAGGCTGCCGTGATCCGGTTCGTTGTGAGCCTGGTCCGATCGCTGATCCAGAGTGATCGCGGGTAACGGCTTTGCGTCGCCGCACGGCTGTGTCATCGTTGTGGTAACGGTGAGGAGGGTCGGCCGTGGACTTCTCGACGGGGATCAGGACCGGGAAGCGGCAAAACCTGGTGCGGATCTCGTTCAGTGTTCTGCTTCGGGTGACTGACGACGATCGATACGTGCTTTTCGACTCGCCGAAGCGACCAGGCGCCTACGGACCGCCGGGCGGGGTCATCAAGATCCACTCGCCGGCTGTCCGGCTGCTCGAGTCTTGGGGATTCCGTCCGGACCGGGCGACAGCCGGGGCCGAGAAGATGAGGGGCGATCTCCGTGGAATGCTCCCGGCTCGCGCGTTGCGGCGCTTTCAAGCTTGGTTTTCGACCGGCGCATACCGGGAGACGGCGGAAGAATGCCTTCGCCGTGAGCTCGGGGAAGAACTGGTCGAAGTTGGCCTCAGCGAGCTACGACCGCTTGCGCGTTGGCTGAACTTCACCCCTGTGGGCACAGTTCTCGAGGGGCCTGCGGAGGTACCGGGGAAGGACTTCGTCCAGCTGCGGAGATTCGACATCCACGACGTCACGATGGTGACTTTCGATGCGATCCGGTTGCGGCGGGAGCTCATCAAGGCTGGTTACGACACCGAACGTACCGGAGTGATCTGCGCCAATTTCGACGATATCGCCCACGGTCGCTTGGACCGGGCGCTCATCGCACCCCACAGTGCCTTCCTCGCCGGCTCGGCCAGGCTCGCAGCAGACCTCCCGCCCGTCCGGTGAAAGGGAGTGAAGCCGTCGAGGTGGATCTCCGCGACCGAGGCCGTGGCCGGCTGGTGGGCGGAGTCCGTTTCGTCCCACCGCACATCACGTCCGTTCCGGAGGGCTTCACCGCCGTGCCACCTCGCGGGCATGCGTTCCTCGAGCTGCGCCAGCGGTTCGTTCTCGTGCTATCGGGGCCGAGCTCTTCGTTCGTGGCCGCGCATCTCGTCATGGGCTTCGCCAATGACGAGGTCAAGGCGTTCGAGGTATCCGGAGAAGCCACCACGCCAACCGAGCCGATGACGATCAGCGAACTGCCGGACGGCTGTGGCTGGCTGCTCGGCGATCCGCTCGGACACACGCCTGTTCCGTTGACCGCCGAAGCACGAGTGGTGCTGTGCGCCCCGGTGGATCTGGCAACACTCCACGGATTTGCGCGGCTGGACGTGACTGTGTTGACGGGGCGCGCTCGGTCCCGCCGAGTGCACGGTGGCTGTCTGCCGAGACTGTTCGAGGTACCGCCACCGGACGGTTGGTCAGCCGCCACCGAGCCGACGGCCGACGCGGTACGGCCGGTGAGCACTCGGCCGCCTGCCGTGCGGTTGTGCCTCGCAGTCGACACCGAGGCCTACAGCAGATTCAGTTCGATCGAAGCGGCCCGGTCCCAGCAGCGACTCGTCGAGGTGCTCGAACAGGCACGGAAGCAGGCCGGTCTGAACGAAGCCGACGTCGATCTCCAGCAGTCCGGCGACGGGCAGTTCTCCATCCTGCCGGCGGGAGTCGACGAGTCCATCGTTATCCCGCGTCTCGTCGCGGGCATCCGGACTGCCCTGGCGTCGACCAACGCGGATCTCAACGCGCATGCCAGGCTGCGACTTCGGGTGGCGTTGCACCGTGGGCACGTCGCCGCCGGGGTGAACGGATGGATCGGCGCGGCGACGATCGCCGTGCACCGGCTCCTGGACAGTTCACCGGTCCGCGCCGCACTCCGGCGACGTCGCGACGCGGACTTCGCGCTGATCGTGTCCGACGTCGTCTTCACCGACGTCATCGCGGATGGTTACGGGACGCTCGAGCCCGCCCACTTCGCAGCAGTCGAGGCCCGTCTGCCGGAGAAGAACTTCGCCGAGCGAGCTTGGGTGTACGTGCCGCCCGCCTGAACGCGTCATACCTTGCGCATCAGGACCGGTACGTCTCCGCCGCGCCCGTTGCTCTCGCCCGCCATCATTCCGGCCCGGGCGAATTCGAAAGCGCCCTCGATATCCCATCCGGCGGCCAGCGCCTGGTAGAACACGACGCTGAAGTCCATGGCCGACTGATCACCGATCCAGCTGCGCATCCCGATCACGTAGTTGATGTGCTCGGCCAACGCCCGCGCCAGCGCCTCGCTGTAGCACGCGTTCACGATGACGCACTCGACCGTGTCGGAGACTCTTGCGAAGAGGGCGGCCACGCCGGCTTTGGACAGCACTCGCTGTCCGCCACTATCGTCTTCGGCGATGAACCGGCCGTCTTCGGCTCCATGTCCGGACAGGTGCACAATGCGCGGAGTGAAGTCGAGGAGGGCCTGAGTCAGGTCCCTGGCACGCAGCGCCCCTTGGTCCTCCAGCACAAAACGGTCGCGTTCCCTGCCCTTTCGCAAGGCGTCCTTGATGTCCCGTAGTTCCTGCGCCAGCCCGATCCGCTGTTCGGTGGTCGGGTTCGCCGACAGGTAAAGAACCTGGACCCGATCCGGCTTCGTCGTCCGGCCGACCTGCACCGTGTACGTCTCTTTGGTCTCCGTTGGCCGTCCGAGCCCGTTAATGCACACTGCGGTGATGTGGACGGGAACCTCACGGCCCGATTCCCGGGTGTGCACGTGGAACGCGAACTCCTGCTTCTCACCCGGTCGCAGGTTGGCTACGTCGGCGACGAGACGATGGGGGTCCACGGTGAACGGCCCTTGCAAGCTCAGCCGGCCCGACCTGATGGGCGTGCGCCCGGTGTTCGTCACGTACCCGCGCATCGTCTGCCATTCATCGTGCGCGAGCACGGGAGTGGACAAGGTGATATCGAACGTCGGCAGCGGCTCCTCGGCCTCCTTCACTGCCGCGCCGACCTTCAAGTTCGCGCTGAAGTCCGAGACGCGAAACGACGCACCACGGTAGTCGCGGAAGGAGAAATTCGTGCTGGTCGCCTTCCAGTCGCCGGCTTGCAACGGCCGGACCCGGATGACCGAACTTCTGCTCTGACCGGCAGCCAGCCGGTCCACCTCCAGCACCTTTCCGCCCTGGATCGACGGGATCTGGGGCGGCAGCCGCAGTGTGAAAACGATGTTCGTGCAGGGCGTACTGCCGTCGTTCGTCAGGCGGACAGTGAGGTCGCCGGGCCTGCCGACATGCAATTCGCCCGAGACGAGTTCTGCCTTGATCACGGGCGCAGCCCCTCGAGCAGAGCCGCTCGCGAGTGGTGTGCGCGTTTGCAGCCGTCGCAGTGCACCGCGGACCGGTCGTGTGCCATCAGATCGCCGGGCTCGCCCAGCGCGAACGCCTCGTCCTGGCTGACGACCACCTGGTGGTTCTGGCACAACGGTTTACCACAGTGATGACAGACGGCGGTTATGATCACCTCTCCCTTCTCCTCTTCACGAGCGGTGCAGTCACTGCAACCCCAAGTCATTTCAGTCCTCCTCGTTCCACGGATCGTTCAGCCGGTCGAGTTCGGCGGCCTCCCGGTCGAGCTCGGCTTCGAACTCCCGGTACAGCTGCTCGGAGATCGCTCCCGACCTGACAGCGGCCCGATTTTCGTTCCGACGGCGCTGTAAGTCTTCGAACGCCGTTGGGCCTCTGGTCGGTTCCGGGGGAGCGGAACGTCGTCGGTGTGTTCCCGTCCGGCCGTTCAGGCTGGGCCGTGCCCGTTCTTTGAGCGTGTCGACGACGATCTCGTTCAGCCCGTACCAAACCGCCTTGATACGTTCTTCCATTCCGGTGCTCGTGAAGGCCCCCTTGACCGACAGCCGGACCTTGCTGTTGCCGGCTATGGCGTGGTGGTCCACACCATGCACCTCTTCGCCCGTCAGCCCGACGTAGAAGTCGACTGGGAAGACACCTTCGTAGAGGCGTCCGCCGATGTCCCACGCGCGGTTGAACGTGGCGTCGTGGTCGCCGCTGGGTGGGTGCCCAATGATCCATTTGACGTAGTACCCGCTCTTGCTCATGGCGTTCGTCAACGCGATGAGCGTGTCGTGATCCGGGATCACCTCGGGGAATTCACGGCTCTCCGGGCACTCGTCGGGACTGTCCTTCTTCAGATCCGGAACAACTCGAACGTCCTGGTAGCGCAAGCCGCTCAAGCTCAGCGAGAGATCGGCGGTCACCTCGGTCTTCACCACCACGTTCTTCTGCTGCTCATCCTCCCGCGGCTCACCCAGAGGATGGTGGAACCACACGTTCTTCAGACCGGAAAGTGCGTCGTCGAACGACACGGTCAGTGAGCCGGTGATCGTATCGGTCAGCTGAATCTTTTCCTCGAACCGCACCGCGAGGATGAGTCGGTGATTCTTGGTTTTGCCGAGCGACAGCTGCTTCCACTCGATCAGGCGGCCGCCGGTGACGGGATCCGCCTGAGCGCCGACCATCGGCCTCTCCGAAACGGACTCGACGTTGCCCCATGAGGCCGGAACATACAGGCGTAGCCGTTCGACCATGCGGGCCCTGACACTGGACTCTTCCGAAGGCCAGTTGCCTCGCCACTGGAGATCCAGTTGGAGCGCCCGCTGATCGGACTCGGGCACAAGAGACGGCGTCAACCACAGGGGGATCGCGTCGACGTCTTCGCCGGTAGTGAGCCGGTACTCCAGGTTGTGCTGCCACTTCGCCCCAGCCCTGCTTTCCGGCATGGCCAGGAAGGGATGGTGACGGACGATCCCTTCCAACGGCAGCACCGGAGACGTGCTGACCCGGTCGGTGAACTCGAGCCCGGCCCGGCCGAGCAAGACGGCGTATCCAGCCGAGAACGGGACGTCTTGCTCGGGACCGAGCTTGAACTTCGCACGGTAGTCACGAACCCGGTCCTGGTCCGACCGGCTGAACGTCATGGCCATTTCGATGCTGCCGGCTACCGGAGACACCGAACTCCGGTAGGTCCCCTGGTCATCGAGGGTGAGCCGTCCTTGCACCACCTCGCGGACCTCGACCGCGTCGATGCTCGGCACGACGGGAACCTTGGGCCGGTTGTCGAACGCCAGCTTCAACCTGCGCTGTTCTTCGAACCAACCAGCGGTTCCCGCCGCGGCGCCGAGGAGAATCAGGATCAACCCGGTGATCACGGAGGCGAACGCGACGAACACACCGAGGGCTGCGACCGCCCCGGCGGCGATGACGAACTTGATGATCGAAGGTTTCACCAGGTGGTCATGGCTCTTGCAGTGCCTAGGTGTTGCGCTCTGGAGCTCCATGCCGTCGAACTCGCTGGTGACCCTGGTCGTCGCTAGGTGTTCCCGGCACAACGGACGGCCGCAGTGATGGCAAAGCGCCACGATTTCCGCCGAGCCGCAGTGGTGGCAACGAGCCTGCGGCGCGCGAGTCCGGATCTTGATCGACATCTCGGGTGTCCTCTCGTGGCCGGTCAGTGGGAGGCGCGGGTCTGCGCGAAGCGATGCCGGATGGCGGCGTGCAGGGCGTTCATCTCGCGGGTGACGGCCTCGCTTGTCCGCGGGAGCGTGCCGTACATGAAGAGCCTGAGCTCACCGCTCCTGAATGTGGTCTTGTTCGTCTGCCCACCGCGTCGGACCTGCCGCTCGGTTTCGTGCCGAGTGCCTTCGACGAACAGCGTCAGAACCATTTTTTCCGGCCCCTCCGAGCGGGTCGCAATCAGCACCCACTGGCTCCGCTCCTCCGTGTCCAAGATCTTTTCCTTGGTCTGCACGTCAAAGCCCTTGGCGCGCAGCTCGTTGAAGATGTCGCCGATGCGGGCGTCCTGGGGGATCACCTCGTCGAAGAACAAGTGCTGGTGCGGTGTCAGCAAGCGCTTCGCGAACGCGTCGTCGAGGATGAGGTGAAAATCCGATCCCACCCAGCTGACTTCTTCGTGCTTGACCCTGTCGGTCTTGCGCCCGCTCCCATCGAACAACCTCGTGCGTGCGCCCGACAGCAGATGCGAGGGAATCTTCACCTCGACCCTGCCGTTCAGCTTCTCCTGCTGGTAGAGCTCACCGGGCTGCTGGATCAGGAGTGCCATCCGCGCACTCTCGAAAACCAGGTTTTGTTTGTCCCCCATGCGCTGAAGCGGGATGGACCGCCACTCGATGCTTCGTTCCACCGGGTTGTAGGTGATGGGCACGTCGTCCTCCTGCGGGAGGGCGAGAGTGAGCGCATGCAGCGAGGTGATCGTCGGCCAGTCGATCGAGATCCGATCGATCACGGGGTGCGGTCGCGTACGGTCCTTCTTGTGTTTCCACGGCAGCACCACCCGCACTTGGATGGTCAAGAGGAGGTACGATTGAAAGTTCGGCTGCAAGCTCAGTTTCGAGAGGTCCATCCCGGCCACCGTGGTCTCAGGCATCGGCCCGAGCTCCTCTATCGTGTCGGGGTCCAGGAGGTCCACGAGGACTTCGATGGGCATCAGCTCGAGGGTGTCCGGGCTGGGTGCGTACTCGTGGTTGATCACGCAGGCGTAGCGATCGCTGCTGAGCTCGGCGGGGTCGCCTGGGCTGCCTTCACCCGAGACCGGCACCCGAACCGGCAGCGCGCCATATGTGTCGTCCAGGCTGAGTCGCCGGCCCAGGTCGGTCTTTTGGTGTTCGTCGAATAGTACGTGTCCGATCAGTGCGCCTGAGGACTCAGCCGGTCCCCGGCCGCGCAATGCCGTTGTGACGTCGTCGCAGGCCTGACGGGTGAAGTGGTCGGCGCCGTCGAAAGGGACAACGATCTCGATCTCCCCGTCGGGGTCTCTGCTGGGAAGAATGGATGCGTTGCGGGAGATCTCCTGCTCGTAGTGGTAGCGCTCGGTCACCTTCACTTTCTCCGGGAAGGCCCGGGCGAAGATGTCGTCGGTCGGCGTCGAGCTCGCGCGACGCTGGCCGAGCCCGCTGACCGCGTCGCGCACCGACTGGAACCTGTCACGGGAGGTCGGCATTGAGGTCCCTTCCGCGCGATCCGCGCGTAACGGCTTCGCCAGGACGGAGGGCGCCCGAATGCGCGGATGTCCTTCGAACGGCGGTGGTGGGAGGATGACGGCACCCACTCTGTGACAGAAAGCGATCTCCGACCCCGTACTAGTACGGGATCTCGTCAGGAAATTCGCCGAACCGGCGAAGACTGCTTTGGTCCGTGACGGAAACTCGCCGGTAGCTACGATCGAGTGCGCCCGCCTCTTCGAGGAGCTTGAACGCCTTCTCCACGGAGCTCAGTCCCGTCCCGGCGAGCGAGGCGATGTCCTTCTGGGACAACGGGATATCGACCCGGCTGGTCGTGTCGGTGCCGCCCCAGCGCTGGGTGACCTCCAGCAGCGTACGGGCGACTCGAACCGGTGCTGGGCACACCATGAAGTCGATGCCCCTACGGTCGGAGCCGCGGAGCCGTTCGCTCAGGACTCTGGCCACGGCCAGTGCGGCTTCAGGGTTGCGTTCCAGGAAGTCGTTCAGGTCCGGACCGTGGATGACCCTGCTCCGGACCGGAACGCACGCGATGACGTGAGCCGACCGTGGACGCCGCTCGAGCGTGGCCATTTCGCCGAGCAGATCGCCCGGCCCGCGGACCGCGATGACAACATCGCGGCCCCGTTCGGTGTCGACGACGATCTTCACCAGGCCCTTGAGAACGAGCACGGTGTGCCATGCCGAGTCCCCTTGCCGGATGATGCGCTGATGGGCGTCGTAGGACGCGGGCGCGCCGAGGCGAAGCAGCGCTTGCCGGGATCGGCTGCTGAGCCTGGCGAGCAGGGAGTGTTGTGGCCATTCGTCGACCGTCACGGCCCGAACTGTGCCTGCCCCCGTCCGGAGGAACCCCGTGCTGCCACGGGATTCCGCGTTCCGGGCGCGCTCAGGGGCGGAAGCCGGCGGCGACGCGCAGTGCGGGCAGGTCGATGATCGTCATGCGTCGGTAGCCGGTGTCGAGCACTCGCTTGCGGCGCAGCTCGGTCAAGGATTTGTGCACGGTGGGCTCGGCGGCGCCGATCAACTCGGCGAGTTCGGGCTGGGTGAGGGGGAAGCCGATCTCCCAACCACCCGCGGTAAGCGCCCCGAAGGACGTCACGAGGGCGACCAAGATGCGAGCCAGACGAACGGGCACGTCGTACCCGCTGAAGTCGATGCGTCGCTCGGTGGACCACCGCAGCTTGGCCGCGACCATCTGGTTGACCGCCATTCCCGCTTCCGGGTGGTCGAGGAGGAAGCGGCGGAATTCAGCCCGGCTCATCACACGCGTGTGCAACTCGCCCACCGCCGTGACGGTGGCCGAACGCGGGCGGCCGTCCAGCCCAGCGAGCTCTCCCACGAGCTCACCGGCGCCGCGGACGGCGAGGAGCGCACGCCCACCCTCGGCGGTGGTGGCGGTCACCTTGGCGCAGCCGGCCAGCAACAGGACGACGAAGGTTGTCGATTCACCTTCGCGCACGAGCACATCACCCCGTTGGAAGACGCGTGCGGCGCCGAGCTGTACCAGGGCGGACGTGCTGGAAGGTGACAACTCGGCGAAGATTCCCCTGGCACGCGGCAGCTGAACTGGGACGGCAGTCACCGACGCTCTCACCTCTTCCGGTCCCGAGTGCTCTTATCACCCCTCAAGCTCGTTCGGAAATGCGTCCTTGTTACAACCCATTCGGCCCAATTGCCGTTACCGTGGCAATATTGCGCCGTTCCTGATCTCCGCTTGGGTGATCAATTCTTGCAGCAATGACCGGCGGCCGGGCGCTACTCCGGGCTCGTTGAGCAGGGCAAGCAGCCGGACCGCGACGGCCGCCGGCTCTCGGAGGCCGGCGGGTGTGCACGGTCCCGGGAGCCAAGATGTGACCGCTTCGCGGGACGCGGTGTCCAGCGGCCCGTCGTCGCCCGGCGCGGCGAGCAGCAGCGGTTCCCAGTCGCCGAGGCGAGCGAGGCCCACCAGCCGTCCGGTCTCGACGCTGGGATGCAGGGTGGTCGTGTCGAGTGTGGTCAGCAGGTGGTGAGCGTCACCAGGGGCGCCGCATCTCGCGGCGAGGCTGGCCAAAGCGACGAGCACGCGGGCCAAAGGAGCGATTTCAACGATTCCGTAACGGCCGCTTGAAACTGTCTCGACCGCTGTCGCGAATTCGTGGTTCCGCACGATTCGGAGGACAAGGGGGAGTTCTTCGGTAAGTCCGGCGGCCGCGATGGCCAGAGCTCGGTCACCGATGTCACACCCGTTTTCTGCGAGCACGAAATCGCGTGCGGTCGCGGACAACCGGAGCTCCTCAGGACCGCGGCCGTCCAGCGGGAGCGCGTACCGCGTCAACTCTTCGACCGCGACCTCGACGCGGTCGGCCAGGAGAGTGTCCAGTTCTGCGGGACTGGGACTCGTGTGGGCGAGCATCGTCACCCACGACCAGTGGTGGCGGGCGTCGGTGCTCCGGTCTCGGAGGACCCTCGCGGCACGCCGGGTGACGGCGAAGCCGCGTTGGCGATCGTGACGCACGACAGCGTGCCCCAGCGCTGCGAGACCTTCGATCCGGTCGGCCAGCACCACCGGTGCGAGGTCGGCGATCAGGTCCACCGTGTGGTCGACCGCGGCCGGCGAAGACGCTGCCGCGGCGGCGATGAGCAGTACTGGCAACGGCGACTCCTTCCGCGCCGAGAGGACCAAGGCGTCTCGCTCCTCCGCGGTCGAGGCCTGAGAGAGGATCCGATGTGCCACCGCCGTGATATCTGGCTCATCCGAGCCCACGGGGAGGTGGTCGTCTGTGAGGAGGTCCCGAACGGAGCCCGCGATCCCGTAATCGAACCTCCGGCGTAACAGTTCAGGTCCGGAGTCGAGCTGCCGAAGCAGGCGTACCCGCAGTTCGTTGGCCTCTCGGACGGCCACGGAGGCGCTGAGCTCCGCCAGCCGTGTTTCCACTTGTTCGAGTCGCTTCGAAGCCAACGTCGTGCTGAGCTCGGCCACACGAGGCGGCACCAGGACGCGGAGCTGGTGCAGTGCGTCAGCGGCAGCGGCGGCGGCCCAGGGGTCGCCGCCGCGCAGCAGATCGGCCAAAGTCACCTCGAGTCCGCGGATGCCCTTGTCGCGGATCAGCCCCATGGCTTCGATCTGCACGCCGGCCGGTTGAGACTCCAGCAGCACGGAACCGAGGAGTTCGCGGACCCACGGCTCGCTTCGGCGCTGAGCGTCTTCCGACAGGTGATCGTCCAGTGCCTTCAGGATCTGTCTTTGCGTGGGCTCCTGAGAGGCTTGGTCCACCAGCGCTCGCCCGAGCGCCGCCCGGCCTGCTCGAGTATTGCTGGCCAGCAGGGCTGTTGCCACTGCCCGGTGCGTGTGGTCCCCGGCGGCGGGGTCGAGCAAAAGTGCGGCCCAGGTGCTCAGATGATCGGCTGCCAGCGCCGGCCGAAACGACAGCAGGCGGGCCGCGAACAGCGGGTCCGCCACGCCGACCGCCTTGGCCATGATCGTGATCACCTGGTCGGAGGTGCTGGGCAGGCTCGCCGCGAGCAGGCAGATGTCGCGCCAAGCGAACCGTCGAACGCGCTCCTGGATGAATTCGTCAGGGGCGCTCAAAGCCTTGGCTGCGAAGAAGTCGCGGGCGGCCAGAAAGGCGAACCGTACGCCCTCGCCGTCGGCCACCAAGGTACCGCGCTCGAGGAGGACGCTGACGTCGAAGCCAGGCTGGACGGGTGCGCTCGTGCCGACGTCCGCCGCGGCGAGCGAGGCGAGCGCCGACACGGCGTCCGTGGTGAGGTCGCTGGTGAAGTACTTCTCGTAGGCATCGCGGGGCGACAGAACGGCATCCGTCTCCAACGCGGCCTGGGCAACTGCCGCGACGAAGCCCGGTAATACTCCCTCGTCTGTTTGGTGTATCCCGGCAACCTCCTTGATCAACCGCGCTTTCACCGATCGCGGTAGCGGGAGGACGCTCAAGAACCGGTGAACATCGCGATCACTCCAGGGACGCAGCCGGTGTTCCGGAAGTGCGAAAGCTCCGGCGGCCCAGCCGTCATCGCGGACCGCAACTGTGAGCCGGATCCTGGGAAATCGATCGAGGAGCCCTTTCGTCCACGTGGCGACTTTCGTGCGATCGCCCATGGGCAGGTCGTCCAGACCGTCGACCAGGATGTGGGCGGCGCCGAGCACAAGTGCCTCGCGCGACGCCGGCAGCGGGATCTCAGCCGGGTCGGCCACCAGCTCGGTAGCGTTCACGAGGAACGGCATCTGCAGCGGTCCGGCAGGTGTGCCGGGCTCGGCGATGTCGAGTGCGTCCCGATAGGCGAGCTCCCGCAGCAGGCGTGACTTTCCAGCACCCGAGCCGCCGGTCACGACTCCCGACCACTCGTGCTCGGCGGCGTGCGACTCCACGTACGTCCCGTGTTCGCGGGACAGCGTTACCACCAGCTCACGCGCTTGCTCGACGTGATGGGTGCGGGCGAAACGGTCCCGCAGCTGGTCGAGCCCAGGCACCGAGGTGACCGACTGCCGGTCCAAAGCAGCCGTCAGCGCCGTGACCACCGCGACCGCGTCGGGCTGGTTCAAGTTCACGAGCGGCGAAAGCTGGCACAGCAGTTCCGGCAGCTCGGTCCAGTGCGCGAAAGGGTTCTCCGTGGCGAGCCATTCGGTCGCCACAGCTGCGGCGGCGTGCACCGCGCGCAGTGCGTGGGGAGGATGTGTCGCCCACTTGACCGTGCGATAGGCGGAAAAGTGCAACTGGGCGAGGTAGTCGAACCAAGCGTCGTCGCCGGGGTGGCTGAGCTGGGACTGGACCCGTATCTCGCGGAGCACGTCGAACGCCGTGAGAGCGGCGCCGTCGAAGAAACCAGAGAAGACCTCGTCAAGCTCGGCGGTGTCGTCGGCCAGAGGTCTTGTCCTGGTTGCCACGGCGAGGAACCGTTGCACTCGAACCAGGTCCGCATAGGGAATCGTCGCGAAAACGTCGCGAAGCAGGCTGATCTCAAGCCATGCGGCGTCCGACAGCAGCGGCCGGTCTTCGGCGGTCCGAGCGAAGTCGATCACGATCGGCTGATGTTCGACACACATGACGTTGCGTGCGTTCAGGTCCCCGTGGACAACGCTCCGCACCCGGCCGAAGCGCGGATCGGTCAGCACGGTTCGAAGGCCGTCGGCGGGGTCGGCCGTCCGCACGCCGTCGGCGACGACCTCGCCGTTGGACCGCTTGACGTTCGAGAAGTCGCCGTCGAGCTTCGCGCGGTGGTCGGTGAACCGGCTCAGCAGCACGCGCCCGGCGAACACGGTGCCGGAGGGCTCGCCGGCGACTTCGACCCGGATTTCCGCGTTGCTGGTACTCGCGATGCGAAGCTCCTGGCCGATTTCGAACGCAGTGGGGCCGAGGGAGGCGTCGAGGACGTCTTCCGGATAGGTCGTGTCTGCCTGCACTGGCGCCGCACCGAGTACAACATCGGGTCCGAGCAGCGGATTGAGATCTCGCAGGCTTCGAGCTGCTCGGACGATCTGCCGGTCGTGGAACGGGGTCGCGAGCTTGGTGAACAAGCGGACGATGGTCAGCCTCACCTCTTCGACGGGTACCTCGCCGTCGAGTGCGGCGCAGACCAGGTCTTCCAGGGTGGGAGAAGGCGTACGTCGCACGCCCGCGTAGTCGGCAACGTGCATATAGGCGACCGCTTCGACCTCTCCCGTGCGCTCGGCAGGATTGATCACACCGGGCGTCGTTTCCAGAATGGGCGCGCAGGCAGCAGTCGGGTACTTTCCCAGCAACTCTTGAAAATTCGCATACTCGGTGGCCAGCTCCGTTGCGGAGCCAACCTTGACGACCCGTTTCCGGTATTCGGCACCCGCCCGCAGGGCGACTTCGACGACGACTGAGTCGCTACGGCCGCCTTCGAGGACCCGGATGACCTCGATGTTTTCGACCCGGCCGTGCCAGCCGTTCTCGGAGTCGCCGATCCGCTGCAGTGCGTACCTGACCAGGGCGTTTCGTTCGGGCGGCAATTCACCGTCGGTGGTGATAATTTCGACGTGGGCCACCTGAACCTCCCCGGCGAGGTGTCCATGCGTACGTTGCCACCTTACCGACGCCGATGCTCGGCGGAAAGGGCGGAGCTTGCCGTGCCCGAGAAAGTCAGTGCGGAATGGGCGGACCTGTGCCGGCGGTTGCGGCGGATCGCCGGCGATGCGAACTGGTTCTCCCTGCGTCCTGAGTTCGACCTGCTCGTAGCAGAGACCAGGGCGGGAAGGGGCACGTTACCGGGCTGGCGGAGGTTCGAGGCGGAACTCACCAGGCTCTGGGCAGCGGAGCAGAACCAGACGATCCGGCACGGGGAGCCTGGAGAAGCGGCGCTCGCGGCATTTGGCGAGGAAACCCTGCACCGGTGTCCCCGAGGACGCTGCGATAGGGAGGTGTCTGCGTCCGTGGACGAGCCACCGACCTGCCTTCTGTTCGACGCGCCCATGCGGGAGGCCACCACTCGCTGAAGCGGCGCGGTGGTGGCCTCCCGGAACCCGTCAGTCTCGCTCGATGAGGTGGCCCACCACGTCCGGACCCGGGTGGGCGTGACCCGACCCATCTCGGCGGACGTCGATCTCCGGGAGCTCCACCGGATCCCCGTTGCGCGCCGCACCCGCCGGGCGCGGGCCGATCCATGCCACCCGCAGCGCCGTCTCGCCCTTCAAGAACCGCTGCGCACGGACACCGCCCGTGGCCCGGCCCTTAGCCGGGTACTCGCTGAACGGCGTCACCTTCACACTCGCGCCCGTTGACGTGATCACCAACGGCTCGCCGTGCTCGTCGTCGTCAGTGCGGATTGCGCCGAAGAAGACCGCTGAACCTGCTCCTACGTTGATGCCTGCCATGCCGCCGCCCTTCAAACCCTGGGGGCGGACCAGGGATGCCGCGTACTTCAGCAGCGACGCTTCCGACGTCACGAACGCCAGCGTTTCCGAGCCGTCGCGAAGCCACGTGGCACCGACGACTTCGTCGCCGTCCTTCAACGAGATCACCTCGAACTCGTCCGAACGGACCGGCCACTCCGGCGAGCACACCTTGACCACGCCGGCGCGGGTTCCCAGGGCCAGGCCCGGGGAGCCCGCCGCCTGGTCGCCCAGGGGCGCGATGCCGATGACCGTTTCGCCCTTCTCCAGCGGCACCAGCTCGCGAGCCGCCATACCGCCGCGCAATGAGACCGTGCCTGCCTGCTCCGGGAGGACCGGCAACGGCAGGACGTCCGTCTTGAACGCTCGCCCTCTGCTCGTCACCAGCAGGATCTGGCCGCGCGCCGTTGTGTGAACCACCGCCGCCACCGCGTCGTGCTTCACGCGGCCGTTGCGCCGGCGCGTCTCCGTCGACTCCTCCGACTCCGCCGCCGTGCGCGCCACCAGGCCCGTCGCCGACAGGATCACCTGGCACGGGTCGTCGGTGACCTCCAGCGGTCCGGACGGCTTCGACGCGGCCAGGACCTCCTTCAGGTCGCCGTCGATCAGGGCCGTGCGGCGCTCGGTCGGGAAGTCCTTCGCGATCTTCGCCAGCTCCGACGAGACCAGCTTCTTCAGCACCGACTCGTCGTCGAGGATCTTCGACAGCTCCGCGATCTCCTCGCGCAGCCGGTCCTGCTCCGACTCCAGCTCCAGGCGGTCGTACTTGGTCAGCCGGCGCAGCGGCGTGTCCAGGATGTACGTCGCCTGGATCTCCGACAGCTTGAAGCGCGTCATCAAGCCGTCCTTCGCGGCCTGCGCGTTTTCGCTTTCGCGGATGAGCTTGATGACCTTGTCGATGTTCAGCAGCGCGACCAGCAGGCCGTCGACGAGGTGCAGCCGCTCTTCACGCTTGCGGCGCCGGTACTTCGTGCGCCGCGTGACGACCTCGTAGCGGTGGCGGAGGAAGACCTCCAGCAGCTCCTTCAGACCCAGCGTCTGCGGCTGGCCGTCGACGAGCACCAGGTTGTTGATGCCGAACGACTGCTCCAACGGCGTGAGCCGGTACAGGTCCGCGAGCAGGGCCTGCGGGTTGACGCCGACCTTGCACTCGATGACCAGCCGCGTGCCGTTTTCGCGGTCGGTGAGGTCCTTGACGTCGGCGATGCCGGTGAGCCGCTTGGACTTGTTGACCTCGTCGGTGATCTTCTCGATCACCTTCTCCGGGCCGACGCCGTAGGGCAGCTCGGTGACGGTGATCGCCTGCCGCCCGCGGCTGCCTTCGAGGGGCCCGGTCTCGCAGTTCGCGCGCATCCGGACCACGCCGCGGCCGGTCTCGTAGGCGCGGCGCACCTCGTCGAGGCCCAGCAGGCTGCCGCCGGTCGGGAGGTCGGGGCCGGGGACGAACTCCATCAGCTTGTCGAGCGTCGCCGACGGGTGCGTGATCAGCCACCGCGCCGCCGCGACGACCTCGCCGAGGTTGTGCGGGATCATGTTGGTCGCCATCCCGACCGCGATCCCGGACGTGCCGTTGACCAGCAGGTTCGGGAACGCCGCGGGCAGCACGGACGGCTCTTCCAGCGAACCGTCGTAGTTCGGCCGGAAGTCGACGGTGTCCTCGCCGAGCTCGCCGACCAGCTGCATCGCCTCGGGCGACATCCGCGCTTCGGTGTACCGCGAGGCGGCCGGGCCGTCGTCGGGCGAGCCGAAGTTGCCGTGCCCGTCGATCAAGGGCACGTTCAGCGAGAAGTCCTGCGCCAGCCGGACCATCGCGTCGTAGATCGCGACGTCGCCGTGCGGGTGGTACTTGCCCATGACGTCGCCGACCACGCGCGACGACTTCACGTACGCGTGCGTCGGGCGGTAGCCGTTCTCGTTCATCGAGTACAGGATCCGGCGGTGCACCGGCTTCAGCCCGTCCCGCGCGTCCGGGAGGGCGCGCGAGTGGATGACCGAATACGCGTACTCCAGGTACGAGTCCTCGATCTCGGTCTTCAGCGAGTTGTCGAAGACGTTCGCACCGGCGGAGTCGAACGCGCTGGGATCGACCTTGGTGGTGGTGCCCTTGCGGCGTGCCACGGCAGAACTCCTTGGTAGCTACGAAAACTTAAGCGTCGATGGCGTCGCGGTCGATGCGGTCCGAAGAGGCGACCAGCCAGTTCCGCCGGGGCTCGACCTTCTCGCCCATCAGCAGCTCCAGCGCGCCCTCGGCGGCCTCGGCGTCGTCCATGGTGATCCGGCGGACCGAGCGGCTGGCCGGGTTCATCGTGGTGTCCCACAGTTCGTCGGCGTCCATCTCGCCGAGACCCTTGAACCGCGGCACCGGCGTGACGATGCTCTTGCCCGCCCGCTCCAGCTCCGCGTACTTGGTTTCCATCTCCTGCTGTGTGTACGTGAAGTGCGTTTCCGGGTTGCGGCCCTTGGTGACGAGCTTGTGCAACGGCGGCATCGCCGCGTACAGCCGGCCGTCCTCGATCACCGGGCGCATGTACTTCGCGAACAGCGTGATCAGCAGCGTGCGGATGTGCGAGCCGTCGACGTCCGCGTCCGCCATCAGGATGACGCGGCCGTAGCGCATGGTCGTCAGGTCGAACGTTCGGCCGGTGCCCGCGCCCAGGACCTGCACGATCGATGCGATCTCGGCGTTCTTCAGCGTGTCGCCCAGCGACGCCTTCTGCACGTTCAGGATCTTGCCCCGCAGCGGCAGCAGCGCCTGGTACTCGGACACGCGCGCCATGCGGGCCGACCCCAGCGCGCTGTCACCCTCGACCAGGAACAATTCGCTGCGGGAGACGCCGGTGGTGCGGCAGTCGACCAGCTTCGGCGGCATCGCCGCGCCCTCGAGCGCGGTCTTGCGCCGGGCCGCGTCCTTCTGCTGCTTCTGGGTGAGCCGGACGCGGGAGGCGTCGACCACCTTCTGCAGCACGACCTTGGCCTCGGACTTCGTCTTGCGGTCCTCGGTCCAGGCCTTCACGTGCTTGTCGACGATGCCCTGGATGACCCGGGTGATGCCGGCGGTGGACAGCTCGTCCTTGGTCTGCGACGTGAACTGCGGCTCCGGCAGCCGCACGTGCACCACGGCCGTCATGCCCTCGAGGACGTCCTCGATCGTCGGCATGTCCTCCTTGGGCTTGAGCAGCCCGCGGGTCTTGGAGATCGCGTCCTGCAACGCCTTCGCCATCGCGCGGTCGAAGCCGCGGCGGTGCGTGCCGCCGTGGACGTTGCGGATCGTGTTCGTGAAGCACTCGACCGTGCGCTCGTAGCCGGTGCCCCAGCGCAGCGCCACCTCGATCTCGGCGTGACGCTCCACATTGGACTGCATGACGCCGGCCGCGTCCGCCGCGTTCTCCTTGTACGTGCCCTCGCCGGTGATCAGCAGCGTGCCGCAGACCGGCTTTTCGCCCGACGGCGTCAGGAAGTCGACCATGTCGACCAGGCCGTGCGGGAAGTGGAAGGTCTCTTCGTTGATGGTGTCTTCGATGGCCGTGCGCAGCACGTACGTGACACCCGGGACGAGGAACGCCGTGTTGCGCAGCTTCGCGCGCACGCCTTCGACGTCGAGCGCCGCGCCGGACTCGAAGTAGCGCGAGTCGTACCAGTAGCGGATCGACGTGCCGCTGCGCTCGCCGCGCTTCATCTTGCCGACGAGGTTCAGCCCGGAGTGGCGGGTGAACTTCGCCTTCGGGCCCGGCGCGTCGAAGTTGCCGGGGATGCCGTGCTTGAACGACATCTGGTGGATTTTGCCTTCTTGCTTCACCGTGACGTCGAAGCGGTGCGACAGCGCGTTGACCGCCGAAGCGCCGACGCCGTGCAGGCCGCCGGAGGTCTTGTAGCCGGAGCCGCCGAACTTGCCGCCGGCGTGCAGCCGGGTCAGCACCAGCTCGACGCCGGACAAACCGGACTTCGCGTGGGTGCCGGTCGGGATGCCGCGGCCGTCGTCGTCGACCTGGACGCTGCCGTCGGCGTGCAGGGTGACGACGATCTTCGTGGCGTGACCGGCGACACCCTCGTCGGTCGAGTTGTCGACCACCTCGGAGAAGAGGTGGTTGATGCCCCGGCTGTCGGTGGAGCCGATGTACATCCCGGGGCGTTTGCGGACGGCTTCGAGACCCTCGAGGTGGGTGAGGTCGTCGGCCCCGTACAAGGTCTCGGCAGTCACAGGGTCGTTCTCCCGGATCGTGGCTCGCGAAAGGTGTGGTGAGGTGCGGACTCGGCCTGCACCGTACTGCAGGATATCCGCCCACCCCGACAACTTCCGCGCGTCCGTCCCCCGGTGTGGCGTGGAGCGCTCCCTAGCGGGGGTCGAAACCGAGGTCGGGCCACAGGCCCAGCAGGGCTTCGATCTTCCGCGGGACCTGGAAGCTGTTCCGGAAGTTCGGCTTCTCCCCGATCGTGGCGAGGCCCTTGCGGAGCTCGCCGAACGCCGGCCTCGCGGCCGTCTCCCGGGTCAGGAGGTAGCAGTACGTGCGACGCGGGTAGGCGAACTCGTCGACGTACGCCTGCAGCACCAGACCCGGCGGCTCGGTCCGCGACCCGACCAGGGCGCGGCCCTGTTTCTGGCTGTACACACGGATCACGTGCACGCCCGGGCGGAGCGTGCGCGGCGGGTCCTGGCCCTGGCCGTCGTCGGCCCAGAACAGCTCGACCCGGAACGGTGACTCGCCGTTCTCGCCCGGGTGGGTGTATTCGCGGGTCAGCTCTTCGAGCCGGTACTCGGCCTCGGCCGACGGCTCGCCGCCCTCGACGAGGCTGACGAGGTACAGCTCGGCCGGGCGCGGCCAGTTCGGCCGGGGGACGTCGGTGGCTTCGGCCGCTTCGGTTTCGGCCGGTGCCGCAACCGGTTCCGCGGCGGCGGGCGCCGGGACTTCCTCGGCCGGGCCGGGCGTGTCGGCGGCCGCGGCCGGCGCGGAGACGGGCGTCTCGGGTTCGGCCGGCTCCGGCTCGGCCGGGCGGACCGGCGACGCGGCCGGGGGAGCGGGCCGGACCGGCGACGGCGCGGGGGCGGCCGGGCGGACCGGGGACGGCGGCGGGGCCGGAGCGGCCGCCGGGCGGACCGGGGTCGCCGGGCGGCTCGTGACGACCGGCCGCGCGGGCGGGGCGGACCGGGTGGCCGCCGGGCGCGGCGCGGTGACCGGCTTGCCGGCGCCGTACTGCTCCAGGAGCGGCTCCAGGTCACCCGCGGTCAGCGCGGGCCCGGCGAGGTCGCACCATTCGAGCCAGGCTTCCTGGGCTTCTTCGACCGTGTGCTTCTCGTGCGAGACGGTGACCGCCTCGAACAGCTGACGCGGGCCCGCCGCGGTGACGTCGGCCGAGCCGACCACGACGAACGCCGGGTCGTCCTCGGCGATCACCAGCTTCGCGTTCAGCCCGCGCAGCGAGTGCACGAGCACGCCCGCCTTCACCCAGTGCAACAAGGCGTGCGGGCTCGTCGCGCCGGACAGCACCGTGTCCAGGCTCGCGTCCGTGATCACCGTGTCGCCGGGCTGCAACGGCAACAGCGCGGCCGCGCCGGGACCGACGTGACCGAAGGCGGCCACCAGGTTCCGGCGAGGCGCGAGCAGTGGGGTGATCGAGCCCCAGATGTCGCGGCCCGTGAGAAGTCGTACCGAACGTTCTGCCAGACCCAGCCGACCGAGCTCCGCGTCCATGCCCCTGACCTTACTGGGTACCCCCTACGGCATTGACGGCCGGAATATCTCTTGCTTGGAAGTAGTTGAACGCGCATGTAAGATGGCGGTGCGAAGGGAGCAGGTCATGCAGTTCGGAATCTTCACGGTGGGCGACGTCACGACCGATCCCACGAACGGCACCACGCCGACGGAACACGAGCGGATCAAGGCGATGGTCCGCATCGCGCTCAAGGCCGAAGAGGTCGGTCTCGACGTCTTCGCGACCGGTGAGCACCACAACCCGCCGTTCGTGCCGTCGTCCCCGACGACGATGCTCGGCCACATCGCCGCGCGGACGTCCAAGCTCATCCTCTCGACGTCGACGACGCTGATCACCACGAACGACCCGGTGAAGATCGCCGAGGACTTCGCGATGCTGCAGCACCTCGCCGACGGCCGCGTCGACCTCATGATGGGCCGCGGCAACACCGGCCCGGTCTACCCGTGGTTCGGCGAGGACATCCGCCAGGGCATCCCGCTGGCCATCGAGAAGTACGCGCTGCTGCGCCGGCTCTGGCGCGAGGACGTCGTCGACTGGCAGGGCAAGTTCCGCACGCCGCTGCAGGGCTTCACGTCCACGCCGCGCCCGCTCGACGACGTGCCGCCGTTCGTCTGGCACGGGTCGATCCGCAGCCCGGAGATCGCCGAGCAGGCCGCGTTCTACGGCGACGGCTTCTTCGCCAACCACATCTTCTGGCCGAAGGAGCACTTCCAGCAGCTGATCGCCTTCTACCGCGAGCGCTTCGAGCACTACGGGCACGGCCAGGCCGACCAGGCCATCGTCGGCCTCGGCGGGCAGGCGTTCATCCGGCCGAAGTCGCAGGACGCGTGGAACGAGTTCCGGCCGTACTTCGACAACGCGCCGGTGTACGGGCACGGCCCGACGCTGGAGGAGTTCACCGACCAGACGCCGCTGACCGTCGGCAGCCCGCAGGAGGTCATCGACAAGACGCTGACCTTCCGCGAGCACTTCGGCGACTACCAGCGCCAGCTGTTCCTGATGGACCACGCCGGCCTGCCGCTGAAGACCGTGCTGGAGCAGCTCGACCTGCTCGGCGAAGAGGTCGTCCCGGTGCTGCGCAAGGAGCTCAACGCGCTGCGCCCGGCGCACGTGCCGGACGCGCCGACCCACGAATCCCTGAAGGCCGCGACGCTCGTCGGGAGTGAGGCATGAAGCTCGCAGTGGTGACGGCCGGGCTGTCCGTGCCGTCCTCGACCCGGCTGCTGGCCGACCGGCTGGCCGCGGCGACCGTCGCCGCGGCCGGGTCGCCGGTCTCCGTCGACGTCGTGGAGCTGCGGGACATCGCGCTCGACGTCACGAAGAACCTGCTGACCGGCTTCCCGAGCCCGGAGCTGCGGGCCGCCATCGAGACGGTGACCGGCGCGGACGCGCTGATCGTCGTGACGCCGGTGTTCACCGCCGGGTACAGCGGCCTGTTCAAGTCCTTCTTCGACGTGCTCGACGCGGACTCGCTGGCCGGCAAGCCGGTGCTGCTCGGCGCGACCGGTGGCACCGAACGCCACTCGCTGGTGCTCGACTACCAGCTGCGGCCGCTGTTCGGGTACCTGAAGGCGGACCCGGTCGCGACGGGCGTGTACGCGGCTTCGTCGGACTGGGGCAGCGGAGAAGGCGCGTTGCAGCGGCGGATCGAGAAGGCCGGCGCCGAGCTGGCTTCGCTCGCCGCCGGACGGCCGGCCCTGCCCGCCGAGCCGGACTTCGTGCCCTTCGACCGGCTCCTGGCGGAAGTGTCCACTCAGGACCGGTAGTGCACCCGGTAGCTCAGGTGCGTGACGCCGTCACCGGCGACGACCTCGACCCGCTCCAGCACGGCGCGGCCGGGGTCGAAGTCTTCGAAGTAGCGGACGCCCTCTCGGAGGAACACGGGCACGAGGTCGATCTTCAGCTCGTCGAGCAGGCCGAGCTCGAGGCACTGCCGGGCGATCGACGGGCCGGAGACGCCGACGTTGCCGTCCCCGGCCGCCTTCGCCTGTTCGATCGCGCTGCGGACGTCCGAGACGAACGTGAAGGGCGCCAGGTTCGCCTTCGGCCAGTCGTTCGGCGGTGGGCGATGGGTGACGACGAACGCCCGGCCGCCGCCGGGCGGGTTGCCGCCCCAGCCGTGGGTGTAGTCGAAGACGGTGCGGCCGCAGACGAACGCGCTGTGCGCGGCTTGGTCCAGGTGCCGCTTCAGGTAGCCCGCGCTGGCGGGGGCGACGTGGAAGGTGATCGGGTAGCCGACCATCGGCACCTCGACGTCGCCGCCTTCGTACCAGTCGAACAGCGGCCCGACGCTGTTGTCGGGTCGCGCGACGAACCCGTCCAGGGACATGCAGAAACTGGCGACGACCGTCATGCCAGCACCGCGTCGAGGCGCTCGTGGGACTCCGTGATGCCTTTGCTCATGCCGCTTTCGACGGCCGCGTCGCGGGCTTCGACGGACGGGAAGACCGAGCGGCCCTCGATCCGCGTGCGGCCACCGAGGTCGACCAGGGTCATCGACTCGAGCGTGACCTCGCCGGGCGCGCCCTCGAACTCGAAGGTCTGGATGATCCGGTCCGCGCTCACCGTGTGGAAGACGCCGCGGAAGCGGTACTCGCCGCGGTCGTCGCGGTGGACGTAGTGGTAGCCGCCGCCCGAGCGGGCGTCGAACTCCAGGATCTCCATCTCCATGCCGTGCGGGCCCAGCCAGCGGACGACCAGCTCCGGGTCGGTGTGGGCGCGGAACACGGCGGCCGGCGACGCGGCGAACTCGCGCGTCACCTCGATGAACGGGGTGCCGGGCCGGGCGGTGATCGTGGTGCTCATTCGGGTTCCTCCAGGGCTTCCAGGACGGCGTCGAGCCGTCGGTAGCTGCGTTCGGTGGCCAGCCGGTAGGTGTCGATCCAGCCGGTGAGGGCTTCCAGCGCGGCCGGCACGAGGTGGCACGGCCGGCGCTGGCCGTCGCGGCTGCGCGTGATCAGCCCGGCCTGCTCCAGGACCTGGATGTGCCGGGAGATCGCCTGCTTGGTGATGGCGAAGGGCTCGGCCAGCTCATTGACCGTCGCTTCCCCGCGGGACAGCCGCGCGACGATCGCCCGGCGGACCGGGTCGCCGAGCGCGGTGAACGCCCGGTCCATCGCCGCCTCGTCAACCGTCATCTTTATCAACCAATCTCTTTATCAACTGATGTGTTGACTATGGCAGTGCGGCCCGCCGCCGTCAACAACCTGCCGAAAGTAGGGGGTGCCCGACGTCGTCCGGCAGCGGCGGCCGACCCCCGGAGATCCTTACTTTTACCCGCATGACCAGGCTCTTCCTCGTGCTCGCGGCCCTGCTGCTGGGCACCGCGACGCCCGCCGCCGCCGCGGCCCCGGCACCCGACGTCGACGGATACGTCCGCGCCTACCTCGACCACACCGGCCTGCCCGGCGCCGCTGTCGCGATCACCCACGGCGCCGACGTCGTCCGCGTCGCGGGATACGGCGCGGTCAGCGCGTCGACACCGCTGCCGATCGCGTCGCTGAGCAAGTCCATGACGGCGTTCGCGGTGCTCCAGCTCGTCGAGGCCGGTCGTGTCGGGCTGGACGACCCCGTCACGCGTTACCTGCCGGAGTTCCGGCTCGCCGATCCGCGCGCCGCCCGGATCACCGTCCGGATGCTCCTCGACCAGACGTCCGGGATGGCCGACTCGGCGTTCCCCGACCTCCGGCTCGCCCAGCCGCACACCCTCGCGGAAGCGGTCGAGCGCCTGCGTGACGCGCCGCTGGCGAGCGAGCCCGGCGCAGAATTCCACTACCACAACCCGAACTACGAGGTCGCCGCCCGGATCGTCGAGGTCGTCGCCGGGCAGCCGTTCGCCGGCTACCTGAGGACCCGGCTGTTCGCGCCGCTCGGGATGACGTCGAGCACCACCGTGGACACCCCGCCGGCCGGGACCACCGGGTACGTCCGGGCGTTCGGGTTCGAGGTCCCGGTGTCCGAACCGGACTGGTTCACCGGCGGCAGCCACGGCGTCCTGAGCACCGCCGGTGACCTGGCCCGGTGGCTGCTCGCGCAGCGTGACGGCGGCGGTGTGCTGTCCCCGGCGTCGGTCCGGGCGGCGCACACCGCGGCGCCCGGGCGCGACTACGCGCTGGGCTGGAGCGTCCGCGACGGCCGCGCGTCGCACACGGGCGAGTGGTTCAGCCACACCGCCGCGCAGATCCTGCTTCCGGACGGGTACGGCATCGCGGTGACGACGACCATGGGGATGGCGCTCGACAACGAGGCCGAGGTGCTGGCCCGGGGCCTCGCCGACCTGGTCGAGGGCGGTGCGCCGGAGCCCGCGCTGCCCGCCGGGGTGATCGCGGACCGGGTGCTCGCCGCGCTCGCGCTGCTCGCGGTGGGACTCGCCGTCCTCGGCGTCCGGCGGGCCGGTCGGAAGCCTCGCTGGTGGCGGATCGTGCCGCCGTTGCTGCCGCTCGTCCCGCTCGTGTTCCTGCCGCAGCTGCTCGGGGTGGTGTTCGCCGGCCGGCGGGGTACCTACAGCCAGGTGCTCTACGTCTGGCCGGGGCTCGTGGCCGCGCTCGGCGTGGTCGCGCTGGCGGGCCTGACCGTCGCGGCGGCGCGGGTCCGGGTGCTCGCGAGTGGCACGCGGCGCCGTAACCAGGAAGAATCGGGCGAAACGAGGGGAGACGCCCAGTGGGCATCGGCAAACAGGCGAAGCGGATCCTGATCACCGTGGCGGGCGCGGTCCTGCTGCTGGTCGGGGTGGCGCTGCTCGTGCTGCCCGGCCCCGGGCTGCTGCTGGTGCTCGCCGGGCTGCTGCTGCTCGCGTCGGAGTTCCCGGCGCTCGAGAAGTACGTCGACCCGGTGCGCGACCGGGCGATGAAGGCGGCCGAGGACAGCGTCTCGTCCCCGCTGCGGATCGCGGGCTCGGTGCTGGCCGGGCTGGCGCTGCTGGCCGCGGGGATCGTCTGGGGCACGGTGAAGTCCCTGCCGTTCGCAGGCTGGAGCACCGGGTCGAGCCTGATCCTGTCGTCGGTGATCCTCTTCGCGCTGCTGATCTGGAGCTATCGCCGGGTCAAGTCGCGCCGGGCGGAGCCCGCCGCTCCCCAGAACTGAACGGTAACTGTGCTGGTCATTACCAATCCGACCACAGGCACGGCCGAATGGCCCTCGTGGCAACGGTTGCCTGCCGCTCGAGGGGCGGCCTGCTTTGGGCCGGATTGGTAATCTCGGCGCCATGAGCGCCGGATTCCAGCGCGCCCGCCGTCCCGAGCAGGTCGAAGCGCGGCGCACCGCGATCCTCGCCGCCGCGCGGGAGCTGCTCGCGGAGCGGCCGGTCGCCGAGATCAGCCTGCGTGAGCTGGCGTGCCACGTCGGGCTCGCGAAGTCCAACGTGCTCCGCTACTTCGACAGCCGCGAGGCGGTCTTCCTCGAGGTCCTCGACGGCGAGTGGACGGACTGGCTCGACCACCTCGACGGCGCTTTCGGCGAGCCGGTGGACCACGAGCGGGTCGCGGCCACCATCGCCGGGACGCTCGCCGGGCGAAGGCTGCTGTGCGAACTGGTCAGCTCGATGGCCCCGGTGCTGGAGCGCAACATCTCGCTGGGGTTCGCCCGCGACTTCAAGCGCCGTGCGGCGGCGAACACCGGACGGCTCGCCACGCTGGTCCGCAAGCAGGTGCCGGAGCTGTCGGACGACGCCGCCGCGCACTTCGCGCTCGCGGTCGTTGTGCTGGTGTCCGGGGCCTGGCCGCTGGCCAACCCCACGGACGTGGTGGCGGCGGCCGCAGCCGAGCTGGGCGGCGTGCCGTCGTTCGCGGACGGGCTGACCGAAGGCCTCACGAACCTGCTGGCCGGGCTCGTCGCGCGGCGGCGGTGACGATGTCGGTGTTCTCGAGAACGGCCTTCTCGTACCCGTTCTCGGCGACCTCCAGCATCGCCAGGCCGATCTCCTGGTTGGTCGTGACGAAGCCGGGGAACAGCCGCCGCAGCACCGGGTACAGCGGCATCGCGACGCGGTAGAGCGTGCGGTACAGCGTGGTCTTCGACGTGATCCCGTGCATCGGCTGGATGTAGCCGGGCCGGAAGGAGAACGTCCTGAGCGGCAGCTTCGCCAGCGCGTTCTCCGTGGCGCCCTTGACCCGCGCCCAGCGGACGCGGCCGCGTTCGCTGCTGTCGGTGCCCTGGCCCGAGACGTACCCGAACGTGGTGCCCGCCGGCAGCTTCCCGGCCACCGAAAGGGTGAGCTGGTAGGTGATCCGCTCGTACTCCTCCGGTTTCATGCCCACCGAAGACACCCCGAGGCAGAAGAAGCACACGTCGTACCCGGTGATCGGCTCGAGCGCGAAGAGGTCCTTCTCGACGACCTCGGTGAGCTTCGGGTCGGTGACCCCGAGCGGCGTCCGGCCGACCGCGAGCACCGCTTCGACCCGCTGGTCGAGCAGGCATTCCCGGAGCACGCCTTGCCCGACCATGCCGGTCGCGCCGAACAGGATCACCCGCACGAGCCCACCTCAGTCCGCGGTCACCGGCAGCAGTCCCCGCTCGCCGAAGACCTTCTTGGCCGTGAAGGTCGCGTTCAGCGCCTTCGGGAATCCACAGTAGACGGCCGAGTGCAGGAGCGCTTCGACGATCTCCGCCGGGGTGAGCCCGACGTTGAGCGACGCGTTGACGTGCACCTCCAGCTGCGGCTCGCACCCGCCGAGCGCGGTGAGCATGCCGAGGGTGACCAGCTGCCGGTCGCGGGGCGCCAGCCCGGGCCGGGCGTAGATCTCGCCGAAGCCCCACGAGACGACGGCCTCGGCCAGCGCGGGGGAGACGTCGGCGAGGTTGTCGAGCACACGCTGCCCGCTGTCGCCGTCGATTTCGGTCAGGGTCTTGAGGCCGAGTTCGAAGCGCTCGTCGGTCATTTCGGGTTCCTTTCCCCAGTTCGTCGTGGCCGGAACCGACGCTAGGGGCTGGAGTGCGCTCCAGGACAACCGTGACGGCCACCACGTCCGGTGGCCGTCACGGCGCCCGGTGTCAGATCGCCAGCGAGGTTCCCCGGGCCGACGACCCGGTGTTCACGTAGACGGAGAAGCTGGTTCCGGTCTCCTCCGTGCGGGTGCCCGCCGTGTTCGTGCTCCACAGCCGAAGCCGCAGGTACGAACCGCTCGGCTGGTCGGCCGGCACGTCGAAGCCGATCGCCGCCGTGCCGTCCGGACCCGGGGCCACCGTCGTCTCCGGACCCGAGCCGACCGCGTACCCGTAGGACGCGAGGTTCGCCTGCACAGGCGTCAGGGTGCACTGGATGTGCTGCCCGGGCGCCACGGACCAGCCGGTGGCGTCACACTCGAACCGCGGCGCCGAGTAGTTGACGTAGAACGTGTAGCCACCCTGCTCGGACACCGAGCCGTCGGCGAACTTCGTGGTCACCCGGACACCGTTGATGTAGGGCACCGTCGGCGCGAAGACGACGCTCGCGGTGCCGTCCGGCCCCGCGGCCACTGTCCCCGAGGGACCGTCGTCGAAGGCGTACGTGTAGCTGACCGCGCCCGGCACGGGCGAGGAGAACACGAACGTGCCCGGGCTGCCGACCGCGCCGGTCATGTCGCCGCCCTCCGGGTACTCCGCGCTCGTCACCTTCGGCTTGTTCGAAGCGACCGAAACGCTCACGCCACCCCAGCCGGAGTTCTGGCCCGAAGCGGTGGTGGTGTAGCCGTAGAGCGAGCCCGAGAACGACGTCGTCGGCGTGATCGTGACGGTCGCGGTGCCGTCCGCGCCGAGCGGCACGGTGACCCACTCGCCGTCGTTCCAGTGGTAGGTGAACGAAACGGACCCGGGCAGCACGGCGTGGGCCCGGAACTGCGCGGGCAGGCCCTGGGTCGGGTTCGCGGTCAGCGACTCGACCTCCGGCTCGCCCGGCTCGGCGAAGACCGCTTCGGTGCTCTCCGACGTCAGGTAGCCGGTGGCGAGCTTGGCCTGCACGGACAACTGGACGTAGGTGAGCTGCGGATCGGTCGGGGTGACCTGCACGGTCGCCGTCCCGTCGGGGCCGGCGGCCACGGTGTCCTCCGCCTGGTCGCCCAGGTGGTAGACGTACGCCGTGACCGGGGTGCTGCCGACGGGCGTGAACGTGCACGTCCGCGCCACCCCGACGAAGTCGTCGAACGGCGCGCAAGTGACCCCGGGCTGGTTGGAAGCCACCCAGAACCGGTAGCCGGCCGAGGGCGACTGGTTGCCCGCCGCGTCGACCGACACCGCGCCGATGCTCACCGGCCCGCTGCTGCGGGGCGCGTACCGGACGGTCGCCTTGCCGCCCTTGCGGTCGGCGGCGACGTACCCGCCGTCCCACTGGAAGCCGACGACGTCCTTGTCCCCCTTGGCGTCGAACACGAACGTGCCCGGCACGCCGGTGCCGCCGGTGCCCGGGTACTCGTAGACGTAGTCGGGCGAGGTGATCACCGGGGCCGCCGCGGGCGGGGTGAAGTCCGTGGTGAACTTGCAGGTCCCGCTCCACGGTCCCCAGACACCCTGGTAGTCCTTGCCCCGCGCCTGCCAGACGTAGGTGACGCCTTCGGTGAGGAACGAGTCCGCGTCGGTCCAGATCTCGCCGTTGAAGCCGGCGCCCATGTTGCCGACCGTCTTGCGCTGGTCCGGCGCGTCGGCGGGCCAGAACGCGAACTCCCCGTTGATGATCGAGTCGTCGCCGTCGGGCACGGTGGCGCTCAGGTGCGCCTGGCGCGAGACCACGAGCGGTTTCGCCGTGCACGCCTGGTAGTTGACGGTGAGCCCGGACGGCTTGCCCGGCACCTTGTCGAAGGTGAGCCCGAGCACCGCCTTCGGGTCGTACTCCCGGCCGAGCGCCAGGTCGTTCTGCTGGTTGTCAGGCAGCCGCACGACGAACGTCGCCGTGGTGCGGCCGGCGTCGAGCGCGGCCTGGATCGCCGCGGTGACCGTCCACGTCACCTTCGGCGACGGGCACGAGGAGTCGATGTACGGGCCGGTGGCCTTGACGAGCTCCGCCGGCTGGTTGTTCCAGGTCGGCTTCTTCGCCGGGTCGGTCAGCCAGACCTCGGTCGACCGCGGGTGGGAGCAGTCGGTGACGGCGGTTTCGCCGATGCTCACGTACGCGCGCTCGAGCGGGTTGCCCTTCAACGCGGAGATGTCGAAGGTGAAGTAGGACTTGGACACGTGGTTCGTGCCGCCGGCGTAGACGTGCGCGCCGACCGGCGCGTTCCCGCGCGGGTTGACGAAACTCGCCTTCGGCGCGGCCGAATCGACGTAGGCCCACGACGAGGCCGCGGTCTCGGTGACCGTCTGCGCCGAGGCCGGGCTCGCGGTGAGTACCGCGGCGCCGGCCGCGACCAGCGCCGTGACGAGTGTGAGGACGCCCGCTCTGGCGGGCCGGAACGATCTTCGAGAGCCCAAAAGGCTCACCCCCTGTGCGTGTGCACCCGGTGGCCGCGGACTACGGCCATACCGCTATCGCACACGCACAGGGGGTGTTACCGGTTGCCTTTACTTCCCGCTGGAGTACAACGCGGTCACGTCCGCGTCGGACAACGCCCGGTCGTAGACGTGGACCTGGTCGACCGCGCCGTTGAGGTAGTCGACCGGGCCGCCGCCGTACTTGCCACGGCCGATCACCGTGTGGCCGGTGGACGGGTCACCGAGGCAGACGCTCTTCGTGGCGGCCAATTGGCCGTCCACATAGAGCTTGAGCGTGCCCGCGGCCGCGTCGCGGACGCCAACCACGTGGTACCAGCGGTTCGCTTCCGGAGCCGTGGGCGCCAGCGCCCGCGTGCCCACGAAGCTCATCGCGAGCCGGTGGTCCGCGCCCGAGTACTGCAGGAAGAACGCGCTGTTGCTGTCGCCGTCCTGGCTGACGATCGTCTGGAAGCCGTCACCGACGGCGGTGAACTTGACCCACGCCGCCGCGCTGTAGCTGCCTTCGGTGTTCACCAGGGTCGCGTTCGTGTCGGCGAACTGGCCGGAACCGTTGACCGCCAAGGCCGAACCGCTCTTGCCCTCGGTCCAGGACGCGCCGCCGACGAGTGTCGCGTCGTGGTCGCCGACGGAGTCCGCGGCCGTCGTGCCGGTGTTCTCGTCGAACCCGTACGCCGCGATGCCGTCGATCCCCGGCGTTCCCGCGGGCACCGAAGGCCCGGCCACCGGCTTTCCGGTGGCGCCCTTGATGACCGCCTCGTTGGCCGCGCGGACCGCCGCGAAGTCCATCTTCTTCACCTGCCGGTCGTAGGTGAAGAAGCCGTTGACCTCCTTCTCGACGTCGGTGGTCTGCGTGTAGACGCCCGCCGAGACACCGCACCGCTGGGCGACCAGCAGCAGGCGCTGCTGGAGCTCGCCGTAGCGCCGGGTCAGCGTCGCGCTGTCGGGCTCCATCTCGTAGGCGAAGCTGCCCGCCGGGTCGAACTCGTGCCCGGCGACCTTCAGGCCGAGGCCGCCGTACTCGCCGTCGACGGCCGCGCGGGTTCCGGTCTGCACCGGCGTTCCCGGCCCGGTGTAGGTGTGGTCGTCGTAGATGTCACCTTTGCCGCTGTCCGGTTCGGACCGGCAGCAGTTGACGCCGGACTCGGCGTTGACCAGCCGCGAGGGATCCCACGACTTGACCTCGTCGGCGATCCGGCCGACCTCGTAGTCACCCCAGCCCTCGTTGAACGGCACCCACGTGACGATCGACGGGAAGCTGCGGTGCTGGTCGATCATCCGGTGCATCTCGGACTCGTAGTTGACGCGCGACGCGGGCGTCGGCTCGACGTCGTCCTTCATCGCCGGCATGTCCTGCCAGACCATCAGGCCCAGCTTGTCGGCGTAGTAGTACCAGCGGTCCGGCTCGACCTTGATGTGCTTGCGCACCATGTTGAAGCCGAGCGCCTTCTCCTGCTGCAGGTCGAACTTCAGGGCGGCGTCGGTCGGCGCGGTGTAGATGCCGTCCGGCCAGAAGCCCTGGTCGAGCGGGCCGACCTGCATGACAAACTTGCCGTTGAGCAGCATCCGCTGCTTGCCGTCGGCGGTCTTGCCGACGCTGATCGACCGGAGGCCGAAGTACGAGCCGACCTCGTCCCCTCCTGCCAGGCGCACGCGCAGGTCGTACAGGAACGGGTCGTCCGGCGACCACAGGTGCGGCCGGTCCACCTTGAGCTTCAACGGCTTGTTCGCGTCGCCGGACACGCGCCCGACCGGGCGGCCGTGGTCGTAGGCGATCGCTTCGACGCGCTGCTTGACCGGGCCGCCGACCACGGCGTTCACCGTGACCGAGCCCCTCGCGACGTCCGGCGTCACGTCGAGGCGGTCGATGTGCGCGGACGCCACCGGCTCCATCCAGACGGTCTGCCAGATGCCGGACGACGGGGTGTAGAAGATGCCGTCACCGGGCTGGCGCTGCTTGCCGATCGGCTGCCCGCCCTGGTCGTTCGGGTCGGCGACGCCGACGACGATCTCCTGCGCCTTCTTGGTCGTCAGCGCGTCGGTGACGTCGACGGACCACGCGTCGTACCCGCCGGTGTGGCGGCCGACGGTCTTGCCGTTGACGATGACGGTGGCGTCGTAGTCGACGGCCTGGAAGTGCAGCTGCAGCCGCTGTCCCTTGCCGATCTGCCAGTTCTTCGGCACCTCGAACGTGCGGCGGTACCACATGTTCGTCTCGTGCCGCATGATCCCGGACAGCGCGGACTCGACCGGGTAGGGCACGAGGATCCGCTCGCCGAGCGTCTTCCCGACCGGCGCGGCCTCACCCGGCGTCGCCTTGGCGAACTCCCAGACGCCGTTGAGGTTCTGCCAGTTGTCGCGGGTCAGCTGCGGCCGCGGGTAGTCGGGGAGGGCGTTCGTGGGGGAGACGTCCTTGGTCCAAGGCGTCGACAGCGGTGGGGTGAGCCGCTGCCACTGGGGCGCGTCGGCGGCACTCGCGGCGGGCACGGTGCCGAGGCCGGCCACCGCGACGGCGAACGCCGCGGCCGCGGTCAGCCATCTCCGGGTTTTTCGGGCAGGGCGGAACATCGTTGAACCTCCTGGTAGGGGACAGGGGTCAGCGGGTTCGGGAGCGCGCCAAGAGGCGCTGGATCACCACGACGACGAGCAGGAAGGCCCCGCTCACCACCGTCTGGTAGTTGGAGTCGAGGGTGCCGATCTGGTTGATGACGTTCTGGATGAGCGTGCGCAGCAGCACGCCGACGAGCGTGCCGATGATCGTGCCGGCGCCGCCGGTGAGCAGCGTGCCGCCGATGACGACGACCGAGATCGCGTCCAGCTCGGTGCCGACGCCGATCACGGTGACGCCGGACTGCAGGTACGCGGCGGTGAGGATGCCGGCGAACCCGGCGAGCGCGCCGCTGAGCGTGTAGAGGCTGATCTTGGTGCGGGCCACCGGAAGGCCCATCAGCATCGCGGAGTTCTCCGCGCCGCCGATCGCGAACACCGACTGGCCGAACCGGGTGCGGCGCAGGAGAAGGCCGCCGAGGGCGAACAGGATCAGGGTGATGTAGACCGGGACGCCGATGCCGAAGATCGTGCCCTGGCCGAGCCAGAGGAACGCCGAGCCGGGCTCGACCTTGTACGTCGTCGAGCCTTCCGACGTCAGGGCGAGCAGGAGCCCCCTGGCGAACAGCAGCGTCGCCAGCGTCACGATGAACGGCGCCATCCCGGTGCGGGCGATGAGCAGGCCGTTGACCAGCCCGATCGCCGAGCACACCGCCAGCGGCAGCAGGATCGCGACGACGAACCCGTACTGCGCGCCGTACGCGGCGAGGACCCCGCCGAGCGCGTAGTTCGAGCCGACCGAGAGGTCGATGCCGCCGGAGATGATCACGAACGTCATGCCGAGCGCGATCACCGCGAGGAACGAGCCCTGCAGCACGAGGTTGCGCAGGTTGTCCGGGGAGCCGAAGTGCGGGAACGCGAACCACGACGCGAAGATGCCGAGCACGAGGACGACGGCCGCGCCCTGGCGCTGCAGCACCCCGGCGAAGGCCGCGTTGCGGGCCTGGGTCTGGGTCGCCGTCATTTGCTGCTCCGCTCGCGTGCGACGTAGACCGCCACGACGATGATGGCCGCCTGGACCATCTGCGCGGTGGAGTCCGGCAGGTTGTGCTTGATCAGGGTGGCCTGGACGAGCTGCATGAGCAGCGCGCCGAAGACGGTGCCGAGCACGCGGACCCGGCCGCCGGTCAGCGGGGTGCCGCCGACGACGACCGCGGTGATCGCGGACAGCTCCATGAGCAGGCCGACGTCGCTCGGGTCGCTGGCGGCCAGCCGCGACGTCGCCAGCACGCCGGCCACCGCGGCCAGTGCCCCGGAGATGACGTAGACGCTGATGAGCACCCGTTTCACCGGCAGGCCGGCCAGGCTGCTGGCGGCGCGGTTGCCGCCGACCGCGACCAGGTGCCGGCCGAACGTCGTGCGCTGCACGACCAGCCCGGCCAGCACCGCGAGCACACCCGCGACGATGACCATGATCGGCACGCCGAGGAAGTCCCCGGTGCCCAGCTCCAGGAAGTCCTGGTTGTGCAGCTGGACGAGCTGGCCGTGGGCGATCACGAGCGCGAGCCCGCGCCCGCCCACCAGCAGCGCCAGCGTCGCGATGATCGGCTGGATCCCGAGGTAGGCCACCAGGTAGCCGCTGAAGAGGCCGGACACGATGCCCGCGATCACCGCGACGATGACGGCCATCAGCGGCCCGGCGCCGAGGTAGAGCGGGATGAGCGCGGCGGCGATCGACATCACCGAGCCGACCGACAGGTCGATGCCCTCGGTGCCGATCACCAGCGCCATGCCGAGCGCGACGATGCAGACCGGCGCGGCCTGCACCAGCTGGGTGCGGAAGTTGGCCGCGGACAGGAAGTTCTCGGTGAACAGGACGTTGAACAGCAGCAGCACGACGACGGCCAGGTAGACGCCGTAGTTCTGCAGCCACGCGGTGACTTTCGCGCGGTCGGGGGTTCGGGTCAGGGTGGCGCTAGACATCGTTGTCACCCTCAGCTGCGATAGCGGTCAGGACGTTCTCCTCGGTGATGCCCTCGCCGGTCAGCTCCCCGACGACCGAGCCGTCACGCAGCACGACCACGCGGTCGGAGCCGTCGATCAGCTCCTCCAGCTCGGACGAGATGAGCAGCACGCCGAGGCCTTCCTGCGCGAGCTCGTCGATCAGCGCCTGCACTTCGGCCTTGGCGCCGACGTCGATGCCGCGCGTGGGCTCGTCGAGCAGCAGGATTTTCGGGCCGGTGGCGAGCCAGCGGGCGAGCAGCACCTTCTGCTGGTTACCGCCGGACAGCTCGGACACCTTCTGCTCCGGGCTCGACGCCTTGATCCGCAGGCGGTCCATGAAGATCTTGACCACCTTGTCCTGCTTGGCCTTGCTGACCAGGCCGAACGGCGAGAGTGTCGGCAGCGCGGCGAGCACGATGTTCTCGCGGACCGACAGGTTCGGGATGATCCCGTCGGTCTTGCGGTCCTCGGCCAGCAGCGCGATCCCGGCCCGCATGGCCGCGGCGATCTTGCCTTTCTTCAGCGGTTTCCCCGCGAGCAGCACGCTTCCGCCGTCCAGCGGGAAGGCGCCGACGATGGCCCGCGCCGTTTCGCTGCGGCCCGAGCCGAGCAGGCCGGCGAGGCCGACGACCTCGCCGGGCCGGATGCTCACCGAGACGTCGTGCAGCCGCCGCATGCCGCTCAGGTGCTCCGCCCGGAGCAGCGGCTCGCGTTCGACGTCGTGTTCCTCGCCGAACGCCGTGACACCTTCCTCGCGGATCTGCTTGATCTCCCGGCCGAGCATCTTGGACACCAGCTCGATGCGCGGCAGGTCCTTCAACGGTCCACTGTGGACGACCCGGCCGTCGCGCAGCACGGTGACGCTCTGGCAGACCCGGTACAGCTCGTCCATCCGGTGGCTGACGTAGATGATCGCGATGCCCTCGCCGTGCAGGCGGTTCAGCACCTCGAAGAGCGTCTCGACCTCACGCGGCTCGAGCGACGACGTCGGTTCGTCCATGATGACGACCTTGGCGTCGGTCGAGACCGCGCGGGCGAGCGCGACCATCTGCTGGGCGCCGACCGCCAGCGTGTGCAGCGGGCGCTTGACGTCGTCGTGGATGCCGTAGCCCTTGAGCAGCTCGCGGGCGTCGGCGTGCATCTTCGACCAGTCGACCAGCCCCGCCCTGGTCCGCGGCTCGCGGCCGAGGAAGACGTTGCCGGCGATGCTCATCAGGGGGACGAGGTTGACCTCCTGGTAGATCGTGGAGATCCCGGCCCGCTGCGCGTCGATCGGCTGCTTGAACGTGACGGGCGCGCCGAGGTGGCGCACCTCGCCCTCGTCCGGCTGGTAGACGCCGGTGAGCACCTTGATCAGCGTGGACTTCCCGGCGCCGTTCTCGCCGACCAGCGCGTGGACCTCGCCGGGCCGCAGCGCGAAGCTGACGTCGTCGAGCGCGAGGGTGCCGGGGAACCGCTTGGTCACCCCGGCCACCTCGAGCACCGGTGCGGTCGTCATGGCGACGTCCTCTTCGGTGGCTGCCGTCATCAGTACGCGTTCCCGACCTTCTGCGCGGCGTTGGTCTCGTCGTACTGGTCGTCGGTGATCACGATGCTGGCCGGAATGGCTTCGCCGCTCTCGAACTTCTGCAGCGTCTGGAAGGCCAGCGGGCCGAAGCGCGGGTTGGACTCGATCACGGCGTTGTAGCTGCCGTCGGCGATGAGCTGCACGGCGTTGCGGGTGCCGTCGACCGAGACGATCTTGACGTCCTTGCCCGGCGCCTTGCCGGCGGTCTTGAGCGCGTTCACCGCGCCGACGCCCATTTCGTCGTTTTCGGCGTAGACGGCGGTGATGTCCGGGTGGCTCTGGATGAGCTGCTCCATCACGGACTGGCCCTTGGACCGGTCGAACTCGCCGGTCTGCTCGACGACCACGGACAGGCCGGGCGTCTTCGCGAGCTCGTCCTTGAAGCCCTGGGTGCGGTCGGTGGTCACGTTGTTGCCCGAGGAGCCGAGCAGGATGGCGACCTTGCCGTTGCCGCCCGTGGCCTTCGCCATGGCCTGCGCGGCGCGCTTGCCCTGCTCGACGAAGTTCGAGCCGATGAAGGTCAGGTAGTCGGTGCAGGCCTGCGACGTCACCTTGCGGTCGATGGTGACGACCGGGACCTTCTTGGCCTTCGCCGCGTCGAGCGCGGGCTGGAGGCCGTCGGAGTTCAGCGGCGCGACGACGAGCAGTTGGGCGCCCCGGTCGAGCATCGACTTGATGTCGCTGATCTGCTTGTTCAGGTCGCTCTGGGCGTTGGTGACGAGCAGCTTGTCACTCGCGATGCCGAGCTTGGCGGCTTCGTCGCGAATGGACTGCGTCTCGGCGATCCGGAAGGGGTTGGCTTCCTTTTCGGACTGGGAGAAACCGACCACCGCGGTTTTCAGGTCGACCTTGGCGTAACCGGTCTTGTCGAGCGTGCAGCCGTCGGCGCTGGGGGCGACGGACTGCGCGGACGCGGCCGGCCCGCTCCCGTTCGAGGGGGCGGCGGGCGTCTCCTCACGGGAGGTGCAGGAGGTGAGGGTGAGCGCGGCGGCGGCCGCGGTGACCAGGACCAGGCGGGGACGGGTGGACAGCGGCACGGTGACTCCTCGGGCAGCGACGGTGGGGCCCGCTCACCGGGGTGATCGGAGTCACCGCGGGAGCCTTGAGGTACTTTTTACATCGTTGGAACAACGTTGTAAACCGGCAAAATGTCGCTATGCTTCGTGCTCACCACCGGAGAAGGAGCCGCCCGTGACCGTGACGCTCAAAGACGTCGCCACGCTCGCCGGAGTGTCGGTGAAGACGGTGTCGAACGTGGTCAACGGCTACGCCTTCGTGAAGCCGGAAAACCGGCGGCGCGTCGAGGAAGCCCTGGCGGCGACCGGGTACCGGCCCAACGTCGGCGCGCGCAACCTGCGCCGCGGCCGCACCGGGTTCCTGGCGCTGATGGTGCCGGAGCTGTCGATCCCGTACTTCGGCGAGCTGGCGGGGCTGGTCATCACGGCGGCGCAGCAGCGCGGCTGGAGCGTCCTGATCGAACAGACGCAGGGCACGCGCCAGCGCGAGCGGGCGACACTGTCGTCACTCGGCCCGCACCTGGTCGACGGGGCATTGGTGCACCCGGAAGCCCTGGAGGCGGCGGACTTCCCGTCCCCGGGCGAGATCCCGCTGGTGATGCTGGGCGAGCACGCGGTCGACGTCCCGATCGACCACGTGGCGATCGACAACGTCCTGGCGGCACACACGGCGGTGTCCCATCTGACGTCGCTGGGCCGCCGCCGGATAGCGGCGATCGGCCGCAACCCGGCCCGCGGGACGTCTTCCCAGCGTCTGGCGGGGTACCGGTCGGCGTTGTCCGAGGCGGGACTGTCCTATTCGGACGAGCTGGTGGCGCCGGCGGAGAAGTGGCACCGCTCGGTGGGCGCGGCGGCGATGCGGTCGCTGCTCGCTTTGGACTCGCCACCGGACGCGGTGTTCTGCTTCAACGACCTCCTGGCGATCGGCGCCCTACGAGCGGTGGCGGAGCTGGGCCTGCGGGTCCCGGAGGACGTGGCGATCGTGGGCTTCGACAACAACGAAGAGAGCGCGTTCTCCCTCCCGGCGTTGACCACGATCGCCCCGGACAAAACAGCGTTGGCCGAGGCGGCGATCGACCTGGTCCACCGGCGGATCACGGGGGACAAGACCCTGCCGGCGCAGGACATCCAGACTCCGTTCGCGCTGGAGATCCGGGAGAGCACCAAGGGCCGCTAAGCCCTCCCACAGCCGTCCCCAGCCGGACGACACACGCACTCAGCCGGACGACTCGCGTACCTGGATGGACGACTCGAGCTGGCTGCGGTCGTCCGCCGTGTCGTCCGGGCAGGTACGCGTGTCGTCCAGTGGGGTACGCGTGTCGTCCGGCTGGGTACCGGTCAGCGGGAGGGCCAGTGCCAGGAAGGGCGGTCCAGGCGTCCCTGGCCGACCAGCTTTGTCTCCCCGGCCTCCTTCTCCAGCTCCAACTCCCCGACCTCCGCGACTTCAGCGAGAGCCCGCGTCAGCAGCGAAGCGTGGGAAACCACCACCACCTGGGTCTCCTTCGCCGCGGTAGCGATCAAAACCGCCAACGCCGGCAGCAGATCCGGGTGCAACGACGTCTCCGGCTCGTTCAACACCAGCAGCTCCGGCGGCCGCGGAGTCAGCAAAGCTGCCACCCACAGCAGAAACCGCAACGTCCCGTCCGACAGCTCCGCCGCGGAAAGCGGACGCAGCAACCCGTGCTGATGAAAACGGAGCGACAACAGACCATCCGAAGAGACGACCTCCACCCGCGACCTCGGAAAAGCCGCGTCCACCAGCGAAGCCAGATCCGAAGCCCGGCCGATCTCCATGATCGTCTGCAACGCCGCCGCCAAATCGGCGCCGTCCTGGGACAGGACGACCGTGCGGGTTCCCACCACCGACCGGCGGGCCGGGGCCAGCGCATCCGTGCGGAAGTGGTCGTAGAAGCGCCACGACCGGATCCGCTCCCGCAGCACCAGCAGCTCCGGGCACGCCCGCGGGTCGGAAAACTCGCTCAGCATGCTGTCCGTCAGCCGGATGGGGAACGTCTCGGCGCCCCAGCCGCCCGACGCCACGCGCGTGCGGACCGAAGGGCCCGCCCGGTCCGCCAGCAGCGACGCCGGCCGGAGGACCGGGCCCGCCCACACCGCCTCGCGCTTGAACTCCGGGTCGAGGTTGAACATCGTCTCGCCCGGCACCGGGAGCCCCAGGTCGAGGGCGTAGCCGAACTCGTCACCCGCGAAGCCGAGCCGGAGCCCGACCGCCTTCGTGCGCACCGTGCCCTGGACCCGCGCGCCCGGGCGGGCGCCGTTCTCCGGGCCCGCCCACAGCGTTGACGGCAGGCCGCCTTCGCGCGCCAGGGCCGCCACCGCGCCGTTGCGGGACGCGTCCGCCAGCAGCCGCAGGGCCCGGTACAGGCTCGACTTGCCGCTGCCGTTCGGCCCGGTGACGACGGTCAGCGCGGACAGCGGCAGCACCAGGTCGCGCAGTGAGCGGTAGTTCCCGACGGCCAGCGTGGTCAGCATGCCCCGAACCTAGACAGTCCCGGATTCGTCCGATCTCTGTCCGCCCCGGCCGTTGACATCGGGCGATCCCGCCAGCCAGAATCTCCAGTCGTCGATCCTATAGGATCCACGGTTTCCGCGATGGACGCCATGGACCTCGGATGTCTGACGGAGTCCCCACCGACCTCGAAGGAGTGGTCATGGCAGCACGCGGCAGATGGGCCCCGGGGGTCCTCGCCGGCCTGATGGTGGTCGGAGGCCTGCTCACGGCCCCCGCGGCCGAAGCCCAGCCGGAGGCGCCGAAACCGGTCGCCCAAACGCCCTACATGGGCTGGAGCAGCTGGAGCCTCGAGTCGACGAACTACCCCGGCGTCAACCCGACCGGCCCGGCCAGCTGGCTCACCGAAAAGCACGTGCTCCAGCAGGCCGACGTCCTCGCCGCGAAGTTCAAGCAGCACGGCTACACCTACGTCAACATCGACGCGGGCTGGTCGAACGGCTACGACCAGAACGCCCGCCCGGTCGTCAACCCCACGACCTTCCCCGACGGCATGAAGTACGTCGCCGACTACGTCCACAAGAAGGGCCTGAAGCTCGGCTCCTACCTGGCCGTCGGCCTCGACCTCAACGCCTACAACGGCGGCAACTCGCCGATCGCGGGCACCACGAACTGCCACACGCGCGACCTCGTCTACCCCGACCTGCGCAAGACCAACGGCTGGGACTCCGCCTACAAGATCGACTTCACGAACCCGTGCGCCCAGTCCTACGTGGACTCGGTGGCGCAGCTGCTGGCCGGCTGGGGTGTCGACTTCCTCAAGCTCGACGGCGTCGGCCCCGGCTCCTTCAAGGGCGGCGAGAACTACACCAACACCACCGACGTCGAGGCCTGGCACCGGGCGATCGCCAAGACCGGCCGCCCGATGGAGTTCGTCGTCTCCTGGGCGCTCAGCCACCGCCAGGCGGACGTCTGGAAGGCGAACACCAACGGCTGGCGCGTCGACACCGACGTCGAGTGTTACTGCGACACGCTCGTGACCTGGAACAACTCGGTCAAGCAGCGGTGGAACGACGTCGTGCAGTGGATCCCGGACGCCGGTCCCGGCCACTGGAACAACCTCGACTCCCTCGACGTCGGCAGCGGCAAGATGGACGGCATCACCCAGGCCGAGCGCCAGAGCTACATGACGCTCTGGGCGATCGAAGCCGCGCCGCTCTACATCGGTGACGACCTCACGCAGCTCGACGACTACGGCGTCAAGCTCCTCACCAACGACGAGGTCATCGCGGTCAACCAGGCCGGGATCCCGGCCAAGCCGGTGAGCCAGACGACCGACCAGCAGGTCTGGTACAACCGCAACGCCGACGGCAGCTACACGGTCGCGCTGTTCAACCTCGCCGCGACGCCCGCCCGCGTCACCGCGGACCTCGCGCAGCTCGGCATCACCGGCCCGGTCGAGGTCCGGGACCTCTGGGCGCACAAGGAGGCCGGCACCACCTCGGCCGACCTGCCGGTGCACGGCTCCCGCCTGTTCAAGGTCACCCCACGCGACCGCAACGCCCTCGCCGCCCCGGCAGTCGTGCACGGCACCGCGGCCACCGGCACCAGCGTCTCGCTCGCCTGGGACGCCTCGAAGGGCGCGCAGAACTACGACGTCTTCGCCGGCAACAAGAAGGTCGCCACGACCACCGGCACCACCGCCACGGTCACCGGCCTCAAGCCGTCGACGAACAACGAGTTCATGGTCGTCGCGAACCAGCGTTACGGCCGGCCGTCCGCGCCCAGCAAGAAGATCAGCGTGACGACGACCGCGGCCGACGGCCCGAAGGCGTACGAGGCGGAGAACGGCACCCCGCAGGGTGGGGCCACGGTCTACGACTGCGCCTGCAGCAACGGCAAGAAGGTCGGCTACCTCGGCGGCAGCGGGTACGTCGTGCTGCCGACGGTCACCGTCCCGAAGGCGGGCACCTACCTGCTGCAGCTGTCCTATGTGGACGGCGACTCCAGCCGCACCGGCATCGTCACGGTCAACGGGACGTCGTTCCCGCTGCCGGTCGCCGGGAGCAACGACAACGACTGGAACACCCCGCAGGCGACCACCGTCCCGGTGTACCTGCAGGCCGGGGCCAACACGGTCCAGATCGGCAACCAGGCCGGCTACGTCTACGACGTCGACAAGATCACCGTCTGAGAAGGAGGCTGCCGTGGTGGTGACCACGCAACGACCGACCCTGCGGGCCGCCACCACGGCGCCGCCGACGAAGAACCGCCGCTCCGCAGCCCACCGGAACGACGCGCCCATCGCGTGGCTGCTCATCGCGCCCGCGCTCGCCGGGTTCGCGGTGTTCTTCGCCTACCCGACCCTGCGCGGGCTCTACCTCAGCTTCACCGAGTTCCACGTCCTCACCGCGCCGCGCTGGATCGGCCTGGGCAACTTCCAGGAGCTCGTCGGCGACGCCGAGTTCTGGCACTCGCTGCTCGTCACGATCTACTTCGTCGTGCTCTCGGTGATCCTGGGCGTGCTGGTCTCCCTGGTGACGGCGGTGATCCTGCACCGGCTCGCGGTGTCGGCCACCGTCCGCGGGCTGATGATCCTGCCGTTCCTCATCTCCGGCGTGGTCACCGCGCTGGTCTGGTCGTGGATGCTCGACCCGCAGCTCGGCATCGTCAACGTCCTGATCACGAAGCTCGGCGGTGACCCGGTGCTGTTCTTCGGCTCGCAGGGCTGGGCGGTGCCGACGCTGGCCGGGCTCAACGTCTGGAAGTCCATGGGCTACAACGCGGTGCTGATCTTCGCCGGGCTGCAGACCATTCCGTCCACTGTGTACGAAGCGGGCCGGATCGACGGCGCGAGCGAGCTGCAGATGTTCCGCCGGCTCACCGTGCCGCTGCTGCGGCCGATCCTGGTGATGGTCGTGGTGCTGACCGTGATCAGCTCGTTCCAGATCTTCGACATCGTGCAGGTGACCACCAAGGGCGGGCCGGCGAACGCGTCGAAGGTGCTGCAGATGTACATCTACGACAAGGCGTTCGGCCAGTTCGACTTCGGGTACGCCGCCACCATGTCGCTGGCGTTGTTCGTGCTGCTCGCGGCCGTCACCTTCGCCCAGCTCCGGATGGCTCGCGCCGGCGAGTCCGACACCAACTAGGAGGGATCGTGCGCACGCGTTTCTCCCCGGGCCGGGTGATCGCCTGGGCGTACCTGGTGCTCGTCCTGGTCGTCACGATCTTCCCGTTCTACTGGATCGTGCGGACCGCGCTGTCGAACAACTACGCGATGGCCACCGACCCGTCTTCGCTGGTGCCGGTGGACCTCACGATCGGCGCGTTCAAACGCGCGCTCGGCCTGGCGACCCCGGCGGAGGCCGCGGCGCAGGGCGGCTCGGGCGCGTCGCTCGACCTGCTGCTGGCCCTGCGGAACTCGGTGGTCTACGCGGCGCTGCTGACCGTCTGCACGGTGTTCTTCTCCGCGCTGGCCGCGTTCGCCTTCGCGCGGCTGCGGTGGGCGGGCCGCAACGCCGTGTTCGCGGTGCTCCTGACCGCGCTGATGGTGCCGCAGGTGCTGACGCTGCTGCCGAACTTCGTGCTGGTCAAGGACCTCGGGCTGCTCAACAGCTTCGGCGGGATGATCCTGCCGACGGCGTTCTTCTCCGCGTTCAACATCTTCTTCCTGCGCCAGTTCATGCTCGGGCTGAGCACCGAGATCGAGGAGGCCGCGATCATCGACGGCGCGGGCCCGCTGCGCGTCTGCTTCCGGATCGTGCTCCCGATGAGCGCCGCGCCGATCGCGACGCTCGCGCTGCTGACGTTCATCAACACCTGGAACGACTACCTCTGGCCGCTGCTGGTCACCAACGACGACACCGTCCGCCCGCTGACCCTGGCGCTCGCGGTGTTCAAGCAGTCCTCGCCGCAGGCGGCGCTGGACTGGTCCGGCCTGATGGCCGCCACGCTCGTCTCGGCGCTCCCGATGCTGCTGCTCTTCGTGGTGTTCGGCCGCCGGCTCGTCAATTCCATCGGCTTCACGGGACTCAAGTGATGGACGACCTCCTGCTCTCCTGGCCGGCCCCGGCCGCGGAATGGACCGAAGCGATGCCGGTCGGCAACGGCCGGCTCGGCGCGATGGTCTTCGGCGGCGCCGGGCGCACGCGGATCCAGGTCAACGACGCCACCGTCTGGTCCGGTACCCCGCTGGGGCCGGCGTCCGCCTTGAAGGACATCGATGCCGGCCCGGAGCGGCTCGCGGAAGTACGCGAAGCCGTGCTGGCCCAGGACTACCGGCGGGCCGAAGAACTCCTGATGGCCTTCGAGGGGCCGTACAGCCAGGAGTTCCTGCCCTATGTGGACCTCTGGCTGACGCTCCCGGAAGGGACGTCACACGGCCGGACGCTCAATCTCGACAACGGCGTCACCACCGAGCGGCTCACCATCAACGGCCATGACGTCGAGCGGACGACCTGGGTGAGCCGGCCCGCGCAGGTCCTGTGTGTCGCGCTGTCCGGACCGGTCGAGGTCGGCGTCGACCTGTCGACACCGCTGCGCGAGGTGTCGCGTGACGGCCTCGACCTCGGCATCGAGATCCCCGTCGACGGCGCGCCGCGGCACGAACCGCAGGTGGAAGAGCCACTGCGGTACGGGACGGCCGAGGGGTACGACCCGTTCGCCTCGGTTTCGGTCCGGGTCGCGCGGACGGAAACCGGCGTCCTGATCGTCCTGGCCAGTTCCACCAGCGCGTACGACGCCTGGATCGGCGATCGCCAGCACACCCGCGACGAGCACCGGCGCCGCGCGGCTGTGCTCGCCGAGCAGGCCGTCAAAACGGGAGCCGCGGAGCTGCGACGGGCGCACGAGGCCGACCTGCGGCCGCTGCTCGGCGCGTCGTCGCTCAGGATCGGCGAGCGCCGGGGCGGCACCCACGACGTCGCCGGGTTGCTGTCCGGAAAGGACGACCAGCTCACGGCGACCGTGCTCTTCCAGTACGGCCGGTACCTCCTGGCGAGCGCGTCCCGGCCGGGCGCGCCGCCCGCGAACCTGCAGGGCATCTGGAACGACGACCTCCGCCCGGCCTGGTCGTCGAACTACACGGTCAACATCAACACCCAGATGAACTACTGGGCCGCCGAGACGACCGGGCTCGGCGAATGCCACCTCCCGCTGTTCGACCTGCTCGGCAAGCTCGCGGTCACCGGCGCCGACGTCGCGCGGGAGCTGTACGGCGCCCGCGGCTGGGTCACCCACCACAACACCGACCCGTGGGGCTGGGCGCTGCCGGCCGGGATGGGGCACGGCAACCCGTCGTGGGCCATCTGGGCGATGGGCGGCGCGTGGCTGGTCCAGCACGCCTGGGACCACTACGACTTCACCCGCGACCGCGCCTTCCTCGAGCGGACGGCGTGGCCGCTGCTGCGCGGCTGCGCCGAGTTCTGCCTGGACTGGCTGGTCGACGGCCCGGACGGCTTCCTGGAGACGTGCCCGTCGACGTCCCCGGAGAACCTCTTCCTCTCCGAGGCCGGGACGAAGGAGTCGCTGACCTCCTCGGTGACGATGGACGTCGTCCTGATCCGCGCCGTGTTCGAGCGCAGCCTGGCCGCGGCCGAGGCGCTGGGCGCGCACGACCCGCTGTGCGCCCGGATCACCACCGCGTTGCCGCGGCTGCGCCCGCTGCCGGTGCTGCCGGACGGCCGGCTGGGGGAGTGGGCGAGCGACCTCCCCGAGGAGGACCCGGCCCACCGGCACATGTCGCACATGATCGCGCTGTACCCGCTGGGCCGGATCGACGCCGTCGAGACGCCCGGGCTCGCGGAGGCGGCCCGCCGGGTCCTCGAGCGGCGCGGACCGGGCGCGATGGGCTGGTCGTGGGCCTGGAAGATCGCGCTGCGCGCCCGGCTCGGGGACGGCGAGACGGCGCGGAAGCTGCTGAGCGAGGCGTCCCAGCCGTTCACCGGCGACCGCCACCGCGACGCGCCGGTCGACGGCTCCGAGTGGGGCGGGCTGCTGCCCAACCTCTTCAGCACCCACCCGCCGTTCCAGATCGACGGCAACTACGGCTTCCCGGCGGGCCTCGCGGAACTGGTGCTGCAGAGCCAGAACGGCGTGCTTTCCCTGCTCCCCGCCCTGCCGGCGGACTGGCCGTCCGGGGAAGCGCGGGGGCTGCGCGGCCGCGGCGGGCTCGCGGTCGACGTCGAATGGCGTGACGGCGAGCTGCGCTACGCGGTCGTCCGGCGGTTGTCCGGGGACCCGGCCGCGCCGGTGCGCGTGCGTTACCACGGCCGGGAGACCGAGCTGCGGCTGCGGTCCGGCGAATCGACCGTCCTGAAAGGACTGTGATGCTCACCGACCTCGGTCTCGACGCGCTGTGGGAGTACCGCAGCGACTACGTGTCACCACCGGACTTCGACGAGTTCTGGACGTCTACTTTGGACTCCGCGCGGACGTACGACCTGGCCTTGGACCTGCGGCCGGTCGAGACGCCGCTGCGGACGCTCGACGTCTTCGACGTGACGTTCGCCGGCTTCGGCGGCCACCCGATCCGGGCGTGGCTGCGGCTGCCCCGGGGTGTCGAGGCGCCGTTGCCGGCGATCGTCCAGTTCCACGGGTACGGCGGCAGCCGGGGCAGCGCGCTGCAGGAGCTGACCTGGGCGTCCGCCGGGTACGCGCACCTGCAGGTCGACGTGCGCGGCCAGGGCGGGGTCACCGCCGATCCGGTCGGCAGCGGACCGGCGTACCCGGGTCACCTGACCCGCGGCATCGAGAGCCGCGAGACCTACCTCTACCGGCGGATCTTCACCGACGCGGCCCGTGCGGTGGATGCCGTGCGCACGCTTCCGGCTGTTGACCCGGCGCGGGTGGCGGTGCTCGGCAACAGCCAGGGCGGCGGCATCGCGCTCGCCACGGCCGGGCTCGTCCCGGACGTGGCGGCCCTGCACGCGCAAGCGCCGTTCCTCTGCGACTTCCGGCGAGCGAGCCTCGTCGGCGGTGAACGGCCCTACCTCGAACTGTCCCGGTACCTGGCCGACCACCGTGACGCCGTCTCGCGGGTGTTCGACGTGCTGTCCTATTTCGACGGTGTCGGGTTCGCCTCGCGCGCGACGGCCCCGGCCTGGTTCAGCGCCGGGCTGATGGACGGCATCGTGCCGCCGTCCACGGTGTTCGGCGCCTACCACGTCTACAAGGGACAGAAAAAGCTCGCCGTCTGGGCGTACAACGGCCACGAAGCCGGCGGCCCCGACGACGTTCAGGCGGTACTCGAAGGATTCCGGTCCATCCTGCGTCCACAATGGAGTTGACATGAAGTTTCGCGTAGTGGCGGCCGCCGGCCTGGCGGCGACGCTGGGAGCGCTGGTGGCCGCCTGTGGTGGCGGCTCGGCGAGCGGCAGTGGGACCACCGTCAACTGGTGGACCTGGGACGACAAGCAGGCGGCGGCGTACCAGAGCTGCGCGTCGGCGTTCGAGAAGGCCAACCCGGGCACCACGGTGAAGATCACGCAGTACAATGTGGACGACTATTTCACCAAGCTGACCGCCGGGTTCGTCGGCGGCACCGCGCCGGACGCGTTCCAGAACAGCGTCCAGTACTTCCAGGCCTATGCGTCCCAGCACCAGCTGCTGCCGCTGGACGACCTGATCGCGCGGGACAAGTTCGACCTGAAGAAGTTCTCCGTCGGCGTCGACGCGTGGAAGTTCACCGACGGCAAGCAGTACGCGCTGCCGCTGGACTGGTCGGCGACCGGGCTCTACTACAGCGTCGACGCGATCACGAAGGCCGGGTACACACCCGCGGACCTCGCGAAGCTGACGTGGAACCCCGACGACGGCGGGACGTTCGAGAAGGTCGCGGCGCACCTGAGCGTCGACAAGAACGGCGTGCGCGGCGACCAGCCCGGGTTCGACAAGGACCACGTCGCGACCTACGGCACCGGGCAGCTCGCGTCACGCGACTTCATCGGCGAGTCGACGTGGAGCTCGTTCGCGATGACGACCGGCTGGCGCCTGGCGGACAAGCAGTCCTGGCCGACGAAGTTCAGCTACGACGACCCGGTGTTCGCGAAGACGATGCGCTGGGTGCGGTCGCTGGCCGACCGCGGGTTCGCGCCGAAGATCGGCACGTTCACCACCGGCGGCCAGGCCACGATCAGCGACGTCGACCTGATCGGCTCGGGCAAGGTCGCGATGGAGACGGCCGGCTCGTGGTCGGCGAGCACGTTCGCGAAGCTGCCCGGGGTGAAGGTCGGGATCGCGCCGACCGTGCTCGGGCCGACGGGGAAGCGGGCGCTGCTGTCCAACTCGAACGGCAACAACGTCTGGGCAGGCACGAAGAACCCCGACCTGACCTGGAAGTGGGTGTCGTACATGGGTTCGCCGGAGTGCCAGTCGGCGGCCGGCGCGAGCGGCACGTTCTTCCCGTCGATCCCGGCGTCGATGGACGCGGCGGCGTCGGCAATGAAGGGCCAGGGGGTCGACCTGTCGGTGTTCACCACGATGCTGAAGGACGGCTCGCTCGTCCCGGCGGTGGTCTACGGCAACGGCGCGGCCCTGCAGGACGCGGAGCGGCCGCTGTTCGAGGCGTACTTCGCCCACCAGCGCGACGACGACGTGTTCGCGGAGATGGCGTCGAAGAGCCGCGACGTGCTGGGCAAGCAGTAGCCTGTAGTCACAACACGTGAGGGGAGTCATGGTGGAGGGTCGGCGCCTCGAAGCCCTGCCGAACCGGCAGGTGCTGGCCGACGGCGTCTACGAGCAGATCCGGGCGCTGATCATGAACGACGGCATCGAGCCCGGCGCGCGGGTCAACATCGACGAGATCGCGCGCGAGCTCGGCGTCTCGGGCACCCCGGTGCGCGAAGCACTGGCGCGGCTGGAGTCCGAGGAGCTGGTCAGCAGGCTCCCGTTGCGCGGCTACCGCGTGACGGAACTGCTGGACCGCAAGGAAGTCGACGACATGTACGCGCTGCGGCTCCTGCTGGAGCCCCCGTCGGCGGCCCTGGCGGCGGCGGCGATGTCGGACGCTCACGTGGCGGCGTTGGAAGCGGAGCTGGCGACGTGCCCGACGGCGCCGATCGAGGACGCGTACAGCGACTACAAGGCGTTGACGGCACATGACGCCCGGCTGCACGAGCTGATCCTGCGCATGGCGGGCAACGTGGCGGTGGAGCAGGCGTTCGCGCGCACCCACTGCCACCTGCACTTCTTCCGGCTGAACTACAACCAGCCGTTCGGGGAGCAGACGATCTCGGAGCACCGCGTGATCGTGGACGCCCTGGTGGCGGGCAACGCGGCCGCGGCCGGCAAGGCGATGACGGACCACCTCGAGGTGGCCCGCGACCGCCTCCTGTCCCGCCTCTGACCCCCGCCCCGCGTGATCCAAGGGTCAACACGCGTGATTGAAAGGTCGACACGCGTGATCAGAAGGTCGACACGCGTGATTGAAGGGTCGACACGGCGGTGGAGTCGTGTCGACCCCTCAATCACGCGAGTTGACTGCTCAATCACGCGTGTCGACCCTTCCCGCACGTGCGAAGGCCGCACCGGGAACTCCCGGTGCGGCCTCCCCCGACGACGTCAGACGAACGTCACTTGACCGGCATGGTCACTTCGTAAACGCGGGTCGGCGCCTTGCGCGCGCCGGCGAAGCCGTTGGCCCACAGGGATTCCACCTGCGACGACTCCTCCGCGTTGGGGTTCGCGTTGGTGCACGACGGGCCGGGGCCACCGCCGGACATCAGCTCGGAGCAGGGGCCTTCGTAGTGGTCCGGCAGACCCAGCGCGTGGCCGGTCTCGTGGGCCGCGATGCGGGTCTGGTTGTACTGCTCCGCCTGGGTGTAGTCGATGAAGATCGTGCCGCTGCCGTGGCCGTCGGTCTGGGCGTACGAGCCGCGCGGGTCGTTGCCCTCCGTGTAGTGCAGCGACGCGCCCGAGGAGCTTTCCTGGAGCTTGACGTTCGACACCGCCGCGTTCCAGTTCGCCGCGCCCGCGTTGATCACGTCGCGGAAGGTGGGGGCGTCCGAGGTGTCGTAGTAGACGACCGTGGCCGCTTCCGGGGCCGCGAAAGCCGGGCCGGCGGTGAGCGGGGTGGCGATCATCGCCAGCGCGACGGCGGCGCCGGGCAGCAGGTACTTCCTGGACATCGGGACGACTCCTTGCCGTGGGGAATTTGCCGGGTTTGCGCGCGCTGGGTGTCGAACTTACGGAACGTCCACGCGTTTGTGACCCGACTTTCGTACTGCGCTGCGAACGGTGATTTACCAACCATTTCGTCCGGTTGACATGCGCAGCCACGCATACAAGGATGCGCCGCCCGGCTCAGGCGACGGGGTCCGCCAGAGGGATCTCCCCTTCCGACAGCCACGAGCCACGCCACGCCAGGTCGTCCCTGACCAGTGGTTTTCCGCAGGCATCACACGTCTCGCCGGGCCGGGTGAGCTGCCCGCACGCGGTGTGGGCGAGCTTCATCGGGCCGGACGACGTCGCCGAGTCGGTGTGCGCGTTGCCCCACGTGCCGAGCGCGTGGATGACCGGCAGGGTGTCCGAACCGGCCTGCGTCAGCCGGTACTCGTGCCGGGTCCGGCCGCCGTCGCGGTAGGGGAGCTTCGTCAGCAGCCCGCGTTCGACGAGCTTCGCCAGCCGGGTCGTGAGCACGTTGTCGGCGATGCCGAGCTCGGTGCGGAAGTCCTCGAACCGGGTGGTGCCGGCGGTCGCGTTGCGCAGGATCAGCAGCGTCCACGGCTCGGCCAGGACGTCGGCGGCGCGGGCGATCGGGCAGGAGGCGTCCTCCCAGGTGATGCGACGGCTCATGACTGTGATCCCTTCGAGCTGACTTGCTCCGAGCAAGTCTACGCCGTACAGTCGGCCGCAGCTAGCTTGCAACGAGCAAGCCAGGTGCGAGAGGAGCTCGTCATGGAGATCACGGGTGCGGTGGCGCTGGTCACCGGAGCCAACCGGGGGCTCGGCCGGCAGTTCGCCGCCGCTCTCCTGGAGCGCGGCGCGGCCAAGGTGTACGCCGCCGCACGCAACCCCGAGTCGGTCGACCTGCCGGGAGTGGTGCCGCTGAAGCTGGACGTCACCGACCCGGCGTCGATCCGGGAAGCCGCCGCGCAAGCCGGCGACGTCACGCTGCTGGTGAACAACGCCGGGTCGTCCACCGGGGCGTCGCTGCTCGGCGGGTCCATCGAGGACATCAAGCTCGAGATGGACACGCACTACTTCGGCACCCTCGCGGTGACCCGCGAGTTCGCGCCGATCCTCGAGCGCAACGGCGGGGGCGCGGTGCTCAACGTCCTTTCGGTGCTTTCCTGGTTCACCGCGCCGCAGGTCGCCGCGTATTCGGCGGCGAAGTCGGCGGCCTGGTCGCTGACCAACGCGCTGCGCCTCGAGCTGGCGCCGCAGAAGACCCAGGTGACCGCGCTGCACGTCGGGTACATGGACACCGACATGGCCAAGCACGTCGACGAGCCGAAGATCGACCCGGCGGTGGTGGCCGGGCTCGCGCTCGACGGCGTCGAGCAGGGCCGGTTCGAGGTGCTCGCCGACGACGTCAGCCGAAACGTGCGGGCCGGACTGTCCGGAGAGGTCGCCGGGCTGTACCCGGTGTTGCTTTCTTGAGTGTTTTTGCGCCTTTCCCACCCCGGAACACCGGGGTGCGCGCCGCGGGCGTATGAATGGGCGGGTGGCGGAGAAACTCGAAGCCGGAATCGGCCGCAGGAGGAACCGCTGGGGTGAAGGCGAGCGGCTGCGCGGGGAAATCCTGGCGGCCGCCGCTCGTCTCCTCGCCGAGCTCGGCGGCGAGGACGGGCTGACGATCCGCGGGGTGGCGCGCGCGGTCGGCATCGCCCCGGCCAGCATCTACCAGCATTTCTCCGATCGTGCGGAATTGGTGCGCGGACTGCTCGACCACGAATACGCCCGGTTGCGGGAATCGATGCGTGCGGCCGAGGAGACGCTCGGCGAAACCGACGTCGTCGGACGCGTCCGGGCGCAGATTCACGCCTACTGCGCGTTCGCCATGGAGAATCCGGGGCATTACCGCCTGATGCTCGCGAACGGCGCGACCCGGCCCGCGCCCGGGGCCCGTGCGGAAGGCCCGCTGCTCGACGTGATCGACTCGCTGACCGCGGGTTTCGAACGCTGCGTCGAGGCGGGACACCCGCTGCGCGTGACGCCGGGCCGGGCGGCCGCGATGGTCTTCGTCGGGGCGCACGGGCGGGTCGCGCTGTTCCACAGCGTGCTCAACCGGACCGGCGCCGAGCTGGTCGAGCCGTTTGTCGACGAACTGGTGACGTTGGTGTTCGCCTGATCGGACCTGTGGCGGGATCGCCGGAAGATGCTTAGCATAGCTATGTAAATTTCCGGCGACTTCGGGAGGTACCCGGTGGACGGCGTTCCCGCGTTTCCGATGACCCGGCGGTGTCCGTTCGACCCGCCGGCCGAGCTGGGCGAGCTGCCGCCGGTGTCCCGCGTGCGGCTCTGGAACGGCAGCACACCGTGGCTGGTCCGGCGCTACGACGACGTGCGCGCGCTGCTGCGCGACTCGCGGATCAGTGCCGACTCGGACCGGCCCGGGTATCCGCACCAGAGTGCCGCTTCGGCCGCGCGGCGCAAGCGCGCCAAGTCGTTCATCACCATGGACGGCGCCGAGCACGCGGCCCAGCGCCGCCTGCTCACCGGCGACTTCCTCGTGAAGAAGATGGAAGCGCTGCGCCCGGCGATCCAGCGCATCGTCGACGACCTCGTCGACGGGCTGCTGGCCGGCCCGAAGCCGGTCGACCTCGTGACGGCGTTCGCGTTGCCGGTGCCGTCGCTGGTGATCTGCGAGCTGCTCGGGGTGCCCTACGACGACCGGGTGTTCTTCCAGGACATCACCAAGGTGATGGTGTCGCGGACGGCCACGCCCGAGGAGGCGGTCAAGGCCACCGACGACCTGCTCGGGTACCTCTCCGGCCTGGTCGAGCGGAAGGCGGCGGCGCCGGGTGACGACGTCCTGAGCAAGCTGGCGACGGCGCAGTACGCGACCGGGAAGATGACCGCCGAGGACGTCGCCTCGATGGGGCAGCTGCTCCTGGTGGCCGGCCACGAGACGACGGCGAACATGATCGCCCTCGGCACCGTGGCCCTGCTGGAGCACCCGGACCAGCTCGCGCTGGTGCGGGACGGCGACGCCGACCAGCTGCGCCGTGCGGTCGAGGAGTTGTTGCGGTACCTGAACATCACGCACACCGGGCGTCGTCGTGTCGCGGTCGAGGACATCGAGATCGGCGGCGAGGTCATCCGCGCGGGCGAGGGTGTCATCGCGGCCGGCGACGTCGCGAACCGCGACGAGACGGCGTTCGCCGACCCGGACCGCCTCGACGTGACGCGCGAGGCCCGCCACCACGTCGCGTTCGGCTACGGCGTGCACCAGTGCCTCGGCCAGACGCTGGCCCGGGTGGAGCTGCAGGTCGTGTACGGCACGCTTTACCGCCGCATCCCCGGCCTGCGGCTCGCGGTGCCGCTGGAGGAGCTGGCCTTCAAGGACGACATGCTCGTCTACGGCGTGCACTGCCTGCCGGTGACGTGGTGACGGCTCACAGCTGACGGTGCACCGCGTCGAGGTCCTCGCTCAACTTCGTGGTGACGAACCGCTTCCGGCCGGCGTCCGCATCCTGCCGGGGTGTCATCTCCACCAGCATGATCAGGTCCAGGTAGACGCGGTACAGCGCCAGCCGCCGGTGGGCGGGCGGGGTGAGCAGCCCTCGGCCGTAGCCCTCCAGCAGCGGGGCGTCCAGGGTGCGGAACAACGTCAGGGACACGAACTCCGCCACCGGGTCGCCCCAGAACGCGCGCTCGGCGTCGATGATGCCGGAAACACCCGTGTCGTCGACGAGGATGTTGCCGTCCCACAGGTCGAAGTGCACCAGCACCGGGGTGGTCACCGGCGCCAGGAGCGGCTCGTGCCGGCGGACCAGGTGCGCGATCTCCGCCGCCGGGCGCGGGAGGTCGACGCCGTACCGCGCGGCGTCCGCCAGCACCGCGTCGACCATCGCGGTGAACGCCGCCGGCCACGTCGGCCGCAGCTCGTCCTGCGGGTAGCCGAACCCCTCGCCGGTGACGCCGTGCAGCCCGGCCACGATCCCGCCGAGCTGGCGGCGCACCCGCGCGTGGTCGGCGACTTCCGTGCCGTGCCAGGGTTTTCCCGGCAGCTCGGTCATCAGCAGGAACCCCGGCCCGGCCCCGACCACCGACGGCAGCGGCCCCGGGACCCGGCGGTAGTACTCCGCCTCGGTCGCCAGCAGGTCGTGTTCGTACGCCAGCCCGGGCGACGACGGCGCGATCTTGAGCACCAGCCGCCGGCCGTCCGCCAGCTGCAGGCGGACGGCCGTGTTGTAAGTGCCGCCGCCGATCCGCTCGGCGGACACCACCGAGGCCGGGTCGACGCCCGACGCCGCCAGGTCTTCGTGCACCGGCCGAGTCTGGCACGCGCTCAGCGTTTGCCGGTCGAGCCCGCCCAGATCCCGTCGCCCGTGTAGGCCGCCGAGTAGCCGAGCAGCGCCGCCAGGCCTTCCGACAGCCCGCCGCACGACGCGACGCCGTTGGTGTTCGTCGCCGCCGAGCACAGGGTGCGGCCGCCGGCCGTGAACGTCAGCGTGCGGCCGGGCACCGGACGGCCGTACCGCGTGTCCGTCAGGGTCGCGCTCACCGCCGGGAAGCCCAGCCGGGTCGGCGCCACCACGATCGACGTCGGGTCCGGGGCTGTCGAGAACACCGACGCCGACGCGCGGAGCCCGGTGGTCCCGATCGTCGCCGGGGCGAACAGGTACTGCACCGCCGAGTCGGGGCCGGCCGGCGCCGGGCAGCCGGCTCCGGTCGTCGCGACGTCGATCGTCGGGTCCGTCCGGTAGCGTCCCGGCGCCGCGCCGACCGCGCGCGGCCAGCAGACGAACTGGATCGACTGGGGCGGGGTCGGCGGCGGGGTGATCCGGGCCGGGCCGGTGCCGGTCAGGCCGTAGGACAGGCTCGGCCCCGCGGTGTTGTCGGCCAGCGCCACACTGTCCACACCGGACAGCGTGAGCTCACGCGTTTCCGAAGCGGTGAACGGGTTGTACGCGCCGGTCTGCAGCACCGGGCCGTCGTCGGCGCCCGCCGCGGTGTCCCACAGGTACTGGACCTGGAAGGTGTCCGCGGTCTCGCCGGTGACCGTGGTGGTCACCTCGACGCTCGAGTCGGCGACGGTGCTCCCGTGCACCACGACGTCCTGGTCGACCTGGAAGGACTTGCCGTCACCGGGGTCGTCCTCGGTGTAGTGCGACCAGTGGGTGTGCATCCCGGTCGTGTCGAGCGGCGTCTGCGTCAGGTACAGCACGCCGTCGAGCGCGACCTCGGTCGCCGTGGTCAGGTACTGGCCCTGCACGTAGTCGACCCCGGAGGTCAGGTCGCGCACGGTCATGAACGACGTGCCGGGCACACCGCCGCCGAACAGCACGTCCCGGCCCGCGCCCGCCGGGTGGTCCGGCCCGGTCTGCACGGTGAACGAGCCGACCCCGAGGCCTTGCGCCTGCTGGACGGAGACGCGGAAGACGCCGTTGCCGAAGGTGGCCGCCGCCGCGGCCGCCGCGCGGATGCCCGGCTTGCCCGGCGGGGGCGCCGCGGCCGCCGGGAGCGCGCCGGCCAGCAGCAGGGCCGACGCGGCGCCGGCCGCCCACAGCAGTCTGGTGCGGTTCATCAGATCCTCCACAATGGACGGTTCAGAAGGTGAGGGCGTCGGCGTAGACGAGCCGCGCGCCGCCCTGGTTCGGCAGCTCGGACTCGGTCAGCACCAGGCGGAACGGGCGGCTGCCGCGCGCCGCGGGCAAGGTCACCGTGCCGGTCCAGCCGGTGCTCGTGGCCGTCAGGACGACCGCGGAGCCGCTGTTCTGCCAGGCGACGTTCCCGCTCAGCGCCGGGTCGGCCACCTGCAGCCGCGCGCTGAGCTCGGCCGCGGACCCCGTCACCGGCGCGTACGTCGGGCCGGTCACGGTCAGCCGCACCGACGTCGGCGAGGTGAACACCGCCGTCGCGATCCGGTCGGGGGACAGCTGCGCGAACTGCGCCTGCACCACCGCGGACAGCTCGACGTCGGGCACCGACACCGGCTGGTAGCGGGCCAGCGCCAGCCGCACGAACGGCGTGTACGGCGAAGGCTGCGGAGCGGCGAAGGTGATGTCGCAGAACCAAAGCTTGCGCTCGGCGTCGTAAACGACGTCGTGCGGAGCGACGGCGACCGTCGAGGTGGCGCCCTCGACCAGCTTCAGGTCCGCCCGCGGGTGCACCGCCAGCGGGAAGTCCCCGGTCTGCGGCGGCCGGGTGAACGCCGCCGACTTCCACACCGGGTCCTGCGCCCAGTCGGTGACGTACCGGGTCAGGTCGGCCGGCACCGTCGGCCCGTCGGCCAGCAGCACCCCGAGCTGTTCCCCGTCGCCGGAGGAGTACCACGGCCGGTTGAGGAAGACCCGCAGGCCGTTGCCCCGCCGGGTGCTCGTCACCTGCGACGCCGTGGTCTCCGCGGTCCAGCCGAACGTCGGCACGACGTAGGCGATGTCCGGCGCGGCCGGCCGCGCCGAGCTCGGCACGTCGACCGTCAGGGCCGTACCCGCCCGCGTGATCGGCGGCGGCACGTAGGCGACCTCCACCGACGCGGGCGCCGGCGAAGCCCGCCAGGTGAGCGTGCCCCGCACGTAGTCGACGTCGTAGTCGGCGCCGCGCACGTAGGTCGTCGACCCCGCCCGCACGACGTCGGACGCGGGCACGATGCCGCCCTTGTCCACGACGACCGCCGACGCGCCCGGCTTCACCGTCGCGCGCTGCAGGAAGTACTCCGCGAACCGCGAGGTGCCGATCGGGGTGTACGTCACGCGCCGGTACTTCGTGTCGTGGAACTCGTGTCGCTGGTCGACCGGCAGCACCTGGCCCAGCGGGTCGGCCGGCTGCGCGACCACGCCGAACGCCGCCGCCGCGCTCGGCGCCGGCACCGGCGCGGGCAGCGACGGGGTGTCGACCTGCTCGGTCCACGCGGCCTGGAGGTCGACGCGGCTGGTGCTCGGCCGGTCGAAGGCGAGCCGGTCGACGATCCGCGCGAACGTCTCACCCGGGCGCCGCACCGCGACCGGCTTGACCAGCGCGGGCGGGGTCAGCGGCTGTTTGATCGCGTGCACCAGCGTGAGCGTGCGGAACGGCGTGAGCTGCCACAGCCGGCCTTGGCGGGCCAGCGCGCGCAGCGACGCTAGCGTCGTGCCCGCCGGCAGCCGCACGGTGCCCGCGGCGACGGCGTCGGTCAGCCACTTCCACGGCCCGAGCAGGTCGACGTCGGCGTCGGCCAAAACGCTGCTGTAGTCGACGTCGAACGTCCGGCCCTTCGGGACCTGCACGGTCAGCACGCGGAACAGCGGATCGAACTTCGGCTTGCCGGTGCCCTCGACCATCCGCAGCCGGAACGGCCGGTAGTCCGGCCAGTTCCCGAGCAGGGGCACCGGGTCGAAGTCGCCGGTGACGACCTCGCCCTCGGCCGTGCCGGGCAGTCCGGCGAAGGCGGCGCCGCGGCTGAGCACGTCCGGCAGGTAGGGGAGGGTCAGCTGGTCGACGTCGAAGTACGGGATGCCGTAGGCGCCGGGGTCGGGGGTGCCGCCCTGGTCGAACGAGCCGGTGTCCTTCTGCTTGATCCGGCCGTAGGCGAGCTTGTCCAGCATCGGCGGGGTCAGCAGGGTTGCCGGCAGGTCGAACAGGCCGTGCTGCTCGGCCAGCAGCTCCGCGATCCGGACCGGCGCGAGGTGGCGCTGGCAGTCCGCGGTCGCTGCGGTGTCGAAGTTGCTGCGGATCACCATGCGCTCCACCGATTCGCCTTCGGTGCGCGGCTTGCGGAACAGCAGGTGCGGCGACACGACCGGTTCGAAGCGCGTGTACTTGACCGGCGCCGTCGCCCCGGCGTCGCCGGTGACGTCACCGAGGCCGGGGCCGTTGCCCGCGAGGTCGGCCGTCCGCGCGCGGAACCGGTACGAGCGCCCGAACCGCAGCCGCGGCAGGCTGCCCGGCTTGGCCTTGAACTTCACCCCGAGCGGGAACGCCGGGTCCGGCTCGGTCCCGTCACCCGCGACGAGCCCGCCGTCGTCGTCGACGGCCTTGCCCGGCCGCGGCGCGACCAGGCTGTAACCGCTCCAGCGGGCCAGGGACTCGTGGAGGAACAACGTCTGCGTCGGGTCGTCGGGCTGCGCCGTGTGCCCGGTGGTGACCACCCCTTCGTCGCCGGCCGAGATCGTGGTCCCGGCCACGGTGTAGGTCCCCTGCCGCCGGCAGAGGCTGTGCCAGCCCTGCGAAACGTCGTCCCAGACGTCGATCCGGACCCCGCGGGTCAGGTCCTCGGCACTCGCGGAAGCGCCCTTCGCGAGCGCGTCCGCCTGGCCGACGGCGTCCCAGATCCGCCTGGCGCGCCCGGTCTCGGTGATCGAGAAGCCGTTGCTCTGCAACGCGGGCGGCGCGGCGGTGTCCGGCGCGTCGGACGGCGGGTGCCCGACCTCGCCGTGCGGGTCGAGCCGCGCGATGCTCTCGCCGAAGCCGAGCAGCTTCACCGCGGCCGAGTCGGGGTCGACCTCGGTGACGTCGAAGTCCGGGCCGCCCAGCTGCAGCAGCCCGCCGGCGAGCAGCGACGTGCGGGCGTTCGCGGTGAACGCCGTGGCGGTGACCGTGCAGTCGGTCCGCGGCGCGGTCACCGTCGTCCCGGCCAGCACCGGGGTCACGCTCACCCAGGTCGGCCCGGCGGGCAGCGGGTCCGGCAGGGGCACACGCAGGTCGCGGACCAGGCCGAACTTCCGCAGCAGCGCGGGGTACTGGCCGAGCGAGCCGACCACCGAGTGGAAGTTCGGCGGCTCCGGCACGACGGCGGCCCGGAAGGGGTTCGCGACGCGGGAGCCGCCCGGGTCGGGGCGGGCCGCCGCGCTGCGGCCGTGGAAGTGCTCGGAGAGCAGGAAGTCGAGCTGCTGGTCGCTCAGGTAGTGGTCGTCGCGGATGCGGGCGAGCGCCGGGTCGTCGCGGTCGAAGAAGTTGGCGGTGAAGAAGTACCGGGCGAGGTCCTGGGTCACCGCGGCCTTCGTCAAGGGGGAGATCCAGGTGTCGTGCAGCCGGTAGCCGGTGGTGCCGCAGCGGTTGCCGCTCGTGCGGGCCGGCGCGAACCCGCCGGGAATGCCGACGTAGTCGATGATCGTCGGGTGCGTGGTCGGGTTCCGCGCCGCCATCAGCGCGTACTGGTCGCGGACGAAGTTCCGCACGTTGCGCACGGGGTAGGAGCGCACGAACGTCTGCGCCGGCGGCATCGGCGGCGCGGTCGCCGCGCCCAGCACCGCCCCCGCGCCGAACAGCTTCTTCCACAGGTCCGAGCGCAGGTCCTGCGGCAGCTTCTCGGCGCGGGTGACGGCGCCGCCGAGCGAGACGTCGAACTCGACCTTCGCGGCGGGCCAGTCGAGCCAGTCCGGGAACGCGGCCAGGGTGTCCGCCCCGCTCAGCCGCGGGGAGAGGAACACCGACAGATGCAGGAAGGCCCGGCCGGCGTCGGTGCGGACGCCGTTGGGCAGCGCGGTGCTCAGGATCGTCTGGGTGGCCATCACTGTCTCCTCAGGCCGCGAACGCGTCGCAGTAGGTGTTCCAGTCGTCCTGGCTCAGCTGGTCGCCGAACGACGGCGAACCGCCGGTCGGCAAGGCCGCCGCGCCGGTCCGCTGGGCCAGCGACGAGGAACCGGGACCGGCGAAGGACTTGTGCACGGTGAGCGTGACCGACTTCGAGAAGAACAGGATGTCGATCTCGACGGTCAGCGACGCCTCACCCTCGACGAGGTTCTTCCCGCCGCCGCTGGTGTAGCTCAGCGCCAGGTAGAACTCGGCCGAGATGGTGATCAGGCCGAGGACGTTGAGCGAGCCGTTCGCGCGGACGTACCCGGTGAGGGTGATTTCGTCGTGCCCCCCGCCGTCGGGGTCCGGCAGGTGTTCGAGCTTGAAGTAGATCCCGGCCAGCACCGAGACGGACCCGCTGGCGACGCCGAGGTTGAACGCCACCGCGCCGCCGAACTCGATCGACGCCTCCATCAGCTCGAAGCCGTCGGTGCCCACGGCCAGCGCGAAGAACCCGCCGCCGCCGAACAGCGAGACGCTGAGCGTGAACGGGTGCTCCCGGCTGCAGAACGCGAACCGCGCGCGGGCCGGGGTGCCGTCGAAGGGGATCGACAGCGCCGCGCTGAAGGCCAGGTGCTGCAGCGCGAACACCCCGACCCCGACGTCCGGGATCGCCAGCGTGTAGCCCGCGGTGATGCCCGAGGGCTGGACGTCGATGCCGAGGCCCTTGCCGGTGCTGACCAGGAACTGCTGCAGGGTGTTGACGAACTTCAGCGGGCCCTCGAACTCGATCTTGTCCAGCTCGACGTGGATCACCGGCTTGGCGCCGTCGTGCTGTTCGAAGGCGAACCGGCGGAAGGTGAGCTTGATGAACGACAGCTTGTCGTCGTTGCCCTTCACCAGCTCGATCGCGAAGTCGCGCAGGTCGCCCTTGATCGTCGACGTCGTGGTCACGCCGCTCGTGCCGAACGTCGTCCGGTTCTCGCCGTGCAGCGTGAGCGTCGCGTGCGGATGGTCCGGCACCTGCGGGAGGAACACGCCGGCGGTGAGGCCGTCCGGCAGCTTCGGCCGCCAGTCCAGGACCGTCGTGACGGCGGTCGGCGGCGCTTCCTTGCCGTTGCCGTACTCCGGGGTGGTGACGATCTTCGGCGCGTTCTCGATCGGCAGCGTCAGGGCGTCCGGCAGCTTCGGGTCGAACCCCAGGATCTGACCGAGGTCGAGGCCGCCGAGCAGCTTGGCGGAGAACTTGTCGAGGAACTTCCCGGGGTTGAACTCGCCGTCCGCGGCGATCCGGCTGATCGTCTCGACCGGCCCGGACAGCGGCCCGAGGGAGCGGGACAGGCCCCGGATGTTCATGTCGGGCGCGGCGATCCCGCCGAGCTGGGCGACGTTCCGGCCGAACGCGGCGTTCACCGCGCTGACGTCAGGCAGCGGTGCGCCGGCGACGAGGGCCTTGGTCAAGGCCCCGACGTCCGACACGGACGAGCTGACCCGGGCGAACAGCTCGCCTTTGATGTTCTCGAAGGAGCCCGTGACGTAGCCGGGGTCGTACCCGATGGCGGTGGCGAGCTCCCGGCCACCGGCCAGTGCTTCGACGGCGGGCAGCCGGATCTCGGCGGCGAGCATCTGCGGGGCGAAGCCGGCCTCGCCGGCCTGCACGCGCAGCTTCACGTTGAGGTGCATGCGCAGCGCCGGGAACGCGGTGCTGCGCGGGGTGTCGTCCGCCGCCGCGGCCACGCCGTTCGTGCCGGGCACCGGCGCGAAGGCGACCTTCTGCCCGCGCAGGTCGTGGGTGCGCCGCGGGTGGATGTCGGTGAAGTCGTCCGGGTCGGCCTGCGCCTGCAGCGCGTCCAGCACCGGCTTCTTGACGGCGTCGTCTTCGTAGACGAACGCGAAGTGCGCGACGGATTCGATCCGGTTCCCCGCCCAGTCGGCGGCGACGATCGGGAACGGGATGTCGACGACGTCCGCCCCGAGCTGGTACTGCACCCAGAAGGCGTCGGTGGTCCCGACGTGTTCGCGCCGGGTGTCCGCGGCGAGGTTCGGGGTGGTGGTCATGGTGATCTCGACCGACCGGAACGGCAGCCCGTTGTCTTCGAAGAGCTTGACGGGCTCCTGGATCCGGACGAACTGCCGCCGCAGCAGCCGCGCAGCGCCACCCGCGATGGCGCGTTCGGTCTCGGTGATCAGGGTCGCCTTGTGGCCGTAGGGAAAGAGGAACCCTCGCTCCTCGATGCGGACGTAGTTGTCGCGGCCCAGTGCCGAGCGGTGCTGCCACGCCGCCAGCGTGCCGTCGGCCCACCTGCCGTCCAGCTCGAGCGACGAGCCCAGGGCCGAGAGCAGGACCAGGTCACCGCGGACCGCGCCGCGCGTGTTCGACTGCGTGACGATCTCGGTGAGCGTCTGGGGCCGGCTGAGCAGGTCGTTGAACCGCAGGTCGTCCGGGGTGTCGGCGGCCGCCGCGCGAATCTCGGCCGGGCCCCGCAGCGGGTCCGGGCGGCCGAAGTCGTCGCGCGGTGCGAGCCGGGTGTGCCACAGCTCGGTGCGCCCGGCCGACGTCACCGGGTGCGTGACGTGCGCCCACGACGCGTACTGCTCGGGGGTCAGGTGCAGCCAGTCGACCAGCAGCAGGTCGGTGGTCAGCGCGTCCGGGGCGGCCGGCGCGCTCCTCGGCACCACCCGCATGACCCAGTTCGACCACGCGAGCAGGCCCTCCTCGGTGTAGGGCAGCTCCTTCACCGTCGACGGCACGAGGAACGCGATCCGGCTCGGCGCGACCGCCCGGGTCGCGAGGTCGCCCGGCGCGGGCAGGCTCGCCGGCGGGGCGCCGCCCGGGTCGGTGACGGCCGTCGTCTCCTCCATCAGGTGCTGGCTGTCGAACCCGACGACGACCAGCGCCTGCGCGCCCGGGTCGATCGGCACCAGCTTCGGCGGGCCCGCGGCCGTCGACCGCCGCAGGTTGAAGAACTCGAAGTGCAGCTTGAGCATGTCTTCGCGGCGCAGCAGGCCGAGCGTGAGGTCCGGCGTCGCGTCGGCGGCGAGCACGGCCGGCAGCGGCGTGTCGCCCGGCAGGTTCGCCAGCAGCAGCGCGGCGCCGCCGGCGACCAGGACCGTGCGCCGGTCGACACCGCGCCGCCAGAGCGGTCTCGGCGTGGTGTCGTCGATGGGGTGCGAAGCGGGTTCGGGCATGCTGGGGACCTCCCCGGAGCGAACTGAGCCCGATCACCGTCGCCCCGGGGTCCGGCCCCGGCAAGCGGCCCAGCCTGATACCTCCCCTTGGGGCAGTGTTGTCCGCCCCACCGGCCCGTCAGCCGCCCGCCCGGCCCAGCATTTCGGCCGCGTCGGCCAGGTCGTCGGGGGTCGGCGCGTCGTCCTGGGTCAGCTTGCGCCGCCAGTACCCGGTGAACTCGACGACGTCCTTGGCCAGGCCCCGCTCGCCCACGAGATGCCGCCGCAGCGCCCGGACCATCCCGGCCTCCCCGGCGAGCCACGCGGCTGAGCCGGGACCGAGCGGGGCGCCGCGGACGGCGTCGAGCAGCTTGGCCCCGTGGGGCGCGCCGTCCCGGTGCAGCCAGTGGACGGGCAGCGGCTGCTCCTCGGCCGCGTCCGCCACCTCCACGAACACCAGCGCGTTGTCCACTTCGGACAGCAAGGTGGCAATCGCGGGCAGCGCGGTCTCGTCGCCGGCCAGCAGCACCGTGTCCCCGGACGGCACCGGACGGCGGTAGGCCGCGTCCGGGCCGTACCGGCCGAGGACGTCGCCGGGCGCGGCCGTGCGGGCCCACGCCGTCGCCGGGCCGTCGGCGCCGCCGGAGTGCAGGACGAAGTCGACGTCGATCGTCCCGCCGTCCCGGCTGCGCACGGTGTAGCTGCGCATCACCGGGCGCTCGTCCTCCGGGATCGCGAGGAACGCCTGGTACCAGCGCATGACGTCGTTGTCGGCGGCGGACGGCAGCCGCACCGGGCGGCCCGGCGGCGGGACCAGGAGCTTGAGCTGCTGGTCCGGCCACGACTCCCAGTCCTCGGCACCGGAGAAGGTGACCCGCACGGTCCGTGGGGTCGGCCGCCGCACCGCCACCACTTCGAGCAGGCCGGTCGGGTTCACGGCTTCCCCAGGTATTCACGCAGGTGGCGGGCGGTGAGCGTGGAGGCGTTCTCGACGAGCGCGGCCGGTGTCCCTTCGAACACCACGCGGCCGCCGTCGTGGCCGGCGCCGGGGCCGAGGTCGATCAGCCAGTCGGCGTGGGCCATCACGGCCTGGTGGTGCTCGATGACGATCACCGTGTTGCCCGCGTCGACGATCCGGTCGAGCAGCGCCAGCAGCTGGTCGACGTCGGCGAGGTGCAGCCCGGTCGTCGGCTCGTCGAGGATGTAGGTCGAGCCCTTCTCGGCCATCCGGATCGCCAGCTTGAGCCGCTGCCGCTCGCCACCGGACAGCGTGGTGAGCGGCTGCCCGAGCGTCAGGTAGCCGAGGCCGACGTCACCGAGCCGGTCGAGCACCGTGCGCGCCGAGCCCGACGGGAAGAACTCGCGCGCCTCGGCCACGGACATCGCCAGCACCTCGCTGATGTTCTTGCCCCGCAACTGGAACAGCAGCACCTTGGGCGTGAACCGCTTGCCCTCGCACTCTTCGCAGACCGACGCGACCCCGGCCATCATCGCCAGGTCGGTGTAGATCACGCCGAGGCCCTTGCAGTGCGGGCAGGCACCCTCGGAGTTGGCGCTGAACAGGCTCGCCTTGACGCCGTTGGCCTTGGCGAACGCCGTCCGGATCGGGTCGAGCAGGCCGGTGTAGGTCGCCGGGTTGGACCGCCGGGAGCCGCGGATCGCCGACTGGTCGACCACGACGACGTCGTCCCGGCCCGCCAGCGAGCCGTGGATCAGCGACGACTTCCCGGAGCCCGCCACCCCGGTGACCACGGTCAGCACGCCGAGCGGGACGTCCACGCTGACGTCACGCAGGTTGTGCAGCTTGGCACCGGTGATCTTCACCTGTCCGGTGGGTGTGCGTACTCGGGATCGCAGCGTGACGCGGTGGTCGAAGTGGCGGCCGGTGAGCGTGCCGGACGCGCGCAGGCCGTCGACGCTTCCGGTGTAGCAGAGCCGCCCGCCGTCGGTGCCCGCGCCGGGGCCGAGGTCGACGACGTGGTCGGCGATCCGGATGGTCTCCGGCTTGTGCTCGACGACCAGGATCGTGTTCCCCTTGTCCCGCAGGCAAAGGAGCAGGTTGTTCATCCGCTCGATGTCGTGCGGGTGCAGCCCGACGGTCGGCTCGTCGAAGACGTACGTGACGTCGGTGAGGCTGGATCCCAGGTGCCGCACCATCTTCACGCGCTGCGCCTCGCCACCCGAGAGCGTCGCGGACTCGCGGTCGAGGGAGAGGTAGCCGAGGCCGATCTCGACCAGCGAGTCGAGCGTGTCACGCAGGTTGCCCAGCAGCGGCCGGATCGACGGCGCGTCGAGGCTCCGGACGAACTCGGCGAGGTCGCTGATCTGCAGGGCGGCGCAGTCGGCGATGTTCTTGCCGTCGATCTTGGCCGACAGCGCGGCCCGGTTCAGCCGGGCGCCACCGCACTCGCCACACGTCTTGAAGGTCGCCGCCTTCTCGATGAACGCGCGCAGCCGCGGCTGCAGCGACTCGGTGTCCTTCTGCAGGTAGAGCCGCCGGACCTTCACCGCGAGGCCCTCGTAGGTGATGTTCGTCTTGCCGACCTTCACCTTGCACGGGCCCTTGTGCAGCAGGTCGTCCAGCTGCTGCGGCGTGAAGTCGCGGATCGGGGTGTCCGGGTCGAAGAAGCCGCACGAGAGGTAGGTCTGCACGTACCAGTTGTCCGGGGTGAAGCCGGGGACCTGGATCGCGCCGTCGTGCAGCGAGCGGTCGAAGTCGAGCAGGGCGTGGACGTCGAGGTCCGACACCCGGCCAAGGCCCTCGCACGCCGGGCACATGCCCTCGGGCAGGTTGAAGCTGAACGCGCCGGACGTGCCGACGTGCGGTTCGCCGAGCCGCGAGAAGGCGATCCGCAGCATCGCGTAGGCGTCGGTCGCGGTGCCGACCGTGGAGCGCGAGTTGGCGCCCATCCGTTCCTGGTCGACGACGATGGCCGCGCTGAGGTTCTCCAGCAGGTCGACGTCCGGGCGCGACAGGCTGGGCATGAACGACTGGAGGAACGCGCTGTAGGTCTCGTTGATCAGCCGCTGGGACTCGGCCGCGATGGTGCCGAAGACCAGGGACGACTTGCCGGAGCCGGACACGCCGGTGAACACCGTGAGCCGGCGTTTCGGGATGTCCAGGTCGACGCCGGTCAGGTTGTTCTCCCGGGCCCCCCGGACCTCGATCACGTCGTGGGTGTCGGCGGCCCGCCTGGGTGAGGTCATGCTGTCCTTCTTGATACTTTAGGCTGTAAAGTGATTCTCGATCGTACAATACTTTAGGGTGTAAGGAGTCGGCAAGGTGGTCGTCTTCGCGGGTCAGGGCGACGCCCGTCGGTCCATGGAGCTGCTGTGGGGGCCGCGCGTGGTCGCGCCGCGCACCGGCCCGGGGCCCAAACCGGGCCTGTCCGTCGAGGCGATCGTCGCGGCGGCGATCGACATCGCCGACGCCGAGGGCATGCCGGCGCTGTCGATGCGCACGGTCGGCGAGCGGCTCGGCCGCACGGCGATGGCGCTCTACACGTACGTGCCGGGCAAGACCGAGCTGGTCGACCTCATGTACGACCGGACGCTGGGGGAGCTGCCGACGTCGTACCCGGTGACCTCGGGGTGGCGCGTCGCCGCGCTGGCGCTCGCGGACGAGCTGTGGGACCTGCACCTGCGCCACCCCTGGCTGCTGCAGGTCTCCCCGGCGCGCCCGGTGCTCGGGCCGGGGGAGTTCCACGTGCAGGAGACGCTGCTGTCGGTCCTGGCGGCGACCGGGTTGCCCCTGTCCCGCGTCCGCTGGGTGGTGTCGGCGCTGTTCAACGTCGTCCGCGGCTCGGTCCAGACGGCGGCGGAGTCCCGGCAGGCCGCGCGGGAGACCGGACAGTCCGAAGAGGACTGGTGGTCCGCGCGCTCGGCGCTGCTCGGCGAGCTCGTCCCGGACCTGACGGCCCGCTTCCCGACGGTGGCGCGGATGAGCGCGCCGGTCGAGGCTTCGGACGAGCCCTACCTGGAGCGGGAGGCCCGGCTGTCGTTCGAAGCGGGCCTGGAGCTGCTGCTGGACGGCGTCGAGACGGCGATCGTCAAAGCTTCCGGGCCTCGATGAGGAACCGCGCCGTGTGCGCGACGAACGGGCCGTCACGCTCGATCTTCTCGTGCAGCTCCCGCAGCCGGTCGAGGTACTGCGCCACGGTGAACCCCGGCACCATCCAGATCACCTTGCGCAGGAAGTAGACCACCGCGCCGATGTCGGAGAACTCGGCGCGCAGCGACTCCGACCGCAGGTCGGCCACCTCGAGGCCGGCTTCTTCGGCGTTCTTCACCGCGTCGTCGGGATGACGGCCGTTGCGGACCTCCGGCGGCTGCGGGCCGAGGAAGAACTCGACCAGCTCGAACACGCTCGCCGGGCCGACCTGCTGGGAGAAGTAGCTCCCGCCGGACCGCAGGACCCGCGCTATCCCGGTCCAGTTCGTGGTGACGGGGTGGCGGCTGGACACCAGGTCGAAAACGTTGTCGCCGAAGGGAATGCCGTCGGTGGCCACGACGACGACCCCGCGCGGCCGCAGCCGGGCCGACGCCTTGGCGACGTTCGGCGGCCACGACTCCGTGGCCGCCATCAGCGGCGGCAGGGACGGGCAGCCGTCGAGCACCTCGCCGCCACCGGTCTCCAGGTCGAGCGCCGCGTGGACCCGCCCGAGGCGTTCGCCGAGCAGGCGCTGGTAACCCCAGGAAGGCCGGGCTTCGGTCGCGCGGCCGTCGAGCCAGGAGAAGTCCCAGCCGTCGACGGACACCGCGTCGGCCTCGGCCACCAGCTCGTCGAACTTCGACTTCCGCCGGGGTGGCGGTGGCACCGGCTTGGCCAGGGTGACGGCGTCGAACGCCACCACCACCGGGCCACGCCGGGTCTCCACGGTGCACGTCGTTTCGTCGCGGGCCACCAGGTCGCCGAGCGCGTCGGTGAACCCGCCCTCGATCCGGTGGCGCACCACGACCCGCGTGCCGAGCGGCAGCTCTCGCAGCAGTTTCACAGCCGCTCGCTCAGCTCCGCGTCGGACGGCTCGACCAGGAAGCTGCCGTCCTCCCAGACGATCGTCGGGATCTTGCGCGCGCCGTCCTGCAGCTCCCGCACCCGGCGCTCGGCGGCCGCGTCCGCCTCGACGTCCACATAGGAGTATTCGACGCCTTCCCGGTCGAGCAGCGCGCGGCTGCGCTTCACGTCCGGGCACCAGCTCGCGCCGTAGACCGTCAGCTTCACGAAACGACCTCCGAGATCGGGGTTTCCACGGGGGTGGGCTCGGGCTGGCCCAGGTAGGTCAGCCAGCCGCGGAACACACGATGCAGCGCCTCCGCGCCGACGACGTCACCGGGCAGGGCGAGCCCGCGCGGGTGCACGACAAAACCGTGCTGCTGCGGGCCGCCGAGACCGCCGTGCGAGCCGACGTGCGTCTCGAACGGCGACGCCTGGTCCGAGTCCGGGTCGTACCGGCTGTTGATCATGACGTCCGCGCAGTGCGGGTAGGTGTCGACCCGCCGGACGAGGTCCGCGGCGTGCGGGCCGTACGGCGGCAGCGGGTCTTCGCCGATGACCACGCCGGTCGCGAGCCGGTGCAGCCCGTCGCGGCCCAGCACCACCGGCCCGAACTCGCGGCTGCGCACCAGCAGGAACCCGACACCGGGGTGGTCCACCAGCGACGGCAGCAGGTCGGGGTGCTCCCGCTCGATCGTCTCGAGCTCGACGCGGCCTTCGTGCTCGGTGAACGAGATCATCGCGGTGTGGCCGGACACAACGACCACCACACCCGGCGCCACCCGGGTGACCGCGCCCGGCGAGCCGGACGTCGTGCGCGGCCGGTCTTCGGCGCACTCCGCGTCCTCCACCCGGGCCCGCAGCCGGCGCGCGATCAGGCCGCCGCCCTTGGTCGCCTCCGCCAGCGCGGCGTTGATCTGCCAGCTCTCGGCCTGCCGCCGCTTCCCGGCGGACGGGGACGGCTCGCCGCCGCACAGCCGTCCGACGTACGCCTCGATCGTCTCGCCGAACCGCTCCGAAAACGCCTGCCCCTGTGTCTGGCCGTGGTCCGACAGCGCCACGACGTGGTAGCGCCGGGGCGCGAGCCGGCTCGCCCGGTGCAGCCGCGCGATCTGCTGGTCGATCGAGCGCAGCACGGCGAGCGTGTCGAAGCGTTCGATGCCGGAGTGGTGCGCGACCTCGTCGTAGCCGAGGAAGTCCGCGTACACGACCGGCCGCCCGGCCAGCATGTCGCCGAGGATCGCCGACACGACGACGTCCCGCGCGATCACCGTGGTGCCCGGCCGGGCCAGCGGGTACCAGCCGCCGCGCGGGATCCGCGGCACAACACCGGCCCGGCGCTGGCGGACCGACGCGCTGATTTCGCGGAAGACGTCGGCGAGCGCGACGACAAACGTCCGCAGCGCGTTGATCGGGTTCGCGAAGTAGGCGTAGTAGCCCGCGCCGAGCCGGTCGCGCTGACGGTGGCGCAGGCCTTTCGGCACCAGCACCGGGATCGAGCTCATGGTGAGGCTGACGTGGTCGGCGTCGCCGGAGAAGAGGTTGCCGCGGCTCGCGCCGTCGCCGGCGAGCAGGCCGCGGCCGTCGGAGTGCCGCCGTTCGATCTCGGCCGCGTCGGCCGGGTGGGCGCACGCCATCACGTGGTCGCGGTCCTTTTCGTACCAGCGGAAGCCGAGGATGTCGTGGTTGGAGCCGTGCAGGATGCCGCAGACGCTCGCGCCGGTCTGGGAGCTCCAGTCGGTGTGCCAGCGCGAGAGCGTGTGGCTGTCTTCGGCGAGCCAGGCGGCGAAGGTCGGCATGTCGCCGTCGCGGATCGCGCGGCGGACGGTGTCGTACCCGAGGCCGTCGATCTGCAGGAACAGCACCCCGGGCGGCTGGTCGGCCTCACCGGGCGCGGCGGCGTGCCGGCGGCGCCTTCGGTTCGCGCGGCGGAAGAAGATCTCGTCCTCGTCGATCGCGAGCAGGCTGGAGATCAGCGCGCCGACCCCGGCCATCGCCACGGTGACGATCACCGCGGTCCGGATGTCCGCGATCTCGACCCCCGGCACGGTCCGGAACACCGCGAGCGTCCCGGCGCCCAGCAGCAGGAACCCGAAGAGGCCGAAGGTGAAGAACGCCAGCGGGTAGGCGATCCGCATGACCAGCGGCCAGACGACCCCGGCGAGCAGGCCGAGCAGCAGCGCGCAGACGGTCGGCTGCCACCAGTGGGTCATCCGGAAGCCGGAGAGCAGCACGTCGAGCAGGCGCAGCGCGCCGGTCACGGCGGCCCACACCAGCAGGACGCGGGCGACGACCCGGCCGCCCCGCAGCAGCCGGCCCTTCGGGGCGGACGTCGTCACACTCGCTCTCCCGTCTTCTCCTTGGCCTTGCGCCGCCACCGCGCGATCAGGTTCAGCAGGACGGTGACGAGCAGGACCAGGACCGTCGCCAGCACCGTCGCGATGACCGGTGAGTCGAAGATGCCCCCGCTGACGATGCCGAGCAAGGAGTAGGCGACCGCCCAGAGCACACACGCGACGAGCGAGGTGGGCAGCAGGCGCCGCCACGGGTAGCTCAGCGCGGCGGCGGCGAGCAGCACCGGGATGCGGCCGGCCGGGACGAGCCGGCCGACCACGACGATCTGCCAGCCGCGCCGGGTGAACTGGTCGCGGGCCTTCTCGAGCCGTTCGGCGGGCTGACGCCGGCTGATCCAGCGGAAGGCGGCTTCGCTGCCCAGGCGCGGGATCCCGAACGTCACGACGTCGCCGACGTACGCGCCGAGCGTGGCGAGGACGATCACCAGCGGCAGGGAGAGGTGGTCCGTGGTGGTGGCGACGGCGGCCGCGGCGCCGACGACCGCACCGGTGGGCACGATCGGGATGATCGAGCCGAGCAGCACCCCGCCGAACAGGGCCGGATACCCGATGGCGGCCGGGTCGGTCCAGTTCACGGGCGGTCCGTCGGAGCGGGGAGGACGACGTCGGCGCCGGGCTCGGTGAACAGCACTTCGGTGGCTCCTCCGGCAGCTTGCACTTCGGCGGCGAACACGCGCGGCGGATCGGCGAGCAGCCGCCGCATCTTGGCGCTCCGCCGCAACCCGGGCACGGCGAGCGTGCCCCAGTGCACGGGAACGGCGGCCCGAGCCTGAAGCACGGCGGCGGCCCGAGCGGCCCGGGCGGGGTCCAGGTGCCCGGGCCCCAGGTTCGGCCCCCAGCCCCAGACGGGCAACAGCGCGACGTCGACCGGCCCGAGCTCGGCCATCCCGTCGAAGAGGTCGGTGTCGCCGGCGTTGTAGATCTTGGTGCCCTCGGTCTGGATGAGGTGCCCGATCGCGGGGCTCTGCGGACCATGGGTGAGCCGTGGCCCCCACCGGTGCCCGGAGTGGACGGCCTCGGTGGCGGTGATGTCCACCGCGCCTTCGCTGAGGGTCTCCCCGGGCGCGATCTCCTCGACGTTGCCGAAGCCTTTCTTGGTGAGCCAGCTCCCGGCCCCGCGCGGGACGACGATCCGGGTGTCCGTGCCCAGCAGCCGCAGCGACGGCAGGTGCAGGTGGTCACCGTGCAGGTGGGAGAGCAGGACGAGGTCAACCCCGGCATAACTCTCCGCCGCCGGGACGGGAACAACCCGGCTCAGCCCGCCGACGCGCGCGGTGAGCACGGGATCGGTCAGCACAACCCGGCCACCGAGCTCGAGCCGGACGGTCGAATGGCCGAGGAAACGCAGGTTGAAGCCGCTCACGCTGTCGAGTATCGCCTCCTGCCCGCCCCAATGCCCGGCGGAGTGGCACGAGCAACGCTGCCCAGTGACCCACGGCCCGCGTGATCAGAGAGCCGACACACGTGATCAGGGAGTCGACACGCGTGATTAGGAGGTCAACTCGCGTGATTGGGAGGTCGACACGGCTCCGCTGCCTGCCGCAAGCCGTGTCGACCCTTCAATCACGCGAGTTGACCCTTCAAACACGCGTGTTGACCCTTCGATCACACGGGCGCCGCCGGGAGTAGGGACGAGATCCGCAGTGAGGACGTCCCGATTCCCGTCGGCCCGCCGAACCCAGCCCCGCCCACCGGGTGGTACCTCAGCTCCGTCTCCGTGTAGCGGCCCACGTTCTCGTGCCAGTGCAGGATCCCCGACATCCAGCTGCGGAACTCCTCGACGTACGCCAGCAGCGTCTCCTGCACCTCCGGCGCCACGTCGTAATCGCGGAACAGGGCCGGCAGCTCGATCGACGCCGCGTGGCGGAACTCCGCCAGGCGGGCCGCCATCAGGTCCGTCACCACCTCGAACGCGCGCTCCTCCGAACAGTCCAGGAAGTTCCGGACCACCAGGACGCCGTTGTTGAGCTCGCCCTCGAACTGGATCTCCTTCTGGTACGAGAACACGTCGTTGAGCAGGCACGCGTAGTCCGTCGCCGAGTGCTCGATCGCCTGGACCGGCCGCGTCCGGTACAGCTCGGGCGGGACCGTGCGGCCGTGGGACAACCGGGACAGGCTCATCGTGAGGTCCGAGCCGAACGTCCGGCGCCGCATCTCGACGTAGTCGATCGGGTCGGGGATCCGGTTCTCCGCCTGGTTCTTCAGCTCCCACAGCCAGCTCGACGTCATCGTGTCGACCGACCGCCGCAGCGCCGACCGGGCCGCCGGATCCAGCTCCGCCGTCGTCCGCGCCCAGATGTCGGCCAGCCCGGCTTCCAGCTGGGTCGACGGCGTGGCCGTGCCCGCCATGATCGCCGACAGCCGCAGGTTGCACGCCTTCGCCGCCGCCAGGTCGCGGGTCGCGCCGAACATCAGCGGGTAGTAGTCGTCGGCGTAGGTGCCCCAGGTCAGCCAGTCGCTGGTGACGTCGAGCTCGTCGGCCGTCGCGTCCGGGTGGATGCCGGCCGCGCACAGCGGCAGGTCCGCCGCGCGCAGCTTCCGCTCGTCCCACACGACTCCGTCGAGCAGCCCGGTCCGCCGCGCCCAGTCGACGTTGCGGACCCGGCAGGCGTCCAGGTGCGGGTTCAGCCGCAGCGGGAACGGCGCCTCTAACGACGGCCGCGGCGGCGAAACCGCCCGGAACGGCGTGTGCCCGTACGCGCGCAGCCGTTGCGGCGCGGTGGCGAGCACCGAGGTGAAGATGCGCGCCGCGGACGTCCCGATGCCGGACGCGCCACCCGGCTCCGGGCCGCCGCGGCCGGCCAGTGCCCCCTCGTTCATGTAGCGGCTCGAGCGCAGGTGCCACTCGTGCCCGCCGGACTGCCAGTCCTGCAGGCCCTTGACGTAGGCGAACGTCGCCGCGCGCGCCGCCGGGTCGACGCCGTGCTCGTCGAACAGCCCGGGCATCTCGGTGAGCGCGGTGTGCTCGAACTGGTGCAGCCGCGAGGTGATCAGGCTGTTGACGGCGTCCGCCGCCTCCTGCGTGGCCAGCCCGAGGAACTTCTCGAACACGAGCACGCCGTTGGACAGCTCACCCTCGTCCTGCACCTCCCGCTGGTAGGAGAACAGGTCGTTGCGCAGGTGGACGCTGTCGGCGAAGCAGTCGCGCAGGACCTCCATCGGCCTCGACGCGGCGATCTCGTCCGGCACCTCGGCGTGCACCGAGTGCTCGACGAGGTTCGCCGACCACGGCGCGCCGCCGACCTTCCGCCGCATCTCGACGTACTCGATCGGGTTGGCCAGCCGGCCTTCGTTGATGTTGGCGAGCTCCCACAGCGATTCTTCGAGCAGCGCCTTCGTGCTCTCGACGAACCGCCGCCGCCAGCCGTCGGTGCGGTGCGGGATCGTGCGGTTCCACAGGTCGGTCAGGCCGCGCTCGACCGGGTTCTCCGGTGTCGCGGTGATCTCGCCTTCGGCAGGCATGAACAGGTCGATCCGGTCGAGGTACGTGCGCGCGCTCTCGATGTCGCCGGTGCGCTTGTACAGCTCGAGGAAGTGGTCGTCGAAGTAGAAGACCCAGACGTACCAGTCGGTGATCAGGTCGAGCTCGCCGGCGCCGGCGTCGGGGTGTGTGTAGGCGCAGAGCAGCGCGTAGTCGTGGGAGTTGAGGTCGTGCTCGGTCCAGATCACCTTGCCGTGCTGCGGGACGTCGATCATGTCGAACTCGCGCGCCCACGCCTTGCTGTGCGCGCGGGCGCCTTCGAGATGCGGGTTCAGCCGGGCGGGGTACGGCATGTAGAACTCGGGGAGGACGAACGGCTGCTGAGGCACCCCGTGAGGCAACCAAACCGCGCTGGTGTCCGCCAAGAGGAACAGCGGCGATGCACACGAACGGGCCGACGGCGTCCCCCGGCCGGCCCAGCGGGGTGCACGGGCCGGTCAGCACCCGGCCGTCCGCCGTCGCACGATGGGGGACGACCCCGACCGAGGAGAACCCGATGACCGACCGGACCCGAGTGGCCGACAACCCCGACGAGAGCCGCTACGACCTCTGGGTGGGCGAGAAGCTGGCGGGCTCCGCCTACTACGACCTCCGTGGGGATCTCACGGTGTTCACCCACACGGAGATCGACGACGCGTTCGGCGGGCAGGGGCTCGGCAAGGTCCTGGCCGCCGCCGCGCTGGACGACGTCGTCGCGCGGGGCCGGACGATCGTGCCGGTCTGCCCCTTCATCGCCGGATATCTGAAGAAGAACCCGGGCTACGAGGACCACGTTCGCTGGCCGAAGGGGTGAGTGTTACGCCGAAAGGGGCAGCGTCACGAGGCCGTTCGGGTCTGGCTTGAGAGGTATGTCCGGATCTGCTGGTTATTAACCAACCTTAGTCGGTGGTGCGTTGGTTGCCCGGCAACGAAAGTGACCGGCGCAGGCTTCGAACCGGCAAACTGGAGGAAGTTGATGACTCCCCGGAAGACCGCCCTCAAGACCTTCGCCGTCTTGTCGGCCGCCGCCCTCGCCGGCGGCGTGTGCGCTTCGGCCGCCACTGCGTCCCCACTGGCCTTCTCCGAGGTCCAGGCCAACGCCGTCAGCAACGCCACGCAGGTGGCGAGCACCCTCGGCGCCACGTCCGGCGGCATCTACCTGGAGAACGGCAAGGCCGTCGTCAACGTGACCGACGACGCGTCCGTGCAGAAGGTGCAGGCCGCCGGCCTGACCGCGAAGAAGGTCAAGCACACCTTCGCCGCGCTCACCGGCGTCAAGAACCAGCTGGACGCGGTCAAGAACGTCCCGCAGACCGCGTGGGGCATCGACACCAAGACCAACCAGGTCGTGGTGAAGGTCTACGACGCGGCCAGCAAGGAGACCGCGGACAAGGTGAACGCGGCCGCCGCGAAGTACGGCGACAGCGTCCGCGTCGAGCACCGCACCGGCAAGCTCGAGCTGCACATCCAGGACGGCGACGCGATCCAGAACGACCAGGGCCGCTGCTCGCTCGGCTTCAACGTGACGCGCGGCGGTTCGCCGTTCCTGCTCACCGCGGGCCACTGCACCAACCTCGGCGGCACCTGGGCCGGCGGCGACGTCTCCGGCGCGCAGGTCGTCGAGAGCGACTGCCCGGGCGCGGACTCCGGCCTGCTGACCCGCCCGAACGGCTCCGGCCCCGGCGAGATCAACACCGGCCAGGCGATCACCAGCGCCGCGGAGCCGACCGTCGGTGAGCAGATCCAGAAGCAGGGCTCGACCACCGGTGGCGGCAGCGGCGAGGTCACCTCGGTCGACGAGTCGGTCAACTTCGACGTCGGCGTCCTGAACCACGAGTTCGGCACCACCGCGCACACCGACCACGGTGACTCGGGCGGCCCGGCCTACGACGGTTCGAAGGGCCTCGGCACGCTGTCCGGCGGCGACACCGTGACCAGCTACTTCTACCCGCTCACCCTGGAGCTGCAGGCTTACGGCCTCGAGCTCGCCTGATAGTTCACGACCCGCAGGGGCCTCTTCACACGCGTCGAGGGCGCGTGAAGGGGCCCCTGCTTCCGTTCAGAGCCGCTTCGCGCGGTAGACGGCGTCGGTGTGGTGACCCTCTCCGCGCGTCTCGCAGGTCTCGACGAGCCACTCCCACGCGTCGCCGAGGTAGCTCGTGATCTCCTCCGGCTCGAAGAACAGCTCGATCGGCGGCGTCTGGCCGTCGAACTCGCGCATGGCCTTCGGCGAGTGCCCGACGACCAGCAGCGATCCGCCCGGCCGGATCGCCGCCGCGGCCGCGGTGAAGACGTCGCGGCGCAGGTCCGGCGGCAGGTGCATGTACTGCGCGGAGATCAGGTCGTACTGCTCTTCCGGCTGCCACTTCAGGATGTCGCGGTGCAGCCAGCGGACGGTCACGCCCGCTTCCTTGCCCGCCTCTTCGGCGCGGGCGAGCGCGATGGTCGAGATGTCGGCGCCGTCGACCGTCCAGCCGTGCTTCGCGAGCCAGATCGCGTCGCCGCCCTCGCCGCTGCCCAGGTCGAGGGCGTGCCCGGGGGTCAGTCCCTCGACCTCGGCGCGCAGGTTCGCGTTGACGTTCCCGCTCCAGATCCGGTGCTCGTCGCGCTGGTACATCTCCTCCCAGAACTCCTGCTTGAGCATGTTCTCGACGAGCATCGGCTGGTCGTGGGTGTGGGACATGGCTCCTCCTCGGTGACGTCCCCAGCATGCGGAGAACGTCACCGAGGAGGCAAATCGTGTTGCCGATCCGGCAACTCAGGCCGGGCCGTACACCTGCATCTCGTACAGCGAGTAGCCGTACGACGTCCCGCGCGTGACGCCGTTCATCCGCACGTAGCGGCCGCTGCCGGCCAGGCCGGTGAGGTCGTCGGTGGCGCCGTTGCCCGTCGTGGTGGTGTAGATCGTCGTCCAGTTCGTGCCGTCGGCCGACGTCTGGATGGTGTAACCCTTGCCGTACGCGGCTTCCCAGGACAGCTTGACGTGCGAAACCGTCTTCGTGGCGCCGAGGTCGACGCGCAGCCACTCGCTCGCGGAGCCTTCCTTCGACGCCCAGCGGGTGCTCGTCAGGTTGCCGTCGAAGGCCGCGCTCGCCGGGTAGGACGACGACTCGGTCGACGACGCTGTCGCCGTTTTGCCCTGAGAGAGCAGGGTTTCCTGGCCGCCGCCCCCGCCGGTGACCGTGACGCCGAGCGAAGCGGTCTTCGTCCCGCCGGTGACGGTGATCGTCGCCGATCCCGGGCTCGCGGTCGCGGCGGCGGCGACCGTGACGGTCGAGGTGCCGCCGGCCGGCACCGACGTCGGCGAGAAGGACACGGTGACACCCGCGGGAGCGCCGCTCGCGGACAGCGAGACGGCGTCCGAGCTGGTGACGGTGGCTGTCGCCGACCCACCCGGCGCGACCGAAACCGCCGACGGCGTCACGCTGAGACTGCTCGGGGCGCCGGCCGCGGTGAATGTCCAGCGCGCCTGGGTTCCGGAGCAGCTGCCCGCCGTGAGCGTGGTGCCCGAGGCGCGGAAGCACTTCTTGCTCGTCTGGATGTCCGAAATGGTGCCGTCGGGGTTGATCGACCACTGCTGGGCGGGCCCGCCGGTGCAGGTCTGCAGCACGATCGAGCTGCCGGAGATGCCCGCGCACTTGTTGTTGATCACGAGGAACGCGCCGTGGAAGGTGAACCGCTGGGCGTCGCTTTCGGCGCACGCGGCCACTTTCAGCGTCGTCCCGCTGCTCGGGGCTTCGAGGCAGCTGCCGGTGGAGTTGTTCTTGTACTGGCCGACGGTCGTGTTCGGCTGCGCGCCGCCCCAGCATTCACCGGTGCTGGTGTTGAAGATCGGCGTCGCGTCGTACGGTTCGTTCGACGGCGGGTCGACGACCACCGGCTCCATGACCGGCGTGTTGTCCGCGTTGTAGTGCGTGAGCGCGTCTTCGCAGTCGATCGCGTCGAAGGCGCTGCCGCCCTTGCCACCGAGCCAGAGGTCGATGTGGCGCAGGCCGGGACCGCCGTTGGGGCCCTGGCTGTTCCAGTCGTCGGAACACTCGTCGCAGCCGTCCTCCATGATGAAGTACTTCTTCACCCGCGGCACCCAGACCTTGGTGCCCGGCTTGAGCTCGTCACTGCTGGTGGCGAAGGTGATCGGGTCGGCGTAGCTGCCCTTGCCGCCCGCGGTGTCGTGGATCTGCGGGTAGGCGATGTCCCCGCCGGGCGGAGTGTTGTCCCACCAGCCGTAGAAGGTGAGGAAGGTCGGCTGCGTGGTGGCCGCGTTCGCCGCGGGCGCACCGGCGGTGGCCAAGGCGAGGAACAGGGTCACGACGAGCACGAGCGCGCGCCGGGTCATGCTGCCTCCGGGAGGGGGTGGGGCGGACGGTGGACGCGGCGTGCGTCCAGGTTCGCCGCGCGGGGGCTCGCCGTCAAGACTTGTTCGTAAAGTTTCCTAACTAACCCGGCTGGTGTTCCGGTCGCCGGGAAACCCGTGCGGGGGAGCGCTTTCCTCGGCGAAGATGGCGTCATGAGCGAACAGCGGGAAATCGTGGTCACCGGGGGCGGCACCGGCATCGGGCTGGCGATCGCCGCCCGGTTCGCGGCGGCGGGCGAGCGGGTGACCGTCACCGGGCGGCGCAAGGACGTGCTCGAAGCCGCGGCGGAGAAGATCGGCGCGCGGGCGGTGGCCTTCGACGCGAGCGACCCGGCGGCGGTGCGGGCGGCGCTGGCGGAGCTGCCCGCGCGGGTGGACGTGCTGGTCAACAACGCCGGCGGCAACACCGACCGGGTCCGGGAAGCCCCGGCGCCGGGCGACCTCGCCGGGCTGGCGGACGCGTGGCGCGCGAACTTCGAAGCCAACGTCGTCTCCGCCGTTCTCGTGACTACTGCCCTGAAGCCGCGTTTCGCGGACAACGTGCGGGTTGTGACTCTCGGTTCCATCGCGGCGAAGCAGGGCTCAGGCTCTTACGGCGCGGCAAAAGCGGCGATCGAGGCGTGGAACACCGACCTCGCGCGGCAGCTCGGCCCGGCCGGGGGCAGCGCCAACGTCGTGGCGCCCGGCGTCACCCTCGACACGGAGTTCTTCCACGGCACGGTCACCCAGGAGTGGGTCGACGCGCGGGTCGCCGTCGCGTTCGACAAGCGCGCCGGGCAACCGGAAGAAGTCGCGGAAACCGTGCAGTTCCTGGCATCGCCGGGCGCCGGGCACATCACCGGTCAGGTCGTGCACGTGAACGGCGGAGCGTACGGCGCCCGCTAGGCCATCCGGGTCGGAAGTGGGTCGAACGTCCCACGACGGCCCCGGTTCTCTCCATGGTGGAAGTGTCCAGACCACCGGCAGAGAGGTGTGATCCGCCGTGACGGCGACATCCGAAACCCCGGCCCTCCCGACGACGCGACCGGCCGGATGCCCGTTCGACCCGCCCGAGAACTACGCCGCGCTGCGGGAAGCCGCGCCGACGTCGCAGGTGCGCTGCCCGGCCGGCATGGACGCCTGGCTGGTGACGCGCTACAGCGACGTCCGCGCGGTGCTCGCCGACCGCACGATGAGCTCGCGCGGCGCGTCTTCGGTGCACGTGAACCCGAACGCCGACCTCGACGAGGAGGTCAGCCCGGGCTCGATCATCCAGCTCGACGGCAAGGAGCACTCGCGCATCCGCAAGATGGTGATCGCGGAGTTCACCGTGCGGCGCGTGGAGGCGATGCGCGAGTACGTCCAGGAGCTGGTGGAGAGCCACCTGGACACGATGCTCGCCCGGCCGGGCGAAGCCGATCTCGTGCGGGACTTCGCGTTGCCGATCCCGTCGCTGGTGATCTGCGAGCTGCTCGGCGTCCCGTACGCGGACCGCTCGCGGTTCCAGCGGCAGAGCGGGTTCCTCGTCAGCACCGACGCCACGCCCGAGGAGGGGAAACAGGCCTACGACGAGCTTTCCGGCTTCCTGGCGGAGCTGTTCACCGAGAAGCAGCGGAACCCGCAGGACGACCTGTTCAGCCGGCTGATCTCACGCGGTGAGGCGTCCGGCGACCCGCTCACGATGGAGGAGCTGGTGGTGCTCGGCCTCAGCCTCCTGGTGGCCGGCCACGAGACGACGGCCAACATGATCGCGTTGAGCACGCTGGTGCTGCTGGAACACCCGTCGCAGCGCGACGTCGTGCTGGCGGCGCCGGAGCGGGCGGTCGAGGAGCTGCTGCGGTACCTGTCGGTGGTCCAGTTCGGCGTGCTGCGCTACGCGACTTCCGACGTCCAGGTGGGTTCGCGCTCGGTCAAGGCGGGGGAGTGGCTGGTCGCGGCGCTCAGCTCGGCGAACCGGGACGAGGAGCTGTTCCCGGGAGCGGACAAGCTCGACTTCCACCGCGAATCGCCGCGCACGCACGTGGCGTTCGGGTTCGGCGCGCACCAGTGCATCGGCCAGCAGCTGGCCCGCGTCGAGCTGCAGGAGGCGTTGACACGGCTGTTCCGCCGGGTGCCGGACCTGCGGCTGGCGGTGCCGCGGGAGTCGTTGGCGTACAAGCACAACACGCTGGTCTACGGGGTGCGAGAGCTGCCGGTAGCCTGGGGTTCGTGACAGCGCGAGAGCTCTGGGCGGCGGTGGAGCCGCTGCACGCGGCGGTCTACTTCGCACCCGAAACGGCGGCAGCGGCGAAGGAAGCGGGCCTGCGCGGGTACTGGATGGGGTACTTCGCGGGCCGTCTGGCCCCGCTGGGCCCGATCGGCCCGGCGCCGGCGACGTCAGTGCTGTTCGGCTTCGCCCCGGCGATGGTGGCCCGCGCCCTGCCGGACGCGTGGTCGTTCGCCGCGCCGGAGCAGGTTCTCCGGTCCCGGCTCGACGCGGTGGAAGCCGCGCTGAGCCGGGCCGTGGGACCGGACCACGAGGAGCTGGCCGGCCTGCTCGAGCGAGCGGTTTCGGCCTGCAGCTTCGACGGCCGCCCGCTGGCGGCAGCGTGGGCGTCGGTCCCGAAGCCGTCAAGCGCCCTGGGCCGCATCTGGCTGGCGGCAACGATCCTGCGCGAGCACCGCGGCGACGGCCATGTCCTCTCGGCGGTCCACGCGGGCCTGACGGGCCTGGAGACAACGCTCACCCACATCGGCGACGGAGTGATCACCCGAGCGGACGTCCAGCCGCACCGGGGTTGGTCGGATGCTGCGTGGGATGCGGCGGTCTCGGGGTTGCACGGCCGTGGACTTTTGGACACCGAGGGACTTCTGACTTCGTCGGGAACGGCGTTGCGCCACCGCGTAGAGGAGGACACGGACCGGCTGGCGGCGGCGCCGGTCGAGGAGCTGGGTGAAGATTTGGCGCGGACGCTGGAGCTGGCGGTCCCGCTGAGCCGGACGGTGATCGACTCGGGTTTGGTCCCGGTGCCGAACCCGATGGGCGTCCCGCGCCCGTGACGTCACCCGGGCCGGCGGGCAGCCCCAGCCCGCCGGCCCGGGTCCCCGGGTTCCCCCGAGGTCACTCGTCCCCGCCGCGTCGGCGCAGCAGGTCGTACTGGCAGCTCAGCTCGTGCGCCTGGTCCTCGTACTCGCGTCTCGCCGCGAGGAAGGGCCGTACGCAGTCGCTGTAGTGGCGCAGGTCGTCCTGCTCGAGCGAGCCGTCGCGGAACGCCGTCCAGAACACCAGCGTCGCCGAAACGACCATGACCAGCGCGACCAGCACCGCCATCAGCACGGCCAGGTCGTTCATCCCCGACAGCACACCCTCGGTGTAGACGCGCACGAACATCACCACGCCCATCAGCCCGACCAGGAGCCCGACCGTGACCAGGCTCAGCTTCGAGCCGACCGACAGCTTCGGCCAGTCCAGCTGCCGCTTGGCGTTCTTGTGCTGGCGCTGGTTGTGGCCGAGGTGGTGCAACGCCGTCGCCGCGCCACCCGTCGCCAGCACCGAGATGACGATGCTGATCGCCAGCGGCAGCCCGAGCGGGTCGCTCCAGTCGACGTTGAACACCGAACTGGCCAGCCACAGCATGATCGGCAGGTCGACGACGGTCACCGTGAGCAGCGTCAGCACCCGGGTCACCCGGCCGACGCGCCGGTGGCGCAGGCTCCCGCGCATCTGCTCGAGCCCGATGAGCCGGTCGATCAGGTCGGCGCGGGCCTCCGCCTCGCCGACGGTCAGGTTCTGGCCGTGCGGGCCGACGACGTGGCCGTCCATCGCGCGGGCGGCGCGGTAGGTCAGCTCCTGGATCCGGGCCTGCAGCAGGTCGCCCGCCGGGGTCTCCGCGCGGCGCCGCGGCTGCGGCAGGGGGAGGTTTCGTGTTTCGTCGATGCTGGTCATGACTGCCTCCTGGTCTGGCTACGAGCTCGGGCCGGGGCCCTGGTACGTGATCTCCACCCGCCTCATCCGGGCCGCCGCCGCTTCGTCGAACCGCCCGCCGGTCATCGCGGTGACCCCGGGCTGCGTCCCGGTGCCGGTGGCGTCGACCCGCTGGGTCACCCCGGCCCCGGTGAGCGCGCCGGCGACGGCACGCGCTCGCTGTTCCGCCAGTTCCCGCCGCCCCGCGTCGGTCGACCCCGGTGGATCGGCCGCGAAGCCGCGGACGGTGACCGGCGCGTTGCCGCGACCGGCCGTGATGCTGCCCGCGAGCGACCGGAGGAGGTCGCGGGCCGATTCGGACAGCACCGCGGAGTCCCCGGCGAAGCCGAGCGCGGCGTCCGAAACCGTGGTGGTGACCTCGCCCCGCGGGCCGGTCACCGACGTCACCCCGGGCACCGGCACGACCGGCGTCGCCACGGTCGCCCGCGACGGCTCGGCCGGGACCCGGCTGTGGTCGACGTCGCACGACGCGGCCCCGGCCGCCCGGCAGATCGCCTGCCAGTACGCGGCCAGCCGGTCGCGAGCCGGCGCGGGCAGCGGCGGCTGCACGCCGGCCACCGAACCGAGCCCGGCGAAGAGCACCCGCCAGCCGGTCAGCCGCGGCACCTGCCCGGCGGCGGCCAGCTGCGCGGCGACGGCGGCGGGGTCGGCCGTCCAGCCGACCTGGCGCAGGTCGAACGCGCCCCCGGTGCTGAGCCCGCTGCTGTCGACCACGAGCGTCCCGGCGGGCAGCCCGCGGACGGCGTCGGTGACGCCGGCGAGCAGGTCGAGCCCGCTCTTGCCGGCGGAGGTGGCGCCGATGGCGTCGACGGCACTGGCGACGTTCCGCTCGATCAACGACGGCCGGGAGAGCCCGTGTTCCAGCGAGCCGTCGGCCCGCCGCGGCGTGAGCACGACCGACCGCCGGTCCCCGCCGTCCGCGGCCGACACCAGCACGACGCTGCTCTTGCCCGAGCCCTGCTGGGAGACGTTCCCGCTGTTCGCGGCGTCGCGGAGCACGGTGAGGACGGCATCGGTGACGGCCGGCCGAGGCTCGTTCGCCGTCCCGCTGACGACCACGACGACCCGGTCGCCCCCGCTGGGGGTCACGGCCCGCGCCGGCAGCGCGCACCCGCTGACGACGGCACTGAAAATGATCATCCCGGCAAATGACACCCGAGTGGCACGCCGGCTGCCGGACGTCGAGTTGTTCAAGCCCAGCTGGGGCTTCGAAGGTCGGACTCCCCGTGCCGACCTGGTGTTCCGAGGCTGCATGACGACCTCCCAGGGGTCCATGAGCACCTTCAGCGTGACATTTGCCCAGTAACGATGTCAATTGACAGAACGATGTCACCTGCACGGTTCTCCCTGTTCAAGGCATGCGCACGGCCCATCGTCCGACACGGCCTCCCCGAATGCCGGGGTCAAACGGGCCGAACGGAGTAACTTGCCGGTAGGCGGGAGGAATCTTCGGAGCAAGTGGCAGGCGAAGAAGGGCAAGTGACGGAGAGAGGTAGGCTGAGGCGATGGCGAGGTACGACGCCAACGTCGAAGGTGTCCGGAACGTCTTCCTCAAGCTGAGGACGCGCAGCGGGCTGACCGTGGAGCGCCTCGAGACCACCGAGGTCGACGTCCGCCTGCTCGCCGAGCTGCCCGCTGTCCGGCGCCACATCGGCGACACCGGGGTGTCCGAAGGCGAAGCGATCGTGGACGTCGTGACCACGGTCGTCGCCGGCCTCGACCCGAACGACCTGCTGATCGCGGACGCCGCACTGGCCCTCGGCGTTCTCCGCGCACGCGTGAGCCCGGGCGCGGAGGTCGGCCGGCTGTACGCGGAGGACCTGGGGGAGCGCCGCCGCGCGCTGGCCGAGGGCTGGGACGCCTTGCACGCGCTGCTCGGCGTCACGAGCGACTACCCGGCGCCGACGGTCCGGAGCCTGCGCGGCTCGATCGAAACCCGGGCGCTGGGCGTGCTGGCCGAACGCTGCGTGCGGGACGCGGAACCCGTCGAGGCCGAACCCGCCGGGGAGACGGTGGGGACCGTGGTGGTGGTGGGCGGCGCGTCGACCGACCACGTCGTCGTCGCCGACCAATGGCCCGACGTCAGCGAAGCGATCCAGGCCCAGTCCTTCGACGTGCACCCGGGGGGCAAGGGGCTGAACCTGGCCGTCGCGGGGCGTCGTCTCGGGCTGGACGCGCGGCTGGTGGCCGCCATCGGCGGTGACTCCCAGGCCGGCGACCTCCTGCAGTTCATGCGCAAGGAGTCCTTGTCGACCGATCTGGTGAAAGGGACGCCGGGAGCGGCAAGCCCGCGGGCCCTGGTGCTCGTCGGCCCGACCGGCGAGACGCGGTACCTCGGCTGGATGAACGAGCTCGAGGTCTCGCTGTCCAGAGAGGACCTTCGCACGCCTCGCGTGCGGGAAGCGATGGCCGAGGCGGACGCCGTGCTGGTGACCCTCGAGCCGCCGATGGAAACGATCAAGTGGGCGCTCTCGGCCGCTACCGCGCAACCGAAGAAGCCCTTGGTGCTGCTGCAGGCCTCGCCACCCCGTGAGGCGCCGCAGCAGCTCTACCGGCTCCTGCGCGGGGTGGACTACCTCGTCGGCCGCGAAGGCGAGCTGCGCAGGCTGCTGTCCGATCCGGACAGTCCGCGCACCGTCGACGACCTGGCCCGGTCCCTGCTTTCCCTCGGGGTGGGCGCGGTCTGTGTTGTCGAAAGTTTCGGTTGTAGGATCCGCTCGAGCGCGATCTCCCAAGACATCGAGGGCCCGCCGGTCCCGCTCGACGACGCACCGGGCGTCCGTGAAGCTTTTTCCGCGGCGCTCGTCCAAAAACTCATTCAAGAGGGTGCCGGCCGAAGCCGCGAAGAAGCCCTGCGCTGGGCGATCGCGGCGATGGCGACCAATCCGTCACTGGACGAGATCGTCGAGTCCATGCCGGGTCTCGACGAGGTCGAGCGCACTCTCGAGACCGACCAAAAGCTGGAGAACCCGTGATGGCAGCAGTGGAACACGAACTGGTGGGCGCCGACGGGGCGTTCAGGGCCGTCGTCCTCGATGACGGGGTGGACCGCATGAATCCGCCGTGCGCGGCGGTGTACGGCGATCCGGTCGACGGCTGCCCGGTCCGGGTCCATTCCCGTTGCGTTTACGGCGAGATCTTCGAATCGACGAACTGCGACTGTCTTTGGCAGCTGCGGGAATCACGCCGCATCATCCGGAACCACGGCTCCGGCGTGCTCGTCTACCTGGACCAGGAGGGCCGCGGCGCCGGCCTGCTGGCCAAAGCCAGGGGGCACCGGATTTCCCAGGAGAAGCACCTCGACACCTTCGCGAGTTATAAGGCGCTGGGGTTGAAGCCGGACAGCCGGCACTACGACGACGCAGCCGCGTTGCTGAGCCAGCTGGGACTGCGAGAAGTCAAGCTGCTGACGAACAACCCGGCCAAGGTGGCCGCCCTGCTGGCCGCGGACATCAAGGTCGACCAGCAGCTGCTGACGATGCCCGACCCCGGGGAGAAGGCACGGGACTACATCTCGGCCAAGGAGCGGGCGGGCTGGGCGATCGCGGCGCCACCGCTGGTTGCGCCGGAACACAACGGGGTTCGGCCAGCGGGCCGCGTGAGCGCTTAGCCGATCGTTGCCGGCCCGACAACCTCGGGCCGGCTCCGAGGAACCGCTGGTGCTGCTCGCGGCGCGGGTTCGACTTCCGGCTGGACACCACCACGTCCTCGTCATCGCGGACGGGCGGGATTCCTTCCCCGGCGGAATCAACTCTTTCAACCGCAGCCTCTGCTGCGCCTGGGCCACAAAGGCGTGGGTGTGCCCCTGATCCGTGGTCGGACGAGACGACCCCGCCGTGTCGATTTCGGCGTCGCCCGTTCGACGCAGGGACGAACGCACCCGGACATCGGAGGTACTCATGACCTTGCTCGCGGGCAAGAACGCGATCGTCTACGGCGGCGGAGGGCGGATCGGCAGCGCCGTGGCCTGCGCTTTCGCCGAGGAAGGCGCGACCGTCTTCCTCGCCGGGCGGACGCTCGGCCGGCTCGACGAGGTCGCCGAGCGGATCAGGGCGGCCGGCGGGCGGGCCGAGACCGCCGAGGTCGACGCGCTGGACGAACGGGCCGTCGACGAGCACGCCGACGCCGTTGCCGGCCGAGGGGGCATCGATGTCTCCTTCAACCTCATCACCCACGGGGACGTGCAGGGCACGCCGTTGCTCGACATGACGCTCGCCGACTACGAGCAGCCTGTGGTCACCGCGGTGCGGACGAACTTCCTGACCGCCCGCGCCGCCGCGAGGCACATGGTGAAGCAGAAGTCGGGCGTGGTCCTGTTCTTCGGCGGCGCGGGTGACCCCGTGCGCGAGTTCTCCGTCGGCGGGCTGCAGATCGCCTTCCACGCGCTCGAGGCGATGCGCCGGCAGATCGCCGCCGAGCTGGGGCCGCGGGGAGTGCGGACCGTGACGCTGCGGACCGGCGGCATTCCCGAAACCCTGCCCGCGGACTTCGAGGGTCGTCAGGTGGTCGAGGACAGCATCACCGGCCAGACGATGCTGAGCCGCGCGGCGACGCTGGGCCGACGTCGGCGCGGTTGCCGCCTTCGTCGCCTCGGATCGGGCGCGCTCGATGACGGCGTCGACCGTCAACGTCAGCTGCGGGGCTCTCGTCGACTAGACGCGGGCCGTGATCTGCTGGATCGTCCACGCGTTGCCGTCGGGGTCGGCGAAGTGCACAAAACCCACGTTGTTCAGGTCTGCTTCGCCGTCCCAGGCGCCCATGCCGTAGACCTGGATTCCGCTGACCTCGACGCCGCGCTCGGTGAGCGTCGCGTGGGCCTTCGGCAGGTTGTTGACCACCAGCTGGAGTCCCTTGAGCGAACCCGGCGGCATGTCCGGCACGGCTCCCTTGCCGATCACCACCGAGCAGCCCGACCCCGGTGGGGTCAGCTGCACGAGCCGCGTGCTCTCGTCGATCTTCGTGTCGTGGTCGACGGCGAACCCGAGGCGGTCGGCGTAGAAGGCCTTCGCGCGGTCCACATCGGACACCGGCACCACGACCACTTCGAGCGTCCAGTCCATCGGGTGTCCTTCCGCCGGCCTGCTTGGCGGATCACACGCTACCCGTGCTCGCAGCCTTCGTGCACCGCTCGTCACTGCTCCGCGATCAGCCTCCTGACTGCGTCCACCACCAGCGCCCGCCGCTGGTCGCGGGGGATCGCCGTGCGGACGCCGAGCTCCGAATTGGTCGTTGTCCACGCCGTCGAGACCGACTGGATCAGCACCAGCAGCTCCATGGGTGTGTAGTGCTTGGTCAACCTCCCGTCGTCCTGTGCTCGTTTCAGGTCGTCCAGCCGGATCTCGTTGGCCAGCACGATTTCCGTGACCCACTTGCCTTCGGGCCGCTCCAGCCGGTGCCACACCGCCAGCCGCAGCGCGTCCGGGCGCTCTTCGTACCGGTCGAAGAGCTTGCCGGCGTACTCCGGCAGGTCGCCGGCGTCGAGCGGGACGTCGATGACGAACCGCGCGACCGACTCGCCGAACACCGCGTCGAACAGCTTGTCCTTGCTGCCGAAGTAGGTGTAGATCATCGCCTTGTTGCACTCCGCGGCGGCCGCGATCCGGTCTACGCGGGCGCCCGCGATGCCCCGTTCCGCGAACTCCTCGGTGGCGGCGGCCAGCAATCGCCTCTTGGTCTCGGCCGCGTCTCTCATGTCACCACCGTATCAACTGACTGGTTAGTTGACAAACGTGGCCGTGCGGTGTTTCCTGGAGCTAACCAACCGGTTGGTTGTGGCCGGCCGGAGAGTGAGGAGAGGGGCATCATGGGCAGGATGTGGCTGATCACAGGCAGCTCTCGCGGGTTCGGGCGCGAGCTGGCCAGGGTCGCGCTGGAGACCGGTGACCGCGTGGTCGCGACCGCGCGCCGCCCGGAGCAGCTGAAGGATCTCGTGGCCGAGTACGGGGAGGCGGTCCGCGCATTCGCACTGGACGTCACGGACCCCGCGGCCGCGCGCGAGGCGGTCGCGTTCGCGGTGCGGGAGTTCGGCGGGCTCGACGTGGTGGTCAACAACGCCGGGTACGCGAACAGCGCGCCGATCGAAGACATGGCGGAAGACGACTTCCGGGCGCAGGTCGAGGCGAACTTCTTCGGCGTTGTCAACGTCACCCGGGCGGCCCTGCCGGTGTTCCGCGAGCAGGGCTCGGGGCACTTCCTGCAGTTCTCGTCGGTCGGCGGCCGGGTCGGCGGATCACCCGGGCTGGGCGCTTATCAGGCCGCCAAGTTCGCCGTGGAGGGCTTCTCCGAGGTGCTCAACGCGGAGGTGAAACCGTTCGGCGTCAAGGTCACGATCGTCGAGCCTGGAGCGTTCCGCACGGACTGGCAGGGCGCCTCGATGGAACGCGCGACGGTCCGCCCGGAGTACGACGCATCGGTGGGGGAGATGCACCGCCTGCGCGACGCGAGCGACGGCAAGCAGGCCGGCGACCCAGCCAAGGCGGCCCACATCCTCACCGACCTGGTCCGCCTCGACAAACCTCCGCTGAGGCTGCTGCTCGGCGCGGACGCGGTCGAAGCCGTGCAACGGTCGGAACGTGCTCGCGGCGCCGAAGTGGCCGAATGGGCGGAGGTGAGCCGCTCGGCGGTGTTCACAACGGAGTGATCTGCGCTCGCGGTGTTGCCGAAGGATCCGTGTGGGTGGCCTGGGCGGAATGGAACTGGGCTCGTGGTGTTGTCGAAGGAAGTCGTGCGGGCGGCCCGGGTTTAGTGAATTGCCTCGTGGTGTTGTCGAAGCGAGCCGTGTGAGCGGCCTGGGCGCAGAGAACTGTCCTCGCGCTGTCGTTGAAGGAGCTGCGTTGGCAGCTTCGGCGTAGCGAGCGCGGCCGGGTCAGGAGCGCTCCGGGGAGGACTCCCGCTGCTCGACCACCAACCGCTGGTGTCGGGCCGCGCGGACCCGGTCGCCGCAGGTCGTCGAGCACCAGCGGCGGCGGGCGTGCTCGCGGAAGAAGAACCGCACGCAGCCGTGGGCTTCGCATGGGCGCGCCAGCCGGCCGAGGTCACCGCTGACCACGTTGATCGCGTCGCGGGCGAGGGCGGCCAGGGCCTCGTCGGCGCTGCCGGGGTGGGCGCTGTGCCACTCGAGGCTGGGACCGGCCGGCCAGGCGAGCTGGGGTGCGGCCCGGTCGGCGCGGGCTGCCGCATTCACCGTCTCGAGGGCGCCGGCGTCCGGTGAGCGGTCCTCGGCCAGGGCCGCCAGCAGTTCGCGGACCGCGGCGCGGAGGCCGGTCAAGCGCCTCAGGTCGTCGGCGCCGACGGAAGCCGCCGGGAGTTCGTGCCGGCGCAACCACGCGGTGGCCTCGCGGGGCTCGGCGAGGTCGTCGACCTCCTCGCCGGCGTTGAGCCGCCGGGTGTTGACCAGCGCCAGGGCCGGCGAGCGCTCCTCGCCGGGTGCTGCAGTGACCACGTTCGCCTCCCGAGTCCAGTGTCCAGTTTCCCTGACCCGTTGACAGCCTACCTCGTCTCATGGATAAATAAAAAGTATCCATGAGACGCGAGGAGAAACCGATGGTCACCGTGCATCACCGCTACGCCACCGTCGCCGGGCACCGGCTGTTCTACCGGGAGGCCGGGCCCGCCGGCGCGCCCACGATCGTGCTGCTCCACGGCTTCCCGACCAGCTCGCACATGTACCGGCACCTCATCCCGGCGCTGGCCGACCGCTACCACGTCGTCGCGCCCGACTACCTGGGCTCGGGTGCGTCCGACGCGCCGTCGGCCGACGAGTTCACCTACACCTTCGACGCGCTCGCCGAGCTCACGACGGGCCTGCTCGACCAGCTCGGCCTCGACCGCTTCGCGCTCTACATCCAGGACTTCGGCTCCCCGGTCGGGCTGCGCGTCGCGGCCGGGAACCCGGACCGGGTCACCGCGATCGTCACGCAGAACGGCAACGCCTACGTCGAGGGCCTGGGCGCCGGGCTCCCGCAACGGCTCGCGGCCGGCACGCTCACCGAGGAGGACCTGCGCGCCATGGTCACCCTCGAGGCGACGAAGGCGCAGTACCTGGACGGCTCGCCCGACCCGGAGCTGGTCAGCCCGGACGTCTGGATCCACGACCAGGCCCTGCTCGACCGGCCCGGCGGCGCGGAGATCCAGATGGCGCTGCTCGCCGACTATCACCACAACATCGGCCTCTACCCGAAGTTCCACGAGTACTTCCGGACCAGCCAGGTCCCGCTGCTGGCGGTCTGGGGCGGCAACGACGAGATCTTCATCGCCGACGGCGCCCGCGCGTACGCCCGTGATCTGCCCGACGCCGAGATCCACCTGCTCGACGCGGGCCACTTCGCGCTGGAGACGCACCTGGACACCATCGCCGGGTACATCCGGGGCTTCCTGGGGCGGGTGGTGCCGAACTGAAATTCGTTCTCCCTCAACGGTTTCACGGCGCTACCCGATGAGCGGGACGCCGGTCCGGCGCCGGTTGACCGGCCGGACGTTCCGCTCGTAGGGTTCTGACGAGATCGCCCTGCCCAGGTCGGTCCCGGTCCCGGAGAACCCCGCCGTCGTCGTCAGGCATCCGCCTCTGCCTGCGCCGACGGGTCGTTCGCCGACGGGCCCGGGCGCGCGAGCAGCAGACCGGGGCCGTGGCGGCACGACTGTGTTCCGCGGAGGCCTCGCACTGGTCGATCCTCCGCGCCGGCTGTGTGGAGGACGGGATGACCGGACGGATTCGGGTGGGGACGATCGTGGCCGCGGTGGCCGCGCTCGTCGTCGGGACGATCAGTGTGGCGGGGCCGGCGCAAGCCGCGGATCCCTTGCTGTCGCAGGGAAAGCCGGTGACGGCGTCGTCGGCGGGCGGGTGCTGTCCGGCGCCGGACGCCGTCGACGGCGACTCGGCGACCCGCTGGGCAAGCGCGGCCGGTGTGGATCCGCAGTGGATCTACGTCGACCTCGGCGTGACCGCGCACGTCAGCCGGGTCCGGCTGCAGTGGGACGCCTCCTGCGCAACCGCCTACGAAATCGACACGTCCGCCGACCACGTCACGTGGACGCGGATCTACGCGACCACCACCGGAAAGGGGGGCGTCGAGGACCTGACCTCGCTCGACGGCACCGGCCGCTACGTGCGGGTGTACGGCACAAAACGCTGCCGCACCGACGCGTCGAAGGGCTACTCGCTACAGGAGTTCGGCGTTTACGGTTCGACCGGCGACGTCGAGCCGCCGTCACCGCCCGGCACGCCGACGCTCGTCGGGGTCACGCCCACCAGCGCGACCATCACGTGGACCGCGGCGACCGACAACGACGGTGTTGCGGGCTACGACGTCTATCGGGACGGGCAGCTCTGCGCCAGCACCACCGGCGCGCTCACCGCGTCCTGCGGCAACCTCAGCCCGAACGGCAACTACGGCTTCTACGTCAACGCGCGTGACGCGGCCGGGAACGTGTCGCAAGCCAGCGGCACGCTCGCCGTGAAGACACCGCCGTCGGATGACCACACACCGCCGTCCGTGCCGGGGAACGTGCACACGACCGCGGTCAACAGCACGTCGATCGGGCTCGCGTGGACCGCTTCGACCGACGAGGTCGGGGTCACCGGCTACCGGATCTTCAACGTCGTCGGCGGGGCCGCCACTTAGATCGGCACCTCCGACACGGCGAGCACCACGCTCGGCGGGCTGACCCCGAACATCGCCTACCACCTGCAGGTGCGGGCCTTCGACGGGAACGGCAACCTGAGCGAGCCCAGCACGCCGGTCCTGGACGTCACCACAACACCCGGGTCGACCTGTTCGCCGTCGCAGGGTGTGTGCGGCGCGACGCAGGTCGGGACCGATGACGACGTCGTGTGGGGTCTGGTCACCCTGCCGGACGGCACGATCCTCTACAACCAGCGTGACGCGCACTCGATCGTCCACCTGAACCCGAAGACCGGCGCGAAGAAGACGATCGGGACCGTGCCGAACGTCCAGAGCACCGACGGCGAAGGCGGCCTGACCGGCCTGGAGATCAACCCGGCGTCGTTCGCCTCCGACCACTGGCTCTACATCATGCACACCTCGCCGAACGACAACCGGATCGTCCGGATCAAATACGACCCCGCCGCCGATTCGCTGTCCACGAGCACCGAGCAGATCCTCGTGACGGGCATCGCGCGCAACAAGTTCCACAACGGCGGGCGGCTGCGCTTCAGCCCGGACGGCCGGTACCTGTTCGCCGGCACGGGTGACGCGCAGAACGGCGACAACGCGTCGAACACCAGCAGTCTCAACGGAAAGGTGCTGCGGACCAACCCGGACGGCACGATCCCGGCGGACAACCCGTTCCACAACGCGGTGTGGAGCTACGGGCACCGCAACGTGCAGGGGCTGGCGTTCGACTCCCAGGGCCGGTTGTGGGAGCAGGAGTTCGGCAACAGCGTCATGGACGAGACGAACCTGATCACGAAGGGCGGCAACTACGGCTGGCCGTCGTGCGAAGGGACTTCGGGGTCGTGCGGCACCGCCGGGTTCATCGCGCCGAAGAAGACCTACCCGGTGGCGCAAGGTTCGTGCAGCGGCATCACGATCATCCGCGACGCGCTGTACGTCGCCTGCCAGCGCGGCACACGGCTCTACCGCGCGGTGATCAGCGGCAGCTCGCTGACGAACTTCCAGACGTTCTTCAACGGAACGTACGGCAGGCTCCGCACGGTGGAGCCGGCCCCGGACGGCCAGATGTGGCTGGCGACCAGTGTGGACGGTGACAAGGACAGCACCCCGCACAACAGCCACAACAAGATCCTGCGGGTGTCGGTCGGGTAAGTCCCACCGAGGAGCCGGCCGGCCACGCGTCCCGGCCGGCTCCGGCACCACCGTTTTGTCGTACCCTCAAGCTAGGCTGTACATCGGGGGCGCGCGTTCAGGCCCCCGATGTACTTCCCTTGAGTGCCAACGGTTTCTCAGTCACCCAGCAGCCGCGACAGCGCATCCCGTGCTTTCGCGTCCTTCGACGCCAGCGTCGTCAGTTCCTGGGCCAGCGCCTCGAGCCAGTCGTCGATCGCGGCTTCCTTGCGGCTGATCACCACGCCCCGCACGACCTGGCGGATCTCCGCGTCGACCCCGCCGTGCTTGCCCGCGCTCAGCACCAGCACCCGGTCCGGCGTGGTGACCTGCACCGAAACCGCCTGCCCGGCGCGGCCCGCGACGCGGTCGGCGAACGTGCGGCGGCGGGAAACCTCGACCATTCCCGGCGGGAGCGCGTCGCCCAGGGTCTCGGACAGGACGCGGTGGTACGACTCGACGTCCGCGCGGTCCGAACGCAGCGCCGCCACCAGCAGGTGGAACTCCAGCTCGGCGCCCATCAGTCGGTGAGGGGCAGGACGAGCTGCGGTTTGGCGATGTGGTGGTCGGCGCGCAACGGCTTCACCGCGGTGCCGATCGCGAAGAACTCCGTCGTGTGGCCGCCCCACCGGTGGGGCAGGGACAGCAGCTGCACCCCGACGATGCCCTCCGCCTCGAGCTGCTCGGCCTCGGTCTGCATGCGCGACATCGCCAGCTCGCGCGCGTCGTACAACGCCTCGGTGTACTGCGGGATCTCGACGTTCTGGCCGATGTTCCCCATCATCTGCCGGAACCGCTGGTGCGCGATGTGGTAGACGCACGTCCCCATCACCATGCCGAGCGGCGCGTAGCCCGCCTGCACGAGCGTCCAGAAGTCCTGGCCGGACAGGTCGGAGGTGAACGGCTTCCCCGTGTTGTTGCGCCATTCGCCCGGTTCGTCGGCCTTGACCGCCGTGCCGACCGCGATGAACTCGGCGAGGTCGCTGCCGAACTCCTTGAACTCGATCTCGAGCCGGACCGCGACGATGCCGTCCGCGCCGAGGACGTCCGCCTCCGCCTCCATCCGCGACATCGCGAGCTCGCGGGCGTGGTACATGGCCTGGGAAAGCCGGTCGAGCTCCTGGTTCTTGCTCCACCGTCCCATCTGGAACCCGACGTGGTAGATGCTCGAGCCGAGCACGAGCCCCAGCGGCCGGAACCCGGCTTCGCGCACGAGGAGGAACTCGTTGACGCTCAGGTCCGAGGTGAACAGGCTGGTCTTCTGACCAGGTCGCATCTCGGCGAGCCGGCGCATCGCATCCTCGGGGATGTGTTGCGCGGCGGGATCCGCGGTGGTCACGAAGCCTCCTCAGGAACGGTTCAACGGCAGGATCTTGAGCGCGGCGGTCGGCGCGGCGGCGCCGGTGTGGAACTGGGCGATCGCGGTGCCGGTCACGGTGGCGACGCCGGCGACGGCGACCTGCTGGACCGGCCAGGACTGCAGGGTCATGGTGGAGACGATGCCGCCGTCGGCGCCGCAGTCGCGGATCGCGCGGCCGAACTCGGCACGCGCGGCGGCACGCGCTTCGGTGACGACCTTCGTGGGCGCGTCGACCTCGATGTTCCCGGCCCACGCGACGGTCTGGTTCGGCATGTTGTAGTCGACCGTCGCGCGGCCGGCGACCCCGATCGCGACGCTCACCGGGACCCAGCCCGCCTGCATCAGCTTGCCGACGTCCTGGCCCGCCAGACCGGTGGTGAACACCCGCCGCGGCCGTTGTTTCGTTTCGGCGCGGACGGCGGTGCCGAGGGCGACGAACTCCTGCATGACGTCGTCGAGCGAGGTGATGGTGAACCCGATCCCGAGCACACCGTCGGCGCCGAGCGCGGTCGCCTCCTGGACGAGCCGGTCGAGCGCGGTCTTGTAGCCCTGGCGCAGCATGCCCGAGAGCAGCTTGACCTGTTCGGCGGCCCAGACGCCCGGGCCGGCCCAGCCGATCTGCTGCACAACACAGCCCATGACCTCGCCGACGGCGGTGAAGCCGGCAACCTCGGCCCCGACGGCGCCGGGCACGGTGAGCAGCGAGGTCTTCAGCCCGGAGGAGGCAAAGCGTTCGACCCGCGCCCGCGCCACGGGCGGCAGGCCACGACCGTCCCAGTCGGGCACTTCGGACCTCCTTCGCCGGGCTCACCTCCCATCGTGGCACGGATCCGCGCGGGGAAGAGGTGGGTGAGGGGTGATCGACGGGGTATGTCCGGAAGGTCCCCTCGGTGAGGAGTGTCGACCGACCGGCTCGCCGACCGGCTCGCCGGCCGGACGGTCGGCGGCAGCTAGCGTTCGGTGCGGCGGTGCGGCGGTGCGGCGGTGCGGCGGTGCGGCGGTGCGGCGGTGCGGCGGTGCGGCGGTGCGGCGGTGCGGCGGTGCGGCGGTGCGGCGGTGAACTTTCGGCGCCACGCGGCCAGCGATCGCGCTGGCTGGGCAGCAAGCGGCCACGCAGGAGCGAGCATCTGGTGATGGTCCGACGGCTGCCCCGGCTGATCGGCGGCCGAGGGGCAACAGGCACCCGGCGGCGGGGCCCGGGCGACCATCTCACCGGCAGCGACCGGCCGAGCGGTATCCGGACGCCGCGACCAGGCGATCGCCCCGACCGGCGGCGAATGCCAGCGGCTGCGAGCACCCAGTGGCCAGGCGGCCGCCCGGCTGAGCGGCGGCGGCAGCCAAGGTCAGCAGGCGGCGGGGCGATCGCGTGGCCCAGCAGCGCTCCCCGTCAACCCCGTCCGCCCGGCAGCCCGCCATCCACCGGCACCACCGCCCAAACCCCCGCCCGACCATCGCCGCACCGGGCGATCGCCGTGCCGAACACACCCGCCACTGCCGCCGCTCCCGTCCGGCCCAGAGCCCATGCTCGCAACGTTGTCGACGACACCAACCCGCCATCCGCGCCAGACACCCGAACCGCCGCCGCGAACTCCTCGCGGGCCGCCGCTCTCACCCTCGTCACCAGCTCCGTCGGGGCCGCTGCCTCCCGACCCGGGCGGTCCGTCATCGCGATGTCGTACACCTCGCCGCCGTGGATGCCTATCGCCAACCTCACCGGGACCCAGCCCGACAGCAGGAGCTTCGCCACCTCCGGACCCGACAACCCCGTCGTGAACGGCTCTTCCGGACGCATTCCACGGCTGGCACGGACCGCGGTGCCGAGGGCCACGAACTCCTGGATCGTCTGGCGTGGGTGGGTTGCCGTGCAGCTGATCGCCAGGACGCCGTCCGCGCCGAGGGACCGGGCCTCCGCGCGAAGACGGTCCAACGCCGTCGCGTAGCCGGTGCGCATGCTTGACGTCAGGTCCTCCGAGCGGGTTACGACGCAGCCCATCACCTCGCCGATCGGCCGGAGCCCGACCGCTTCCGCGCCCACCGCGCCGGGGACCGTCAGCAGGGAGGTGCGGAGGCCGGATGCCGTGTAGCGGTGGGCTCGCATCAGTGCCAGTTGTCCTCGCCGAAACCCAGCGTCACCGGGCCTCGGCGGGTGATCGCCGCGATGGTCTCCGCTGGGAGGACGTCGTCGAGGAACTCGTAGTCCGGACGGCGGTTGCGTGCGTGCCACTCCGCTATCTCGTGCCAGCCGGGTGCGGCCAGCGCGCCGCCGAAGTGCTGGACCGACAGGCTGGCCGTGAGGCATGCGAACCGCAGGCGCTCGGCCAGGGGCCAGCCCGTCAGGGTGGCCGCGACGAACCCCGCGCCGAAGACGTCGCCCGCGCCCGTCGCGTCGAGGACCTCCACCGGGAGGGCCGGAACGGCCGCCGTCTCGCCGGTGATGCCGTCCACCGCCAGGACGCCGTCGCCGCCGCGGGTGATCACCGCGATCGGGACCAGGTCGGCCAGGGCCGCCAACGCCGCTTCGGGCGTGTCGGTGCGGGTGTAGCGCATCGCCTCGACGTCGTTCGGCAGGAACGCGTGGCAGCACGCCAGCTGCTCCAGCAGCGCCGGTGACCAGGCCTCCGACGGGTCCCAGCCGACGTCGGCGAACACCAGGCTGCCGTTCTGGTGCGCCGCGTGGACCCACTCGGCGGTGTCGAGCCCGATGTGCGCGACCGTCGCCCGGCTCGTCGGCGGGGACCCGGCCAGCTCCGCGACGGGCACGGGCGGCGGGTGGCCGTGGGTGACCATCGCGCGGTCGCCGGCGTAGGCGAGCGACACCGTCACGGGGGAGTGCCACTCCGGGAACTGCCGCGACCGCGAAAGGTCGATGCGCTCCTGCCGGGCCAGCACGTCCCAGCAATAACGCCCGTAGACGTCGGTGCCGAACGCGGCCGCCAGTGACGTCCGCAGGCCGAGCCGGCTCAGCGCCACCGCGAAGTTCGCGATGCCGCCCGGCCCCGAGCCCATGCCGCCCGTCCACACCTCCGTGCCCGGCGCCGGCGGTTGTTCGAGCCCGGTGAACACCAGGTCGAAGAACAGCAGACCGGACAGGAAGACGTCGATCTCGGGTGCGGGCTCAGCGGTCACGGGCGCCTCCACGAATCGCGCATGGGTGCGCACGAGCGTGCTTCAGATGCGCAAAATGCGCAAGACCCGCTCAAAGTTGCCCGTGAGGTGAGCGAGTTTGACTGCTATGGTCGCCGGATGCTGCCCCAGCGTCGCCACGAGCTGATCCTGCGGGCCCTCCGCGCGGACGGGCCGGTGCCCGTCGGCGCGCTCGCGGAGCGGCTCGGGGTCAGCCCGGCCACCGTGCGGCGCGACCTGGTGCAGCTCGACCGCGAAGGCCGCCTGACCCGCGTCTACGGCGGGGCGATGGCGGCGGCCGAGGACGACGAGCCGTTCGCCCGCGTGGCCGCCGAGCGCGCCGAGGAGAAGGACGCCGTCGCCCGGCGCGCGGCGAGCCTGGTCGGGGACGGCGAGACCGTGCTCCTCGACATCGGCACCACCGCGCACCGGCTGGCGCGGCACCTGCGCGACCGCGCGCTCACCGTGATCACCAGCAGCCTCGCCGTCTACGAAGAGCTGAAGGACGCCGACGACGTCCAGCTCGTCCTGCTCGGCGGTGTCGTGCGGCGCAGTTATCACTCGATGGTGGGATTCCTGACCGAGGACGCGCTGCGCCAGGTGCACGCCGACACGGTTTTCCTCGGCGCCAGCGGTGTCCGCAACGACGGACAGGTGATGGACTCGACGGTGGTCGAAGTGCCGGTGAAACGCGCGATGGTCGCCGCCGCCGACCGGGTCGTGCTGCTCGCCGACGCGGGCAAGTTCCCCGGCACCGGCCTGGCCAAGGTCTGCGGGCCGGACGCGCTCGACGTGGTCGTCACCAGCGCCGGAGCCGACGGGCCGACGTGCGCGGCGCTGGGCGAGGCCGGCGTCGAGGTGCTGCGGTGAGGCTCACGATCCTCGGCGGCGGCGGGTTCCGCGTGCCGCTGGTGCACGGCGCGCTGCTGGCCGGGGGTGACGTCACCGAGCTGGTCCTGCACGACGTCGACGCCGGACGGCTCGCCGCGATCGAGCGGGTGCTCGCCGAGCAGGCGGCCGGAGCGGCGAACGCGCCGCGCGTGCGCACGACCACCGACCTCGCGGAAGCACTGTCCGATGTGGACTTCGTCTTCTCGGCCGTCCGGGTCGGCGGGCTGCACGGCCGGCGGCTGGACGAGCGGATCGCGCACGCGGAAGGCGTGCTGGGCCAGGAAACCGTCGGCGCTGGCGGCATCGCCTACGGGCTGCGGACGGTCCCGGTCGCGCTCGCCCTCGCGCGGACGATCCGGGAGCTCGCGCCCCGCGCGTGGGTCATCAACTTCACCAACCCCGCCGGGATGGTCACCGAAGCGATGGCCGCGGAGCTCGGCGGCCGCGTGATCGGCATCTGCGACTCGCCGGTCGGGCTGTGCCGCCGGGTCGCCCGCGCCCTCGGCGTCGACCCGGCGACCGCGGAGTTCGACTACGCGGGCCTCAACCACCTGGGCTGGCTGCGCGCGGTCCGGCTCGCCGGGGAGGACGTCCTGCCCCGGCTGCTCGCCGACGCGGCCGCGTGCGAGTCGTTCGAGGAGGGCAAGCTCTTCGGCGCGGACTGGCTGCGTGTGCTCGGCGCCTTCCCCAACGAATACCTGCACTATTACTACTTCGCCCGCGAAGGCGGCGCGGAGTCGCGCGGCGCCCAGTTGCTGGAGCAGCAACGCGGGTTCTACGCCGAACCTTCGTTGACGTCGTGGGAGCGCACGCGCTTGGAGCGCGAAGCGACGTACATGGCCGAGACACGCGAAGGAGAGCGAGACGATCTCGAGGGCGGCGGCTACGAAAAGGTCGCGCTGGCGCTGATGCGCGCCCTCGCGCGCGGCGAACGCACCACGCTGATCCTCAACGTCCGCAACGGATCCGCACTCCCGGGCCTGCCATCGGACGCCGTGGTCGAGGTCCCGTGCGTCGTCGGCTCGAACGGCGCCCGGCCGCTCGCCGCCGCGCCCCTGTCCGACCATGCGCTGGGCCTGGTGACCGCGGTCAAGGCCGTCGAGCGGGCGACGATCGAAGCGGCGACCACGGGTTCGCGCGACGCGGCGCTGCGGGCGTTCGCCCTGCATCCGCTGGTCGGCTCGGTTCCGGTGGCGCGGCGGCTGCTGGCCGCCTACGCCGCCGCGCACCCGGAACTCGCTTACCTGGCTTAGGAAAGTTCGCGTAGCAGCGGCGCCAAGCGACGAGCCAGGTCGGCGTCGAGCAGTTCGATCTCGCCGATGAAGAGCTCCGTGACCGCCCGGAAGGGACCGCGGAGATCGTCGAGCCCGCGGACGAGGGTCGCCTCGAACGGCCGGGTGACCTCGGCCGGGAGCCGGTCGAGGCCGCGGCCCTCGACCGCGGGCAGGCCGTGGCGGACGCACGCCAGCGCCAGCGTGTGCTCCCGGACCCGGCCGATCATGTACTCGGCCTGCCAGCCACGGCCGCGTTCGATGCTCGACCGCGCGTGCAACGCGTGCAGCCAGGCCAGGTCGACCAGCCGCCGCGGGTCCGCCGGTGGCGACTGCGGGCGGTCCCGCGCCGTGCCGAACAGCAGCCGGAACTTCGGCGTGGTCGCGCCGAAGTCCGCTTCCGGCCAGAACGCCAGGTCGACCTGCATCGTGTTCGCCAGCAGGAAAACGCGGAACACCGTCCGCTCGAACACGACGTCCATGTGGTGCACGGCCTCGTGTTCGCGGTACATCCGCGTGGTGAAGTCCGCGAGCACCGGCTCGGGCTCGCCGGTGACCGCGAACGCGAGGTCGATGTCGGACCACTCGTCCTCGGCGTCGAGCGCGGCCGAGCCGGTGAGCGCGGCGCCGGTGACCCGCTCGTCGGACCGGGCCGCCTCGACGAGGGCTTCGCGGAGCAGGTGACGATCCCCCGGGGTGAACATGATCCCCAGGTTAGGCGGTGACCCCGACGAATTCGGCCTCGGCTTCGTCGCGTTCGACGTGGAGGGTCCAGGCCCGCTCGGCGATCGTGTCGGGGTCGAGGGTGCCGGGGACAAAACCCTGGTCCTGCTCGAGGAACATCCGGTGGATGTCCCCGCCTTCGATGAGCCCGCCGATGGTCAGCGCGCCCGCGTAGACGCCGGTCTCGCGCAGGGCCTCGTTGAGCGTCAGGACATACATGCGCAGCGCCGCCGAGGCCGGGGCGAAGCTGCCGAGCAGCGGCATCGGGTACTTGCCGCTGAGGCCGCCGGCGAACAGGAGCGACCCGCCGCCGCGTGCCAGCATCCGGGGCAGCACGGCCTGGGTGAGCTGCGCCGCGGGCAGCACGATCGACTCGAACGGCACCCGCAGGTTCTCGACGCCGGCTTCGGGCAGGGGCGCCATGGCCGCGCCGACCGCCATGTCGGCCGGTCCGAAGTAGACGGTGTCGAGCTCGCCCGCGTCCGTCCTGATGCGGTCGAGGACCGCGTCCAGCTGGGTTTTGTCGGTGACGTCGGCCGCGTACGTGTGCGTGGTGATCCCGGACAGCGACTCGCGGTACGCCGGGTGCCGCGAGCCGGACCGCGACACCAGCGCCACCGTGAAGCCTTCGCGGCCGAACCGGCGGGCGATCGACAGGCCCAGCCCGGGCCCGACGCCCAGGACGGCGATCACAGGGGACAAGAGAACCTCCTCGAGAGAACTTGAGACTGAGCTCAAGTTATCCAGCAGATGAGGGAACCGTCAACTTGCGTGGCGAACGGCGTCACGGGTTCGGACCAGTGGCCTACCGAGCTGCTCCAAGCGGGTAGAACAGGTTCCAGTTTTGCCGGGGTGCCGACACGATGTCCGCCATGGGAACCGATCTGACCCGCCGCCAGGTCCTGCGCGGCACCGCGGCGGGCGTGGGCATCGCCGTGACGTCCGGGCTCGCGACGGCGCCGTCCGCGGGCGCCGCGCCGCTGCTGGGCGAGTACGACGTCGTGGTCGTCGGCTCGGGCGCGGCCGGGATGACCGCGGCGCTGACGGCGGCCACCCGTGGGCTGAGCGTCGTCGTGGTCGAGAAGGCGCCCACCTTCGGCGGCTCCGCGGCCCGCTCCGGCGCCGGCATCTGGATCCCGAACAACCCGGTGCTGCTCGCCGCCGGGGTGCCGGACACCCCGGCGAAGGCCGCGCAGTACCTCGCCGCCGTCGTCGGCCCGGACGTCCCCGCCGCGCGCCAGGAAGCCTTCCTGCGCAACGGTCCCGCGATGATCGCGTCCGTGATGGCGAACAGCCCGCTGCGCTTCCGCTGGATGGAGGGCTACAGCGACTACTACCCGGAGCTGCCGGGCGGCCTGCCGAACGGGCGGTCCATCGAGCCCGACCAGTTCGACGGGAACCTGCTCGGCGCCGAGCTGGCGAACCTCAACCCGGCCTACCTCGCGACGCCGCCCGGGCTCGTCGTCTTCAGCGCCGACTACAAGTGGCTGAACCTGGCCGCGGTGAACGCCAAGGGCGCCGCGGTCGCCGCCACCTGTCTCGCGCGCGGCACGGCTGCGGCGCTCGCCGGGCAGAAGCCGCTCACCATGGGCCAGGCGCTGGCCGCGGGGCTGCGGGCCGGGCTGCAACGGTCGAACGTGCCGGTGTGGCTGAGCACGCCGTTGCTCGACCTGAACGTCGAAAACGGCGCGGTGATCGGGGTTCTGGTGCCGCAGGGGCTCGTGCGCGCCCGGCGCGGGGTGATCGTCGGCTCGGGCGGTTTCGAGCACAACGTCGCGATGCGCGCGCAGTACCAGCGGCAGCCGATCGGCACCGACTGGACGGTCGGGGCCAAGGAGAACACCGGTGACGGCCACCGGGCCGGCCAGCGTGCGGGCGCGGCGCTCGACCTGATGGACGACGCCTGGTGGGGCCCGGCGATCCCGACCCCGGGTGACCCGTACTTCTGCCTCGCCGAGCGCACTCTGCCCGGCGGCCTGATCGTGAACCAGGCCGGGCAGCGGTTCGTCAACGAAGCCGCGCCCTACAGCGACGTCGTGCACACGATGTACGACAGGAACGACATCCCGGCGTGGCTGGTCGTCGACCAGAACTACCGGAACAAGTACCTGTTCCGCGACATCCTGCCGCTGCTGCCGTTCCCGGACGCCTGGTACGCGGCCGGCGCCGTCTTCAAGGCGTCGAGCATCCAGGAACTGGGCACGAAGATCGGCGTGCCGGCGGCCGCGCTGAAGTCCACTGTGGACCGGTTCAACGGCTTCGCCTGGACCGGAACCGACCGCGACTACCTGCGCGGCGCGAGTGCGTACGACCACTACTACACGGACCCGTTGGTGCTGCCCAACTCCTGCCTGGCGCCGCTGTGGGCACCGCCGTTCTACGCGTTCAAGATCGTCCCCGGCGACCTCGGCACGAAGGGCGGCATGCGCACGGACGCCCGGGCGCGCGTGCTGCGCCCGGACGGTTCGGTGATCCCCGGCCTGTACGCGGCCGGCAACGCGAGCGCGGCGGTGATGGGCCACAGCTACGCCGGCGCCGGCTCGACCATCGGGCCGGCGATGACGTTCGGCTACATCGCCGCGAACGACGTCTAGAACTCCTTTTCCACCAGTGGCAGCACCTCGGTGCCGAGCAGCTCGATGGCCCGCATGACGTCCTTGTGCGGCACGCCGGACCAGTCCATCTGCAGCGCGTACCGGTCGGCGCCGGTGAGCTTGCCGACGGTGATCAGCCGGTCGGCGATCTCCTGCGGGCTGCCGACGAACAGCGCCTGCGCGCCGTGGGTGTACTGGTCGTACTCCGCGCGGGTCGGGACGGCCCAGCCGCGGGCCTTCGCGCCGTACTTCATCGTTTCGAGCCAGTACGGGTAGAACTTCTCCTTCGCGTCCTGGGAGTTGTCGGCGAGGAACCCGATAGCGCCCATGGTGACGTGGAGGTCTTCCTTGGTGTGCTCGCCGGCTTCGCCCGCCTGGCGGTAGAGGTCGACCAGCGGGGCGAAGCGCTCGGGACGTCCGCCGATCACGGCGTACACCACCGGCAGGCCCAGCAGCCCGGCGCGGATCGACGACTCGGGGTTGCCGCCGGTGCCGATCGAGATGCGCAGCCGGCGGTGGTAGGGCCGGGGCAGGATCCGCGCGTTCTCCAGCGGCGGCCGGAACTTGCCGGACCAGGTCAGCGGGTCTTCGCGGTCGATGCGCAGCAGCAGGGCGAGCTTCTCTTCGAACAGCTCGTCGTAGTCGCCGAGGTCGTTGCCGAAGAGCGGGAACGACTCGGTGAACGAGCCGCGCCCGGCGAGCAGCTCGGCGCGGCCGTGGCTGAGCTGGTCGAGCGTGGTGAACTGCTGGTAGACGCGGACGGGGTCCTCGGTGCTCAGCACGGTGACGGCGGAGCTGAGCGTGATCTGGCTGGTCAGGCTCGCGGCGGCGGCCAGCACCGTGCCCGGGTTGGAGATCGCGTACTGGTCGAGGTGGTGCTCGCCGAGGCCGTAGAAGGACAGGCCGAGCTCGTCGGCGAGCTTGATGCGTTCGAGGGTGTTGGACAGGGTCGTGGCGACGCTGGGTTGCTCGCCGGTGCGCGGGTCCGGAGCGCGGTCGCCGAAGCTGTAGATGCCGAGTTTCATAGAGCGTTCAACTATCTCGGTCGCCGGTTCGTTCCCCGTACCGGTCCTGGATGGCTTCGAGGTTCTGCTCCGAGAGCCTCAGGGCAGCGGTCCGGAGGCTGACGTTGTCGCGGGTGGCGTGGTCGAACATGCCGCTGACCAGGTCTTTCATCCGGGTCCGGACCTTGGTGAAGGCCTCGTCGGCGTCCGCCCCGACGTCCCCGAAGAGCGTCCACCACCACCAGGAGTTGGTCGCCGAGTTGGCGACGAAGTCCGGCACCACCCGGATGCCCCGGGCGTCGAGCAGCTCCTCGGCCTCCGCGGTGACGGGCAGGTTCGCGGCCTCGACGATGAGCTTCGCGCCGATCTTGGCCTGGTTGTCGGCGTCGACGCAGTAGGAGATGGCGGCCGGCACGAGCACCTCGGCCTCGACGTCGAGCCAGGCTTCCGGCGGGAGCAGCTCGTCACCGGGCTTGAGGTTGTCGCGGTCGATGCCGCCGAAGCGGTCGCGGTGCCGGAGCAGGTTCTCGACGTCCAGGCCGGCGGGGTTGGTGACGACACCGCGGACGTCCGAGACCCCGACGACCTTCAGCCCGGCCTCGGCGAGGAACCGGGCGGTGGCCCCGCCCATCGAGCCGAAGCCCTGGACGACAACCCGGTTCTCGTTGCTCAGGCCGAGTTGTTCGAGGCCGGTGAGGGTGGCTTGCGCGACGCCGAGGCCGCCGACCAGCTCGTCGAGCCCCAGGCCGCCGACCTCGATCCGGAAGGCGTCGGCGAGCCGTCCGGTCGCTTCTTCGCGGTCTTCGAGCAGCGGGTAGACGGCCTGGACGGAGCTGAGCAGGCCGATTTCGGTGATGATGCCGTCGATGACGTCCTGGCGCAGGCCGAGGTCTTCGCCCATGGTCCAGTACCGCTCGATCAGCGGCCGCATGGCATGAAGGAACCGCGCGACCACATCCCGGGCGCGGTCGTCGTAGGGGTCGAAGTCGATGCCGCCCTTGGCGCCGCCGAGGGGGATGTAGCGGCCGTGGGGGTCGTAGTTGAGGGCTTCTTTGAGGGTCATGCCGCGGGCGAGGCCGCGGACTTCGAAGAGCGTGCAGCCGCGGCGCATCCGGAGGCCGCCGCTGGCGACCCCGCGGACCAGGCGGTCGATCACGAGGTAACCGCGGCAGGCGGTGACCGGGTCGGTCCAGGCGATCTCGAGGAAGGCTGGTTCGGTCATCGCTGCTCCTGGGCGGTTGGTTGGTGAGGGGCCGCCTTTCGTGTCATGCGGGACACCGTACCTAGGTCGTCGGTCTGGGGTAGGGGTTGTGCTCGGGGCTGGGTTGTCCACAGTGGATTATGCGGGGCGGGGGGCCTGGCGGAGGTTGCGCGAGGGCGGTGGAGTGTTGCCGCGGTGAGTGTGGACTTGCGCAGGGCCGGTGGGTCGAGTGTCGGTGCTATGGCGGAGGGATCGGGCGGTGAGATCCGGCGGAGAGATCCCGATGGGCAAGCGTGGGTGAGGCAACCCCCGGTGGGGATCCCCGATGGGCAGACCCGGGCGGGCAACCCCCCGGTGGGCATCCCCAGCGGCGGGAGGGCCCGGTGGAAAGACTTGGGCGGAGAGACCGCTGCGGAGAAGCCCGAGGGGGAAGAGGGCCGGTGAAGCACTATCGGCGGACAACCCCGGGGAGGAACCCTGGCGGAGGAACTTCGCCGGAGAGGTCCCGGGCCGGCGGTGAGGCCCGGTGGAGCAAGCCCGGCGGAGAGAACCCCCGGTGGAGGGGTCGACGGGAGGAACCTCGGCGGAGAGATCCCGACGGGGTGGCCCGGGCTGGGCAGCCCCGGTGGGCAAGCCCGGGGTGGGAGGTCCCGGTGGGGCGAGCCCGGCGGGGCAACTCCGGGGCGGGAGGTCTCGGTGGGGCGATCCGGTGGGGCGAGCCCGGCGGGGCAACTCCGAGGTGGGAGGTCCCGGTGGGGCAAGCCCGACGGGGGAGGGCCCGGTGGGCAACCCGGATGGTGCAGGCCCGGAGTCGGCGGGCCCAGTAGAACGAATCCGGAGGAGAAGTCCCAGTGGAGAAATCCCGGGGGCGAGATCCGGGTGAAGCAAGCCCGGCGGAGAACCTGGCAAAGAGAGCCCGCGGGGGCTTGCTCCACCGGGCCTCCCCGCCGGGGCAGGCCTGGTGCCGTAACCCGGAGGGCGCGCCCGGGCGGGGAGCCCCGCGTGGGCTTGCCCGGTAGAGCAGCCTGGCGGAGCGAGCCCCGGAGAGAAACCCCGGCGAGGAACCCGGTGGGAGCGGGCCCGGTGGTACGAACCCACGGGGAAGAACCCCCGCGGGGAACCCCGGGGCCCGGTGGTACGAACCCACGGGAGAGAACCCCCGCGGGGAACCCCGGGGCCCGGTGGTACGAACCCACGGGAGAGAACCCCAGCGGGAAACCCCCGGGGGGCCCGGTGGTACGAACCCACGGGGAAGACCCCAGCGAAACACCAGACCTCAAGCCGTCCAAAGGGGGTTGCGGCCCAAGTACCGCAGCAGCGTCGAGACCGCGCTGTCCTCAGCCGGGCCCTCCAACGCCGCCGCGTAGGCGAAGCCGCGCAGTGGCTCGGCCAGCTCCCTTGCCACCGGCAACAGCTCCGCCGCCATCTCCTCCGTCAGCGGGGAAACCTGGCCCGTCGCCACCGCGATGTCCCAGGCGTGGACCGCCGCGTCCAACGCCGCCGCTCCTACCGCCACCTCGGCCGGGAGGGCTCCCTGGGGCAGCGGGGTCGGGACCTCCGTTGCCGACCGTGACACCGTTGCGAAGGCCGCTGCCGACGCCGTCAAAGTCGGCTCCAGGAACGCCGATGCCGAGACCTCGAGGGCGCCCGACGGGGAGAACGGGTCGAAGTCGGGGCCGCCCGAGCCCGTGATGAATGCCGCGTAGCCCAGCTGGTCGCCTGCCGCGTGCTGGAGGACCTGGGTCACGTTCCACGCGTCGCACGGGGTTGGCACCGTCCAGTCCTGGACTCCCGCCACCGCCGTGCGCAGGGCCGCGTGGGCCGACGCCAGCAGCGGCCACGCCGGCGCGCTCAGGCTTGCGAAGAACCCTCGGATGTCCGCCACCAGGATCTCCGGGGCCTCGTGCGCCGCGTAGTGGCCCGCCGCGTCGCGGGGGCCGGCCGAGCCCGCTCCGGCTTCGTACGCGTTCCAGCTGACGATGTTCGTGTGGTCGCGGTCGGCGAACCGGCGGATCGACTGGAAGTCGCCCTTGAACATCGCCAGGGCCGTCGGGACCGTGGTCGGCTCCGCCGGGTGGGTCGCCGTGTGCGCGTCCTCGTAGTAGAAGCGGATCGACGAGCCTGCCGTGCCCGTCAGCCAGTACAGCGCCACGTTCGCCAGGACGAAGTCCGCGTCCAGGTGCTCGCCGAACAGCTGCGCGTTCCAGGCCAGCAGGCCCAGCGGCGAGTCGGCCAGTGCGAACGCCAGCGTGTGCGGCTGCTGGCTGTGCAGCTGGTTGAACGAGAACATGTTCTCGTAGAACCACTGCAGGTGCGCGAGCGCCGCCTGGTCGGCCTCGCTCAGGTCCGCCATCTCGGCCGGGTCGCCCGACGGGAACGAGAACAGCTGCGTGACGTGCACCCCGACGACCTTCTCCGGCGCGATCCGGCCGAGCTCGGGCGAGATCATCGACCCCGCGTCGTTGCCGACCGCGCCGTACGACTCGTACCCCAGCCGGCTCATCAGCTCGGCCCACGCCGCCGCCGTGCGGTACTTGTCCCAGCCCGCCGACTTCGTCGGGCCCGAGAACCCGAAGCCCGGCAGCGACGGGACGACCAGGTGGAACGCCGGCGCCTCGGCCGACTCCGGCTCGGTCAGCGGGCCGATCACGTCGAGGTACTCCGCCACCGACCCCGGCCAGCCGTGCGTCAGCACCAGCGGCGTCGCGTCCGGCCGCGACGAGCGGACGTGCAGGAAGTGGATGGTCTCGCCGTCGATCTCCGTGACGAACTGCGGGTACGCGTTCAGCCGCGCCTCGAAGGCCCGCCAGTCGAACTTCTCCAGCCAGTACTCGGCCAGCGCGCGGACCCGCTCGTTCGTCACGCCGTACGCGGCGGGCAGGTCGTCCGGCCAGAGGGCGCGCTCGAGGCGGCCGCGCAGGTCGTCGAGAGCGGCCTGGGGGACCTCGGCGCGGAACGGGCGGAGGGCGGGGACCGTCATGATGAGCTCCTCAGGCTGGAACGGAATGCTTCGTTCCGAACTGTAGCAGAGCGGAACGATCCGTTCCAGTGGTAATCTCCGACCATGCCCGAGACAGCCCTGCCCGGCCGCCGCGGCCAGGCCGCCCGCAACGACGTCGTCATCCTCGACGCCGCCCGCGAGGTCTTCCTCGTCGACCCGAAGGCCCCGATCTCGCACGTCGCCGAGCGCGCGGGCGTCGGGATCAGCGCGCTCTACCGCCGGTACCCGAGCAAGGAGTTCCTGCTCTGCCGGCTCTGCCACGACGGGCTCCGCAAGTACATCGCCGAAGCCGAGGGCGCCGCCGAGGAGCCGGACGGCTGGACGGCGCTGACCGGTTTCCTCCGCCGGGTCGTCGACGCCGACGTGCACTCCCTGACCGTCCACCTCGCCGGCACGTTCACCCCGACGGCCGAGATGGGCGACGACGCCCGCCACGCCGGCGAGCTGTCCGCGCGCCTCTTCGAGCGGGCGCGGGAATCCGGCCGGCTGCGCGCGGACGCCGTCACCGAAGACCTCGGCATGATCCTCGAGTGCTGCGCGGCGATCCGCGTCGACGACCCGGAGCGCACCGCGCAGCTGCGGCGCCGCTACCTCGCCCTGCTCCTCGAAGGCCTGGCCGCGGGAAAAGGTGAAGAACTGCCGGGTCCGCCGCCGCGCCCGGGTGAGATGAACGGCCGCTGGCGTCCGTCCTGACGGCGGTTCCGCGGCACCGCCGGATGGCGGTAACGAATTCCGGGAGCGCGACGACTGATCAACGTCGGCTGTGCAACGAGACAAACGGAACATCTGTCAGAGCGCCATTCCCCGGACGGAACAGCGAGATCACGACTATGCAACGAAGCTGGCGACGGACCACGATCCTGTCCTCGGTGGCCGCGATGGCCACGGCTTTCCTCGCGGTGGCGCCCGCCGCGGAGGCGGCCCCGCCTCCCAGTTCGGTCGAGGTCAGCGCCACCACGGTGCTGCCCGGCCAGACCTTCACGGTCACCGAAACCCTTTACAACGAACTCGATTACGCGGTCGAAGGCGGGAAAGCGGCGATCTCCGCGAGACCGACCCCGCTCACCGACCTCGCCGACCTGGTGGAGTGCGTCGACACGACGGCGGACTGCTACACCTACGACGGCAGCTACCGCGCGCCGGTCGGCAACGTCGAGCCGGGCGGGACCAGGACGGCCACGTTCACCTTGCGGGTCAAGGAAACCGCGGCGCCGGGCCAGTTCACGCTGCGCCACCAGTTCGTCGGTGACAACTACGCCTTCACGAGCACCGACGGCCCGGTGATCACCATCGGCCAGTCGACCACGGCCGCCGACGTCAAGGTCGCCCTCGGCGCCGTCGGGCACGGCGGGCTGAACGCGCGGTTCGACTACACGCTCACCGTGACGAACAACGGCCCGTCCGCGGCCGGCGGGATCCGTGTCGTGGCAACGTATCCGTCGGGTCTGTCGTTCGGCAGCGCGACCGGCTGCACCCGCGTGGGCAGCACCCGGACGCTGAACTGCGACGTCGCTTCGCTGGCGAGCGGGGCTTCGGCCACGGCCAAGTTCTCCCTCAACGGCGGCCTGCTCGCCATGGGCTCGTACGTCACTTCGGTGCAGCGGACGGCCAGCACGCCGGCGGATCCCACCAGTGCCAACGACAGCGCTTCGAAGAAGTGCTCGGCGTTCACCGGGCTCATCGTGTCCTGCTGAGGGTTCGCGAGAGGTGAACCGGGCTCGTGTCCTCCGCCAGGGACGCGGGCCCGGTTCGCGTTTTCAGCCGTTGACGGACGTGTACAGCTTCGCGATGTCGTCGTCGAAGTAGGCGCTGTAGGAGACGTCCGGGGTGTCGCCGCCGAGTTCGTAACCGCCGATGACCCCGACGACCGCGCCGTCGGTCACCCACGGGCCGCCGCTGGTGCCGTCGGGGAACCCGGGGCAGGCGACGCGTTGCTGGAACGTGTCGGACTGCGTGGTGTCCCCTTGGCAGACCACCGGTTTGTCGGTGGTGTCGGGGTAGCCCGTCAGGGTGATGCGGTGCGTGAACCCGCGGCCGGTGCCGAGCACGTTCGCGCCGGTGAGGCTTTCCACCGAAGCCGGGTTTCCGGGCTGCTGAACGGTGAGGAACGCAAAATCCAGGTCGGGATCGGCCGAAGCCGTCCATCCGGGAGCGACGGCGACGTCGGTGACCGTCCACATTCCATAAGGCGCGACGCCGTCGTGATATCCGGGCGCGAAAGCCATCCCGTCCTTGACGCAGTGGGCCGCGGTCAACACCAGATCACCGGTTCCGGAATGGACGACGCTCGCCGTGCAGAAATGGCTCCCGTTCGCGAACAACGCGCCGACCGGGGTGGCGGTTTTCGCAACCGTGGCCGGCGCAGGCGAAGTGACCGGAGTGGCCGGAGTGGCCGGAGCGGGGGCGCCGGCGGCGTAGGCGTCGTCGGCCGTGGTGTTCGTGCCCAGGACGAGGCCGGCCGTCACCACCAGCACGCCCGTCGCGGCCGCGAGCGCGGGCCGCCAGTACTTGATCGCCACCCCTCCAGAGCACCACAACAGCGGCGTCCCGGCAGCGTGTGGAGCCGGATCCACAGAGACCTCACAGCGGCTGTGCGGGCGCTAGGTTCGACGCATGTCGAGCACGGTCAGGTCGCCGGACGGGACGGTTGTCGGGTTCGAGACGGCGGGATCCGGCCCGCCGATGGTGCTCGTCCACGGCACCGGCGCCGACCACCACCGCTGGACGGCGGTCCGCGAGCAGCTGGCCCGGCGGTTCCGGCTGCACCTCGTCGACCGCCGCGGCCGGGGCCTCAGCCGTGACGAGGCCGGCGCCTACGACATCCGGCGCGAGGGGCAGGACATCGCCGCCGTCGCCGAGGCCGCCGGGGGAGACGTCTACCTGCTCGCGCACTCCTACGGCGCCCTCTGCGCGCTGGAAGCCGTCCAGCTCACCGGTGCGGTCGGCCGGCTGCTGGCCTACGAGCCGCCGCGGCCGAAGCCGGGGGAGTTCGTGGTCGGGCCGGACGCGCGTGAGCGCATGGCGGCGGCCGCCGGTCCCGAAGAGATCCTGGAGATCTTCCTGCGGGAGGCGCTGCGGCTCTCCGCGGCGGACGTCGAGGCGATGCGGGCGACCCCGGTCTGGCCGTCCCGGGTCGCCGCGGCGCCGACGATCCCGCGTGAGCTGGCCGTGGTCGAGGCGATGGTGTTCGACGACCGGCTGGCCGGGATCACGATCCCGGTCCGGCTGCTCGCCGGCACGGAAAGCCCGGAGTACCTGCGGCTCGCCGCCGAAGCGGTGGCCGAGCGCATCCCCGGCGCCGGCGTCGTGCCGCTGCACGGCCAGGCGCACCAGGCGATGGACTCCGACCCGGACCAGTTCGTGCGGGCCGTGCTGGACTTCAGTCCGGCGTGAGGCCGCGGCGGTGCGCCCAGGCCGCGACCTCCGTCCGGTTCGCCAGCCCCAGCTTGGCCAGCACACTGCGGACGTGGCTTTCGACCGTCCGCTCGGAAAGCACCAGCCGGCGGGCGATCTGCCGGTTGCTCAGCGCGGCGGCCACCAGCACCGCGACCTCGCGCTCCCGCCCGGTCAGCGGGTCGGCCGCGTTCCGGGCGCCCTCGTGCAACGCCGTCGCGTCGCGCAGCCAGCCGGGCATGCCGAGCCGCCGGGCCTCGTCGGCGGCCTGCCGGGCCAGGGTTTCCGCGCGCGCCGGCTCACCCAGCGCCGTCAGCGACGCCGCCAGCCGGACGCGGTTGTGGACGACGTACGGGCGGGCGCCGAGGCGCGCGTCCAGCACGATCGCCTCCTCGAACAGCGTCACGGCCTCGTCGTGCCGGCCGAGGAGCGCGGCGAGCCGGGCGGCCGAGCTGCTGGAGCAGTCGCCGCAGAAGGTGCCCGCGCCGCCCGAGCCGAACGGCGGTTCGCCGGCCAGCTGCTTCGCGAGCCACTCGGCCGTCTCGAGGTCCCGGAACTCCTCCAACAGTGGCAGCAGGTTCGGCCCGATTCCCGGTGAGTGCCCGATGAAGTCGGGGTCGCGCAGCCGCGGCCGCAGGGTGTCGTACCCCGCCCGAGCCTCGTCGCGCCGGCCGGCGACCAGCGCGCAGAGCGGGCGCGAAACGATCGTGATCGGCAACGGCGGCGCGATCGCCAGCAGCTCTTCGTACCCCTCGGGCAGCTCGGCCGGGTCACCGACGAGCAGCGCCAGCTGGAGCGCGAAGGCGAAGGACATTCCCATAGTGGAGCGGTCTTCGGCCAGCTCCGCCGCCGCGAGCGCCCCGGCGAGCCGGTTCAGCTCGCGCGCGTCGGCGAACTCGCCGCGGTAGGCGCCGACCGACGCGCGAAGGCGTAGCTCGTGCCAGCGGACGAGCGGCAGCCGTGTTGACGCCGCGAGCGCGGAGATCGCGCGGAGCTCGTCGTCCACGACCGGGATCGTGCCGACCTCGAACGCCGCGTCCACGCGCCACTTGTGGCCCCACAACGCCACCAGCGGCCGCCCGGTGCCGCCGAGGGACACGGCGAGCGCGCCGAGCCGCAGCCGGTCGGCCAGCGGCAGCTCCATCGGACGGATCTTCAGCCGGGCGCGGACCGCGTCGATCCGCGCCTCCTCGTCCCCGGACAGCTCGGCGAGGGCCAGTGCTTCGTCGGCGGTCTTGACCGCCTCGCCGGTCTTGCCGTGGTCGGCGGCGACCGCGGCGGCCTGGGCGAGCAGCTTCGCCCGCACCGCCGGGTCCGCGTCCGGGCCGGCCGCGGTCAGCGCGGCCGCCGTCAGCTCGGCCATTCCGGCCAGCAGGTCGGGCGCGGCGGTGTCCCGCACGACCAGCGCCGCCGCGACGACCAGCGCCGGGTCCGACGTCAGTTCGGCGGCTTCGCGCGCGTGCTCGAGGCTCCGCGCGAACCGGCCCGCCCGGTACTCCGCGGTCGCGAGCTCGACGAGCAGGGCGGCCGGGTCACCGCCGAGCCGGCGTCGGCAGTCGAGGGCGAGCGCGAGGAACCGGGCGGCTTCGGTGAAGGCCAGCGACCGGGTGGCGTCCCGCGCCGCGGCTTCGGCCCGGTCCGCCGCGCGGGTGAGTGTGTCCCGGGTCGGCGCGGACCGCAGCCAGTGCCCCGCCACCACCCCGGCGAGCGCCGGATCGGGGCGCTGCTCCAGCGCCGTCGCCGTCCGGGCGTGCAGGTCTTCGCGGACCCCCTGGTCGAGGTCGGCGTAGATGCCGTCGCGCACGACGGCGTGGGCGAACCGCCGTGACCCGGCGACGGCGGGCAGCAGCACCCCGGCGCGCACGGCGCGGTCGAGTGCGGTGACGACGTCGGCCACCGGCTGCGCGGCGACCTCGGCGACGACGTGCGCGTCGACCTCCTCACCGACGACCGAGGCGATGGCGAGCAGCTCACGCGCGTTCGTGTCGAGCCCGGAGACCGTGGTGCGGACGAGGTGCCGCAGCTCGGCTTCCCCGCCGCCGGTCGCCGACGACCGCGCGACCGCCTTGAGGTAGAGCGGGTTGCCGCCGGAGCGTCGCAGCGCGTCTTGGACGTCGACGCCGGTCCGGCCGACCTCGGCGAGGTATGCGCGGACGTCGGGTTCGGTGAGCGGGCCCAGGCGCAGGGTTTCCGTGCCCGGCCGGCCCAGCAGGTCCGGCAGCGCTTCGAAGAGCGCGCCGGCAGACTCGGTGTCCCGGTGGGTCGCGACGACGGCGAGCCGCGACCGGCGGATCTCGCCCGCGAGGTGCCGCAGCAGCCGCAGGGAAGCGTCGTCGGCCCAGTGGACGTCTTCGAGGACGACGACCAGGCCGGCCGGCTCGGCCGCGGCGACCAGGGCGTCGGCGGCCAGCGCGACGAACCGGAACCGGGCCGCGACCAGGTCGGCGCCGCGGTGCTCGTCCAGCTCGGCGAGGGCGCGGGAGACCTCGGCGCCGGCTTCCGGCAGCGCCCGCAGCACCCGCCGCCACGGCCACAGCGGCGGCGCGCCGGGGTCGTCGACGCAGCGGCCCCAGACGGCGGTGGCGCCGGTGACCGTCTCGACCAGGCGGGTCTTGCCGATCCCGGCCGGGCCGCCGACGAGCACGAGGGCACCGGCGCCCCCGGCCGCCGCCGCGAGCCACGCGCGCAGGTCGGCCGCGGCACCGGCCCGCCCGACGAACGGCTCGCTGCGCGTCATTCGAGCAGTATCCCTTGCGGGTCTGGTTTCAGTGCCGTTCTCCGTACTGGCACTGATGCCGGTGGCGCCGTTGCCGCCGAAGGTGGTCCTCACACACGATGACCAGCGGAAAGGGGCACGTCATGCACGCCACCGTCCACCAGTTCCGGGTCCCGCTCGGGCCCCTGGGCACCGATCCGGGCGCGGACCTCGCCCAGGGCGCGCTCGGCGCCTGCACCCTCACCCAGGTCGGCGGGCTGTCCGGCGCCGTCGTGGCCTTCTGGCCCGATGCCGCCGCGGCCGCCGAAGCCGCGGCCCGGCGGCCCGCCGGGACCACCTGGCTCGACACCGGCGTCTACCGGGTCGCCGACGTCCACACGGTGTCCGACGCGGCCGCGGTCGCCCAGATCACCTGGTTCGGCGGCCCGCGCAGCGCCGACCAGTCGGCCGCCGAGCTGCGCGCCGGCCGCGAGCGGATCTGGCCCGCCGTCCGCGATCTCGACGGGGTCGGGGCGACCTACGTCCTGATCGGCGAGGACCGGGCGCTGGTCGTCGTCGGCTTCGCGGCGTCGATCGAAGCGATCGAGGCGACGCAGCGGGCGATCTCGACCACCGAGCTGCTGCCGGGTGAGGACCCCGCGCTGCTGCCGGGCCCGGACCGCGTCGACCTGCACCGTGTGCTGCACGCGGCCCTGCCGGCCCCGGCGGGTGCGCGATGAGCCCGCACACCGCGGCCGCGCTCCGCGCCGGGACCTGGACCGTCCGAAATGGACGGACGACGGCGGCGTTCGAGGTCCGCAACTTCGGCTTCAACCGCGTGGGCGGCGCCATCCCGGTCCGCACCGGGACCGTCGAGGTGACCGGCGGCCAAGTGACCGCGGTCCAGGCCGAGCTCGACCTCGGCGCGCTCGACACCGGCAACCCGCGTCGCGACGCCGACCTGCGGAAGCCGAACCTCCTCGACAGCGGTGCGCGTCCGGCGATGACGTTCGCGTCCACCGGTGTCCGGCGCACGGACACCGGCTGGGCGGTCGACGGCGAGCTGACGCTGCGCGGGACGTCCTGCCCGCTGACGCTGACCGTCGAACCGGCCGGCGACGGCTTCCGCGCCACGGGGACGCTGGACCGCGCGCCGCTCGGCATGCGCGTGCCGCGTCTGGTCATCGGCCGTTACGTCCGCGTGGTCGTCGACGCGGAGCTCGAACCGCCTAGGTGAGGTCCTTGGGCAGCAGGGTGGTCGCCGCGTCGGGGGCGGCGACCGCCTTCGGCCGCCGGTCGCGGAAGACCCAGCCGCCGACGATGCCGCCCACGAAGCCGAACATGTGGCCCTGCCAGCTGACCCGCTCGTCGCCCGGCAGCAGCGACGAGAACTGGTAGGCGAAGCACAACGCCATCACCAGCCCGATCACGATGTCGATCGGGTGCCGGTCGAACAGCCCGCGCACGATGATGTAGCCGAAGTAGCCGAACACCAGACCGCTCGCCCCGACGGTGACCGAGGTCGACGGTGAGACGAACCAGACGCCCAGCCCGCTCGCGACGACGATCAGCAGGCTCACGCCCAGCCACTTCTTCACGCCGCGGTAGGCCGCGAGGAAGCCGAAGACGAACAGCGGGCCGGAGTTGGCTTCGAGGTGGTCCCAGCCGAGGTGCAGGAAGGGCGCGCTGAAGATCTCCGGCAGCGACGCCGGGTCGCGCGCCTCGATGCCGAACTGGCCGCTGAGGTCGTACCCGTCGAGGGCGTTGACGATCTGGACCGCCCACAGCACCGCCAGCAGGCCCACCATCACCCAGAGGGCTTTCTTGGCCTCGGCGATCATTTCCTCGGCTTGGTTACGGGGCTCTTCGGTCACCGCACGCCTCTCCCTCTTCGGCTGCGGTGAGGATAACCGGGGGTTGGCATGGTCCGTGGCGTTCCGGACCGAGCCGTGACCTGGCGATCGGCCCGGCCGGGCTGATCGAGCGGGGTGCGCGCGGCGAACCCCAGCCGGGTCAGGTTTCCCTCGCGCGGGGGTCAGCGTGGTGCGGGTGGATCCGGGCGCGGTCCGCCCGGTAGCGGGCGTAGTCGTCCGGTGGTGGCGCCGGGATTCGCCGGAGCCGCCGCGCCGAAGAACCCGCCGGGCTAAGCGGGGTGACCGGAGCGGGACCAGCTCCGGACCACAGCGTGAACGGGCGCCGTCACCCTTCGACCGTAGCGCCGGGGCCGGTGCCATGGCGTACAAAGGACGCAGAGGTGATGCCGGATGACGCCCTCGGTGGTGCGGCACGAAAAGCGGCGCCGGTGGGCGGTCGTCGCCGTGGTGGCCGCCGTGCTGGTTTCCGTGCCGTCCGTCGTTGCCGCGCTTTCCCCTGCCGGGGGCGCCGTCGACCCGGGGCGGCTGCGGGCTCTCGTGCTGACCTCTGGCGGGCAGCCTTACCAGGGTTACGCCGAAAGCGCCGGGTCGCTGGCCCTGCCGGAGCTGCCGAACCTCGCCCCGGTCACCGCGCTGTTCTCCGGCCGGACGCCGATGCGCGCCTGGTACGCCGGCCCGGACCGCTACCGCGTCGACATCCTCGGCACCGCCGGGGAGCACGACGTCTACCGGCTGCCCGACGGCGAGTACACCTGGGACTACGGGGACAACACCCTGACCAGGCTGATCGGCGACCCGACCGTCCGGCTCCCGCGGGCCGCCGACCTGCTGCCGCCCGCGCTCGCGCTGCGGATCTTCCAGGCGGCGAAGGACGACCCGGTGAGCACACTGCCCGGGCGGAACGTCGCCGGCGTCGCCGCGTCCGGGCTGCGGCTCACCCCCGCCGACCCGGACACGACGATCGGGCAGGTGGACGTCTGGGCCGACCCGGTGACCGGGCTGCCGGTGCGGGTCGAGGTGACCGCCCGCGGGCAGCACGCGCCGATCCTGGTCAGCGAGTTCCAGCAGCTCGAGCAGACAACACCGGTCGTCGAGGCGCCGCGGCCCGTGCTCGGCTCCGGGTTCACCGTGGCGAGCGCCCCGGACATCTCGGACACGCTCGGCGCGTTCAGCCAGGTTCCCCTGCCCGGGACGCTGCTCGGCCGGTCCGTCGCGTCGTCGGACTTCGGCGGGATCGTCGGCGCCGCGCTCTACGGCGCCGGGCTGGCGTCCTTCGTGGTGGTCGCCGTGCCGCGCAACGTGGCGATCGCGGCGGCCGACGCCGCCGGGAAGGCCGGTGGCACGCAGGTCAGGCTGCCCGGCGGGACCGTGGTGCAGCTGTCGATCACCCCGCTGTCGCTCGCGATCGTCCGCTCGACTGTTTCGCGCCGGTCGTACCTGCTGGCCGGGTCGGTGACGGCGGACGTGCTGCGGTCGGCCGCGGACGAGCTGTCCCGGCTGCGCCGGAGCGGCCGATGATCGTCACGCGCGGCTTGACCAAGCGGTACGGCGCGACCGTCGCCGTCGACGCGGTCGACCTGGAGGTCCGCGAAGGCGACCGCTACGGCTTCCTCGGCCCCAACGGCTCCGGCAAGACGACGCTGGTCCGGATGCTGCTCGGGCTCGTCTACGCCACCAGCGGCGAGATCGAGGTGCTCGGGAAACCGGTGCCGAAGCGGGTCGCCGAGGTGCTGCCGCAGGTCGGCGCGCTCGTCGAGGGCCCGGCCGCGTACCCGCACCTGTCCGGGCGGCGCAACCTGACGCTGCTCGACGCCGCCGGGCGCGGCGGCGCCCGGCGGACCCGGCGGCAGCGGATCGAAGGGGTGCTGGAGCAGGTCGGCCTCGGCGGGGTCGACCAGCGGCCGGTGAAGGCGTACTCGCTCGGCATGCGGCAGCGGCTCGGGCTCGCCGGCGCGCTGCTGCGGCGGCCGCGGCTGCTGATCCTGGACGAGCCGACCAACGGCCTCGACCCGCAGGGCATCAAGGAGATCCGGGAGCTGCTCGTCGAGCTGAACGCGGGCGGCACGACCGTGTTCCTCTCCAGCCACCTGCTGGCCGAGGTGGAGCAGCTGTGCACCCGCGTCGGCGTGGTCGACCGCGGCCGGCTCGTGCTGGAGGAGGACCTCGCGACGCTGCGGGCGGCCACCGGCCGGGTGCTGGTCGGCACGCCGGACCCGGCGGCGGCCGCGGCGGTCCTCGACGGGCAGCTCGAGTCCCGCGACGGCGACCGCCTGGTGATCCGGCACGGCGACCCGGCGGCGCTCAACGCGCTACTCGTCGAAGCGGGGGTGCGCGTGACGTCGATCCACGCCGAACAGCGGACGCTCGAACAGGTCGTCCTCGACGTGACAGGTCCGGGCTCGGACCGGTTCGGAGCGGCCGGGTGATCGGCGTCGAGCTGCGGAAGCTGGTGCTGCGGCCGCGGGTGTGGTTCAGCGTGCTGCTGCTGTGCCTGCTGCCGGCGATCGTCGGGGTCTTCCTGGCGACGGCCGACTTCGCGCCGCCGCCGGGGCAGGGCGGGGCGTTCCTCTCGGCGGTGGTGAACGACGGCGCGCTGTACCCGGCCGCGGCGCTCGCGCTGGTGCTGCCGCTGTTCCTGCCGATCGCGGTCGCCGTGGCGGCGGGCGACTCGATCGCCGGCGAGGCGTCCACCGGGACCCTGCGCTACCTGCTGGTGCGGCCGGTCGGCCGGACCCGGTTGCTGGGCGCGAAGATGGTGGCGCTGGCGGTGTACGTGACCGCGGCGATCGTGATCGTCGTGCTGACGTCGCTGGTGCTCGGCGTGATCCTGTTCGGCACCGGCGGGACCCCGGGGGTCGCCGGGCCGGGCGGCCAGCCGACCGGGGTGACGTCGCTGTCGGGCCAGTCGCTCAACTCGTCCGCGCTCGGCCTGCGGCTGCTCGGCGCGGTGACCTACATCGTGGTGTCGATGCTCGGGTTCGCGGCGATCACGGTGTTCCTGTCCACGGTGTCCGACTCGGCACTCGGTGCCGCGCTGGGCGGGCTGGCCGTGCTGATCACGAGCTCGGTGCTGGAGACGCTGGACGCGGCCGCGTCCGTGAAGCCCTACCTGCCGACGCACTACTGGCTCTCGTGGATCGACTTCTTCCGGGATCCCGTGCTGTGGCGCAACATCGACCACGGGCTGCTGCTGCAGGCCGGTTACATCGTGGTGTTCTTCGGGGCGGCGTGGGCGAACTTCGCGACGAAGGACGTCACGAGCTGACGCAGTCCGACGGAGCTTCGAGCGGGCTGGTGCCGAGGGCCTGCAGCACGAGCTCGGTGACGGCGGGATCGGTCGGCAGGTCGCCGTGCGCGGCCTGGTTGCCGGGGCAGATCTGCTGCAGCGAGACGTTGACGGCGCCGTCGAGCCGCGCCGACTCCGGCGGGGTGACCGTCTCGTCCTGCTCGGTCCAGACCGACAGCCACGGCAGCGTCGACGGGATCGGCTCGCGGTCGAGCTCCCGCAGCAGCGCGCTGCCCGGGGCCAGCTGGACGCAGGCGGTCGGGCACGCGCCGGGGACGAGCGCGCCGCCCGCGGCGGCCAGGCCGGTGCCGTGCAGCGGCGCGCCGAGCGTGACGACCCGGCGGGCCTGGTGGTCACCGCCGTCCCGGCTGACCCACAGCCGCGCCACGACGCCACCCGCGGAGTAGCCGACGACGTCGACCGACGGCGCTCCGCCCGCGTACGCCCGCTCGACGGCGTCGGCGAGGACGGCGGCCTGTTCGACCAGGTCACCGGTGCCGTCGCCGGCCAGGGTGAGCACCTCGGCGGTGCGGCCGGTGGACTGCCGGATCCGCTCGGCGAGGGCGTTGAGCGCGCCCTGCCCGCCGCCGTACCCGGGGACGAGCAGCACCGGGCCCGGCCGGCCCTGGTCCGGGGTGCCGCTGCGGGGCGCCGCGCTGCCGCTGGAGGTCGCGACGGCGGTCGCGGCCACCACGACCACGGCCGCGACGGCGACCCCGCCCATCAGGAGGCGCCGCCGTGGACTGATACCGCGCCACCAGGCCGTGATCCGCACAGCTCCATGATGACGGCGGCGGCGCTCGGCCGCCGTGTGCTCAGAGCCCGGCCCAGCCCGTGGTCACCGTGGTGCCGTCCGGCGCGGTGACCCGGACCCGCGTCGCGCCGCGGGGCAGGCCGGTCGCGGTGAACCAGCCGTCCTCGTCGATCGGCTGCTCGTGCCGTTCGCCCGGCGCCTCGATCACCGCGGCGCCGACCGCGCCGGTCACCAGCCCGCGCAGCACCACCCGGCCGTCGGCGTACTCCACCTGCAGCTCCAGCGACACCCGCGGTGACTCGAACGACAGCAGCCGGACGTCGTCGCCGTCCGCCCGGACCGCGCCCGCCTCGGCCAGGTCGGAGTCGAACGCGAGGCCGGCGAGCTCGGCGTCGAGGTCGCGGGTGCCGAGCGCCGCGCGGGCCTGGCGCAGCACGAGGTCCGGCACCGGGTCGGCCTGGGCGGCGGCCGTGCGCAGCCGGTCGAGCAGCTCGTCGTCGTTCACGCGCCGGCCTCCGTCCCGAGCCCGGCGTGGCCGGCCCGCTCCCGCAGCCGGCCCAGGCAACGCTGCCGCGTCGGGCCGATGCTCCCGACGGGCATGTCCAGGGCGGCGGACACCTCCGCGTACGAAGGCGGGGGAGTGGCCATGAGCACCCGCAGCAGCCGACGGCACTGCTCGGACAACGTCGCCAGCGCTCGCCAGAGCGTCGCGTCGCGCTCGTCGAGCAGCAGCGCGGCGTCGACACCCGGGCCCGGCGCGGGCTCGGACTGCCAGGTTTCGTCGTCGACCGGGCGTTCCCGGTCGGCCCGGCGGATCTGGCGGAGGCACTCGTGCCGGGCGGTGGTGGCCAGCCACCCGGCCAGCCGGTCGGGCTCCTTGATCCGGCCGAAGTTCTCGACCAGCTTCAGCCAGGTCGTCTGGACGACGTCGGCGGCGTCGGCGTCGGAAAGCCGGTGGCCGCGGGCGATCGACCAGAGCAGGCTCGCGTACTGGTCGACAAGGGCGTCCCAAGCCGCCTGATCCCCGCCGGCGGCCTTTTCGAACAGCGTCGTGGTGTCCACTTCACCTCCGCTTGACCCGCTCAGCCTAACCAAGAGCGGCCCTTCGGACCTGTACGCCATCGGGGGACTCCTTCGCCGTTTTTCCCCCCTTTTCACCGATCCCCGAGACGGCCGGGAAATACACCCGTTCGCCCTGAACCGGCTCGCGACGGTTGCCGTGTGCCCGGTTGGGAGTGTGGAGAACTCAAAAACGGGGTGAGCCGATCATGCGGATGCGGATTACTGCGCTCGTCGTGCCGTTGCTGGTGTGGGAGGTGGCCGCCTGCGGCCAACCGGCGGTCATCGTGAAGACCGGCACGGCGGTGCCGGTGCCGGTGTACGCCGGGGAACCGGGGTGCGCGTGGCTGGGGGACACCCCGGTGGTGCCGGACAGAGTGAAGCTCTAGGTGCGTTCGATCTTGCCGTTGGCTTGTGGCCGGTAGGGCCGGGTGCGTTTCGCGGGTGGCGAACCAGGCCACCGCCTGGCGGAGTACCGAGGTGGCGGCGGTTTCGTCGGTGTGGATTTCGGCGTAGGCAACGCGGGAATGGTCGTCGATGACGGTGTGGACGAACGCGGTGTCGGTGCGGGGCTTGCGGTCGGCGCCGCGGGGCAGGCCCGCGGTGGCGCGTTTGTTGCTCGCCTTGCTGCCGGCCGACGAAGCGGTGCCCGCCGCCGTCGGGAATGTTGCCGTACTTGGTGACATCGACGTGGATCAGCGAGCCGGGATGGTCGTGTTCGTAGCGGCGCAGCGGTTCGCCGGTCGCCTGGTCGATGCGGGTGAGCCGGTTGATCGGCCCATTTGCGGGCGGTTTTGGTGGCGACCGTGAACATCTTCGGCGCTTGGGTGCAGGTCCAGCCCTGTTCGACGATCAGGCGAGCGAGTCGCAGTCGGGTGCGTGGGGTGAGGGTGGGACACGAAGGCCTCCGGCGGGTGATGTGGTTCCGGGTCACCTCACCTCGGGACAACGTCCCCGGACATCACATCCAGGCCGGCGTCGAGCGGGTGACGTAGTCGATCAGATCCACGACGGCGGTGGCGTTTTCGGCGTAGGCGATGGCGCCGCCCAGGTCGACCTGGGCGTTTCCGTGCGCGACCTCGTTGCGCATCCGGCGCATGCGCTGGATGCTGTCGACCGCGTCGGCCGGCAGGTGGTCGGCCAGCTCGGTCACCTTGCGCTGGACGGTCGCCGGTTTGGCCGCGCGGTCGGCGCCGAACACCTTCCGGTACAGGCCGTCGAGCGCCGCTTCGATCCTGATCCAGGACTGCATGACCAGCCCGGTGGGCTGCGCCCCGACGAGCAGCGAGCCGGCAACGTGCGCCTTCGGCTCGGATTCTTCTTCGTCCGCCGGTTCTTCTTCGCGCTCGTCGGCGGGCGGGCTCGGCGTCTTGCCGTTGCGAGTGGCGTCGATCGCGGCTTCCGCGCTGCTTTCGGCAGCCTTGAGCTCAGCGCCGAAGTCGAACTTCTGGCCCGCGACCTCGGCCCGGGTGAGACGCGCCAGCAGAGCGCGGATCGACGGGCGGAACACGAGCAGGAAAACGACGAGCGTGACCGGCCACGCGAGCGAGGCGATGAAGTCGAGGACGACTTTTAACCACTCCACAGAAAAGCTCCGGGCTCGCAGGGGCGAAGGAGGGCAGGATATCCCGCTCCACCAAAGCAACCGGCCCCGGGACCGGCGTGCGGTCCCGGGGCCGGTTCGCTTCCCGGCTCCCTAGTTGAACGGATCCAACGTCAGATAAGCCGTCCCCGGGTTCCCGTCGTTGACCAGCGATTCGTAGTGACCCACGTCGTCGAAGGCGAACGCGTACGCCTTGCCGTCCGCCATCTGCGCGTGGATCTTGCGCGCGTACTGGTTCGTGACGCTGTCCAGGTAGAACCCCGCCGAACTGCTGTCGGGCTGGTTGGCGTTCGTCAGCAGCGTCGAGCGGTTGAAACCCGCGCAGAGCGTGCGTGAGATCTGGCCGCGGACGTCGTTCGGGGCGTCGAGGTTCTTGTAACAGCCGAAAACGCTGTCGGAGTCGGGTTTCTGGAACGCCGTCACAAAGCCGCCGGAGGTGTTCGTGAAGTTCATGACGTTGCCCGAGACCCGCCCGAAGTACTTCACGCTCGGCTGGTCGGCCACCGGTGTCACCGTCAGCGTCGACGAGCTGTACTTAGTCCAGACGCGGTTTATGTAGTCCTGCAACACGTTCGAGGGCAGCGCGCCGGCTTCGATGCCGTGGCTCGGGGCGAGCGCGCGCAGGACCGTGCCGTCGGACCGGGTGCGGATCAGGTTGGCCCAGCCGCCCGGCTGGCCGCGCAGGGAGTTCAGGAAACCGTTGTACCCGCCCGCTTTCAGGTGCCCGGTGGACTTCGTCGTGCCGCCCACCGGCTGCACGCCGACCGCGTACGGCGCCGAGAACATGTCGACCTGCGTGCTGTTGAGCCAGAGGCCGCCGTCGTTGAGCGTGTACTCCGACCAGTTGAAGAGGATGTTCACGTTCGGGTCGGACGGGTTCTGGACCGCCGGCTGCACCAGGCCGCCGGTGGCGAGCTTGAACACGAGCTTCTGCCCGTAGGAGAAGTAGATCCGGCCGGAGAACTTGGGGATCCGGATGGTGATCGACTGGCCGTTGGCCGGGCCGGGGATCGACGCGTCCGGTGCGGGGACCGGCGGCACCGAGCCACCGGGCCACGCGTGGAACGTGCCGTTGGCGTCGGCCCAGCCCTGCCGGCCCGTGGCCAGGTTGGTGCCGAGGTCGTAGAGGTAGACCTGGTCGCCGCGGCCGGAGTTGTTGGTGATCTTCAAGGGGATCGTGGCAGGGACCGCGTCGGCGACGGCGGTCGTGAGGCCGGCGGTGACGGCGACCGCCGCGGCCAGCACCCCCAGCCGCCGCCGGAAGGGAGTTCTCGTGCGCACGGGCGCCTCCTCGTCGAGGCCGATGATCGCAAGTTGTTCAGACCATTTCAGAGTCGGTGCCCCGGTGAGCGGTTGTCAAAGGCTGATACTTATCAGCCCCCGTCCGGCCCAACGCCCGGCGCTGCCCGAAGACGACGGCGGTGAGCACGACCGCGGCGCCCAGCAGCTGCCACGCCGTCAGCCGCTGGCCGAGCACGAGCCTGCCGAGCAGCGTCGCGACGACCGGGCTCAGCAGCCCGAGGAACGTCACCTGCGTCGCGGACAGCGTGCGAATCCCGCGGAACCACAACGTGTACGAGAGCGCGGCGCCGATCAGCGCGAGGTAGCCGTAGCCCGCCAGGTTCGCGCCGGTGAGGACGGCGGGCGGCGGCCCTTCGACGGCCAGCGCGACCGGCACGAGCACCAACCCGCCCGCGACGAGCTGCCAGCCGGTGGTCGCCAGCAGCGGCGCGGGCGACGTCCAGCGCTTGCTGAGCACCACACCGGTGGCCATCACGACCGCGCCGCCGGCCGCGGCGGCGACCCCGAGCGCGTCTAGCCGCGCGTCCGCCTGCAGGACCAGGAGGCTGACCCCGGCCACCCCCGCGACGCCGGCGAGGACGACGCGCCGCGTCAGGCGTTCGCCGAGCAGGCCGGTGGACAGGCCCGCGACGAGCAGCGGCTGCAACGCGCCGAGCGTGGCGGCGACACCGCCGGGCAGCCGGTACGCGGCGACGAACAGCAGCGCGAGGAAGGCGCCGATGTTCAGCGTGCCGAGCACGAGCGAACGCCACCACCAGTCGCCCTTCGGCAGGCGCCGGGTGAGTGCGACGAGCAGCAGCCCGGCGGGCAGGGCGCGGACGACCGCGGCGAGCAGCGGGCGGTCGGGCGGCAGGAGCTCGGTCGTGACGAGGTAGGTGGTGCCCCAGATCGCCGGGGCGAGGGCGGTGAGCAGTTTGTTGAGCACTAAGACAGATTACCTCAGCGCTAAGGTAAATGGCCACTGCTCACTTACCGCTAAGGTTTCGGTTACGCTGGGCCGATGCCCGACCACGTGGACCGCGTCCTGGAGCAGTGGCAGGCCGAGCGCCCCGACCTCGACGTCTCCCCGATGGCGGTGATCGGCCGGCTGTCCCGCCTGGCCGCGCTGGTCGACACCGAGCTGCGCCGGACGTTCGCCCGCCACGGCCTGGACCGCGCGACCTTCGACGTCCTCGCGACCCTGCGCCGCAGCGGCCCGCCGTACCGCCTGACCCCGACGGAGCTGATGCGTTCGGCGATGGTGACGTCGGGGGCGATCACCCAGCGCCTCGACAAGATGGAGGCCCGCGGCCTGGTCGAGCGCACGCCGAACGAAACGGACGGCCGCGGGGTCCGCGTCCGGCTGACGGAGGCGGGCGGCGAGCTGATCGACCGGGCCCTGCCGGACCACGTCGAGACCGAGCACCGGATCCTGGCGACGCTCGGTGCCGAGGAGCGCGAGGAGCTGGCCGGGACTCTGCGGAAGCTGCTGGAAAGCGTGGGTGGCGCGGGTTCCTAGGAAATCCGCCGCACCGGTTCGCCGTCCAGCAGGTAGTCGAGGTCGATCCGGCCGCCCGCCGCGGCCAGGACCGCGTCGATCGCCAGGTCGACGTCCAGCTTGCGGTGGTGCTGGTCGGCGTACGCGCGCATCAGGTTGCCGATGTGACGCTCCGGGTTGCGCCACGTCGGCCAGCGCAGGGCCGCCTGCTGCGCCAGCTTCGTGAAGTCGGACTGGCGGCCCGTCACCTCCAGGAGCCACTCGAGGTAGACGCGCATGCCGTGCACCGCCGTGTGACCCGGCGTCGCCACCGGGCCGTGGCCGGGGACCACCGTGCGGGGGCGGAACGTGTCCTGGAGCCAGTCGAGCGCTTCGAGCCAGCCCGGGACCGAGCCGTGCACCGCCATCGGCGTGCTGCCGACGAACACCAGGTCGCCGGTGAACAGCGTGCCCGACCGCGGCTCGTGCACCACCAGGTCACCCGCCGTGTGCGCGACGCCGGGTACCGCCACCACATCCGCCGCCGCGCCGCCGAGGTCGAGGCGCCGCCAGCCGGGCACCGGGCGGACCGCGTCCGGCTCCGGCGGCTCGAGCACGCCCCACCGCGTGTAGGTGAAGACGTTGCCGTACGTCTGCGGTCCGGCCTTCACGGCCTCGACGCTGCCCGGCGCGGCCAGCGCCGTCCCGCCTTCGCGCAGCGCGACGCCGAGCCCGTTGTGGCGCTCGCCGTGCGCGTGCGTGATGACGACCGTGAGCTCCTGCTCACCCGCGTACTTGCGGACGTCGCGCAGCAGCTCCAGCGTCGCCTGCTCGGTCCCGCAGGTGTCGACGAGCACGACGCCGTCGCTGCCCTGGACCCAGCCGCTGTTCGCGACGAACCAGTCGGCCGGGCTCTTCACGTACGCCACCACGCCCGGCCGGGCGTGCCGGAGCGGGACGATGTTCGCTGTGACGGCCGACATGCCTTCCCTCCCTCATGCGACGATGCGTTAACGACGGTGACCCGGCCAGGTTGCGGGGAATTTCCGAATTGGTCAGGCGGGCGTCGCCCACCGCTGGTTCGCGGTGGCCGCGCAGGTCCAGATCTGCAGGCGGGTGCCGTCGGCCGAGGCGTTTCCGGTCGCGTCGAGGCACTTGCCCGACTGCGGGTTCAGCAGCGTGCCGTCGGCCCGTGCCTGCCATGTCTGCGCGCCCGTGGTGTTGCAGTCCCACAGCTGGACGAGGGTGCCGTCGGCGGTGCCGCTGTTCGAGACGTCCAGGCACTTGCCGAGCGCCCGCAGCGTCCCGTTCTGCTTCGTCCACCGCTGCGCGCCGGTGCTGTTGCAGGTCCACAGCTGGATCGCGGTGCCGTTGCCGGTGTTCGACGCGCTGACGTCGACACACTTGCCGCCGAGCCCGGTGATCGGGCCGGCCGGGTAGGGCGTGCCGCTCGCGATCAGGTACGCGCTCGTCGCGACGTTCCAGTGGGTCGCGAGGTAGCTGCCCGGCGTGGGGTTGGTGTTGAAGTAGTCGTCGCCGAGGCAGTCAAGCTGGTTCTCGGGCGCGCCGGGGCAGACCTTCACCAGGCCGCCCGGCGGGTTCGGCAGGCCGCCGTCGTCGTAGCACATGATGTCTTCGTCGTCCCAGCAGTGGCCGAAGGCGCTCGAGTGCGGGGCGCTGCCCTGGACGGCGCCGAGGGTGTGCAGCAGCTCGTGCCCGGTCGCCTGCCACGACCAGCAGCCGGTGCCGACGGTCGCGTAGTGCGGGCCGGCGTTGTACGGGTTGCCCGAACCGGGGCTGTCGTTGCCGCCGTTGCCGAAAGCGAGCCCGCAGCCGTCCTTGTCGTACCAGACGACGTACTTGCGGTCGGCGCGGTTGTAGCCTTGCGCCTTGATGGCGTTGGTGATCGTGTCGACGGTCGCCATGTCGCCCTGGGCGATGGTCACGTTGTTCACCGTCGCGCGGCAGCCGGCGTCGGTGACGTACCGGACGTGCCGCACACCGCCGCCGAGCCGGCTCGCGGCTTCGACGAACGCGTCGTCGATCTGGCTCGCGAACGTCTGGAACTGGGCGACGAACTGGCCGTAGCGGTCGGCCTGGCCGGTTCCGCGGACGTACAGCGCCTGGACGCGCTTTCCGCTGGTGCCGTCGCCGTCGCAGACGGTGGACAGCGGGGCGGCGGCCGCGGTCCGCGTCCGGAGGTGGTCGGGGAGCTGCTCGGTGCCGTCACCCGCGGCGGCGGCCGACGGGACCAGCGCGGTGGCGAACACGAGGGCGGTGCTGAGCGCGGCGAGGCGCCAGGATCCGGTGGTCATGGGGGAGTTCCGCCTTTCCCGGTACGGCAGGGGGCGAGAAGTGCGGTCTAGACCACTGGGAATGATAGGAGCGGGTTTGGCGGCTGTCACTGACAAGAACGGACAGCCTGGAGTGAATCGCTCACGGAGGGCGTTCGCCGTATTTCGGTCGGCCGACCGGCCGGTGATCTTTCCGGCCCGCTGAGCGGTACAGGTCTTGACAGTCGATCACGACGGTCCATACTGGTATATACCTTTATGGGAGGGTCCGGGGTACCAGAGGGGGGCTTCGCGCTCGCGGGCCGACGGAAGGTCTGAGGGGTCCTTCCGTCGGCCGCGCGAAGCCGTCGGCGAGAGACCGGTCACAGCCAGTGTTGACACGGCTACTGGGGCTGACCAAGGATGTCTCCTGCCGTCCGGGAGGAGAAACATGGCGGGGGCACACGTCCGGATCGACAACCGGCTGATCCACGGGCAGGTCACCGTCGCGTGGACCCGGCGGCTCGGCATCCGGCGGCTGGTCGTCTGCAACGACGACGTCGCCGCCGACGACCTGCAGCGGATGCTGCTCCCGCAGGCCGCGCGCGGGCTGCCCACCGACGTCTTCACCGTCGCCGACACGCTCACCGCGCCCGCCGAGACCGGTGTCATGATCATCGTGAAGGACCCCGGAGACGCCTTCCGCCTCGTCGAGGGCGGGCTGCGGCCCGAGGTCGTCAACGTCGGCAACGTCGCGCCGCGGCCGGGTTCCGCCTACACGATGGTCACCCGCTCGATCGCCGTCACCGCCGACGAAGCCGACGCCTACCGCAAGCTGGCCGCGACCGGCGTCCCGCTGGTCACGCAGCTGATGCCGCAGGACAAGCCGGCCGAGTTCGTCCCGCTGCTCGACCGGAAAGGGCTCTAGCCCCGCATGCTCGTCGCGCTGGCCCTGACCATCTGGGCGATCTACTGCACCTACGACGGGCTCGGCCCGTTCCTCATCTACGCCCAGCGCCCGCTCATCGCCGGCTCGGTGGCCGGGCTGATCACCGGGCACCCGCTGCTCGGCCTGCTGATCGGCGCGACGCTGGAGCTGGCCGCGCTCGGCGTCTACACCTACGGCGGCGCGACGATCCCGGACTACCAGACCGGGGCGATCGTCGGCACCGCGCTGGCCGCGGGCGCCGCCGGGGACGTGTCCGCGCAGGTCGCGGTGGGCATCGGGGTCGGGCTGCCGGCCGCGATCCTGCTCTCCGCGCTCGACCCGGTCGGCAAGATGGTCACCACCGCGCTGGTGCACCGGGCCGACTCCTACGCCGCCGACGGCAACGCGCGCGGCCTGGCGATGATCCACTGGGTCAGCCTCGTGCCGTGGGCCGCGGTGCGCGCGATCCCGACGTTCCTGGCCGCGCTCGCCGCGTCCGGCGGGCTGGTGAAGGACATCACCGCGAGCATCCCCGCCGGGTTCGTGCAGGGCATGACGCTCGCCGGGTCGCTGCTCCCGGCCGTCGGCTTCGCGCTGCTGCTCGGCATGATGGAGCTCTCGCGCTACTGGTACCTGCTGCTGATCGGGTTCGTCGGGTTCGCCTACCTGCACCTGCCGGTGCTGGGGATCGCGCTGATCGGCGTCGCCGTCGCGATGCTGTTCGTGACGCTCAAGCGTGACGAGCCGGCCATCACCGTCCCCGACTCCGCCGAAGAGTCCAGCATGGACCCCCGGCTGACCAGGCAGGACCTGAAACGGGTGTACCGCCGGTACTTCTGGGCGAGCCAGATCTCCTGGAACTACGAACGGATGCAGGCGCTCGGGTTCGCGTACGCGATGGAACCGGCGCTGCGCCGGCTCTACCCGGAGAAGGCCGACTACGTCGCCGGTCTGCAGCGGCACATGCAGTTCTTCAACACCTCCGTGCTGGTCGGCGGCCCGCTGATCCTCGGCTCGACCGTCGCGCTGGAGGAGGCGGGCACGCCGAAGTCGGCCGCCAGCACGAAGGTCGCGCTGATGGGGCCGATGGCCGGCATCGGCGACACCGTCGTCTTCGCGCTGTACAACAGCATCGTCTTCACCATGGGCGCGTCGTGGGCGCTGCAGGGCAACTGGCTCGGCCCGGCGTTCGCCGCCGTGATGGTGCTCGTGCCCTACGCGCTGGTGCGGCGCTGGCAGTTCGGGTTCGCCTACCGCGAGGGGAAACGGCTGGCCGGGCACCTCGCCGCGGGCGCGCTCGCGCGGGTCGCGCAGGGGGCGACCGTGCTCGGGTTCGTCGTGCTCGGCGGGTTCGTCCCGTCGATCGTCAAGGTCGTCACCACGCTGACCTACCGGCAGACCACCACGGTCCAGGGGCAGCCGGTGACCCAGGCCGTGGCGATCCAGGACCGGCTCGACGAGCTGGTCCCGTTCCTGCTGCCGGTGCTGGTCACCGCCGGGGTGTACCTGCTCACCGCGAAGGCCCGGCTGCGGCCGGTCTGGGTCATCGCCATCGTTGTCGTCGCCGGGGTGGTTCTGGGGTGGCTCGGCTGGTTCGCGCCGGCCCCGGCGAAGAGTTGAGGGAGACCGTCATGACCGTCCCGATCATCCTCGCCGGGCACGGAAGCCTGCCTTCCGGAGTCGGCGAGGCCGCCGAAATGATCCTCGGCCCGCAGTCGCGGCTGAAGGTCTGCGAGCTGCGCCCGCACGACAGCCCGGAGGAGTTCGGCGTCCGCGTGCACGAGCTGGCCGGCGACGCGCCCGCCGTGCTCGTGCTCGCCGACCTGCACGGCGGCTCGCCGTTCAACGCCGTCCGCGCGCTCGCCGCCACGCGGCCCGGCTTCGAGCTCGTGTCCGGGCTCAACCTGCCGATGCTGCTGGAAGTCCTGCTGCACACCACCGGCGACGTCACCGAGCTCGCCGGGGTGGCCCGCGCCGCCGGCCGCGACGGCGTGGTCGACGTCCTGGAATCGACCTGGTGACCGGCGCGCTGCTGCTGTCCGCGCAGGACGTCCGGATCACCCCGGGACCCGGGCACCCGCTCGGCGGGTACCTGGCCAGGGACGGCGTCGCGACGGGCACGCACGACGAGCTCGAGGCGTCGCTGATCTGGCTCTCGACCGAGGACGACCCGGGTGTGCTGTGGCTGGCCCTGGACGCGCTCGCGGCCGACGCCGGCCTCACCCGCACCCTCGCCGACGCCGTCGCGGCCGCGGTGGGCATCGACCCGGCGCGGGTGCTCGTCTGCGCGTCGCACACCCACTCCGGGCCCGAAGGCTGGACCGGCCCGTTGCACCCGGGGCTGCCCGGACGGCGGGACGCCGGGCTGGTCGGCCGGATGGCGGAGCAGGTCACCGGGGCCGCGCTGCGGCTGCGCGCCGGGCGCGGCCGGGTGCGGGCGTGCTGGCACGCGGGCGAGACCGAAGCCGTCGGCGGCAATCGCTACCGGCCGGACGGGCCGCACGACACGTCGTTCGGCGTGCTCGAACTGCGCCGCGAGGACGACACGCCGGCCGCGCTGCTCTTCGACTACGCGAGCCACCCGACGGTGCTCGGCCCCGACAACCTCAGCTGGTCGGCGGACTGGCCGGGCGCGACCCGCCGCGAGCTGGCCGCGCTGATCGGGCGGCCGGTCGCGGCGTTCCTGCAGGGCGCGGCGGGCGACGCGAGCTCACGCTTCGTGCGGCGCGGCCGTGGCCACGACGAGGTCCGTACGCTCGGCGGCCACCTCGCGACGTCGATCTCCCGGACGCTCGCCGCGGCGGTCCCGGCGCCCGCGGCCACCGGCCCGGTCCGGCTGTCGCGGTCGTCGCTGTTCCTGCCCTACCGTGACGTGCCGTCCATCGAGGACAGCCTGGAGCTGCGGGAGGCGGCCGAACGGGAGTGGCAGCGCGAGCTCGCCGGCCACGGCGAGGACCACCCGGCCGTGCGGATCGCGCAGACGCGGTACGAGGGCTGCGCGATGCTCGCCGCGATGGCGGCGAGCGACCGGCCCACCGGCTGCGCGGAGGTCCCGGTCAGCGTGGTGTCGCTGGGGGAGATCGCCTGGCTGCACACGCCGTTCGAGCTGTTCGCGTCGCTGGGGCTGCGCATCCGGCGGGGCAGCCCGTTCCACCACACCCGCGTGATCGGCTACACCGACGGGTATCTGGGGTACCTGCCCGACGCGGAGGGGCACCGCGACGGGATCTACGAGTCGTACGTGACGCTGTTCGGCCCGGACGCCGCCGAGGTGCTGGTGGAGCACTGCCTGAAGCTGCTCCGGGCGCACCACCTCAGCTGGTGCTCCGCCGAGCCTGCGTGAAGACGGTGTAGCGGTCGGCCCGGTACAGCGACCGGCCCGCCTCGATGACACCGCCGCTCTGGTCGTGCAGCGTGCCTTCGATGATGAGGCACGGCTGGCTGGCTTCGATGCCGAGCAGGGCGGCGTCGTGGGTGTTGGGGAGGACCGCGGAGATGGCCGTGTCGTTCCATTCGGCGTGCACGCCCCAGCGTTCCTCGAGGGTGCGGTGCAGCGACTGCGTCTCCCAGTCGAAGAGCTCGATGTCCGGGAACCGGTCGACGGACAGGTTGGTGCGCTCGACCGCGAACGGCTCGTCTTCGACGTAGCGAAGCCGCTCCAGCCGGAAGACCTTCGCGCCGGGCGGAACGTTCAGCCGCCCGGCGATCCGGGGGCCGGCGCTTTCGACCTCGGCGTGCAGGACCTTGGTCTTGGGGACGACGCCGCGGGCCTTCATGTCTTCGGTGAAGGAGGTCAGCATGTCGATGTGCGCGGCCTGCCGTTGCGCGGTGAAGGTGGCGGTGCCGTGCTGGCGGTAGAGGACACCGTCGGCGACCAGGCGGTTGATCTCCTGCCGCACGGTGCCCCGGGCGACCTGGAAGTGCTCGGCGAGGAACCGTTCGGACGGCATCAGCCGCCCGGGCCCGGCCTCGGTGGCGACGCTTTCGAGGATTTCGCGGAGCTGGTCACCCTTCGGCCGCCCCGGCTGCAGCGCGTCCGGGAGCCGGAGATCGCTCGCGGGGACGTGTTTGGGACGGGGCATGTGGTCATTATCCCGTGCGGGCCCGGCGCGGGCGCGGCGGGCGAGCGCGCTGGGCCGCCTGCCGGGCACCCGGTCGGGGCTTCGACTCCCCCGAAGAGCGGTTGGTGAGTTCCAGCGCTTCCCGCTGCTCGGCGGGGGCTGCGGCTCGCAGCCGGGGGTGCGCGGCTCAGCTTTGGTGCGCGGGGTGGGGTACGGCCCGTGGGGTAGGCGGAAGCGGGCGGCTCTGGGGAAGCTGTTCAGCCGGTGCCTCGGCGGCCCGGCTCGCGGGCGCTCGGGTGGGTCCGCTGAGGCCGCTCGGCCGGTGGTCCGGCGGCCCAGGGATGCTCGGCTGGTGGCTTGGCGGCCCGGCTTGCGCGGGGTTGCTCGGCTGGTGGCTTGGTCGCTCGGCTCGCGTGGGGTTGCTCGGCTGGTGGCTTGGTCGCTCGGCTCGCGTGGGGTTGCTCGGCTCGCGTGGGGTTGCTCGGCTGGTGGCTTGGTCGCTCGGCTCGCGTGGGGTTGCTCGGCTGGTGGCTTGGTCGCTCGGCTCGCGTGGGGATGCTCGGCCAGTGGCCGGTCGCCCAGCTCGCGCGGGAATGTTCAGCTGGTGGCTTGGTCGCCCGGCTCGCGCGGGAATGCTCAGCCGGTGGCCCGGCCACCCAGCTCGCGCAGGAACGCTCAGCCTGTCGCCCGGCCACCCAACTCACGCAAGAACCCATCCGCCAGCGCCTCGCCCGTCACATGCCCGACCGCCCGATACAACGCCCGAGCCTCCCGAGCCGTCCCATCCGCCAGCATCGAACGTCCGGCCGCCGCCTCCACCGCGGCCAATCCGAGCAGCGCGTCCGCCTCCACCACGCGGAACCCGCCCGCCCGAGCCGCGTCCAACGCCGCTCGTGCGTGCTCGCCCGCCTCACTCACCCGGCCGCCCGCCGCCAGCACCCGCGCCAAAGTCGCCGACGCCTCGGCCTGCTGCCCCCGCAGACCCGACTCCGCCGTCAGCTCGCTCGCCTCGCGCAGGACGCGCTCCGCCGTCGTCAGGTCGCCGCCCTCTGTTGCTCGGCCGAGGGCGATCAACGCTGCCGTCTCCACCTGGCGGTCTCCGTCGCGGCGGACGCACTCCAGGGCCGCCGTTGCCGTCCGAGCCGCCGTTTCGGCGTCGCCGCGGGACAGCTGCAGCGCGCTGATTGCCGTGAGCGCCGTTGCCTCGCCGAAGCTCGAGCCGACCTCGCGGAACGCTCGCAGCGCTTCCTCCAGGACCTCGTCCGCCTCTGCCGGGCGGCCCGTCGCCAGCAGGACCCAGCCGAGGTCGGCGAGGTTCGCCGCCGCCCAGAACGCCAGGTCCTCCTTGCGGGCCAGTGCGACCGCCTCGACCAGGCAGTCTTCGGCCTGCTCCAGCCGGCCCAGCTGCCGGTAGTGGCAGCTCAGCGAATTCAGCGCCAACGCCTCACCCGACCGCTTGCCCAGCTCGCGGAACAGCTGGATCGCACGACGGCTGTGCTCGACCGCCTCCGACAGCCGGCCGGTCCACTCCAGCATCGAGCCCAGGTTCGCGACCGCCGTCGCCTCGCACTCGCGCCAGCCGCACGCCCGGCTGGCCAGCACCGCCTTCTCCGAGTGCCGGATGCCCGCCTCGTGATGCCCTTCGCGGAAGTACGCGCCGCCGATCGACAGGTGCACGAGCGCCTCGGCCGGCTGGGCGCCGTGGTCCTGCGCCGCCCGCAGCACGATCGGCGCCAGCTCCAGCCACTCCGCCCGGCGGCCGTGGTCGTGGAAGAACCGCCGCAACGCGTCCGCGAGGTACCACGCGCCGGGGTACGGCCCGCGGGTCGCCGCCTGCCGCAGGGCCGCCGACAGGTTCGGGACCTCGACGTCGAGCCACGCCACGGCTTCGGCGGCGTCGGCGAAGGCGATCGGGCTCGGCGCGGCCGGCGCGTCTTCGCGGGGCAGCGACACGATCCGCGCGCCGAGCAGTGCGACGGCGGCGTCCGCGGCCGCGCAGTAACCGGTGAACAGCCGCTCCCACGCCTGCTCGCGCGACGGCTCGTCTTCGTCGGCGCGAATGCACTGCTCGGCGTACCGCCGGGCCAAGTCGTGGAAGCGGAACCGGCGGGGCGCGTGCGCCTCGAGCAGGTTCGCCGCGGCCAGCCCGCGCAGCCGGCGGCTCGCTTCCCCGGCCGGCACGTCCAGCAGGGCCGCCGCCGCGACCGCCGTGAAGTCGGCACCCGGCACCAGCGCCAGGAGCCGGAACGCCTGCCGCAGCCCGGCCGGAAGTGCCTGGTAGGACAGGGAAAACGCCTTGGCGACGGCGCTTTCCTCGGCGCCGTCGAAGCCGAGCCGGGCCAGCGGGTCGCCGCGCAGCTCCTCGACCAGCTCGCCGATGCTGGCGCCGCCGGTGTTCGCCGCGGCGATCCGCAGCGCGAGCGGGTGGTGGCCGCAGAGCCGGGCCAGCTCGGCCGCGGCTTCCGGCTCGGCGACGGCCCGCTCGCCGAGCAGCGCGCTCAGCAACGCCCGTGAGTCGGCTTCCCGCAGCTGGGCCAGGCCCAGCGACCGCGCGCCGGTGCGGGCGACGAGCTCGTCGAGCCGGTGGCGGCTGGTCACCAGCACCCGCCCCGACGACGGCAGCAGCGGCAGCACCTGCGCGGCGTCCCGCGCGTTGTCCAGCACCACCAGCGCCTGCCGGTCCGCCAGCAGCGACCGGTAGAGCTTGCTCTGGTCGTCGAGCCCCGGCGGCACGTCCCGCAGGTCGACGCCGAGGGTGCGCAGCAGCTGCGCGAGCGCCGCGGCGGGCGTGAGCGGCTCGTCGTCGGCGTCGAAGCCGCGCAGGTTCACGTACAGCTGGCCGTCCGGGTAGCGGGCCCGCGCGGTGTGCGCCCAGTGCACGGCCAGCGCGGTCTTGCCGACACCCGCGGTCCCGGTGATCACCCAGACGTCGCCCGGTTCGTCGAGCGCGGCCAGCTCCGGCGCCCGGCCGGCGAACCCGCGGACGTCCAGCGGCAGCTCGGCGGGCCGCGGCGCGACCGGGACCGCGGCCGGCGCCGGCTCGCCCTCACCCCGCAGGAGCCGCAGCTGCAGGTCCTTCAGCGCCTGGCCGGGCTCGATGCCCAGCTCGTCGACCAGCAGTTCGTGTGCCCGCGCGTACGTCTCGAGGGCTTCCGGGGTGCGGCCGCAGCGGTGCAGCGCGAGCATCAACGCGGCCCGCAGCCGTTCGCGGAACGGGTGTTCCTCGACGAGCTGGCGCAGCTCCCCGACGACCTCGCTGTGCCGTCCCGAGACGAGCTCCTGTTCGTACAGCTCTTCCAGCACGACGAGCCGGCGCTCGGCCAGCGCCGGGCCCTGCTGGTCGGCCAGCGCCTCGCTCACCCCGCCGAGCGGGGTGCCGTCCCACAGCGCGAGCGCGGCCCGCAGGTGCGTGACGGCTTCCGGGCCGGACGTCGCCCGGGCCTTGGCGACCTCGTCGTCGAACACGTCGAGGTCCCGCTCACCGGGCGCGACCTCGATCACATAACCCGGCGCGCGCCGGAGGATGACGTCGCGGCCGAGCAGCTTCCGCAGTTCCGAGATGTGCACCTGGAGCCGGCCGCGCACGCTCGGCGGCGCGTTTTCGCCCCAGGTGAGGTCGATCAGGCGGTCTTCGGCGACCACGCGGTTCGGGTTCAGCAGCAGCGCGGCCAGCACGGATGTCTGTTTCTGGCCGCCCGGCCGGACCTCGCCCGCGTCGTCGAGGACCGTGACCGGCCCGAGCAGGCGGTAGCGCACGTGTTGCCCCCAGAAGGCGGACCGAAGCGGAACGGAAGTGCCATGGTCGACCCTAATGCCGGGCTGGGAGGAATTGGAGGCCGCCGGTGGAGACCGCTGACCCGGATCGCACGCTGTTCGTCTGCTTCCCGGACGTCGGCGAGGCGGCCGGCCGCTATCGCGCGTGGCGCGATCCGCGGATCGCGGTGCACGTCGTCGAGCTGCCCGGCCGGGGGGAACGGCGGGACGAGCACCCGTACCGGGACATGTGGCTGCTGGTCGAGTCACTGGTGGGGGAGCTGGCGGGGGTGCTCGCCCGGCCGCACGTGCTGTTCGGCGCCGGGCTCGGCGCGCTGGTCGCCTACCGGCTGGCGCAACGACGGGTTTCCGCGGGGCTGGGGGTCTCGCGGGCACTCGTCGTGGCGCACCAGGCGCCACCGGCCCGGGCGGCACGGGCGGTGCCGGCCCGGGCGGAGCGCGCCGACGTCAGCCTGCAGGCGAGCGACGCGCACCTGCCGGTGGCGCCGCCGCTGCCGTGCCCGATCCGCGGGTTCGGCGAGCCGCACGTGATGGCCGGCTGGGGTGAGCACACCAGCGCGGGGTTCGTGCTCACCCCGGCCCGGGCGCAGGACAGCGCCGCCCTGTTGCGCGACGCGGTCCTGCGCGCGGCCTACCTGATCTCGGCGCTCGCCGTGCCGGCGCCGGGCGGGGCCGGCTTGGGCACGTCGCCGATGTAGGGGCCGCTCCCGACTCCGCCCACCGGCGAGGGGTCGGTGGGCGGACCCCCGGCCGCCGCCGCGGCGGGGGCGAAGACGACGATCCCCAGCAGGGCCGTGCCGATGACGGCCTGGATTGCACCGGCTCTCATGAGCTCTCCTCTTGCGTTCGGTTACCACCGACTTTGCCCGAACCGGCTTCCAAAGTGCTTCCCCTTGCTGCTGGTGCCCGCGTGGTCACGCACTGTCCCTTGTGGAGCCCGGCTTTTCTCGCGGGACAACGGGTCCGCGCCGCTGCCATGATCGGCCCATGGGGAACGACATCCTTCGGCTGGCCTCACTGGCGACACCCATGGCGATCCGGGTGGCGGTGACGCTGGGCCTGCCGGATCGGCTGCGCGGCACGAGCGCCACCGCCGACGACCTCGCGGCCGAGCTCGGTGCCGCGCCGGTTCCGCTCGGGCTGCTGCTGGGGCACCTCACGACCCTGGGCTTCTTCGAGCACACCTCCGGCGGTTACCGCACCACCGAGTACGGCGCCGAGCTCTGCGGTGACGGCTTCACGAACCTCCTCCTGCGCCTGGACACCGCGGGCGGGCGCGCCGAGCTGGCGTTCGTCGAGCTCCTGCACAGCGTCACCACCGGCGAAGGCGGTTACGCGCGCCGGTACGGGCAGGACTTCTGGGCCGACCTCGCCGCGCACCCGCCGCTGCGCGAGTCGTTCGACCGGCAGATGGAGCTGCGGTTCCGCGACCAGGTGCCGGGCATCGTCGCCGGGCACGACTGGGCGCGGTTCCCCACGCTCGTCGACGTCGGCGGCGGCACCGGGGAGCTGCTGGCCGCGATTCTCACCGCCTGCCCGGGGACGCGGGGCACGCTGGTCGACCTCGGACCGGCCGCGGCCGGGGCCGCGCGCACCCTCGAAGCGTTCGGCGACCGGGCCGAGGTCGTCGCGGGCAGCTTCTTCGACCCGCTGCCGCCGGGGGCGGACGCCTACCTGCTGAGCGACATCCTGCACGACTGGGACGACGAGCACGCCCACCGGATCCTGGCCCGCTGCGTCGAAGCCGCGGCGCCGGGCGGGCGGGTCCTGGTCGTCGAGCCGGTCGGGGGCCGGCGGGCGGACACCGGGTCGGACCTGGCGATGCTGGTGATCTTCGGCGGCCGCGAGCGCGGGGTCGAGGAGTTCCGCGCGCTGGCCGCGGCGCACGGGCTGGCGCTCGACGCGGTCGTGGATCTGGCAGCCGACCGCTGCCTGCTGGAATTCAGAATTATATAAGCGCTGTTATAGTTTTGCCGTGGCCCTGACCCGCGCTCTTGTCGACCTGACACCGTTGCGGACGTCGCCGGCGTTCCGGCGGCTCTGGCTGGGCCGGGTCTTCTCCGGCTTCGGCGCCCAGATGACGCTGGTCGCGGTGATGTTCCAGGTCTGGGAGCAGACCCGCAGCCCGGTCTGGACCGGCGCGGTCGGGCTCGCGCAGGCGGCGCCGGTGGTGGTGTTCGGGCTGTTCGCCGGGTCGCTGGTGGACCGCGTCGACCGGCGGAAGTTCGCCCTCGTCACCACGACGGGCCAGGCGGTCTGCGCGGTTTTCCTGGTGGTGCAGGGGTTTCTGGGCGACGTCCCGGTGCTGGCCGTGCTGGGGCTGGTGGCCGCGCAGTCGTGTTTTGTCGCGGGTGGCGGCCCGGTCGCGCGCACGTTCGTCCCGCGGCTGCTGCCGCCGGCGCAGCTGCCCGCCGGGCTGGCGCTGAACCGGATCGCGTTCCAGGGCGCGATGCTGCTCGGGCCGGCCCTCGGTGGCCTGGTGCTCGGCCGGTTCGGTGTCGGCGGGTGTTACCTCGTGGACGCGCTGACGTTCGGCATGGCGTTCTACGGCGTCCTGGGCCTCCCGCCGATGCGCCCCGACGGCGAGCCGTCGCGGCCCGGCGTGCGCGGGGTGCTCGACGGGTTGGCGTTCCTGGTCCGGACCCCGGTCGTCCGCGGCGCGCTGCTGACGGACCTCGCCGCGACGGTGCTGTCGATGCCGATCAGCCTGTTCCCGCTGGTCAACCAGGAACGCTTCGCGGGTGACCCGCGCACGCTGGGCCTGTTCCTGTCGGCGATCGCGGTCGGCGGGGTGGCGGCGTCGGTGTTCTCGGGGACGTTCACGCGGCTGCCGCGGCCCGGCTGGGTGATGCTGGCCGGGTCGATCCTGTGGGGCGTTTCGCTGACGGGGTTCGGCTTGGCGCCGGATCCGTGGCTGGGTCTGGCGTGCCTGGTGCTGGCGGGAGCGGCAGACACCGTGTCGGTCGTTTCGCGCGGCGCGCTGGTGCAGCTCAACACCCCGGACGCGCTGCTGGGGCGGGTTGCGGCGGCGGAGCAGATCGTGGGCCAGGCGGGCCCGGACGTCGGCAACCTGCGGGGCGGGCTGGTGGCGGGGGTGACGTCGGGCGGGTTCGCGCTCGTCAGCGGGGGTCTGCTGTGCGTGGTGGCGGTGGTGCTGGTCGGCGCGGGAACGCCGGGGCTGCGCCGGTTCGTCACGCCGTCCGAAGCCGCGGGGAAGATCACCTGAGCGGGGGCGGGTGCACGGGCAGACCCGAAGTGTGCACGCCCGGTCATCCTGTGGGCTTCCGCCCGAACGGCGGACTCGGTAGTTCTTTTCCGTACGGCACAACAGCCGTCCGGAAAGGACCAAAATGTTGTTCACCACGGTGAAACGCGCGTGCGCGGTGGCCCTGCTGGCCGTCGCGGCGGGCGGCCTCGCGGTCGCGCCCGCCGAAGCGACCGTCCAAAGTGGAAGTGGCACCGTCAACGACCCGTGGGTGCCGACGCGCGCCGCGCACATCACCTGCGCCAGCGCCACGCTCTTCGGCAACTACACCCCCGGCCAGGGCCACTCCGACCCGATCGCGACGCTCGTGCAGGGCAACTACATCGGCGTCCGCTACATCACCTCGGACCAGAACTCGGCCGACGTCTTCTGGCACGGCACGAGCAAGTGGGGCTTCCTGCTCCGCAGCTGCTTCTCCCTCAACTGACCAGGAGCTCCCATGACCACCGCACGCATCACGGCGGCCGCGGCCCTCGCGGCCGCCGCAGCGATCACTTTCGCCCCGGCCGCTTCGGCGGGCACCGTGCACGAAATCTGCGCCCAGGACCTCTACGTCCGGACGCAGCCCGCCGGCGTCATCATCGGCACCCTCTACCGCGGTGACCACTTCGAGCTGTCGCGGTACTCGCCCAGCGGCGACTGGGCCGAGGGGTACGCGATGGGGCACGTGAACCAGCGCGGCTGGATCCAGGCCGGCTGGTTCTGCTGACCGGCGGGGGCCGTCGCCGCCGGGCGGCGGCCCCTCACGGGATCTTCAGCGAAAGCACGTCGGGCACGGTGATCAGCCGGCCGAAGAGCCCCGCGCCGCCGCCGATCGCGAGCACCCGGTTCGCCGACCGCGGCGCGCAGACGAGCGAAGGCCGGCCCTGCGGCAGGAGCCCGCTCAGCAGCCGCCACTCCTGTGTGGCCAGGTCGTAGACCTCCGTCGTCCGGTCCCCGGTGGCCGCGTCCCGGCCCGGCACGGGACCACCGCCGGCCACCACGATCCGGGTCCGGCCGTCCCCGGTCAGCACGGCCGCGCCCGGGAGACCGCGCCGTTTGTGCATCGGCGGCACGGTTTCCCACGTGTCCGACGCCGGGTCGTACCGCTCCACGGAGTCGAGCGCGTCCTGCCGCCGGCCGGGCAGGCCGCCGAGCGCGTAGAGGTGTTCTCCGGCGGCGACCAGCCGGAAGGCGGCCCGCGGTGTGCGCATCGGGGCCACCGGAACCCAGTGCGGGCGCGGATCTTGCGGGTCGAGCACGAGGACCGCGTCTGTGGCGTCTTCGGCAAAACCGCCTGCCACGTAGACCTTCCCGGCGAACCCGGCGCCCGCGGCCGAATCCAGCGGGCCGGGCAGCGGCGGGCCCGCGGCCCACTGGTCGCCCGCCGGGTCGTAGACCTCCACGACGTCCGTGGCCCGGTCGTCGGCGGTGCGGCCGCCCGCGGTGTGGACCAGTCCGCCGGCGACACCCACCGCGAGGCCCGCCCGCGCCGTCGGCATCGGACTCACGAAGCGCCATTCCCCGTCGCCCGCCACCCGGCGGGTCTCCACCGAGCCGAAGTCCCCGGCCCCCTCGGCGCCGCCGAAGACGAAGATGCCGCCCCCGGCGGTCGCGGCTTCGTGGCCGGACCGCCGCGCGAGCATCGGCGGCCGGTACTTCCAGGATTCGGTCATCTTCCCACCCTTTTTGCGCCAGAGTCTCCGGTCCGCCCGCGTTCGTTACGGCTGATCCACTTTTCACAATTCGCCGCGGTGCGAGCGATCGGTTTTGTGATCGCTTGGTACCGGTGGCACGCCGCTGCGCTCATCCGCCGTAGTGGGTTCGGCCGGATGGCGGCTGACGATCACGCTGTGTGCCGGTTTCTCGTGGGTTTCTTTCCCTTGGTGAGCACGGTCCTGTGTGTGCTTACCTGCTTTCCGTCCGTCACTCTTTCCCCCGAACGAGGGCTTGCGCATTTCTCGGCAACGTAATTGCGGACCCGGAAATCGTCATCTACAGTCCGGCGAATCATGGCTCGTCGAGCCGGATTCCGTGCTCTCAAGATTCTTTTGCAAGGAGTGGCATGCCCCCACGCGCCACGACACGACGGCTCGCCGTGCTCGCACTCGTGCTCACCCTGCTGGCCGCCGGGTGCAGCCAGCGAAGCGGATCGGGCAGCGGCGGCGCCGTCGAAAAGCCGTCGATCAAGGTCGCCATCTTCGCCTCGGTGGACCTCGCCAGCCTGTGGCTGGCCCAGGAAGGGGGCTACTTCAAGGCCGAGGGGCTCGACGTCCAGACCGACCTGGGCGCCAGCGGCCAGGACGCGCTGAACCGGATGGCCGGCGGCCAGGACGACCTCGCGCTGTCCACCTACACCCTGTTCTTCCTGGCCAAGAGCAGCGGCACCGCGGACCTCCGGCTGATCGCCGACGCGACGTCGGCCAGCCCGCGTAGCAACGAGATCGTCACCGTGCCGAACTCGCCGGTGAAGACCGTGAACGACCTGGGCGGCAAGCGGATCGCCATCAGCTCCAAGAACGCGGCCTCCGACGTGCTGACCCGGTCCGTGATGCGCGACCACGGGGTCGACACCACCAAGGTGCAGTGGGTCCCGATGCCGCTGCCGGAGATGGGGTCCGCGCTGGCGCAGGGCCGGGTCGACGCCGCCTACCAGCCGGAACCGTTCCTCACGCAGTCCGCCAAGACGGCCGGCGCCTTCCCGGTCATCGACGCCGCCAGCGGCAGCACGGAGGGCTTCCCGCTCACCGGCTTCGGCGCCACGGCCAAGTGGGTCCAGGACAACCCGAAGACGATGCGCGCGTTCCAGCGCGCGATGCTCAACGCCACGCGCGCCGCGGTGGACCGGGCCCGGATCGAGCCGCTCGTCGTCCGCAACGCCAAGGTGGACCAGGACATCGCGAGCCTGATGGTGATGCCGGCCTTCGGGTCCACCCTGGACGCCCGCCGCATCCAGCGGGTGCCGGACCTGTTGCAGCAGCTGGGTGTCGTCCAGACGAAGCTCGACGCCTCCTCGATGCTCGCGCCGCAGGCCGGCACGGGCTGACCGGGAGCCGGACGGCGAAGGGCGGGTGCGCGAACCGGCGCACCCGCCCTTCGCCGTTTGTGGCGTAAGGACTTCCCCCGGCGGGCTCGCTTCCCGAAATTTTCGGACCGCCCGCCAAGATCCCGTCGCACCTTGACACGACCGGCGTCGCGCCCCACCCTCTTCATACCGACCGCGCGGTACGGGCTGGTCCACCTGGTGAGACAGGAGCGTCGATGACGACACGGCTTGGCGAGGCACTGCCCGGCGAGGACCTGCTCGTGGTCGACGGCCTCACCGTGCGCTTCGGCGGCCTCACCGCGCTGCACGACGTCCGGCTGAGCGTCGACGCCGGCACGGTCGTCGGGGTCATCGGGCCCAACGGCGCCGGCAAGACCACGCTGTTCAACGTCGTCTGCGGCTTCGTCCGGCCGCAGTCCGGCCGGGTGCTGTGGCGCGGGGAGCCGCTGGTCCGGCACCGTCCCGAGCACCTCGCCGGGCTCGGCATCGTCCGGACGCTGCAAGGGCTCGGCCTCTTCGCCGGGCTGACCGTGCTCGAGAACGTGATGGCCGGCGCGGGCCGGCACGCCCGGACCGGCCTGCTCCCGGCGCTCGTCGGCGCGGGCCGCTCGGCGCGCGACGAAGGCGACCTGGCGGCCCGCGCCCGGGAGACGCTCGGTGAGCTGGGGATCGCCGACCTCGCCGACCGGCTGCCCGGGGTTCTGCCTTACGGGGTGCGCAAACGCGTCGCCCTCGCCCGCGCGCTGGTGGCCGAGCCCGACCTGCTGCTGCTCGACGAACCCGCGAGCGGGCTCTCGGCCGCGGAGCTCGTCGAGCTCGCGACGCTGATCCTCTCGCTGCGCCGGCACATGGCGGTCGTGCTCGTCGAACACCACATGGACCTGGTCATGCAGGTCTGCGACCGCGTGGTGGTGCTCAACTTCGGCGAGGTGATCGCCGAGGGCACGCCGGCCGAGATCCAGGCCGACCCCCGCGTGGCCGAGGCCTACCTCGGTGACCCCGCCGAGGAGGCGCCCGGTGCTTGAGATCAGCGAGCTTTCCGTGGCCTACGGCGCCGTCCGCGCGCTCGACGGCGTCGAGCTGAAGGTCGAGCGCGGCGGGATCACCGCGGTGCTCGGTGCGAACGGCGCGGGCAAGACGACGCTGCTGCGCACGATCAGCGGCCTGCAGCCGGCCCGCGGCGGCCGGATCACCTGGGACGGCACGGAACTGACCGGCCGCGCGCCGGACCGCATCGCCCGCGGCGGGGTCGCGCACGTGCCCGAGGGCGGCGGGGTGATCACCGAGCTGACCGTCGAGGAGAACCTCCGGCTGGGTGCGCTGTGGCGGCGTGACCGCGCCGACCGCGCGGCCGCCAAACGCGAGGTGTACGAGCTTTTCCCGCCCCTGGAAGAACGTTCGGCGAAACCCGCGTCGACGCTGTCCGGCGGTGAGCGGCAGATGCTGGCCATCGGCCGCGCCCTGATGAGCCGGCCCGAGCTGCTGCTGCTCGACGAGCCGTCGCTCGGCCTCGCACCGCTGATCACCGCCCGGATCATGGCGATCCTGCGGGACCTGCGGACCTCGACCGGGCTCACCGTGGTGCTCGTCGAGCAGAACGCGCACAGTGCGCTGTCCATCGCGGACAACGGGTACGTCCTCGCGCTCGGCAGCGTCGTGGCCGTCGACACCGCGGCGGAGCTGCTGGCCGACGACGGCCTCCGCCACGCCTACCTCGGTTTCTGAACGTCTACTTGGAGGTGACGGGCCCGGTATGCAGGACTTCTTCGACCTGACCCTCGGCGGGATCTCCGCCGGCGCGGTGTACGCGGCGCTGGGGCTCGCGCTGGTCATCATCTACCGGGCCACGAGGGTGGTGAACTTCGCGCAGCCCGCCCTCGCCCTGATCTCGACGTACCTCGCGTACTCGGTGACGAAGGCGACCGGCAGCTACTGGCTCGGCTTCGCCGTCGCGATCGTCGCCGGGACGCTGCTGGGCGTCGCCACCGAACGGCTGCTGATCCGGCCGCTGCGGCACCGCTCGGAGCTGAGCTCGATCATCGTCACCCTGGGGCTGCTCCTTGTCCTGCAAGCGATCGCGGGCATGATCTGGTCGAACGAGCCGCTGGCCTTCCCGTACGCGTTCGACTTCGTCGGCCGGTTCTCCGCCAACGACCTGTTCGTCGTGCTGATCGTGCTCGCCATCGCCGCGCTCGTGCTGGTGGTGTTCAAGTACACGCCGCTGGGCCTGCGGATGCGCGCCGCCGCGTTCGCCCCGGACGTGGCGCGCACGCTCGGGGTGCGCGTCGGGCTGATGCTCACCGTCGGCTGGGGGCTGGCCGCGGCCGTCGGGTCGCTGGCCGGGCTGCTGGCCACCCCGCCGTTCCTCTTCCCGAACGTGCTGGACGGCGTGTTCGTCTACGCCCTCACCGCGGCCGTGCTCGGCGGGCTCGACAACCCGCTGGGCACCATCGTCGGCGGGTTCGTGCTCGGGATCGGACTGTCCTACGTGTCCGGCTACCTGGGACCGGAGATGGTGACGATCGCCGCGCTGGCGATCCTCGTCGTCGTGCTGATCGTGCGGCCGAGCGGGTTGTTCGGCCGCGCGAAGGTGAGGCGGGTATGACGGTGCGCACGAGTCTTCCGGAAACCCCGGTGAAGACGGTGACGAAGAAGCGGGCGCTGCCGCCGTTCGTCGTCCACGTCCTGTACGCGCTGGCCGCGTTCGCCGTCGTCGTGGTGCTGACCCTGGTCACCGACGAGTTCACCAACCTCCGGATCGCGACGATCGGCTACTACCTGATCGCGGTGGCCGGGCTGACGCTGCTCACCGGTCTCACCGGCCAGGTTTCCCTCGGCCACGGCGCTTTCATGTTCATCGGCGCCTACACGGTCGCGCTGCTGGTGCGGCGGGTGCCGTCGTTCCCGCTGTGGGCCGACCTGCTGCTGGCCTCGGCGGCCGGCGGGCTCGCCGGGCTGCTGGCCGGGGCCGCCGCGGCCCGGCTGCGCGGGCCGTACCTCGCCGGGGCGACGCTCGCGCTGGCCGTCGGGCTGCCCGCGCTGACCCGCCGGTTCCAGGACTTCCTGGGCGGCAGCAACGGACTGAGCTTCACCGTCCACAGCAGACCGTCCGGGGTGGCCGTTCCCGAGCTGCGCTGGCAGACCTGGGTCGTCTGGCTCAGCGTGCTCATCGCGCTGGTGCTGGTGCTGAACATCGTCCGCGGGCGGCTCGGCCGCGACTTCCGCGCCGTGCGGGACGACGAGGTCGCCGCGTCGCTGGGCGGGATCGCCGTCGGCCGCACGAAGATCCTCGCGTTCCTCATCAGCGCGGTCTGCGGTGGCCTGGCCGGTGGCCTGCAGGCGTTCCTGCTCGGCACGGCCGCCCCCGGCTCGTTCACACCCGCGTTGTCGCTGAGCCTGCTGGCGGCCGTGGTGCTGGGCGGGCTCGGGTCCCTGTGGGGCGCGCTGTGGGGCGCGGTCGCGCTCGTGTACTTCCAGGCCTGGTCCGAGGACCTCGCCGACGCCCTGCACCTGAACACCGACGTGGCCAACAACCTCCCGCTCGCGGTCTACGGCGTGATCCTCATCGTCGTCGTGCTCGCCTTCCCCCGCGGCATCCAGGGCGGTTTCCACCGGCTGCGCGGACTTCTCCGTCGACCCGCCGAAAAGAAGGAGAACCATGAGAACCACTAGAACCGTCGCGGGAATCGCGGTGCTGGCGCTCGCGCTCAGCGCGTGCGGCGGTGCGGGGGAGAGCGACGGCGGTGGCCAGCAGGCCGCCGACTCGGCCGTCGGTGTCACGAAGGACTCCGTCGTCATCGGCACCCACCAGCCGCTCACCGGCCCGGCCGCGCCCGGGTACAGCAAGATCTCCGTCGGCGCCCGCGCGGTGTACCAGTCGATCAACGACGCCGGCGGGATCAACGGCCGCAAGATCGACTACAAGGTCGAGGACGACGGCTACAACCCGACCAAGACCGTCGAGGTCGTCAAGAAGCTCGTCCTGCAGGACAAGGTGTTCGCGATCGTCGGCGGCCTGGGCACGCCGACGCACTCGAAGGTCGTCGACTACCTGAACACCGAAGGCGTGCCGGACCTGCTGGTGTCTTCGGGCGCGCTCGCGTGGGACAACCCGCAGAAGGCGCCGATGACCTTCGGGTACCAGGTGGACTACACGCGTGAAGGCAAGATCCAGGGCAAGTACATCAAGGACAACTTCGCGGGCAAGAAGATCGGCTACTTCACGCAGAACGACGACGTCGGCCGCGACACCCAGGCCGGGCTCGACCAGTTCGTCAAGGACCAGACCGTCGCGCGGCAGGGCTACGACAGCGCGAACACCGACGTGACGCCGCAGCTGTCCGCGCTCAAGGCCGCGGGCGCCGAGGTCGTGGTGTGCGAGTGCATCCCGGCTTTCACCGCGCTGTCGATCCTGGCCGCGGCGAAGATCGGGTACAAACCGCAGTTCGTGGTCAGCAGCATCGGCGCGGACCCGGCGACGCTGTCCGGGCTGCTGCAGGACTTCGCCAAGCGCGGCGGGGCCAGCGTGTCGAGCGCGCAGCTGCTCAACGGCCTGATCGGCACCGGCTACCTGCCCGACGTCGCGCAGACGTCCGACCCGTGGGTCGCCTACTTCAAGGGCATCCACGACAAGTACATCCCGAAGGAGCCGCTCACCAACACACTGTTCTACGGGATGGTGCAGGCGTACACGTTCGGCCAGGCGCTGAAGGCCGCCGGGCCGGACCCGACCCGCCAGAAGATCGTCGACGCCATGAGCTCGGGCGCCCTCAAGGGGCCGGGCCTGACGCCGTTCGGGTTCTCGAAGGACTCGCACTCCGGCTACACCGGCGCGTACGTGTTCAAGATCAACCCGGACACCACGACGACGGTGATCCAGCCACCGTCGGTCACCGACCGGGGCACCGGGGCCATCACGCCGTACACCGGTGAACGCGCCACCCCGGACCAGGTGAATCTGCTGGGTAAGTGATATGCGGGCCGGTCCGTGGCGCCGTGCGGACCGGCCCGTCCGCTCACCTAGGGTGGTCTCATGAACGTGCGGGACAAGGTCGTGCGGGCGGCGGTGCGCCTGTTCGCGGAGAAGGGGTTCGAGGCGACCACGGTCCGTGAGATCGTCGAAGAGGCCGGTGTCACCAAGGGCGGGCTCTACCACTACTTCGAGTCGAAGGACGACCTGCTCTTCGAGATCTACACGGCGATGCTGCGGATGCAGACGCGCCGGATGACGACGATCGCCGAGTCGGACCTGCCGCTGCCGGAACGGCTGCACGCGATCATCGCCGACGTCGTCGTGACGAGCATCGCCGACCTCGACGCGGCGACCGTGTTCTTCCTCTCGTTCCCGCTGCTGGAGAAGTCCAAGCAGGTCCAGGTGCGGGCGGAGCGGCGCACCTACCACGAGCGCGTGCGCGGCCTGGTGGAGGAAGGGCAGCGGACCGGCGTCTTCCGCGCCGACGTCCCGGCCGACCTGGTGATCAACTACCACTACGGCGCGATCCACCGGCTCGGCATGTGGTACCACGCCGAGGGGGAGCTGTCGGGAGAGCAGGTGGGTGAGCACTTCGCGAACCTGATGCTGCGCAGTCTCCGTCCATAGTGGACGATCTATCGTGGGGGCATGCACATCGTGGCCGTCCTCGCGCTGGACACGGTCGTCCCGTTCGACCTGGCGACGCCCATCGAAGTCTTCTCGCGGACGCTCCTGGGCGGCTCGCCGGCCTACGAGGTCCGGATCTGCGGCACCGGGCGTGAGCTCGACGCGGGCGCGTTCACGCTGCGCCCGCCGTGGGACCTCGGCGGGCTCGAGGACGCCGACACGATCATCCTGCCCGGCCGCGCCGAGGACCCGCCGCCGGTGCCCCCGGACGTCCTGGCCGCGTTGCGGGCGGCCGCGGCCCGGGGCACCCGCATCGCGTCGATCTGCTCGGGCGCGTTCGTCCTGGCCGAGACCGGCCTGCTCGACGGCCGCCGCGCGACCACCCACTGGGCCGCGGCGGCCGAGCTGGCCCGCCGCCACCCGGCGGTGACGGTCGACCCGGACGTGCTCTACGTCGACGAAGGCCAGTTCCTGAGCTCGGCGGGCGCGGCCGCCGGCCTGGACCTGTGCCTGCACCTGATCCGCCGTGACCACGGCTCCGCGGTGGCGGCCGCGGCGGCCCGGCTGTCGGTGATGCCGTTGGAGCGCGAGGGCGGCCAGGCCCAGTTCATCGTCCACGATCCCCCGCCGACCCCGCGCGGCTCCGAGCTGGAGCCGGTGCTGCGGTGGCTCGAGGAGAACTGCGCGGCCGAGCTGACGCTGTCCGGCATCGCGGGGCACGCGGGGATGAGCGCCCGCACGCTGAACCGCCGCTTCCGGGAGCAGACCGGGACAACGCCACTGCAATGGCTGCTGCGGGCCCGGGTCCGGCGCGCGCAGCACCTGCTGGAGGCGACGGGCGACCCGGTGGACCGCATCGCGGGCGACGTCGGGTTCGGCTCGCCGACGGCGTTCCGGGAGCGGTTCAAGCGGGTGGTCGGCACCAGCCCGCAGGCCTACCGGGCGAGCTTCCGCGGCCTGTGAGAAGTCCGGTGCCGTAGGCTCGGGACCATGTCGAGCCCCGAAGCGTCCAGGGCGGGGCTGCCGGTCACTCCGGCGGCCCGGTAACTCCCGCTTTCCCGGGCTTCCCGGGTGACCACGAAGTCGGCTGCCGATCTCGTGTTCCCTGGAGTCTCGCTGTGCCTTTTTCCGTGTACTTCCTCGCCCTCGCCGTGTTCGCCACGGGCACGTCCGAATTCATGCTCGCCGGGCTGGTGCCCGGCATCGCCGACAGCCTCGGCGTCTCGCTCGCGCAGGCGGGCTACCTGACGTCCGCCTTCGCCGTCGGCATGGTCGCCGGCGCGCCGCTGATGGCCGCGCTCGCGCGGGCGTGGCCGCGGCGGACCGCCCTGCTCGGCTTCTTGGCCGTCTTCGTCGTGATGCACGTCGTCGGCGGGGTGACGTCGTCGTTCGGCGTCCTGCTCGTGACGCGGCTGGTCGCCGCCGTCGCCAACGCGGGCTTCCTCGCCGTCGCGCTGACCGCCGCGGCCGGGCTCGTGCCGCCGGACCGGCAGGGCCGCGCGCTCGCCGTCCTGCTCGGCGGCACCACGGTGGCGTGTGTGGCCGGGGTCCCCGGCGGCGCGCTGCTCGGCTGGCGGGCGGCGTTCTGGGTGGTCGCCGCGCTGTGCCTGCCGGCCTTCGCCGGTGTCTGGCGGATCGCTGACACGCCGGCGGCCACCGTGCCGGTGGACCTGCGTGCCGAGCTCGCCGAACTCCGTCCGCTGGCCGGGGTGCTCCTGCTGGGCGCGCTGGTCAACGCGGCGACGTTCGGCGTTTTCACCTACCTGGCGCCGGTGGCCGCCGGGGTCGCGCCGGTGCCGGTGGTGCTGGCCGCGTTCGGCGTCGGGTGCTTCGCCGGTGTCACGGCGGCGGGCCGGCTCGCCGACCGGTGGCCTTCGCGGGTCATCACGCTCGGCGGTGGGCTGCTTCTCGCGGGGTGGGTCGTCTTGGCCCTCACCGCGGAGGTGCCCGCGGCACTGGTCGGCCTCGCGCTCACGCAGGGAGCGTTGTCGTTCCTGGTCGGCGGCACGGTGATCACCCGGATCCTGCACCTGGCCACCGGCGCCCCGACGATGGGCGGGTCCTACGCGACCGCGGCGTTGAACATCGGTGCTACGGCGGGGCCGCTGCTGGCGGGCGCGGTCCTCGGTGCGGGCCGCGCCGCGCCGATCTGGACCGCGGCCGCGCTGGTGGTGCCGGCGTTGGCGGTTCAGGCCTTCCGGCGCCGGACGTAGTAGGTGACCAGTCCGGCGCCGGCGGCGAGCACCACGCCGCCGGCGATCATCCGGATCGTGAAGTCGAGGCCGACGAGGGGGCCGCCGGCGTTGACGGCGGCGCTGACAAGGAGAACCAGCCAGAGGAGGACGGGCGTCGCGGTCCGGGCGGGGGCGTTGGTGTTGGTCATGGCGGAAACGTTAGGAGCGCGCCGCGGGCGAAACGATGCCGCGCGCACCCGGATCGGGGGTGGTGCCAGCGCTACCCCGCGTCGCGGCCGAGGTAGGCGAGCACCGCCAGCACCCGGCGGTGCCCGCCCTCGTCGGACGGCAGTCCGAGCTTCGCGAAGATGTTCCGGATGTGCTTGAGCACCGCGCCGTCACTCACCACGAGCAGCTCGGCGATCGTGCCGTTGTTGTAGCCCTCGGCCATCAGCGCCAGCACTTCGCGCTCGCGCGTGGTCAACGCCGCCAGCGGGTCGGCCGCGCGGCGGCGGGCCATCAGCCGGCCGATCACCTCGGGGTCCATCGCCGTGCCGCCCTTCGCGACCCGCTCGAGGGCGTCGAGGAACCGCTCGACCTTGCCGACCCGCTCCTTCAGCAGGTACCCGACCCCGCCGACGCCGTCCGCGAGGAGCTCGACCGCGTAGCTCGTCTCGACGTGGGCGGAGAGCACCAGCACCGGCAGCGCCGGGTGGATCTCGCGGGCCCGCACGGCCGCGCGCAGGCCCTCGTCCGTGTGCGTCGGCGGCATGCGGACGTCCATCACGACGGCGTCCGGGCGGTCGGTTTCGAGGTAGGCGAGGAAGTCCTCCGCGTTGTCGAACGCCGCGGGCACCTCGATGCCCGCCGTCTTCAGCAGCAGCGACAGGCCTTCGCGCAGCAAAGCGTCGTCTTCGGCGATCACGACCCGCATGGCAGCTCCACTTCCAGCACGGTCGGCCCACCGGGTGGGCTGGTCAGGGTGAGGGTTCCGTCGAAGGCCTCGGCGCGCCGCCGGATCCCGGCCAGGCCGCTGCCGCGGGACTCGTCGGCGCCGCCGCGGCCGTCGTCGCGGACCACCAGCCGCAGGACACCGGCGGTGCCGCCGAGCGTGATGTCCACCCGGGACGCGTCGGCGTGCTTGGTGACGTTGGCCAGCGTCTCGGCCACGACGAAGTACGCGGCGGCCTCGACCGCGGCCGGGCGGCCGGCTTCGTACTCGACGTCCACCACGACCGGCACCGGAGAGCGTTCACCGAGCGCGCGGACCGCGCCGGCCAGGCCACGCTCGGTCAGCAGCGGCGGGTGGATGCTGCGGACGACCGTGCGCAGCTCGGCGAGCGCGTCGGTCGCGGTGTCCTGCGCCTTGACCAGCAGGTCGCGCACCGTCGCCGGGTCGCGGTCGTAGAGCTGCCCCGCGATGCCCAGCTGCAGCACGACCGCCGCGATCCGCGCCTGGGTGCCGTCGTGCAGGTCACGCTCGATGCGGCGCAGCTCGGCGCCGTGCGCCTCCAGCGCGGCCGCGCGCGTCGCCGTCAGTTCGGCGACGCGGTCGGCCAGGACGACTCCGGGCGCGGGAGCGAGCAGCCGCCGCGCGGTGCGGGCCTGCCAGCGCGCGAGCCGCGGCAGCAGCAACGTCAACGCGGCGTAGGCGGCGCCGATCAGCAGCGTCAGCCCGGCCCGCGGCCAGGAGTTCACGACGATCCCGACCGACCCCTCGATCCCGCCCGGCACCGCCGGCCACACGAACGCCGTGACGACCTGCTGAACCGCACCCAGCGGCAGCCCGATCGCCAAGGCGCCGAGCAACATCCCGGTCGCCGCGTGGATCGCGAGCCACGCGGCGTCGCGACGGGTCGCCGGGTCCTTCAGCGGGGAGCCGTCCCGGTAGGGCTCGGGAACGGGCTCGCCGAGCCGGCGCGCGGCGCGGCGGCGGTCGATCCCGACGGGCCGGCGCGCCAGCCGGATCGCCGGGGCCAGCGACGGGATCCCGACGCCGAACGGGCACAGCAGCAGCACCGCGAACAGCCCGGCGAGGGCGAAGACCGACAGCAGCGAGGTGCCGGCGCCGGCCAGGAGGAACCGGGCCGCCGACCAGCACTCGCGCAGCCGGGTCGTCACGACGGGAGTGTCCCACCCCACCACCGTGGTGGTGCTGGCGCTACCCCCGATCCACCTCCCCACGGGATCGATCGGCGGCCGCCGCGAACCTAGTTTTCCCTTCAGGCACAACGAAGGGGACCAAGATGACCACAGCGTATGCGCTGGAGCTGGCCGAGGTGCGGAAGGTGTACGGCTCCGGCGACGGCGCCGTGACCGCGCTCGACGGCGTGTCGGCGGGTGTCGCGCGGGGGACGTTCACCGCCGTGATGGGGCCTTCCGGCTCCGGCAAGAGCACCTTCCTGCACTGCGCGGCCGGCCTGGACCGGCCGACGTCGGGGCGGGTGCTGCTCGGCGGCACCGAAATCGGCCGGCTGAAGGAAGGCGAGCTGACGCGGCTGCGGCGCACCCGGATCGGGTTCGTCTTCCAGGCCTACAACCTGCTGCCGTCGCTGAACGTGCTGCAGAACATCACCCTGCCGATGCGGCTGGCCGGCACCAAGCCGGACCCGCGGTGGCTGCGGGAGATCGTCGAGGGCGTCGGGATCGCGAAGCGGCTCGAACACCGCCCGGCGGAGCTGTCCGGCGGGCAGCAGCAGCGCGTCGCGATCGCGCGGGCGCTCGTCACCCGCCCCGACGTCGTGCTCGCCGACGAGCCGACCGGCGCCCTCGACACCCGCACCGCGCGGCAGGTGCTGGACCTGCTCCGCGACGTCGTCGAGGGAATGGGGCAGACCGTGCTGATGGTGACCCACGACCCGGTCGCGGCCTCGGCGGCGCACGGGGTGCTGTTCCTGGCCGACGGCCGGCTGGCCGGGCACCTCGCGCACCCCACGCCCGAGCGGGTGGCGGAGCGCATGACGCACCTCGGGGAGTGGTGACCGTGCTGACCCTCGCCTGGCAGACGATCCGGACCCGGCTCGGCGGTTTCGCCGGCGCGTTCATCGCGATCCTGTGCGGCACCGCGCTGGTGGCCGCCTGCGGGATCCTCATGGAGTCCGGCCTGCGCGCCGGCGTCCCCACCGAGCGGTACGCCGGCGCGGCGGTCGTCGTCGGCGGTGAGCGGAGCGTGCAGCCACCCGGCGCCGACGCGCTGTCCGCCGAGCAGGTGGCGGAAGAACCGCCGGTCCCGGCGGCGCTGGCCGGCCGGATCGCCTCAGTTCCCGGCGTCCGCGCCGCGGTGGCGGAGCAGAGCTTTCCCGCGCACGTCGTCACCGCCGACGGGCAGGTGCTCGGCCGGCCGTTGTCGCTGGGCCACAACTGGGACGCGGCCGTGCTGGCGCCGTTCCGGCTGAGCGCGGGCCGGGCGCCCGCGACGCCGGACGAAGTCGTGCTGGACGCCGCGGTGGCGAGCCAGGCCGGGGTCGGTGTCGACGGGCAGGTGCGGATCACGACCCGGTCGGCGCCGGTGGTGTTCCAGGTGAGCGGCGTGGTCGACAGCCTTTCGCGGCAGTCGGCGCTGTTCTTCACCCCGGAGCGCGCCGCGGACCTGGCCGGGCGGCCGGGCCAGGCGCACGCGATCGGCGTGCTGGCCGACCCCGGGGTGGCGCCGGACGCGCTGGCCGAGCGGGTGCGCGCGGCCGTGGACCACGTCGAGGTCGGCACCGGGGTCGAGCGCAGCAGCGTCGAGTTCCTCGACGTCGGCCAGACGCGGACGATGCTGCTGGCGATCGCCGGCTCGTTCGGCGGTTTTGCCTTGCTGGTGGCGGTTTTTGTGGTCGCGAGCACGCTGGCGCTGACGATCAACCAGCGGCGGCGGGAGTTCGCGCTGCTGCGCGCGGTCGCGGCGACGCCGAAGCAGATCCGCAAGCTCATCGGCATCGAGACGACGTTGGTGGCGCTGGCCGCCGGGGTGCTCGGCAGCGCGCTGGGGCTGGCGGTGGCGTCCGGGCTGCGCGACGCGTTCGCCGCGATCGGCGTCATCCCGGCGGACTTCGGGCTGGCGATCAGCCCGCTGCCGCTGGTCGCGGCGCTGCTGCTCGGTCTGGGCGCGGCCCGGCTGGCCGCGTGGGCGGCCTCGCGGCGGCCGTCGTCGATCCGGCCGGTGGAAGCGCTCGGGGAGGCGTCGGTGGAACGGCGTGCGCTCGGCAGTGTCCGGCTGGCCACCGGCTGGGGCCTGGTGCTGGCCGGGTTCGGTGGCGCGCTGGTGCCGCTGTTCGTGCACGGCCAGGTGGCGACCGCGATCTCGACGATGGCGACGCTGGTGGTCGTGATCGGGCTCGCGGTGGTGGGGCCGCAGGTGACCGGGCTGGTGGTGCGGGTGCTGGCGCCGGTGCTCGCGCGGGTCTGGCGGATCAGCGGCTACCTGGCGGGCGCGAACACGCAGGCGAACACGCGGCGCGTCGCGGCGGCGGTGACCCCGCTGATGCTGGCGGTGGCGTTCGCACTGGCGACGTTCTACAGCCAGACGTCCAGCACGGCGGCCGCGGCGGAGCAGTCGGCGCGGTCGACGACGGCCGACTACGTGATCGGCGGCCCGGCCGGCGTCTCCCCGGAGGTGGCGTCGCTGGTGGCCCGCGTGCCGGGCGTGGCGGCGGCGACGCCGGTGGTGCGGACGTCGGTGATCACGGCGACCCCGATGGGCGACGACCTCGACGTCCAGCGGAAGCCGGCGCAGGGCCTGGCGGGCGACCAGGTCCGGGGCACGCTCGACCTGGGCGTCGACGCGGGCCGGCTGACGGACCTGACCGGCGAGACGGTGGCGCTGAGCCGTTCGGAAGCGGACTGGCTGGACAAGAAGATCGGCGACGAGGTCGACTTCTACTTCGGCGACGGCGTCCCGGCGAAGCTGCGCCTGGTGGCGACGTACACGCACGACATGGCATTCGGCGACTTCGTGCTGCCGGTTTCCCTGGCGCGCCAGCACATCGGCGGCCGCCCGGACGACTCGGTGCTGGTCCGCCGAGCTTTGGACGCGGACCCGGCGACGGTTTCCACGGCCGTGCGTTCGGTGCTGTACCCGGGGTTGACGCTCGCGCCCGCGGTGGTGGCGACGGCGTCGGACGGCAGTGAGGCCCAGTTCTATCTGAACCTGGTGGCGGTGGGCGTGATCGTCGGGTACCTGGCGATTTCGGTGGCCAACACGCTGGTCCTGACGACGGCGCAGCGGAGCCGCGAGTTCGCGCTGCTGCGGCTGGTGGGCACAACCCGCCGCCAGGTGACCCGCATGATGCGCCTGGAGGCGGTGGCGACGGTGGGGATCGCGGTGGTCGCGGGGACGCTGGTGGCGTTGGTGCCGCTGGGTTTGCTGAACGTGGGGCTGCGGGGGAGCCCGTTGCCGTCGGGGCCGTGGTCCGTCTACGGGGGAATCATCGGTGGAGCGGTGCTGCTGGGGATGGCGGCGATCGGGCTGTCGACGTCGGTGGCGTTGCGGGCCCGGCCGGTGGAGGCGATCGGCCTGAGGGAGTGAGGAACCGGGCGCCGTCCCCCTCGGCCGGCGCCCGGATCTCCCCAGGGGGACGGTAGGCGGGGGTGATGAAATCCCGATGAAACCGGGCTCAGGGCTCGATGTTCTTGTCACGGTTGAGGGCAAGCGCGTCACCGTCGAGGTACACCAGAGCCAGGGCGGCGTGCTCGGCCAAGACCCGGGCGGTCTTGCGGCGGAACGACAGCTCTCGCGACGCCCCATCGGCGACTATCGTGGCCACCGTCGCGACGGCCATGGTGGCGGTTCCGCCGTCGTGCAGGTGTGTTTCTTCAGCAGGTCGTGGATCCGCTGGTTCGTCGGCTGTGCCGGGCCGGGCCGCCGGTAGTGCCCGGTGCGGCGGCCCAGGTTCTCGGACTCACCGACGTAGACCATCGGCTGCTCCTGGTCCGGCGAGCCGGACAGGGTGATCCGGTAGACGCCGGGCGTGTGTGGCAGCAGCGGGAACACGAGCCCTCCGGTGCTGTCGAGCTTCCCCGCGGGTGAAGCGCACTCGCTGTCGATCCAGGCTCACGCGGTCGACGCGCCAATCCGCCTTCGTCCAGGCTTCGGCTTGGACATGGCCGCCGTTGCTCCACCAGGCGGGCCATTCGTACGCCGAGGGTGGGAGGCCGCCTACCAGCGTGGCAATCTCGGCGAACGTCAGCTCCACCACCGTCCCGCTCGTCGCCGCCAGGTGGTGCCGCAAAGGCTCGTACTTGCCCACGGACCGGTAGTCGCCAGCGCGGATCCCGCTGTTTCACCTGACCGCCGGCCACAGGCCGAGCCGGGTGAACTGCTCGCGGACGTGGTCGTGGACCGGGTCGTCAGGCTCCGTGACCAGGGCGATCGTCTGGCGGGACTCGTTCCACGCCTCCGCCTGCCGTCCCGTCGCCGCCAGGGAACGCACCAATGCCACCAAAGCGCGGACCACCCACCTGTGGTCGGTCGGCGACCGGGAGATCCCCAGCGCCTTGCGCGCGTTCAGCAGGACCTCCGTGTGCTCACCGGCGTCACACCCGGCCTCGCTCAGCTCGACCAGCGCCGTCAGCGTCTGGTGGTGGTCGGCCGGGTGCCGGTCGTGCAGGGTGACGGCTTCGGTGAGGAACCCGATCGCCTCGCCCGTCCGGCCCGACTGGCGGCTCAGCAGACCGAGCTCCAGCGCCATGGCCGCGTGCCGCCGGTGGTCGCCCAGCTCCTCGTAAAGCATCTTCGCCTGGCCCAGGTGTTCCGCAGCCTCCTCCAGACGACGGCGGCCGCGCAGACGCAGGTGCGTGCCGAGCGCCCCGTGCGCCGCCGCGGACTGTGACGGCTCGTTCAAGCTGGCCTGGATCGCCAGCGCCTCGCGCAGGCACGACTCGGCGTGGGCCGGGTCTTCCGCGTGCCGGGCGAGCAGCAGGAGCACTTCCGACCGGTCGCGATGGTTGCCGGTGTTGCCGAAGATCGTGTCCGCCAGCCGCAGCGCCTCCTCGATCTTGACGGGGTCGTCGTGGATCCGCGCCAACGCCGTCCAGGCCTGCCCTTCCGCGTCGAGGTCCCCGGCCGCCCGGGCCGCGAGCAAGACGGCTTCGGCAGTCTCGCGCCATTCGGGACCGAGGTGCGGCCGCATCAACCGAAGCAAGGTCACCGCCCGGGACGACGACGCCCCACGGCGGATCGCGGCCCGCAGGCTCGAGGCCTCGTCCTCCAGAAACGCTTGGGCAGCAGCAAAATCTGGCAGCCGCCCCGCCTGGGGCAGCTCGGCGGTGCGGCGCAAGGCCGGCGCCAGCACCTCGGCGGCGTCCGACACCCGCGCGATGTACCAGTCGAGCAGCCGCTCTTCGGCCTCCCGGCGGACGTCGGGAGGATCGTGGGCGAGCGCGAGCCGCGCCCCGGCCGCGCGCGTGAGGTCGTCCAGCACGAACCGGCCGTCGCGCCGGCCGACCAGGTACAGCGCGCCGAGCCCGGCGAGCGCGCCGCGGGTCGTCTCCTCGTCGGTGCCGTCGAGCGCGCACACCGCGGGCAGCGTGAGGCCGGGCGAGCCGTGGAGCGCCAGCGACCGGAACAGGCGGGCGGCCGCCGGGCGGAGCGCGTGGTACGACCACATCAGCGACGTCAGGATCGTGCCCGACGCCAGCTCACCGGCCAGCAGCAGCTCGGCCGGGCCGGGCAGTTCTTCGCCGCCCGCAAGGAGTTCGGCGAGTGTGCGGATGGCCTGCGGGGTGCCGCCGGTGAGCGCGACGGCCGTCGCCGGATCGGGGAGCTCGGCCACGGAGTCGCGGAGCAGGCCGCCGAGCAGCTGCTCGGTCTCGGCCGCGCCGAAACGGCCGACGTCCAGCCGGTACGCGCCGTGGCCGGTGACGAGGTCGCTGAGCCGGTACCGGCTGGTGACCACGACGACGCACTGCGCGCTGCCCGGCAGCAACGGCACGACCTGCCCGGAATCCCGGGCGTTGTCGAGGAAGAACAGCATCCGGCGGTCGTCGAGGAGGGTGCGCAGCAGCGCGGTCCGGGCGCTCAGGCTCGCGGGCAACGCCGTCGCGGAGACGCCCAGCGCGTCGAGGAACTCCGCCAGCACGTCGGCGGGGTCGCGGGGCGCGCCGCTGCCGTACCCGGCGAGGTCCGCGTGCAGCTGGCCGTGGGGGAACTGCTCCCGGACGTGGTGCGCCCAGTGCAGCCCCAGCTCCGTCTTGCCGACCCCGGCCGGCCCGGTGACGGCGACGATGAGCGTCGACGGCGAGCCGCCGACCCGGGAGCGGAGGAACAGGTCGTCGAGGCGCACGAGGTCGGCGGAGCGGTCGACGAACTCGCTGACCGTCGAGGGCAGCTGCGCGGGCGGCAACGCGCGAAGGGCGGCCTGCGTGCGGTGCTCGTCGGCCGGCGCGAGCAGGTCCCGCGACTGCAGCAGCCGCCGGTGCAGCTCCTGCAGCTCCCGCGCGGGCCCGGTGCCGAACGAGCGGGCGGAGCGGTCGTAAACCTGCTTCCAGTAGGCGTCGAACTCTTCGTAGTGCCCGAGCCCGTCGAGCGCGGCGAGCCGCTGGGCGATGTACTGGGTGTCGAACTCGTGCTCGACCATGGCGACGTCGAGGATCTGCAGCACCTCACGGTGGTTGCCGCGTTCGAGCTCGACGGCGCACAGGGCCTGGTACCCGGCGACGCGGTCGTAGAGGTCGAGGTCCTCGCGCTTCTGCTCCATCCAAACGGTGCCGAGATCCTCGACGGCGGGCCCGCGCCAGAGGTCCATGGCTTCCCGGAGGGCGGCCGCGGCGTCGTCGAGCCGGCCCGCCCGCCGCGCGGTGCCGCTGTCGCGGACCAGGGACTTGAACCGCGCGTAGTCGAGCTCTTCGTCCTCGGGCAGGAACTCGTACCCGGCGCGCCGGGTGACGATCCGCGCGGAAACCCCGGAGTCCCGCAGCGACGCGCGCAGCCGGCTGACGTAGGCCTGGAGGTCCTTCCGGGCGTGCTCGGGCGGGTTGTCGTCCCAGAGCGCCTCGATGACGGTGCGGACGTGGACGACCTTGCCGTGGTGGAGCATGAGGACACCGAGCAGCGATCGCTCCTTCGCCCGCCCGAGCGTCGCCTTCCGGTCACCGAGCCGGAGCTCGACGGGCCCCAGGATCCGGAACTCCATCAGGTTTCCTCGTCCACCCCCGCTCCCCGCTGGCACCGTAACTCGCCGGCGGCGCGGTTTCGGCGCAGGTCAAGCGGCTGTCAAGAATTTGTCCAGCAACCGGCAACCGAAGTGTCAACCAGCCGCGGTCACGCTCGTCCCGGAGGACCGGCCCGGCTGGAGGTGGCCCGATGCCGTGGACAGAACGGGAGCGCTACCCGAGCGAAACGAGTGCCGGTTCCGGCTTTCTGTGGCGGTTGCTGCAGTTGCTGGCACCCGATCCCGTCGACGGGCGTCCGGCGGAGCGCCACGCGGATCCGGTGCACCACACGATTCTCGCAGTGGGAATGGAGAGGTACTCGGCGTTCGACCGGACCAACATGCACCGGCTGGTGCTGCGCGCGGGGTTGTACCGCGCCTTCGAGGAGGCGTTGGCCGAAAGCGGAGTGGCCTGGGACCACTGCTATCGCGTGGACCTCGGTTACGGGATCCTCGTCCTGGCTCCCGCGGCCTACCCGAAAGCGGTGTTCAGTGAACTGGTCCCGGGTGCGCTCACGGAATCGCTGGCCGGCCACAACCGCTCGCACCGGCCGCCCGAGCGGATTCGCCTTCGGCTGGCGCTGCACGCCGGCGAAGTCAGCTATGACACGTACGGCACGACCGGTTCCGCGATCGTGCACACCTTCCGGCTGCTCAATTCGTTGGTGCTGAAGGAAATCCTGGCCTGTTCGGAAGATGATCTCGCGGTGATCGCTTCGGCCTGGTTCCACGAAGAGATCATCCGGCACAGCCCGTTGAGCCGTCCCGGCCGCTATCGGCCGGTGTCCGTTCAGGAGAAGGAAACCACCACGCGCGCGTGGATCCGGGTCGTCGGATCGGACGAGTCCGGGGAGCCGGGGCTCGAGGAGTGTGCTTTGGGGTGAAGGCGCGCCCTGCACGTGCACGCCCTCAGCCGCTCACTGGTCTGACACTAAAGATCTTCCGGCGTCACGATGTGCAGGAAGGTTGTCCAAGCGGCGGGCGAAAACTCGATGACAGGCTGTTCGGCGCGACGATCCTTGCTGTCGCGCACGAGAGCGGCGCCGGAAGTCAGCAGGGTTTCGACACAGCTGCCACCGGCGTTGGAATAGCTGCTCTTGAACCATCCGTCGCGACGGGGTGCGGGCGAGGACGGGAACACTTCGGTCGAGCTTTGTTTCATCAGGTTTCCTCGATGTAATCACGGACCATGTGCAGGCTCTGATCTCGAGGAAGTGCGCGCCGGAATGCGTCCTCGTAATACGTCGTGGTGATGTTCCGGACCTGCACCGGGTCGTCGATGACGCCCCAGGCGGTCACGGTTTCCTGCCACGCCAGGGTGGGGAGCCGCGGGTTGCCGAACTCCAGGAGGTGGACCGTCGCCGCGCCGAAGAGCCCGCAGGCGGTGGCCGTGAACGGGATGACGCGGACGTCGAGCTTCGCCGGGTGGCGCTCGATCAGCTCGGCCAGGTGCACGAGCTGCCCCCGGAGCACGTCCCGGCCGCCGATCTGCTGCCGCAGAGCCGCTTCGCTGAGGATGGCGGTCAGCGTGAACGGATCGTCCGGGTCCGCGAGTCTCGCCTGCCGCCGCAGCCGGGCGTCGACGCGCTGGTCGACTTCGACCTGCGGCAGCGTGACCGCGGGAGTCATGATCGCGCGGATGTAGTCGGCGGTCTGGAGCAGGCCCGGGATGAGCAAGCTTTCGTAGTCGCGGATGGCCCTGGCGCCCTGTTCCAGACCGAACAGGCGCTGGACGTCGGCGTCGAACAAAGCCGAGTAGTTCGACCACCAACCGCGTTGCTTGGCAGTGGTGCGCAAGGCCAGTAGCTCGGCCTTCTCTTCGTCGTCGAACTCGAAGAGCTCGGCGACCCGCGCGAGTGCTTCCGGGGAGAGGATCTTGCGCTCGTTCTCGACGGCGGACCAGTAGTTGCGGGTGAACCCGAGCGCCTCGGTGATCGCCTTGACCTCGATGCCCAACCGCTCGCGTTGCTTCTTGAGCCGGAGTGCGAGTTCCCAGGACGCGACCACAGGTGACTGCGGCGCGGTCATCTTGGTCAGCCTCCGGACGTGGTTACGGTAACCAAACGATGTGTGGGTACACGTACGTAGAGGTCACTCGGTTCATCTAACCTGGTGGGGTCACCTCCTGTCGAGCCGGAAGTTTCACTCGAACGGATATTTCGGCCCATGGAAAAACCTCAGTTGGAACGACCGGCCGGCCGGACCCGCGGCCGGGTCCGCTCGCCGGCCGAGGTTGCACCGGGGGCGTTCGGAGTCATCCCGCCGCAGCGGCTCGCCGGGGAGGTCGATTGGCGCGGGCGCGTGGAGCTCAACACGGCGCACTGCACGATCGTTGTCGTGGACGTGGCGGGATTCGGGCGTCACAGCCGGACCACGCCCAACAAGCTCCGTGTCCGCCGCGGTCTGTATCAGGGCCTCGAACGGGCTTTCGCCACCTCCGGCATCCCGTGGAGTGCCTGCCGGTATTCGGACCTCGGCGACGGGGTGCTCGTGCTCGAACCGGCGGGCGTCCCCAAGACTCCCTTCGCCGATTTGCTCCCGGGCGCGCTCGCCGACGAGCTGGCAGCCCACAATGCGATGCACCCACCCGAGGAGCACATCCGGCTGCGGCTGGCGTTGCACGCCGGCGAGGTGACTTACGACGAGCACGGAGTCACCGGTTCGTCGATCCTTCACGCGCATCGACTGGTGGACGCACCCGAACTCAAGCAAGCGCTGGCGGACACCGACGCGGTCCTCGCCGTGATCGCTTCTTCCTGGTTCTTCGAAGAAGTCGTCCGGCAAAGTGAGGGGAGCAGTGCCGGCGAATATCGCCCGGCCGAGGTCATGGGTGGACGCGCTCCCGCTTGGATCCGGCTGCTCGCCGCGCGACCGGCCGGCCGCGCGCGGACGCTGGTCCGGACCCGGCGACGGCACCGGGCCTGATCATCGGGAAACCCTTCCGTACTCCCGAAACTTTCCGAAGGTTATTGCCCACCCCACTCCCGCGATCGCATGCTTTCGCCATTCCGCAGCCTCGACGAGGAGGAAGCATGCTCACCAGGAACCGGTTCAAGGTGTGCGCCGCCCTGGCGCTGGCCGCCGCCTTGGTGCCCGGGGTTGCCCGGGCCGATACCGTCGTCACCACCAACCAGACCGGGAACAACAACGGTTACTACTACTCGTTCTGGACCGATGGTGGTGGCTCCACCGCCATGACGCTCGGCTCCGGGGGCAACTACCGGATGAACTGGAGCAACACCGGGAACTTCGTCGCCGGCAAGGGATGGAGCAACGGGAGTCGGCGGAACGTCAACTACTCCGGCAGCTTCAACCCCTCCGGCAACGGCTATCTCGCGCTCTACGGCTGGACGTCCAACCCGCTCGTCGAGTACTACGTCGTCGACAACTGGGGCACCTACCGGCCCACCGGCACCTACAAGGGCACCGTCACCAGTGACGGCGGCACCTACGACGTCTACCAGACGACGCGCTACAACGCGCCGTCCGTCGAGGGGACCCGGACCTTCAACCAGTACTGGTCCGTGCGGCAGCAGAAGAAGACCGGGGGCACCATCACCACCGGCAACCACTTCGACGCCTGGGCGCGGTACGGCATGCGGCTGGGGAACTTCTCCTACTACATGATCCTCGCGACCGAGGGGTACCAGAGCAGCGGCAACTCGAACCTGACGGTGGGCTGACCCGTGCGGCCATGGATCACGGCGCTGGTCACCGCCCTCGCCGTCACAGGGAGCGTCATGGGCACCGAAGCGCACGCTGCGGCTTGCAACGGCTACGTCGGTCTCACCTTCGATGACGGACCGTCCACTGCGAACACATCCGCGTTGCTCAACGCATTGCGCCAGAACGGGTTGCGGGCCACCATGTTCAACGAGGGCCAGTACGCCGCCGCGTACCCGGCTCAGGTGCGGGCGCAGGTGAGCGCCGGGATGTGGGTCGACAACCACAGTTACACCCACCCGCACCTCACCCAGCAGAGCCAGTCCCAAATGGACTCCGAGATCTCCCGGACGCAGCAGGCGATCGCGGCCGCGGGCGGTGGCACGCCCAAGCTGTTCCGCCCGCCCTACGGGGAAACCAACGGGACACTGCAGGCCGTGGAAGCAAAATACGGCCTCCGACAGGTCATTTGGGACATCGATTCGCAGGACTGGAACGGCGCGAGCGTGGACGCCATCGTCCAGGCCAACGCCCGGCTCACCAACGGCCAGGTCATCCTGATGCACGAGTGGCCCGCCAACACCCGGGCGGCCATCCCGCGGATCGCGCAGGTCCTGGCGAGCCGCGGGCTGTGCGCGGGCATGATCTCGCCGCAGACCGGGCGGGCGGTCGCCCCGGGGTGAGCGGGGCCGGGGCGCGGCGGGGTCCGGCCGCCGCGCCACGGCTCAGCTCACGTACCACTCCACGCGGACGGCGTCCGGCGCCAGGGTGGTCAGCCGGGCGCAGACCTCGTGGCTGACCACGAGCCCGTTCGTCCGGCAGATTTCGGTGCGCTCCGGGTCGGCCGGCGGGGTGAAGTTCACGGCCGCGAGGTGTTCGCGCATGACGTCCGGGGCGCGCTCGCCGGTCGCCGTCAGGACCCGCCAGCAGCCGCCGGAACCGCAGCTGTAGTCCTCCTGGATCCGCAGCTGCGCGGGCGCGGGCAGGACACCTTCGTCCCCGGCCGCCGCCTCCAGGCCGACGACCCAGGCGGCACCCGTCAGGAAGAACCCGGCGCCCACCAGCAGCGCCAGCCGGGCGCCGCCGCGCCGCGCGCCGATCGCGCAGACCACCGCCGCCAGGATCGGGTGGAGCCAGAAGATCTCGCGTCCGGCCGGCCACGGCCCGGCGAGGTTCAGCGCGCGCGGCACCACGAACCACGCCAGCAGCGCGAGCAGGACCAGCCCGGCGACGATGCCCGTCCGCCGCGACGGTGCGAGCCCGCACCACACCAGGATCGGCACCACGCCGAACAGGCCGCCGACGACGCTCGGCGAGAACGCCGCCACGACCACCGCCGCCACCACGAGAGCTGCGCGCCACCAGTGGGTCTTCACTCTTTCGGGGCTCAGCACGCGGTCATTCTGCTCAGGTCAGGCCGAGCGCCGCGATCCGGGCCGGGTCGGCCACGATGTTGATCTCCACGATTCGGCCGCCGCGGACCGTCGGGCCGAACACCGCCACCGGCCGCCCGTCCGCGACCGCGAGCAGCCCGGCCTGGCCGTTGACGACCACGGGCCGCGGGAGCGTGCCACTCCCGCTCGCGAACAGCAGGGCCTGGGCGGCCACCGTCCGCGCGCCGCGGACCAGCTTCGACGCCGTGCCCGCGTCGGCGCGCAGCACCACGTCCGGGTCGAGCACCGCGACCAGCGCCTCGAAGTCACCGGCCTGCGACGCGGCCAGGAACGCGTCGACGACCTCGCGTTGCGCGGAGAGATCGCCGTCCGGCCGGGCGGCCCCGCGCACCCGGCGGCGAGCGCGGCTGGCCAGCTGGGTGGTGGCCGACGGCGTGCGCCCGGCGATCGCCGCGATCTCCTCGAACGGCACGCCGAACATGTCGTGCAGGACGAACGCCAGCCGCTCGGCCGGCTTCAGCGTCTCCAGCACGACGAGCAGCGCCAGGCCCACCGAATCGGCGAGCACGGCGAGGTCCGCCGGGTCGGCCGTGACGTCCGGGTCCGGCACGTGCGTCTCGAGGGGCTCCTCGCGGCGCGTCCGGCGGGAGCGCAGCACGTCCAGGCAGATCCGGCCGGTCACGGTGGTCAGCCAGCCGCCCAGGTTCGCCACCGCGGTGGTGTCGGTGCGGGCGAGCCGCAGCCAGGTCTCCTGGACGGCGTCGTCCGCCTCGGCCGCCGATCCCAGCATCCGGTAGGCCACCGCGCGCAGGTGGGCCCGGTGCCCCTCGAACTTCTCGGCCAGGAAGTCGTCCACGGTTCCTCTTCTCCGTCACCAGCCTGACGAATCAGGCGGTCCCGATGTGACGCGCGAGGAGCTCGTACGACCGCCGCCGGTCGGGGTGGCCGTGCACCGGGGTGGTCACCATCAGCTCGTCGGCGCCCGTTTCGGCGACGACGGCCCGCAGCTGGTCCAGCACCGTCGACGGCGAGCCGGCGAAGAGCCGGTTCGCGAGGTCGGCGGGCTCGTGGGCTGCGGCTTCCTCGGGACTCGGCAACAGGATGCGCTCACCGCGAAGCCGCCGAAGGACCTTCACCCGGGTCGGCCGGGCGAGCCGTTCGGCGCGAGCGTCGGTCTCGGCCGCGATCACGGACACGCTGACCAGCGTCACCGGCGCCGGAATGCGAGCCGGCCGGAACGCCAAGCGGTACGTCTCCGTCGCCTCGGCCGCGTCGTCCGGGTTGAGGTGGTGGGCGTAGGCGTACGCCAGCCCGAGCTGCCCGGCGAGCCGCGCGCTGGCCGCGGACGTGCCCAGCAGCCAGACGTCCGGGGCGTTCCCGGCCGCCGGGACCGCCGGGCCCGGCCGGTCGAAGTACCCGAGCAGCTCCTCGACCTGCGCGCGGAAGCCCGGGGTGGCGCGGCCGCCGCGGACGAGGTCCACCGCGGCCGGGGAACCACCGGGCGCCCGGCCGAGGCCGAGGTCGATCCGGCCGGGGTGGAACGCCGTCAGCGTGCCGAACTGCTCCGCCACCACGATCGGCGGGTGGTTCGGCAGCAGCACGCCGCCGGCGCCGATCCGGATGCGGCGCGTCGCGGCCGCGAGCCGGCCGGCGACGACGGCGGGCGCGCAGCTCGCCACCCCGCGCATCCCGTGGTGTTCCGGCACCCAGTAGCGGTGGTAGCCGAGCTCGTCGGCCAGCACGGCGAGGTCGACGGTGTTCGCGAGGGCTTCGCGGGCGCTCGAACCGGCCACGATCGGCGAAGTGTCCAGAATGGACAGCCGGACGTCCACAGTGGACTATCCGGCGAACAGGTCCGGCCGGCGGTCGGCCAGGTAGGGGCTGAGCTCGCGGGCCTTCGGGATCTCGGAGAGGTCGATTTCGGCGACGCGCAGCTCGCCGTCACCGCTGAGCACCCGCCCGTCCGGGCCGACGACCCGGCTGAGCCCGCAGTAGGTGAGGCCCTGCCCGCGGCCGGTCCAGTTGGCGTAGGCGATGAACAGCTGGTTTTCGAACGCGCGGGCGGGCACGAGCCCGGTCGCGACGAACTCGCACGGCTCCATCAGCGCGGTCGGCACGAGCAGCAGCTGCGTCCCGGCCAGCGCGTGCGCGCGCACGGCTTCGGGGAATTCGACGTCGTAGCAGATCAGCACGCCCAGCGTGAGGCCCTCGAACTCGGCCTGCACCACACCGTCGTCACCGGGGTCGAACGCGGCGCGCTCGACCGGGCCGTAGAGGTGGCTCTTGCGGTAGCTCAGCACGGTCTCACCGGCACGCCCCACGAGCCGGGCGGTGTTGTACACGCGGTCGCCGTCGGCTTCGGGCCAGCCGTGCACGATCGCGATCCCGGTTTCGGCGGCGATCGCGGAGACCGCCGCGCAGTACGGCCCGCCGAGCGGTTCGGCGAGGGAACGCAGGCGCCGCGCGTCGGTCAGGTACCCGGTGCCCGACAGTTCGGGCGTGACGAGCACCGCCGCACCGGCCGCCGCGGCCCGCTCGGCGGCGGCACGCAGCCGGGAGGGTGAGACGCCGTCCGCCACGGCCTCCCAGCAGGCGATCTTCACCGCCCAAGGGTAAGCGCGGCGCCGAAAAACCGGCAACCCCTACTCTGCCCCACCACGGGGGGCCCGGCGGCCGGTGATGCGGCAGACTGCTGGTCATGGACAAGGTGCTCCGCGGCCTCAGGTTCCCCGAGAACGTGGCGCCGGGCTGGCTGGTGGTGCAGCTGCTGGGATCCGTCGTGATCCTGGCGACGCTGCTGACCACCGGGGAGACCCAGTCGTTCGTGTGGGCGGCCTACGGCGCGGCCGCCGCGTGCTGGGTGGGGTTCGTGCTCGCCCACGACCGGCTGCCGCGGACGGCCGCGGCGCTGCTCGCCGCGGGAGCCACCGTCGTGGCGCCGGTGATCAGCCTGGCTTCGGACACCTCCGCGCTGGTCATCGGCGTGGTGATGCTCGGCCGGTTCGCCGCGCTGACCACCCTGCGCGTCCGGGTGATCGTCGCGACCGGGTGCGCCGACATCGCGTTGTGCGTGCTGGGCGGCCTGCTCGCCGACGTCGGGGCCGGCGAGACGCTCGGCAACCCGCTCGGCCTGGTGATCATCCTGCTGTTCGGGCTCAACCGCCGGCAGTACCGGCTCCACCTGGCCCAGACCCAGGCGCTGCTGGAGCAGACGACCCGCGCGCAGGCCGAGCAGGCGCGCGCCGCGGCGCTGGACGAGCGCACCCGGATCGCCCGCGAGATCCACGACGTGCTCGCGAATTCCCTTGGCGCGCTTGTCGTGCAGCTCGAGCTCGCCGAGGCGCTGATGGAGAAAAACGAGGACGGCCAGGCGCTGGAACGGATCCTGGTCTCGCGGCGGCTGGCCGTGGACGGCCTCGCCGAGGCGCGCAACGCCGTCGCCGCGCTGCGTGCCGACGTCCCGCCGCTCGACCGGGCGCTGGCGGATCTCGCGCAGCGGCACAGCAAGATGAACGCGGCCGAAGTGTCCTTTCGCACCGAAGGCGACCTCCGGGCGCCCGCTTTCGCGGTGGTAGCCTGCCTCGTGGCGACGGCCCGGGAAGCGCTGACGAACGCCGCGAAACACGCGCCCGGCGCGCCGGTGACCGTCGTGCTGGGGTGCGAACCGGGGTCGATCCGCCTCACCGTCCGCAACCCGCTGTCCGGCGAACCGCGTGCGGGGAAGGGTTTTGGCGTGACCGGGATGCGGGAACGGCTCGCCCAGGTGGGCGGCCGGCTCAGCGCCGGGGCCGAACCGGGGGCGTGGCAGGTGGTCGCGGAAGTTCCGGAACCCGCGCACAACGGAGGGGATCATGGGTGAGCCGCAGACGATCAAGGTGATCGTGGTCGACGACCAGCAGGTCGTGCGGGAAGGCCTGGTCGCGCTGATGAGCCTGCTCGACGACGTCGAGGTGGTCGGCTCGGCGGCGAACGGCGCGGAGGCGCTCGACCTGGTCGGCCGGCTCGAGCGGCTCGACGTCGTGCTGATGGACCTGAACATGCCGGTGCTGAGCGGGGTCGAGGCGACCAAGCGCATCACCCAGGAGCACCCGGACGTCGCCGTGGTGGTGCTGACGACCTATTCGGACGACGAGTCGATCGCCGGCGCGCTCGCCGCGGGCGCGCGCGGGTACCTGACGAAGGAAGCCGGTCGCGGGGAGATCGGGTCCGCGCTGCGGTCCGTCGTCGCGGGTCAGCTGACGTTCGGCGCGGACGTCTCGCGCCAGGTGGTCAGCGCGCTGTTCGACTCCGGCGGCCAGGGCGCGCCGAAAGCCGTGCCGCACAAGGAAGGCCTGCCCGACGGGCTCACCGCGCGCGAGGCCGAGGTGCTCGGCCTGATCGCCGCGGGGCTGAGCAACGGGAAGATCGCCGCCGAGCTGTTCATCGGCGAGGCGACGGTGAAAACGCACATCAACAACGCGTTTGCGAAGATCGGCGTCCGCAACCGCGTCGAGGCGGTGCGGTACGCCGTGCAGCACGGGCTGGAGCGGGAACCCCGGGCGCGGTGACGTCGGGGGAGCCACCGCGACCGGGTGCTCAGCCGGCGGGAACGGCTTCCCGGCGGGGCTTCAGCGCCAGCTTCGGGTTGTGCGCCACGACCTTGAACGCCTTGGTGCGGGGCACCCGGCTGAAGAGGTTGTCGGTGCCGCAGAAGTGCAGCTCGGTGACGTCGAGCCGGTGCAGCGACGCGGTGACCGACGGCCAGTCGATCGGCCGGTCGAAGGTGGCCAGCAGCATCGTGCGCACCTCGGCGGCCGTGCGGACGACGGCGCCGTCCTGGTCGGTCACCAGCGGGATCTCCGGGTCGCGCAGCGGGCAGCCGTCGAACGCGGCCGCGGCGGCCCGGCGGCGCAGCTCGCCGAACGCGGGCGCGTGCACCGGGGGCCGCATCGTGTACAGCGAATAGCCGCCCACCGCGCCGATCCGGCGGATGAACTCGTCGAGCTCGCCTTCGCGCAGCGAGACCATGTGGAAACCATCGTCGACGACTCCCGAGACCTCGTGCCACGACAGCTCGCCGAGCACTGTCCGCCAGCCCTCGTCGGGAACGCGCATCACGGTGTGCGTGACGACGTCTTGGTGCTGGGAAGCGAAATACTCCGCCTCGCAGTCCGCCTGGATCGCGGTCAGGCGCACCGCGTCGGCGAAGGACAGCGCGCCGGAGTGGACCGCGGCTGCTTTTTGCCCGAAGCTCACACCGGTGACGACGTCAGGCCGGAAGGCGAGCGAGTCCGCGAGGGCGACGCAGCTGACCAGGAACGCCAGCTGTGCCGCGGGGGAGTAGTCGTCGTCCGCTTCGGCGTAGGCGTCCAAAATGGAGTATCCGACGACTTCGTCGGCCTCCGCGACCCGGCGGCGGGCGTCGGCGTTGATCACCAGGAACTTGGTCAGCTCCGCGAACCTGCTCGGCGCCATGCCGGGGAAGACGAGTGCGGTGCCGCTCATGCCCCCGCACCGGCCTCGGCGAGCTCTTCCATCCGCTTCTTGTCCGGCTTCCCGTTGCGGTTGACCGGGAACTGGTCGACGACGACCACGCGGTTCGGCTGCTCGTAGGCGGGCAGCACCTCGGCGATCCGGTCGCGCCAGTAACCGCTTTCGCGCTGGTCCGGGTCGGCGACGAAGAACACGAGCTGCGCGCCCTTGCGCTCGTCGGGCAGCGAGATGATGCGGGTGCTGCAGCCGTGCGCGGCGACCTTCCGCTCGATGATCTCCGGGTGCAGCGTGTAGCCCATGCGGTGCACGGCCGCCTTGCGGCCGGCGATGAACAGGTTCCGGTGCTCGTCGAGGTGCCCGAAGTCGCCGGTGGGGTACCAGCCCTGCTCGACCGGGGTGATCGTCCCGTCGGCGCCGAGCAGCGACGTCAGCATGTCCGGGCAGTCGATGACCACCTCGCCGATCTCCCCGGCGGCGACCTCGCGGCCGTCGTCGTCGACGACCTTGACACCGATGCCGGCCATCACCTGGCCGGTGCCGACCGGGTTGTCCAGCGTCGCGAAGGCGAGGTTGCCCAGCTCGGTGCTGCCGTAGCTGTCCAGCAGGGTCATCCCGAACTCGGCTTCGTACTCGGCGACGACGGGGGAGTCCAGCGGCGCGGCGCCGCTGCAGAACATCCGGACCTTCGCCAGCGCGGCCCGGGCCTCGGGGCGCTTGCGCACGATGTTCAGCATGCTCTGGTAGGTGGTCGGGGCGGCGTCCACGACGGTCGCGCCGCACTGGCCCGCCATCCGCAGCGCGCGGTCGAGCCGGCGGTAGGGGGCGATCACCAGCGAACAGCGTGTCAGCCACGCGATCATCACCATCGAGATGCCGTACTGGTGCGAAAACGGCAGCAGCGGCAGCAGGACGTCGTCCGGCCGGTGCCCGACCTGGTCGGCGTTGCGCTGCATGTTCTTGAGGAACCGGGCGCCGTTCTTGACGATGCCCTTCGGCGAGCCGGTGGAGCCGGACGACCACATGATGATGCTGTCCGGTTGCTCGCACCAGCGCTCGAAGGACAGCCGTTCGCCGGGTTGCGCCGGCACGGCGTCGGCGAGGAGCTCGTAGAGGTAAACGGGATTCTGCCCGTCCGGCAGCGGGGCGTCGTCGTCCACGATGGACAGCCGGACGTCCGCGCGGTCGAGGATCTCCTGGGTCTGCTGCGGTTTCTCCTGCGGGTCGACCAGCACGATCGACGCGCCGAGGTGCATCAGCGCGAACAGCGTGGTGACGTACCCGGCGGAGTTGCCGGCCTTGAGCATCACGCGGTGCCCGGGCAGCAGTCCCCGCGCGCCCAGCGCGTCGGCCACGCCCAGTGCGCGCAGCTCGAACTCGTCGAGGGTCTGCACCGAGTCCGCGGCAAAGAGTTTCGCCGGCATCGGCCCGTCCTTTCGGTGGAATGGGAAGGCGCCAAGATGGTCCGAATATAGGAATGGCCGGTCGGCGCCTGCCACCCCTAACCCCGGATAGGGGTGGGCGGAGGGCCTCATCAGCAGGTCCAGCCTCTCATCGGACCGGCGGAAGCTAGGGGCGCTTAGGGGTGGGGACGGCCCGCCGGCCTCGGTAGCCTCCCGAGAGGGTGCGGGAATTCCCGCCAATTCCCGTCGGGAAAACGATCGCTGGAGAACGAGGGAAAAATGGTGAACCCCATCCGGGACCTCGGAGACCTTTCCGCCTACGACCGTTCCCGTGTCCTCGGTGAATTCGTCCGGGAGCACCTGGCCGCGGTGCTGGCGGACTGGCCGGACGGCGGCGCGGACGAGCACCGCTCCTTCCTGGAGCTCGGCCTGGACTCGGTCGCGGCGGTCGCGCTGCACGCGCGGCTCGTCGAGGCGACCGGGCTGGCCCTGCCGGTGACGCTCGCCTTCGACCACCCGACGCCGGCCCGGCTCGCCGAGTACCTGCGGGACCGGCTGCTGGGCTCGGGCCCGGCGCCGGTGACCGAGCTGCCGTCGTGGGAGGGCGAGCCGATCGCGATCGTCGGCATGAGCTGCCGGTTCCCCGGGGGTGTGCGCACGCCCGAGGAGTTCTGGTGCCTGCTGTCCGACGGCGGCGACGCGACGTCTTCCTTCCCGACCGACCGCGGCTGGGACCTCGACGCGCTTTACGACGCCGACCCGGACCGCCCCGGCACGACGTACACGCGTCGAGGCGGGTTTCTGCACGACGCCGCCGACTTCGACGCGGCGTTCTTCGGCATCAACCCGCGGGAAGCCGTCGCGATGGACCCGCAGCAGCGGCTGCTGCTGGAGACCAGCTGGCACGCGCTCGAAGACGCGGGCATCAACCCCCAGCGGCTGCGCGGCAGCCGCACCGGCGTGTACGTCGGCGCCGAGGCGCAGGACTACGGCCCCCGCCTCGAGGACGCCGACGGCGCCGAGGGGTATCTCGACATCGGCACCGCGGGGAGTGTCGCGTCCGGCCGGGTCGCGTACACGCTCGGCCTGGAAGGGCCCGCGATCACGGTGGACACGGCGTGCTCGTCTTCGCTGGTGGCGCTGCACCTCGCCGTGCAGGCGCTGCGGCGGGGCGAGTGCGGGCTGGCGCTGGCGTCGGGGGTGGCGGTGCTGTCGAGCCCGGGCGGGTTCCTGTCGTTCAGCCGTCAGCGAGCCCTGTCGGAGGACGGCCGGTGCCGCGCCTTCGCCGCCGACGCGGGTGGCACGGGCTGGGCCGAGGGTGTCGCGACGGTGGTGTTGCAGCCGTTGTCGGAGGCGCGTGCGCAGGGCAACCGCGTGCTGGCGGTGGTGAGCGGCACCGCGGTCAACCAGGACGGCGCGAGCAATGGGTTGACGGCCCCCAGCGGCCCGGCCCAGCAGAAGGTGATCGAGCAGGCCCTGGCCGACGCGGGCCTGCCGGCGGCGGAGGTCGACGCGGTCGAGGCCCACGGCACGGCGACGCTGCTCGGCGACCCGATCGAGGCCCAGGCCCTGCAGGCGGTTTACGGCGCAGGTCGCCCGGCGGAGCGGCCGCTGTGGCTGGGTTCGGTGAAGTCCAACATCGGCCACACCCAGGCGGCGGCCGGGCTGGCCGGGGTGGTCAAGATGGTGCTGGCGATGCGGGCGGGGACGTTGCCCCGGACGCTGCACGTCGAGGAGCCGACGCCGCACGTGAACTGGGCGGGTGGCGGGGTTTCGCTGCTGACGGGCGAGCGCGCGTGGCCGGAGACGGGCCGTCCCCGGCGGGCGGGGGTGTCGTCGTTCGGGATGAGCGGGACGAACGCCCATGTGATCTTGGAGGCGGCGCCGGACGAGCTGGCGGGGGCGATCTCGGCCGCGCCGGCGGACCGCGCGGCGGGAGAGGCGGCTGCGCAGGCGGGCGAGCCCGCGGGTGCGCGGGGTGAGTCGGCCGCGCAGGCAACTTCGACCGGTGTCCCAGGCGAGCATGCCGACCAGCCCGCCGGGCCCTTCCTCCTTCCGATCTCCGCCAAAACCCCCGCAGCCCTGCGCGGCCAAGCCGAAGCCCTCCTCGACCACCTCGACCGCCACCCCCTAGCCGACCTCGGCGCGGCGCTCGGCACCACCCGCGCCGCCTTCAAGCACCGCGCCGTCCTCGTCGCCGCCACCTCGGCCGAAGCGCGCGCCCAGCTCGAAGCCCTCATCAGCGGCGAAGACACCCCCGGCCTGGTCCGCGGCAAGACCACCGAAGGTGGCCTCGCCGTCCTGCTGAAGGGCGAACTGCCGCCCGACGTCCGGGACCTCTGCCGCACCTACCCCGTGTTCGCCGAGGCCCTCGCCGACGCCTGCGGCCACCTGAACCTGCACCTCGACACCCCCCTGCTCGGCGCGCTGCTGTCCGCGGCGCCCGAGCTCGCGCGGCCCGAGTACGCCACCTCCGCGGCCTTCGCCGTGGACGTCGCGCGCTACCGGCTGTTCGAGTCCTGGGGCCTGCCCGGTGACCTCGTCGCCGGGCTCGGGATCGGCGAGGTCGCCGCGGCGCACGGCGCCGGGGTGCTTTCGCTTGCGGACGCCTGCGCGCTGGCCGGGACCCTGGCCCGCGGCGCCGGAGAAGACGAGCTGCGGAGGCTCGTTCGAGCACTGACCTTCGATCCCCAGCGAAGGCCGGTGCTCGACGTCGTGACCGGTGACCCGGTGGAGGCGACCGAACTCGCCACCGCCGGGCACTGGACGCGGCTCGCGGAGCCGGTCCAGCCGGAAGCCGGCTGGCTGGACCGGCACGGCGTGCGCGCCGTGCTCGAACTCGGCGGGACCACGGACCCCGCCGACGCACTCGCCACGCTCTCCGCCCACGGCGCGGACGTCGACTGGCGCGCCTTCTACCAGGACCGCGACGTCCGGCACGTGCGGCTGCCGGGGTACGCCTTCCAGCGTGAACGCTTCTGGCTCGACGCCACCCGCCGCGACACCGGGCTGGTCGAGACCGTGCTCACCCACGCCGCCAAGGACGAGGTGACGCTCACCGGCCGGCTCGCCCTGAACACCCACCCCTGGCTCGGCGACCACCGCGTCCACGGCGCCGTCGTCCTGCCCGGCACCGCGTTCCTCGAGCTGGCCGTCCAGGCCGGCACCCATGCGGGCTGCCGCACCGTGGCGGAGCTGACCCTGCACGCGCCCCTCGTCCTGCCGGACGACGCCGGGGTCGACGTCCAGGTCACCGTCGGCGAGCCGGACGCCCAGGGCGCCCGGCCCTTCACCGTCCACTCGCGACACGAGGGCCCTTGGACGCACCACGCTTCCGGCGCGCTCGCCGTCGCGCCGGTCACGGCGAAGGACAACGTCCCCCGGCCCGAAGCCGGAGCCGTCGACATCGGCGACGTCTACCCGAGGCTCGCCGAGACCGGGCTCGGTTACGGCCCCGCCTTCCGCGGCCTGGCCGCCGCCTGGCTCGCCGGAGACGACGTCGTCGCCGAAGTTGTGCTGCCCGAAGGGGTTCCGGGCGGCTTCGCGCTGCACCCGGCGCTGTCGGACGCGGCCCTGCACGCCCTCGAGCTGTTCGAAGGCGCCTTCGGTGGTGACGGCCGCGCCTGGCTGCCGTTCTCGTGGAGCGGCGTCACCGTCCACGCGACCGGCGCCACCCGCGCCCGCGTCCGGCTGACCCGGACCGGCGACGACACCGTCGCGCTGACCATCGCCGACCTCGAAGGCACGCCGATCGCGACCGTCGAGGCGCTGACCCTGCGTCCGGCCTCCGCGGTGGCCGACTCGCTGTTCACCACCCACTGGGTCCCGTTGACGGCCGAAGCGGCCACCGGCACCTGGGCGGTGCTCGGCGAGCCCGCGCACCCGGACCTGCCCGCGCTGCTGCTGTCCGAGCTCCCGGACTTCGTGCTCGCCCCGGTCACCTCGACCGGCACGGGCGCCGCGGCCGCCCACGCCACCACCGCCGACGTCCTGACCCTGCTCACCACCTGGCTAGGCACCACCGCGGCCGCCCGCCTGGTCGTGCAGACCACCGGCGCGCTCGCCGTCGCGGGCGGGGACGCCGTGCCCGGGCTCGCGCAGGCGACCGTCCCGGGTCTCGTGCGGTCGGCGCAGGACGAGGAGGCCGGCCGGATCGTGCTCGTCGACACCGACGGCACCACCGCGAGCCGGACCGCGTTGCCCGCCGCCGTCGCGGCCGCCGTGGCTGCGGGGGAGACCGAACTCGCCCTGCGTGACGGCGTCGCCTTGGTCCCCCGCCTCGGCGCGGCGTCCACAATGGACACGGTCACCCTCGACCCCGAGGGCACCGTGCTCATCACCGGCGGCACCGGCGTGCTCGGCGGCCTGGTCGCCCGGCACCTCGTGCGCCGCCACGGCGTCCGGCGCCTGGTCCTGCTTTCCCGCTCGGGCCAAGCTGACCTGACCGGCCTCGACGCCGACGTCACCGTGGTCGCCTGCGACGCCGCCGACCGTGACGCCCTCGCCGCCGTCCTCGACGGCATCCCGCGGCTCACCGCCGTGATCCACGCCGCGGGTGTGCTCGACGACGGCGTGCTCGGTTCGCTCACCGCCGAGCGGGTGGCGAAGGTGCTCACCCCGAAGGTCGACGCCGCCGTCCACCTCCACGAGCTGACCCTCGACCGGCCGCTCGACGCGTTTGTGCTGTTCTCCTCCTCCGCCGCCCTGTTCGGCGGCGCGGGCCAGGCGAACTACGCTGCTGCCAACACCTTCCTGGACGCGCTCGCCCAGCACCGCCACGCGGCCGGGCTGCCCGCGCTGTCCCTGCAGTGGGGCCTCTGGGAAGAAGCCAGCGGCCTGACCGCGAAGCTCGGCGAAGCCGACCACGCGCGCCTGCGCCGTTCGGGCATCGCCCCGCTGCCCACGGACCGCGCGCTGATGATGCTCGACGCGGCCCTCGCGACGGCGGAACCCGTGGTGGCGCCGGTGATCCTGGACTACCCGGCCCTCCGGGCGAAGGACGACGTCGTCCCGCTGCTGCGCGGGCTCGTCCGGCCCGCGCCGAAGCTCGCGCCGGTCGCCGCGGCGCCGGCCGCGGACCTCTCCGGCCTGGTGCGGGAGCACGTCGCCGCGGTGCTGGGGCACTCCGCGCCGGACGCCGTCGAGGTCGACCAGGCCTTCACCGAGCTCGGGTTCGACTCGCTGACCGCCGTCGAGCTGCGCAACCGCCTCGGCACGGCGCTCGGCCGCCGGCTGCCCGCGACGCTGATCTTCGACTACCCGACCCCCGCCGCGCTGGCCGCCCACCTCGCCGAAGGGACCCGCGCGGTGGCCGCGCCGGTGTCGGCGAAGGTCGTGGACGAGCCGGTCGCGATCGTCGGCATCGGCTGCCGGTACCCGGGCGGGGTCACCGACGCGGACGGCCTGTGGCGGCTCGTCTCGGACGGCGCCGACGCGATCGGCGACTTCCCCGACGACCGCGGCTGGGACCTCGACGCGCTCTACGACCCGGACCCGGCCGCGCCCGGCAAGATGTACGTGCGCAACGGCGCCTTCCTCCCGCACGCGCTGGAGTTCGACGCCGGGTTCTTCGGCATCTCGCCGCGCGAGGCCCTCGCCATGGACCCGCAGCAGCGCCAGCTGATGGAGGTCGCCTGGGAGGCCCTCGAAAACGCGGGCATCGACCCGGGCAGCCTCAAGGGCAGCCGCACCGGCGTCTTCGCCGGGATCATGTACCACGACCACGCGGCGCGGCTGCGCGAAGTGCCCGAGGAGCTGGAAGGTTTTCTCGGCAACGGCAGCGCCGCCAGTGTGCTCACCGGCCGCATCGCCTACACACTCGGCCTCGAAGGGCCCGCGATGTCGGTCGACACCGCGTGCTCGTCTTCGCTGGTCTCGCTGCACCTCGCCGCCCAGGCGCTGCGGCGCGGGGAGTGCACGATGGCCCTCGCCGGGGGCGTGACCGTGCTCTCGACACCCGAGGTCTTCGTCGACTTCAGCCGGCAGCGCGGCCTCGCCCCGGACGGCCGCTGCCGCGCCTTCTCGGACGACGCCGACGGCACCGGCTGGGCCGAGGGTGTCGGCATGCTGGTGCTGGAACGGCTTTCCGACGCCCAGCGCAACGGGCACCCGATCCTCGCCGTGATGCGGGGTTCCGCGGTGAACCAGGACGGCGCGTCCAACGGCATGACCGCGCCGAACGGCCCGTCCCAGCAGCGGGTCATCACCGCCGCGCTGGCGGACGCCGGGCTCGGTGCCGCGGACGTCGACCTCGTCGAGGCGCACGGCACCGGCACCGCGCTGGGCGACCCGATCGAGGTCCAGGCGCTGCAGGCGACCTACGGCGCCGGGCGCGCCGAGGACCGGCCGCTGTGGCTGGGCTCGCTGAAGTCGAACCTCGGGCACGCCCAGGCCGCCGCCGGGGTCGGCGGGGTCATCAAGGTCGTGCAGGCGCTGCGGGCCAAGACGATGCCGCGCACCCTCCACGCGGAAACGCCGTCGTCGAAGATCGAGTGGGACGGCGGCGGTGTTGAGCTGCTGCAGGACTCGCGCCCCTGGACGTCGGACCAGCCGCGTCGCGCGGGCGTGTCGTCGTTCGGGATCAGCGGGACCAACGCCCACATCATCCTCGAGGAGGCACCGGCGTCCGACGTCGCCGAGCGCGACGGCGAGGTGGCAGGTCCGCTGCCGGTCGTCGTGCACGCGAAGACGCCGGAAGCGGTGCGGGACCAGGCTTCCCGGCTGCGGGAGCACGTCCTGGCGCACCCGGAGTTCTCCGTCGCCGACATCGGCTACTCGCTGGCCACCGGCCGGACCGGGTTCGCACACCGCGGCGCGGTGGTCGCCGCGGACCGCGAGGGACTGCTGAACGGCCTTGCGGACCTGGCCGCCGGTGCGGAGTCCGCGGTGACCGGTTCCGGCTCGGCCGACGCGCGGGTGCTGATGGTGTTCCCGGGCCAGGGTTCCCAGTGGGTCCACATGGGACTGGAGCTGGCGGAGCACGAGCCGGTGTTCGCCGAACGCCTCCGCGAATGTGACGCGGCCCTGTCGGAGTTCGTCGACTGGTCGTTGTTCGACAAGCTCGCGGACGAGTCCTCGCTGGGTCAGGTCGACGTCGTTCAGCCGCTGTTGTGGGCGATGATGGTTTCACTCGCGGCGCTCTGGCGGTCCTACGGTGTCGAGCCTGCCGGGGTGGTCGGGCATTCCCAGGGTGAGATCGCCGCGGCGACGGTGTCGGGCGCGCTCTCTCTCCAAGACGGCGCACGGGTGGTCGCCCTTCGGGCCCGCGCACTGCGGGCCCTGGAAGGCATCGGCGGAATGTCGTCGATCCTCGTGTCCGCCGAACGCGCCGCCGAGCTGATCAAGCCGTGGGGCGAGAAGCTCGCCGTCGCCGCGGTGAACGGCCCGGCGCAGGTGATCGTGTCCGGTGACGTCACCGCGCTCGACGAACTCGCGACGCGCTGTGAGAAGGAAGGCGCGCACTACCGCCGGATCGGCGTGTCGTACGCGTCGCACCACCCGCAGGTCGGGCAGCTCGCCGACGTCATCCTCGGCGACCTCGCCCCCGTGACCCCGACGACGACCGAGATCCCCTTCTACTCCACGGTTTCCGGTGAAGCGATCGACACCACGGCGCTGACCGGCGAGTACTGGCTGGAGAACCTGAAGAGCCAGGTCCGGTTCTTCCCGACCGTCGTCGAAGCGCTCAAGAACGGCTTCACGCACGTCCTGGAGATCAGCCCGCACCCGGTGCTCGGCGCGCCCCTGGAGGAAGCGGCGCAGGGCATTCCGGTGCTCTCGACGCTGCGCCGTGGTGACGGCGGGCCGAGCCGGTTCCTGACGTCGGTGGCCGAGTTCACCGTCGGCCAGGGCAGTCTCGACTGGACCGCGCTGTACCTCGACGCCGGCGCGCGGCGGGTGCCGCTGCCGACGTACGCCTTCCAGCACGAGCGTTACTGGCTGGAGGCTCGTCAGGGCGCCCAGGACGTCGGCACGGTCGGGCTGAGCCCGGCCGGGCACGGGCTGCTCGGCGCGGTCATGCACGCCGCCGGCGACGGCACGGTCTACCTCAGCGGACGGCTGTCGCTGGCCGCCCAGCCGTGGCTGGCCGACCACGCGCTCGGCGACACGCCGCTGCTGCCCGGCGCGGCGATGGTCGACATGGCCGTGCACGCCGGGGACCAGATCGGCTGCCCGCACCTGGAGGAGCTCACCCACCACGCGCCGCTCCTGTTGCCGCGCACGGGATCCGTCGTCGTCCAGCTGATGGTGACCGCTCCCGACGACGACGGGCGTTGCGGCCTGACCCTGCACTCGCGTCCCGAGGAGGACGGCGAATGGGAGCTGCACGCGTCCGGCCTGCTGTGCCGCGAGACGCCGGAACGGCCGCAGGCCTCGGCCACCTGGCCGCCGGAAGGCGCGAAGCGGATCGAGACCGAGAACGCGTATCACGTCCTCGCCGGCCAGGGATACGCCTACGGGACGCTGTTCCAGGGCCTGGAAGCCGCGTGGCGCGACGGCGACGCGCTGTACGCCGAAGTCAGCCTCGCGGAAAGCCTTGAGGAGGGCGGTTTCCTGCTCCACCCGGCGTTGCTCGACGCCGCGCTGCACGTCATCAGCCTGGCGAACCCCGCTGACGACACCGCGATCCCGTTCTCCTGGCAGGGCGTCACCGTGCACGCGAGCGGCGCCCGGCGGCTGCGTGTCCGCATCACCGGCGGCGCGGACGACACGGTCACCATCAGCGCGTTCGACGGCGCGGGCGCCCCGGTGCTCGACGTCCGCGCGCTGGTCTCCCGGGCCCTGCCGCCGCAGGCGCTGTCGCAGTTCGTCAACATCCGCGACAGCCTGTTCCAGCTCGACTGGCCGGAGTGGACGGCCGAAAGCGGGTCGACGACGGTTGTCGACAAGCCGACTTTCGGGGTGCTCGACGACACGAGCGGCCTGCGGTCCTGGTTCGCCGAGGCCGGGTGTGAGCCCGTGCTCTACCGCGGCTGGGACGAGGTCGCCGTCACGCGCGAGACCCCGGACCTGGTGCTGTGGGACACCGCGTCGCTGCTTCGCCGTCCCGTCGACCTCGACGACGGCCCGGCGCTCGCCGACACCGCGGGCCGGCTGGTCGAAGCGGTCCTGATGCGCCTGAAGCGGTGGCTCGCGCTGCCGCAGTCGGAGCGCACCCGGCTGGTCGTGGTGTGCTGGGGCGGCCTGGCCGTCGCCGGCATCGGCGGCCTGATCCGGTCGATGACCACGGAGTTCCCGGACCGCCTGGTGCTGCTGGACGTCCGGGGCAAGGGCACGGTCGACGTTTCGGCGCTGATGGCGGTGCTGGCCACCGACGAGAACGTGGTGGGCGTGCGTGACGGCGTCGTCCGCGTGCCGCGCCTCGAGCGGACGATCTCGGAGCTGGCCATCCCGGACGGCGAAGCCTGGTCCGTCGCCTCCGACGGGCGCGGCACGCTCGACGGTGTCGGCCTGGTGCCGTCCGACGCGGCCACGGCCGAGCTCGGGCCGAACGAGGTCCGCGTCGCGGTGCGCGCCGCCGGGGTCAACTTCCGGGACGTGCTGATCAGCCTGGGCATGTACCCCGACGCGGGCGCGATGATGGGCAGCGAGGCCGCCGGCCTGGTGCTGGAAGTCGGCGAGGACGTGCGCTCGGTCGAACCCGGCGACGCCGTGATGGGCCTGTTCACCGAGTGCTCCGGCTTCGGCTCGCACGCGGTGACCGACGCCCGGATGGTCGTCCCGGTGCCCGAAGGCTGGTCGTTCGAGCAGGCGGGCGCGGCCCCGGTCGTGTTCCTGACCGCGTTCTACGCGCTCCACGACCTCGGCAAGCTCGCGACCGGCAAGCGGATCCTGATCCACACCGCGACCGGCGGCGTCGGCATGGCGGCGTTGCAGCTGGCCCAGTACTGGGGCGCGGAGGTGTTCACCACCGCCCACCCGAGCAAGTGGCCGGTGCTGCGGACCCTCGGCGTCCCGCGGGAGCGGATGGCCAACTCGCGGACCGCGGACTTCGAGGCGGAGTTCCTCGCGGCCACCCGCGGCGCGGGCATGGACGTCGTGCTGAATTCGCTGGCCAACGAGCAGACCGACGCGTCGCTGCGGCTGCTGCCGCGCGGCGGCCGGTTCGTCGACATGGGCAAGACCGACGTCCGCGACCCGGACGTCGTCGCGAAGGAGCACCGGGGTGTCCGGTACCGGGCGTTCGACCTGATCGAGGCCGGGCCCGACCGGATCCACGACATCCTCACCGCGTTGCACGAGCTGTTCACCGCGCGGGTGCTGCTGCCGCTGCCGGTCAAGGCGTGGCCGATGCAGCAGGCCCGGCGCGCGCTGCGGTTCGTGCGCGAGGCGCGCCAGATCGGCAAGGTCGTGCTGACCCTGCCGGAGGAGCTCGACCCGGACCGCCCGGTGCTGGTCACCGGCGGCACCGGCACCCTGGGCGGACTGCTGGCCCGGCACCTCGTCACCGAGTACGGCGTGCGGGAGCTGGTGCTCACCTCACGCCGGGGCCTCGGCGCGGTCGGCGCCGCGAACCTGCGTGACGAGCTTCTGGAGGCCGGCGCGGAGTCGGTCGCCGTGGTCGCCTGCGACGTCGCCGACCGCGAGTCGCTGGCCGGGCTGTTCGAGCAGACCGGTCCGGTCGGGGCGGTGTTCCACACGGCCGGGGTGCTCGACGACGGCCTGTCGGTGAACCTCGGGCCCGAGCAGGTCCGCCGGGTGCTGGCGCCGAAGGTCCAGGCGGCGACGTATCTGCACGAGCTGACCCTGGACATGGGGTTGTCGCACTTCGTGCTGTTCTCCTCGGCCGCCGGTGTCCTCGGAGACGCCGGGCAGGCCAACTACGCGGCGGCCAACACCTACCTCGACGAGCTGGCCGCGGAACGCCGGGCGCTCGGCCTGCCGGCGCTGTCGCTGTCGTGGGGCCTGTGGGCGGACGAGTCCGGGATGACCGGGCACCTCAACGGGGTCCACCACGACCGGATGGGCGCGAACGGCATGCGGGCGCTTTCGGCCGACCACGCGCTGGGGCTCCTGGACGTCGCGATGACGTCGACACACCCGCACTACGTCCCGATCTCGCTGAGCGTCGGGACGCAGAGCGAGCCGATCTTCCGGGCGCTGGTGCAGCCGAAACGGGCCCAGGCCCGCGCGGGCACCGCCGTCGCGGTCGACGGGCTCGCCGACCGGCTGGCGGTGCTCAACCCCGAACAGCAGCTGCGGCTGCTGGACAAGCTGGTGGCCGCGCAGGTCAACCTCGTGCTCGGGCACGCCGAGGAGCACCCGGTCGACCCGGACCAGCCGTTCACCGTGCAGGGCTTCGACTCGCTGACGGCGGTCGAGCTGCGCAACCGGCTCACCACCCAGACCGGGGCGCACCTGCCGGCGACGCTGATCTACGACCACCCGACCCCGCGGCACATCACGCAGCTGCTGCACCGGACGCTCGCGCCGGAGCAGGAGCCGCTGTCGGCCGACGACGAGGACAAGCGGCGGCTGCAGGAGATCCTCGCCACCGTGCCGGTGTCCCGGATCCGGGAGATCGGGCTCTTCGACGCGCTGCTCAGCTTGGCCGAGGAGCCGGACGGCGGTTTCACCACCACAACGGCGAACGTGGACGACATGGACACCGACGCACTCATCGCGTTGGCGATGGAGGGATCCGAGAACTCATGACTGCACCTCAGGAGAAGGTCGTCGCCGCACTCCGGGCGTCGGTCAAGGAGGCCGAACGGCTGCGCCGGCAGAACCAGCAGCTCCGCTCCGCCGCGCACGAGCCGGTGGCGATCGTCGGGATGGGCTGCCGGTTCCCGGGTGGCGTCGGGTCCGCGGCGGACCTCTGGCGCCTGGTCGCCGACGGCGCGGACGTCATCGGCGAGTTCCCCGCCGACCGCGGCTGGGACGCGGACGCGCTGTACGACCCGGACCCCGAGGCGGCCGGGAAGTCGTACGTCAAGACCGGCGGTTTCCTCCACGGCTCCAACGGGTTCGACGCGGGGTTCTTCGGGATCTCCCCGCGGGAGGCCCTGGCCATGGACCCGCAGCAGCGGCAGCTCCTGGAGGTCGCCTGGGAGACCCTCGAGGACGCCGGGCTCGACCCGGTCGCGCTCAAGGGCAGCCCCACCGGCGTGTACGTCGGTGTGATCCACAGCTCCTACGCCGACCGGCTGCCGTCGGTGCCGGGTGAGCTGGAAAGTTATGTGGACAACGGGAACCTGAGCAGTGTCGCGTCCGGCCGGATCTCCTACACCCTCGGCCTCGAAGGGCCCGCGGTGTCGGTCGACACGGCGTGCTCGTCGTCGCTGGTCGCGCTGAACCTCGCCGTCCGCGCCCTGCGCAACCGCGACTGCACGCTCGCCCTGGCCGGCGGCGCCACGGTCATGGCGAGCGAAAGCTCGTTCGTGAACTTCAGCCGTCAGCGCGCGGTCGCGCCCGACGGCCGCAGCAAGGCGTTCGCCGAGGCCGCCGACGGCTTCGGGGTGGCCGAAGGCGCCGGTTTCCTCTTGCTGGAACGGCTTTCCGACGCCGTCCGCAACGGCCGGGAGATCCTCGCGGTGGTCCGCGGGTCGGCGGTGAACCAGGACGGCGCGTCCAACGGCCTCTCCGCCCCGAACGGCCCTTCGCAGCAGCGTGTCATCACGGCGGCGCTCGAGGACGCGCGGCTGTCGCCCGCCGACGTCGACCTCGTGGAGGCGCACGGCACGGGCACCGCCCTGGGTGACCCCATTGAAGTCCAGGCGCTGCAAGCGACCTACGGTGCCGAGCGTGCGGCCGACCGTCCACTGTGGCTCGGGTCGCTGAAGTCGAACATCGGCCACTCCCAGGCCGCCGCGGGCGTGGGTGGCGTGATCAAGATGGTGCAGGCGCTGCGGGCCGGGGTCATGCCCCGGACGCTGCACGCGTCGACGCCGTCGTCCAAGATCGAGTGGGACGGCGGTGGTGTCGAGCTGCTGCAGGAGGCCCGCCCGTGGGAGTCCGACGGTCCCCGGCGCGCCGGAGTGTCGTCGTTCGGGATCAGCGGGACGAACGCGCACGTGATCCTGGAGCAGGCTCCCCCGGCCGAGGTCACCTCGGCCGAGGTGCCGGGTCCGCTGCCGTTCCTGGTGCACGCCAAGACGCCGGAGGCGTTGCGGGACCAGGCTTCGCGGCTGCGTGAGCACGTCCTGGCCCACCCGGAGGTGGCGCTGGGGGACCTCGGGTTCTCCCTGGCCGGCCGCAGCAGGTTCGCCCACCGCGGCGCGGTGATCGCCGCAGACCGCGACGAGCTGCTGTCCGGGTTGGCCGACCTCTCGCTGACCGGCTCCGGCTCCGGCGGGCCGAGCCGGGTGCTGATGGTGTTCCCGGGGCAGGGTTCGCAGTGGGTCCACATGGGACTGGAGCTGGCGTCGCGCGAGCCGGTTTTTGCCGAGCGCCTGCGGGAGTGTGACGCGGCGTTGTCGGAGTTCGTGGACTGGTCGGTGTTCGACAAGCTGGCCGAGGAGACCAGTCAGGTCGACGTGGTGCAGCCGCTGTTGTGGGCGGTCATGGTGTCGCTCGCCGCACTCTGGCGGTCCTATGGCGTCGAGCCCGCCGGGGTGGTGGGCCATTCGCAGGGTGAGATCGCCGCGGCGACCGTCTCAGGTGCGTTATCGCTTGGTGATGGCGCTAGGGTGGTTGCTCTTCGCGCGAAGGCATTGCGGGCGTTAGAGGGTCTAGGCGGGATGGCGTCGCTGCGAGTGTCTGCCGAGGAGGCCGCGGAGCTGATCGACGACCGGCTCGCGGTGGCGGCGGTGAATGGCCCGGCGCAGGTGGTCGTCTCCGGCGAGGTGTCCGCTTTGGACGAGCTGGCGCAGCGGTGCGAGAGCTACCGCCGCATCGACGTTTCTTATGCCTCGCACCATCCGCAGGTCGGGCAGCTCGCCGAGGTGATCCTGGCAGATCTCAAGCCGGTGTCGCCGGAGAGCACCGAGATCCCGTTCTTCTCGACGGTGTCCGGTGAAGAGGCCGACACGGCGACCCTCACCGGCGAGTACTGGCTGGAGAACCTGAAGAGCCAGGTCAAGTTCTTCCCGACCGTGGTGGCGGCGCTGAAGCAGGGCTTCACGCACGTCCTGGAGGTCAGCCCGCACCCGGTGCTCGGCGGCCCGCTGGAGGAAGCGGCCCAAGGGATCCCGGTGCTGTCGACCCTGCGCCGCGAGGGCGGGCAGACGCGCTTCCGGACCGCACTCGCCGAGCTGCACGTCCACGGCGGTGACGTCGACTGGGCGCGGGTGTTCGACGGCGCCGCCCGGGTTCCGCTGCCCACCTACGCGTTCCAGCACGAGCGGTACTGGCTGGAAGGCGAAGCCGCTCAGGACGTGACGGCCGTCGGCCTGCGCCCAGCCGGGCACGGCCTGCTCGGCGCGGTCCTGCACGCCGCCGACTCCGGCGCGGTCTACCTGACCGGACGGCTTTCGGCGGCCGCGCAGCCGTGGCTGGCCGACCACGTCGTCGGTGACAGCGTGCTCCTGCCGGGCGCGGCGATGCTGGAGATGGCGGTCCACGCCGGGGACCAGCTGGGCTGCCCGCACGTCGAGGAGCTGACCCACCACGCGCCGCTCGTGCTGCCCGCGGAGGTGCAGGTCACCGTCCACGAGCCGGACGAGACCGGCCGCTGCGCCTTCGCCCTCCACTCCCGGACCGACGACGAATGGGTCCAGAACGCGGAAGGCACCCTGGTCAAGGGCACCGCGGCCGCCGACACCGGCCTCACCGAGTGGCCGCCGCGAGACGCACAACCGGTCGACGTGACGGCGTTCTACCCCACGCTGGCCGAAACCGGGCTCCGCTACGGGCCGGTGTTCCAGGGCCTGCAGCGGGCGTGGCGGCGCGGCGACGAGCTGTTCGCCGACGTCGTCCTGCCCGACGGCGAGGCCGCCGACCGGTTCGTCGTGCACCCGGCGCTGCTCGACGCGGCCGTCCAGGTCGCCGAGCTGGACGGCGACGGCACCACCCGGCTGCCGTTCTCCTGGCGCGGGTTCTCGGTGTTCGCCACCGGCGCCCGCGCGCTGCGGGTGCGCGTGGCCCCGACCGGCGAAGACGGCGTCACCATCACCGCCGCCGACCCCACCGGCGCCCCGGTCGCCCAGGTCGACGAGCTGATCTCCCGGCCCGCCCAGGCGGCCGGCCCCGCGGTGCGGCTGCGCGACACGATGTACCGCGTCGACTGGCAGGACTGGACTCCCGCGCCGGCCTCGGCGTCCGCCGAGATCGTGCGGTGGCCGGTTCCCAGTGGGCTGACCGCGAGCGAGGTCATCGAGACGACGTTGCGGCGCATCCAGGAGTGGCTGGCCGAGCCGGGCGAGTCGCGCCTGGTCGTCGAAGGCGCCGACACGCTCGAAAACGCGGGCCTGCCGGGCCTGGTCCGCACGGTCGCCGCCGAGTTCCCCGGCCGGGTCTCGCTGCTGGTCACCGACGGGTCCGAAGTGGACGAAGCCGTTCTCACCGCCGACGAGCCCGTCGCCGGGGTCTTCGACGGGACAACGCGGGTGCCCCGCCTCGGCCGTGTCGGCGCCGAGCTCACTCTTCCCGACGGCGGCTGGCGGATCGGCAACAACGCCGAACCGGTGCCCTACGACGTCGGCACCGCGCCGCTCGAGCCCGGGCACGTCCGGGTCCGGGTGCGCGCGGCGGGCGTCAACTTCCGGGACGTCCTGGTGGGCCTGGGCATGTACCCGGACCCGGACGCGGTGCTGGGCAGCGAGGCCGCCGGTGTGGTGGTCGAGGTCGGCCCCGGTGTCGAGGCGGTCAGCGTCGGCGACGCCGTCATGGGCATGTTCACCGAGTGCGCCACCTTCGGCGCCCTCGCCGTCACCGACGCGCGGCTGGTCGTCCCCGTCCCCGACGGCTGGACGTTCGAGCAGGCCGGCGCGACGCCGGTCGTGTTCCTCACGGCGTTCTACGCCCTCGCCGACCTCGCCAAGCTGACGGCGGGGGAGCAGGTGCTGATCCACACCGCGACCGGCGGCGTCGGCATGGCCGCGCTGCAGCTGGCCCGACACTGGGGCGCGGAGGTGTTCACCACGGCGTCTCCTGCGAAGTGGGACACCCTGCGTGCCCTCGACGTCCCGCTCGACCGGATCGCCAGTTCGCGGGCCCTCGACTTCGAAGCCGACTTCCGCGAGGTGGCCGGCGGCCTCGACGTCGTCCTGAACTCCCTTGCGCACGAACACACCGACGCGTCGCTGCGGCTTTTGCGGTCCGGCGGCCGCTTCGTCGACATGGGCAAGACCGACGTCCGCGACCCGGAAACCGTCGCCGCGGAGCACGAAGGCGTGTCCTACCGGGCGTTCGACCTCATCGAGGCCGGACCGGACCGGCTGCGGGAGATCCTCACCGAGCTGCACACGCTGTTCAGCGCCGGAGTGCTCACGCCGTTGCCGGTGCAGACGTGGCCGATGCAGCAGGCGCGGCAGGCGCTGCGGTTCGTGCAGGCGGCCCGGCACGTCGGCAAGGTCGCGCTGACCCTGCCCGAGCCGCTCGACCCGGCCCGTCCGGTGCTGGTCACCGGCGGCACCGGCACCCTCGGCGCGCTGCTGGCCCGGCACCTCGTCACGCGGCACGGCGTGCAGCACCTGGTCCTCACCTCGCGTCGCGGCCCCGAAGCCGCCGCGGGACTCGAAGACGAACTGCGGGAACTGGGCGCCGAGTCCGTCGACATCGTCGCGTGCGACGTCGCCGAGCGGGCCGCCGTCGACACGCTGGTCGCCCGGTACCCGCGGCTGGGCGCGGTGTTCCACACGGCGGGTGTCCTCGACGACGCCCTGTCGGTCAACCTCACGCCCGAGCAGGTGACGAAGGTGCTGCGCCCCAAGGTGGTCGCGGGCACCCACCTGCACGAGGCGACGCGGGACCTCGGGCTGTCGCACTTCGTGCTGTTCTCCTCCGCGGCCGGCGTGCTGGGTGACGCCGGACAGGCCAACTACGCGGCCGCCAACACCTTCCTCGACGAGCTGGCGCGCCGACGCCGTGAGGAGGGCCTGCCGGGGCTGTCGCTGTCTTGGGGGTTGTGGGACAACGCGTCCGGCATGACCGGGCACCTCTCCGACGCCGAGCGATCGAGGATGGCCGCCGACGGCATGCGCCCGCTGTCGGCCGAGCACGCGCTCGGCCTGCTGGACGCGGCGATGACCTCGACACACCCGCACTACGTGCCGATCGCGCTGACCGTCGGCGCACAGCCGGAGCCGCTGTTCCGCGCGCTGACCAAGGCGGCGCGGTCCAGCGCGCACACCGCCGTGACGACGACCGGTCTGGAAGGGCAGCTGGCCGCGCTCACCGCGGAGCAGCAGCTGCACCTGCTGGAGACGATCGTGGCGGCGCAGGTCAACCACGTGCTGGGGCACGCCGAGGAGCACGCGGCCGACCTCGACCAGCCGTTCAAGACCCAGGGGTTCGACTCGCTCACCGCGGTCGAGCTGCGGAACCGGCTGAACACGCGGACCGGCGTGCGGCTGCCCGCGACGGTGATCTACGACCACCCGACCCCGCGGCACGTCGCCCGGCTGCTGCACACCGAGCTGGCGCCGGACCAGGCCACGGGCGGTTCGCCGGTGCTGGCCCGGCTCGACGCGCTCGAAGCCGCGCTGGGCGGCGCCGCCGACGAGGACCGCGAGGAGATCACCACGCGGCTGCGGGCGCTGCTCGACCGCTGGGCCGGCAGCACCGAGGAGACCGGGGACGACGTCGACGACGCCTCGGCCGACGAACTGCTCGACATCATCGCCAAGGAATTCGGAAGGTCCTGACCCATGCCGAACGACGAGAAGCTCCTCAAGGAACTGAAGTGGATGACCACCGAGCTGCGGCGCAGCCGCCGTCGCCTGGTGGAGGTCGAGGACGCGGCGCACGAGCCGATCGCGATCGTCGGCACGGGCTGCCGCTTCCCCGGCGGCGTCACGTCGGCCGAGGACCTGTGGCGCGTGGTCACCGAGGGCGCCGACGTGATCGGCGAGTTCCCCGCGGACCGCGGCTGGGACACGGACAAGCTGTTCGACGCGGACCCCGACGCGGCCGGGAAGACCTACGTGCGCTCCGGCGGGTTCCTGCGGGACTCGAACGACTTCGACGCGGAGTTCTTCGGGATCTCGCCGCGTGAGGCTCTGGCCATGGACCCGCAGCAGCGGCAGCTGCTGGAGGTCGCCTGGGAGACCCTCGAGGACGCCGGCATCAACCCGGACTCCCTGAAGGGCAGCCTGACCGGCGTCTTCGCCGGGGTGCTGCAGAGTGACTATTCGACGCGGCTGGACACCGTGCCCGCCGACCTCGAGGGCTACCTCGACAACGGCAACATGGCCAGCACCGCCACCGGCCGCATCGCCTACACCCTCGGCCTGGAAGGGCCGACGATGGCGGTCGACACGGCGTGCTCGTCATCGCTGGTCGCGATCGACCTCGCGGTGCGGTCGCTGCGGAACCAGGACTGCTCGCTGGCGCTGGCCGGCGGCGTCACGGTCATGTGCACCCCGGCGACGTTCACGAGCCTCAGCCGTCAGCGGGCGTTGGCCCCGGACGGCCGCTGCAAGGCCTTCTCGGACGACGCGAACGGCTTCGGCGCGGCCGAGGGCATCGGGTTCCTGCTGCTGGAACGGCTTTCCGACGCCGTCCGCAACGGCCACCAGGTCCTCGCCGTGGTCCGCGGCTCGGCGGTGAACCAGGACGGCGCGTCCAACGGCCTGACGGCCCCGAACGGCCCGTCGCAGCAGCGCGTGATCCAGGCGGCCCTGCGGAACGCACGGCTCGGCGCCGCCGACGTCGACCTCGTCGAGGCGCACGGCACCGGCACCGCGCTCGGCGACCCGATCGAAGTCCAGGCGCTGCAAGCGGTTTACGGCGTCGACCGGCCGGCTGACCGTCCACTGTGGCTGGGTTCGCTGAAGTCGAACATCGGGCACGCCCAGGCCGCCGCCGGGGTGGGCGGGGTCATCAAGATGGTGCAGGCGCTGCGGGCGGGTGTTATGCCGCGGACGCTGCACGCGTCGACGCCGTCGTCCAAGATCGAGTGGGACGGCGGTGGTGTCGAGCTGCTGCAGGAGGCTCGTCCGTGGGCCTCGGACACTTCTCGCCGGGCCGGTGTTTCGTCGTTCGGGATCAGCGGGACGAACGCCCACGTGATCCTGGAACAGGCGCCCGCGGTCGAGGTCGAGCGGTCCGAGGTGCCGGGCGCGGTGCCGGTGCTGCTGTCCGGCCGCACGCCGGACGCGTTGCGGGACCAGGCCGCGCGCCTGCGTGAGCACGTGCTGGCGCACCCGGCGTTGTCCTTGGGAGACCTCGGGTTTTCGCTGGCCACGGGCCGGGCGAACTTCGCCCACCGCGGTGCCGTGGTCGCCGCCGACCGGGACGAGCTGCTCGCCGGGCTGACGGACCTCTCGCTGACCGGTTCGGGGTCCGGCGGGCCGAGCCGGGTGCTGATGGTGTTCCCGGGTCAGGGTTCGCAGTGGGTCCGGATGGGCCTGGACCTCGCTGAGCGCGAGCCGGTTTTCGCCGAGCGTCTGCGTGAATGCGACGCCGCGTTGGCGGAGTTCGTGGACTGGTCCCTGTTCGACAAGCTGGCGGAAGAGACGAGCCAGGTCGACGTCGTGCAGCCGCTGTTGTGGGCGGTGATGGTGTCGCTCGCCGCTCTGTGGCGCCACTACGGTGTTGAGCCCGCCGGGGTGGTCGGGCACTCGCAGGGTGAGATCGCCGCGGCGACCGTCTCAGGTGCGTTATCCCTTGGTGATGGCGCTAGGGTGGTTTCTCTTCGTGCGAGGGCGTTGCGGGCGTTAGAGGGTCTAGGCGGGATGGCGTCGCTGCGAGTGTCCGCGGAAGAGGCCGCTGAGCTGATCGACGAGCGGCTGGCGGTGGCGGCCGTGAACGGTCCGGCGCAGGTGGTCGTCTCGGGTGAGGTGTCCGCTTTGGACGAGCTGGCGCAGCGGTGCGAGAGCTATCGGCGCATCGACGTTTCCTACGCTTCGCACCATCCGCAGGTCGGGCAGCTCGCCGACGTGATCCTGCGCGACCTGGCGCCGGTGTCGCCGGTGAGCACCGAGATTCCGTTCTACTCCACGGTTTCCGGTGCGCAGGCCGACACGGCGACCCTCACCGGCGAGTACTGGCTGGAGAACCTGAAGAGCCAGGTGAAGTTCTTCCCGACCGTCGTCGAGGCTCTCAAGCACGGCTTCACGCACGTCCTGGAGGTCAGCCCGCACCCCGTCCTCGGCGCGCCCCTCGAAGAAGCGGCGCAAGGTCTCCCGGTGCTCTCGACCCTGCGCCGCGACGGCGGCCAGCCGCGGTTCCGGACGGCGCTGGCCGAGCTGCACGTCCGCCACGGCCGGGTCGACTGGACGCCGCTGTTCGAGGGCGCTCACCAGGTTTGCTTGCCCACCTACGCTTTTCAGCACGAACGGTTCTGGCTCGACGCGCCCCAAACGAAGGGATCCACGGACGCCGCCGAGGCCGCGTTCTGGACCGCCGTCCGCGAGGAAGACGTCGACGAGGTCGCGAAGACCCTCGGCGTCGAAAGCGACTCGCTCGGCACTGTGCTCCCGGCGCTGTCCGGCTGGCAGCGCCGCCGCGAGGAGCGGGCGAGCCAGGACGCCCTCCGCTACCGGGTCGCCTGGACCCCGCTGTCCCGGCCCGCCGCGGCCCGGCTCACCGGCCGCTGGCTGGTCCTGACCCCGCCCGGCGTCGAAGCACCGCGGCTCGACGACCGTGGCGCCGAGGTGGTCCACGTCGGTGTCGAGGCCGGCACGGACCGCGCGGCGTTCGCGGAGCTGCTCACCGGCGAGCCGTTCACCGGGGTCCTTTCGCTGCTCGACCTCGTCGGGACCCTGCACCTGACCCAGGCCATGGGCGACGTCGAATCGGCGGCACGCCTGTGGTGCGTCACCCGCGGCGCGGTCTCGCCGACCCGCGAGCCCGGCGCCGTCGACCCGGTGCAGGCCCAGCTCTGGGGCTTCGGCCGAGTGGCCGGCATCGAGGCCCCGCAGCGCTGGGGCGGCCTGGTGGACCTGCCCGCCGGCGCGGACGAGACCCTGCTGGTCGCCGCGCTTTCCGGCACCGAGACCGAGGTCGCGGTGCGGGACGGCGAGCTGTTCGGCCGCCGCCTGGTGCGCAGCCCGGTCGGCGGGGCCGCCGGGGAGACGTACCGGCCGCGCGGAACCGTGCTGGTCACCGGCGGCACCGGGGCACTCGGCGCGCACGTCGCCCGCTGGCTCGCCGCGAACGGCGCCGAGCACGTCGTCCTCACCAGCCGTCGCGGGGAAGCCGCTGAAGGCGCCGCCGAGTTGGCGGAGGAGCTGCGGGCGTGCGGCACCGGCGTCACCGTCGCGGCGTGCGACACCGCCGACCGGGACGCGCTCAGCAGGCTCATGGACGGCGTCGGGCCCCTCAGCGCCGTGTTCCACGCGGCCGGTGTCCTCGACGACGGCGCGCTCGACTCGCTCACCCCGGACCGCTTCACCACCGTGCTGCGGCCCAAGGTCGACGCGGCCCGGAACCTGCACGAACTGACCCACGACCTCGACGCGTTTGTGCTGTTCTCGTCGTTCGCCAGCGTCATCGGCAACGCGGGCCAGGCCAACTACGCCGCCGCCAACGCCTACCTGGACGCGCTCGCCGAACAGCGCCGCGCGGCCGGGCTCCCGGCGACGTCGGTGGCCTGGGGCGCGTGGGGCGGCACCGGCCTCGCCGCGGACGAGACGATCGCCGAGCGCCTCGGCAAGGAGGGCGTCTCGCCGATGGCCGCGGCCGCCGGGGTCACCGCCCTCGGCCTCGCCCTGGACCACCAGGACGTCGCCGTCGGGGTCGCCGACGTCGACTGGCCGCGCCTGGTCGAGCGGCACGGGCCCCGGGCCCTGCTCGACCAGCTGCCCGAGGCGGTCGTGCCGGTCTCGGCGCCCGCCGCGGCCGTCGCCACGGCGGACGCGGGAGCGGCCCTGCGGCAGCGGCTGGCCGACACCGCTCCGGCGGACCGCGAGGCCGTCCTGCTGGACCTGGTGCGCGCCCAGGCCGCCGCGGTGCTCGGGCACGCGTCGCCCGCCGCGATCGACCCCGGCCGCGGGTTCACCGAGCTGGGGTTCGACTCGCTCACCGCGGTCGAAACACGGAACCGGCTGAACACGCTCACCGGCCTCCAGCTGCCGACGGCGCTCACGTTCGACTACCCGACCCCGGCCGTCCTGGCCCGGTACCTCGCCGGCCGGCTCGTCCCGGAAGACACCACGACGGCGGCTTCGGTGCTCGCCGAGCTGGACAAGCTCGGCCGCGCCTTCGCCGAGACGGCGCCCGACGGCATCACACGGGCGCAGCTGAAGGTCGGCCTGCAGTCGTTCCTGGCCGGCTGGATCGACGGGGAATCCGGTTCTTCCGGCGATTCTTTCGATTTCGGAACCGACGAAGAATTGTTCGAGTTCATCGACAACGGACTGACTGCCTGACCCGTACCGCCCCTCCTGCGCCCCCGGCGAGCTTCCCCAGCTCGGCGGGGGCGCAGGGGTGTCTAGGGGAGAGGTAGGGGTTGTCGGCGCGAGGGCCGGTCCATAGCGTGGAAATTGGAATTCGCGGTCGTCGAACCGCCCGCCTGCGCCGAATGAGGTCGAAGCTGAAATGGCTGATGTCGAGAAGCTCCGCGAATACCTCCGCCTGGTCACCGCTGATCTGCAGCAGACCCGTCAGCGCGTGCGTGAGCTCGAGGACCACGATCCGATCGCCGTGGTCGGCATGGGCTGCCGCTACCCCGGCGGGGTCGACGGCCCGGACGCGCTCTGGCGGCTCGTCACCGACGAGGCCGACGCCATCGGCGGCTTCCCCGAGGACCGCGGCTGGGACCACGAAGCGATCTTCGACCCCGAGCCCGCCAAGCCCGGCAAGACCTACGTCCGCTCCGGCGGTTACCTGCGTGGCGCCGACCAGTTCGACGCCGAGTTCTTCGGCATCTCGCCGCGCGAAGCCGTCGTCATGGACCCGCAGCAGCGGCAGCTCCTGGAAGTGTCCTGGGAGGCCATCGAGCACGCCGGCATCAACCCGCGCTCGCTGCGCGGCAGCCGGACCGGGGTGTTCATCGGCGGCTGGTCCGACGACTACACCGCCGCCGCCCGCGGGGTGTCCGAAGAGTACGAGGGGTACCTGTTCACCGGCAGCGCGGCCAGCGTCATCTCCGGCCGGGTCGCCTACACGTTCGGCCTGGAAGGGCCCGCGGTCACCGTCGACACCGCCTGCTCGTCCTCGCTCGTCTCCCTGCACCTCGCGGCCCGCGCGCTGCGCAGCGGCGAGTGCACCCTCGCGCTCGCGGGCGGCGTCACCATCATGTCCACCCCGCAGGGCCAGATCGAGATCAGCCAGCAGCGCGCGCTGGCCCCGGACGGCCGCTGCAAGGCGTTCGGCGACGGCGCCGACGGCTTCGGCGCGTCCGAAGGGGTCGGCGTTGTGGTCCTGGAGCGGCTTTCCGAGGCCCGCCGCAACGGCCACGAGGTGCTCGCGGTCGTCCGCGGCTCCGCGACCAACCAGGACGGCGCGAGCAGCGGCCTGAGCGCCCCGAACGGCCCGTCGCAGCAGCGCGTGATCCTCGCCGCGCTGCAGGACGCGCGGCTGTCCGCCGCCGACGTCGACGTGGTCGAGGCGCACGGCACCGGCACCTCGCTGGGCGACCCGATCGAGGCCGACGCGCTGATCGCCGTGTACGGCAAGGACCGCGCCGCCGGCCGTCCGCTGTGGCTGGGGTCGCTGAAGTCCAACATCGGGCACTCCGCCGCGGCCGCGGGTGTCGGCGGTGTGATCAAGATGGTGCAGGCACTGCGCGCGGGCGTGCTGCCCAAGACGCTGCACGCCTCGACGCCGTCGTCCCGGATCGCCTGGGACGGCAGCGGGGTCGAGCTGCTGCAGGAAGCCCGTCCGTGGGAGTCGGACGCGCCTCGCCGCGCGGGCGTCTCGTCGTTCGGGATCAGCGGCACCAACGCGCACGTCATCCTGGAGCAGGCGCCGGAAGCGGAGGTCGGGGAGCGTGCCGGGGTACCGGCCGGCGCGGTCCCGGTCGCGCTGTCCGGCCGCACCCCGGAGGCGGTGCGGGACCAGGCCGCCCGGCTGCGTGCGCACGTGCTGGAGCACCCGGAGCTGGCCCTCGCCGACCTCGGGTTCTCCCTGCTCAGCCGCACGGAGTTCGCACACCGCGGCGCCGTGGTCGCGAGCGACCGTGACGAGCTGCTGGCCGGGCTGGCGGACCTGCCGCTGACCGGTTCGGGCTCGGGTGGGCCGAGCCGGGTGCTGATGGTCTTCCCCGGCCAGGGCTCGCAGTGGGTCCACATGGGACTCGAGCTCGCCGTCCTGGAACCGGTGTTCGCCGCGCGGCTGCGGGAGTGTGACGCGGCGTTGTCGGAGTTCGTCGACTGGTCGTTGTTCGACAAGCTCGCCGACGAGTCCGCGCTGGGTCAGGTCGACGTCGTCCAGCCGCTGTTGTGGGCGGTCATGGTGTCGCTCGCGGCCCTGTGGCGTTCGTACGGTGTCGAGCCTGCCGGGGTGGTGGGTCACTCCCAGGGTGAGATCGCCGCGGCGACTGTTTCAGGTGCGTTATCCCTTGGTGATGGCGCTAGGGTGGTTGCCCTTCGCGCGAGGGCATTGCGGGCGTTAGAGGGTCTAGGCGGGATGTCGTCGATCCTCGTGTCCGCCGAACGCGCGGCCGAGCTGATCGAGCCGTGGGGCGACAAGCTGGCCGTCGCGGCGGTGAACGGCCCGGCGCAGGTCATCGTGTCCGGCGACGTCACCGCGCTCGACGAACTGGCCGTCGTCTGCGAGAACGAGGGTGCCCACTACCGCCGCATCGGCGTGTCGTACGCCTCGCACCACCCGCAGGTGGGGCAGCTGGCCGACGTCATCCTCGAAGACCTGGAGCCGGTCGCGCCGACCGTCACCACGATCCCCTTCTACTCCACGGTTTCCGGCGCGAAGATCACCACGACGACGCTGACCGGGGACTACTGGCTGGAGAACCTCCGCAGCCAGGTCAAGTTCTTCCCGACGGTCGTCGAAGCGCTCAAGGACGGCTTCACGCACGTCCTCGAGGTCAGCCCGCACCCGGTGCTGGGCGCGCCGCTCGACGAGGCCGCCGACGGCCGGCCGGTGCTGTCGACCCTGCGCCGCGACACCGGGCAGAAGCGGTTCCGGACCGCACTGGCCGAGCTGCACCTGCACCACGGCCACGTCGACTGGACGCCGGTCTTCGCCGGAGCGCGCCGGGTTTCCCTGCCCACCTACGCCTTCCAGCACCAGCGTTACTGGCTGGAGCCGCGCCAGGGCAGCCAGGACGTCGCCACCGTCGGCCTGCGCCCGGCCGAGCACGGCCTGCTCGGCGCGGTCCTGCACGCCGCCGACACCGGCGCGACCTACCTCTCGGGCCGGCTTTCGCTCGCCGCCCAGCCGTGGCTCGCCGACCACGCCCTCGGCGACACCGTGGTGCTGGCCGGCTCCGCGATGCTGGAGATGGCCGTGCACACCGGAAGCCGCCTCGGCTGCCCGCGGGTGGACGAGCTGACCCATCACGCGCCGCTGGTCGTCCCGGGTGACGGCGCGGTGGTCGTCCAGGTCACCGTCAACGCCCCCGACGAGCGCGACGCCCGCGCGTTCACCCTCGCGTCCCGCACCGAGGACGAGGAGGAGTGGGTGGTCCACGCGACCGGCCAGCTCGCCCCGGCCGGGGCCGAGGAGGACTCCGGCGAGCTCGCGGTCTGGCCGCCGCAGAACGCGGAAACCCTTTCCCTCGAAGACTTCTACGAGACCATGGCGGACGTCGGGGTCCACGCGGGCCCGGCCTTCCAGTGTGTCGGCGCGGCCTGGCGCCGCGGCGACGACGTCTTCACGGAGCTGGCCCTGCCGCCGGACCTGCACCGCGAGGCCGGTTCGTACGTGCTGCACCCCGCGTTGCTCGACGGCGCGTTGCAGGGCGCGTGGTTCGGCGTGCTCGGTGACCCCGGGCAGGGGCGCGGCCCGTTCAGCTGGAGCGGCGTGCGCCTGCGCCGCCCGGCCGGGACGACGCTGCGCGCCCGCGTCCGCGCCGCCGGACCGGACGCGCTGTCGGTGCTGGTCGGCGACGAAACCGGCGCCGAGGTCGCCGCCGTGCGCTCGCTGGTCATGCGCCCGGTCGGGGACGGCTCCGCGCCGGTCGAGCCGCCGCTGCGGGTCGACTGGGTCGAGCACCCGGCGGTCACGCCCACGACGTCCGGGACGTTCGCGCTGCTGGGGGACGACGAGCTCAAGGTCACCGCCGCCCTCGAAGCCGCGGGCGCGCAGGGCGAGCGTCATGCCGACCTCGCCGCGCTGGCCGCCGGCCCCGTCCCCGAATACGTCTTCCTGTCGCTGCCGCCGCAGCGCGCGGCGACGTCGGCGCTGCTGGCCGAGCAGGCGCGCACCGCGACCACGACGATGCTCAAGACCGTGCAGGACTGGCTCGCCGAGCCGAACCTGCGGCACACGCGCCTCGTCGTCGTGACCTCCGGCGCCGTCCGGATCGGCGAGCAGGAGGACGTCGACCTCACGCACGTCCCGGTCTGGGGGCTGCTGCGGTCCGCGCAGGCCGAGAACCCCGAGCGGTTCGTGCTGGTGGACACCGACGGCAGCCCCGAGTCCACGGCCGTGCTGATCGAAACGCTGCTGGGCGGCGAGAACCAGTTCGCGCTCCGCGAGGGCCACGCCTCGGTGCCGCGGCTGACCCGGCTTTCGCCGCAGCAGCAGGGGGAAGCTCCGAAGTGGGACCGCGGCACGGTGCTCGTCACCGGTGGCCTCAAGGGCGTCGGCTCGCTGATCGCCAAGCACCTGGTCACCACGCACGGCGTCCGGCGGCTGCTGCTGCTCGGCCGCCGTGGCCTGGAGACCCCCGGCGCCGACGCGCTGGTGGCCGAACTGGCCGAACTGGGCGCCGAGGCGCAGGTCTGCGCCTGTGACGGCGCCGACCGGGACGCGCTGTCGGCGGCGCTCGCCACCATCCCCGGCGAGTACCCGCTGACGGCCGTCGTCCACTCCGCCGGGGTGTTCGACGACGGGCTGATCCCGGACCTCACCCCCGGCCAGGTCGAGCGGGTGTTCGCGCCGAAGGTCGACATGGCACTCAACCTCCACGAGCTGACCGCCGGGCTCGACCTCGACAGTTTTGTCCTGTTCTCGTCGTTCGCCGGGACCTTCGGCGGCGCGGGCCAGGGTCCGTACGCCGCGGCCAACCTGTTCCTCGACGCCTTCGCCGCGCACCGGGTCGCTCGCGGCCTCCCGGCGACGGCGCTGGCGTGGGGCCTGTGGGAGGAGCGCAGCGGCATGGCCGGCGCGCTCGGTGACGCGCAGCTGCAGCGCCTGGAGGGCGGCGGGCTCGTCCCGATGACCGCCGAGCACGGCGCCGCGCTGTTCGACGCCGCGTGCGCGTCCGGCGAGACCGCGCTGGTCCCGGTGCCGTTCGACCGGGCCCGGCTGCGGGCCGACGCCAAGGCGGGCGCGCTCCCGGCGATCCTGTCCGGGCTGGTGCCGGCCCCGGCACGGGCGAACGGCGAGCCCCGGACCGTGGACGCGTCCCGCTTCCGCGCCGAGCTGGCCGCACTGTCCACAGAGGACCGCGAGAAGCGGCTGCTGGAGCTGGTCCGCACGACGGCCGCGTCCGTGCTCGGGCACGCCGGGGCCGCCGAGGTCGGCGCCGAACGCGCGTTCGGCGCGCTGGGCATCGACTCGCTGACCGCGCTGGAGCTGCGCAACCGGCTCACCGCCGCGACCGGGCTGCCGCTGCCGGCGGCGCTGGTCTTCGACTACCCGAACCCCCTGGCCGTGGCCCGGCTCCTGACCGGTGAGCTGGGGGAACCGGCCGTCGAGACCGCCGTGCCGCTGCTCGCCGAGCTGGACCGGCTGGAGGCCGCGCTCACCGCGCTCACCCCCGATTCGCTGGCCGCGCTCGTCCCCGACGAGACCGCGCTCGCCCGGATCACCCACCGGGTGCAGGCGCTGCGCCCGCTGTGGGACCAGGCGCGCGGCGCGACCGCGGTGTCGCTGACCGCCGCGGCCACCGACGACGACCTGCTCGACCTGCTGGGCGACCGCTTCGGCACGGCCTGACCGCCCCCGCTTCGAACGAGGTGCAACGCATGGACAACGAGGACAAGCTCCGCCGCTACCTCAAGCGCGCGGTGGCCGACCTGGACGACGCCCAGGCGCGGCTCGCCGACGCCGAGCGGCGCGCGACCGAGCCGATCGCGATCGTCGGCCTCGGCTGCCGCTTCCCCGGCGGCGCGGACACCCCGGAGCGGTTCTGGGACCTGCTGGCCGGAGGTGTCGACACCGTCGCCGAAGTGCCCGCCGACCGCGGCTGGGACATGGACCGCCTCTACGACCCGGAGCTGAGCCGCCCGGGCACCAGCTACGTCCGCACCGGCGCGTTCCTCGACGCGGCCGGCGACTTCGACGCGGACTTCTTCGGCGTCTCCCCGAAGGAAGCGCTGACGATGGACCCGCAGCAGCGTGTGCTGCTGGAGACGTCGTGGGAGGCCATCGAGCGGGCCGGGATCGACCCGGCGTCCCTGCGCGGTGAGCGGGTCGGCGTCTTCGCGGGCACCAACGGCCAGGACTACGGAAACGTGCTGCTGCAGGCTCCCGAGGGCGAGGGTTACCTGTCCACCGGCTCGGCGGCCAGCGTCGTCTCCGGCCGGATCTCCTACACACTCGGGCTCGAAGGCCCGTCCGTCACCGTCGACACCGCGTGCTCGTCTTCGCTGGTCACCCTGCACCTCGCCGCCCAGGCGCTGCGCTCCGGCGAGTGCTCGCTGGCGCTGGCCGGCGGCGCGACCGTCGTCTGCACCACCGACCTGTTCGCCGAGTTCAGCAAGCAGGGCGGGCTGTCCCGCGACGGCCGCTGCAAGCCGTTCTCCGCGGCCGCCGACGGCTTCGGCATCGCCGAGGGCGCCGGGATGCTGCTGGTGGAACGGCTTTCCGACGCCCAGCGGCTCGGCCACCCCGTGCTCGCGGTCGTCCGCGGCTCCGCGGTCAACTCCGACGGCGCGTCCAACGGCCTCACCGCCCCCAACGGCCCGTCCCAGCAGCGCGTGATCCGGCAGGCCCTCGAAGCCGCCGGACTGTCCACTTCGGACGTCGACGCGGTGGAGGCGCACGGCACCGGCACGTCGCTCGGCGACCCGATCGAGGCCGACGCGCTCCTGGCCACCTACGGCCGGGGCCGCGACACCGACCGGCCGCTGCACCTGGGTTCGGTGAAGTCGAACGTCGGCCACACCCAGGCCGCGGCCGGGGTCGCCGGGGTGATCAAGATGGTCCTGGCCCTGCGCAACGACCTGCTGCCGGCCACCCTGCACGCCGACGAGCCGACCCCGCACGTCGAGTGGGCTTCCGGCGCCGTCTCGCTGCTCACCGAGGCCCGGCCCTGGCCGGAAGCCGGCCGCCCGCGGCGCGCGGCGGTGTCGTCGTTCGGCATCAGCGGCACCAACGCGCACGTCATCCTCGAGCAGGCGCCCGCGGCGGAGGCCACCTCGGCCGACGTCCCGGGTCCGCTGCCGCTGTCCGCCCGGTCCCCGGAAGCTCTGCGGGCCCAGGCCGGACAGGTGCTTTCGGCGCTGCGGAGTGCACGGCCCGGCGACGTCGGGTTCACGCTGGCGCGCAGCCGGGCCGGGCACGAGCACCGCGCCGTGGTGCTGGCCGATCCCGAGAACGCGCTGGCCGCGCTCGCCGCCGGGGAGCCGGACGCGAACGTCGTCACCGGGTCCACTGTGGACGGCAAGCTGGCCTTCCTCTTCTCGGGCCAGGGCGCCCAGCGGCTCGGCATGGGGCGTGAGCTGTACGCGTCTTCGGAGGTCTTCGCGACGGCGTTCGACGCGGTCCTCGCCGAGCTCGACCCCGGCCTGCGTGACGTCGTCTGGGGGGAGGACGCCGCCGCGCTCAACCGGACCGGGAACACCCAGCCGGCGTTGTTCGCGATCGAGGTCGCGCTGTTCCGGCTGGCCGAGTCGCGGGGGGTCCGGCCGGACTTCGTCGCCGGGCACTCGATCGGCGAGATCGCCGCGGCCCACGTCGCCGGGGTGCTGTCCCTGGCCGACGCGGCCCGGCTGGTCACCGCCCGCGGGCGGCTGATGGAGGCGCTTCCCGAGGGTGGCGCGATGATCGCGCTGCAGGCCACCGAGGCCGAGGTGGTCCCACTGCTCACCGGCGGCGTGTCGATCGCCGCGGTCAACGGACCGGAAGCCGTGGTGGTGTCCGGCGCCGAGGACGCGGTGGCGGCGATCGCCGCGCGGTTCGTGGAGAAGGCCCGCAAGACCAAGCGGCTGCCGGTGTCGCACGCGTTCCACTCGCCGCTCATGGACCCGATGCTGGCCGAGTTCCGCGCGGTGGTGTCCGGGCTCGCCTTCGCCCGGCCGACGATCCCGGTCGTCTCCACCCTGACCGGCGGCGACGCCGACCTCACCGAGCCGGAGTACTGGGTGCGGCACGTCCGTGAAGCCGTCCGGTTCGCCGACGGGGTTGCTGCGCTGCGCGAGGCCGGTGTCCGGACGTTCCTGGAGCTGGGCCCCGACGGCGCGCTGTCGTCGCTGGTCGAGGGCGCGGTTCCGCTGCTGCGCAAGAACCTCGACGAGCCGCGCGCGGTGCTGTCGGCGCTGGCGCGCCTGCACGTGACCGGCACCCGGCTGGACTGGGACTCGTTCTTCCCCGGCGCGCGGCTGGTGGAGCTGCCGACGTATCCGTTCGAGCACAAGCACTTCTGGCTCACGCCGGGTGAGACGGCCGGCGACGCGAGCGCGTTCGGCCAGGGCGTGGGAGCGCACCCGCTGCTGAGCGCAACCCTGACCCTGCCCGACGGCGCTTCGGTGGCCACGGGACGGCTGTCGCTGCACAGCCACCCGTGGCTGGCGGACCACGTGGTCCTGGGCACGGTGATCCTCCCGGCAACGGCGTACATCGACATGGCGCTGCACACGGGTGGCGGAGCGGAGCTGTCGGAGTTGACGCTGGCAGCGCCGCTGGTGATCCCGGAGCAGGGCGCGGTCGCGGTTCGGTTGCACGTGGGTCCGGCGGAGGAGGACGGCCGCCGCGCGTTGAGGCTGGACTCCCGCCCGGCTGACGGTGAGGACGAGTGGACCGCGCACGCCAGCGGGTTCCTCGGCGCGGAGGTGGGCGAGTCGGCCGAGCGCGGCCTGGACGCGAGCGAGCCCGCTTCCGGGACCGCTGCGATCGGATCGGCCTCGGCGGCGAGCAATCTTCCCGCCACCGCCGCGAGCGAGCCCGCCGCAGCCCTCACCGAATGGCCGCCCCCCGGCGCCGAACCCGTCGCGCTCGACGGGATCTACGACCGCATCGCCGACAGCGGCCTCACCTACGGCCCCGCCTTCCGCGGCCTCCGCCAAGCCTGGCGCCGCACCGAAGGCGACCGCACCGAGATCTTCGCCGAGGTCGCTCTCCCCGAGCACGTCCGCGCCGACGCCCCCCGCTTCGGCCTGCACCCCGCCCTGCTCGACTCCGCCCTGCACCCCGCCGTCGGCATTCCCGGGCTGCTCGCCGACGCCGCCGACGCGGGCCTGCCCTTCTCCTGGACCGGCGTCCGCCTGCACCTCGCCGGCGCCGACGCCCTCCGTGTCCGGCTGGGCGCCACCGGCACCCGCGGCCTCACCGTCGAGGTCGCCGACAGCGACGGCAACCCCGTCGCCAAAGCCGAGTCGCTCGTCTCGCGGCCGCTGTCGCCCGAACTCCTCGCCGGCGCCCGCTCCGAGAAGGACGCGCTCTTCACCGTCGACTGGCTCCCGGTCCCGAGTGCGCCCGCCCCTCGCGGCCGCGTCGCCCTGGCCACCGCCGACGACGACCCGGCCTGCGCCTTCGCCGACCTCGGCTCGTTCGCCGACCTCGCCGCCCTGCAGGCCGAGCTGGACGGCCTTCCCGCCCCCAGCATGGTCTTCACCTCTCTCCCGGTCGACGGCGCCAACGCCGCCGCGGCGCACCAGGCGGCCGAGCAGGCCCTCCACCTCGTCCAGAACTGGCTCGCCGACCCCCGGCTCGCCGACGCGCAGCTCGTCTTCGTCACCACCGGCGCGGTGAGCACAGCCCCCGGCGAAGACGTCCCGGACCGGGCCCACTCGACGGTCTGGGGCCTGGTCCGCGCCGCCCAGTCCGAGAACCCGGGCCGGTTCGTCCTGGTGGACACCGACGGCTCCGCCGCCGAACTCGCCACGGACGAGCCGCAGCTCGCGATCCGCGCGTCCCGGCTCCTGGCCCCGCGGCTCGCGAAGGCCACCGCAGAGCCGTCCGATGTGGACGGTCTGACCGGCACGGTCCTGGTCACCGGCGGCACGGGCGGCCTCGGCTCGCTCGTCGTCCGTCACCTCGTCGCGAAGTCCGATCGCCTGGTCGTCGCGTCACGCCGGGGTCCGGACGCCCCGGGCGCGGCCGAGCTGACCGAGCTCGGCGCCGAGGTCGTGGCCTGCGACGTCGCCGACCGCGCCGCCGTCGAGAACCTCGTCAAGAACACGAAGTTCACCGCCGTTGTGCACACCGCCGGCGTCCTCGACGACGGCCTGGTCACCAACCTGTCACCCGAGCAGCTCCACCGGGTCCTCGCGGCCAAGGTCGACGCGGTCGAGAACCTGCACGACCTCGTCGGCGACGTCGACGCGTTTGTCCTCTTCTCCTCGGCTTCCGGTGTCCTCGGCAGCCCCGGCCAGGCCAACTACGCGGCCGCCAACGCCTACGTCGACGCCTTGGCCCAGCACCGCCGCGCGACCGGCAAGCCCGCCCACTCGCTGGCCTGGGGCTCCTGGGAGCACACCGGTGGCGGCATGACCGGCACCCTCGACGACGACGGCCGCGGCCGCATCACCCGCAGCGGCGTCCTCCCGCTGTCGGTCGACGACGGCCTGGCGCTGCTGGACTCCAGTGTCCACAGTGCACACCCGCTGCTCGTCCCGATGCGGCTCGACCTGCCGACCCTGCGGGCGAAGGCCGGTGACGGCGTCCCCGCTCTGCTGCGCGGCCTGGTCCGGGCGCCGCGGAAGACCACCGTGGCCCAGCCGCAGCCGGTCACCCAGCGGCTCGCCGGGCTGTCCGGCGAAGAGCGTTCGAAGGCGCTGCTGGACCTCGTCCGCACGCAGGCCGCGCTCGCGCTCGGGCACAGCGGGCCGGCGGACATCGGCGCCGAGCGCGGGTTCCTCGACCTCGGCTTCGACTCGCTCACCGCGGTCGAGCTGCGCAACCAGCTCGACGCGGCCACCGGGCTGCGGCTGCCGGCGACGCTGATCTTCGACTACCCGAACCCGGCCGCGCTGGCGAAGTTCCTCGACACCGAGCTGCCCAGCGCCGAGGCCGAGGCCGGCGGAGCGCTGCGGACCGCGTTGGCCGGCCTCGAAGGCCTGCTGACGGCGGTCGACGCCGAGGAAGCCCAGCGGGCGGCCGCCCGGCTGCGGGCGCTCGCCGCCGAATGTGTCGCCCGCGTCTCCGGCGACGGCGGGAGCGAGCTGGACTCGGCGACCGCGGAAGAACTTTTCGACCTGCTCGACAACGAGCTGGAAAGCTAGGAGCTCGCGGTGGCGAACGAAGACAAGTACCTCGAATACCTCAAGCGCGCCACGGCGGACCTGCGCGAAACCCGGCGCCGCCTGCGCGAGGTCGAGGAGGCGAGCCGCGAGCCGATCGCGATCGTCGGGATGGCCTGCCGCTTCCCCGGCGGGGTGCGCACGCCCGAGCAGCTCTGGCGGATCGTCGCGGACGGCGTCGACGCGGTCGGCGAGTTCCCCGCCGACCGCGGCTGGGACCTCGCCGAGCTCCACGACCCGACGATGACCCGGCCGGGCACGAGCTACCTCAAGACCGGCGGGTTCCTCGACGACGTCGCCGACTTCGACCCCGCGCTGTTCGGCATCTCGCCGCGCGAGGCCCTGGCAATGGACCCGCAGCAGCGGCTGCTGCTGGAGACGTCGTGGGAGGCCCTCGAGCGCGCCGGGATCGACCCGACGTCGTTGCGCGGCAGCCGGACCGGCGTGTTCGCCGGGATGATGTACCACGACTACCACACGCGGCTCGGCCGGCTGTCCGAGGAGCTGGAGAACTTCCTCGGCAACGGCAACTCCGGCGCGGTCGCCGCCGGGCGCGTCTCCTACACCTTCGGGCTGGAGGGCCCGGCGCTGACCGCGGACACGGCGTGCTCGTCGTCGCTGGTGACGCTGCACCTGGCCGTCCAGGCCCTGCGCAACGGCGAGTGCTCGCTGGCTCTCGCCGGCGGCGTCGCGATGATGGCCATCCCCGAGCCGTACATCCAGTTCAGCCGCCAGCGCGCGCTCGCCAAGGACGGCCGTTGCAAGGCGTTCGCGGACGCCGCCGACGGCACCGGCCTGTCCGAAGGCGCCGGGATGCTGCTGGTGGAGAAGCTGTCCGACGCGCAGCGCAACGGCCACCCGGTGCTCGCGGTCATCCGCGGCTCCGCGGTCAACCAGGACGGCGCGAGCAGCGGCCTCACCGCCCCGAACGGCCCGTCGCAGCAGCGGGTCATCCGGCAGGCGCTGGCCAGCGCCGGACTGTCCACTGCGGACGTCGACACCGTCGAGGGCCACGGCACCGGCACCTCGCTCGGCGACCCGATCGAGGCGCAGGCGCTGCTCGCCACCTACGGCCGGGACCGCGAGGAGCCGCTGTACCTCGGCTCACTCAAGTCGAACCTCGGGCACACCCAGGCCGCGGCCGGGGTCGGCGGGATCATCAAGATGGTCCTCGCGATGCGTCACGACGTCCTGCCGGCCACCCTGCACGTCGACGCGCCGTCGTCCAAAGTGGACTGGACGGCGGGCGCCGTCGAGCTGCTCACCGAGGCGCGCGAGTGGCCACGCGGGGAGAAGCCGCGGCGCGCCGGGATCTCGTCCTTCGGCATCAGCGGGACGAACGCGCACGTCATCATCGAGGAGCCGCCCGCCACGGAACCCGTCGAACGTGCGGCGCAGACACACCCCCACACGCCGTGGGTGCTCTCCGGCAAGACCGCCGACGCCCTGCGCGCCCAGGCCCGTCAGCTCGCCGACCACCTGGGCTCGGACACCGACCCGGCCGCGGCCGCCGCGACGCTGTTCACCGGCCGCGCCCGGCTCGAACACCGCGCGGTGGTGCTGGCCGAGGCCGGTTCGCTGCCGCTCGACGCGCTGGCCGCGATCGCCGAGGGCGCCCAGTCGCCGGACGTCGTCACCGGGACCGGCACGGACGGCGCCCTGGCCGTCCTTTTCTCCGGCCAGGGTTCGCAGCGCCCGGGCATGGGCCGCGAGCTGTACGGCACGTTCGACGTCTTCACGAAGGCCTTCGACGAGACCTGCGCGGCGCTGGACGACCACGCCCGGATCCCGGTCAAGTCCCTGGTGTTCGCCGAGCCGGACACCCCGGAAGCCGAGCTGCTGTACCAGACCGAGCACACCCAGCCCGCGCTGTTCGCGATCGAGGTCGCGCTCTACCGGCTCCTGGAGTCGTTCGGCGTCCGCCCGGACTTCCTGGTCGGCCACTCGATCGGCGAGCTGACCGCCGCGCACGTCGCCGGAGTGCTCTCACTGGCCGACGCGGCCGGGCTGGTCGTCAAGCGTGCCCAGCTCATGCAGACCCTCCCCGCCACCGGCGCGATGGCAACGCTCGCGGCGACGCCGGAGGAGCTCGGACAGCTGCCCGAAGGTGTCTCCGTCGCCGCGATCAACAGCCCGGACTCGCTCGTGATCTCCGGAGACCGCGACGCCGTCACCACGATCGTCGAGGAGTGGAAGGCCCGCGGGCGCAAGGCCAAGGCACTCAAGGTCAGCCACGCCTTCCACTCGCCGCACACCGAGGCGATCCTGCCCGCGTTCCGCGAGTACGCGGCCACGCTGACCTTCCACGAGCCGCGCGTCCCGATCGTCTCCGACGTCACCGGGCAGCTCGCCACGGCCGGGCAGCTGGCCGACCCGGAGTACTGGGCGCGGCACATCCGCGAGGCCGTCCGGTTCGGGCCCGCGGTCGAGACGCTGGCCGCGCACGGGGTCACCGGGTACCTCGAGGTCGGTCCCGACACGACCCTCACGACGCTCGCCGGGCACACCCTCGGCGCCGGCGACCACGCCGCCGCGGCGCTGCTGCACCCCGGCAAGCCCGAGGAACGCAGTGTGCTCGCCGCACTGTCCACTTTGTACGCGCGCACCGCGGTCAAGCCCGACCTGAGTGCCTGGCTCCCGGCCCGGGACACGGCCGCGCTGCCGACGTATGCCTTCCAGCACAAGCGTTTCTGGCTGGACGCGACGGACACGAGCGGCAACGTCGCGACCGCCGGGCTCGGCGCCGCCGGGCACCCGCTGCTCGGCGCGGCCACCGGGCTAGCGGGCGGGGACGGCTTCCTGTTCACCGGCCGCCTCTCGACGGCGACGTCACCCTGGCTCGCCGAGCACGTGGTGCTGGGCAGCGTCCTGCTCCCGGCGACGGCGTACGTCGACATCGCGCTGCACACCGGCGCCCACGTCGGCGCGGACCAGCTCGCCGAGCTGACCCTCGCCGCGCCGCTGGTGATCCCGGCCGACGGCGCGGTGCGGCTGCAGGTGTTCGCCGGCCCGGCCGACGACCAGGGCCGCCGCGAGCTGACCGTGCACTCCCGCGACGAGCGCGCGGACGACGACGAGCCGTGGCAGCTGCACGCCACCGGCCTGCTCGCCACCGGCGTCCCGGCCCAGCCGGAAACCCTGGTGTGGCCGCCGAAGGACGCCACCGCCGTCGACGTCTCCGAGCTGTACACCGGGCTCGCCGGGGCCGGGCTCGACTACGGGCCCGCGTTCAGCACCGTGCGCGCCGCGTGGCGCCGCGGTGACGAGATCTTCACCGAGGCCACCCTGCCCGAGGACCACCACGACGAGGCCGCGGCCTTCGGCCTGCACCCGGCGCTGCTCGACGCCGCCCTGCACGGCATCGCGCTCTTCGCCGAAGACGGTGCCGCGCCGGAGCTGCCGTTCGCCTGGCAGACCGTCGCCCTGCACGCCGTCGGCGCCACCGAACTGCGCGTGCGCCTGGTCCGCGGAGACGGCACAGTGGCCGTCGAGGTCTTCGACGGCGCCGGCACGCCGGTGCTGACCGCGGAGTCCCTGCGGACGCGTGCCGCGGAACGGCCCCAGGCCCGTGCGGAGTCGGTGTACCAGGTCGACTGGACCGTCCTCGACCCCGCCGAGGCGCCGAAGCCGGAGCGGATCGGGGTTCTCGGCGCCGACCAGATCGGCCTGCCCGCGGCCGTGCGCTACCTCGACGTCTCGGCCGTGGCCGCCGCGCAGGAGCTGCCGGAGGTCGTGTTCGCCGCGCTGTGCCAGCACGGTTCCGGTGACCTCGCGGCCGACACGCACACCGCGGCCGAGCAGGCGCTGACCCTGGTGCGGGCGTGGCTGGCGGACGCCCGGCTCGAAGCCGTGACGCTCGTCCTGGTCACCCGCGGCGCGGTCGCGACCGGCGACGAGGACGTGCCCGACCTCGCGCATGCCCCGGTCTGGGGCCTGGTGCGGTCCGCGCAGTCGGAGCACCCGGGCCGGTTCGTGCTGCTGGACACCGACGGGCCCGTCGCGGCGGACCCGGTGTTCGCGGCGCTGGCCGCGGGCGAACCGCAGCTGGCCCTGCGCGGTGACCGCGTGCTCGCCCCGCGCCTGACCACCGCGCATCTGTCCACTGTGGACGCGCCGGTGTTCTCTCCGGACAGCACGGTCCTGATCACCGGCGGCACCGGCGGGCTCGGCTCGGCCGTGGCCCGGCACGTGGCCGCGTCCGGCGCTCGTCTCGTCCTGCTGTCCCGCCGTGGCCTCGACGCTCCCGGCGCGGCGGAGCTGCGGGACGAGCTGGGTGCCGACATCGTCGCCGCCGACGTCACCGACCGCGCCGCCTTGGCGGACGTCCTGAGCCGTTTCGCCGTCACCGGTGTTGTCCACACGGCCGGGGTGCTCGAAGACGGCCTCGTCGACAGCCTGACTCCCGAGCAGCTCCACCGGGTCCTGGCCGCCAAGGTCGACGCCGCCACGCACCTGCACGAGCTGACGGCGGACCTCGAGCAGTTCGTGCTGTTCTCTTCGGCGTCGGGTGTGCTCGGCAGCCCCGGCCAGGCCAACTACGCCGCGGCCAACACCTTCCTCGACGCCCTCGCGCAGCACCGCCGCGCGAACGGCCAGGCCGCGCACTCGCTGGCCTGGGGCTCCTGGGAGCACACCGCGGCCGGCATGACCACCGAGCTGACCGACGCCGACCGCGAGCGGCTCCAGCGCTCCGGCGTCACCGAGCTGAGTGTCACCGAGGGCCTGCGGCTGTTCGACCTGACCTGCGCCACCGACCGCGCGCTGCTGGTGCCGATCCGCCTGGACCGCGCCGCGCTGGCCGCGGTGCCCGACCTGCCGCCGCTGCTGCGCGGCCTGGTGCGCACGCCGCGTCGTCGCGCCGCTCAGGCCGTTCCCCAGGCCGCGACCGGCGGGTTCACCTCGGTCGAGGAGCTGTCCGAGCTGGTCCGCGGCCAGGTCGCCGCCGTGCTCGGCCACGACTCGGCCGCCGACGTCGAGGAGCACAGCGCGTTCAGCGAGCTCGGCTTCGACTCGCTCACCGCGGTCGAGCTGCGCAACCAGCTCGCCGCCGCGACCGGCCTGCGGCTGCCGGCGACGCTGATCTTCGACTACCCGAACCCGAAGGTCCTGGCCGCGCACCTCGCGGCCGAGCTGCTCGGCGCCGACGCCGCCGTGACCGCGGTGACCGGCACGAAGGCGGCCGCCGACGACCCGATCGCCGTCGTCTCGATGGCCTGCCGGTTCCCCGGCGGGGTCAGCTCGCCCGAGGGGCTGTGGGACCTGGTCAGCACCGGCGCCGACGCGATCGGCGACTTCCCGGCCGACCGCGGCTGGGACCTCGACGGCCTCTACGACCCGGACCCGGACCGCTCGGGCAAGCTCTACACCACGCGCGGCGGCTTCCTGTACGACGCCGGGGACTTCGACGCCGAGTTCTTCGGCATCTCCCCGCGTGAGGCACTGGCCACCGACCCGCAGCAGCGCCTGCTGCTGGAGACGTCGTGGGAGGCCATCGAGCGCGCGGGCATCAACCCGCGGTCCCTGCGCGGCAGCCAGACGGGCGTGTTCGCCGGGGTCATGGGCGCCACCTACGGCACCGGCATCGGCGACATCCCGGACGAGGTCGAAGGCCACTTGAGCACGGGCGCGGCGGGGAGTGTCGTGTCCGGGCGCGTCTCCTACACGTTCGGTCTCGAAGGCCCGTCGATGAGCATCGACACGGCGTGTTCGTCCTCGCTGGTCGCGCTGCACCTCGCCGCTCAGGCCCTGAGCTCGGGGGAGTGCTCGCTCGCGCTGGCCGCCGGGGTGCACGTCACACCGACCCCGGACGCGTTTGTGTTCTTCAGCCGGCAGCGCGCGCTCGCCGCCGACGGCCGCTGCAAGGCCTTCTCCGAAGACGCCGACGGGTTCGGCGCCGCGGAAGGCGTCGGCGTGGTGGTGCTCGAACGGCTTTCCGAGGCGCGGCGGCACGGGCACCCGGTGCTCGCGGTCCTGCGCGGCTCGGCGGTCAACCAGGACGGCGCGTCGAACGGGCTCTCCGCGCCCAACGGGCCCTCCCAGCAGCGGGTGATCCGCCAGGCGCTGGCCAACGCCGGACTGTCCACTTCGGACGTCGACACCGTCGAGGCGCACGGCACCGGCACCCCGCTGGGCGACCCGATCGAGGTCCAGGCACTGCAGGCCACCTACGGCGCCGGCCGCGCCGAGGACCGGCCGCTGTGGCTGGGCTCGCTGAAGTCGAACATCGGCCACGCCCAGGGCGCGGCCGGCATCGGCGGTGTGATCAAGATGGTGCAGGCGCTGCGCACCGGCGTCCTGCCGAAGACGCTGCACGCCGGGACGCCGTCGGAGAAGATCGAGTGGGACGGCGGTGGTGTGCGGCTGCTGCAGGAGTCCCAGTCGTGGCCCGAGACCGGCGCGCCGCGCCGGGCCGCCGTGTCGTCGTTCGGGATCAGCGGCACCAACGCGCACGTCGTCCTGGAGCAGGCTCCGGAAGCCGCCGTCACCGCGGCCGGGGACGCGCCGGTCGTGCCCGTGCTGCTCTCCGGCAAGACGCCGGAAGCCCTGCGGGGGCAGGCTTCCCGGCTGCACGACCAGCTCCTGGCCGACCCGGATCTGGCCCTGGCGGACCTCGGCCACTCCCTGGTGGCCGGCCGCACGGCGTTCACCCATCGGGGCGCGGTGGTCGCCGCGGACCGCGACGAGCTCCTCGCCGGGCTGGCCGGGCTGGCCGCGGGCGAGGACGAGAACGTCGTCGTCGGCAGCGGTTCGGGGTCGGACCGGGTGCTCATGGTCTTCCCGGGCCAGGGTGCGCAGTGGGTCCACATGGGACTCGACCTCGCCGAGCACGAACCGGTTTTCGCCGCCCGGCTGCGGGAGTGCGACCAGGCGCTGGGCGAGTTCGTCGACTGGTCGCTGTTCGACGTGCTCGCCGACGAGGCCGCGCTCGAGCGGATGGACGTCGTGCAGCCGGCGCTGTGGGCCGTGATGGTCTCCCTGGCCGAGCTGTGGCGCTCCTACGGCGTGGTCCCGGCCGGGGTGGTCGGCCACTCGCAGGGGGAGATCGCCGCGGCCACCGTGTCGGGCGCGCTGTCCCTGCAGGACGGCGCCCGGGTTGTCGCCCTCCGTGCCAAGGCGTTGCTTTCGCTGGAAGGTGTCGGCGGAATGGCTTCGGTGCTGTTGACGCCGGAGCAGGCCGCGGCGGCGATCGAGCCGTGGGGCCTGACGGTCGCCGTGGTCAACGGCCCGTCCCAGGTCATCGTCGCCGGGGACACCGAGGCGCTGGACGGCTTCGGCGCGGCCTGCGAGCGGGACGGCGTCCGCTACCGCCGGGTCAACGTCGGGTTCGCGTCGCACCACCCGAGCGTCGGGCAGTGCGAAGCCGAGATCACCGAGGCACTGCGGCCGGTCCGCCCGGCGGGCACCGACCTCCCGTTCTTCTCGTCGACCCGCGGCGAGGCGATCGACACCGCGCTGCTGACCGGGGACTACTGGTTCGAGAACACCCTCAACCCGGTCCAGTTCCACACCACGGTGCTCGCCGCGCTGGCCCAGGGCTTCACGCACCTGGTGGAGGTCAGCCCGCACCCGGTGCTCGGCGGCCCGCTGGAAGACGCGGCGGCCACCGCCGGGCGTCCGGTCCCGGTGCTGGGCACCCTGCACCGCGACGGCGGTCAGCGCCGGTTCCTCACCTCGGCGGCCGAGCTGCACGCCCACCACGGCTCCGTCGACTGGTCGGCGTTCTTCACCCGCAGCGGCGCGCGGCAGATCCCGTTGCCCACCTACGCCTTCCAGCGTCGCCGCTACTGGCTGACGCCGGCGCCGGGCCAGGGCACCGGCCACACCGCCGGGCTCAACCGCAGCGGCCACCCGATCCTGACCGGCGTCACCGACCTGCCCGAGAGCGGCACCCACCTGTTCACCGGGCAGCTGTCGCTCGGCAGCCACCCGTGGCTGGCCGACCACGCGGTCAACGGCGACCCGCTGCTGCCGGGCACGGCCCTGCTCGACCTCGCGCTGCACGCGGGTTCGCGCACCGGCCGCCCGCACGTCGCCGAGCTGACGCTGCAGAGCCCGCTGATGCTGCCCGCGCGGGGCGCGGTCCAGCTGCAGGTGACCGTCGGCGCGGGTGGCGAGCTCGACATCCACTCCCGCGGCGCCGACGAGGACAGCCAGGGCCCGTGGCTCCGGCACGCCACCGGCCTGCTCACCGAGTCGGCTCCCGCGGCGGACTTCGCGCTCACGGCGTGGCCGCCGGTGGGCGCCGAGGAGATCGACCTCGACGGCCTCTACGAGGAGCTCGCCGGGAGCGGGTTCACCTACGGCCCGGCGTTCCAGGGCCTGCGGGCCGCCTGGCGCGACGGCGACGACGTCTACGCCGAGGTCGAGCTGCCTGAGCCGGTCAGCGAAGGTGCCACGGGCTTCGGCGTGCACCCTGCCCTGCTGGACGCCGTGCTGCACGCGATGTCGCTCGGCGAGTTCGTCACCCCGAGCGAGGACCCGGACGTGATCCGGCTGCCGTTCTCGTGGGGCGGGGTGAGCCTGCACGCGACCGGCGCGACCACGCTGCGCGCCCGGCTTTCCCCCGCGGCGAAGAACATCGTCGCGGTGCACCTCGCCGACCCGGCCGGGGCGCCGGTCGCCGCGATCGAGGCCGTCGAGTCCGCGGAGGTGGACACACGGCAGCTCGGCGCGTCCGCCGTCACCGCGAACGACACGCTGTTCGGTCTGGACTGGACGCCGGTCGGCCTGCCCGCCGCGGCCGCCGAGGGGGTCGCCCTGCTCGGGGTGGACCACCACGGTGCCGGCACGGTCTTCCCCTCGGCCGGCGATTCCGCCGAGGTCGTCCTGGCCGCGCCGCAGTCCGTCGGCGCGGCTCTGGACCTCCTGCAGAGCTGGCTCGCCGACGACCGCGAGGAGCGGCTGGTGCTGCTGACCGCCCTGGCCGCCGGCCCGGACGTCACCGACCTCACAACCGCGGGGATCTGGGGCCTGACGCGGTCCGCGCTGTCCGAGCACGGCGACCGGTTCGCGCTGGTCGACCTGGACGGCAGCGCGGAGTCGCTGGCGGCGCTGCCCGCGGCGATCCGCAGCAGCGAGCCGGAACTGCTGCTGCGCAAGGGTTCCGCGCTGGCTCCGCGCCTGACGCGGACGCCGGAAGCGGTCGCGGCGCCGCGGACGTTCGATCCCGACGGCACCGTGCTGGTCACCGGCGGCACCGGCGTCCTCGGCTCGCTCGTCGCCCGGCACCTGGTGGCTTCGGGCGCCCGGCACCTGCTGCTCACCTCCCGGTCCGGGGCCACCGCGCCGGGCGCGGAGGAGCTGCGCGCCGAGCTGACCGCGCTCGGGGCGTCGGTGACGCTGGCCGCGTGCGACACGGCCGACCGCGACGCGCTGTCGGCGGTGCTGGACGGGGTGCCCGGCGACCACCCGCTGACCGCGGTGATCCACACCGCCGGGGTGCTCGACGACGCCGTCGTCACCAACCTGACCCACGAGCAGCTCGAGCGTGTCCTGCGCCCGAAGGCCGCCGCGGCCTGGAACCTGCACGAGCTGACGAAGGACGCCGACCTGGCCGAGTTCGTCCTGTTTTCCTCGGCCGGCGGGGTCTTCGGCGCGCCCGGCCAGGCGAACTACGCGGCGGCCAACACCTACCTCGACGCGCTCGCGCAGTACCGCGTCGCGCAGGGGCTGCCGGCCTGCTCGCTGGCGTGGGGCCTCTGGGCGGACACGAGTGTGCTCACCGAGGACCTCAGCGCGGCCGACCGGGCGCGGCTGGGCGCCGGGCTGAGCGCGTCGGAAGGGCTCGCGCTGTTCGACACGGCCCGCGCCCACGGCGCGGCGGTGCTCGTGCCGGCCAAGCTCGACCTCGCCGGGCTGCGCGCCCGGTCCGCCGAGGTCCCGCTGCTGCTGCGCGGGGTCGTCCGCGCGACGACGTCCCTGCGGACGGCCGCGGCGGCGTCGGCGGCTTCCGCGGACGCGCTGCGGCAGCGGCTCACGCCGATGACCGGCGCCGAGCGTGAGCAGGTCCTGCGTGACCTGGTGCTCACCGAGGTCGGCAAGGTGCTCGGCTTCACGGCCGGCACGCCGGTCGACCCGGCCCGGGCGTTCACCGAGCTCGGCTTCGACTCGCTGACCGCGGTGGACCTGCGCAACCGCCTCGGCGCGGCAACCGGCATCCGGCTGCCCGCGACGCTCGTCTTCGACTACCCGACGGCGAACGCGCTGGTCGAGTACCTCGACGGCGAGCTGGCCCCGGCCGAGCCCGCGGCGCCGCCGGTGCTCGCCGAGCTCGACCGGCTGGAGGCCACGCTCACCGGGGTCGAGGGCGACGTGCGCGAGCAGGTCCGCGACCGGCTGGCGGTGCTGCTCGGCGCCTGGGACGAGGAGCGGCCCGGTGACGACGTCGCCGACCGGATCTCCGCGGCCAGCGACGACGAAATGTTCGAGTTCATCGGCAAGGAACTGGGGATCTCCTGATGACCACGACCGAGGACAAGCTCCGGCACTTCCTCAAGCAGGTGACCACCGAGCTGCACCAGACCCGGCAGCGGCTGGCCAAGGCCGAGGAGGAGGCCGCCGACCCGGTGGTGATCGTCGGGATGGCCTGCCGGTTCCCCGGCGGCGTCGACTCGCCGGAAGCGTTGTGGCGGCTGGTTTCCGACGGCGTCGACGCGGTGGGGGAGTTCCCCGCCGACCGCGGCTGGGACCTCGAGAGCCTCTACGACCCGGACGGCGCCGACGCGTCGTACACGCGGCACGGCGGTTTCCTCGACGGCGCTGCGGAGTTCGACGCGGGGCTGTTCGGCATCTCGCCGCACGAAGCGCTGGGCATGGACCCGCAGCAGCGGCTGCTGCTCGAGACGTCGTGGGAAGCGCTGGAGCACGGCGGCATCAACCCGCTGTCGCTGCGGCGCGCCAAGGTCGGGGTGTTCGTCGGGCTGATGAACAGCAGCTACGCCAGCGGCGCCACGGAGATCCCAGCGGAGACCGAAGCCCACGCGGCGCTCGGAAACTCGACCAGCATCGCGTCGGGCCGCATCTCCTACACCTTCGGCCTCGAAGGGCCTTCGGTCAGCGTCGACACGGCGTGCTCGTCGTCGCTGGTCACGCTGCACCTCGCCGCGCAGGCGCTGCGCAACGGCGAGTGCTCGCTGGCGCTGGCCGGCGGCGCCACCGTCGTCGCCCAGCCGGACGCGTTCATCAGCTTCAGCCAGCAGAAGGCCCTGTCCCGCGACGGCCGGTGCCGCGCGTTCGCCGAGGAGGCCGACGGGTTCGGCATGGCCGAAGGCGCCGGAATGCTGGTGCTGGAACGGCTTTCCGAAGCGCGGCGGCTCGGGCACCCGGTGCTCGCCGTGGTCCGCGGCTCGGCGGTGAACTCCGACGGCGCGTCCAACGGGCTGACCGCGCCGAACGGCCCCTCGCAGCAGCGGGTGATCCGGGAGGCTCTCGCCGCCGCCGGACTGTCCACTTCGGACGTCGACGCGGTGGAGGCGCACGGCACCGGGACGTCGCTCGGCGACCCGATCGAGGCGCAGGCGCTGTTCGCCACCTACGGCCGGGACCGCGCGGCCGACCGGCCACTGCTGCTCGGCTCGCTGAAGTCGAACATCGGGCACTCCCAGGCCGCGGCCGGTGTCGGCGGGATCATCAAGATGGTGCAGGCGCTGCGGGCCGGTGTGGTGCCGCGGACGCTGCACTCCGCGAACCCGTCGTCCCATGTGGACTGGAGCTCGGGCGCGGTCGAGCTGGTGCCGGAGAACGTGCCGTGGCCGGAGACCGGCCGCCCGCGGCGCGCGGCCGTGTCGTCGTTCGGGATCAGCGGCACGAACGCGCACGTCATCCTGGAGCAGGCCGAGCCTTTTGTCGTGGAGTCGCCGGAAGGCGCGTTCCCGCTGGTCCTGTCGGGCAAGACGGCTTCCGCGCTGCGGGACCAGGCCGCCGCTCTGCGTGACTCTCTCGCGTCGGGGTTCAACCGGACCGACGTCGCGCGCACTCTCGCTTCCGGCCGCGCCGCGCTCGCCCACCGCGCGGCCGTGGTCGGCTCGGACGTCCTCGCCGGCCTGGACGCGCTGGCCGAGGACCGGCCGAGCGACCTGGTCGTCACCGGGGTGACCCGGTCGCCGGGCAAGGTGGCGTTCGTCTTCCCGGGCCAGGGTTCGCAGTGGCCCGCGATGGCTCGTGCGCTGCTCGAGACGGCGCCCGCGTTCGCCGACGCGGCCGAGGAGTGCGCGAAGGCGTTCGACGCGCACCTCGACTGGTCCGTGCTGGCGGTGCTGCGCGAAGAACCCGGCGCGCCCGAGCTGAACCGCATCGACGTGATCCAGCCGGTGCTGTTCACGGTGATGGTGTCGCTGGCGGAGCTGTGGCGCGCCCACGGCGTCCAGCCGGCGGCGGTCGTCGGGCACTCGCAGGGCGAGGTCGCCGCCGCGTACGTCGCCGGCGGCCTGGACCTCGACGACGCGGCGCTGATCGTCGCGGCGCGCAGCAAGGTCTCGGCGCGGCTGTCCGGCCACGGCGCGATGGCGACGGTGGCGCTCAGCCAGGAGCAGCTCACGCCGCGCCTTTCGCCGTGGGGCGACCGGCTGTCGGTCGCGACGGTCAACAGCGCGTCCTCCTGCGGCGTCTCCGGCGAGCCCGAGGCGCTGACGGAGTTCCTCGCGGCGTGCGAGACCGACGGCGTCTGGGCGAAGCGGGTGCCGGGCCTGGACACCGCGGCCCACTCCGCGCAGGTCGACGCCCTGCGTGACGACCTGCTGCACGACCTGGCGGGGATCAAGCCCCGCCGGTCGACGATCCCGATGTACTCGACGGTGACCGGTTCGGTGCAGGACACCGCGGGCTTCGACGCGGAGTACTGGTACCGGAACCTGCGCCAGCCTGTGCTGTACCAACCGGCGGTCGCGGCGCTGGCCGAAGACCGGCACACGGTGTTCGTCGAGTGCAGCCCGCACCCGGTGATCGTGCTGCCGACCCGCCAAACGCTGGAAGGCACGGACGCGGCAGTGGTCGGCTCGTTGCGCCGCTCCGACGGCGGCCTGCCGCGGTTCTTCGCCGCGCTTGCCGAAGCGCACGTGCACGGCGCGGTGGTGGACTGGGCGGGCGTGATCGGCGGCGGCTTCACCGACCTCCCGACGTACCGTTTCCAGCGACAGCGCTACTGGCTGGACACGCTCCGCACGGCGTCGGGCGACGTCTCGGTGGCCGGCCTCACGGCGACGGGCCACCCGCTGCTGGGCGCGGCGGTGCCGCTCCCGGAGTCGGACGCGGTGCGGTACACGGGCCGCGTCTCCCTGGCGACGCACCCGTGGCTCGCGGACCACGCGGCGATGGACGCGGTGCTCCTGCCGGGCACGGCGTTTGTCGAGATGGCTGTGTCCGCCGGCGCCGAGTGGGGCTACGGGACGCTGGCCGACCTCACTCTGGCGGCACCGCTGCCGCTGTCTTCTTCGGTGCAGCTGCACCTGGCGCTGGGCCCAGCGGGGGACACGCGCTCGGTGGACGTCTACTCGCGGACCGACGAGGGTTCGTGGACCTTGCACGCCACGGGTTCGCTGGCTCCGACGTCTCCGCCGGTGGCTTCGGTGGGGCCGTGGCCGCCCGCGGATGCCGCGCCGGTGGATCTCGAGCACATCTATGCGGAGCTGTCGGCGATCGGGCTGGTGTACGGACCTTCGTTCCAGGGCCTGCGTGCCGCTTGGCGGCGGGGCGAGGAGGTTTTTGCGGAGGTCGAGCTGGAGTCCGGTCCGGACGGGTTCACGCTGAGTCCCGCGTTGATGGACGCTTCGTTGCACGGGGCGTTGCTCGGCGGGTTGCTGGGTAATGGACGTCCGGGTCTGCCGTTTTCCTTCACGGGGGCGCGAGTGTCGGCGTCTTCGGCGACTTCGCTGCGGGTGCGGCTGTCGCCGGGCCCGTCGGGGATGCGGTTGGAGGCGGTGGATTCCGCTGGTGAGCCGGTGTTCTCGGTGGACGCGGTGCAGACGCGGGACCTGCCGTCGGCGGGTCTTGAGCCGCTGTATCGGGTTGATTGGGTGCCGGTTGTGGTGTCGGAGTCCACTGTGGATGTTGCGCTGCTGGGGCCGGATCGGCTGGGCCTCGCGCTCGGCGCCGGTGCCGTAACCGGGCTGGACTCGTCCGCCGCCGCGGTGCTGGTGCCGGATGGGCCCGGCCTCGCGTCCGGCGGGCCGATCGGCCTCGGCCTCCCGGCGTCAGGTTCGGACCGGCCGGGCCTCGCGTCCGGCGCCGGTGCCGTAACCGGGCTGGACTCATCCGCTGCCGCGGTGGGCAATACGTCCGGCGCTGCCGCCGTGACCGGGTCGGACTCGTCCACCGCCGCGATGCTGGTGCCGGATCGGCCCGGCGTCGCCGCCGTGACCAGCCCGCTCGGCCTCAACCTCCCAGTCATCGAGTCCCCGGCTTTCGCCCCCGCGATCGTCCTGACCACAGTGGACGATTCCGGCCCAGACCTCCCCACAGCAGCCGGAAACGTCGCCCGCTCCACCCTCGACCTCATCCAACGCTGGCTGGCCGAAGCCCCCACCACCAGCAAACTGGTCGTCGTCACCCGCGGGGTCGCCGCGGCAACCGCGCGCGGCCTGCTGCGCTCGGCCTCCGCGGAGGAGCCCGGCCGCTTCGCCCTCATCGACCTCGACGAAACCCCCGAATCCCTCGCCCTCCTCCCGGCCGCCCTGGCCACCGGCGAACCCGAGCTGGCCCTGCGCGAAGGCGTCGCGCTCGCACCCCGCCTGGCAAAAACCCCGCCGTCCGAAGGAATCCGTCCCCTCGACCCCGAAGGCACGGTCCTGATCACCGGCGGCACAGGCGCGGTGGGCGCGCTGCTGGCCCGTCACCTCGTCACGGCGTACGGCATCCGCAACCTCCTCCTGCTCAGCCGCCGAGGCCCCGAGGCCCCGGGCGCCGACGCCCTCGCGGCCGACCTCGCCGAGCTCGGCGCCACGGTCACGATCGCCGCCTGCGACACCGCCGACCGCACCCGCCTCGCCGAAGTCCTGCGCACGATCCCGGCGGCGCACCCGCTCACCGCCGTGGTGCACTCCGCGGTCGTCCTCGACGACGGCCTGGTCAGCAGCCTCACCCCGGACCGGCTCGAGCGCGTTCTGCGCGCAAAGGTCGACGCGGCAGTGGCCCTCCACGACCTGACCGCCGACCTGGATCTGGCTGCGTTCGTACTGTTCTCGTCCGCGGCGGGCGTCTTCGGCAACCCGGGCCAGGGCGCGTACGCGGCGGCGAACGTCTTCCTCGACGCCTTCGCCGAACACCGCCGCGCCCAAGGACTTCCGGCGCACTCGATGGCCTGGGGCCTGTGGGAGGAACGCGGCGAGTCGACGGCCACGGTGTCCGGCGGCGGCCTCTCCACCGAGTCGGGTCTCGCGTTGTTCGACGCGGCACTCGCCGGCGACGAGGTCCTCACGGTGCCGATCCGCCTGGACGTCCCCGCCGTCCTGCGTGCCCAAGACGGTGACGTGCCGCCCCTGCTGCGCGGCCTGGTACGCGCGCCCGCCCGGCGCAAGACGAGCTCCGCGTCGCAGTTCCGCACGCGGATCGCCGCCGCGGACCCGGCGGAGGCCGAGAAGCTCCTGGTCGACCTGGTGCGCGGCCACCTCGCCGACGTCCTCGGCCACGAAGACACCACCGACATCGCGGCGGGCGCGCGGTTCCTCGAGCTGGGCGTCGACTCGCTGACCGGCGTCGAACTGCGCAACCGCATCAACAGCGCCACCGGACTCACGTTGCCCGCGACGCTGGTGTTCGAGCAGCCGACCGTCCTCGACGTCGCCCAATCGGTGGCGTCGGCGCTGAGCGACACGCCGCAGCCGACCCCCGAACCGGCGGGCCTGTTCGGCCCGATGCTGGCGGAGGCGGGCCGGACGGGCCGTTTCGGCGAGTTCGTCGAGCTCCTGGCGCGCGCGGCCCGGTTCCGCCCGACGTTCGAGGAGGGCGCGCGCCCCGACGGCGTCGACGTCGTGCGCCTGGCCAAGGGCGGCGCGGGGACCGAGCTGATCTGCGTGCCGTCGGTGCTGGCGATGTCCGGGCCGCAGGAGTACGCGCGGTTCGCGGCGGCCCTGCGCGACTTGCGGGACACGTCGGTCCTGACGCTGCCCGGTTACCACGCGGACGAGCTGCTGCCGACGTCGATTCCGGCGCTGGTGTCAGTCTTGGCCGAGGTGTTGCTGCGGCACACGGAAGGCCGTCCGTTCGCGCTGGCGGCGCATTCGTCGGGCGGCCCGGTGGCGCACGAACTGGCGCGTCTGCTGGCGTCTCGCGGCGCGGCGCCGCGGGGAGTGGCGCTTCTGGACACGTATCTGCAGAGCGCGGACGTCCTGGCCGACGTCCAGGGTGACCTGGCGGGGGAGATGTCCGGCGCCGCAGTCGGCGACGCCCGCCTGACGGCGATGGGCGGCTACCTGGAGATCTTCGACGGCTGGGTGCCTTCTTCGCTCCCTACGCCGACTCTCCTGCTGCGAGCGTCATCCCCGCTGCCGTCGTGGTCCGACCGTCCGGACTGGCAGGCGACGTGGGAGCTCCCAGCGTCCATTGTGGACACGCCGGGTGACCATTTCTCGATGATGCGCGAGCACGCGTCTTCCACGGCCCGGAGCGTGCACGACTGGCTGGCGGATCTCCAGTCGTGACTTCACCTGATCGAGTGGTGAACTTGTGTTCGAAGCTCGGTAACGTCGAAGCCATGGACAGACACCTGTGGCAAGCCGACGCGGAGGCCCTCGCCGACCGCGTCGGCTTGCTGCTGTCCCGAATTCGCGCCACGGAAGCGGAACTCGGGGCGGTGCTGACGGAGATCGCGGACCGCGGTGTCATGGACTTGTACGGATACCGTTCCCTGACCCGCTGGCTCGAGCACAGGGCCGACATCCCCCGCCGCGCGGCGGACAAACTCGTCAAGCGCGCGCAGGTCCTGAACCCGTCACACCACCTGGACGGCACGGTCGAGCCCGCATTGGCCCCAGCGACGGGCGAAGCAGCCCGCGCGGGCAAACTGAGCGATGCGACGATCGACGCGATCACCGAGACGTTGCGCCAGATCCCACCCGAGGAACGCGAACAGGCGGAGCACCAGCTCCTGAATCTGGCGGACCAAGCCGGCCCGGCCCAGGTCGCGGCAGCCGGCCACCGCATCATCGCCCACCTGGAACCGGACGGACCGGAACCGGACATCACCGAGCCACCCACGCCCGACCGCGAGTTGACGTTGCGCCGCAAGAGAACCGGAGTATGGGAGCTCAAGGGCAGGTTCGACGACGAGACCGGCACCCGAGCCAACGCACTGCTGGATTCCCTGTCCGAGCGCCGCACCTCCGACGACGGCCCCGACCTCCGCAGCCCAGCCGAGCGACTGGGCGACGCATTCTCCGACGCGGTAGACCTGGCCCTGAACTCACCGGCGCTGCCCACCCAGGCAGGCGAACGAGCGCACGTGATGGTCGCGGTGTCCTTGGAGAACCTGAAATCCGGCACAGGCAAGGCAACCCTGGGCGACACAGCGGAGATCACGGCGGCGGAGGCAAGAGTCCACGCATGCGACGCAATGGTGATCCCGGCAGTATTGGGTGGCAAGAACGAACCCCTGAACTTGGGCCGCCTACGCCGCCTGATCTCCGCGGGCTTGCGCCGAGCGTTGTACCTCCGAGACCGCGGCTGCGCTTTCCCAGGATGTCATCGCCCGCCCCGCCACTGCCAGGGCCACCACATAAAGCACTGGTCCGAAGGCGGCCCAACGGACCTGACGAACACGGTCCTCCTGTGCGGCCACCACCACCGCCTGCTGCATCGATCGGGCTGGAAGGTCCGCCTGGCACCAGACGGCCAACCGGAGTTCATCCCACCCCAGTACCTAGACCCAAGCCGAAGACCCAGGCGCAACAACCTGCACCCACCACTACCGTTCGCCGCCTAGACAAAGGACACCCACGGTCCGACTCCGCACGACGGCAGAGGGCACTTCCACCTCCCCGCCGCGCCGGCCACCCGCCCCGACGCGGAGTAGCTCTCAGCCCCGCGGCCACGTCTCAACCACCGCGCCACCGCGCTGGGAATGCCACCTACGATCCAGCGGAACCCTGCCCCGCCGCGGAGTAACCCCGACCCGCAGCCAGCGCGGTTGCGCGCCGGCCGCCATGCCCGCGGTGGCAGGAGAGCCGAAGATGCAACCGTAACTTGCCCCGATGCGGAGTAGCCGCCGAACCCGCAGCCAGCGCGGCTGCGCGGCGGCCGCCATGCCTGCGGTGGCAGGAGAGCCGAAGATGCAACCGAAACCCTGCCCCCCGCCGCGGAGTAGCCGCCGGACCCGCGGCCATCGCGGTTGCGCGCCAGCCGCCACGCCCACCGCGGCAGGAGAGCCGAAGGCGCAACCGAAACCCTGTCCCGCCGCGGAGTAACCCCAGACCCGCGGCCACCGCGGCTGCGCGCCGGCCGCTATGCCCGCGGTGGCAGGAGAGCCGAGGATGCAACCGGAACCTGCCCCTGACGCGGGGTAGCCCAGACCCGCAGCCAGCGCGGCTGCGCGCCGGCCGCCATGCCTGCGATGGCAGGAGAGCCGAAGATGCAACCGAAATCCTGCTCCGCCGCGGAGTAACCCCGGACCCGCGGCCACCGCGGCTGCGCGCCAACTGCCATGCCTGCGGCGGCGGGCATGATGTCACCGGCCACCTCCACTGGCGCGGAGTAGCTCTCGGACCCGCAATCACCGCGGCTGCGCGCCAGCCCCCACGCCTACGGCGGCGAGAGAGCCGGGCACGCCACTCACGATGCGTCCGACATCCCAGCACTGGCGCGGGTAGCTCTCGGACCCGCAGCCATGGCGTGCCTGGCCGCGGCTCCCTGCGGAACCACCCTCGGCACGGCTCGCAGCTGACCCCACGGGAAGCCACCTGGCGCCGCTCGTCCCGGCTCCGGCCCAGCGAAGGCGGTTTACGCGAGTTTCTTCCGCACGCCCACCAGCCGGGGCCGCCGACAGCAAAGCGGCAGCCCTCAAGGAACCGCCGCATCCCTTCGCAGCAGGAAGCTACCTCGCGCCGCTCGAGGTGCGGCGTGGCCAGACCGCGTGGTTCGTTCCACACGGGCCCGCCAGCCGCGTCGCGGATGGCGAGTCGACGGCAAAGCGGCGGTCCCAACGGAACCGCCGCCTCACCTCTCACCAAGCAACCTGCCCTGCTCGGTCCGCCAGCCGGACCACGGCAAGCCGCAGCCCCAAGAAACCCGCCACAGGAAGCGACCGCACCCGAGCGGCAGAGGCCGCGGCTCCCAAAAACCGAGAACCGCGGCCTCACCAACCCCTCCTACCAGGAAGCCACCTCATGCCGCGGCATCTGCTCCATCTCCCCGGCATGCGACAGCCACCGATGCCCACTGGGCAGCTCAGTCCGACGATTGATGTTCAGCTTCCGGTACACCCGGGTCAAATGCTGCTCCACAGTCGAAACAGTGATGTACAGCTTCCGCCCGATCTCCCGGTTCGTGTGCCCCAGCGACGCCAGCGAAGCCACCCGCTGCTCCGCCGCACTCAACGTCGACGGGCTCAGCTCCTCAGCCACCTGCTCGGTCACCGCCGGCGCCCCCGCGGGCGTCAAACTCCGCCACAACGGGTCCGCGCCGCACGACTTCGCCAGCTGGACCGCTCGGCGCTGCGCCGTGCGGGCCCGGTTGTAGTCACCCAACATCTGCGCGCACTCGCTGAGCGCCGCGAACACGTGGGCCAGCTCGTACCGGTCGTCGCACGTCTGGAGCTGCTCGGCCGCCCTGCGGAGCATCGGGAGGCGCTCCTTGAACTCGCTCACCTCCGCCAGCGCGCGCAGGCACACCGCGTGCGCGCGGACGCGCTCGTCGCCACACCGCTCGAGCTGGTCGCGCAGGAGCTTGCGGGCCTGGTCCGCGTGGCCGAGGCGGGCGTGCGCCTTGGCCGCGCTCAGGCGCCACGGCACCAGCTCCGGGTGGTCGATCTCCCAGCGGACGGCCAACGTCCGGACCGTCGCGAAGTCCTCGAGCGCCGCGTGCAGGCGGTCCGTGGCCAGGTAGTGGTTGCCGCGGGCCATCAGGTACTGGAGCCAGAACGCCGTGCGGCGCAGGCCCGGCGGGATGTCCCGCTTGAGCTCGGCCGCCGCCTCTTCGTACCGGCCCATCCTGGTCAGCGCGTCCACCAGGTGCGCCAGCGGCAGGCCGATCAGCGTTCCCCAGCTCTGCGCCGGGAGGATCGTCAACGCCTCCCGCGCGCACCGCTCCGCCGCGTGCAGGTCGCCGAGGCGCAGGGCGACTCCCGCCTTCACGTCGGTGATCACCGCGCGCAGGGTCGGGGACGTCTGCACCGCCTTCATCCGCAGGAGCTCTTCGCACCAGCGGTCCGCGCGGTGCGGCTCGCCGGCCAGAAGCAGCGCCTGCAGGGCCGCGACGACCTCCTCCAGCTGCGGGACCTCGATCAGCCAGCAGCTCTCCAGCACCTGCTCGGCCGCCGCCAGTGCCTCGTCGCGGTACTTCGACGACAGCGCGAGCGTGAGCGCCTGGCCCGAGCACGCGCCGTCGTACGCGGTCGTGCCGCGGTCGCGACGGCGTTCGCCCGCCACCTCCGGGTACCACACCCGCACCCACTGGCTGTCCGCGAAGCACTCCGCCTCGGGCCGGCCCAGCACCGTCGCGGCGCGGTCGAGCCGGCCGTGCCAGAGCAGCGAGTAGACGTAGTCGGCCGTGTGCTGCGTGCTCAGGTGCCCCTGGTCGAACGAGTCGCCGAGGGGGCCGAGCCGCATCGCCGCCGCCGCGGGGTTGGTCCGGTTCTGGATCTGGACCAGCCGGGCGGTGAACGCGGCCGCCTCGCGCGGGCCCATGTCCTCCTGCTTCGGCAGCGTCAGGCACGCCACCGCGACCTCGGCCCGGTTCTCCCGCAGCGCTTCCTGCGCCGCGTTCCACAGCACCGGCAGCGCCCACGGCTCGGCCGCCCCGCCGCGCAGCAGGTAGTCCGCGACGACGGCGTCGGGCTTGCCCTGCTGGTGCAGCCGCCGGGCGACCTCGAGGTTCAACGCCCGCGCGTCCGCCTCGGGCAGCTCGGCCCGGACGGCCTTCGCGGCCCGCTCGTGGCGGAACCGGTGGTGCTCGATCAGACCGCTGTGCTCCAGCATTGCGAGCGCCGCGGCCACCTTGGACTGGTCGAGCCGCAGGACCTGCGCGAGGTCCTCCTCGTCGCCGTGGCCGTCGAGGACCGCGACCGCCCGGGCCGTCCGCACGAGGTGCGCCGGGCTGCGGTGCAGGCAGCTCAGCACCGCGTGCTCGTACGCGATGCCGATGGTCGGCTCCGCCGCGTCCGCCGACTCGCAGTCGTCGGCCAGTGCGTGCGTGAGCAGCGGGTTGCCGCCGGTGAGGCGGTGGCACGCCGCGGCCAGCCGGCCGGCCGCCGCCGCGTCCAGCCGCTCCGCCAGCACCTGCGCGACCCCGCCGACCGACAGCGGGGGCACGGTCAGGTGCCGCGCGTGCGGCTGCCGGATGATCTCCGAGTGCAGCCGCGACCGGGCCGGCCGGGCACTCGCGCTCTCGGCCAGGATCATCAGGACGCGGGAGACGCCGATGCGGTGCTGGATGTAGAGCAGCGTGCGCAGCGACGCCCGGTCGGCGAACTGCATGTCGTCGACCACGATCACCAGCGGCCGCTCCTTGGACAGCTCCAGCAGCGCCACGCAGATGCCGTGCGCGATCCGCGCGTCGAAGCGCAGGCCGTTGTTCGTGTCCGAGTCCGCCGCGGAGCCCATGATCCGGTGGGCCTGCGTGACGGTCTCGGGCGGGAGCAGCGGGTTGCCGAACAGCTGGTCCAGCATCCCCAGGTGCACGTCTTCTTCCGCGAACGAGCCGCAGGCGCTCAGCACGAGCGCCCCCGAGTCGCCGGCCCGTTCGGAGAACCGGCGCAGCAGGCTGGTCTTGCCGCTGGCCACGCCGCCGGTCAGGAGCGCGACGACCCCGTTGCCGCGACGGCTTTCGTCGAGGAGCTCGATCAGACTGTCTAGTACCTTTTCCCGTTCCACCAAAGCCATGTGCCTATCACCCCAGTGATGTTCCCCGCCGAAGGTGTGTGACCACCCCAGTGACAACCTTCGGCGTAGCTTGCTATCCCCAGTTACTTGCTGTGACGAAGAGCATCTCACCATCAAGGAAGAACTCTTCGACAAAAACAAACGTAGTCGCCTCGGCACGGGTTGACCAGCGCAGGTGGAGGCGGGGGTGTGTTCGGTCCATCACCGTCGGAGGTGGCTTTACCCAGGATGAAAAGCGTTCGTTTTCCGCCGTTCCCGGCGAGCTGATCGCTCGCCTCAATCACCCGAACGAGTGAAAAAGTGGCTTCGGAGCGTCAGTTGAGCCCGATTTTTGACCGTTGGTGGCAGCGCCGTCACGCAGGGATGCGGAATGCACGACCGGGGCAGGGCGGACGAATGGGGTAAATCGGGCGCGCCGTCGGAATCGATCGAGGGTCTAACTCGTTCGGCCTAAACTGACGCGCTCCGTGGTCGAAGGACCTGTCGAACACTACCCAGAGTGTCTGCGACCAAAGGGGGAGACGCGGCGGCCACCACGGCTCAGGCCGGTTTTTGGAGATGATCTCCAGGTCGGGGCGACTCCGGGACGTCACGGTCGGGGACAGAACCTTGACCGGGAGTGAGATGCCGTCACCCGATCGGACTAGAACTGGGCTCCACCTCGCGTCGCGGCCGCCTTCCGGGGTCTCCACCCCGGACAACCTTGATCCAGGTGACCCGGATCCCCGGCCGAACCGCGGTAGTAGGGGTCGAGTAGGGGTGTCGGCCCGCACGGGCACCCCTGAACCGGGCAAAACGACCGGCGGAGCGCGATGGTGGATTTTGGCTCTCCACCCCGGGAGAAGGGGGAGTGGCGGCCTTTTCGGTGACGACTGCCCTCGCGGTGTCACGGCCGGAGCCGGAAACGAGAACAGCGGGAAAAGGGTGCGGGAATTCGGCGCGGCCCACTGACCGGGAACACGTCTACCTGCCGCCCGACAGAAACTTCACACCGGCGCGGCCGCCGGCGCCGTACCACGACGTCAATCGTCCTGGGGCCACAATTTCGCCGCCGGTTGAACAACCGTGGGGGCGGAAACACGCACCCGGGAACGCGAAAAGCCGCCTTGGACAGCGTCGGACGCTGTCAAGGCGGCTCTCGGGGGAGGGGGAACTACAGGCTGGTCACCGTGGTGACGCCGGTGGCGGCCCCGGTCGTGTCGAAGAGCCGGGCCGCGCCGCCCAGCACCTCGGCGGTGTACTCGCGGTGCGGTTGGAGCAGCACGACCAGGTCGGCGGCGGCCAGCGCCGCGTCCAGCTCCGGCACGCACTGCAGACCGCCGAACACGTCGATGTACGGGTCGTGGAACGCCACGTCGGCGCCGCGATCGAGGAACTGCCGGATGATCGGCGCGGCCGGCGTCTCCCGGGTGTCGGCGACGTCCGGCTTGTAGGTGACACCCAGCACGAGGACCTTCGCCCCGTCGACGGCGATGGAGTTGTCCTCGAGGTGCTTGCAGACGCGGTCGGCCACCCACAGCGGCATGCCCTTGTTCACGTCGTTCGCCGTCTCCGCCATCTTGAACCGCAGCCCGAGCGTGGTGGCGTGGTGCACCAGGTACAGCGGGTCGGCCGGGATGCAGTGGCCGCCGACGCCCGGGCCCGGCCAGAACACCTTGAAGCCGTAGGGCTTCGTGGCCGCCGCGCGGATCGTGTCCCAGACGTCGAGCTCCATGCTGTGGCACAGCTGCGCGAACTCGTTCACCAGCGCGATGTTCACCTGGCGGAACGTGTTCTCCAGGATCTTGGCCGCTTCCGCCTCGCGCATGCCCTTGGTCAGGTGCACGAGGGTGACGCCCCGGTAGAAGTCCGCGGCGCGGTCGCGCGAGGCGTCGGTCAGGCCGCCGACGAGCCGGGGGGTGTTGCTCAGGTCGAACTTGGCGTTGCCCGGGTCGATCCGCTCGGGCGAGTACGCGAGGTCGAAGTCGACGCCGGCGAGCAGGCCCGACTCCTCCAGGATGGGCAGCAGCAGCGCGTCGGTGGTGCCCGGGTAGGTCGTGGACTCCACGATCACCAGCTGACCCGGCTTCAGGTGGTCCCGCACGGTGGCGACCGCGGACTCCAGCGGCACCAGGTCGGGCTGGTCGTCCTCGCGGACCGGGGTCGGGGCGCACACGACGACGACGTCGGCCTCGGCGAGCACGGACGGGTCGAGCGTGGCGCTGAGGTTCCCGGCCACTTCGGCCAGGTCGCTGTCGAGCACCGTGTCGACCGGCGACCGCAGCGCGTTGACGGCTTCGACGCGCTCGGCGCTGATGTCGAAACCGACAACCTGACGGCCGAGGCGCGCCTGCGCGACGGCCAAGGGCAGACCGGTGTACCCGATCCCCAGAATTACGATATGCCGATCGGTGTCAGCCATGGCGATATCCTCGGATTCTCAGTTGGTTTTGTATCAGCGGGCGGATTACTGTGCCGATCGCGACCGATCCGACCGCAGTCACGGCCGAATGGCTTTCGTGGCAACGGTTGCGTGCCGCGCGGCGGTCGGCCTGCTTTTGGCCGGCTCGGTCACCAGGACATCCGGTACGGCACGAACGATTCGCCGTATTCCCAGCAGTGCGACCCGCCGGTGGCGGCGTCGATGGTCCGGACGTGGTTCAGGGACCGGGGCTGGTTTCCCGGCCGCATCTGGGTGCCGTAGGCGCGCAGTGCTTCTTCTTTGTCGGCCCAGTGCGCGGAGGTGTCGACGTGGACCCACCACGGCTCCGAGTCGGCGGACCAGCGGTCCTCGACCCCGCGGTAGCCGAGCACCATCTTCGGCGTCGGCTTGAGGCCGGGGCCCTGGATCCGGGCGGCGGCGAATGCGGCGCGGAACACCGCCTGGTGGTCCTGGTGGTACCCGCCGGCCGCGGGGATGATCAGCGCCTCCGGCCGCACCGCCGAGAGTGAGCACTCCTCGTGCTTCTCGATGAGGTTGACCAGGTCACGCTGCTTGGTCGTGATGTCGAGGTCGCCGGTCTCGTCGACCCAGGCGATCGTCTGCGTGGTCGTGCCCAGCGCCTTGCAAGCGGTTTCGAACTCGGCGAGCCGGGTGTTCGGATCGCTGTGCGAGCCCCACATCTTCGCGGCCCGGACGGTCACGCACAGCACGTGCACGCCGATGCCGGCGGCGGCCAGCCGGGCGGCCGTGCCGCCGGGGCCGATGGTCTCGTCGTCCGGGTGCGGGGCGACGACGAGCACCTGGTCGCCCGTCGACAGCCCGAACGGGTGTCGTGAACTCTCGTTGGTCATCAGCGCCGGCTCTTTCGTCGTCGGCCCGCCGGATTTCCCGGAAATGAGCTCGGGACGCGGGCGGTGCGATTTCCCGGAATTCCGGGAACGAACGAAAGGCTAGCCAGCGCCGTGATTACCGGACAACCCCTGCCGGGATTCGATGACCCCTAGCTGGCCCCTGACTCGGGGCGGGTGGAATAGGGGTGCTCAGTCCCCGAGTCCATGCTGGTAGACGTACCGTACCGCCTCGCTGCGGTTGCGGACGCCGATTTTCATGAAAACATTGTTGGCGTGCGTTTTCACGGTCGCTTCACCGATCAGCATGGCGGTGGCGATCTCGGCGTTGCTCAGGCCGCGGGCGATGTGCGAGAGCACTTCGGACTCCCGGGTGGTCAACCCGGGAATACCCGTCCGCGTCGGCGGTGCGGTCACCGTCGTGGTCCCGGAGTGGTTGAACGCCGCGACCAGCCGTTGCGACACCGCGGCGTCGAAGGTGATCTGCCCCGCGGCGGCGGCGCGCAACGCGGCCGCGATCTGCTCGCGGCCGGCGTCTTTGGTCACGTAGCCCCGCGCGCCGGCGTGCAGCGCGGCGGCGATCGACTCGTCGTCGACGTAGGTGGTGAGCACGAGCACCGCGATGCCCGGGTGCTCGGCGGCGATGCGCCGGGTGGTCTCGATGCCGTCGAGCACCGGCATGCGCAGGTCCATCAGGACCGCGTCGGGCGGGTCTTCGGCGATCACGCGCAGCGCTTCTTCGCCGTTGCCGACGTTACCGATGACCTCGATGCCGTCCATCAGGTCGAGCAACGCGACAAGCCCTTCCCGCATGATCTGCTGGTCGTCCGCGACGATCACGCGGATCGTCCCGTCGCTCATTCCGGCACCTCGGCCGTGACCAGCCAGCCGCCGCGGGCCGGGTCCGCCGGCCGGGCGACGAGCGAACCGCTGACCAGCGCCAGCCGCTCGCCCATGCCCACGAGGCCGTAGCCCGACGACTGCGTCTCGGCCGACGGCTGCACCGGCACCCGCACGGGCTCGTTGTGCACCCGCAGTGTCACCTTCTCGTCGGAGAAGTCCAGCACCATCCCGATGGGCGCGCCCGGCGCGTGCTTAGCCGCGTTGGTCAGCGCCTCGCGTCCCGCGCGCAGCAAGGAGATCGCGGTCTCGGGCCGGATGGGCCGCGCGGTGCCGGTGGTCTCGAAGGTCACCGGCACACCGTGGTCGGCTTCGTGCTCGGCGGCCAGCTCCCGCAGCGAGGCGGGCAGCGGCGGCGAGTTGTGCCGCAACGCCGCGACGGCGCGCCGAGCCTCGTTCAGGCCTTCGTTCGCCAGGCGCCGGGACCGGCGCAGCCGCTCCAGCGCGGCCTCGCGGTCGCCTTTGACGCTCAGCAGTCCTTCGGCGAGATCCAGCTGCACACTCAAGGCGCCGAGTGAATGTGCCAGCACGTCGTGGATCTCCCTCGCGATGCGCGTGCGCTCTTGCAGCGCCGCGGCTTTGGCGTGTTCGTCGTGCATCAGGCGCGTCTGCTCGAGCAGCAGTTCCGCCTGGTGCGCCTGGACCTGGTACTGCCGCCGGTTCAGCCCGAACAGCGTCGAAATCAGCATCACGATCGCGTAGCCGAGCATCGTCACCCACGACTGGTGGGCGAGCGCGCAGCTGGCGACGACCACGCCGACTTCGAAGCCGGCGAAGGCGATGATGAGGTTCGCGCTGACCCCGGCCAGCGCGGCGAACACCCCGAGCGGGACGCCGGCCATCAGCATCGCCGTGCCGTCCGTGCTCCACCCGACCACCAGCGTGGGCAGGAACGAGCACAGGGCGAGCGCGGCGGTCGAGGTCCGCGGCCAGGTCCGGTCGGACAGCGCGAAGAGCAGCCAGCACAGGAAACTGACGCCGCAGACCGTCCACACCAGCGGGGACGCCCGCGCCGTCAGCAACGCGCCGAGCAGCAGCAGCGTGCTGATGACCTGGACGACGAGCCACCCCGGCGCGACCCGTTCGGCCAGCCCCAGTTCGGTGTCCTCGTCGCCGGAGCCCTGCATGGTCCTTAGCTCTTCTTCTTGAACATCAGGACGATGACGCCCAGGAGCAGGATCGCGAGCAACGCGACGCCGCCGATGATCAGGTACCGCTCGAACATGAGGTCCATGACGTCGCTCATGCTGGTGTCCGCGAGGACGGTGGTGGTGTCCATGGTGGTTCCTCCCCGTCAGCCGTTCGACGGCTGGGTCAGTCGATTTCCTTGTGCTTGATGTTGCCCTGCTTTTCGCGCTCGCTCAGGTAGTCGAGCGCCTTGGTGCCGAGCGCGCCCTTGTACCCCTGGCTCTTGCTCAGCTTGTTGCGCACGACCGGCTCCACCATCGACTTCGCCTGGTCGAACCGGCCGGTCTTCTTCAGCGCGAACACGACAACGCCGATGAGCAGCAGGAGCAAGATGATTCCGCCGCCGATCATGGCGAAACGGAGAAGCATGAAACCGATAACTTCACCCATGGCAGATTTCCTCCGTGTGAGTCTGTTCCCGCACCCGTTTCCGGATGCTTTCCTCCGCCGGTTCCGACTGCTTCCGACACGTTGGACACTACTGCTCCACCCGGGTGGAGCAGGACCTCCGCACGGTGGAGATCCGGGTGGAGGTCCGGCGGCCGCCGCGGGAGGAGCCGGCCCCCGTCGTGCGGGGGATCCGGGCCGCAAAAACGACCTTGAGCTGGATAAACAGCAGCCGGGCACGCGGTTCGCGTGCCCGGCTGCTGTCATGGCCCCCGAGGTCGGCGCCGGGGGAGTAGCGCCTGCTCCGGGGTGGCGTGCTCAGTCCATCGGGAGGTCCACCGGGGCCAGTTCGGAAAAGAGGTCACCCGGTCCCGGATTGCCCGGAACCGTGGTGCCGCCGAGGTGGTTAAGTACGCCCCAGACCGCATTCAGCGCCGTTGTCACCGCGCCTTCCGCGAAACCGCCTGTCCACGATATGTCATCTCCGGCGAGAAAGAAACCCCGCTGTCCCGGCGGCATCTCCTGCTGCATGAAATGGGTGTACAACCGCCGTTGGTAGCGGTAGTGGCCCGGCAGGTTCGCCTTGAACGCGCCGTTGAAGTTCGGCTCGTTCTCCCACGTGACGGTGATCGGCGGGCCGGCCAGGCGCGCGCGGATGTCGACGCCGGGGTAGATGCGTTCGAGCGTGGCCAGGATGCTGTCCATCCGCTCGCCGTCGTCCAGCGTGGCCAGCTTCGCCGAGTCGTCGTTCCAGGTGTAGGACAGGCACATCACGCCGGGGCGGTCCGGGCCGTCGTCCATCAGGTAGACGCTGCGCGGCCCGCGGTCGGTGAGCGTCATGCTCAGCGTGTCGCGGCCGGTGCCCGGGTCGAGGTCGCGCCAGAACGGCCGGTCGGTGAGCACGAAGACCTTGGACGAGCCCATGTAGTGCGTGCGTTCGACCGCTGTCCACAGTGGACGCGACAGCAGGCTCTCGTCGGTGCGGATCCGGGTCGTCAGCAGCCGCACGTGCGGGGTGAAGACCACCGCGGGGTACGTCCGCGCGTCCCCGCAGCTGTCCCGCACGGTGATCAGGTCGCCGGCCCGCTCGATGCGCGCCACCCCGGGCCGGGGCTGCCCGCCGTGCAGGTCGGCCAGCGACGTCCCGTCCGGCCAGTGGGCCGCGCCGTGGTGGCGGTGCGTCCAGAGCCGCTCGGGCAGCTGCTGGCAGCCGCCGACGATGCTGCGCTGCTCGTCGTCGGCGCCGCTGAACACGACCCGCAGGATCTCCAGGATCGAGTTCGGGAAGTCGGTGTCCCAGCCGCCGGTGCCAAACCCGACCTGGCCGAAGATCTCGCGGTGGCGGAAGGAGGAGAACGACGTCGAGTTCGCGATGAACTCGTAGAACGACTGGTCGTCGAGCCGCGAGACGAGGTTGTTCCAGATCGCCTTGATGCTGCCGACGTCGCGGCGGCGGATGGCGTCCTCGATCGCCGAGCGCTCGGCGTTCTCCTGCAGTGCCTTGTCCCAGGCGTCGGACACCTGCTGGTAGACCGACGGCAGGTCGGCGGCGGTGCGCGCCCAGGTGGTGCGGCCCTCCAGGTCGATCACCGTGCTCGGCGTGGCCGGGTCGAGCGGGTTCGGGAACGCCTTCGTGTCCAGGCCCGCTTCGGTGATGTAGTGGTAGAGCGCGGTGGCCGACACGGGGAACCGCATGGCGCCGAGCTCGGCGACCGAGTCCGGGTGGCCGTCGAAGGCCGCCGAACGCATCCGGCCGCCGAGCTGCTGCTCCGCCTCGTAGACGACCGGGCGCAGGCCCAGCCGGAGGAGCTCGTGCGCGGCGACGAGACCCGCGACCCCGCCGCCGACCACGGCCACCTCGGTGCCGTGGACGGCCGCGGGCAGCGTGCCGAGGCCACCGGGGTGGCCGATCCAGTCGTCGTAGGCGAACGGGAAGTCCGGCCCGAACATCGTGAGCGGTCCGGAAAGCGTCCCGTTCTCCCGCGGACGCTCGAGGGGGAAGGTAGTCATGAGCGATCGTGCCTTTCTGCGGGCCGGCTCGAATTCGGAGGCCGAGCACGAATCCTGGCGCTGAAAGTGAGAATGGCGATGACCATGGACGGATACATCGTGCCCGTTCCGAAGGTATTCGGGGACACGCCCGCTCGGGTACCCCTGGTCACCCCTAGCCGATCACTCGGCGACGCGCGTGCGGCCGCACCAGGCGAACACCGGGACCTGGGCGCCGCCGCTGGTCGTGACGAACTCCCCCTCGTGGGTGAAGTGCTCGTAGCCGGCGCCGTAGCTGACCTTGGCGACGTCGCCGAGGTTGCCGACCGTCCACTCGCGGTGGCGCTCGATGAGCTCGGCGGGACCACCGGAAAGCGTGACCGTGATTTTCGACATGGTTCGTCCTCCGTGGGTTGGGTTTTCGCGGTGAAAAGAATGCAGTAAATGTGTTCTGCGTCTCTCGAGGATGCCGGGCGGGAGAACGGCGTGTCAAGGTGGGCGGCTCCTATTCGTGAATGGCCCTGAACAGGGGTTACGGGAGTTTTGATAGGGGTTGTCCGCGGTCCGCGCGCCCTGGGAATCTGCCCGGGTAGGCCACTGCGAGAAGGGGAGTGCCGTGCACGAGAGCAGCTGGATCCGGAGTTTCCACCGCCGGCCCGGGCCCGGGCACCGGCTGGTGTGCTTCCCGCACGCCGGCGGCTCGGCCAGTTACTTCTACCGGATGGCGAAGGCGTTCGCCGCTGGCCCGGACGGCCCGGCCGAGGTGGTCGCCGTGCAGTACCCCGGCCGCCAGGACCGGCGGGCCGAGCCGTTCGCGGCGAGCATCGCCGAACTGGCCGAGAAGATCGCCGCGGTGCTGGCCGGCGCCGGCGACCGGCCGCTGACCCTGCTGGGCCACAGCATGGGCGCCACCGTCGCGTTCGAAGTCGCGCTGTGGCTGCGGTCCGCGGTGACCGGGCTCGTCGTGTCCGGCCGCGCGGCCCCGTCGGCGCACCGCGGCGGCACGTCCCACCTGCTCGGCGACGACCAGCTCATCCGCGAGGTCCGGGCGCTGGCCGGCACCGACGCCGCCCTGTTCGGCGACGACGAGCTGCTGCGGATGGTGCTGCCGGCGATCCGCAACGACTACCGCGCGGTCGAGACGTACGAACCCACGCCCGGCGCGGCGGTGGACGTCCCGATCACCGCGCTGACCGGCTCCGAGGACCCGCGCGTGACCGCCGCGGAGATCGCCGCCTGGGAAGGGCACACGCGCGGCGCGTTCACGCTGCACACCTTCCGCGGCGGGCACTTCTACCTCGACCACCACCTGCCCGAGATCGTCGGGCTCCTGCGTCTCCAGCTGCGGGAACGCGCCGCCGTCTAGGGGTGGGTAAGGGTGTCGCGGGGGCCCGCGGCCGACCTACTGTCGCAGGCAAAGCTGCTTCCCGCGTCCACAATGGAAGGTGTCGACCGTGCGAGTTCTGTGCACTGTGACCGGCTCGCCCTCGCACGCCAGGGCGATGCTCCCGATCGCCAGGGGCCTGGCGGAGGCGGGGCACGAGATCCTCGTGGCCACCTCCGGCTACCTGGTGCCGACCTACGACGGCGAGCCGGTGGACGTCCGGGTCACCATGCCGGACCTCGGCGAGCTCATCATGAACATCCGCGAGTACTCCGCGAAGCACAACGGCGGCGTGCCCGACGAGCGGCTGGACATGATCTCGTTCGCCGGGGAGAAGCACGTCACCAGCGCCTTCGAGAAGACCTTCCCGCTCGCCAAGGACTTCGCGCCCGACCTCGTCCTGCGGGACGGCTCCGAGCTGTCGGGCTGCCTGGTCGCCGAAGCGCTGGACGTGCCGCTGCTGTCCGTGCCGTCGGGCGCGGGCAACACCCTCGACCCGGACGGCCTGCTGCCGCTGCTGAACGAGCGCCGTCGTGAAGTCGGCCTGCCGGAGAGCGACGACCGCAACGCGATCTACCGCAACGGCCGCATCGACTGCATGCCGCACGAGTACTCGTTCGCCAACTACGCGCCGCCGCAGGCGTTCGCCTACCGGCAGCCGCTGGACGTCAAGCGCAACCTGCGCCTCCCCGCGGAGGTCGCCGCGCTCTCCGGGGACAAGCCCCTGGTGATCGCGTCGATCGGCACCACCCTCGGCATGGTGAAGACGATCCGCGAACAGGGGGTGGCGGCCGACGAGCACTCGCCGGAGGCCGCGACGCCGCTCGCCGCCATCGTGAGCGGACTGTCCGAAGTGGACTGTCACGCCGTGGTCGCGACCGGCGGGTATCCCGTCGAGGTCCCGGTGGGCGACAACGTCCACCTCTACGACTGGATCCCGCAGCCGCTGCTGCTGCAGTGCGCGCAGGCGTTCCTGACCCACTGCGGGTACAACAGCACCCGTGAGGCGGTCGGCGCCGGCGTCCCGATGGCCGGGCTGCCGCTGATGGGCGACCAGGAGTACCACGCCACGCAGGCCGAGAAGATGGGCCTGGGCCGGAAGGTGCCCGAGGAGAGCGGCGCCGCGATCGCCGAGACCGTGACGGCGCTGCTCGCTGACGACGGCGTGCGCGCCGAGGTGCGCCGCGCCCACCGGGAGATGCTCGCGCTGCCGGGGGTCGACGGAGTGGTCGAGCACCTCGAGCACGTGGTGGCGCAGGCGCGATGAGCGGCGAGTTCGCCATCGAGGCGGCGGGGCTGACCAAGACCTTCGGGAAGTCCCGCGCGGTGGACGGGGTGGACCTGCGGGTCCGCACCGGCGGGGTCTACGCGATCCTCGGCCCGAACGGCGCCGGCAAGACCACCACCGTCCGGATGCTGTCCACGCTGCTGCCCCCGGACGGCGGCGCCGCGCGGGTGCTCGGCCACGACGTCGTGACCGAGGCCGACCAGGTGCGCGGGCGGATCAGCCTCACCGGGCAGTTCGCCTCGCTCGACCAGGACCTGACCGGGCGCGAGAACCTCGTGCTGCTCGGCCGGCTCTTCGGGTTCCGCGGGCGCGAGGCACAGGAACGCGCGGACGAGCTCCTCGAGGTCTTCGAGCTCACCGAAGCCGCGGCACGCCCGGTGAAGACGTACTCGGGCGGCATGCGGCGACGCGCCGACATCGCCGCCGGGCTGGTGGTCGCGCCGGACCTGATGTTCCTCGACGAGCCCACGACCGGGCTCGACCCCCGCAGCCGCAACCAGGTCTGGAACATCGTCCGCGCGCTGGTCGCCGCGGGCACCACGGTGCTGCTGACCACGCAGTACCTCGACGAGGCCGACCAGCTCGCCGACCGGATCGCGGTGATCGACCACGGCCGTGTCATCGCGGAGGGGACGTCGGGGGAGCTGAAGGCGTCGGTCGGCTCGGCCGCGCTGCGCGTGCGGCTCACCGACCCGGCCGACCGCGAACGGGCCCACGGCGTGCTCGCCGGCGAGCTGCGCGTCCCGGTGCACTCCGGCGCGGAGCCGGGAACGCTGACCGCGCAGGTCACCGACCGGCCGGCCGACCAGGCGTCCGCCGCCCTGAGCGGGCTGTCCCGCGCGGGCATCGGCATCGCCGACTTCGGCCTCACCCACCCGAGCCTCGACGAGGTCTTCCTGACCCTGACCGGCAAGCCGGTCGCGGACGCGGAGAAAGGCGTGCTGACATGACGCAGGTCCAGGCCCCGCCGGCGGAGGAGCTCGCACTGGCGCACCTGCGCGGGGTGCTCACCTCGCGCCCCCGGCCGCCGCGGCCGGGCCCGCTCACGACGTCGCTGGTGTTCGGCCGGCGGACGCTGCTCAAGCTCAAGCACCTGCCCGAGCAGCTGATCGACGTGACGGCGTTCCCGATCATGCTGACGCTGATGTTCACCTACCTGTTCGGCGGCGCGATCGCCGGCTCGACCGGGAACTACCTGCAGTACCTGCAACCGGGGATCCTGGTGCAGACGATCGTGATGATCACGATGACCACCGGCAGCGCGCTCAACGCCGACCGCGTGTCCGGGGTGTTCGACCGCTTCCGCTCGCTGTCGATCTGGCGGCCGTCCGCGCTGGTCGGCGCGCTCCTCGGCGACGGCGCGCGGTACCTGCTCGGCTGCGTGATCGTCCTGGTGCTGAGCCTGGTCCTCGGGTTCCGCCCGGCGGGCGGGTTCGGCGGGGTGCTCGCCGGGGTCGCGCTGGTGCTGGTGTTCTCGTTCAGCCTCGGCTGGCTGTGGACGACGCTCGGCCTGCTGCTGCGCACCCCGCAGGCGGTGACGTCGCTGAGCATGTTCGTGATGCTCCCGCTCACCTTCGCCAGCAACATCTTCGTCGACCCGAAGACGATGCCGGGCTGGCTGGCGTCGGTGGTGGGCCTCAACCCGATCACCCACCTGACCACCGCGGTCCGGGCGGCGATGGACGGCACGCTGACGTCCGGGCAGACCGGTTTGGTGCTGCTGTGGTGCGCGGGGCTGGTCGGGGTGTTCGCACCGGCGACCATGCGCCTGTATCGGACCAGGCACTGAGCGTGAACTTTTGGTACGCTGAAATCGAAGATCCACAACTGGGAGGAAACGGATAATGGGCTTGTTCTCGAAGGTCGCCGGCATGCTGGGCGGCAAGAAGGGCATCGACCGCGAGCGCCACAACCGGGACAAAGACCTGGAGAAGGAGCGCCGCCGCGACAAGAACGGCAACCGTCGCTAGTCCTCTTAGGACAGTTCTTCCGCCAGGCGGTGGATGCGCAGGGCCAGCTGGACGTCCAGGGCCCGGTCGCCGTCCTGCCAGTCGTCGCCCAGCAGGACGGTGATCCGGTCCAGGCGCTGGTAGAGCGTGTTCGGGTGGATCGTCAGCTCGTCGGCCGCCGTGGCCTTGCGGCGGCCGCACCGCAGGAACACCTCCGCGGTGCGGACGAGGTCCGTGCCGCGTTCCTCGTCGTGGGCCAGTAGCGGCGCGAGCGTGCGGGTGACGAACGTGCTCGCGTCCGCGCGCCCGGCCCGGCCGAGCAGGTAGCGGTACGGGCCGAGGTCCGCGGGTGACGCCGTGGAACCGCTGCGGCCCAAGGCTTCCAGTGCCTGGACGCACGCCGCGGCGTCGTCGTACGCGTCGGCCAGTGCGGCGGCTCCGGTCGCCGGCCCGGCCAAGCCGGTGGTGCCCAGATTCAGCGCGCGAGCCGGGGTTTCGTCGGTGCGGACCAGTGCGACCAGCCGGTCGTCCACCGCGGCCGCGAGGCCGCCGTGGCGCGTGGCAAACTCCCGCAACCGTGGCAGGGCTTCGAGGTTCGGCGTCACCACGGCGAGGTGCGGGCGGCGCAGGTCCAGGCCGAGCGCACGCGCGCGGCGGGCGAACGCCGGCTCGTCGCGCACCCGCCGCGTGACCAGCTGCTCCAGCAGGTCCGCCGCCGTCCGGCGCTCGGCGTCCGCCACCGCGCGCTCGACGGACGCCACCAGCGCGACGGTCAGCGCCGAGCGTTCCAACAGCCGGACGTCCGCGTCGTCGAGCGGCTCGGCCGGAACCACTTGCAGCGCGCCGAAATACGCGTTCGCCGACGCGACCGGGACGGTCACCGTCCGCTCGCCGACTTCGGCCCGCCGCGCGGCCGGGTCCGCGAACCACGCCGAGGGTTTGCCCTCGAGCACCGCGTCGATCGGGACGCCGTTGCGGGCGGCAGCACGGACTTCGTCGTGCTCGTCGGCGACGAGCACCAGACCGGGCACCAGCTTCGACAGCGGGACGACCACGTCTTCGGGAACGGCCACCTCCGAAAGCTCGTCGTGCAACCGCACAGCGCGTTCCAGCCGGTTGTTCGCCGCCGCGAGCGCGGTGACCAGCTTCGCGTTCTCGATGGCGATCGCGGCGAACGAACCGAGCGAGGTCAGCAGCGACGACTCCGCCGCGGTGAACCGGCGGACGTCCCGCTGCGAGACCATCAGCACCCCGGCCACCTTGCCGCGCAACCGCAACGGCACCCCGAGGATCGTGCGCAGGCCCTCGTCCTCGGCGACGCGGTCGACGGCGCCGAGGTGCGTGAGCCCGCTGTCCCCGAGGTAGTCGGCGCTCTGCACCGGCTCGCCGGTGCCGGCCACGCGCCCGGCCAGCCCGCTGTGCGGCGGCAGCACGACCCCGCGCAGCCGCGGGCCCAGCGAGCCGTCGGTGACGCGGATGACGAGCGAGCCGTCCGGTTCCGCCAGCGCCAGGTAGGCGACGTCGACCCCGAGCAGCCGCCGCGCGTGGTCGACGACCTCCTGCACCAGCGCGTCGAGGTCGTGCACCGCCGACAGCCGCAGCACGAGGTCGTAGAGCTCGCGCAGCCCGTGGGTGTCCATCAGCCCAGGCGCGCCGTGGTTCCTTCGGCCCAGCCCGGGTCGCCGGTGGCGGCGAAGGAGTACCACGCGGCGTTGAGCTCTTTGGCGAGTTCGGCCGGGGCGTGGTCGCCGACCAGGCTGCGGGCCGCGTCGAGCGTGTCGAAAACGAACGGCAGCTCCATGCCGTGGCACGCGCCGAACACCGGGGCACGCCACTCGAACTCGTACCGGTACGACCGGCCCCGGTGGCTCTCGACGAGCTCCTTGACGCCGTCGCGGAACACGAGGTCCGTCATCGCCTCGACGAACACCTCGCCCGCCTTGCGGCCGTCGCCCAGGCCGTAGCGCTTGAGCACGTCCGCGGCGTCCGGGTGCGACGCCGACAGCATCACAACCGCCTGCTCGTCGGTCAGCACGTCGACCAGCCCGGTCGGGCCGAAGTACAGCAGCATCTCCTCGCGGCACGTCCCCGCGATCAGGTCGACGTCGGCGCTCGCGCCGTCGCGGATCGCTTCGCCCGGGTGCCGCGGGAGGACGTCGTCGCCGACCAGCGGGAGGAACGGGCTGAGGCCGTAACTGCGGTCGAGGCCGTTCTCGTCCCGCAGGTCCGGGCCCTTGCCGGGCTGCAGGACCGCGTCCTGCGCGCTGAGCAGCTGCTCGGTCGTCAGCGTCCGGAAGGCCGCGGCGGTGGGCTCGACACCCAGGCCGTCGGCGACGACCTTCGTCAGACGGTCCAGTTCTCCGCGCCCGCGCACCATGTTCGCGTGTCCACTTTGGACAACGGCGCGGCGGAAGAGTCCCGTCGAGAGCGGGGAACCGAGCAGGCAGGCGACGCTGATCGCGCCCGCGGACTCGCCGAACAGCGTGACGTTGCCGGGATCGCCGCCGAACGCCGTGATGTTGTCCTGGACCCAGCGCAACGCGGCGAGCTGGTCGCGGGGGCCGAGGTTGGTCGTTTCGCCGTCGAGCGGGAGGAAACCGTCGATCCCGAGGCGGTACTGCAGGGTCACCAGCACCGCGCCGACGCGGGAGAACGCCGTGCCGTCGTAGACGTCGGCGGACCCGGTGCCGCCGATGAACGCGCCGCCGTGCACGAACACCAGCACCGGCAGGCCTTTCGCGCCCGGGTCCGGCGTCCAGACGTCGACCGTCAGGTAGTCCGGGCCCGCCGGCCCGGGGCGGCCGACCAGCGGCGAGAGGTCGAGGCCCGGGATCTCGCGGTGGCGCTGCGGCGCCGTCGGCCCGGCTTCGGTGGTGTCGCGGACGCCGTCCCACGCCGGCGCCGGGACGGGCGGGGCGAACCGCAGCTCGCCTTCCGGCGCGGCGGCGTAGGGGATGCCGCGGAACCGGACGCCGGTGGCGGTCGGCGTGCCGCGGACTTCGCCGGCGGTGGTGCGGACGATCATGCGGGTGTCCCTTCGGGGAAGACCTTGCCGGGGTTGAGGATGTGGTGCGGGTCGAGGGCGTTCTTGACGGCGTGGTGCAGGGCCAGGACGCCGGGCCCGAGCTCGCGCGCGAGGCCGCGCTGCTTGAGGAGGCCGACGCCGTGCTCGCCGGTGACGGTGCCGCCGAGGTCGAGGGCGCCGGTGATGATGTCGTCGAAGGCGGCCTGGGCGTTCTTCTTCGCCGTCTCGTCGCCGGCGGGCGTGACGAGCAGCGGGTGCAGGTTGCCGTCCCCGATGTGGGCGACGTTGGCGATGAGGACACCGTGGCGCTGTGCGGCGGCGTCGATGCGGGCGAGCATCTCGGGCACGGCCTGCGTCGGGACGCAGACGTCCTCGGTGAGCACCGGGCCGAGGCGTTCCAGCGCAGGGTAGGCCAGCCGGCGGGCGGCGAACAGCGCGTCGGCCTCGGCCTGGTCGGTCGACTGGGCGGCCCAGGTCGCGCCGGCCCCCTCGAAGCAGTCGAGGATCTCCGCGGCTTCGTGCTCGCCGAGCGCGCCGGGGGCGTCGGTGCGGGCGAGGAGCACGACGTTGGCATCGGCGCTCAGGCCCATGTTCTTCCACCGGTCGACGGCGGCGAGGCAGTGCCGGTCGACCAGCTCGAGCGCCGACGGCAGCACGCCCCGGGCGGCGACGGCGGCGGCCGCCCGCCCGGCGTCGACGGTCGTGTCGAAGTACCCGGCGACGGTCCGTTCCGCGGCGCGGGCGGGCCGCAGCCGCACGGTGACCTCGGTGACCACCCCGAGCGTGCCTTCGGACCCGACCATCAGCCCGGTCAGGTCGTACCCGGCAACGCCCTTCGCGGTGCGGCGGCCGAGCCGGACGAGCTCCCCGGTGCCGGTGACGACCTGCAGGCCCAGGACGTAGTCCCGGGTGACGCCGTACTTGACGCAGCAGATCCCGCCGGCGTTGGTGGCGACGTTCCCGCCGAGCGTCGACCACGGCGAGCTGGCCGGATCGGGCGGGTACCAGAGGCCATGTTCGGCGCAGGCGGCCCGCAGGTCGTCGTTGACCACGCCGGGCTCGACCACGGCGTACCGCTCGTGGGTGTTGATCTCCTTGATGGTGGTGAGCCGGTCGGTGACCAGGACCACGCAGCCGTCTCCGGCGTTGGCCCCGCCGGAGAGCCCGGTCCCGGCCCCGCGGGTGACGAGCGGGGTCCGGTGGCGGATGCAGGCTTTGACGACGGTTTGGACCTCTTCGGCGGAGTGTGGCCGGACGACTACGGCGGGCAGTGCGTAGGGCGCCCATTCGGCTTCGTCGTGGGCGAAGCCGGGCAGAACGTCCGGATCCCGCACCAGCCGGTCAGCCGGCAGCGCGGCGGCCAGGTCGTCGATCACCATCCGCGGGAACCTCCTCGTCACCGGCCTCCCACGCTAGGGCGGTGACGAGGTTCTGACCATGGGGAGAGTCCCCACCGGGTGACTCGGGCTACGTGCAGACCGCACAGAGGGGGCCGGCGCTCGGCCGCCCTGCCGCGCCCGGTCGGAGGCCGAGGCACGGCACCTGGCACCGCCGCCGCGCTCGTCCCAGCCGTGCCTTACCGCGAGTAAGCCTCCCGAGCCAACGCCGGCGTGAGGTCCATATGAACCCGATACTCCGACACCAACTCCCCGTCCAGCCACATCACCGTCACGCACGGCAGGGCCAACGTCCGGCCGTCCGGAGCCGCCGTGGTGATCGTGAACCGGCAGAACAGCTGGTCACCCACCGCGGCGACCTGCTCCACCACATGCCGGACCCACGGCAACGCACCCGCCGCGCCCGCCGTCGCCTCCGTGATCGCGGTGCGGCCGGTCAACGGCTCGCCGTTGCCGAACACGTACGTCGCGTCTTCGGTGAACCACGCGGCGAACGCCGTCGCGTCGCCCGCGTCGACCGCCGCGCACATCTCGTGGACCATGCGCTCGTGGTTCACTTCTGCAGCGCCAAGCCGTACCGCGTCATCACTTCCGCCACCAGCTTCATGTCGCGTCCGGGTGGCAGCTCGGACAGCTCCTTGTAGTAGTTCTCCAGCCCCGGCGGGGAAACCACCGCGATGATGCGCGTCTCCTCTCCGAACGGGTTGCGGAACACGTGCGGTACCCCGCGCGGCATGAGCAGCGAGTCACCTTCGCCGAGGACGTGCCGGACGCCGTCGAGCTCCACCTCCACCCGGCCCCGGACGCAGGTGAACAGCTCGTCCTCACGGCTGTGGATGTGGGTCGGCGGGCCGCCGAGACCGGGCGGGACGACGTATTCGAACAGCGAGTACGCGCCGTTCGTGTCGGCGCCGGTCAGCCGGGCGTGGATGCCCAGGCCGATCGCGCCCAGGTTGGTGCCGTCGCCCGGGTGGATGACGTGGTGGCCGGTCGCGGTGCTCATCGGAGGTCCTCCTCGAGTCAGAGCGGGGCTTTTTCGGGTTCGGGGGTCTCCGCCAGCCGGGTCAGCACGGCGGGCGTGAGCGCCCGGTACGCCGCGGGCGCGACCGGGTTCAGCCAGTGCGTGAAGCGGGTGAAGCGGCCGATCTGGACGCCGAGGTCCCCGAGCACCTCGTCGACGTTGTGGATGGAGAACGGGATGATCTTGGTGCCACGGCAGTGGTGCGCGCCCGTCGCGGTGTCGAGGAAGGCGAGCTGGGCGACGACGTCCGCGCGCCGAGCCGCCTCGTCCGGCAGGGTCAGCGCGCCCGCGAGGTCGGCCGCGATCCACAGCGCCGCCACCTCGGCGTTGAGCGGGCTGAAGAACGACGAGTTGTAGCCGTTGAAGTACAGACCGGGCGCGGCCAGTGGCTGGATCTGCCGGTACAGCAGGAAGTTCCCGCGCTCGTCGAACAGTCCCTTTCGGACCGTGTCCGGCAGGAACGGGACACCCTGGGTGAACCCGGTCGCGCAGACGACCAGGTCGGCCGGCCGCACCGTGCCGTCCGCCAGCTCCGCGCACGGGCGGCCTTCGGACGCGAACAACCGCGTGATCACCTGGTCCCGGCGCACGCGGATCGAGCCGTCGGCGACACCTTCGAAGAACCCTTCGGTCGCCAGGCCGATCGCGTTCTTGACGATGTCCTCCATCCGGCCGCGCGGCACCAGGTCGTGGCGGGCCAGCCCGAACTGCCGCACCGACACCGTCCCGATGGAGTTCAGCATCGCGCGCCGCAGCCGGTTTCCCGGGCCGTGCAGGAACTTCTCGAACCCGCGCAGCCACCGGTAGCGGAACAGCGCCTCGCCCATCCGCGTCAGCAGCAGCATCTTGAAGTTCAGCACCCCGGCGATCTTGCGCGGCACCTTCCACAGCAGCTGCCGCGCGATCACGTCGGTGCTCGCGGCGACGGCGCTGATCGCGACGGTCACGTCGCAGGCGGACTTCCCGTACCCGACCACGAGCACGTGCTTGTCCCGCGCCTCGGACACGTCGTGGAACTCCGAACCGGCCAGCAGCCGCCCGCCCGCCGCCTCGAACTCCGCGCGGCCGGGGTAGTCCGGCACCGCGGGCTCGCAGAAGACGCCGTTCGCGACGACCACCCGGTCGACCACCGACGCCCCCTGCGCGCCGGTGGTCACCACCCAGCACGCGCCGTCGGGGACCACCGACTCGACCGGGGTGCCCAGCCGCAGGTGCGGGGTGACGCCGTAGGTGTCGGCGTACGCCGCGAGGTACTCCTGGATCTGGGCGCCCGTGGGCCATTCCGGGAACTCCCGGGGCATCGGGAAGTCCGAAAAGGAGTACTGGGCCTTCGGGCTCTGCGTGGTCAGCCCGGGGTAGCGGCGGGTCCGGCTCCACACGCCGCCGACGTCCGGCGCCTTGTCGAAGACCTCGACGTCGTGGCCGGCCTGCAAGAGCACCTTGGCCGTGGTGAGCCCGGCGAGCCCGGCCCCGATGATCGCGACGCGCATGCCTGGTCCTCCTCGTCCGGCAGCCTGCCGGGAGCCCGGCTCGGCGTGCGCCACAGCGTGGAACAGCCTCCGCTGCCGGGCCAACCGGGAGTCCTATTCACTGGGACGGCAGGTCCGGCCGCGGTGACGCCCAGCGCCGGGCCGAGTACGCGCGGCTGGCCGCCGCGGCCGCCATCCGCACCGCCGGCCCGATCCGGTCGGGCACCACCGCGGCACTCGGCCCGGTGACCGAGAGCGCGGCCGTCACGTTGCCGGTGAAGTCGAAGATCGGGGCCGCGACGCAGCTGATGCCGGTGATGCCCTCCTCGCGGTCGTAGGCCCAGCCCTGCTCGTGCACGACGGCCAGCTCGCGCTCCAGCGCCTCGGCGGTGCCGATCGTGCGCGGGGTGCGCCGGGTGAGCCCGGCGGCGACCACCGCGCCGACCGTTTCGGCGTCCGACCAGGCGAGGATGGCCCGGCCGAGCCCCGAACAGTGGGCCGGGACGAACCCGCCCACCTGGTCGAGCATCGGCAGCTGGCGGTGTCCGCTGATCTTGTCGACGACCAGCACCCGCGTGCCGTCGAGCACCCCGAGCTGCACCGTCGTCTTGGCCGCGGCGTAGAGGTCCTGCAGGTACGGCAGCACCGCTTCGCGCAGCTCGTGTCGCACCGGGACCAGGCCGGACAGCTCGAACAGGCGTCGCCCGATCCGGTACTTCTCGCCGGGCTTGTCCAGCCAGCCGAGCTCGATCATCCGGGCCGCCGTGCGGTGCACGGTCGAACGGGGCAGCCCCGAACGTTCGACGAGCCGGGCGAGGGGGAGTTCGCGGTGCGTCGCGTCGAAGGCGTCCAGCAGCGCGGCGGCCCGTTCGAGGGCGCCGGACGCCGCGCTGTCGCCACCCGGGTCCCGGGCAGTGGGACTCATCCTTGGCCGCCGGAGGTCATGGCCCGAATGTAGGACACATCATGGAGACCAACCAGACCCGCGTCGCCCTCGTCGGCGGCGGAGCCGGGGGCATCGGCTCGGCCTGCGCCACCGCGCTGCTCGCGAGCGGGCACCGCGTGGTGCTCGCCGGCCGGACGGAGAAGACCCTCGCGGAAACCGCGTCGGCGCTGGGCCCGGGGGTCGGGCACCTCGTGTGCGACCTGGCCATCCCGGCCGCGGCGGCCGACGCCGTGAACCGCGTCCGCGAGCGGTACGGCTCGCTCGACGTCGTGGTGGCCAACGCCGGCGGCCCGGCGCCGGGCCGGGTGTTCGACGTCCCCGCCGAGCAGTGGCACCACGACCTCGACCTGCTGGTCCTCGGCCCGCTGGCGCTGCTGGGCGCCGCGCTGCCGGGCATGGCCGAGCGCGGCTTCGGCCGCGTGGTCGTGATCAGCTCGACGGCGGTCCGGCAGCCGCAGCCGGGGCTCGCCGCGTCGACCGTGCTGCGGTCGGCGACGACGTCGGCGGCGAAGCTGGCCGCCCTCGAGTACGCCGACCGGGGTGTCACGGTCAACTGCGTCGCCGTCGGCGCCACGCTCACCCCGCGGCGCCTGGAGATCGTCCGCAGCCGGGCGGGCGCGGCGGGGGTCGACGTCGCGACCGCGATGGCCGAGGACGTCGCGGCCATCCCGGCCGGCCGGGCCGCGGCGCCCGGCGAGGTCGCGGCCGCGGTGGCGTTCCTGGCCTCGGCCGAAGCAGGGTATGTCAACGGAACCGTGCTGGCCGTCGACGGCGGCCGCACGGAATGTCCCGCCTGAACGGAAGGTGTGCCATGACCACGACCGGACCCGGCTTCACGATGACCGACTTCCTCGGCAGCATCGCCCACACCGTCCGCCCCGGCGGCGCGCGGCCGCTGGTCGTGCACGACGAGGAGCTGGCCGAGATCCCCGCCGGCGCCGTCCCGAACCCGACGTCCCTGCGGGTCGCCGGCACGCTGCCGACCACGACGTTCGAGCTGTTCCGCCAGGTCATCCCGGCCGGGGAGAGCTCGGACATGCAGCGCCACCACCACGAGACCGTCCACTTCGTCCTGACCGGCGACGGCCACAGCGAGATCGAGGACGAAACCGTGCGCTGGACGACCGGGTCGTTCGTCTACACCCCGCCGTGGACCTGGCACCGGCACCACAACGGCTCGGCCGAGCACCCGGTCGAGTTCCTGACCATCGAGAACTCGCGGCTGCTGGGCCTGTTCGGCCTCGGCTGCCGCCAGAGCGCGGGCCTGGCGACGATGGCCGAGGCCCGCGCCCGCTTCGACCACCGGGAGGACCAGTGACGACCACCGACCGCGGCGCCCCGCCGATCCCCGACCACGTCGGCATCTGGGGGGAGCTGGGCGAGCTCGAGCACACCCTGCGTTACGTCTACGTGCCGCTGGAAGGCCGTTCGGTGCGCACGCGCGTGTTGCAGGCGGGCACCGGCCCGGACCTGGTGCTGCTGCACGGCACCGGCGGGCACCTCGAGGCCTACGCCCGCGACCTGGCCGGCCTCGCCCGCGACTTCCGCGTCACGGTGTACGACATGGTCGGGCACGGCTGGTCGGACCTGCCGGACCGGCCGTACACGATCGACGTCCTCGCCGGGCACCTGGTGTCCCTTTTGGACGTTCTCGGCATCGGCCGCGCGCACCTGTCCGGCGAGTCGCTCGGCGGCTGGGTGGTCGCGTGGACCGCCGCGCACCACCCGGACCGCGTCGACCGGCTCGTGCTGAACACCCCGGGCAACATCGCCAACAAACCCGAGGTGATGGCGCGGATGCGCGACAGCACGATGGCGGCGGTGCTCGACCCCAGCGACGAGACCGTGCGCCGGCGGGTGGAGTTCCTTTTCCACCACAAAGAAATGGTCACCGACGAGCTGGTCAACCTGCGTCGCCGCATCTACTCCCGGCCGGGGTTCGTCACCGCGATCGGCAACACGCTCGTGCTGCAGGACCCCGAGGTGCGCAAGGACTTCGCGTGGGACCCGTCGTGGGTGTCGCTGGTGAAGGCGCCGACGTTGCTGCTGTGGACGAGCCACGACCCGACCGGCGGGCTCGACGAGGCCGAGCTGCTGCTCGGCTGGCTGCCCGACGCGCGGCTGCACGTGATCGACGACGCCGGGCACTGGCCGCAGTGGGAGAAGGTCACCGAGTTCCTCGACGTCCACCGCACCTGGCTCCGGTCCGGAAAGGACCCGTCCTGATGGCCGGGATCGCCGGGTTCGCCGGCATGTCCCACAGTCCTTTCGCGACACTGCTGCCGCCGCCGTCCGAGGGCGGGCCGGGCGCGAAGTTCCTCGCGGACGCCGCCCGCGTCCGCCGCGCGGTCGAGATGCTCGCGCCCGACGCGGTCGTCGTGATCGGGCCGGACCACTTCCACGGCAACTTCTACGACGTGATGCCGCCCTTCGTGCTGGGGGTCGAGCACGCCATGGGGTTCGGGGACTTCGGCAGCACCGAAGGCCCGCTGCCGGTGGCGGGCCCGCTGGCGTGGTCGGTCCACAACGGACTGACCGAGGCCGGGTTCGACGTGTCGCTGTCCTATTCGCTCACCGTCGACCACGGCATCGTGCAGAGCTACGAGATGGTCACCGGTGGTATCTCGCTGCCGATGGTGCCGCTGGTAGTGAACACCGCCGCGCCGCCGTTGCCGTCGCTGCGGCGGTGTGTCGCGTTAGGACAAGCGCTCGGCGCGGCCCTGCGCTCGGCCGACTTCCCCGGCCGGGTGCTCGTGGTGGCGAGCGGCGGGCTGTCGCACTGGCTGCCGTCGAACGACCCCCGCGAGGTCGTCGGTGACCGCCGTGACTCGCTGATCCACGGCCGCTCCGACGTCCACGCCTTCGCGGCGGCGCGCGAACCCCGCGTCCGCGCGATGGGCGGTGACCCGGGAGCCCGGGTGAACACCGAGTGGGACAACTGGTTCCTCACCCGGCTCGCCGAAGGGGACCCGGAAGCGGTGGCACGGCTGGGCCACGAGGGCCTGGAGGAGTCGGCGGGCACGGGCGGCCACGAGGTGCGCTGCTGGCTGATCGGCCAGGTCGCGGCCGCCGCGCCTCTGGTCTGGACTAGCTACGAGCCGGTGCCGGAGTGGATCACCGGCATGGGCATCGGCACGACTTTCCCGGTCACCTGAGGGCCGTCCGGTCAGTCGAGACACAACACCGCCAACGGCAATTATCGGCCGCGCGGGCCGGGGAAGACGCGGCAGCTCAAGCAGAAGTTCCTTTGTTGTCAAACGTAACTGAGGGTGTAGGCCTGCCAGCCGGGACCGGTGGCGGTGCGACGTCGGGACAGCTGAGGGGGGAGTGATTCTCCTCAGCCGGCGGCCTTACCGCTGCTTGCCCAAGCGCCAGGAGATTACGCTTTGGCTGCGGTTGGCTTGCGTTTGATCCTCTCCCTGTCGGAACGCGGGCGTGCCATCAACGAGTATGCAAGCGGATTGGCGAGACGTTTCAAGCAGCACAAGTTGTCGAGCCGTAACAGGTGGCCGTGCCGGCGCGACAACCAGGAGTCTGCTGAACAACAAGGCCGGAGCTCTTGATCAACGGCAGAGGTGCTGCCAGGCATCTCGCGGTGATCGTTTCGTCTGAATGTTCGGCGAGAACGCGGCCGACGATCAGATTCCAGGGAGCTGCCGAGATGCTGACCAGCTTGTTGCCCGGGCTGCGCCAATTGCGCACCCCTGTTGCTGCTGGTTCGGTCATCGCCCTGACGATTGTCCTGGTCGTCGGAATCGAGAGGTTCGATGCCCGCGGGAAGATCGGCCTGGTCCGCGACGTGGCGATCCTTGCCGGTGCCCTCGGTCGCCCCGTCGCGCTTGCCGGTCTCGGATTCGTGGTGTACCTGATGGGCGTGCTTTGGCAGTCTGCACTGAGGTTCGGCGCCCGCGCCATTGGTGAACGGGTGAACCGGACCGTCCGTGAAGTTCACCGAGCGACTCCACGAGCGGTGTTCGCCGGGGTGTCCGAGCGGGTGTTGAAACAAGTCGTCGACGTGACCACTACACGTCTACGCAGTGAGGTTAATGCCGGTGGCCCCCGCACAGCCGACTACCAGGCCGCGCGGATTCAGCGCACCGATGGCTCCGATGCCGCCGAGGATACTTTGGTTCGTTCGGCGGCCAGGACCCTCACGCCCGACGCAGTGCGCGAACTGCTGGAGCTCGTTCCAGCCAGGCTCACCACGGCGGAAAAGGAGTTGTGGACGGCCTGGGACCAGGCGCGGGCGGAGGCCGAGTTCCGGACGACCCTGGCTGTGCCGCTCGCTGCGCTGGCCGCCGCTCTTGCCGTGGTCTACCACCCGCTGTGGTGGGCGGGTCTGCTGATCGCGCCAGTGCTGTGGCAAATCGGAACGGAGGCCGGTCGGCATGCGACCGAGATCCTGCTGGAGGCTGTCCGGGCGGGAAGAGTGGTGTTTTTCGACGCCGGAGCACTTCCTGATGTTCGGTGGAGCTCTGTTTCCGTAGGCGATACTGACGATCACGACGTCGTCACTGCGGTCTGATTCCGGTGGAGGAGAAATAGTGGACGCGGACTTCGTCGGTTCGGTCGCGGCGGTGGGCGACCGTGTCGAGATTCGTTTGAACTTTGGCGATCAGCTGAATGGAACACTTGTCGAACTGGCCGCCGACAGGCTACGGGTCCGACAAGACGACGGATCGGACGTCGCGCTACTGCTCGCGACGATTCTGATGGTGCGCAGGTTGGTCGGGGCCGCCCCTCCTGCGGCTGGTGCGTCCATTGCTGAGCTAATGTCACCTCCAGCGCCGCAAAGCGGGTCCGAGGTGCCCGAGACGGCTTCGGCTCCGCCGGCCGTTCTGCAGGAGCAGTCGACGGCCGCAGAAGCGCCTATGGTGCCGCCCCCTGTGGCGCCCGATCAGGTTGTGCCGGACGTGGTCGTGGAACGCTACGACGACGAAGCTGATCCTTTGGAGATGCTCGGCCAGGAGTCGCTACAGCCACTGCGTACGAAGCTCGTCGGAGCCGAGGAAGACCGGCGCGAGTTGGAGTCGATTTGCAACGCCCTTGCCCACGCCGAAAAAGTTCACGAACTTTCACCCAAGTTCGGCCGGGTCACACGGCTGTTCGAGCGAGCACGGTTGCTCCAGCGCAAAGACCCGTACAACCCGGATCTGTTCTACTTGTGTGGAGTGCTGGGAATTCTCAACGAGAACTATGAAGTGGCTCGGCCATACCTGGCCACAGGTGCTGACCTGGATGGCGGCGACAGCGACTGTCTCCGGTTGCTCGCCATCGCGTCCGCTCGCGTCTACGATCACGAAGCGGCGGCGTTTGCCCTGATCAAGCACTTCGAGATCGTCCCGCCGGACACTGATAGCCGCCTGTGGCCACTACTACTCCGCGTGCTGGACCGCTACGGACCCAATCGTGCGGTTCTGCATGAACTGCGCGAAAAGCATTCTCGGGTTGCGCCTGCGGCTGTGTTGATCGAGGCGGCTCTCATGGGTGCCGCACCACCCGAGACAGTGTTGCCGCGGCCGGCGGGCGCGGTTCGCAGGCCGCTGGCACGCGCCCCACTGGCTGCACCCAGTGCAAATTCGGTGGCCAAGGATAGCGCCACACCGCGCCGCGGTGAAAGTCACTACCAGCGGGCGAAGCGATTTGAGCACAGAGAGAAAAATTTGCCGGCCGCTAAGGAAGCCTATCGGGAAGCCATCCGTCAAGGTGAACGGGTCGAAAGCGCGGTCAAGGACCTTGCTTGGCTGACTCGCCGCGTCGATGGTCCGAAGGCGGCGCTCCAGCTGATCACCGAGGAATTCGCAGGATTGGTCAGCAAGGGCGATGCGCTGGACAACCTCCTCATCGACTTTCATGTGGGCGCGGCGCAGTATGTCAAAGCACTGGTATTGCTGCGTCGCCAGTTCAAGCGCACTAACCTGACGACGTCCAAGCGTAATCACCTACGTCAGCAGATCGCATACGTCAAACTCAGTGCCGGTGAAGACTCGGTGGACGACTGGAGCGCTGTATTCCGGTCGACTCGCACGTCCGCTGCCCGCCGCGGTCTGGCGTTGGCTTTGATTCAGCGGGGCGACATCGGAGACCTCGATGAGGCGGAGCGAACCCTCGCCCCTGACGATGACGACAAGGCCAACGATATCCGTCGCCGTATCACCCAGATTCGTGCAGGGGAGTCCAGCGGTGTCGACCTGAGGTGGGCAAGCGAGATCCTGGGCAAGCTGGACCAGTTGGCAATCACTCCACTGGTCGACTTCGTCATGGACAACTACTCCGGCAACGCGAAGATGATCCGCGAGCAGCGCGAACGAGAGAAGAAGAAGCCCACTCGCGACGATGCTCACCGGCTCGCGGAGAATGCCCAGCGCCAACGTGGCCGGGCGCGCGAAGCAAGCGCCGACAGTTACATCTCTGCAGCAGTACTCGCGTGGGAGACACGCCGCGACGACTTTCTCGAACTGTTGTGCTCCGGAGTAACCGCGCTGGCCGATGTTGTACTCGAGCGTAACGCCCCAGAGGCGGCACGCGGACTCTACCTGGAAGCCCTGCGCATCTCCGACCGGCTGGACGAGCAATCGGACAACGCCGATGCCCGGCTGGCCTTGGCACGGTTCCTGCGATCGCTGGACGGCCGGCGTGCGCTGATGTCGGCTCAGGGTAGACCCGAAGCGCGGTTGGACACGATAGTCGTCGAGCAACATGCCGAACACGGCGACGCGGCGTTCGACCTGGTCACACAGTTGGTCTCGCAGGTCGACGCAGCCAGTGACCAGGTGCTTGAGGTCATCTGCGGGGAACCAGACCTACGCGCGGCAGCAGCGGCGTACCTGGCGGACCGTGTTGACAATGGTCTGGGCCTGTCCAGTGCTGAAGAAGTGGTCCGGACCTGGCGGAGGTTGGGAGAGAAAGAAGCGCAGCGCTATCCGGGGGATTCGGCGCTTCTGCATTTCCTGCGTGACATCCAGCTCAGAGAAGGTGAGCTGGACGTCACCATCGACCGCCTGAAGAAGCTTCCACCGGGCATTATGGGACCGCTCGCGGCTACCCGGTTCGCTGACGGACTACGCCGATTGCGTGACTACCTCTACGAAACCGCATTCGAGGATCGAGAGGCGAGCTTGCGCTTGGCGGCCGAGCTCATGCGTCAGATCCAGCAGGACATCCTGCTCGCCCCGACTAGAATCGCCGTCGAACTGGTCTGGCCGACCTGTGTGAAGGTGGAGCGGATGGTCGGTGAAGCGCAACGGCAACTGATCGTCCAGCATCCGCCCAAGCCGACCATTACCCCCGGGCTGGCGACCAGCACGGTCGACAAGTACGGCGTGATCACAGTGCAGGTTGACGTCGGCAATGAAGAACGGGCTGCGCCACTGGAGTCACCTATCCTGATGTGTCAGAACCTCCCGGAGTATTTTGTTCCCGAGGAGACGATCATCCCGTTGCCCAGCGCGGTACGTGGGGGCCAGCACCACATCCAGGTGGTGCGGCTGCGGGCCACGGAGAAGGCACTGGCTGCTGGCGCTTTCTCCCTTCAAGTTTGCTTGAACTATCATGCCCGTGGCGCCGATGAGGCCTTGGCTACAAAGGTGACCTTGGCGATCCGTTTGTTGTCCGAGGCCGACTTTCACCCGATCAAACCCAACCCGTTTCAAGAAGGAGCCTCGGGCAAGACGGTCACCGACCCGGAGATGTTCATCGGCCGAGGCGATGTCCTCAGACGGATCCATCAGCACTTCGACAGTGCTCGCACTCCGGGCAGCGGCGTCGCTATCTTCGGTCAGAAGCGCGCCGGCAAGTCATCGATCCGGGTGCACCTCAAGTCCGAACTTCAGAAGCGAGCCGACTTCATCGTTGTCGATCTGGAGAACATCGGTACGATCACTCCGCGGCCGGGCAACACGACACGGGTCGTTGCGCAGGTGTTGTGGGAGATCCTGAGTCAGGCGGAGCGGGAGATCGGCGAGCGATTTCTCGGCCGAGGCCCCGACCAGACACTGTCAGGTGGCTGGAGCAAGGCTGATTTCCTTGCCGAAGACCAGCCGGTATCGGTTTTCATCGATCTGGTGCGTGCGTACTTGGAAGCTTGGGCCCCCGACAATCCGCCGACCATGATCGTCCTCATCGACGAGTTCCAGTACTTTGATCAGTGGATCCGAGACGGCTTGCTGGCACCGACTTTCATGCAGTCGCTCAAAGCCATCATCGAGCGCAACCTGTTCCACCTGGTGATCGTTGGTCAGGCTGCACTGGAACGGCTGATCGCCGACAACGCGAACGTATTCGGGGTATTTGCCGCGGAGCGAGTAACCTACCTTGACAGTGCCAGCGCTGAACTGCTGATCGACAAGCCGATCATGGAATCGGGTAGCAGCCGGTTTCGGGGCGTGGCTAAGGAGCGCATCACCGAACTCACAGGAGGTAGTGCCTTCTACATCCAGAAGTTCTGTTTCGCGCTGGTGGAGTACATGAACCTCCAACAGGCGCCGCTGGTTACCGAGGCTGATGTGGAACTTGTGCGCATTACCATGCTGCAGGCGTTGCGTCCCAATGACTTCGACAACTTAGAGACTGCGGGATACACCGATCCCGGTCAGCCGGATGCGGCGACTTACCGCAGCGCTCTGCTCGCGATCGCACGGGCTGGCGAAAACGGGCCTGCAACATACGACCGCGTAGCCGAAGTCTACGAGGGCGGACTCGAGTTGAAGCCGCTGCTGGATGATCTGGTGCTGCGCGATGTAGTGCGCGAAGAGTCCGGCGGATATCGCATCGTCGTTCGACTCTACCAGGACTGGTTGCTTTCGCGGGTAGCCCAGGCAGGGCGCCCGGCATGAGCGGCAACCCCTATCGCAGTGTTGGGCAACGGGTGACAGGCGGCGATTTTGTTGGTCGCGAGGAACTTCTCTGGCGTGTACGGTCCACCTGGGATGGTTCCGGATTAGGCAACTTGAGTGTTCAGGGCTGTCAGCGGATGGGCAAAAGCAGCCTGGTGGCGGAGGCCATCGAGCTCGACGCTCCGAACAGGTCTGACCTGCTGTTTACGACCCTCAGCGTGGGTGATCACGACAACGGACCGAAACTGTTCCAAGCGGTGTTGCGCTCCACCCACGAGCAATTGATCCCGCGTTCCTTGTCGTGTGTGCAGCCCTACCTCCCTGTGCTGAACGGCCTCGTAGCGGAGGCGCACGCGATAGAAGACGACGGCGAACTGCGCGACCAGGTTAAGACCTATTTTCGTCACTTGAGCGCGGCCGGCGTGTCGACAGTTGTCGTGCTCGACGAGTTTGATCGGGCAGACGGTGTGTTCAGCAAGCTGTCCGAGTTCCAAGTCTTGCGCTCTCTGGCCAGTGAGAGCTTTTCGATTGGGCTGGTCACGGTTTCGCGCCGACCCGTCGACACCATTGAGATCGATGCGGCCGGTGGGTCCACCCTGGATGCGGTGTTGTCGCTACGTTGTGACGTGGGCTGCTTCACCGATGACGATGTAGATCTACTGCTAGCGCGGGCATTGCCGTACGGCGTTGACCTCATGGCGCATAAGAAGGAGATCGTGGAACGAGCTGGCGGGCATCCTTACCTGCTCAGCTTGTTGTGCCACGAAACCATGCAGCGTTTCCGGCAGTCCGGCATCATCGACGTCGCTGCCGCACACGGGATGCTGGCTGGGCAGTTCGAGCCGCAGTTTCGCGGTCTCATCCGAACCCTGGACACGGTGAGTGGTGCGCGAGGTCGCTATCTGCTGCGCAAGGTGGCCAACAGACAAGGGGGCTCGCTGCCGCGGATCGACGTTGACCTGATGCTCCGCCTGGGGCTCGTTCGGCAAGAAGCGGGAGCCTATCTCTTGTTCAGCTCCGAGTTCGAGCGGTTCGTGTTGCGTGTCGCCACTGCAGACTGACTGCGATCTGCGGCGGTCTTGTGTCCGTGTTCGGGGGCGGCCGGTCAGCAGGTGATGGTGCCCTTGCGGAGTGCGTGGCCGCCGTCGTTGCTGTCGTCGGACCAGTACACCGGCTTGCTGCCCCCGGCGCACTCGCTCGCGGGGGCCACCGAGAAGCCCTCGTTGTTGTAGTCGCCCATGCCGCTCGGCCGGTTGTAGACGGCGGCGTTCGTGAAGGTGCCGGCGGAGCCGATCTTCAGCGTGCGGTGCTGGCCGTGGCAGGTGTCGTCGCAGACGGCCCACAGGCGCGACGCCTGCGGCTCCCACTGCAGCTCCATGACCCCGCTCATCCCGCTGGTGAAGGAGGCGACGCGGGTGAACGCGCCCGAGTCCTGCAGGACGTAGCCGTGGATCATGCCGGTGCCTTCGACCCCGACGAAGAACACCCCGCCGGCGTGCGCGCCGTAGTGCGCGGGGTCGTAGGCCGCGCCGGTCGAGGCGTCGGCGAACCCGGCGGCGGTCAGGGTGGTGTCGGGCACCCAGGTGATGCCTTCGAAACCGAGGTTCGCGCCCACCGGCGGCAGGTCGGCGGTCAGGTTCCACTCCCGCGTGGCGGTCAGCGTCGAGCCGGTCCCGCCGACGTCGTAGCGCAGCACCGACGTGCGGCTGCTGCCGGAGCCGTTGCGCTCACTGGCGACGTAGACGCCGGTGCCGGTGACGGTCACGCCTTCGCTGTCAGGGGCGCCGGAGCCGCCGGGGAAGCGCAGGGCCTTGCCGGACGTCCAGCCGGACGCCGTGTCGGGCTTCCAGCCGCCGGAGCCGTTGGGCAGCAGGCGCCACAGCTTGCCGGAGTTCTGCGCGGCCCACAGCACACCGCCGTCCTGGAACAGGCCGCTGAGGTCCTCGCCGAAGACGTTGGCGGCGTCGGCCGTGGTCACCGAGCTGCCGCCCGGCCAGGCCGTGGGCGCCGCACTGCAGCTGTTCGGGCCGCCGAGGGTGACGGCGGCCGGGGCGAAGGAGCCGGTCGCGTCGGGGCAGCGTGACCACGACGGGTCGGAGTGCTTGCTCCAGGCGAAGCTGTCGACGAGGGTGCTGCCGTCGGCCTGGAAGAGGCGGGCCTCGTCCTCGGAGCCGAGCCCGAAGGCGTTGTGGACGTCGAAGGCCCGGAACCCACCGGCGGCGAGGGTGGTCCCGGCGGGGATCGTGAACTTCGAGCTGTCCTTGTCGTCCTTGAGAACCCACCCGGAGATGTCGACGGCGACGGCCCCGGGGTTGACGAGCTCGATGGAGTCGTCGACGGCGCCGGTGGTCACGACCTCGTTGATCCGGACGGTCCCGGCCGCGTCGGCGGGGCCTGCGAGGGTGACGACGGCCAGCACCGGCCCGGCGATGAGGCAGAGGGCCCGGCGGCGCGCACGCGATGAGATCAAGGAGTCCGTCCTCGGAGGGTCGTGGGGGACACGGCCCTCCGAGGTTTCCGCCCCGGGCCGAACGGCGGCGCTCGCGGAGATGGGTTCCCCCTGAACTCCGGCCGAACTCCGGTGGCGGAGAGGCGCCGGCTCCGAAGGTCGCACCGCCTGCCGCTGGAAACCATCACCGGCGCAGCCGGGAACGCGGCGCCCGGCGCGGCCGGCGAGGGCCACGCCAGCGATGCGCGCGTTAGCGAGCGAGCTCCGGCTCCCCGCCGACCCCGGCTCCGAAGGTCGCGAATGACCCATTCGGGACGCGAGACGTCCCCCATGACCCATTCGCGACACCGCAGACCCCGCGCAACTCCCTACGGAATCCCCTGAATGGCCAGCCCCACTCCGAACCCGAGCAACAACACACCCGTGCTGTACTCGATCCCCGACCGCACCTTCGGCCGCCGCAGCACCGCGCCGATGCGGTCCACCGTGAAGACGTACAAGCTGAACCACGTCAGATACAACGCCGCGAACACGCCGCAGTACGTCAGCGCCTTCCCCAGCACCGGCCCGTCGGTCGGCAGGAACTGCGGCAGGAACGTCAGGAAGAACACCGCCAGCTTCGGGTTCAGCGCGTTGGTCAAGAACCCCTTCCGCAGGCAGCGCAACGGCTTCCGGTCGGTCGGCTCGCCCGTCGGCTGGCTGGTCGCCGCGCGGCGGGCGATGCGGACCGTCTGGACGCCCATCCACACCAGGTAGATCGCGCCGACCACCTTCAGGACCGTGAACGCCACCGGGGACGCCACCAGGATCGCCGTCAGGCCGAGGGACGCCGCCGCGGCGTGGACCGACAGGCCCGTCGCCCCGCCCAGCGTCGTCATGAAGCCCGACCCCTTGCCGCGGACCAGGGCCTGGCGGGTGATGAGCGCCTGGTCCGGGCCCGGGATGATGATGATGACCAGCGCGGCCGCGATGAAGACCCACATGGTCACGCCGCCCTGTCCGCGGGAACGGTCGTCCGGACGACCGCCGCCAGTGCGCGCAGGACCACCGCCGGGTTCTGCCGGAAGTAGAAGTGGTCGCCGGCGAACTGCCGCACCGTGATCGGCTCCGTCACGTGGTCGCGCCACGCGCGCAGCTCGTCCTCGCCGATCGAGTCGTCCCGGCCGCCGAACACCGTCAGCGGCACCGGCAACGGCGCTTCGGGACGCCACTGATAGGTCTCCAGCACCTGGTAGTCGGCGCGCAGGTACCGGGCGACCATCGTCTTCAGCTCCGGGTCGGTGAGGATCTCGCCGGGCAGGCCGCCGTGGCGGCGGCCCACCTCCGCGACCAGCTCGTCGTCGGGCAGGCCGTGCACCGGCGGCTCGGTCCGCTTCGTCGACGGCGCCGGGAAGCCGGAGACGACCAGGCGGTCCGGCAGCCGGCGCCCGGTGCGCCGCAGCTCGCGGGTGACCTCGTAGGCCACCAGCGCGCCGAGGCTGTGCCCGAACACCGAGTACGGCGCGGTCGTCGGCATGACGTCGACCACCGCCGCCACCAGTTCGTCCATGGTGGACAGCACCGGCTCGGACAGCCGCGACCCGCGCCCGGGCAGCTGGACGGCGCTGAGCTCGACCCCGGTCAGCTGGCGCGACCAGCGGACGAACTCCGCGGCCGACCCGCCGCCGTGCGGGAAGCAGAACAGCTGGGGCCGCCCGGGCCGCGCCTGGCCCCGGACGAACCACCGGCCGGTGGCGCGTGGCTTCACGGTCGTTCGCCTCCCACCGCTTCGACGGTCACCAGGTGCTCGACGACCGCGTCGATCGTCGGGTTGCTCAGCACCTCGATCGGCTGCACGGTCCGGCCGAGCACCACCGACAGGTCGGCGACGAGCACCAGCGTCATCGCCGAGTCGACCCCGAGCGACTCCCACGGCGCGCCCGGGTCGACCTCCTCCGGGCCGATGTCGAGGACGTCGGCGACGAACGTCGTCAGCCACGCCCGCAGGTCCTCCTCGTGCGCGTTCACGAAACGACCTCCGCAACGTCGGGAAGCAGCTCGGAGGCGCCGAGGATCTGCTCCAGGTAACCGTCGAGGAGTTCGACGGTCGGGTACTCCAGCACGGTGGCGACGGCGACCGTGGTGCCGAACGCCGAGGAGATGGTGGCGACGAGCCGGGCCGCGAGCAGCGAGTCGCCGCCGGCTTCCAGGAAGTCGTCACCGAGGTCGGCGTGGCTCAGGCCGAGCACGGTGCACCAGATCTCGACGAGCTTGCGCTGCCGTTCGGTGCGCGGCGGCTTGGCCGGCCGACCGGCCGCCGACGCCCGGCCGCGCGCCTTGGCCAGCGTTGCGCGGTCGACCTTGCCGGTGCTGGTCAGCGGGAGCTCGTCGATGGCGTGGATCGTGCTGGGCACCATGTGCTTCGGCAGGTGCAGCCCCAGGAACGACCGCAGCCGCTCGCCGTCGAACCGGCTGCTCTCGTCCGGCGCGCGCCCGACGATCACGTCGAAGCCGACCGACGCCATGCCGCTGCCCTCGGGCGTCAGCACGGCCGAGTCCGCGAACCCGGCTTCGGCCAGCTCGGAGCGCCAGGTGGCCGCGTCGAGCAGCGGGTGCGCCGAGCGCAGGTCCGTGTCCTCGTAGCCGTCGAATCCCTGCTGCAGCCCCATGGTCAGGTCGAACCAGTCGTGGAACGCGGTCTGCTCGACCAGCAGCAGCATCCCGCCCGGCGCGAGCACCGACCGCAGGTTGCGCACGGCCCGCCGGATCAGCTTGGCGTCGTGCAGCATGCTGCCCGCGATGACCAGGTCGAACGCCCGGCCGTCGAACCCCTGGATGTCGGCGGGCTTGTCGACGTCGAAGAGGTCGAAGCCGATGTTCGGGTAGTCCGCGTACTGCTCCCGCGCCCGCTCGGTGAAGTAGGTCGAGATGTCGGTGAAGGTGTACTCGGCGTGCTCCGGCAGCTCGGGCACGACGTGCTTGGTCAGCGTGCCGTAGCCCGCGCCGACCTCCAGGATCCGCAGCGGCTTGTCCTCGGGCCAAGCCGCCGTGACGCGCCGGATCGCTTCGGTCGCGGCCAGGTGCACCGGGCCGAAGAGGTGCTCGTACACCGCGGGTGTGCGGTCGTTCGCGTACAGCTCGGCGGAGTGCATGCTCTGGGTGAGCACGCCCTCGACGTTCGCCGCGATGGTCATCAGCCAGTCGGTGAGGTCGGCGGGCACCCCCAGCTTGTCGCCGAGCACGCGGTGCGTGGCGGCGACCAGCTCGTCGGGGATGGCCGTCGGGAGCGCGCCCGGCAGCATGCCCCGCTCGGTCAGGTTCGCCGAGGCGCGGTGCAGCCATCTCTCGTACCGCGCGGCCACACCGCCCGAGCGCAGCAGCGCGGGGACGTCGACCTCGCCGGTCACCCCGAGCGAGGTCAGGGCCATCGCCGCGGCGTGGGCGTAGACGTTGTTGAGCTGCGTCCAGGCCGCGGCCAGCTCCGTGGCCGACGGGCCGGGCGCGGGCAGGGCGCCGTCGCACAGCGCGCGCCACGTCCGCTCCGACTCGGCCGGGTCGACGGTTTCCTTGCTGTACAAGGACTCCGGCCCGTCCACGGCGTCCCGGCCGGGGATGACGTAGCCGACCAGCCGCGCGCCGGCGCCGTCGTCTTCGGCCTTGACGGCGACCGCGCGGTCGACCCCGGCGTGCTGCGCGAGCACGGCTTCGATCTCGCCGAGCTCGATCCGGTGCCCGCGGATCTTGACCTGCCCGTCCCGGCGGCCGAGGAACTCGATGATGCCGCCGGGCAGGTACCGGCCGTAGTCGCCGGTGCGGTAGAGCCGGACGCCGGTGACCGGGTGACGCAGGAAGCTGGCGTCGGTCTTGGCCGGGTCGCGCCAGTACCCGCGGGCCAGGCCGGTGCCCTCGATGTACAGCTCGCCCGGCACCCAGTCCGGGCAGGGCCGCAGGCCGCCGTCGAGCACGTGGAACCGCTGGTTCCGCAGCGGGACGCCGTAGGGGATGCTGCGCGTGCCTTCGGGCACCTCGTCGACCTGGTGGTAGTTGGACCAGATCGACGCCTCGGTCGCGCCGCCCATGCTGATCACGGTGGCGTCCGGCCAGAGCTCGTGGATGCGGCCGGGCAGGTCGACCGGGATCCAGTCGCCGCTGAGCATCACCAGGCGCAGGCCCTCGGGGACGTCGCCGACGGCTTCGATGTGGTCGACGAGCATCTGCATCTGCGCCGGCACCGAGTTCCACACGGTCACGCCGTGCTCGCTCATCAGCTCGGCCCAGTGCGCGGGCTCACTCGTCTGGTCGGGGTCGGGCAGCACGAGCGCCGCGCCGGCGCCGAGCGCGCCGAACAGGTCGTACACGGAGAGGTCGAAGCTCAGCTCGGCCAGCCCGAAGACCCGGTCGCCGGCGGTCACGCCGAACCGCTCGGTGATGTCGGCGACGGTGTTCAGCGCCGACCGGTGTTCGATCATCACGCCCTTGGGCCGTCCGGTCGAGCCGGAGGTGAACAGCACGTACGCCAGGTCGGACGGCTCGGCGGTGCTCGACGGCGGGGCGTCGGGGGCGGTGAGCCGGTCGATCGGCACCAGCGTGGTGGCGCAGCCGGTCCAGTCGAGCTGGTCGGCCAGCCGGGACGTCGTGACGACCGTCGACGCCTGGCCGTCGGTGAGGATCCCGTTGCGCCGCTGCGCGGGCAGCCCGGCGCCGGCCGGCAGATACGCCGCGCCGGCGAGCAGGACGCCGTACGCGGCCGCGACCTGGTCGGCGCCCTTGTCCAGGCTGATGCCGACCAGCCGGTCGCGCACCGGGGAGCCGTCACCCGAGCGGAGGATCGCGTCGGCCACCGCGCCGGCCCGGCCGGCGAGCTCGCCGTAGGTGACGGTGCCGGCGCTGGTGATGACGGCGGGGGAGTCCGGGTGCTCGGCGGCCGCGGCCAGGAACGGCTCGTGCAGCAGGCCGTCGGGCAGCGGGCCCGCGGTGCGGTTCACCTCGTCGCGCTCGGTGAGCTGGTACTGCGGCGGGCTGACCCGCAGTTCGCCGTCCCAGCAGGCGCTTTCGGCGGCGAGCCGCTCCACCAGGCCGGTGTAGGCGGCGAACATGTCGTCGAGCAGGGTGCCCGGGAACAGCTCCTCGACGACGTCCCACGTCAGGTCGAGCGAGCCGGTGAAGTCGACGACCTGGTGGTCGAACCACACCTGCGGGGTCTGGCTGATCCGGTAGGTGATGTCGCCGAAGAAGTCGCGCGGGCCGGTGACGTCGGCGACCGTGCCCAGGCCGCTGGTGAACACGACCGGCATGGTGCCGAACGCGGTGTCCAGCCCGAGCCGGCGGCGTTCGCGCAGCGTGTGCAGCGCGCTGACATGCCGGTGGCGCAGGTCCTGCTGGAGCTGGCGCTGGGTGCGGCGCACGCGCTCCTCGAACGTGCCCTCGGCGGTGTCGACCTCCAGCAGGCAGATCGAGGTGAAGTCGCCGACCACCCGGCGCAGGTGCGGGTGCAGGATCCGGTGGCCTTCGCCGTCCTCGGCGAGCAGCAGCGGGAGCCGGTTGAACAGGGTCAGGTTCAGCGTGAACTTCAGCGTCCCGCTCCACGCGGCGAGGACCTCGGAGAAGGCCGTCGCCAGCACGGTCGTCGGGGTCAGCCCCTTCGCTTCGGACCGGTCGCGCAGGCGCTTCCAGGCGTCCGGGTCGAGCTGGAACTCGCGGTGGGTGAACCGCGGCTTGTGCACCGAGACCGGCGACGCGGCCAGCGGCAGGTCCGGCGGCGGCGCGAGCGTCGCGGCGCGGGACGTCCAGTACTCGAGCGCCCGCTGGGTGCGCGGAGAGTCGGCGTTGCGCTCGAGCGCGAGCACGTAGTCGCGGAAGGAGACGTCGATCGGCGGGAGCTCGTGCGCCGGGTTCTCACACAGCAGCTGCCATTCGCTGAACAGCACCGTGACGCTGGCCAGGTCGACCATCAGCAGGTCGAGGCTGATGTGCAGGCGGTCCGCGTCGGCCAGGCGGGTGATGCGCACGTCGAACAGCGGCCACTGCGACGCGTCGTACACGCGGTGCGACATGGCCGACCGGATCTCTTCGAGCTTGCCCTCGACCTCGCCGGCCGGCGCGTCCCGCAGGTCGACGACGTCGATCTCGAACCGGGGCGTTTCGGGCAGCACGCGCTGGCTGCCGTCGGTGCCGACGACCGCCCGCAGCATGGGATGCCGGTCGATGAGGCGGTTCCACGCAGTGGTCAGCGCGCCGGGGTCGAGCCGGCGGCCTTCGAGCTCGAAGTAGGCGTGCGGCGCGACGTTGCCCAGCACGAAGTTCGGGCCGCGGCCGACCCAGTACGCGTACTGGATTTCGGTCAGCGGAAAGGGGCTGTCGCCGTTAACCTCGGCGGGTTCGCTCGGTTGTTGCGCGGCCATCCGGATCGCGTTCCTCTCCGTCTCCGACACAGGTCACTGCGGGCCAGCATGCGGTGTCCAACCAGTGAGACGCACCTCCGGGCGTGCTATAGGGTCTGAGCACCTCCGGAGATGACATTTCCCTGCCACCACGGTGTTCTTGAGCCATGCGCGCATCGCAAGGGGCCCGGTACCTGATCTTCGACCGGCTCGACGAGCGGACCCTGCGGTTCCGCCCCGGGGTGAAGTGGGGCGCTCCCGCGCCGGACGTGCTCCCCGCGTCCATCGCGGACATGGACTTCCCGGTGGCGGAGCAGGTTCTGGCTTCCCTGCGCGGTTATCTCGACCAGGGCGACCTCGGCTATCCTAATTGGACGGACAACGCGAGCCCGTTGCGCGAGGCCTTCGCTCAGCGGATGTCGGCCCGTTATGGCTGGTTTCCCGCCCCGGAGCACGTCCGCGAGTTCACCGACGTGACGCACGCCGTGCGGACGGCGCTGGAGCTGAGCACGCGGCCCGGCGACGGCGTCGCGATCCACACCCCGGCGTTCGGGCCCTTCCCGGCGATGATCCGGCAGCTGGGCCTGCGCCTGGTGCCGATCCCGATGCTCGACACCCCGCGGGGCTGGAGGTTCGACGCCGACGACTTCGCCCGGCGCGCCGCCGGTGAGGGGTGCCGGGTGCTGATCCTGGTCAACCCGCACAACCCGACCGGGCGCGTGTTCACCCGGGCCGAGCTGACCGCGCTCGGCGAGGTCGCCGAACGCCACGACCTGACGGTGGTTTCGGACGACCTGCACGCCGACCTCACCTACGCGCCCCACCGGCACCTGCCCTTCGCGTCGCTCGATCCGGCGCTCGAAGCCCGGACCGTGACGCTCTACGGTGCGAGCAAGGCGTACAACCTCGCCGGCATGCGCTGCGCGGTCGGGCACGTCGGACCGGTGGCCCTGCGGGAAAAGCTCGCGGCGCTGCCGGCCGGGCCGAACGTCAACGTGCTCGGCATGCGTGCGAGCCTCGCCGCCTGGACCGAGGCCTCCGACTGGCTGGACACCGTGGTCGGCTACCTCGACGACAACCGGCGGCTGATCGGCGACCTGCTCGCCGAACGGCTGCCGGAGGTCCGCTACCACCTGCCGGAAGCGACCTACTTGGCTTGGCTGGACTGCCGGGCCCTCGCCGGCTGCGGCGCCGACCCGGCCGGCTACTTCCTCGAGCGGGCCCGGGTCGAGCTGGCCGCCGGCACCAAGTACAACCCCGGCGGTGACGGCTTCGTGCGGCTCAACTTCGGCACCGCGACCCCGGTGCTGCGCGCGATCCTCGACCGGATGACCGAGTCCGTCGCGGTGCCGCGACGGCTGGCGAGCTGAAGGGAACCGGCATGGCAGACCGACCGCTCGGCCAGTACTGCGGCCTGGCGCGGGCATTCGAGATCATCGGTTCGCGGTGGTCGGTGCTCGTCGTCCGGGACCTGCTCCTGGGCCCGAAGCTGTTCGCCGAGCTGCACGAGACGCTGCCCCGGGCGTCCGCGGAGATCCTGGCCCGCCGGCTGGCCGACCTCGTCGAGGCCGGCGTGGTCCGGCTCGGCGCGTCCGGCGCCTACGAGCTGACCGGCTACGGCCGGGCGCTGGAGCCGGTCCTGCTGGAGCTCGGCCTCTGGGGCGCGCGCTCGCTCGGCGACCCGAGCCCGGGTGACCTCTACTCGATCGACATCGCGATCCTCGCGTTGCGCTCGACGTTCCGGCCGGACCGCGCCCGCGGCGTCCGGGCGAGCTTCGAGGTGCGCTTCGGCGAGCTGGTCGTCGGCGCCCGCGTCGACGACGGCGTGCTCACCGTCGAGGAAGGCCCGCTGCCCGGCGCCGACCTCGTCATCGAGTCACCGCTGCTCAAGCACCTGATGGCCGGCGAACTGAGCCCGACCGACGCGTTGTGGCTCGGCCTGGTCGAGGCGAAGGGTGATCCGAGCATGATCACGACGTTCGTCCGGCTGTTCCCCATTCCCGCGGCTCCCGAAAGGATCGTCTCGTGATCGAGGACTGGAACGGCATCGAAGACCCGCGACGCGTCGCGGAGAGGATGCTCGAGGGCTTCGCCGACCTCCCGGTGCTCGACTGCGGCCCGATCGCCGACGGCCGCGGCCGGCTGCGCGCGATCTACGGCATGACCACCACGGAGTCCAGCTTCAAGTCGATCCTCGGGTTCGGGATCCTGCTGCTCGCCTACGAAGCCGGGCTGCTGAAGCCCGGCCAGACGGTGATCGAGTCGACGTCGGGCTCGCTCGGCGTGAGCCTCGCGCTGGCGGGCAAGATCCTCGGCAACCCGATCGAGCTCGTCACCGACCCGAACATCCCGGCGGTCACCCGGCGCAAGATCGAGCTGCTCGGCGCCAAGCTGCACATCGTGAGCGGCCCGCACCCGACCGGCGGCACGCAGCAGTCCCGCGTGGAGCTCCTGGAGGCGCTGCTGGCGGAGCGGCCCCGCATGCACTGGACGAACCAGAACAACTCCGACCTCAACCCGGCGGTGTACCGCCGCTGGCTGGTCCCGAGCGTCGAGCCCAAGCTGGACCTGGACTGGATCGACGCGGCGATCTTCGTGGTCGGCACCGGCGGCCACTTCGTCGGCCTCTCGGAAATGCTGCGCGCCAAGGGAATCCCGTGTTACGTGGCGGACCGGGTGGGCTCGGCGACGTTCGGCCTGGAGCCCGGCCCGAGCGTCCTGCGCGGCATCGGCAACATGAACTGCGTGCCCGAGGTGATCGGCTCCAACATGCACTTGGTCGAGGACGTGTACTACTCGACGGACGAGGAAGCCGCGGAGGGCGTGCGCGAGCTGGCGGGCCGTGGCATCTACGCGGGCGGCACGTCGGGAATCGCGCTGCAGGGCGCGAGGAAGCTGGTGGAGGCGACGGGAGCGCGCAACATCCTGACGTTCTTCCCGGACCGGGGTGATCTGTACGGTGACCAGTTCCTCGGGGCGTCGCCGGTGACCGAGCTGGTGAAGGTCGCCGCCTAGAGCCGCGGATCTCGTCCTCGGTGAACGTGGGCCGGCCACCGGGCCACGCGATCCGGCGCGGGAAACCGAGGATCGCGTGCTTGAGCGCCGGGCCCGGGCCCGTCCTGGCTAGGTGGCGCAGCGCCGCGACGCGGACCGGGAAGCAGTCGCCCCGGCCCAGCGGATACTCCCTCAGGATCGCCGCCGGCTCCCCCGGGTCGCCGGTGACGCGTCCCAGCGCGTGGGCGGCCTCGACGCGTGTCCGGTCGTCTTCCGCCCGGGCGGCGGCGGCCCCGTCCTGACCGAGGTCCGCGACCAGCGCGACGACCCGGTGCTGCGGGCTCGCGGCGAGGTGCCGGACCAGCGGGTCGGCACCGAGGTCCGGATCCGCCCCGGCCGTTCCCGGCCAGGAGTGCCGCCTCGCGGCGGACCCACGGATCCGATCATCGAGCAGCACGAGCAACCGCGGCCGGACGGCGTCCAGCGCGAGCGGCCACGCGGGGTCGACGAACCCGGGTGCGACGGCGCGCCGATCAGCTGCACCACCTCGTGCCGGTGGTGCCTGGCTCCGCCGGCGGCGAGGACGGCCAGGTCCGGCAAGGCAGCCGGCCCCGGCCGAGCAGACCCGCCACCCTGGTGGTGGAGCCGGTCGGACAACACCGAGAGAGCGCCGGCGGCGGTCTCGGCCTCGGGGCTCGCGCAGCAGGTCCGGGCCGCCCGGTAATTCGGTACGCCCCGTCCGCCGGACCGTCTACATTCGGCGACATGGCCGTCGAGGGGTTCGTCCAGGAGGGGTTCGCCGCCGTCGAAGGGGCGTTCGCGGCCAACCTGGCCGACGGGACGGATCTCGGCGCCGCGCTGTGCGTGACCGTCGAGGGGGAGACCGTCGTCGACCTCTGGGGCGGCTTTGCCGACGCCGCCGGGGCGCGGCCGTGGGAGCGCGACACCATCGTCAACGTCTACTCGACCACCAAGACCGTCACCGCGCTGACCGCGTTGCTGCTCGCCGACCGCGGTGAGCTCGACCTCGACGCCGCCGTGGCCCGCTACTGGCCCGAGTTCGCCGCGAACGGCAAGGAACACGTCACGGTCAGCCACGTCCTGAGCCACTCCGCCGGCCTGCCCGGCTGGCGGCAGCCGATGCGCACCGAGGACCTCTACGACTGGGAAAAGGCCACCTCGCTGCTGGCCGCCCAGGAGCTCGACTGGGAACCCGGCACCGCGTGCGGGTACCACGCGCTGACGCAGGGCTACCTCGTCGGCGAGGTCGTGCGGCGCGTCACCGGGCGCTCGCTGGGCGCCGTCCTCCGCGACGAGATCACCGGGCCGCTGGGGGCCGACTTCCACATCGGGCTGCCGGCGTCCGAGGAGCCGCGCGTCGCCGAGCTGGTGCCGCCGCCGGACGGGCCGCCGCCCGAGCTCGCCGTCACCGAGCTGCAGAAACGGGTGGGCGGCAACCCGGGCCCCGAGGTGGCCGAGGTCAACTCGCGGGCCTGGCGCGCCGCCGAGATCCCGGCCGGGGGTGGCACCGGCAACGCCCGGTCCGTCGCGCTGGTCCACACCATGCTCGCCAACGGCGGAGTCGCCGACGGCCGCCGCTTCCTGTCCGAGGCCGGCTGCCGGCGCGCCCTCGACGTGCAGGTCTCCGGGCGCGACCTCGTTCTCGGCATGCCGCTGCGGTTCGGCCTGGGCTTCGCCGTCGGCGACCAGGTGATGCCCAACCCGCACACCCTGTACTGGGGCGGGTACGGCGGCTCGCTCACCATCGTCGACCTCGACGCGCGCACCACGTTTTGTTACGTCATGAACCGGATGTCCGGCACAGTCGGCGACCTGCGGGGCGTCGGCCTCGCGATGGTCATGTGGGAAGCCATGGGAATCCTGTGACAGCACCAGAAGTCCGCACGACGACCGGCGACGACCTCGAGGTCTTCGTCGACACCTTCCACGCCGCCTTGGGGCGGTTCCCCGAGAAGTCGGCCGACGGCACCGGGGTCTGGTGGTCCGCGCTCGAGATGGACCGCAACCTGCTCGCCCTGGCCGCCGGCGGCCGGCCCGTCGGCACCGCCGGCGCGTACTCCTTCGAGCTCACGCTGCCCGGCGAAGTGGTCGCCCCGGCCGCCGGCGTGACCGCGGTCGGCGTCCTGCCCTCGCACCGGCGCCGCGGGGTGCTCAGCGCGATGATGCGGCACCAGCTCACCGAGCTGCGGGCGCGCGGGGAGTTCCTCGCCGTGCTGCTGGCGTCGGAAGCCCTGATCTACCGCCGGTTCGGGTACGGACCGGCGACCGCCACCTCGCGGTTGACGGTCCCGCGTCACAAGGCCGCCTTCGCGATCCCGCGGGCGGGCGAGACGGCGGACCCCGGTTCGATCGAGCTGCTGCCGCGGGACAAGTGCGTAGACGTCCTGGAGGAGGTCTACGACCGCTACCGCCGCGCCCAGCCCGGCGCGCTGTCCCGGCCGCACCGCTGGTGGGCGACCGGCGCGGGGAAGCCCCCGATCGCCCCGGCGCCGCGGTACGTCGCCGTCCACCGGGACGCCGACGGCGTGGCGGACGGCTACGCCACCTACTCGCTCGAGTCGAACACGCTGGTCGTCGACGAGACCATCACGACCGACCCCGCCGTCGCGACGGCCCTGGCCCGGTTCGTGCTCGGCCACGACCTGGTCACCGAGGTCGTCTTGAAGCACCGCCCGCCCGGCGACCCGCTGCGCTGGCAGCTCGCGGACTTCCGCGCCGGCCAGGTCGCCGACGACACCGACTGGCTCTGGGTGCGGCTGCTGGACATACCGCGGGCGCTGACCACGCGCGGCTGGTTCGCCGACGGCGAGCTGGTCCTCGAGGTAGACGACCCGTTCGCCGGCGAGCACGGCCGCCACCTGCTGACCGTCCGGGACGGCAAGGCCGAGTGCGTCCCGACGCGCCGGGATGCCGATCTGTCCCTCGACGTCAGTGACCTGGGTTCGCTTTACCTCGGCGGGACCGCCCCGAGCACGCTGGTGCGCGCCGGTCACATCCGCGCCCACCACCCGGACGCGGCCGCCGTCGCCGACCGCCTCTTCCGCGTCGAGCGCGCCCCGCACTGCGTGCACTGGTTCTGACCGGGCCCGCCGACTGCGCGTATGCGCGCGGCGGGCCGAGCACGCGCAAGCGGCGCTCGTCGGGGCACACGCACGACGCCCCTCGCGAGCCGGGGTTGACCACCTCCACGAGCAAGCCCAGCCCCACGACGAGCTGGCCCTGCCGGGAACACCGGCAGGCAGGCTCGGCCTGAAGCACCCGAAATCGCTGCCCACCTGGGCCCGCCGGGCCGCTCACCGCATCCTCGGATCGTGCGAAGGGTCGGCGTACATCGGCGGACAGCCGTGCTCGACGGCCTCCGGCCGTAGCTCGTAGTGCCACGGCTCATTGCGGTAGATCTGGCACAGCCCGTACCGAGCGCCGTTCTCAGCAAGCCAGGCCCGGGCCTCCACGGGCCCGATGTCGACGGCCTGCCCCGATACGTGCGCGGACCGGTCCGGCGTGGTCACCCACCGAGCCGCCTCCTCCTCCGAGCCGTACTTCGCGACCGCGTCACGGCGCAGGCGTTCCTGGTACCGCGGGGAGCGCCAGCCTCCGTTCACACGGAACCTGACGCCGTCGCGGGCCGCGTCGGCCGCCGCTCGGCGCAGGGCCGCGAGCAGGCCGGGCTCGAGGTTGGCCACGGCCGGGACCGCGTCGTCGAAGACAGTCGTGCCGGCAGGGAGGGCGCCGTCCGCCGTGCCGAGCAGGGTTCGTGCCGGTTCGCTGGAGACCATGGCTCCAGCCAAGGCAACGCGGGGTTGCCGGCCCGTATGCCGTTTCGGATACGCCGGCGATATGCCCCGGCCTCGTAGCATCGGAGACATGCGTGTGCTGATCGTCGAGGACGAGCCCCACCTGGCGGAGGCCATCCGCGACGGTCTGCGCCTGGAGGCGATCGCCGCCGACATCGCCGGGGACGGCGACACCGCGCTGGAGCTGCTGAGCGTCAACACCTACGACCTCGCCGTCCTCGACCGGGACATCCCCGGCCCGTCGGGGGACGAGGTCGCCAAGCGCATCGTCACCTCCGGCAGCGGCATGCCGATCCTCATGCTCACCGCCGCCGACCGGCTCGATGACAAGGCGTCCGGGTTCGAGCTGGGCACCGACGACTACCTGACGAAGCCGTTCGCGCTCCAGGAGCTCGTGCTCCGGCTCCGGGCGCTGGACCGCCGGCGCCCCCACAACCGGCCGCCGGTGCGGGAGATCGCGGGCCTGCGGCTCGACCCGTTCCGCCGCGAGGTCTACCGCGACGGCCGGTACGTGGCGCTCACCCGGAAGCAGTTCGCCGTGCTCGAAGTGCTCGTCGCCGCCGAGGGCGGGGTCATCAGCGCCGAGGAGCTCCTCGAACGGGCGTGGGACGAGAACGCCGACCCGTTCACCAACGCCGTGCGCATCACGGTTTCGGCCCTGCGCAAGCGCCTCGGCGAACCGTGGGTCATCACCACGGTGCCGGGCGTCGGTTACCGCATCGACACCCCACCGGAGGGCGAAGACCGTGGATAGGGCGCCCGGGATGAGCGTTCGGCTCAAGCTCACCCTCAGCTACGCCGGGATCGTCATGGTCTCGGGCACCTTGCTGCTCGCCGCCGTGACGGTGTTCCTGCTGGGCTACCAGCGGCTGGCCCAGGAGACCATGGGCGTGGTGATCGCGCCCCCGGGCCGGTTCCTCCTGCGCGCCTTCGCGCCGTCGGCGGCTGCGGTGATGGTGTTCCTGCTGGTGTTCGGCCTGGCGGGCGGCTGGGTCCTCGCCGGCCGGATGCTCGCGCCGTTGACGCGCATCACGCAGGCCACCCGCATGGCCACCAGCGGGTCGCTGTCGCACCGCGTCCGGCTCGCGGGCCGCAAGGACGAGTTCCGCGAGCTCGCCGACGCCTTCGACGCCATGCTCGCCCGGCTCGAAGCGCACGTCGCCGGGCAGCAGCGGTTCGCGGCCAACGCGTCCCACGAGCTGCGGACCCCGCTGGCGATCACGCAGACCCTGCTCGACGTCGCCCGCACCGACCCGGACCGCGACCGCGCCGACCTCGACGACCGCCTCCGCGCCGCCAACGCCCGGGCCATCGAGCTTACCGAAGCCCTGCTCCTGCTCAGCCGCGCCGACCAGCGGTCGTTCAACGGCGAGGACGTCGACCTGTCGCTGATCGCGGAAGAGGCCGCCGAGACGCTCCTGCCGCTGGCGGAGAAGCACGGCGTCACCATCGAGACGTCCGGCGACCTGACGTCCAGCATCGGCTCGCCCGTGCTCCTGCTGCAGCTGACGACGAACCTGCTGCACAACGCGATCGTCCACAACCTGCCGGAAAACGGCTCCGTGCAGATCGACACGGCCGTCCGGTCCGGGTTTGTCATGCTCACGGTGGAGAACACCGGCGAGAAGCTCAGCCCTCAGCTGGTCTCCACGCTCACCGAGCCGTTCCAGCGCGGCACCGAGCGCATCCGCGGCGGCGATCACGCGGGGGTCGGCCTCGGCCTGGCCATCGTCCGGAGCATCACCCGGGCCCACGACGGAATCCTCAATCTGGCACCCCGGCCGGCCGGCGGGCTCCGGGTGACGGTGCAGCTCCCGGTGCTGACCTCACCCACCGCCCTCTGACGGTCAGGTGATGGGGAAGTCGAAGTACGTGTCCGGATAGGGCTCGTCCTTGAGCGTGTAGTGCCACCACTCGTGGTCGTACCGGGCGAACCCGCAGGCCTCCATGACGGCGCAGAGGTCGCGCCGGTTCTGCGCCGCGACCGGCGTGATCCCCGCCGCCCCGTGGTGGGAGACCGGATCCATCAGGTCGTGCCCGCCGCCCATGGCCGCGAGCTCACCGGTGGCCAGGTGGCACAACGTCAGGTCGACGGTGCTGCCCCGGCTGTGGCCCGACCTGGCGGCGACGTAGCCCTTCTCGAACATCTCGGACCGCCGGATGTTCGGGTAGTGCCGCGCTTTTGTCCGCCCGTCCTCCGGCTCCTTCGACCACTGCCGGAACCGGTCGACGGCGCGCTGCGGGCGGTAGCTGTCCCACAGCACCAGGCCGAAGCCGAGGGATTCGGCCTTCTCCTGCGCCGTCTCGAGTGCGACGCACAACGCCCGCGTGCCGACGATCCGGTTGGCCAGGTAACCGTCGACCGGTCGGCCGGTGAAGTTGTCCGGGGTGGCGTACTTGGCGTCCCACCGCACGCCGGGCACGAGCTCGTCCACGAAGACGAAGTCGTCCTTCATCGGAGTTTCCCCTTCAAGGCCAAGGAAACGAGCCGGTCGATCACGTCGCCGAGGGACAGCCCGGCGGCGGCCATCATCCGTGGGTAACGGCTGTAGGAAGTCAGCCCGGGCAGGGTGTTGACCTCGTTGAGCACGACCGAGCCGTCTTCGGTGAGGAACATGTCCACCCGCGCGATCCCGCGGCAGCCCAGGGCCTGGTAGACGGCCTTCGCCGTCTCCTGGACGAGCGCGCGCGTCTCGGCCGGGACGTCGGCGGGCACGATCGCCACCGAGTTGTCGGACCCGGTTTCGGGCGTGCTTTCCTGGTGGATCCGGAAGAACCCGTGGGACAGCGCGATCCGGTCCACCTCACCGACGACCAGGTCCGTGTCGTTCCCCAGAATCGCGCAGCCCACTTCGCTGCCGGCAACGGCGGCTTCGACCAGCACCTTCGAGTCGTACTGCCGCGCGGTTTCCACCGCACCGGGCAGATCTTCCTTCTGTGTCACCTTGCTGACCCCGAAGGACGACCCTGAACGGGCCGGCTTCACAAAAACGGGATAGGTGAGCGAATCGGGGTCGAGCTTCTCGTCCGCCGCGACGATCCAGAAGTCCGGCGTCGCGATCCCTGCCGCGCGGGCGACGGTGTAGGCGAGCGACTTGTCCATGCACAGCGCGGAACTCTGGATGTCGCAGCCGATGTACGGAATACCGGAAAGCTCCAGCAGGCCCTGCGTGGCGCCGTCTTCCCCGAGCTTGCCGTGGAGAACGGGGAACACGACGTCCAGCCCGATCGACTCGTACCGGCCGTCCTCCAGGACGAGCAGCCCGCGCACCCCGCGGTCCGGGACCAGCACGGCGGGCCGGGAGCCGTCGAACCCGGGCCCGGCACAAAGCCGGTAGGCGCCGCTTTCGGTGATCCCGATCCAGACCGGCTCGTACTTCCCGGTGTCGAGGTTCTTCGCGACCTCCCGGGCGGACTTGAGGGAGATGGGATGCTCCTCGGAAACGCCGCCGAACAGAATTCCGATCTTCACCCTGGTCATGCTTTCCCGCTTTCGAAGTTCAGGCAGTTGACGATGGAGTTTTCGACGGTGTCGCTCAGCGCGTGGTCGGTGTAGTAGGCCGTGTGCGGGCTGATGAGCACGTTCGGCAGTTCCTGCAGCCGCAACAGCGTTTTGCTTTCCAGGGTTTTGCCCCGGCAGTCGGCGTAGAAGATTCCCTCTTCGCCTTCGACGACGTCCAGTGCGGCACCGCCCAGCCGTCCGCTTTCCAGCGCCGAAAGGAGGGCTTCGGTGTCCAGAAGCGGACCGCGTCCGGTGTTGACGACAAACGCGCCGGGCTTCATCCGGTCGATGCGCCGGCGGTCGAGGAGGTGGTGCGTGTCCGCGGTGAGCGGCGTGTGCAGCGTGACGACGTCGCTCTGCCGCACCAGCTCGTCGAGCGGGACGTGCCCGGCCGCGGGCCGCAGGTCGTGCGCCAGGATCCGGCAGCCGAACCCCCGCAACCGGTCCATGACGGCGGCGCCGATGCGGCCGGTCCCGACCACCCCGACGGTCAGGTCACGCAGTTCCTTCCCGCGCACGTCGTGCAGCCGGTAGTCGTGCACGTCGGCCCGCCGGACGACGGACTTCGCGTGGCGCAACGACATCAGCATGAGCATCACGGTGTAGTCGGCCACGCTGTCCGGCGAATAGGCGACGTTCCCGACGGTGATCCCGACGCTTCCCGCGTACTCGACGTCGATGTGGTCGAACCCGATGCTCCTGGTGGAGATGTATCCGACACCGGCCTGGCTGAGGGCGAGCAGCGTCGAGTTCCCGATCGGGGTCTTGTGCCCGACACTGACACATCGATGCCCTAGAGCCAGCCCCACGGTGACCTCGGACAAGGCCACCTCGGTGACGGCGGCGATCACCCCGAGGCGAGGCGCGATCTCCCGGAACAGCGCGGCCTCATCCGGCCCACACCCGAAAACGGCGATCCCGGTGCCGGACCGCCCGGAGGCGACCACGCGGCCGCGTTGTGCTGCATCGCTGTGAGGCATGCGCCCCAGTCAAGGCAGCCCGCTGTTGCCGGCCCGTATGCGGTTTTGGATACACGGACGATAGGTCCTCTCGATCACCCGCGCGGGTGATCTTCGAGTGTGTTGTCAAGTTTCCGCACGCCGTCCCGGTTTGGCACTTGCGCACCGGATGGGCTCTTGCGCACTTCTCGTCCGGACAGATTCCGTGGGGCGTTCGCCTGGGACCAGCGCCGGAACGAATGACCACCCGCGCCGGAGTTGGCCGAGATGTCCAGAGTGGGAGTTTTGGCAATTGGCGATATATGTCTGTTTTGCCGTCTCCCCATTCGCCACCGCGACAGTGCGCCGATTCGGCGTCCGGCCGTGACTGCGCTGATCGGCCTATTTCGGATCTTCGCCGGGTTTGGCATCGTGATCGCGGGTTCGTCGGGGGCTCAGCAACGGCTGGTTGCTTTTGACGAGGGGGATCTCGTGCGTTCTTCCGGTGCGCGTTGGCGCGCTCTTTTGCTCTGCGCCGCGATGGGCGCCGCAACCGTGGTGACGGTCACACCGGCACATGCCGCGCCGGCCGCGGTGGTGCCGGATTCGGCGCCGGACGAGGCCACGGCCGTGACCTACGCGCGTGAAGGCGGCAAGCAGGTCGAAGTGTCGTCGGAGACCACCGAGACGTCGCGGACGCTGGCCAACCCGGACGGCTCGTGGACGATGACGCAGTACGTCCACCCGGTGCGGGTCAAGCAGGGCGCCACGTGGGCACCGGTCGACACGACCCTGGTGCGGCGCGCGGACGGCTCGCTCGGGCCGAAGGCGATCACCGTCGATGTCAAGCTCAACCCGGGTGGCGCCGGCTCGGCCGCCGAGCCCGTCGTGAAGGCGGGGGAGGACGGGAAAGAGGTCGGGCTGAAGTGGATCGCCGACCTGCCGGTCCCGACGCTGACCGGCGACACGGCCGTCTACCCCGAGGTGCTGCCCGGCGTCGACCTGACCGTGAAGGCGGTGGCCGCCGGCTTCACCGAAAACCTGGTCATCAAGACGCCGGAGGCGGCGAAGAACCCGAAGCTGCGGGAGATCCCCTTCGGGTTGCACACCCGCAACACGACCGTCGAGGTCGCGGAAGGCGAAGGCCGCGGCACCCCGGCGCAGCCCGCGCCGACCGACGGGCTCGAGGTCAAGGACACCGCCGGGCAGGTGGTGTTCTCCGGTGACGCGTCCCGGATGTGGGACTCCACCGGCGCCGGTTCGCCCGCCGAGCAGCAGCTCGGCGAGGGCGGCGGACGGCGGGAGGCGGTGATGGACGTCGCGCTCACTCGGGACAAGGTCACCATCACGCCGGACCAGGCGTTCCTGGCCGACCCGGCGACGCGGTACCCGGTCTCGCTGGACCCGGACAGCTGGTGCGACTCGTGCGGGATCCAGTCGCACGTCGTGGTCCAGTCCGGCTACCCCGGTGCGAAGAACTGGGAAGAACTGGAACGCCTCGACCGGGGACCTGTCGAACCTCAAGGCCGGCTACGAGAACTACGACAGCGCCGGCACGTCGAGGTCCTACATCCAGATGAACAGCGCCCGGCTGGCCGGGACCGTGGTGCACAGCGCGTCGCTCAACACCACGATCCAGCACAGCTACTCGTGCTCCCCGGCGCCGACCGGCCTGTGGCTGGCGAACCCGGCGACGCCCGATACAACATGGAACGCGCAACCGGGCTGGGTGTACCAGGTTTCGACGATGAACGTCGCGAACTGCCACGACGCCGGGGGCGTGACGGGGCAGTTCGACGCCACCCGGGCCGCCAAGGACGCGGCCGCGAACCGGTGGCAGAACACGTGGTTCGCGCTGGCGGCCGCCAACGAAGGTGACGGGATGGCCGCCTGGCGGCGGTTCGACCTGAACCCGTACTTCGCGGTGAACTACGACTCGTACCCGAACCCGCCGGCGAGCCTGACGATGCAGAACGGCCAGCTGCCGTGCACCTCGGGGGCGAACCGGCCGTGGGTCTACACGAAGACGCCGCAGATCGCGGGCCGGTTGTCCGACCCGGACGGTGGCACGGTCTACGGCAAGTTCGCGCTGGCCTACGGCGCGCTCGGCCACAACGTCTACATCCACGAGAACGCCGCGAACCTCGTCCCGGTGGGCACCGCGGGCCCCAACCAGCAGGCGACCGCGCAGCTCGCCGCGGTCCCGCCCGGCTGGATCAACGAGGACGGCGTCTACAACTGGTCGATGCAGGCCTACGACGGTGAGCTCTGGTCGAACTGGGTCGGCAACTGCGAGTTCACCGTGGACACCAAGGTCCCGCTGCCGCCGAACGTCGCGATGGCCTCCTGGACCGATCCGAAGGTGCAGGGGGACGCGGCCGACTTCAGCGTGTGGACCTACCTGGCCACCGACGGCCTCTACGACATCGACCACTTCATCTACACGACGGACGGTTCCGAGCCGCAGCCGCAGGGATCACCCACCGCGCCGGCGGTCCAGAGCACCGACGCCAACGGGAAGACGATCGCCACCGCGGCACTGAAGACGATCGCGGTGAACGGCAACCAGAACCTGATCAGGGTCAAGTCGGTGAACAAGGCGGGCATGCCCAGCCCCAACGCGACCTGCCTGGTCATCCCGGACTCCAACCCGGCGCTGGACGGGCCGTCCTGCTCCTACCATGTCCAGCCGCTGACGCCGGCGAAGAACCTGGTCGCGGCGTGGGGTGCGGACGAGCCGTCGGGAATGTCTCTTGTGGACAGTGCCGCCGCGACGCCGGGCAACACCGGTCTCGCCGCGCACCCGGCGACGCTGTCCGGTGGGGTGACCCGGCAGCCGGGTTACAACCACGGGACCACCTGGACCCACCCCGACACCAGCGGGTACAGCGAGGGCGCGAAGGGCGCGATCGAGCTGGACGGCACGAGCGGCTACGCCCAGACGTCGGACCGGGTCCTCGACCCGGCGAAGTCGTTCACGGTGGCCGCTTGGGCGAAGCTCGCCGACACCGCGCACTCGCAGACCGTCCTCGCCCAGGACGGCACGCAGTCGGCGCCGTTCATCCTGCAGTACAACAAGGAACGCAACGCCTGGGCGCTGCGCGTCACGGCCGGGGACCAGGCCGCGCCGGGTGACGTCCGGGTGGTGGCGAGCGGGCCACCGCAGGTCGGGGTGTGGACGCATCTGGCCGCGACCTACGACGCCGCGACCGGGGCCGCCACGCTGTACGTCGACGGGGCCAAGCAGAGCACGGAGATCGCCCGGCCGTGGACCGCGACCGGCCCGGCCGTGCTGGGCGCCGGCAAGTGGGCCGGGGCCCGCACCGACTTCTTCCACGGCCGGCTCGACGACCTGCAGGTCTGGCAGCGCACCCTGTCCGGCCAGGACGTGCACGACCTGGCCGGGACGGCGGTCCCGCTCGCGAACTACGGGCTGGCCGAGGGGTGCGGTCCGGAGCTGGCCTCGGCGACCTCGCGGGTGCCGTCCCTGCAGGCGAGCTGGGCGCTGGGGCAGACCAGCGGCAACGCCGCCACGGACAGCACCGGCTACGGCAACGACCTCACGATCGCGGGCGGCCACACCTGGGTGCCCGGCCACGACGGCGGCGGTCTGCAGCTCGACGGCATCAGCGGTTACGGCGCCACCCCCGGTCCGGTGGTGGACACGGCGAGCTCGTTCACCGTGTCGGCGTGGGTGAACCCGGCCGACCTGAACGCCGGTTACACCGTCCTGTCGCAGGCGGGGGCGCACACGGCGAACTTCGTCCTGCGCTACGACAAGCCGGCCAACCGCTGGGCGTTCGGGGTGTCCGCGGCCGACGACGCCGCGGCGTCGATGACCTGGGCGACCGGAACCTCGGTGCCCCAGGCGGGGAAGTGGACACTGCTGACGGCGGTGTTCGACCGGGCGGCGACGCGCATCCGGCTCTCGGTGAACGGCGTCCGCGAGGCCGACGCGCCCGTGCCGACGGCGTGGACGGCGAACGGGCCGCTGCTGCTCGGCGCGGAACCGGGCGGGAGCAACCCGTTCAAGGGCCTCCTCGACCAGGGCCGGGTCTGGGCGCACAGCCTCACCGACGACCAGATCGCCGCGACGAACGGCTTGAGCTACCTCGACTCCGTCACCCAGGCGACCGCGACGGCGAGCGGTGGTGTGTCGCTCGCGGCGGAGACCGACGGAGCCGGCCAGCCGGTCGGCTGCGCGGCGCAGTTCGACCGGACCTGGACCGGCCGGCTCGCCGGGCCGCGGCCGGCGAACCTGCGCACGGAGAAGTCGTTCACCGTCGAAGGCTGGGTGAAGCACACCTGGACGGCGGCCGACATCAGCGCCTACGGCCCGGTCGACCCGGCGACGAGGACGCTGATCAGCACCGACGAGGCGCAGTTCTCGCCGTTCTTCCTCAGCTACCGGCCGTACAAGGACGCCGACGGCCACGACCACGGCGCGTGGAGCCTGATCTTGACGACGCCCAGCGGCTCAGGGGTCTTCGCGGCCACGGAGTACAGCGATCACGACGCGGTGGACAACCAGTGGACCCACCTCGCCGCGACCTATGACGCTTCGACCAAGACGATGGCGCTCTACGTCAACGGCGTGCTGCAGCAGGGGAAGTTCTACACCGGGTCCGGGAACGCGTCCGGGGTCGACGTGGGCGCCAGCACCGGCGGGCTGTTGCTGGGCAGCGGGATCTGGACCGGCGTGCGCACCAACATCCTCAGCGGTTCCGTCGCCGGCGTGCGCGTCTACTCCGGCCTGCGCGGCGCCGACGCGATCACCACCGACAAGCGGGCCGACGACCCCGGCACCCTCTTCGACGTCACCCACTAGCCCAGCACCGGCTTCCGGCGCGTCGAGCGCCAACCACACTTAGGCAGGTTGACATGACTCTCGCGCGCTTCACCCGGAGCAGAAGGGCGCTGGCCCTCGGTCTCGCCGTCGTGCTGCTGGGTTCGGCCCAGACCGCGGCGGCGGAAGCCGCGGCCGGCGGCTGGCACGGACTGGGCTGGGACCTGCCCCCGTTGCAGCAGACCCGCTCCGTGGCCGGTGTCGACGGCGGTTTCCGGGCCGCCCCGGCCGCCGCCGCGGCGTCGGTCACGCCGGACAAGGTGAACTGGCCGGCGGCCGGGTCGGTCGACGTCGACCTCGCCACGGCGGCGAAAGCGCCCGCCGGGCAGGCGGTCGGCGTCGCGCGGGCGGCGGCCACCGCGCGCCGCGGCGCGGGCAAGGTCCGGATCAGCACCGTCGACCAGGCCACGAGCGCCAAGACCGGGGTCAAGGGGGTGCTGGTCAAGGTGGAGCCGGTGGCCGGCGACACCAGCGGGCCGGTGACTGTCGACGTCGACTACCACACCTTCGGCGACGCGTACGGCGGCGACTTCGGCGGCCGCCTGCACCTCGTGCAGTACCCGCCCTGCCTGCTGAGCACCCCGGAGAAGCCCGAGTGCCGCGTGGGCACCCCGCTGAGCTCGGACAACAACACCAAGACCCGGCACGTCGCCGCCGACGTCACGCTGCCGGCGGCCCCGGCCGGAGCGCGGCAGAGCACCGCGGCCACCTCGATGCTGGTGGCCGCGGAAGCCGACACCAAGGGCGGCGGCGGTGACTTCGGCGCGACCGACCTGAAGCCGGCCGGCTCCTGGACGGCCGGCGGCTCGGCGGCGGACTTCGACTACTCGTACCCGATCGGCACCCCCGCCGCGCTCGGCGGCACCGGTCCCTCGGTCAGCCTGAACTACTCCTCGGGCTCGGCGGACGGCCTCACCTCCGCCACGAACAACCAGGCTTCGGGGATCGGCGACGGCTGGAGCCTCTCCGGCGGCGGCTTCATCGAACGCCGGTACAAGGGCTGCAGCCAGGACCTCGGCGGCAACAACAACCAGACGAAGACCGGCGACCTGTGCTGGTACAAGGACAACGCGACGATCTCCTTCGCCGGCGCGAACGGTGATCTCATCTTCGACAAGAACACCGGCACCTGGCACCCGCAGGACGACGACGGCACCCGGGTCGAGCGGCTCACCGGTGGCGCCAACGGCGACAAGTTCGGCGAATACTGGAAGGTCACCACACCCGACGGCGTCCAGTACTTCTTCGGCCTGAACCACCTGCCGGGCTGGGCGTCGGGCAAGGCGGAGACCCAGTCGACGTGGACCGTGCCGGTGTTCGGGAACAACGCCAACGAGCCCTGCAACGCCACCACCTACGCCGCGTCCTGGTGCAACCGCGCCTGGCGGTGGAACCTCGACTACGTCGTCGACCCGCACGGGAACGCCGTTTCGTACTACTACCAGCCCGAAACCAACTACTACAGTCTCAACCGCAACGCGTCCACGGCGAACAACCCCGGCACCGTCTACACCCGCAGCGGGTACCTGCAGAAGATCGAGTACGGGTTCAACACCCACGTCGCCGACACGTTCAGCCACGCGCCCGCCCAGGTCCTGTTCGACACGGCCGAACGGTGCCTTCCGAGCGGCACGATCACCTGCGACCCCGGCCAGCTGAACACCGGGACCGCGACGTCGTGGCCGGACGTGCCTTCGGAGACAATCTGCAACCAAGGCGCCGTCTGCGTCTACAACTCGCCGTCGTTCTTCTCCCGCAAGCGCTACACCAAGATCACGACCCAGGTCAGCGACGGTGGCACGGGGTGGAAGCCGGTCCGCGAGTGGGCGCTCAAGCAGTCCTACCCGCCCACCACCGACGGCAACAAGCCGGCGCTGTGGCTGGACTCGATCACCGAAACCGGGAAGATCACGAGCCCGAACACCGTGGGCGCGGCGATCACGCTGCCCGCGACGACGTTCCACCCGAAGCCGATGGCCAACCGCGTGGACCCCGCCAGCCAGTACACGGCGCTGACCCGCAACCGGATCGACGCCATCACCACGCCCCAGGGCGGGCTCACCACGATCAAGTACGCGGACGCCGAGTGCAAACCCGGCGGGCCGATGCCCGATCCGGCGAACCTGAAGAACAACACGCTGTCGTGCTACCCGGTGTACTGGAGCCCGCCCGGCGCGACCGACCCGGTCCTGGACTACTTCACCAAGTTCCGGGTCAGCGACGTCATCGAAGACGCGAACACCACCCAGCAGCCGCAGAAGAAGGTCACCCACTACGACTACCTCGGCGGCGGCGCCTGGCACTACGACGACGACCCGTTCAGCGACCCCAAGTACCGGACGTGGTCGCAGTGGCGCGGGTACGGCGACGTCAAGACGACCACCGGGCTCGGCGTCGAGGGCGGTGACCCCTCCGGTCCGCCAGTGACGACCGAGACGTACTACCTGCGGGGCATGGAAGGGGCGACGGTCACCAGCCCGAACTGGCACGAGTCGGTCACCGACCGCAAGGAGGTCGCCGGCTTCACCCGGGAGACTGTCACCTACCGGGACGGGCAGGTCGTCGGCGGCACGCTGGCCGAGCCGTGGGTCTCGGACGCCACGGCGACCGACGCCGACGGCCGGACCGCGGCCTACACCGACACCGACACCAGCCGGGCCCGCACCTGGCTCGACACCACGGGCACCTGGCGGGTCTCGCGGACGCACACCGCCCACGGGAAGTACGGGCTCGTGACCGCGGTGCAGTCCGAAGGGGACACGAACGACCCGAAGCAGACCAGCTGCACCCTCACGACGTACCTGGAGAACACAGCCGGCTGGCTGCTGAACTTCTCGAGCCAGGTGCGGAAGATCTCCGGGGTCTGCGACGACCGGACGAACCCGCCCGGACCGGGCAACATCATCAGCGACAGCCGGACCTCCTACGACAACCAGGCTTTCGGCGTCGCGCCCACGACCGGGATCATCACCCGGATCGACAGCCTCGACGACTGGCCCGCGGGCGGCGCCGAGAAGATCAAGTCGCCCGCGGCGACCACGGTGTACGACGACTACGGCCGGGTGGTGAGCGCGACCGACGCCCTCGGCCTGACCAGCACGACGGCCTACACTCCGGCCAAGGGCGGGCCGGTCACCCAGGTCGACACGACCACACCACCGGTCACCGGGGTGGCGGGCGCGCCCAAGTTCACGTCCACCAAGTACCTGGACCCGGTCTCCGGCGCGACGGTCGCGAGCAAGGACGCCTCCGGGCTGCGGACCGACGCCACCCAGGACGCCCTCGGGCGTGTCCTCTCGGTGTGGAAACCCGGGCACAGCAAGGCCTTGAACGCGCCGGCGGACGTCACCTACGCCTACAGCGTCAACAACGTCGGCGGCGTCAGCAACGTCGCGACGAAGAGCCTGCTCGCCAACGGGCAGTACGCCACCTCGTACACGCTGATCGACGGGCTCGGCCGCACGATCCAGACGCAGGCGCCGCGCACGGACGACGGCCCCGGCCGGATCGTCACCGACACCTTCTACGACTCCCAGGGCCGCACGTACAAGACCCACAACGCCTACTGGAACAGCGCGGCCCCCTCGGCGACGCTGTACGTCGCCGACGACGCCTCGGTCCCGAACACGACGCTGGCCACCTTCGACAGCGCGGGCAGTCCCCGCAGCAGCGCCTATCTGCTCAACGCCGTGGAGCAGTGGCGGTCGACGACCATCCCGGACGGCGACCGCACGACGACGATCCCGCCGAACGGCGGCACGGCGTCGACCACGGTCACGAACGGGCTCGGGCAGACCGTCCAGCTCCTGCAGTACAAGGACCCCGCGAAGCACACCGCCGGGTCGCCCGCCGACTCGACGACCTACACCTACACCCGCAGCGGCAAGCAGGCCACGGTCACCGACACGACCGGCAAGAACGTCTGGTCGTTCGAGTACGACCTCAAGGACCGCAAGACCTCGTCGACCGACCCGGACACGGGCAGGACGACCTACACCTACGACGCGGCCGGCCGGCTGCTGACCACCACGGACGCCCGCAACCGGCTGGTCAGCTACACCTACGACAACCTCGGCCGCAAGACCGCCGAGTTCGACGGGCCCGCGGCGACCGGCGCCAAGATCGCCGGGTGGACCTACGACACGCTGCTCGCCGGGCAGCCCACGAGCTCGACGCGCTACGTCGGGACCAAGGCGTACACGAAGGAGACCACCGGCTACGACACCGCCGGCCGGCCCACCGGCAGCAAGGTCACCATCCCGGCCGGGGACAAGGGTCTTTCGGGCAGCTACCAGTTCGGCGTCACCTACGAGCCGAACACCGGCGCGGTGCAGACCACGAACACGCCCGAGAAGGGCGGCCTGCCGGCGGAGGAGCTGTCGTTCGGCTACTACGGCAACGGCGCGCCGAAGACCATGCTGGCCGCCAACTCCTCGGGCGGCGGCACCAAGCTGGTCTCGCTCACCGAGTACAACCCGCTCGGCCAGGTGCTGCGGACCGACTTCAACAACGACGACAGCCCGTTCCAGGTCGCGGTCACCAACACCTACACCAACGGCACCAACCGGCTCGAAACCGTCCAGGCGCAGCGTTCGACGTCGTCCGACTACTCGATCGCGAACCGCGCCTACAGCTACGACCAGGTCGGCAACCTCACGAAGGTCGCCGACACCCCGCAGGGCGCGAAGGCCGACGTCCAGTGCTTCCGGCAGGACTACCTGCAGCGGCTCACGGAAGCGTGGACGCCGACGTCCGGCGACTGCGCCGCACAACCCGCCACGGCCGGCATCGGTGGTGCGGCCCCGTACTGGACGTCCTGGACCTTCGACGACACGGGCAACCGCAAGACCCAGGTCCAGCACACGGCCGCCGGAGACATCACGACCGGCTCGACGTACCCGGCGCCCGGCGAGACCCGCCCGCACGCGGTGGAAGCCGTCACGACCACGGGGCCGGGCGGCACGACCGCGACGAGCTACGACTACACGGAGACCGGCAGCACGAAGACCCGCGGCCCGGCCGGCGCGGCGCAGACGTTCACGTATGACGCCGAAGGCCGCGTCGCGACGGCGAAGGAGGCCAGCGGCGCCGAGAGCAGCTACCTCTACGACGCCGACGGCGGCGTCCTGATCACGAAGGACCCGAGCGGGGCAACGCTTTCGTTGGGGGACATGGAGTTGTTCGTCCCCACCGGCGGAAGCTTCGCTTCGGGCACCCGCTTCTACAGCTACAACGGCCAGGTGATCGCGTCCCGTACGTCGTCGACCGGCCTGAGCTGGAAGCTGACGGACCACCAGGGGACCACGTACGCCACGGTCGACGCGGCCAACCTGGCGGTCTCGAAGCGCTGGCAGGACCCGTACGGCGCGAACCGCGGAACACCCCCGCCGAGCTGGGCGGACAAGCACGGTTTCCTCGGCGGCTACCAGAACACGACGGGCCTGACCCACCTGGGAGCCCGGGACTACGACCCGCTGTCCGGCCGCTTCCTGACGGCGGACCCGATGCTGGACACGGGCAACCCCCAGGCGCTGAACGCGTACAGCTACAGCAACAACAGCCCGGTTTCGTTCAGCGACCCGACCGGCCAGATGTGGGGAGCCGAGTGCGGCCCGGACGGCGTCCTGTGCGGCACCGGCGAGGCGATGTCGGACCCGAACTACATCGACAACCGCGCGTATTTCATGAAGCAGCGCGGCTACAGCCAGCAGTCGATCGACAGCTTCCGCAAGATCGCGGCGAACAGCGGTTGTAAGCGCGGGTCCGCGTGCAGCAAGCAGCGAGAGCAGGTACGGGGCCACGTCAAGAAGTACTCCCCGGTGACGAACGACTACCAGCGGCTGATCAGCCTGTGGTCTTCGCTCGCGCAGCAGATCGACGGGCCTCGGGACTTCTGGGCGACAGCGACCGGCAACGGCGAGGAAATGGCCTGCTTCGGCCAGCGCGGATGCCGCATGGCGTGGATCTACCTGCTCGACAGCAAGGGCGACGTGGCCGGCGCGAAGTCCATCGCCGCGCTGTACTGCGTCGAGCACTATGACGAGTGTGCCGGGGAAAAGTCGCTCGACGATCTTGTCAACAACAGCCTGGACGCGCTGGTGGGCCTGGGCGCGATGGGATACGGCGCGGCGCGTAGCAAGATCAGCGGCGAGGACGGCGAAATGGGCGGCCTCCGCGCCGCAGAAGACGACCCGTTGTGCAGTGGCTTCAACAGTTTCACCGGGGACACCAAGGTTCTGATGGCGGACGGGACCGCCAAGGCGATCGCGGAGGTCGAGGTCGGCGATCTCATCGAGAACGCGGAACCGCGGTCGCCGGACCGGCGGACCGACAGCGTGTCGGCGACCTGGGCAACGGATGAGGACCACGAGTTCGTGAGTCTCTCGGTGGTCGACGGGCAGGCTCGGCCGGGAACCGTCGAAACGACCGAGCGCCACCTCTTCTGGGACGCCACGGCCGACCGCTGGGTGTACGCGGGAGACCTTCGGGCCGGTGACCGCCTCTCCATGCCGGGTGGCGAGAACGCCACCGTGTCGGCCGTGTTCCGGCACGGCGGAACCGCCCGAACCTTCAACCTCTCGGTTGCGGGAGTGCACACCTTCTTCGTGCTCGCGGGCGCGTCCCCGGTTCTGGTGCACAACTGCAAACGGGTCAACCTGCCCGCGGCCAAGAAGGTCACCGTCGACATCGACCACATCGTCGACCGGCACACCGTCGACGGGAAGGTGTTCAAGCAGAGCGGCAGGAAAGACCCCTTCCCGGCGGGAATGTCGCCCGAAGCGATCGAGAAGACCGTTCTGCAGGCCTACAAGAACGCATCCATGGCCGGTCCGTCTCAGGGGCCGCGCGTCGTGCTGAGAGGGTCGGCAACGGGGATGCAGATCGAAATGTGGCTGAACAAGGAGACTGCTACGATCGAGACCGCTTATCCGGTGGGAAGAGGTTGACCGCGGTATGGAGCTGAAATGTGATCCCGGCTCACTCGAGGTGGCCCGTTCCGGAGCGATCTGGGGGAGTGTCTGGATCGAGCTCTCCGGCGACCGGGCGTTCCCCGAGAGTCAGTGGAACGACCTCGCCGTCGCGTTCGTCGCGGAATTGCTCTCGGGACTGCGATCCATGATTTCGGGTCGATCCCCGGGCGCCACCATCAGGTTCTTCGACGGTCCGTATTCGGTGGTCTTGTCGACGGCCGGCAACGGGATTTCGGACGTCCGGCTCGTCGGCGGCGGTGAAGTGAGCGAACCCGTCGAGCTGGCTCGATTCGGAAAGCAGGTCGAGAGCGTCGCCGCGGTCCTGGTCGGTGCCTGCCGAGAACGTGGCCTGGCGAAGAACGCCGATGTGGAGCGCTTGATCGGGCTCTTGGCGGCCTGATGCGACCGTTGTCACCTGGAGGCTCGATAGGCGAGGACCCAGCTTTTCCGCCCGCGGCGGGGTTCTCGGTCCGCCTCGTGGACCGAGGGTTCAGCGGAATGCAGGCGCGCTTCTTCGACGCCGCCGGCCGCGATCTCGCCGGGTTCGCGTGGGGCAGCTGGATGGACGTGGCGATGCGGTCGTGGACCGCCGCCGACATCCCGATCGGGACCGTGCAACGGCCCTTCCTCGACGGCGAAGAACGCTTCGACCTGACGATCTGGGAGGACGGCGGCCTGGTCTTCGTCCAGGAGATCGAGCCGGACCGGCACCGGGAGATCGTCCGGTTCACGGTGCCGCGTGACGAATACTTCGCGGCTTGGCACAAGGCCATCGGTGATGCGCGCGAAACGTGCAGCACGTTCTTCAGCCTCGACGACGCCGAGCAGGCCCGCGGCCCGGTCACCCGGCTGGTCCTCGGCCGGCACGGCCTCGACTCGCACCTCGACGACGTCGGCCGGATCCTGCGGTATCCCGATCTCGTCCAGCTCCAGCTGATCGGTTTCGGGCTGGCGGAGCTTCCGGCGGAGATCGGGAAGCTGACGAAGCTGCGTTTCCTCAACCTGGACGTGAACCGGCTGACGGGGCTGCCGGACTCGGTGGGGGAGCTGGCGGAGCTGGAACTGCTGAGCCTGACGGGAAACCGGCTGCACCGGCTGCCGGAGCCGCTGTTCGGACTGCCCCGGCTCCGCGCGCTGAACCTGATCGGCAACCGGTTCACGGCAGCGCCCGAAGGCCTGGCCCGGTTGCCGGCCCTGCGCAGTGTCCGGTTCGACGGCAATCCGTTGCCGGAGCCGGAGTTCGCCCGGCTGCACGCCTGGTTCGACGGTGTCACGGGCTTCGACACCTACTTCGGCCACGGCGCCGGATCGTGAAGGCGCGCCGTTCCGCCGGAACGCAGACCCCGTTCGACCGTCTCGTGCGGCCGGCCACCCCGCAGCGGGATCTCGAGGACTTCGAGGCCGGCCGGACGATCCAGGTGCTGTGTCTCGTGTGGACACTCAACGGCGCGCGACGCTTCGACCTGGACGAACGGAAGCTGGTCCTGGCCAAGCCCGGCCACCTGTACCTGACCAAGGGTGCGCCGGTGGTGTGGCGACGGGCGGCGGCGTCCGACGTGCTGCTGAAGTACCTGCTGGCGGCCGCCGGCGCGCTCGGACTGGTTCGCCACCACGGCAAGCCGGTGCCGCTGCCTCGGCTCGGTGACCGTTTCGACGGCGAAACGTGGCAGGAAAGCCGCGGCGGGAACGCCGTGGTGATCCCGCCGCAGAGCGAGCTGGCGCCGGCCGACCGCGCGATGCGCGGACCGAAACGGGTGGCCTTCGCGGCGCGGACCGCCGACGGCGGGCACGACATCGCAGTACCCGCGGTGGACGTGCCACTGGTCCGGGCGGCCTTGGTGACCTGACCGTTCGGTACGCACCAGGCGCGGGAACGGTTGCCGGACCGGTCGTCCGGAATGTTCCGGCCTCCCGGCGCCGTTCCGGCAGGCCCTAGATTTGCTGCCACCACCCAAAGGGGGAAGAAAACCATGCCTACTGGCAGATTCACGCGGTCAGCCTCCGTGCTGGCCGCGGCACTCGTGATGGCCGGACTGGCCGCCACACCCGCGTCGGCCGTTTCCGGGGCGAACCTCAAGGTCACCGTCGTCGCTGAGCAGGGCCGGTGGCTCTCCGGGGACACCGTCGGGCTCGACGTGACGGTGACCAACATCGGGGACTCCGTCGCCTTCGGTGCGTTCGGCACCGCCTACTCCGAGTCCGGGACGCCCTTCTGGGGCAACCGGAACCAGTGGGGAGACCTCTCGGACGGCGGCACCGGCGCGACCATCGCGCAGGGGGAGACCCGGACCGTGCACCTCACCGGGCAGCTCGGCACGTTCGACGGCGACTCCGTGGTGCACGTCGAGGTCTACGGCGGGCAGGACGTCGACTACAGCGACAACATCCAGCGCGTCACCCTGCCGATGGCGCGCGGCACCGAGCGGGTCGCGGGTGTGCTGTACGGGGACGCGAACGGCGACGGCAAGCTGTCACCGGGCGAGAGCCTGGCCGGCGCCGAGGCGCACTTCATCGGCGTCGGGACGACGTCGGACATGGTCGCCGTCACCGACTCGACGGGCCACTTCTCCTTCGACGGCGTGCCGCTGAGCCGGATGGCCTACCTGTCCTTCCAGAAGGTCCCCGGCGGCTGGGTCGACCAGCCCGTGGGCGAGATGCGGCTCGACGGCCGAGGCGCCTACACGGCACTCGAGGTGCGGGCCGTGCGGCCGCTGTCCGACGTGCTGCACGAAACCCTCACGCTGGACAAGGCGAGCTACGCGCCCGGCGACACCGGCACCGTCACGGTCACGTTGACGAACTCCGGCAGCACGCCGCTGACCGGCCTCTTCCTCAGCTGCGACGCGGGCGGCTTCGGTTCGGAGCTGACGGTCACCGACGACCAGTGGGGCGCGTTCGACTTCCGGCGCCGCGATGGCACGTTGGCCGCCGGCGGGCGGATCGTGCTCACGGCGCACGGCAAGGTGCCCGACAAGGCGGCCTACACCGGCCTGACCGGGCTCGACTGCTCGGCGTCCGACGGTCACACCGGCGGCGCCCCGTACGTCAGCGCCCTGGCCAAGGTCCCCGGCATGCACGCCGACTCCCACGGGCAGGTCTGGCTCGACAAGAACGGCAACAACCAGCCCGACGCCGGCGAAGGCGTGGCGAAGCGGAACGTCGTGCTGCTCGAGAACGGCGTCATCCAGGCGATCACGAAGACCGACGCCAACGGCTTCGCGACGTTCAAGAACGTCCCGGTGGGCAACTACCAGCTGCGGGTCCTGGGGCCGTGGAAGCCGGCCCCGTTCTCCGGCGAGCTTGCCGTCCAAGCCCCGCCGTACGGCGGCGGCGACTGGAGTGAGCAGGTCGTCGCGGGCTGACCGCGCGCACGTTCGGCTTCCGCACAAGCGGGGTATTCCCCGCTTGTGCGGCGCACCGACCGCGCCACCGTGGTGAGAGGCGACTGCCGATGACGACGCACCAGCTCCCCCAGACGGACGAGCAGCTCCGCGTCGTCGCGCTGGAGATCGCCGACGACCTCAGTGAGGTGCCCGCGGTCCGCGCGTGGGCCGAGCGCGTTCTGGGCGACCTGCCGGGACACCAGCGGCGGGTGGCGCTCTTCGTCATCGAGGAACTGGTGACCAACGCGTTGCGCCACGGCGAGCCACCCCGCCAGGTCCGGCTGCTGCGCCGTCCCGGCTGGTTGTGCGTCGAGGTCGACGACGGCTGCCTGGACACGGCCTGCGTCCGCCGTGCGGGAGACGGCGGCGGGAGCGGACTGCGCGCGGTCGCCCAGGTGAGCGTGTCCTGGGGGCAGTGGCAGCGGAGCACCGGAAAGACCGTGTGGGCCGAGATCGTCCTCGGTTGACCGGATCGTTACACAACTTGGGCCGGGGTTGGCGCGTCTAGTGGATCGTGAGAACGATCCGCATCGCCGGGCTCGGCCTGGTGGCCCTCCTGCTGGCCGCATGCAGTGGACAGACCGACGGGACCGCGCAGCCGGTCGGCGCGGCCGGACCGGCCGGGACGTCGACGGCGCCCGGGGTGCCGGCCGCACTGGTGGCGTTCGAGGGCGGGGACCAGCTGAGCCCCAAGGACCCGATCGTCGTCCGGGCGTCGAGTGGCACGTTGCAGACGGTCACGGTGACCAACCCGCAGACCGGCAACGGCGTCAAGGGTGAGCTGTCGCCGGACAAGAAGACGTGGACCAGCAACGACCACCTCCGGTACGCGGCCACCTACCAGGTGGTCGCCACGGCCGTGAACGAGGCGGGCGCGGCCACCGAGCAGCGCGGGGAAGTGCACACGATCAAGCCGGCCGGGGTCGCCACGCCGTCGCTGTTCCAGTCGGCGTCGGGTGACTTCGGCGTGGGCCTGATCATCGGCCTGAAGTTCGACCACGACATCACCGACAAGGCGACGGTGGAGAAGTCGCTCAAGGTGACGTCGTCGCCGGCCCAGGAGGGCGGCTGGTACTGGGTGGGCAAGCGCGAGGTGCACTTCCGGCCGAAGGACTACTGGAAGGCCGGCTCGACGGTGAAGCTCGAGACCGCGAATTTCGGCACGCCGATCGGCGGCGGGCTGTACGGCGGCCAGGACGTCTCGGCCACCTACAAGGTGCACGACTCCTGGGTGGCCAAGGCGGACGGCAAGACGCACCAGATCCAGGCGTTCCACAACGGGCAGCTGGTGAAGACCGCGCCGACCAGCATGGGCAAGACCGCCAACACCCCGCCGCGGGGGCCGACGCCGACCTTCAACGGCACCCACACGGTGCTGGGGAAGGAAGAGCACAAGATCATGGACTCCTGCAGCTACGGCGTCTGCGAGGGCGACCCCGGCTACTACAGCGCGCCGGAGAACTGGAACGTCCGGATCTCCAACGACGGCGAGTACCTGCACGAGAACCTGAAGACGGTCGGCGTCCAGGGCCGGGACAACGTCTCCAACGGCTGCCTCAACATGAACACCGAGAACGCCAAGTGGTTCTTCGACAACTTCAACGTCGGCGACGTCGTCGAGATCACCAACACGGGCGGCCCCCAGCTGTCCATCAACAACGGCCACGGCGACTGGGCGATCAGCTGGAGCGCTTGGCAGGCGGGCAGCGCCCTGCGAGGCTGAGGGTGTGGGCGTCGAGCGGATGAGCCCGTACGAGCGGGCGGCGTGGCAGGACATCGAGCGCTGGCGTGAGGAGCGGCTGGCGGTCAGCGAACGCCGTCTCGTGCCGCAGGGCGTTCGTGAGCGCGTGGCCAGGGGCGGCCGGCTCGCCCGGGGACGGCTCGAGCAGGTGCCGGGCGCGGAACAGCTGACCTCGGTCGTCCAGAACTCGATCGACGGACTGCTGACGTTGGTGAACAAGGCCAGCGAAGCGACGCTGCGGCGGAAGGCGGTCGTCGCGGCGTACGCCAAGCGCGGGCACGCCGTCAGTGAGCTGAGCGACATCCACCGGCTCGACCTGGCCGACATCGACAAGGCCAAGCCGCGCCTGGGTCTGAGCTACACGACGTTCAGCGCGGTCGAGGGCGCGGGCGCCGGCCTGGCGGTCTCCGGCGGCGAGCTGCTCGCGTCAGCCGGCGGCATCCTCGGCGCGGGCGCCGGCGCGGCACCCGGAGCGGGCACGGTGGCCGCGGCGATCGCGGCCGACGCGGTGCTGGTCCTGGGCGCGATGACGAGGGCGATCGCCCACACCGCCGCGTACTACGGCTACGACACCGAGCTGCCTCAGGAGCGGGTCTTCGCGCTCGCCGTCCTCAACTTCGGGATGGCCCAGCAGACCGGCAAGAGCATGGCGTACGTCGAGCTGAACAAGCTGGTGAACGACCTCGCCCGCCGGGCGACGTGGGACCAGCTGAACCGGAACGGCGTCACCCGGATCATCAGGGCGTTCTACGAGCGGTTCGCGATGCGGCTGACGAGGCAGAAGCTCGGCCAGGCCGTGCCGGTGGTCGGAATCATGATCGGCGCCGGCCTCAACGCACGGTTGCTGTCCAACCTGACCAGCGACGCCGAGCACCTGTACCGCGAGCGGTTCCTTCGCGAGAAGCACAGCCTCGAGACGGCCGAGGTGACCGCGGAGGAGGCCGACGTGGACGACGACACGATCCTGATCGCGGAGATCGTCGAGGAAGCCGCCGCGGACGACCAGCCCGGAAGCTGAAACCGGCATCTCCCTATCGCACACGTCGCCTGACCAGCGATGTTCCTCATCGGGTGACCTGACCTGAACGCTTTGGGCGGGCGTTGGCAAATACGGGTGTCAGGGCGAAGCGAAACCCGAGGAGCTTCATGTCGTCAGACGCGGAACTGATCGGTAGGTCGCTGCGCGGAGACACCGGCGCCTTCGTGGAAGTGATCGGCCGGCACGAGACCGCGCTCGGGAACTACCTGGCGCGCAGAGCCGGGCGGCAGGCCGCCGAGGACCTGCTCGGCGATGTGTGGGTGGCGGCTTACGAGTCCCGTGCGAACTATGACCTTTCGTACCCCGAAGCCAGGCCGTGGTTGTACGGCGTCGCGCTGAACAGGCTGCGCCGGCACTGGCGGTCCGCGCCGGCCGAGGAGCCGGCGCCGGACCTGAGCGGCGTGGCGAGTGACTGGGATCCCTGGCCGGCGGTGGACGTCCGCGTGGACACGCAGGCGCTGCTGAGCCGGGCACTTGCCCGGCTCAAGCCGGAAGAGCGGGAAGTGCTGGGCCTGGTCGCCTGGGAGGACCTGACCGTCGCCGAGGCCGGGCGGGTGCTCGACATCCCGGCCGGCACCGCCCGCCGCCTGTTGCACCAGGCGCGCAAAGCGTTGCGTGAAGCCCCCGAAGTGGTCGCGCTGCTGAAAGTCCCGACAACGTGAAAGACAGCCCCATGGACGAAATGGATCTCATGAAGAAGCTGCGTGACGTGCCGTCCCCCGGTCCCGAGGCCTATGACCGTGCCCGCGCGGCACTGCGGACGGCGATGGTGGAACCCGTCGCGACGGTCGTGCGGCCGAAGCGCTGGTTCTCCTGGCCCAAGGCCGGTGTCGCCGCCGTGGGCGCGGCAGCCGTCGCGGCGGCTGTGGTGCTGGCTACGTCCGGCGGCAGCGTCCCGGCCGGCCCGTCCGGCCCCGCCCCGCGGGCGGTCGAGGCCCCGCCGGCGGTCGAGGGGCCGCTGGTGAAGCTGGCCTCCGCGGTCAAGGCAGCCGGCACGCAGCCCGGAGACGCGTCGCTGATCATCAACACGAAGTTCATGCCGGACGGCAAACCGGACCTCTCCTACACCCTCTACACCGACAAGGGCCTGCAGTTCACGGGCGATTCGATGAAGACCCTGGCGCACGCGGTCGCCAAGGGTGACGCCGAGCCTGCTCAGCCGTACGACAAGAACGTGATGGCGGCGGCCCGTCTCGCCGCGAACGGCGACGTCGACCAGGGCAGGATCGCGATGATCACCGCCTCCGGCAACGCTCTGGGAGTCGGCCTGAGCCCCGCCGAGGCCGACAAGGCCTGGGCGGCCGCCCAGGCGGAGACCGCGGAGCTGTTCCGCAAGATCGGCAAGCCGGTTCCCGCTCCCAAGCCGCGTCCGACGGGCAAGGACCTGGAAAACCTGATCAACAACCACCTGTGGAGCAACAACGAACACGCGCTGTTCGCCAACGCCGCCGACGCGGAGGTCCGCGCGGGCGTGCTGAAGCTGTACGCGACCATCCCGGACATGATCGTCGGCAAGACCACTGTCGACGGCCAGGCCGCGCTGACCCTCACCGCGCCCCCCGCCATCCTGGACGGCAGTACGGACGTCCTCATCATCAACGCCGACAACGGCCTGCCGATCCGCGAGGAGATCACCACGACGGAACCGTCCAAGCACTACGTGGTGAACTACAAGTCCTCCCGCGTGACCCTCGCCGACGTGGCCGCGGGCAAGATCTGATCCCGGACGGCGTCAGCCGGCGAAGTGGGTCCGGCTCAGTGCGAGGAGTCTCCGCTGGGTGGCGGGATCGTGGGACACCGGCGGCGTGCTCGATTCCGTGTCACGGCTGAAGTAGCGGCCGGTGACACCGGCCAGGGCGGGGTCGGTCGCGATGCGTGTCGCGCTCTTCGCTCCTTCGGCAGGGGTGAGCAGGCTGCGGCGGATCAAGGTGCGCACCGGGCGAAGAAACGGCGGCACGAGGTCGTTGACGATGTCGGTCGCGACGATCCCCGGGTGCAGCGCGTTGACGGTCACTCCGTCGGCGGCGAGCTCGCGGGCGAGGGCGTAGCCGGCGGTGACGGTCATGAGCTTGGCGCGCGCGTAGGCCTCGAACGGCGCGAACCCGTTGGCGGGGTTGAGTTCCGCGAGATCGTCGACGCCGGTCAGATCGAGGGTCGCCGGGCGGGGCTTGCCCGCGAGCTTGATCTGCCGGGTGTCGTTGAGGGTGTCGCTGGCGACGTTCACCACGCGGGCGCGGCCACGTCGCAGCGGCGCGTCCAGCAGGGTGGTGAGGCCGTAGGCGGCGAGGTAGTCGAGGGCGATGTGCATCTCGACGCCGTCGGCCGAGACGCTGTGTCCGGAGTAGTGCGCGCCGGCGTTGTTGACGAGGAGGTGGATCCGGTCGTAACGGTCCACAATGGTCGCCGCCGCGGTCACGACGTCCGCGCGCCGGGACAGGTCTCCGGGGATGACGTCGAACCGGTTCGCCGCCGGGGCGCCGATGCGTGCGCGCAGCGCGTCCGCCCGAGCGGGATCGCGGGCGACGGTGGCCACGTGCGCGCCGGCGCGGACCAGGTCGGCGGCGATGACCTGGCCCATGCCACCGGTCGCACCGGTGACGACGGCGACTTTCCCCGTCAGATCGGGGAGGGCGGTGCTCACCGGACGACCCGCGGGTGGGCGTGGATGTACCGCGGGGTTTCGGCTTCGTCGACCAGGAACGCGGCGAGCTCGGCACGGCCGACGGCGCTCCACAGCCGGATCCGCAGGTCGGCGCCGGCCCGGTACCGCCCGACCCGGTCGTCGTCCGACAGCTTCGGCGGCCGGACGATCGTCCACTTCAGACCGGAGGCGGTGATGAGCGGCTCCATCGTTTCCTTGTCGCGCAGGCGGTCGGCCACGTTCGCCCACACCGCCAGGGAGTACAGCGACTTGTCGTGCGTCTCCAGCACACCGTGCGCGCTGACGGCGATCAAGCGGTCGACCCCGGTCGCTTTCATCGCCGTGACCGCGGAGCGGATGCCGTCGGTGCAGACCGTCGTCGGCCCCTTGTCCGCGCCGCCCAGCGCGCTGATCACCACGTTCGTGCCCGGCAGCGCGTGTGTGAGCGCCGAGACGTCGGTGACCTCGGGCCAGGTCACTTCGTCGAGTCCCTCGCTCGGCGCGAACGTTCCCGGGCGGCGGGTCAGCGCGACCACGTGGTGCCCGCGCCGAAGCGCCGTGGACACCACGTGCCGGCCGGTGGCCCCCGTCGCCCCGAGGACGGCCACCGTCATTTGTGATACAGATTGTCTCATACTTGGATGATGGCCGCTCATCACACTGCGAGTCAAGTTGTCTCATAGGATTGGTTCGTGACCAGCGAGACGGATCCCCGAGCCGTGCGAAGCCGCGAAGCGATCTTGAACGCCGCCCGCGAGCTCCTGCTGGAGAGCGGCCCGGCCGCGGTGACGCACGTGCAGGTGGCCGACCGCGCGCGGGTGGGGCGCGCGACGGTGTATCGCCACTGGCCCCAGGCCGGGTCGCTGCTCCTCGAGGCCATGGCCACGGTCCCGATGCCGTTCCTCGCCGAGCCCACCACGCCGACGAGGGAGTGGCTGCGCCGGGAGCTGACGGCGATCGCCCACCAGCTCGAGCTCGACGACGTACGCGCGGTGTCCACAACCCTGGCCAACACGGCCCTGTGGGACGAGAACATGGACACCCGCCGAGCACAGTTCGCCGGCATCCTCACCGACCGGCTCGCATCCGCCCTCGACGACGCCCAAGCCCGCGGCGAGGTAACCCTCGCGCTCCCCAGCCAAGACGCGGCCGCCATGGCCATCGGCCCGATGTACTACCGCAGCACCATCGAGCGCGCCCCGATCGACGCCACCTTCATCCAAGCTGTCGTCGCCGGCCTGGGCACCTGGTCTGCCGGTCGGTGAGCGTCCGGAGTGGACTCAACACGGTCGCGGAGCCACGGGCCGTCGACGAGACGGCGGAATCCAGCACCCACACCACCTTCGGCATCGACGAACACCGGCCGCCGCCGGATGTATCGAGGCTGTACCGGTTCGACCTAGCATCGCCGCACCTGACATTTCGGACCACCGAGGGGCGCATGATGCGAGATACCAGGGTCGACCTACGCCGGGTGCTGGGCCACGCCGCGGCGGGCGGGTTCATGACCGTCGCCTTCGGGCTCATCGGGGCGGGCGCCGCGCACGCCGGGCCGCGGATCGCCGTTCCCGGCGACGACGACGGCACGGCCGGTGCGGCCACGGTCCCGGGGATGATCGGCACACCCCAGCCGGTGGCGAGCCCGAAACAGAACGACGACGGCAAAGCGAACTCCGCGGCTTTCAAGGGCGTCGACGAGGGCGGTGCCCGCGAGGTCGTGCTGGGAAACGCGGGCGCCAAGGACAAGGGTTCCGACGACTCCGGAAAGAAGAACGACGGCGGCGAAAAGAAGTCCACGGGCTTCAAGGGCGCCGACGAGGGCGGCGCCCGCGAGGTCGTGCTCGGCAACGCGGGCAAGAACGACGACGAGGACGACTCCGGCGACCGGAAGAACAATTCCGGCGATCGCGACGATCGCAAGGACCAAGGCGACCGCAGCGACCGGGACGACCGCAGCGACCAAGGCGACCGGAACTCGAAGCACGACGACGGCCGCGTTCGCGACCACATCGATTCCCCTGCCGCCATCCTCTCGGACGAGGACGAACCGCCGCTGAGCAGCCCCGCCGCCATCCTGCGCGACCGACCCGATCGCGACAACCCCGAAGACGCCACCCGAGCCCCGTCGAGCACGGAACGTTTCGGCGGCGACGCGGGCGCCCTCGTCCACCGCCTCACCGGCGGCCCCGGCGACTACGGTGCGCCCGCCGCCTACGACGTCGACCACGTCGAGGACGTGCTGGCCGCGAACCCGGAGAACAAGTTCCCGCTCTACGGCAAGGAACCGGCCACCACCCACCACGCGACGAGCACCCACGAGGAACCCGCGCCCGAAGACGTCCACGACCTGCTGGACTACCTGGGTTTGGTCCCCTTGGCCGGTGAGGCCGCCGACGCGGCGAACTCGGGGATCTACCTGGCCGAGGGCGACCCCGGCGAGGCCCTGCTGACGATGCCCGTGGTGGGCAAGGCCAAGGCCGTGGTCAAGGTGGCGCAGGGTGTCGGCGACGCGATCAAGGGTTCGGAACCGGACATGGTCGTGGTCGAGGACGGCCCGACCCGCTACCGGCTGCCGGTGGTGACGACCCCGCTGCCCCCACCGACCGCGGCCGAAGTGGAACAGGAGGCGGGCGACTACGAAGCGAGCCGGCTCAAACCCGGGAGCTCGCCCTACCTGCCGGGGACCCGGCCACCCGCCGCCGTCACCCCGGAACAGTTCGAGAAGTACCTCGACGACTGGGTGGACCTGCGCCCGGCCCCGGAGAACTTCAAGGGCGGGCCCGTGGTGTGGCGGCGGATCCAGGCCGGGAACCTGTTCAACTGGCTGCGCAGCGAATCCTACGACTACAGCGAGGTCCGGACCGAACGCCGGAAGTACATCGATTCCTACGACCCGGGCGACAAGATCGTCGAGCGGAAGTACACCGACATCCAGAACGTCCTGCCGTCGACGGTGAACGGTTATCTCGGCGCCACCGCGAGCAAGTACAAGATCGGCGACATCGTCAGCGCCACCGAGGCGAACAAGGCCAAGGAACGCCGGAACGCCACCACGGCCACCCCGAAACCGATCGTCGGCCGGCCGATCGGCGGCACGCACACCCTGGAGGTGCCGGAACAGGACCTGACCAAGGTGCCCAAGGTGGTACGCGACCGGGCGCGGTTCCTGCACATCGACATCTGCGACACCGGCGGCGAATGCTTGTACGCGGTCCCGAAACCGCAGTGAACCGTGCGGCCCGAACCGGCGGATCCGGTCCGGGCCCCGGGCTCGGGTGCCCTCGGCCCCTCACGGCGATCAGCCTCGCCGCCTGGCCAGTGCTCGTGGCCGCCGGTCCGTGCCCTGATCCGGGAGACCCCGATGTCCGCACGGCATGAAGATCATGCTGTGGTCTCCGCGGTCCGCGACTACCCCGGATCTCCGGTGGGAGCTCGTCTTCGTCGAAGCCGAAGATGCGCCGGCGGCATTGGGCGGCCTCCCGGAGCAGGTTGCCTCGCGCGGGAGCACCGACCGGCTTCAGGTCGGTCTTCCACTTGCCGAACCCAAAGTTCGGAGGAACGAAAAAACCGCTCACCCTGGAACCTGCTGTTCCGGTGAGCGGTCTTCGTGAGAAGTGGAGCTAAGGGGACTCGAACCCCTGACCCCCTCACTGCCAGTGAGGTGCGCTACCAGCTGCGCCATAGCCCCGGAGCGAAGGTGAACTCCGCATCTCGTGTGTCCATACACTACACGGCGCTCCGCGGCCCTCGACGCGGGGGTGCCCACCGGACCAACAAGCCTCCGACCTGCAGCTTTATACCTTATTTTTAGTCGTGTATTGACTCCGGGTGTGGCCGCCGTTACATTTTGCGCGGTTGTGACGCCGAGGTCCCCGCCCGTTACGCCGCGTCTTCAAGACCGGGCACGCCTCTGTCGTTTCCTGCTCGAAGGACGCCGCGCGTGCGGCGGAGGAGGTTTCGAATGAAGACGAGACGGCGGGTGATGACGCTGCTCTCCGCAGCGTTCGTCCTGGTCGGAAGCGCGGTCGCGGTGGCGGCTCCGGCGGCGCAGGCCGCGATCACCCCGGACGGGTGGTACACGGTCGCCGCCGTGAACAGCGGGAAGTGCGTGGATGCGCGGGCTGCCGGGACCGGGAACGGGACCGTTGTGCAGCAGTACTCCTGCAACCAGACCGCTTCGCAGGAGTGGCAGTTCTCCTCGACCGGGGACGGCTACTACCAGGTGAACACTCGCGGCAACCCGGCCGCGGCCTGGGACGTCAGCAACGTCTCCACCGCCGACGGCGGCCTGATCCAGCTGTGGACCTACTCGAACGGCGCCAACCAGCAGTGGCAGGCCGTCGACGAGGGGAACGGCCGGTACCACTTCGTCAGCCGCAACAGCGGGAAGTGCCTCGACGTCCCGGGGGCCTCCGTCGCCGACTCCGTGCAACTCCAGCAGTATGCCTGTAACGGCACGACCGCCCAGTCCTTCACACTGAACCCCGTGGGTGGCACAACTCCGCCGACCTCCGGTCAACCGGACCTCGGCCCGAACGTCGTGATCTTCGACCCTTCGATGTCCAGCTCGAGCATCCAGAGCCGGCTCAACAGCATCTTCAGCCAGCAGGAAACCAACCAGTTCGGCAGCCAGCGCTACGCCGTGATGTTCAAGCCGGGCACGTACTCCAACGACGTGAACGTCGGCTTCTACACGCAGGTCCTCGGCCTCGGGCTCAGCCCGGACGCCGTGACGATCAACGGCGCCGTGCACGTCGAGGCCGACTGGTTCCCGCCGCAGAACGCGACGCAGAACTTCTGGCGCAGCGCCGAGAACCTTTCGGTCAACCCGACCGGCGGCACCGACCGCTGGGCGGTCAGCCAGGCCGCGCCGTACCGACGCATGCACGTCCGCGGCGACCTGCAGCTCGACGACGGTGGCTGGGCCAGCGGCGGCTGGATCTCCGACTCCAAGATCGACGGCCAGGTCCGCTCCGGCTCGCAGCAGCAGTGGATCTCGCGCAACTCGCAGTTCGGCAGCTGGAACGGCTCGAACTGGAACATGGTCTTCGCCGGCGTGCAGGGCGCCCCGCAGAACACGTTCCCGTCGCCGCCGTACACGACCGTCAACACGACGCCGGTCACGCGCGAGAAGCCGTTCCTCTACATCGACAACGCCGGCAACTACCAGGTCTTCGTCCCGAGCGTGAAGACCAACGCCGCGGGCACGACCTGGGCGAACGGCACCGCTCCCGGCTCGTCGATCCCGATCGACCAGTTCTACATCGCCAAGCCCGGCGCGAGCGCCGCGGACATGAACGCCGCACTGGCCGCGGGCAAGAACCTGCTGGTCACGCCGGGTGTCTACCACCTGAACCAAGCGCTGCACGTCACCCGGCCGGACACCGTCGTGCTCGGGCTCGGCATCGCCACGCTGGTGCCGGACGGCGGCGTGACCGCGATGAACGTCGACGACGTCAACGGCGTCAAGGTCGCCGGCCTGCTGGTCGACGCGGGCACGACCAACTCGAACACGCTCATGCAGGTCGGCCAGGCCGGCTCGACCGCCGACCACTCGGCGGACCCGACGTCGCTGCACGACGTGTTCTTCCGGATCGGCGGCGCGACCGTCGGCAAGGCGACCACCAGCCTGGTGGTGAACAGCAACAACGTGATCGGCGACCACATGTGGATCTGGCGCGCCGACCACGGCAACGGCGGCACGGTCGGCTGGAACACCAACACCGCCGACACCGGGCTCACGGTCAACGGCAACAACGTGACGATGTACGGCCTGTTCGTCGAGCACTACCAGAAGACGCAGGTCGTCTGGAACGGCAACGGCGGCCGGACGTACTTCTTCCAGAACGAGATGCCCTACGACGTGCCGAACCAGGCCGGGTGGATGAACGGGTCCACGCAGGGTTACTCCGCCTACAAGGTGGGCCCGAACGTCACCAGTCACGAGGCGTGGGGGCTGGGCAGCTACTGCTTCTTCAGCACCAACCCCTCGGTCGTCGCCGCGCACGCGTTCGAGGCGCCGACCAACCCGAACGTCCGGTTCCACGACATGGTGACCGTCTCGCTGGGCACCCAGGGCCGGATCAACCACGTCATCAACAACACCGGTGACATCACCCCGGACGGCACCCGGCCGTCCAACCTGGTGAGCTACCCCTGATCAACCGGCGTGCGCCGTGGTGGCGGCCGCGGCGCACGCCGGTCCTCACGCTTCGTGAATTCCTCCGCAGAAACCCGCTGGTCAGGGTAGTGGGCAACCGCCAACAGTGTGATCACGGAACGTGCATGCGTACGGATGTACGTATTCACGCGCTGGACCAAGATCGTTCACTTCGTTCGTGAACCGTTCGCTCCGGACACCCACCCGGGCAACGGAGGACGCAGCAAGTGAACAGACGTTTTGTGGCGCTCACCGCGGCGGTCGCCGCGGCCGCCCTCGTAGCCACCGCCTGCAGTGGCGCTTCCGGCGACACCAAGGACTCCGCGAGCGGGGCGGCGACGGCGAAGTCCGCCGCCGACCTCGGTGGCATGGACAAGCTGGTCGAGGCGGCCAAGAAGGAGGGCACGCTCAACGTCATCGCCCTCCCGCACGACTGGGCGAACTACGGCGAGCTCCTCGACGCCTTCAAGAAGAAGTACGGCATCAAGGTCACCGAGGCGAACCCCGAGGGGTCGAGCCAGGACGAGGTCAACGCCGTCAAGCAGCTCAAGGGCCAGGACCGCGCCCCCGACGTGCTCGACCTCGGCGGCGCCTTCGCGCTGACCGCGGCCCAGGACGGCCTGCTCGCGCCCTACAAGGTCGCGACCTTCGGCGACATCCCGGACAACCAGAAGGACGCCGACGGCCAGTGGGTCAACGACTACGGCGGCTACATCTCCATCGGTTACGACGCCAAGAAGGTGCCGAACCCGCCGAAGTCCTTCGCTGACCTGAAGAAGCCGGAGTACGCGGGCAAGATCGCGCTCAACGGCGACCCGACGAAGGCGGGCGCGGCGTTCGCCGGCGTCTACGCCGCGGCGCTGGGCAACGGCGGTTCGTTCGCCGACATCAAGCCCGGCATCACCTACTTCGGTGACCTCAAGAAGTCCGGCAACTTCATCCCGGTGCAGGCCAGCGCGGCCACCGTGGAGAGCGGCCAGACCCCGATCACGCTGGACTGGGACTACCTGCAGGCCGGCTACGCGAAGAAGCTCGAGGGCAAGGTCGACTGGAAGGTCGCGGTCCCGGCCGACGGCGTCTACTCGAACTTCTACTGCCAGGCCGTCAGCAAGACCGCCCCGCACCCGGCCGCCGCGCGGCTGTGGCAGGAGTTCCTGTTCTCCGACGAGGGCCAGAACCTCTTCCTGAAGGGCCTTTCGCGCCCGGCGCGGCTGCCCAAGATGGAGTCGGCGGGCACCGCGGACAAGACGTCGCTCGCGGCCCTGCCGCAGATCCCGGGCGAGACGAAGTTCCCGACCAACGACCAGATCGACGCGGCCAAGAAGGTCGTCGCGGACGAGTGGGCGAAGGCCGTCGGCTGACGTGACGGCCGAAACCCTCACCACGGCGGCGGGCGCGACCACGCCCGCCGCCGTGCCCGTGCGCCCCGGGTTCGCGCGGCGCCTGCTCAAGTGGGTGACCGGCCACCTCGGCCTGGTCCCCTTCCTCGCCTACACCGGTGTCTTCCTCGGCGCGCCGGTCGTGATGGTCGCGGTCGGCGCGTTCCAGGACAACAACGGCGCGTTCACCACGGACAACCTCGGCGCGGCCTTCAAGGACCAGTTCGGCCGCTCGTTCGTGACGTCGATCGAGCTGTCCGCCCTGACCGCCGTCCTGGGCGCCGTGCTCGGCGCGCTGCTCGCGCACGCCGTGCTCGGGTCCAAACCGGACGGTCTCCTGCGCAAGGTCGTCTCCAGCGCGGCCGGGGTGCTCGCCAACTTCGGCGGCGTGCCGCTGGCGTTCGCCTTCATCGCGACGCTCGGCAGCATCGGCATCGTCACCAAGGGGCTGGCCGGGATCGGCCTGGACCTCTACGCGTCCGGGTTCAGCCTGTTCAGCTTCGCCGGCATCGCCATCGTCTACGTCTACTTCCAGATCCCGTTGATGGTCATCGTGTTCACCCCGGCACTCGAAGGCATGCGCGCGCAGTGGCGCGAGGCGGCGGAGAACCTCGGTGCGACGCGCGGGCAGTACTTCCGGCTCATCGCCGTCCCGGTGCTGCTGCCGCCGTTCCTGGCTTCGACGCTTCTGTTGTTCGCCAACGCGTTCAGCGCGTACGCCACGGCTTACGCGCTGACCACCGGCATCATCCCGCTGGTGCCAATCCAGATCGGCTCGCTCGTCTCGGGCAACGTCGTGGCCGACCAGCAGAACCTCGGGAAGGCGCTCGGCCTCGGCATGATCGTCGTGGTCGCGGTCGTGATGGCGTTCTACTCGTGGATGCAGCGGCGCGCGTCGAGGTGGCTCGGATGACGAACAAGTGGGGCCGCTGGACGATTCTCACCCTGTTCGGGCTGTACTTCCTGGTGCCGATGGCGGCGTCGGTCGAGTTCAGCCTCCGCGACGTCAACAACACGCACAGCTTCGCTTCCTGGGGCAAGCTGCTCGACGAACCGGGCCTGTTCGAAACGCTCGGGACGTCGCTCTGGGTCGCCGCCGGCACCGTCGTGCTGACGTTGCTGATCATGGTCCCGACGGTCAGCTGGGTGCACCTGCGCAAGCCGAAGCTGCGCCGGCTGATGGAGGGGATCAGCCTGCTGCCGCTGGTCATCCCGCCGATCGTGCTGGTCAACGGCGTGCTCGTGGTGTTCGCCGACGCGCCCGAGGTGATCAACGGGACTCCCGTGATCCTCGTGCTCGAGTACGTCGTCCTGGCGCTGCCGTTCACCTACCGCACGCTCGACGCGGGCCTGCAGGCGATCGCGCTGCCCACGCTGGTCGAGGCCGCGCGCAGCCTCGGCGCCGGCTGGGGAACCGTGCTGCTGCGGGTGATCGTGCCCAACATCCGCAGCGCGGTGTTCGGCGCCGCGTTCCTCAACCTGGCGCTGGTGCTTGGTGAATACACCCTGGCCAGCATCCTGCTGATGGACACCTTTCCCGTGTGGACGGTCCAAACCGGACAGTCCGAGGCCGGGGTGTCGGTCGCAGTGTCGCTGTTCAGCCTGTTCGTCGCCTTCCTGCTGTTGTTCGTCCTGTCCGTGGTGGCGGGTCGCCGCCGGCTCGAGCGAGGAATCGCCTGATGATCGAAACCAAGACCGGCGCCAGCGTCGAGTTCCGCGGCCTGCGCCGCGAGTTCGGCGAGGTCAGGGCCCTCGACGGCCTGAACCTGCTGATCGAGCCCGGCGAGCTGGTCGCCCTGCTCGGCCCGTCCGGCTGCGGCAAGACGACGGCGTTGCGCGTGCTCGCCGGACTGGAGCAGGCCGACGCGGGCGAGGTGCTCGTCGACGGCTCCGACGTCGTCGGCGTGCCGGCGAACAAGCGCGACATGGGCATGGTGTTCCAGGCCTACAGCCTGTTCCCGAATCTGACGGTCCAGGACAACGTCGCGTTCGGCCTGCGGCTGCGCGGCCAGGGCACGGCGACCCGGCAGAAGCGCGCGCAGGAGCTGCTGGAGCTGGTCGGCTTGGACACGCACGCCAAGCGCTACCCGCACCAGCTCTCCGGCGGCCAGCAGCAGCGGGTCGCGCTCGCCCGGGCGCTGGCCATCGAGCCGCGTGTGCTGCTGCTCGACGAGCCCCTGTCCGCGCTGGACGCCCAGGTCCGCACCCAGCTCCGGGACGAGATCCGGCGGCTGCAGCTGCGGGTCGGCATCACCACGCTGTTCGTCACGCACGACCAGGAGGAAGCGCTGTCCATCGCGGACCGCGTCGGCGTCATGAAGTCCGGTCGCCTGGAGCAGTGCGACACCCCGGCCGCGTTGTACGCGCGCCCGGCGACGGCGTTCGTCGCGGAGTTCGTCGGCACGATGAACCACCTCGCGGGCACCGTCACCGGCGGTGGCGCCGAGGTCGACGTCGCCGGGCAGCGGCTGAAGCTGGCCGAGCCGGGGGAGCGGCCGGACGGCGCGGCCGTGCGTGTGCTCGTCCGCCCGGAGTCGGTGACGCTCGAAGCGGCCGTCGGCGGCCCGGCCCGGATCACCGACCACAGCTTCCGCGGCGCGGTCACCCGGCTCACCGCGGTCCTGCCGGACGGCACCGCCGTGCTCGCCGACCTGCCGAGCGTCGCGGCCGCGGAACTGCTTCCGGGCAGCGCGGCGGCCATCGGCTTCGGCCGCCGCCCGGTGCTGCTGGCGGCGGACGCCTGAGCCGTCCCGTTCGGGCCACAGTGGACGTTGGGTGGACTCGTGGCCCGAACGGGTGGTGAACCGCGCCGACCGCGGTGTTTGTCGCGATACTGGGTCTTCCCTTACACCCAGAGGAGCGACTCATGACCTCCTTCACGGCCTTCTCCGTCGTCGAACCACGCCAGGCGTGGCCCCTCGCCGCCGTCCGCGGGGTGCTCGCCGTCCTGTTCGGGATCTTCGCCCTCGTCTGGCCGGGCGCCACCGTGCTGGTGCTGGCCATCCTCTACGGCGTGTACGCGATCGTGGACGGCATCGGCGGGCTCATGCAGGCGTTCCGGCCGGGGGACGGCGCCCACCGCGCCGCCTACGGAATCCTCGGCGCGCTGGGCATCATCGCCGGAATCGTCGTCCTCGTGTGGCCGGGGCTGACGGTCCTGCTGCTCGCGCTCTTCGTCGGGTTCTGGGCGATCATCACCGGGGGCGCCGAGATCGTCGCCGCCATCCGGCTGCGCAAGCAGATCGAGGGCGAGGCGTTCCTCATCGCCGCCGGGGCGCTCTCCGTGATCGCCGGGATCCTCATCGTGATCAACCCGATCGCCGGCGCGTACGGCATCGCGCTGCTCGTCGGGATCTACGCGCTCCTCTACGGGATCATGCTGCTCGTGCTGGCGTTCCGGCTGCGCAAACTCGGGGACACCACACCCGCCGCGTGAGTAGCGTGCGGGTGTGTCGACCCGCGAACTGGTGGTGCTGGGGACCGCGAGCCAGGTGCCCACGCGCCACCGGAACCAGAACGGTTACCTCCTTCGCTGGGACGGCGAAGGAATCCTCTTCGACCCCGGCGAAGGCACCCAGCGCCAGATGCTGCGGGCCGGTGTCGCCGCCACCGACGTCACCCGGATCTGCGTCACGCACTTCCACGGCGACCACAGCCTCGGCCTCTCCGGCGTGATCCAGCGGCTGTCGCTGGACAAGGTGAAGCATCCCGTCCACGCCCACTTCCCGGCGTCCGGCGCGCACTACTTCGAGCGGATGCGGCACGCGACGGCGTTCTACGAGACCGCCGACCTCCGGGAACACCCCATCGCCGAAGACGGCCCGATCGCCACCGGGAAGCTCACCCTCGAGGCGCGACGGCTGAGCCACCCCGTCGAGGCGTTCGGCTACCGGCTGACCGAGCCGGACGGCCGCACGATGCTGCCCGAGCGGCTGCGCGAACGGGGCATCACCGGCCCGGACGTCGGCCGGCTGCAGCGGGAGGGCCGCCTCGGTGACACCGGCCTCGACGACGTCAGCGTCCCGCGCCGCGGCCAGCGGTTCGCGTTTGTCATGGACACCCGCCTCTGCGACGCCGTCTACGCCCTGAGCGAAAACGCCGACATGCTCGTGATCGAGTCGACCTTCCTCGCCGAGGACACCAACCTCGCCCGCGACTTCGGGCACCTGACCGCGCGGCAGGCCGCCCGTGTCGCCGCCGAGTCCGGTGTCCGGCAGCTCGTCCTGACCCACTTTTCGCAGCGCTACCCCGACCCGGCGCGGTTCGAAGAGGAGGCCGGGGCCGAGTTCGGCGGGGAGATCGTGGTGGCCGCGGACCTGGAGCGGGTCCAGGTGCCGAAACGGCGGTCCTCCCCAGCCGGGCGCCCCGCGCCGTAGGCTGCATCTCGTGAGCCAGCCGATCCTGATGACCGTCGACGACGATCCCGCCGTGTCCCGCTCGGTCGCCCGAGACCTGCGCCGGCGCTACGGGAAGGACTACCGCGTCATCCGTGCCGACTCCGGCATGGACGCGCTCGAAGCGCTGCGCGAGATCAAGCTGCGCGGCGACGCCGTGGCCGCGATCCTCGCCGACTACCGGATGCCGCAGATGGACGGCATCGCCTTCCTCGAGAAGGCGATGGACCTGTTCCCGCACGCCCGCCGCGCCCTGCTGACCGCCTACGCCGACACCGACGCCGCGATCCAGGCGATCAACGTCGTCGACGTCGACCACTACCTGCTCAAGCCGTGGGACCCGCCGGAGGAGAAGCTCTACCCGGTGATCGACGCGCTGGTCGAGACCTGGCGCGCGGTCGGCGACAAGCCGGTCGAAGAGGTCAAGCTCATCGGCCACCGCTACAACTCGCCGTCGTTCCACCTGCGTGACTTCCTCGCGCGCAACGCCGTGCCGTACCGCTGGTACTCGGTCGAGGACGACGAAGGCAAGCGGATCCTGCAGGCCGCGGACGCCGCCGAGGCCGACATCCCGGTGGTCGTCACCCCCGACGGCACCGTGCTGAAGCAGCCCAGCGGCAGCGAGATCGCGGACGCGGTCGGCTTGTCGACCCGCCCGGCGCAGGAGTTCTACGACCTCGTGGTGATCGGCGGCGGCCCGGCCGGGCTGGGCGCCGCGGTCTACGGCGCGTCCGAAGGCCTGCGGACCGTGCTCGTCGAGAAGAAGGCCACCGGCGGCCAGGCCGGCACCAGTTCGCGGATCGAGAACTACCTCGGCTTCCCCGACGGCGTCTCCGGCGCGCAGCTGACCGACCGGGCGCGGCGCCAGGCGCAGAAGTTCGGCGCCGAGGTGCTGACCGCCCGCGACGTCGTCGGCCTGGAGGCCCGCGGCTCCTCGCGGGTGATCACCTTCGGCGACGGCAGTGAGATCGCCGCGCACTCGGTGATCCTCGCCAGCGGCGTCACCTACCGCGCGCTGGAGGCCGAAGGCATCGAGGAGCTCTCCGGCCGCGGCGTCTACTACGGCTCGGCCGCGACCGAGGCGCCCGAGTGCAAGGGTGAGCACGTCTACATCGTCGGCGGGGCCAACTCCGCCGGGCAGGCCGCGGTGTTCTTCTCCCGGCACGCCAGCGACGTCACGATCCTCGTGCGCGGCGATTCCCTCGAGGCGTCGATGTCGCACTACCTGATCGAGCAGATCGCCGGCATCGGCAACATCCACGTGCGCACGCACACGACGGTCAAGCAGGTCCACGGCGACGGCCACCTCGAGCGGCTGACGCTGTGCGAGAACGGCGTCACCGAGACGGTCGAGACCGGCCACCTGTTCATCTTCATCGGCGCGGCCCCGCGCACCGACTGGCTCGGCGACGGCATCCACCGCGACGACCACGGCTTCGTCTGCACCGGCCCCGACCTGACGGCGAACGGCCAGCGGCCGGCCGGCTGGTCGCTCGACCGTGATCCGCACTACCTCGAGTCGTCGATCCCCGGCGTGTTCGTGGCCGGTGACGTGCGGTCGCAGTCGGTCAAGCGGGTGGCGTCCGCCGTCGGCGAGGGCGCGATGGCCGTGACGCTGGTACACCGGTACCTGGAGGAACAATGAGCGCACTGCCGCGGGAAGAGCTTCGCGGCCTCTTCCTGTTCGAACACCTTTCCGAGGCCCAGCTCGACTGGATCGCCGCCAACGCCGTGCTCGAAGAGTACGAGGGCGACACCGTCGTCATCCGCGAAGGCGACGAGGCCACCTGCTTCTACGTCCTGCTCACCGGCGCGATCCGGATGACGCGGCTGGTCAGCGGCACCGAGGTGGAGACCAACCGGTCCGACCAGCGCGGCGCCTACTTCGGCGCGACGCAGTTCTTCGTGCACCAGGACACCGACCACCGCTACGGCGCTTCGGTGCGCGCGCTGTCCGACGTCACGTTCCTGGCGCTGCCGTCGCAGGAGTTCTCCGTCGAGTTCCGCAAGTGGTTCCCGATGGCGACGCACCTGCTCGAGGGCATGTACCTCGGCTGGCGCAACAGCGACACGGTGATCGGTTCGCGTCGCCGTCTGCTGGCGCTCGGCGAGCTGTCGGCCGGCCTGACGCACGAGCTGAACAACCCGGCCGCGGCCGCGGTCCGGGCGACGTCCGCGCTGCGCGAACGGGTCGCCGGGATGCGGCACAAGCTCGCCTACCTGGCGAAGAAGGACATCGACCCCGAGCTGCTCGACATGCTCATCGACGTCCAGGAACGGCTCGTCAAGCAGGTCGCGCAGGCCCCGAAGCTGACCGCGATGCAGCAGTCCGACCGTGAGGACGAGATCGGCGACTGGTTCGAGGACCACGGCGTCGACGGCGGCTGGGACCTGGCCGACATCTACGTCCGCGCCGGGCTGACCGCGCCGGACATGGACAACGTCCTGGAGTCGGTCGGCGACACCTTCCTCGACGGCGCCGTCCGCTGGCTCGCCTACGCGCTCGAGACCGAGATGCTGATGGGCGAGATCGAGGACTCGACCAACCGCATCTCCGCGCTGGTCGGCAAGGCCAAGCAGTACTCGCAGATGGACCGGGCGCCGCACCAGTGGATCGACGTCCACGACGGCCTCGACTCCACGCTCGTCATGCTGGCCGGCAAGATCGGCGACGGCGTCCGCGTGGTCAAGGAGTACGACCGTGACCTGCCGAAGATCCCGGCGTACCCGGCCGAGCTGAACCAGGTCTGGACGAACATCATCGACAACGCGCTGGGCGCGATGGGCGGTGAGGGCACGCTGACGCTGCGCACGTGGCGCGTCGACGACCAGGTGCGCGTGGAGATCGGCGATACCGGCCCGGGCATCCCGGACGAGATCAAGCCGCGGATCTTCGAGCCGTTCTTCACCACGAAGGCGGTCGGCGAGGGCACCGGGCTGGGCCTGGACATCTCGTTCAAGATCGTCGTCGAGCGGCACCAAGGTGACCTGCGGGTCGAGTCCGAACCCGGGAACACCCGGTTCGAGGTCTGCCTGCCGACGGTCGAGCAGGCCTCGCTCTGATGGTTTCCGTCCCGACGGTCACGACCGAGCTCGGGGCGCTGGTGGGGCTGGCGGGGGACGGCGTCCGCGTCTGGCGCGGGATCCCGTACGCCCGCCCGCCGGTCGGCGAGCTGCGGTGGCGGGCGCCGCGGCCGCCGTCGCTCTCCGGCGGCGTGCACGTCGCGACGGAGTACGGGCCGCACGCGATGCAGTCGCCGGACCCGATGAACCCGTCCGCGGTGTGTGACGAGGACTGCCTGTACCTCAACGTCTGCACCCCGGAAGGCCCGGCGCCCGAAGGCGGGTGGCCGGTGCTGTTCTGGCTGCACGGCGGCGGCTACCGCGTCGGCCACGGCGAGCAGCTCGGTGACGGCGAGGAGTTCGCGCGCGCCGGGATCGTCGTCGTCACGATCAACTACCGGCTCGGTTCGCTCGGCTTCCTGCACCTCGCCGGGATCTTCGGCGAGGCCGAGGCGGACGCCGGGGTGTGCGGCTTCCTCGACCAGGTCGAGGCCCTGAAGTGGGTGCGCCGCAACGTTTCCGCGTTCGGCGGTGACCCCGCGCGGATCACCGTCTACGGCGTCTCGGCGGGCGCGAAGAGCATCGGCAACCTGATGGGCAGCCCGCTCGGCGCCGGGTTGTTCGCGCAGGCGATCAGCAGCAGCGGCGGCGCGGACCACGTCGCCACCCCGGAAGCGGGGACGGCGCTGGCGCGGCGGCTGCTGGACGAAGTCGGCTGTCACGACGTCGAAGCGTTGCGCGCGCTGCCGGCGAAGGAGTTCGTCGAGGCCCAGGAACGGATCCTGAGCGGGTTCCAGGCGCTGTGGCTGTGGCGTCCGACGCTGCATCCGCGGGTGCTGCCCGAGGTGCCGGTCGAGCCGATCCGGCGGGGGAGCGCGGCCGGCGTCCCGCTGCTCGTCGGCTGCAACAGCAACGAAGGCAGCACCTACGCGATGATGCTCGGCGACGACGTCGCGACCGCGCCCGCGAGCGACGTCCTCGCTCGCGTTCTCGGTGACCAGGGTTCTGCGCACCTCCTCCAGACGTACCTGCGCCGCGTGCCGGATCTCAAGTCGGCGAAGATCGCCGCAATGGGTGACGAGCGCTACGGCATCCCGACGCAGCGCCTCGCCGACGCGCAGTCCGCGCACGCGCCCGTCTACCGCTACCGCATCGACATCGCCGCGCCCGGTGTGCCCGAACAGCTCGACGGCGGCCACGGCACCGAAACGACGATGGCGTGGAAGACGCCGTTGCCGCTCTACGCCGAGGCGACCGACGTGAACCCGGCCCGCGAGCGCGCGGCGTTGCTGATCCACCGCTGCTGGGTGCGGTTCGTGCACGACGGCGTCGCGTCGGCGGACGGCCCGGAGTGGCCGCCCTACGGTCCGGAGCTGCGTCCGGTAATGGTTTTCCGGGAAGACACGGACCTGGTGCTCGACCCACGGGCCGAAGAGCGAAAGGCTTGGGGCGACACGGAATGGGTGTCGGGCACCTGGTTCCCCGTGGCGTGACACTGTTCATCTGCCGTTCACTTCGAACTGGCTCGTTCGCGCGTCAAACGAGTCGAAGGCCGTAGAGGATTTGGCCGTCGAGGGGAGTGACAGTGAAACGCCAGGTGTCCATCGGGTTGGCCGTGGTGCTGCTGCTGGCCGTCGTCGCCGTGATCATCTGGGGCCGCGGTGACGACTCCGCCCAGGGCGGCGACCTGACCACCGTGCGCGGGGTCATCGGTTCGGAGAAGCAAGCCTTCTTCACCGACCAGCGCGTCGTCGACGCCTTCGCCCGCCACGGCCTGAAGGTCCAGGTCGACACGGCCGGGTCGCGGCAGATCGCGACGGCCGTCGACCTCGGGAAGTACGCCTTCGCGTTCCCGTCGTCCTCGCCCGCGGCGCAGAAGATCCAGCGCGACCGCAAGGTCACCACCGTCTACACGCCGTTCCAGTCGCCGATGGCGATCGCCAGCTTCGAGCCGATCGTCGCGCTGCTGAAGGCGAACGGCGTGGTGCACAAGGGCGCCGGCGACTACGACGTCCTCGACATCACGAAGTACCTCGACCTCGCGAAGGCGGGCACTCGCTGGGACCAGCTGCCCGGCAACACCGCCTACCCGGCGCGCAAGAACGTCCTGGTCACGACCACCGACCCGCGCGAGTCGAACTCCGCGGCGATGTACCTGTCGATCGTTTCCTTCGTGGCCAACGGGAACACCGTCGTCAGCACGCCCGACCAGGAGGCGAAGGTGCTCCCGGCGGTGTCGAAGCTGTTCCTCGACCAGGGGTACACGCAGAACAGCACCGAGGGGCCGTTCGAGGACTACCTGTCCGCGGGCATGGGCAAGACGCCGCTCGCGCTGATCTACGAGTCGCAGTTCGTCGACCGGGTCGTGCGCGGCGACGGCTCGATCCGGCCGGACATGCGGATGCTCTACACCGCGCCGACCGTGTACTCCAAGCACACGCTCGTCCCGCTCTCGGGTGACGGTGACAAGGTCGGGCAGCTGCTCTCGACCGACCCCGAGCTCGGGAAGCTCGCCGCGACCTTCGGGTTCCGCACGAACGACCCGAAGCTGTTCGCCGACGTCGCCGCGAAGGCGCACGCGCCCGCCGACCTGGTGGACGCCGTCGAACCGCCGTCGTTCGAGACGCTCGAGCGGCTGCTCGACGCCGTCGGCAAGCAGTACTGACATGGACGAGTTCACCCTCACCCCGCCCGAGCCGGTCACCCCGATCCCTGCCGAGCGCGTGGCCGGGCTCATCACGCTCGGCGACGACACGCGGTCGGAAATCACCGCTCGCGCCGAGAAGTTCACGGCTCGCCTGGAAGCGCTGGACGTCAAGTCGCCGGAGTTCACCGACCTCCTCGACGAGCTGCTGGCCGTCGGCGAGGCCGACATGCGGGCCGCGGCCGGCGTCGCCGGCTCGATGCTGGACCGCACCAGCCGGGCGCTCACCGCGTCCCCGCAGGAACACGTCACGACGAGCCTGACCAGCCTGCGCCGCACGGTCGCCGAGCTGGACCCGGCGAAGCTGCCGCTGACCGGGCGGAAGCTGCTGGGGATGTTCCCGGTCGCGGCCGGGGCGAAGCGCGCGCTGGACCGCTACCGGGCGGCGAACGAGCCGGTCAACGCGCTGGTCGTCGACCTCCGGGGCCGTCAGGACGTGCTGCGCCGCGACAACGCCGCGATCAAGGGTGAGCGCGAGCGGCTGTGGAAGGTGATGGGGAAGCTCGCCGAGGCGGCCGCCTTCGCCGAGGCCGTCGACGGCGCCGTCGAGACCCAGGCAGGCGTCTTCGACTTCACGGATCCCGCGCGCGCCAACGCGTTGCGGGGCGACGTGCTGTACCCGATCCGGCAGCGGCACCAGGACCTGCTGACCCAGCTCGCGGTCAGCGCCCAGGGGTATCTCGCGCTGGACCTGGTGCGCAAGAACAACGACGAGCTGATCCGCGGGGTCGAGCGGGCGGTGTCGACCACCGTGTCCGCGTTGCGGGTCGCGCTGCTGGTCAGCGGGGCCCTGGCGAGCCAGCGAGACGTCCTCGACGAGGTCGCCGCACTGCAGGCGACCACCGACGGGCTGATCCGCGCCAACACCGAGCTGCTGGACCTGCAGTCCGCGGAGATCCGCAAGGCGAGCAGCGACCCGGCGGTCGCGACCGCGACGATCCGCGCGTCGTTCGACCGGATCTACGCCTCGATCGACGCGATCGACGGCTTCCGCGCGGACGCCGTCCGCAGCATGGCGACCACGGTCGAGTCGCTGTCCGGCGAGATCCGCCGGGCCGAAGACCACCTGCGCCGTTCGCACGAGGGGGAACTGTGATCAAGAAGCTGGGGGCGTTCGTTCTCTGTGCCGTGCTGCTGGCCGGCTGTTCGGGCTCTGAAACGTCGGCGCCGCTGGGCGATCCCGAGCCGGGCACGCTCCGGATCCTCGCGGGCAGTGAGCTGGCGGACATGCAACCGGTGCTCGACGAGGCGGAGAAGGCGACCGGGGTCAAGGTCAAGTTCACCTTCACCGGGACCTTGGAGGGCGCTGAGGCGCTCGCGAACGGCAGTGTCGACGGCAAGTACGACGCCGTCTGGTTCTCTTCGAACCGTTATCCCGCGGGCATTCCCGAAGCGGCGAAGCGGCTCGGGAACCAGGTCAAGATCATGAGCTCGCCGGTGGTGCTGGGGCTGGCTTCGTCCGTGGTGCAGCGGCTCGGCTGGGCGGGGAAGCCGGTCAGCTGGGGCGAGATCGCCGCGCAGGCGGGGAAGAAGGCGTTCAGCTACGGGATGACGGACCCGTCGGCGTCGAACTCCGGGTTCTCGGCGCTGGTAGGTGTCGCGTCGGCGCTCGCGGGGGCGGGCAACGCCATCGACGCGCAGCAGATCGCCGCGGTGACTCCGCAGCTGACGCAGTTCTTCAGCGCCCAGGCGCTTTCGGCGGGGTCTTCGGGCTGGCTGTCGGACGCGTACACACGGCGCGCGACCGGCCAGGACCCGGGGCAGAAGGTCGACGGGCTGATCAACTACGAGTCCGTGCTGCTGTCGGCGAACGCGTCCGGGAAGCTGCCGGAGCCGCTGAAGCTGGTCTATCCCAGCGACGGCGTCGTCACCGCGGACTACCCGCTGACGCTGCTCGCTTCCGCGGGGGACGACGCCCGCTCGGCGCACCAGCGGCTCTCCGACTACCTGCGCACGCCCGACGTCCAGAAGAAGATCATGGACACCACGCAGCGGCGGCCGGTGGTGCCCGGGGTGGCGCTGGGGTCGCAGTTCGCGCAGCGGGACCTCGTCGAGCTGCCGTTCCCGGGGACGCAGCAGGCCGTCGACGCGCTGCTTTCCGCGTACTTCGACAAGATCCGGCGGCCGTCGCGGACCTTGTACGTGCTCGACACGTCGGGTTCGATGGAGGGTGACCGGATCGACGCGCTGCGGACGGCGCTCGTCGGGCTGACCGGCGCGGACAACTCGCTCACCGGACGGTACCGGCGGTTCCGGAGCCGGGAGGAGGTGACGATGCTGCCGTTCAACACGCATCCTTCGGCGGCGTCGACGTTCACCGTGCCGGAGCAGAACCCGCAGGGGGAGCTGGACAAGATCAAGGCGTTCGCCGAAGGGCTCGACGCGCGCGGCGGCACGGCGATCTACGACAGCCTCACCGAGGCCTACCGGGTGCTCGAACCGCTGGCGGCGCGCGACCCGGACCGGTTCACCTCGATCGTCCTGATGACCGACGGCGAGAACGCGAACGGCTCGGCCCTGCCGGACTTCCAGGCGTCGTTCGGCTCGCTGCCGGCGGCGATGAAGCAGGTGCCGGTGTTCACCGTGCTGTTCGGCGAGGGCAGCAGCGACGAGCTGACGCAGGTCGCCACGCAGACCGGCGGCAAGGTGTTCGACGCGCGGAAGGTCCAGCTGTCGAGCGTGTTCCAGGAGATCCGCGGGTACCAATGATGCTGCGTTATCTGGGGTCGACCAAGAACCTCGCCGGCTGCGTCGGCGGGCTGCTGGGTGTGGTGCTGTACCTGACCGGGGTGGTCGGGTGGTTCTGGCCGTTCGTCGTGGTGGCGTTGTACCTGGTGGGTGCGCTGCTCGCGCCGGGGGAGAAGGTCCGGCTGGTGCCGGACCGGTCCGTCGAGCTGCGGCAGTCCCTGGACGCTCTGGTGGCTTCGGTTTCCGCGCAGGCTTCGCGGATGCCCGCGTCTACTGTGGACACTGTGCGGCGGATCGCCGAGGTGCTGGTGGATCTGCTTTCCCGGCCCGCGCGGCTCGCGGCCGATCCGGATCTGCAGCACTCCGTCACGCGGCTCGCCGGGACCGATCTGCCGCTGTCACTGGAAAGTTATCTGAACCTGCCGTGGTGGTTCGCGTCGCGGCGGGCGGGGGCGGGTGAGGAACTGGTGGCACAGCTGGGTTTGCTGGAGGCCGAGGCACATCGGGTGGCGGAGCGGTTCTACTCCGCGGACGTCGACCGGCAGGCCGACCACACGCGGTATCTGCGGGACCGGGACGTCTGAAGTCGCTCTACCCTTGTGAGTGATGATGTTCGAACGCGCGTTCGAGTAGCGTGGTCGGTGTCCGGCTCACCAGGGAGGGGAAGTCATGAACGCGCACCGAGGTTCGGCAGGGTCAGGGTCATCGCTGCGGTGGTCAGCCAGCTCAGCAGGTCCGGCAGGGGAATGCGGGAAAGCCGTTCCGGCCATTCCTCCGCCACGGTGTGCAACACGAGCTCGTCGTGCCGTGGCTCGACCTTCGTCAGCTTTATGCCCGGCGGAAGTTCCGGCAGGGGCAGCACGATGGGCCGGAAGCGCTTCGGCGGGCGGAGCTCCCGCTGTCCGATGTGGAGGGTCCGGGGCACGAGCACCACGGCGTCGTCGGCCACCTGTGCTTCGAGGGTCAGGTAACCCCACTGCGGCCGCTTGGCCCAGTGGATCTGGAGCAGTCCGCTGTCCGCCGGAGCGGCCACGATCCCGGGGCGCACCTTCGCCACCCGTTCGCGCAGCACGTCCGCGGACACGGCGATCCGCAGTTCCACGCGGGCGGGCTTGGCGGCCGGCGTCGGCAGGGAGCGGAGCCGGACGTCTTCGGCGAGCACGGTGACCCGGCGCAGCGGAATACTGCCACCATCGGGCTCGGGCCAGTCGACGTCCTCGGCGACGATCCGGACGTCACCGACCCGGCCGGTGGCCAGCCGGAGGCTGTCGGCGGGGTAGTCGAGTTCGGTGAGGGTGAGGCCGACCTCCCGGTCGTCCACCTTCGCGGTCAGCCGCCGCCCGACAAGCTGTTCGGTGACGGTCCGCACCAAGGCGGCGGGCGTGACGGGAACGTTCGGAAAAAGCGAACGCCCGGCCGCGGCCAGCCCAGCCAGCTCAGGCCAGGGCGACCAGCCTTCGAACCACCTGCCGTCGCTCATCTGTCCAGTGTCGCCGAAAGCCACCCCCAACCGCGACGCCGGGTGTCCCGCCGTCAGTCGCCGCCCGACGAGTCGGAACGCTCCAGCCACGTGTCGAACCCACCTGCCATCGCTGACCGGCGTGGTATCGCCAAAGAACACCGCGGTTGGCCGCGACGGGTGGTCCGTCGTCGGTCACCCGCCCAGCGACGTGGGTGACGACGAGTCGGAACGCTCCAGCCACATGTCGGCCCCACCTGCCATCGCTGAACCGGCGTGGTATCGCCACAGAACACTGCGGTTGGCCGCGGCGGGTGGTCCGTCGTCGGTCACCGTCCGGCGAAGCGGGCGGCGGACATGCGTCGAACCACCCGCCGTCGCCGACCGGCTGGGGTGTCGCTGCAGGACACCGCGGACGGCAACGGCAGGTGGTCTGTCACGACCAGCCAGAACACAACGGCCAGGGGCAACCATGTGTCGGACCACCTGCCGTCGCCGACCGGCTGAGGTGTCGCTGCAGGACACCGCAGACGGAAACGGCAGGTGGTCGGTCGTCGGTCACCGCCCGGCGAAGCGGGCGATGATGCCGGTCACGACCAGCCAGAACACCGCAGCCAGACCGAAGTCGAGGATGACGGCCAGGCTGGGGCTGTCCACCGGGAACAGGCCCGGCCAGAACAAGGCGAGAGGAACAGCAAGCGACTTGATGAAGGCGAAGAAGGCGTTGCCGGCGTTGGCACCGGCGAGCACCATGATCATGTAAAGGACTTCGATCCCCGCGAAGATCGCGCCGATCGCCGTGATGACCCGCACGGCCGTGTTCCGTCTGGTGGTGGTTCGCCAAGGAGACATGCCCGCAAAATTCCCGGATCGGGTGACCGATCAAACGCTTCAAGCCCGAGATTGCGCCGTTCGGCCGCTCCCGTTGCTCTCCGCCACCCCTCCACCACACCCCGCACACCCCCTCCGCCACCCCTTCCATCCCCTCCCGCCCTCACCCCACCCACCACTCCCCAAACCCGCCCAACCAGCCGTGTCGACCCTCCAATCACGTGCGTCGACGCTCCAGTCACGCGTGTCGACCCTTCAATCACGCGTGTCGTCCCTCCAATCACAGGTGTCGGCTCCTCGATCACGTGTGATGCCCCTCCAGTCACGCGTGATGCCCGCCTAATCACGGCTGGTGCCCTCCCAGTCACGTGTGATGCCCGCTCAGTCACGGTCGATGCCCACATGATCCGGTGAGTTTCGGCTCCAATCACGCGAATCCCGGCCCCAAGCACGCGAGTCGCGGCCCCGAACACGCGAGGTACGACTTCAGTCACGCGAGTTCCGGCCTCAATCACGCGAGTCACGGCTGCAACCACGCGAACTCTGGCCCCGATCACGCGAGTTCGGGCCTCGGCTGCGCGAGTTCCAAGCTCGTCCGCGCGGACCGCCCCGCCCGAATCGGCCGATCGCCACGCTCGCGGCAACGGCAACCGGGCGACCGGCCGAGCGAGCGGTCCGGCCCCGTGAGCGCGACCCCACCGCCGGAGGCCTGCCCGGCCGGGCTCAACCAGCTTGCGCGGTCGCGAGCTCGGCGAGACGGCTCCCGACCGGATCGGCCAATCGCGAGCCGCAGGGCGCAGCGGCGCGAGCCGCAGCGGCGCGAGCCGCCCCGCGAGACCCAACCGCCCACCACCTACTCGCCCGCAGCCCCCAGCAACCGAGCCACAGCCCAGTCCTGCACAGCAAGCCCCACAGACTTGAAAACCGTCCGCCCACTCACCTCCGGCGGCGCCCCCAACGCATCACCAAGCTCAACCAAATCCCCCCGAGAAAGAAGCCCCGTATCCACCGCATGAATCACCTCACCGGCCTCCTCAAGCACAGCCCCCACCTGATCCACCACCACACACCCCGCGGTGGCCAACAACTCCGCAGGAAGCTCCCGCATGGAAGGCAGATAAGACCCGATCGCATTGACATGAACCCGCTCAGGCAAAGCATCCATAGCAAAAAGAGGCACCGAAGAAGACGTAGCACAACAAACGATCTCAGCATCCGACACAGCATCCGACGCGGAAGAAGCAACCCGCACCGCCAAAGCAGGAAACTCCGAACCCAACCGACCCGCAAAAGCCCGCGCCCGAGCCAAATCTCGCCCATACACCGCCACCCGATCCGCCGGACGGACCGCCATCACCGCACGGACCTGGTCCGCCGCCTGGGCCCCAGTACCCAGCAGCGCAAGCCGATGCGCCTCCGGCGGTGCCAACAGATCGGTCGCGACGCCCGAAGCCGCGCCCGTGCGCAGCGTCGTCACCTCGATCGCGTCCGCGACGACCTGGCCCTCGGCCGTGTTCCACACCAGCGTGCCCAGGATCATCGGGGCACGACCGGGGACCAGGCTGAGGGTCTTGACGACCGTGGTCGACGTCGGGGTGTGGCAGGCGCTCATCACCAACGTCGTGCCGCTGCCGAAAGACAACCGTTGGGGCACCTCGAAACGGCCGGCAGCGAGGTCGACGAACGCCTCGCGCACCGCCTCGACCGCGGCGGGCATCGGTACGGCGGCCCGGACGGCCTGGGCGTCGAGCATGCGCGGGGTCCCTTCGGGAGCGGGCATCTGCCGCTAGCCTGGCGGGGTGCCCGAAGCCACGCAAGATCCCGTCGAGGAGCAGCGGTTCGTCCGCGACGACCGGTACGGGGAGGAGATCACCGGGCGGCACTACGTGCGGTGCGAGTTCCTCGAGGTCGACTTTTCGGAGGCGGTCACCCGGAACTCGGTGTTCACCGACTGCACCTTCGGCAACGTCCGCTTCAACGCGTCCCGGCACGTGGACACGGCCTTCACCGGCTGCTCCTTCAAACGGTGCAACTTCTTCGACGCCGAGTTCACCGGGTGCAAGCTCGTCGGCGCGACGTTCGGCGAGTGCGAGCTGCGTCCGCTGCGGGTCACCGGGGGCGACTGGTCGTTCGCCGGGCTGCCGGGCGCCGACCTGCGGGCGGCCGCCTTCCACCAGGTGCGGATGCGGGAGGCCGACCTCACCGGGGCGAACTGCGCCGACGCCGTGTTCGCCGACGTCGACCTGTCCGGGGCGATGCTGCACGCCGTCAAGCTGGCTCGTGCCGACCTGCGGGGCAGTGACCTTTCGGCGCTCGATCCGGTGAACGCCGACCTGGCCGGCGCCATCGTGTCACCCGAACAGGCTGCGGTGCTCGTCACGTCGCTCGGGCTGCACGTCCGGGCGTAGGCTGCCGCAGAAGGCAGTGAGGAGGCCGCATGGGCTTCGTGACACCGGGTTTCCGCGGCCGCGCCCGCAGCGGCAACCCGCGCCTGCCACCCGGGCAGTACCTGGCCGAGGACTTCCCCGTGCTCTCCGCGGGGCCGACGCCGCGCGTGCGCACCGAGACGTGGGAGTTCACCGTCACCACCGAGACCGGGGAAAAGCACGCCTGGAGCTGGGCCGAGCTGATGGCCCTGCCGAGTGAGAAGCCCACTGTGGACATCCACTGCGTCACCCAGTGGTCCAAACTGGACACCCGGTGGCGCGGCGTCGCGGTGGACACGCTCGTCGGCGGGCTCGACACGATGGCCGACTACGTCATGGTGCACTCCTACGGTGGGTACACCACGAACCTGCCGCTGGCCGACCTGCTCGACGGCCAGGCCTGGATCGCCTACGAGTACGCGGGCAAGCCACTGACACCCGAGCACGGCGGCCCGGCGCGGCTGCTCGTGCCGCACCTGTACTTCTGGAAGTCGGCGAAGTGGGTGCGCGGGCTCGAGCTGAAGTCCCGGGACGAGCCGGGTTTCTGGGAGAACGTCGGTTACCACGACTACGGGGATCCATGGCGCGAACAGCGGTATCAGGGCGACTAGCCTGGCGGGTCGCCCGCCTGGCCGGCTTCCGCGACGAGACGCCGACGGCCCGCACGCTCCTCTTCGACCTGCCCGGCTGGCCGGGGCACCTCGCGGGGCAGCACGTCGACGTCCGGCTCACCGCCGCCGACGGCTACCGCGCGCAGCGCAGCTACTCGCTCGCCGCGCCCGCCGATGGTGACCGGGTCGAAATCACCGTGCAGCGCGTCGCCGACGGCGAAGTCTCCGAGCATCTCACCGGGCCGTACGCGGTCGGGGACCCGATCGAGATCCGCGGGCCGGTCGGCGGCTGGTTCGTCTGGCGGCCGACGGACCCGGCGCCGGTGCTGCTCGTCGCCGGCGGTTCGGGCATCGTGCCGCTGATGGCGATGGTCCGCGCCCGGCGCGCGGCCGGCGTCCGCACCCCGTTCAAGCTGATCTACTCGCTGCGCACCCCGGCCGAGCAGTACTACGCCGACGAGCTGCGGACGCCGGTCGCGGGCCTCGACGTCACGTACGTCTACACGCGCGAGCTGCCCGAAGGCCGGCCGGGCATTCCGCGACGCATCGACGTCGCCACGCTCAACACCGCGGGCTGGCCGGCCGAGTTCGGCGCGTCGTCCTTCGTCTGCGGCCCGACGGGTTTTGTCGAGACGGTCGCGGACATCCTGGTCGCCCTCGGCCACGACCCGCACCGCATCCGCACGGAACGGTTCGGGCCCAGCCGCGACTGACGGGCTACTGCGCCTCGGGCCGGGACAGGAGCTCACGGAGCGTCGAGAGCAGCTCGCGCCGGTCCGCCGCGCCGAGCTTGCCGCGGATGCGGGCCATGTGGTGCTCGACCGTCTTGCCCGAGATGAACAGCTTGCTGCCCGCCTGCTTGTAGGTCAGCCCGTCGACGACCAGCCGCGCCACTTCGAGCTCGCGCTCGCTCAGCGCCGCCAGCCCGGTGCCGGCCGCCGCGGGCTCGGTGGTGCCGGCGTCGCGGCGGGCGGCCGTGCCCTGGAACTGGCGGGCCGCCTCCAGGAGCTGGACCATCGCCTTGCGGTCGGACGTCCGGATCGCCGCCTGGCCCGCGAGCCTCGATGCGTCCCAGCGCAGCCCGAGCTCGTGCAGCTCCGCGGCCGCGGCGGAGATCGTGTCGGGGGCGAACGCGCCGCCCAGCACCGCCAGCCAGCCCTCGGCCGCCGTTGCCAGCGCGCTGGGGTGACGGCCGCAGTGGGCGTGTGTGGTCAACGTCGCCAGGTGCGCCTTCGCCGCTTCCGTGTCTTCCAGCGCGATCGCCGCGTGCAGCTCGTGCCAGACGAGCGAGACCGTCCACAGTGGAGGCTCGCCGAGGCGGGCCAGTAGGCCGTGGGCGCGTTCCAGCTGGCCGGCCAGCTTGGCGTACGCGCCGGTGCGGGCCGCCGCGATCACCAGCTCACCCAGCGGCAGCAGCGTGAAGAGGTCGACCTGCTGCCGCATCGACGCCTGGTAGGCGCGGTTCCACGACCGTTGCAGCCCGACGAGGTCACTGGCCCGCCGAGCGAGGCCGAGCTCCAGGGTTGCGAAGAACAGCTCGTCGCGCGCTTCGAGGCGATGACCGGCGACGGCATCGCGGTGTTCGGCGGCTTTGGCGAGGTCGCCGGCGGTCATCGCGACCCAGCCGAGCAGCAGCCGGTGCCGCACGGCGAGCAGGTCCCCGCCGGTCCGCCCGGCCAAGGCCCGGCTCAGCACGGACTCGGCCAGCGCCAGTTCACCGGTGTGCACGGCGGCGAGCGCGGCCAGGGCGGCCGGGCTGTCGGGCAGCAGGGTGCCGCCGAGGGCGGGTTCCAGCATGGTGGCGGCGCCGAGCAGGGTGGACAACGTCTCGGTCGCGCAGCCGGCCACGGAGTCCGCGATGCCGCTGGCCATCCGGGTCGCGGCACCGGCGAACAAGGTCGGCGCGACGCCGGGGGCGGGGGAGTCCAGCAGCCGCCGGGCGCCGTCGAGGTCGCCGGTCCCGACGAGAGCGATGGCCGCGAAGGCATCGGCCCCGGCCCAGGAGGCCGTACCGATCCGCCCGGGGGCGGCACCGTCGGCGCCGCGGGAAGCCCAGGTGGTCCCGCCGATCCGCCCGGGGGCGGCGCCGTCGGCGCCGCGGGAGGCCCAGGTGGTCCCGCCGATCCGCCCGGGGGCGGCACCGTCGGCGCCGCGGGAGGCCCAGGTGGTCCCGCCGATCCGGCCAGGGGCGGCACCGTCCGCGCCGCGGGAGGCCCAGGTGGTCCCGCCGCGGCCGGAAGCGTCAGTGCCGTGGGAGCCCCAGGTGGCCTCGCCGATCCGGCCGGAGGCGGCACCGTCCGCGCCGTGGGAGCCCCAGGCCGCGCCGGTCTGGCCAGGGGCGACCCCGCCCGCGCCACCGAAAGCGGCTTGGTCGGCAGCAGCGCCACCGCGAGCGGCACCGCCGCCGCCAACAGGGTCGATCGTGCGTGAAGCCCAGTGGTACAGCTCCGCACTCCGCGCCAGCTCCCCGCGATGCGCCAGCACCGTCGCAGCGATCGCCGCTCCGGCCGCGCGGGTCTCCGCGTCCTCCGCACCAAGCATTCCGTCGCCCAGCCGCAACGCCGTGTCGAGATCGCCCGACAACGCCGCCGCGCGGGCCCAGCCCGCCGTGACCACCGAAGACCGGTCACCCGCTTCGGCCGCCGCTTCGAACAGCTGCGTCGCCAGCCGCGCGTCGGTTGGCAATGCCTCTCCCGCTGCCGCGGCGAACGCGGCCGCCGCGGATGCGCCGGAACTTCCGGTCCCCAGCAGCGACCGTGCCAGGTCGAGCACCGGGAGCCCGTTCGCCAGCTGCAGCTCGACCAGCCGCTGCACCGTCGTCAACCGGCGCGCAGGCGGTCCGAAGTCGCGGACGGCCGCCTCGGCCAGGGGCAGCAGCGTGTCGTCCGGGGCGAGCAGGCCGGTCGCGCGGGCGCCGTCGACGATCGCGGGGAGCTCGTCGGGGCCGCGGTCCAGCAGCGCGCACAGCAGGTCGAGGTTGCGGCCCGCGCCCGCCTCGGCCGCGATCAGGTAGCGCAGGACGTCGTCGTCCAGTTCGTCGAGCTCGGGCCGGAACTCCTCCAGCCGGCCGAGCAGCGCGCGCTCGGCCAGCCGCGGCACACCGCCGCTGCGGGTGTGCAGTTCGGCCGCCGCCGTGGGGTCGGTGGGGGAGCCCGTCAGGGCCGCGCTCAGCTCGGCGATCTCGTCGACGCCGAGCGGGCCGAGCTGCAGCAGCGTCCAGCCGGGCGCCACCGCGGCCGGCCGGTGCGCGACGACGATCGGCCCGTCCGCGCCGGCGAGCAGCTCCTCGAGCTGGTCGGGGCCGAGCCGGTCGGCGTCGTCGACGAGCAGGGCGTGGACGCCGGCTTCGCGGAACCGGCGGTCGAGCGCGGCGAGCAGCACGCTCTTGCCGTACCCGCCCGGCGCGACGACGGCGAGCCGCAGCGGCGCGGCCGGGTCGGCCGCGACCTGGTCGAGCAGCTGCCGGGCCGCCGGGTGCACGGGGACGGTGCGAAGCGCGGAGACCTGCGTGAGCAGTGTGTTCAACAGTGACCTTCACCGGAGGGGGCGCCGGGGGCGCAGTGGCTCGGGGCGGGGGAGGTGTCGGGGCCGGCGGTGGCTTCGCGGGCGGTGAGGGTGATCAGCACGGCCGAGACGGCCGCGGCGAGCACGAGGATCGCGGCGGCGAGGGGACGCCGCCGCCGGAACAGGTTCAGCGGGCTGGTGCGCTCGGGCAGCTCGAACGGCGTGATGTCGACCGGCGGCCGGGGCGGCCGGTCGCCGAGCTCACTGAGCGTGTCCACCTGGGGGAGCAGGGTCGTCTCGACGGCGGGGGGCTCCTGCGGGGTGACGCGGTGGTCGGCGCGCAGCGCCGCGAGGGCGGCGGCGCCGAGCGCGGTGGTCGCCGGCGGAACCGGTCCCGCGAACATCGGGCACGGCGGCCGGGCCGGCAGCGCGTGCGGCGGGACGTCGCCGCAGAACACCACGCCGGCGAGCCCCTTCGGCGACGTCGACGCCGCGCCCGCGAGGGCGAACAGCGTGCTGAGCGCCGCGGCGGGGGCGACGCCTTCCGAGGTGGCGCCTGGCTGCCAGCCGCCCGCGCCGGCGGCCGTGGCCAGCGTCACGTGCACGCCGTCGGCGCCGAACTCGCAGACCCCGGCGAACTGCGCGCCGGGTCCGGGGACGGGCAGGTGCGCGCCGAGCGCGGCGATCGAGCCGGGGACCAGCGTCACCGCGGTGAACCCGGCGTCGGCCAGTGCCCGCCGCAGCACGTCACGGCGGTAGGTGCCCCAGTCCCCGGGGTGGGTCAGCACCAGGTGGCGCGGGGGGCCGCCGAACAGGTTCGCGGCGTGCTCGGCGATGCCTTCGACGAGCACTGTGGTCAACGTCTCGGGCGGGAACGCCTCGCCTTCGACGAGCATCGGCACGTCGTCGCCGATCCGCCGGTGGAAGCCGGTGAGCAGCCGGGACGGCACCCGGGCGCCCGCCTGCGCGGCCGCGTCGCCGGTGAGCAGGTACCCCTCGTCGTCGAGGAACAGCGCGGTCGCCGCGGCGGGGGACCGCTCACCCAGCCAGAGGGGTTCGGGGTCGCCCCAGCCGGGGCCGCGGCGGCGGCACGTCGCGGCGTGGGTCCGCCCTTGTGCCACATCGATCCCGAGGACGTAGGACAACGGCGCTTCCTCCTCACCTCGCAGGGCCGATCAGGGGATCGAAATCCCCCTAGGGCTCGGGGCATCCTCACCCAAACGGGTTAGTCAAGCAAGTGGTTGGAAGGATTTAATCCAACTGAGTGCGTCTCGGATGAGCCCCTAACTCCCTAACGATGACATATCGATCCCCTATCGGCTGACCGGCCTGCGACTCGGAGTGATCCCCGATGTGCGTGGGGGGACCCGCTCCCTAACTTGATGTCGGAGCACCGGTCCTTGCGGCCGATGCCGTCCCCCGAACCACCGGACCAGGAGAAAACCCCATGGACTCCGTGCAGACGTTGCACGACTTCGCCCTGAACCTGCTCAACGACCCGACCGCGCTCGCGGCCTTCGGGACGGACCCGCAGGGCGCCCTCGCTGCCGCCGGTCTCGGCGACGTCAGCGCCGCCGACGTGCACGAGGTCATCCCGCTGGTGCTCGACTTCGTGCCGGTCGACAGCCTTCCCGCCGTCGGTGGCCTCCCGGTCGTCGGCGACCTGTCCCCGGTGGGCACCGACGCCACCGGCATCCAGGGCGCGATCGACCAGCTCACCGCCCTCACCTCGGGCCTCGGCCTGCCGGCCGCCACGCTGCCGGGCGTCGGCGACCTCGGCGTCGGCGAGCTCCCCGTCGCGGGCGAGCTCCCGGTCGCGGGCAACCTCGGCTCGCTGCCGGGCGTCAACGACATCACCAACGCGGGCAACGTCACCGCGCTGGCCGGCAACGTGACCAGCGTCATCGTCGGCGGCGACCTGGCCGGTGGCCTGGACTCGACCGCGCTGACCAACCTCACCGCGGCCCCGGGCTACCTGACCGACAACGAGACCGGCGTGGTCGCCGGCGCCGTCGACCAGACCACGCACGTCGCGGCCTTCGGCACCGCCGAGACCCAGCAGGCCCTCGCGATCTCCAACGCCGAGGTCCACGACGTCACCGCCAACGTCGGCGACGTGACCGGCAACCTCGGGGTCGGCGACACCGTGAGCGGCCTCACCGGCCACATCGGCGACTTCGGCGGCATCCTCCAGGGCGCCGGCGACGTCACGACCCACTCCGGTGGCGCGCACCACGGTGGCGGCCACGGCCCGCTGGGCGAGGTCACCAACGTCGTGACGAACGCCACCGGGATCAACGTCGAGCACGACGTGACCGGCGCCGTCGGCGACATCGCCAGCAACAACGGGTCGGCCGTCCACGACGTGGTCTCCGACGTGTCGGACGTCAGCCACAACGCGCTGGGCAACCTGCACATCGGTGACATCGCGTCGAACGACATCCACCTCGGGCACTGATCCCCGAACGGTTCGCCGGTGCCCGTCCCGCGGTCTGGGTGCAGCCGCGGGACGGGCACCCGGTGTGCGCACGGGGAGTAAACCGGGGACACTCGTCCCTCGTGACCGCCCCGGCTTGGCTCGAAGTGCTCAACGAGACCCTGGACGCGTGCCGCACGCACGGCCGCGCCGATCTCGCCGAGCGCCTGCGCAGACGCCGCGACGCCCCCGTGGGGCAGATCCGGCTCGGTGTGCTCGGCTTTCCCAAGCAGGGCAAGGGCTACCTGCTCAACGCCGTGCTGAACGCGCCGGTGTGCGCGGTCGGCGACGCCGCGACCCCCGCCGTGCCCACCGAGATCGCCTACTCCGCCGAACCCGCCGCCACGCTGGTCGGCCGCTCCCGCGAACGGATCCCCGTCGCGGTGGAACGGCTCACCGGTGAGCTCGGCGCCCGGCCCGCCGGCACGCTCACCCGCGTCGAAGTCGGGGTGCCGCGGGAGCTGCTGTCCGCCGGGCTTGTGCTCATCGACACCCCGCCGGTGGGCGACCCGCGCTCACCACGCACCGCCGCCGCCCTCGAGCTGCTCGACGAGGCGGACGCGGTGATCATCGTCTCCGACGCGACCGCGCCGCTGAGCGCCGCCGAGCTCGCGCTGGCGCGCCATGTGCGTACTTGGTGCCCCCATGTCGTGCTGGCGCTCACCAAGATCGACTCCTGCCCGGGGTGGCGCGCGGTCGCCGAACGCGATCGCGCGATGCTCGCCGAAGCGGGCATCGACGCGCCCGTTCTGCCGGTTTCGGCCGTGGTGCGCCAAGCCGCCGCGAAGGCGGGTGACGCGGATCTCAACGCCCGCTCGGGCTTCCCGGAGCTGCTCACCTGGATCGCCGAGCAGGCCGCGCGGCCGCAGGAGCAGTCCCGCGCGCTGCTCGCCGCGGTAGGCGTGCGCGCCGCCGCCGCGGAGCTCGTGGAGTCGTTGCGCGACCGCGTCGAGTCGGCGGGGCAGGACGCCGGGCTCGGCCAGGCCGCGCTGCTGCAGCGGGCGCAACGCCGGGCGGACGACCTGCGCCGGCAGAACACCCGGTGGCAGAACCTGCTTTCCGACGAGGTCACCGACCTGCTGTCGGACGCCGAGTACGACCTGCGCGAGCGGACCCGCAAGATCGTCAACACCATCGACCAGACCTTCGACGAGGGTGACCCGGCGAAGGTCTGGGAAGACTTCTCGGCGTGGCTGGACGACTCGCTCGCCGACGCCGTCGAGACGAACTACTCGTGGCTGGCCGACCGGGCGGAGTGGATCGCGCAGGCCACCGCGGCGTGCTTCGGCGCCCAGTACGACCAGGCGCTGCCCGACCTGCGGCTCGACGGCTCGGGCGTGGAAAGCCTCGACGACGTCCGGCGGCCGAAGATCGAGAAGTTCAAGATCGGCCAGCAGGCGTTCACCGGGTTGCGCGGGTCCTACGGCGGTGTGCTGATGTTCGGCCTGGTCACCAGCCTCGCCGGGCTGCCGCTGATCAACCCGGTCTCGATCGGCGCGGGCGCCGCGTTCGCCTTCAAGACGATCAAGGACGAGGGCGGCATGCGGCTGCAGCGCCGCCAGGCCGTCGCCAAGCAGGCGGCGCAGCGGCACGTCGACGACGTCTTCATCCGGTTCAGCAAGGAATGCCGGGACGCGATCCGCGTGGTCCAGCGGCGGCTGCGCGACCACTTCACCGGGCTGGCCGAAGAGCTCGCCGACGAGCTGACGCGCGAACGGGAGACGATCCTGGCCGGCACCGCCGAGCGCGAGCGCCGGACCGTCCACATCAGACGCGAGATCGACCGGCTCGCCGGCCTGCACCAGCGCGCGGGCGAGCTCGGCACCCTGGCGGGCCGGCAGCGCCGGGAGCTTTCGGCGTGACCCAGGACGTCCGCGACCTCCTCGCCGCCGCGGCCGGGCTCTACCGGGACGACCCGCGCGCTTCGGCCCTCCTGCACGACTGCATGGATCGCCTGGAGCAGCCGCTGCGCGTCGGGTTCACCGGGGCACCGTCGTCGGGGAAGACGACGCTCGCCGCGGCGCTGGGCGAATGGCCGACCCGGGCGCTGCGCGACCTCGTGCTGCTGGACGACCCCGGGCCGGGGGACGACCTCCCGGACGCGACGGTCCGGCTGGTGCGCCACCTCGAACCGGACGAGCTCGCGGCGGCCCACCCGCCGGGCGGCTCGGCGTTCGCGCGGCAGAGCGCGGTCAACTCGGTGCTGGTGCTGTCGCGGGCCGACGAGGTCGGCGCGGGCCGCATCGACGCGTTGCTGACGGCGAAGCAGCTGGCGCGGCGGGCCTGGCGCGAAGACCCGCTGTGCACGGGTTTCCTCGGCGTGATCGCGGTCGCCGGGCAGCTGGCCTACGGCGGCCGGTCCCTGCGTGACGACGAGTTCGACCTCCTGGCGGCGTTCGCCGCGGTGCCGCGCGAAGAGCTGGAACGGCACGTGCTTTCGGTGGACTCGTTCACCGACCCGGCGTTCCCCGGCCCGATCCCGGTCGAGACGCGGCGGTCGCTGGTGGTGCGCTTCGGGATGTTCGGCGTCCGCCTGGCGCTGACGCTGATCCGCACCGGCTGCGACGACCGTGTCAAGCTCTCGGCGGAGCTGGTCCGCCGCAGCGGTCTCGGCGAGCTGAGGGACACGCTCGCGGGTTGTTTCGTCGCGCGGTCCGAGGCGTTGAAGGCCCGCACGGCGATCATCCGGCTGGAGGCGCTGCTGGCCGCCCAGCCCCGCCCGGGCGGCGACCGCCTGGTGTCCCGCGTCGAGCGGTTCGCCGCGGCCGCGCACGACTTCCGCGAGCTGCGCCTGATCGCCGACATCCGCGGCGGCCGCACGGCGCTGTCCGGCGACCCCGCGGAGGAGGCGGTCCGGCTGCTGGGCGCCCAGGGCACGGCCCCGGCCGACCGCCTGGGCCTGGAGCCGGACGCGGACCCGGGCGACATCTACGACGCGGGCCTGGACGCGCTGCGGCGGTGGCGGCACGAGGCGGAGCGCCCGGACCGCCCGCACGCCGAGCGGACCGCGGCGCACGTGGTGGTGCGGTCGGCGGAAGGGCTGCTGGCGTTGTTCGGCTAGACCGGCTCGCCGTTCACCGTGACGTTCGTGAGCGTCACGTCCCGGGCGTTGCTGATCTGCGGCGCCGGGGTGTCGATGTTCGTGAACGTGCTGTCGCTCAACCGGAACCCGGTGAGGGGACTCTCCGCCGCGCCGCTGATCTTCAGCGCGAACGGCGAGTCGTCGAGGTGGACGTCGCTGATCGTGATGTCGCGGATCACCGGCTGCACGATCGGGCCGTGGCCCGGGCCGGTGAGGCTGTAGTTCATGTCGACGAAGATGCCGCCGCGGTCGACCGGGCCGCCGGTCAGGCGGCGCACGTGGATGTCCGAGATGACCCCGCCGCGGCGCGGGTTCGTCTTGAGGTAGACGCCGTAGAACGACTTGTACGACGATCCGGCGTGGATCCGGTTGTCCTGCGCGAAGACGTTGCGCACACCGCCGGACATCTCGCTGCCGACCGTGATCGCGCCCCAGCGGCCGTAGTAGTCGTTGTCCTCGATGACGATGTCCTCGCTCGGCACGCCGACCCGGCGGCCGTCGGTGTCGCGGCCGGACTTGATCACCGTGCCGTCGTCGCCGGTGTCGAAGGAACAGCCGTGGACGTGCACGTCCGCGCTGCTCTCCGGGTCGACGCCGTCGACCATCGCGCCGCGCGAGTAGATCGTGACGTTCCGGACCGTGACGTTGCGGCACAGCACCGGGTGCACGGTCCACATCGCCGGGTTGCGCAGCGAGACGTCGGCCACCAGCACGTTGCGGCAGCGGTAGAACTGGATCATGTTCGGCTTGAGGAAGTGCTTGTCGCCGAAGACCCGCCGCGCGGGCGGCACGCCGTCGACCGCCTGCTGCTGCAGCACTTCCCAGTCCGGGCCACGCTGGCCGTCGAAGTCGAACCACGGCCCGGCCGCGGCGTTGCCGTCGATGGTGCCCGGGCCGGTGACCGCGACGTCGGTCTGGTCGATCGCGTAGATGAACGGCGAGTAGTTGAGGCATTCGATGCCCTGCCAGCGGGTGAACACCACCGGGAGGTAGGACGCCGCGTCGCTGCGGAACCGGATGGTCCCCACCACGTGCAGCTCCACTTTGGACAGCAGGTGGATCTTGCCGGTGCGGAACGTCCCCGCGGGCACCAGCACCCGGCCGCCGCCGGCGGCGTGGCACGCGCTGATCGCCGCCTTGAACGCCGGGGTGCAGTCGGTGGTGTTGTCGCCGACGGCGCCGTACTTGCGGATGTCGAAGACGCGGCAGGGGAACACCGGGGGCCGCACCCGGCTCAGGATGACCGGCACCCGCGCCCACGGGTCCTCGGCGGCGCTCGCGCCCGCCGGGCCGAACACCGCGCCGGCGGCCAGCAGCCCGCCCGCCGCGCCCGCGACCTTCAGGAACTCACGCCGAGTGCTGCCCGTCATCCGAAGCCTCCTCGCACACCACCGTCATACATCATGTACAGCATGCGATATTCCGACACGACGGTCAAAAAGTGTGCCGGTGACCGGTATTGACGCCCGGGGGAGCCCGGCGCACCATAGACCGGTCTATGGTCAGCGCCGGCCGAAGGGAACACGCCATGCCCGAAGACCTCCGCCCGCGGGTCCGGCTGTTCGGCGAGCTCCTGGCGCACTGGGCGCGTGAACGCCCCGACGAGACCGCGCTGGTCTTCGGTGACCGGTCGTGGACCTGGAAGGAGTTCGACGAGCGGGTCCGGCGGCTTTCGGGCGCCCTCGCGGCCGCCGGGGTCGGGCGGGGTGACCGCGTCGCGTTCGTCGACAAGAACCACCCCGCCTGTCTGGAGACGACCTTCGCGGTGGCCGGGATCGGCGCCGCCAACGCCGTGGTCAACTGGCGGCTCTCCGGCGACGAGCTCGCCTACGTGCTCGCGGACGCGGGCGCGAAGGTGGTCTTCGTCGGCGCCGAGCTGCGGCCGGCGCTCGACGCGGTCCGCGACCGGCTGCCCGCCTTGGAACGCGTGGTCGTCGTGGGTGGCGACGCCGACGAGTACGAGCCGTTCCTGGCCGGCGCCGAGCCGCACACCGCGTCCGGTCTCGACGAGGACGACGGCGTGCTGGTCATGTACACCAGCGGCACCACCGGCTTCCCCAAGGGCGCGGTGCTGACCCACCGCAGTGTCCTCGCGCACGGGCTCGCCGCGGGCACGGCGTTCCCGATCGGCCGCGGCGACGTCAACCTGGTCGCGATGCCGCTGTTCCACGTCGGCGGCAGCTGTTACGCGGTTTCCGGGTTCCTCTACGGCGAACCGTCGTACCTGACGCGCGAGCCGGACGCGGCGTCGCTGTTCGCCGCGTTGCAGGCGGGGATCACGCACGCCTTCCTGGTGCCCGCGGTCGTCGCCGGGATCGCGCAGGCCGGCGAGGCGGCGCTCAAGGCGTTCTCCCGGCTGAAGTACCTCTGTTACGGCGCGTCGCCGATGCCGCTCCCGTTGCTGCGCACGGTGCTCGCCGCCTGGCCGGACGTCCGGTTCGCGCAGGTCTACGGCATGACCGAGCTGTCCGGCGCGGTCACCGCGCTGGACCCGGAGGCGCACCGCGACGGCTCCCGGCCCGAGCGGCTGGCCTCGGCCGGGACCGCACTGTCCGGTGTGGACATCCGGATCGTCGACCCGGTGACGGCCGCGGACAGCGCGGTCGGCGAGGTCTGGATCCGCACCGAGCAGCGGATGGCGGGCTACCTCGGCAAACCCGAGGCGACCGCGGAGACGATCGTGGACGGCTGGGTGCGGACCGGCGACGTCGGCCGGCTCGACGACGGCGGGTTCCTGTTCCTCGAAGACCGCGTCAAGGACATGATCATCACCGGCGGCGAGAACGTCTACTCGCCGGAGGTCGAGCGGATCGTCGCGGAGTACCCCGGGGTCGCCGAGGTGGCCGTCATCGGCGTGCCGGACGAGCGCTGGGGTGAGCAGGTCAAGGCCGTCGTCGCGCCGGCGCCCGGGGAGGAGCTCGACACGGACAAGCTCGTCGAGTTCTGCCGCGAACGGCTGGCCCACTACAAGTGCCCGCGCAGTGTCGACGTCCTGGAAGCCCTGCCGCGCAACGCGACCGGCAAGATCCTCAAGCGTTCGCTGCGTGAGCCGTACTGGCGGGACCGGGACCGGAACGTCTGATGCCCACGGCGAACCGGGAGGCCTACTTCGCCGGCGCGCTGGAGGTGCTGGCGGAGCACGGGTTCACCGAGCTGACCGTCGGCGCGCTCTGCCGCGGCCTCGGGGTCACGAGCGGCTCGTTCTACCACCACTTCGGCGGCTGGCCGGGGTTCGTGGAGCAGCTGCTGGAGCACTGGGAGAACCGGCAGGTGCTGATCCTGCGCGAGCGGAACTTCGGCGCCGGCGGCCCGGCCGCCGACTTCGCCGCGCTGATGGACCTGACGCTCGGCCTGCCGCACGAGGCCGAAGCCGCCATCCGCGCGTGGGCGATGAACGACGAAACCGTGCGGGCGGCGCAGAAACGCGTCGACGACGCCCGGCTGCGGACGGTCGGCAAGGCGGTCGAGGGCATCGTCGGCGACCGCGCGACGGCCCGGACGCTGACCTCGCTGGGGATGGCGATGCTCGTGGGTCACCAGCAGCTGGCTTCGGTGGGGGAGCACAGTGAGCTGGCGGCCCTGCTGGCGGAGTACACCCGGCTGGTGCACTCCCGAGCCGGTTAGGCGTTGCCGAGCACCCGGTTCACGGAGATCTCCAGGACCACGCGTTGCGGGTTCGGCTTGGGCTGCCGATAGCGCGCGGCATAACGGTTTTCGGCGTCCTTTACGGACTCGGCGTCATCGCGCAGCACCGCGCGTCCCTCCAAAGTGGACCACCGCGGGCCGTCGAGCTGGCAGACCGCGACCGGGATGCCGCCTTCCCCCGCGGCGCGCGCGAGCCGGGCCTTGACCGACGACGAGAACGTGATCACCCGCGCGACACCAGTCTCGAAGTCCACGGTGACACCGACCGCGACGACGTGCGGGGTGCCGTCCGGCCGGACCGTGGTGAGCGTGGCCAGGTGACGCTCGGTCCAGAACGCGCGGAAGTCCGGACCGCGGCCGTCGAGGGTGATCTTCATGCCCTCCACGCTAGTCCGTCCGGGTGGCGCGGGGGCCGTGAGACCACTCACGGTTATTGTAAGGAAAGTTTCCTAACAGTCTTGACCGAGTCTTGAACCTTCTGTCACGCTCTGATCGCCGTCGCCGCAGCCAACGATGTCCTTTACGGAGGAGCGATGAGAAAGATCGTCCGGGCGGTGGTGGCCACGGCCGCGCTGGCCGCCGGGCTGCTGAGCGTGCCCACGACCGCTTCCGCGGCCGGCACGCCCTACGTGCCGGGAACCCTGCGGCCATCGGTTTCGCAGGCCACGCAGGACCAGGTGCTCCAGAAGTACTACGACTTCTGGAAGACGAACTTCCTGACGACGAAGTGCGGCAGCGGCACCTACGCCGTGCTGTCCAAGGACGCCGACCACTCCTTCGTCGCCGAGGGCGAGGGGTACGGCCTCACGATCTCGGCCATGATGGCGGACAAGGACCCGCAGGCCCGCGCGATCGTCGACGGGATCCTGAAGTTCGTGAAGGCCCACCCGTCGGTCAACAACAAGGACCTGCACGCGGCCGAGCAGGACTCGAAGTGCAAGAGCGTCAACGGCAGCGACTCCGCGACCGACGGCGACCTCGAAATCGCGTACGGCCTGCTGATCGCGGACAAGAAGTGGGGCAGCACGGGTTCGGTCAACTACAAGGCCGAAGCCGTCCGGATCATCAACGCGATCAAGAAGTCCGAGGTCAACAACAGCACGAAGTTCACGCTGCTCGGCGACTGGGGCAACGACGCGGAGTACAAGAACAGCTCACGCTCGTCGGACTGGATGCCGGGGCACCTGCGCGCGTTCGCAAAGGCGACCGGCGACAGCTTCTGGGACTCGGTCCGGACCCGCTCGGAGACGGCGGTGAGCCAGCTGCAGTCGTCGTACGCGCCGAACACGGGGCTGCTGCCGGACTTCGTGGTCAACACGAACTCGACGCCGAAGCCGGCGCCGGCGGACTTCCTCGAGGGCCCGTACGACGGCAAGTACAGCTGGAACGCCTGCCGCGACCCGTGGCGCCTCGGCGCGGACGCGATCTCGTTCTCCGGGAGCGCGGCCGCCGCGCAGGTCCGCAAGATGAACACGTGGATCAAGTCCACCACGGGCGGCGACCCGGCGAAGATCCAGAGCGGCTACTCCCTGTCGGGCTCGAAGACCGAGAGCGGCCAGCACCCGTGCTTCACGGCCCCGTTCGCGGTGGCGGCGATGACGGACGCGGGCAGCCAGGCCTGGCTCGACAAGCTGTGGACGTCGATCGCGTCGTTCTCCCCGGACTCGACGGACTACTACGGAACGGGCATCACGGTCCAGGTGCTGCTCATCTTGAGCGGTAACTACGTGGCTGCCTAGCTCGGTCGTCCCGCACCCGGAATTCGGGTGCGGGACGACCGCTTCGCGGGCAAGACTGGCGTCATGACCGGTCACCCGCGCAGCGTCGAGGAGCTGACCCGCGCTCTCGACGCGGGCCGGCGGTTCAAGTACGTGTACTTCTGGGGCCACCGGCCGCCGCGCGGCGGCGGGGTGGGGGCCGGGTGCTTCAGCCAGTGGTGGCCCTCGCCGTTCGAGCTGGACGGGGTCCGGTTCGCCACCGCCGAGCACTACATGATGTGGCGCAAAGCCCTGCTCTTCGGCGACGAAGAGGTCGCGGCGCAGGTGCTGACCGCAAGACACCCGAAGCAGGCCAAGGACTTCGGCCGCCGGGTGCGCGGCTTCGACGAAGAGGCTTGGGTGGCTCACCGCTTCGAGATCGTCGTCGACGGCAACGCCGCCAAGTTCGCCCGGCATCCCGAGCTGGGCCGGTACCTGGCCGGCACGGGGGAACGGGTGCTGGTCGAGGCGAGCCCGGTCGACCGCGTCTGGGGCATCGGTCTCGCGGCGGACGACCCGCGGGCGGAGAAGCCGCGCGCTTGGCGGGGCCGCAACCTGCTCGGCTTCGCCCTCGCCGATGTGCGCGCTCAGCTCGGTTCGCGCAGTGGCAGTCCCGCCGCACGGTAGATCTCGTCGATCACCGTCATCGTCTCGACCGCGTCGGCCGCCGAGGTCTTCACCGGCTCGCCGCGCAGGACCGCCGCCGCGAACGCGTCCAGCTGGTATTCGTACGACGCCCGGCGCGGGAACTTCTCCGACCGCCGCACGCCGTCGACCTCGATCCGCATGCGATGGAAAGCCTGGGGCGCCACCGGGTTCACGATCCGGATCGAACCCCGGGAGCCGACCACCTTCGCGCTGATCTTCAGCAGCGTCGACGACCACATCGAGCACTCGACCCGTCCGGTGTGGCCCGACGGGTACCGAAGCTCCGCCGTCATCGCCCGGTCGATGCGCGAGTCCCGCAGCTTCGGCGAAGCCGACACCACCGACGGGGTCTCGCCGCCGCCGAATGTCCGGGCCATGTGGACCGCGTAGCAGCCCGCGTCCATCGTCGCGCCGCCCGCGAGGTCGTAGTCGTAGCGGATGTCCGAGAACTTCGGCAGCGGGAAGCACAACGCCGTCTCGACGCGCTCGAGCGAACCCAGCTCGCCGGACGCCACGATCTCCTCCACCCGCAGCGCCAGCGGGTGGTAGCGGTAGTGGAACGCCTCCATCACAACCCGGTCCGATGTGGCAGCCAGGCCGGCGATCTCCCGTGCTTCCGCCGCGTTCGCCGTGAACGGCTTCTCGCACAGCACGTGCTTCCCGGCCGCCAGGGCCGCTCGTGTCCACCGGCCGTGCAGGCCGTTCGGCAGCGGGTTGTACACAGCGTCGACGTCCGGGTCGGCGAGCAGGGCCTCGTACGACGAGTGCACCCGCGGGATGCCGTGGCGGGAGGCAAACGCTTGCGCCCGGTCGGCGGAGCGGGCGGCCACCGCGACGACGTCGACCTCGGAACTGGCTGAAGCGGGCTTGACCAGGGCAGCGGGCGCGATGCTCGCCGCGCCCAGGATGCCGATCCGCAGGCTCATGCGCGCAAGTTAGCACCGGGCCAGATTTCAACAGGCAGTTGACCTCTTCAACAACGAGTTGTACCGTTCCGGCCAGCCGAACAGTGGAGGTCCGTTATGTCCCGTTCACGTGCCGCTCAGGCGGTGTTGCTCGCGAGCCTGGCCGTGCTGGTGACGGCTTGCGGTGGCGGTCCGGACGGCGCGGGCGGGTCCTCGCAGGCCCCCGGCGCCCCCGCGTCCGGCATCCCGGACACCGCGGCGATCGTCCAGGGTGTGCAGAAGGACGCCCAGCTCAACGCGGCTTTGCCGGCGAACGTCAAGCAGGCGGGCGTGCTGCACCTGGCGTCGAACCTGCAGTCCGCGCCCAACAACTTCTACGCCGCCGACGGCAAGACCCCGATCGGCTACGAGGTCGACCTCGCCAAGGCGGTCGCGGCCAAGCTCGGCGTCACCGTCACCCACCAGGACATGGCGTTCGGCTCGCTCATCACCAGCCTCCAGTCCGGCCGCATCGACCTCACCATGGCCGGCATGAACGACACCAAGGCCCGCCAGGCGCAGATCGACTTCGTCGACTACTTCACCTCCGGCATCACGATCATGACCCGCAAGGGCAACCCGGACGGCATCACCGGCCCGGACACGCTCTGCGGCAAGAACGTCGCCGTGGTGCAGGGCACCAGCCACCAGAAGTTCGCCGAGGCGCAGACGGCCAAGTGCACGCAGGCCGGGAAGCCCGCGGTGAACGTGACCGCGACCGACAGCGACAACCAGAACCAGAACCAGCTGCGCACCGGCCGCGTCGCGGCGATCCTCAACGACCTGCCCAGCGCCGTCTACATCTCCCGGACCGCCGGTGACGGCAAGTTCTTCGAGGTCGTCCCGGGTGAGCCCATCGAGGGCGGTCCGTACGGCATCGGCGTCAACAAGCAGAACACGCCGCTGCGCGACTCCGTGCAGAAGGCGCTGCAGGCGCTCATCACCGACGGCACCTACGGCAAGATCCTGCAGGCGTGGGGTGTCGAACAGGGCGCCATCAAGGAGGCCGCGATCAATGGCGGCTCCTGAACCGCTCCCGATCGTCCGGCTCCGGCACTGGGGCCGCTGGGTCGCCGCGGTGGTCATCCTCGCGCTGCTCGTGCTGCTGGGCATCGCCCTCGGCAACGCGCAGATCGAGTGGGGCCAGGTCCCCGACTTCGTCTTCTACCGCGTGATGGCGACCGGCCTGCTCAACACCGTGGTGCTGGCCGTGCTGTCCCAGGCCGTCGCGATCGTGCTCGGCATCGTCATCGCCCTGCTGCGCCGCAGCGCCAACCCGGTCGCCCGGTGGTTCGCCGCCGGCTACATCTGGATCTTCCGTGGGCTTCCGGTGCTGCTGCAGATCCTGCTCTGGTACAACCTGGCGCTCGTCTTCCCGGTCATCGACATCCCGTTCCTGGTCCACGCGCAGACGAACGTGCTGATCAGCGCGTTCACCGCCGCGTTCCTCGGCCTGGCGCTCAACGAAAGCGCGTACATGGCCGAGATCGTCCGGGCGGGGCTGAACAGTGTCGACAGTGGACAGACCGAGGCGGCGAAGTCGATCGGCATGACACCGGCGGCGACGCTGCGCCGGGTCGTGCTGCCGCAGGCCATGCGCGTGATCATCCCGCCGACCGGCAATGACTTCATCAACATGCTCAAGGGCACGTCGATGGCGTCGGTGATCGGCGTGACCGAGCTGATCCACGCGGCCAACAACATCTCGTCCAACAACCTGCTCGTGATGGAGACGCTGCTGGCCGCGGCCGTCTGGTACATGGTCGTGGTGACCGTCGCGGGCGTCGGCCAGCACTACTTGGAACGCTCGTTCGGGCAGGCCGATCGCGGGCCGCTTTCCCGTGCCGGTAAGGCGTTGCGCGGGGTGCCGCTGGTGAGGAGTGCCCGTGTCTGAACCACTGCTGCGTGCCGTCGGCGTCAAGAAGTCCTACGGTCACACCGAAGTCCTCGGCGGCATCGACCTCGAAGTCCACAAGGGACAGGTCGTCTGCCTGCTCGGGCCTTCCGGCGCCGGGAAGAGCACGTTCCTGCGCTGCATCAACCACCTCGAGACGATCGACGCCGGCCAGATCTGGGTCGACGGCGAGCCGATCGGGTTCCGGCAGCGTGGCGGAAAGCTGTACGAACTGCGCGAACGCGACGTCGCCCGCCAGCGCCGGGACATCGGCATGGTGTTCCAGCGGTTCAACCTCTTCGCGCACCGGACGGCGCTGGAGAACGTCGTCGAGGGGCCGATCCGGGTGCTCGGCCTGAAGCCCGAAGACGCGCGCAAGCAGGGCCTCGAGCTGCTCGACCGCGTGGGCCTGGGCCACCGGGGTGACGCCTACCCGGCGCAGCTGTCCGGCGGGCAGCAGCAACGCGTCGCGATCGCGCGGTCACTGGCGATGAAACCGAAGCTGATGCTGTTCGACGAGCCGACGTCGGCGCTCGACCCGGAGCTGGTCGGCGAGGTGCTCGAAGTGATGAGTACGTTGGCGGGGGAGGGGATGACGATGGTCGTCGTGACGCACGAGATGAGCTTCGCCGCGGAGGCCGCCGACGAGGTGGTGTTCCTGGCCGACGGCGCGGTGGTCGAAACCGGGCCGCCGTCGGAGGTCCTGAGCGCGCCGAAGCACGAGCGCACCCGGCAGTTCCTGGCGAGGATCCTCGCGTGACGCGGATTTCGCCCCGGTACCTGCTCCAGTTCGACGAGCCCGCCGGTTACCTCGACTTCGCCCGCTTCGGCCCGCCGTCGCACGCGGTGCTCGACACGACGGCCGCGCTGCTCGACCAGGCCACCACGGCCGGTCCGTCCACTGTGGACGAACTGATGCGGCAGGAGGTCCGGGCCAAGGCCGCCGCGGCGCGGCTGTCCGGTTCGGACACCGACCACACCGTGCTGCTGCCGAACACGAGCCTCGGGCTGTTCCAGGCGGCGTTCCACAGCACGGGTGAGGTGCTCGTGTCGGCCGCGGAGTTCCCGGCCAACACCTACCCGTGGGCCCGCGCCGAGCAGGCCGGGCGGCTGCGCGTCCGCCGTCTGACCAGCGGTTATGTCACGCCTGAGCGAGTCGCGGACGCGTTGACGCCGGAAATCACGACCGTGAGCGTCAGCGCCGTCGACTTCAGGACCGGGTACCGCGCCGACCTCGCGGCGCTGCGGGAAGTCGTGGGCGACCGGCTGCTGGTCGTCGACGGCATCCAGGGGTTCGGTGTGGTCGACGAGCCGTGGGAGGTCGCCGACGTCCTGGTCGTCGGCGGGCAGAAGTGGCTGCGCGCGGGCTGGGGCACCGGTTTCGCGGTGCTGTCGGACCGGGCGCTGGAGCGGATGGACCCGGTGCTGTCCGGCTGGACCGGCGCGCGCGACGCGGGGCTGTTCGACAACGAGATCCACCCGCCGGACGGAACCGCACAGGCCTGGTCGATCTCGAACCTGAGCCCGATCACCTCCGGCGCGTTCGCCGAGGCCCTGGAGCTGGTCGAAGACGCCGGGGTCGGCGCCATCGCGGCGCGGATCGCCGAGCGTCTGACGTCCTTCGAGGAGGTCTTGGCCTCGTGCGGCGCCGAGGTCGTCTCGGCGGTGGACCGGCGCGCCGGGATCCTGGCGTTCACGCTGCCCGGGCACCCGGCCGAGCAGGTCGGGGCGGCGCTGGCGAACGCGGGAATCGCGGCGACGGTGCGGCCCGAACACGTCCGATTGTCGCCGCACGCGTCCACTCCGGCGGCCGCCGCGGACCTGCTGCGTTCGGCCTTGGAGACGTTGACCGCGCCGCGGGAACCGCTGGTCGTCCCGGCCGCGGGCGCGACGACGCACGAGGTGCTGACCGCGCTGGTCCCGGCGATCCCGGGGCTGGCGGCGATGCTCGGGCCGGGCAACGAGGTGCTGCTGCACGACCTGAGCCGGCTGCCGGACTCGATCGTCGCGATCGCGGGTGACCTGACCGGCCGCAACGTCGGCGGCCCGATGACCGACCTGCTGCTCGGCCTGGTCCGCCGCGGGACGACGCAGGACCTGACGAACTACCGCACCCACGGCCCGGACGGCCGCGCGATCCGCTCGTCGACGCTGTTCCTGCGGGACGCGGACGGCGTGGCGGTCGGCTGCCTGTGCGTCAACAGCGTGGACACGGCCGCTTCGGCCGGCGGCAACGGCGAGCCGGAGACTTTCCCACCGGACGTCGACAGCCTGCAACGGTTCCTGGTCGACCGCGCGGTGACGAAGGCCGGGATCCCGGTGGACCTGATGAAGAAGCGCCACAAGGCGGCGGTGGTCCGGGAGCTCGACGAAGCCGGTTATTTCCTCATCAAGGACGCGGTCGACCACCTGGCCGGCCGCCTCGACGTCACGCGCTACACGATCTACAACTACCTCAACGAGATCCGGGCCTGACGCTGCCCGAACGGACCTTGTCCCGCTCGCCCGTCCGGGCGGACGATGGCGCGCATGACCGAACCGGACACGCAGCGCGCGCTGGTGCGGCTCGAAGCCGACGGGGACGAGGAAGACCTCGACCGCCTAGCCCGGCGGCTGCGCGCCGAGCTGGGCGAGCTGGATGTCGACGTGCAGGCGGTGGCGGGCGAGGTCCCACCCGGCGCGAAGGCCGCCGACCCCGTGACGATCGGCTCGCTGGTGGTGGCGTTCAGCGCGGCGGGCGGCGTGTTCCCGGGGCTGGTGGAGACCCTGCGCGAATGGCTGGGCCGGCAGGCGGGGCGGCACAAGATCAAGGTGACGGTGGACGGCGACACCGTCGAACTGGAGCGCGCGACGTCGGCGGAGCGGCAGCAGCTGATCGACGCGTTCGTCAAGCGGCACGGCTAGCCGATGGCCCGGCACGCGCTGCTGATCGCGACCGAGACGTACGCGGACCCGGCGCTGCGCCGGCTCACCTCGCCCGGCGGTGACGCGCGGGCGCTGGCCGCGGTGCTGAGCGACCCGTCGGTGGCCGGCTTCGAGGTGACGACCCTGATCGACGAGCCGCACCACGTCGTCGGCGAAGCGGTCGGCGAGTTCTACCGCGGCCGCCGTCGCGACGAGCTGACGTTGCTGTACTTCACCGGCCACGGCGTCAAGGACGACGACGGCAGCCTGTACCTGGCGATGGCCAACACGCGCCGGGACAGCCTGATGTTCACGGCGCTGGCGGCGGAGCTGGTCGACCGCGCGATGGCCGGCTGCGCGTCCCGGCAGAAGGTGCTGGTCCTGGACTGCTGCTACAGCGGCGCCTTCCCCGCTGGCCGCCTGGCGAAGGCCGGGACGGACGTCCACACGCTGGAGCGGTTCCAGGGCCGCGGCCGCGCGGTGCTGACGGCGTCGGACGCAACGCAGTACTCGTTCGAGGGCGACGCGGTGGTGGGCTCGGCGGCGCGGTCGGTGTTCACGCGGCACCTGGTCGCGGGCCTGCGCGACGGCAGCGCGGACCTGGACGGCGACGGGGACGTCACGGTGGACGAGCTGTACAGCTACGTCCACGAGCGGGTCGTGGCCGAGATGCCCCGGCAGCGGCCCAAGCATCAGTCCGATGTGGAGGGTCGCATCGTGCTGGCGCGCAACCCGAGGTGGACGCTGCCGGAGTACCTGCGGCACGGGCTGGCCAGCCCGATCGCGCTGGACCGGATGAACGCGCTGGAGGGGTTGAAGCGGCTCAACCGCGTGGGCAACGAGATGGTCCGAGAGCGGACGGCGGCCTCGATCCGGAGCCTGGCGGACGACGACAGCCGGCGGGTGTCGAGCGCCGCGGCCGCCTGGGTGGCGGAGGAGGACGGCCCGCCCGAGCCGGTGGTGGTCGAGCGGGCGCCGGTGGCCGAGTTTGGGGTTGCGGCGGATCCGGTGGTCCGGTCCGAGTCGGAGTCGGAGTCGACGGTGGGACCGGTGGTGCGGGCCGAGTCGGGGCTGGTGGCGGAGTCTGGGGTTGCGGCGGATCCGGTGGTCCGGGTCGAGCCCGAGCCGGTGGTGGTCGAGCGGGAGCCGGTGGCGGAGTCTGGGGTTGCGGTGGATCCGGTGGTCCGGTCCGAGCCGGAGCTGGAGTCGACGGTGGGACCAGTAGTGCGGGCCGAGCCGGGGCTGGTGGCCGAGTCTGGGGTTGCGGCGGAACCAGTAGTCCGGGTCGAGCCCGAGCCGACGGTGGAACCGGCAGGACAAGCCGAGCCGGGGCCGGTCGCCGAACCCGAGCCGACGGGCACCGCCGCGAAGAGGCTCACCCGGCGGGTGAAGATCATCCTCGCGGCGGTGGCCTTGCTCATCGTGGCCGGAATCGTCGTGCTGATCGTGGCACTGGCCGACAGCGGCACCGGCAGCGGCTCGAGCGGAGGCAGCAGCTACTCCAGATAGGACTCCACGGCGTCCGCGGCCACCGGAACCCCGCCGTGACTCCGGATCTCCGCCTTCAGCGAAGCCAGCCGTGAGGCCACCGAAGCCGACGACGTCACCTCATCGACCGCCGCCCTCAGCGAAGCAGCCGAAACCGAGTCGGCCGGCAAGTGACGCCCGACTCCCAACGCCTCCAGCTGATCCGCGTTCCCGAACTGGTCCGCCGCCTGCGGAACGGCCACCGTCGGCACGCCGAACCACAACGACTCGGTCGCCCCGCCCATCCCCGCGTGCGTGATGAACGCCGACGCCGCCTCGAGGACCGCCAGTTGCGGCACCGAAGCGAACACCTCCACCGACGGCGGCAGCGGTCCGAGGGAAGCCGGCGAGACGTGCTTCCCGATCGACATCACCACGTGCCAGTCCGCAGCGAACGCCTCGATACACGCGCGGTAAACCGGGAGCTGGTCGTTGAACGCCGTCCCGAACGACACCAGCAGCACCGGACGTCCCGACGATGGCGCCGTCCACGACCGGTCGGCCAGCCGGGCCGGATCCAGGCAGGGCCCGACGAACCGTACGTGCGAGCCGACCCGGTCCGCGTGAGGCTGCATCGCCCGCGGGATCAGCGACAGGATCCGCGCGGGATGACCCAGCCACTCCCACGCGTCGGCCTCGATGCCGTTCGCGCGGAGCCACTGGGTGAACGTCTCCGCGTAGTCCACACCGGACGGTGACGCCTTGATCGGGTCCATGACGGGCGCCATGTCCTCGTCGTAGCCCTCCCACGCCACCAGCGTCGGCGACAGCTGGACCGCCGGCACGTCGTAGCGGGCGGCCAGCACCGGCGCGCCCAGGCCGCCGATGTCGTACAGCAGCAGGTCGGGCCGGTCGGTGTCGAACCTGGACGTCAGCTGGGGATGGATGGTGATGGCTTCGTCGAGGAAGACGCGCATCGCGTCGGCCGGATCGTCCGGCCACACCGCGGCCTCGCCCAGCGGGAACGTCGTCGGGTGGGCGACCACGGAAGCGCCGGTCGGCGAGACCAGCGGGGCCAGCGGCTCGCCGACCACGTAGGACACCCGGTGCCCGCGGCGGACCAGCTCGGCGATCACGCCCAGCGACGGGTAGACGTGGCTCGGCGCGGTGCAGCCGACCATGACGATGTGTTTGCGCAGCATGAAGCTCCTTCAGAGGAAGAAAGAACCGACGGCGCGCAGATGAGGGGACCGGGCCCGGTGGGCGGGCGGTCCGGCGGTCACGCCGTCTCAGACGGAGCGGATCCGGATGAAGTAGATCATGTCGGGCACCGTAGGGGATCCCGGAACGACCGCGCCACCCGATTTCCACCTTTCGTAGGGCATTCGGGGCCGCCACCCCGTTCGCGGTCCCCGCGCGCCGGAAGCGGGTCTAGGGTTCACCCGCTTGAAGTCGGAGCCAAAAGGGAGAAAACAGTGAGACGTGCGTTTTTCGCCGCGGTGGCCGCCGCCGCGGTGGCGTCCGCGCTCGTGGCCGCGCCGGCCGCGACCGCCGCGCCCGCACCGGCAGCCGGGACTATCACCTGGGGGCCGTGCACCGATCCGACGCTGGTCGCCGCCGGCGCCGACTGCGGGTACCTGGGAGTCCCGCTCGACTACTCGAAGCCCCACGGCGAGCAGGTCCAGCTCGCCGTCAGCCGCGTCAAGCACAAGGTCGCGGACGCGCAGTACCAGGGCGTCATGCTGACCAACCCCGGCGGCCCCGGCGGCTCCGGCCTGCTGCTGGCCACCCGCGGCCCCAGGGTGCCCAACCACGCCGGTGACGCCTACGACTGGATCGGCTTCGACCCGCGCGGCGTCGGCGCCAGCAAGCCCGCGCTGAGCTGCGACGCGAACTACATGGACTACGACCGGCCCTCGTACCTGCCGGTCACGCCGCAGCTCGAGCGGACCTGGCTCGACCGCGCCAAGGGGTACGCGCAGGCGTGCGCGAAGAACAACCCGAAGGCTCTGCTGGAGAACATGAAGACGACCGACACGGTCAAGGACATGGACTCCATCCGCAAGGCGCTCGGGCAGAAGCAGCTGAACTTCTACGGCTACTCCTACGGCACCTACCTCGGCCAGGTCTACGGCTCGCTGTTCCCGCAGAACGTGCGGCGGATGGTGCTCGACTCCACGGTCGACCCGCGGGGTGTCTGGTACGGCGACAACCTCAACCAGGACGTCGCGTTCGACAAGAACATCCTGATCTGGTTCGGCTGGCTCGCCCAGCACGACGACGTCTACCACCTCGGCAAGACGCAGTCGGCGGTCCAGCACGTGGTCAACGAGCAGCTGCTCAAGGCGTCGTTCAACCCCGCCGGCGGCGTGATCGGGCCGGACGAGATCCTCGACGTCATCCAGCAGGCTTCGTACTACCAGCTGCGGTGGACGCTCCTGGGTGACGCGCTGTCCCGGTTCGTCAACCAGGGTGACTGGCAGAACTGGAAGTCGCTGTTCGAGGCCTTCGGCGGCCGTGGCGACGACAACGGCTACGCGGTGTACCTCGCCGTCCAGTGCACGGACGTCCAGTGGCCGCAGAGCTGGAACCAGTGGAAGGCCGACAACTGGAAGACCTTCACCAAGGCGCCGTACTTCACCTGGCAGAACGCCTGGTTCAACGCGCCGTGCCTGTACTGGCCGGCGAAGGCGGGCAAGCCGACCAAGATCGACGGTCGTGGCGTGCCGAGCGTGCTGATGATCGACGAGACCCTGGACGCGGCGACGCCGTTCCCGGGCAGTCTCGAGGTCCGCAGCCGCTTCCCGGGCGCGTCGCTGATCGCGGAGCCGGGTGGCACGAGCCACGCGATCACCCCGCGCGGCAACGCGTGTGTCGACAACAAGATCGCGGACTACCTGGCGACGGGCGCGCTCCCGGCCCGCAAGCCGGGCCGCACGGCCGACGTCGAGTGCGCGCCGCTGCCCCAGCCGACGCCGCCCGCGCCGACGGCGGCGAAGGCCGATCTCGGCGCGACGCAGGGGTTGGTGGCCGGGCGGTTCACCGGCTGACCTGCGTGAACCCTGAGTGACGGGGTGTCGGGCCCAGTGCCCGGCACCCCGTTTTTCGTGCGGGAGCAGAGGTGGGCGTCACGCGAACAGCATCGCCTCGATGAGCCCGCGCGGCCGGCTTTCCGACGCCGGGGGCTTTGAACTTGCGCGAGGTTTGTGTTACAAAGTGTGCAGCGACTTTGCGTTGCAAAGTCCACGAGCGAAGGGAGAGCGCCATGACTGGGGGACCGGCGTTCGCACTGCACCACCTGACCAAGCGGTTCGGCCAGGTCATCGCCGTCGACGGGGTGTCCGTCGAGGTCACGCCCGGCGAGGTCGTCGCGCTGCTCGGGCCGAACGGCGCGGGCAAGTCGACCACCGTCGACATGCTGCTGGGCCTGACCAAGCCGGACGCGGGGGAGGTCACCGTCGGCGGCGGCACTCCGCGGGAGGCCGTCGACCGGGGGCTGGTCGGCGCGATGATGCAGAACGGCGCGCTGCTCGGGGACGCCACCGTCGGCGAGCTCGTCGACCTCATCGTCTCGACGCACACGAAGCCGCTGCCCGCCGCCGAGGTGATCGCGCGGGCGGGTCTCGAGAACCTCGTCAAACGCCGCTGCGGCAAGCTTTCCGGCGGCGAACGGCAGCGCGTCCGGTTCGCGCTCGCCCTCGCGGGCAACCCGGACCTGCTGGTGCTCGACGAGCCCACCGCGGCGATGGACGTCGACGGCAGGCGGGCCTTCTGGGCCGCCATCCGCGAGTTCGCTGCCACCGGCCGGACCGTGCTCTTCGCGACGCACTACCTCGCCGAGGCCGAGGACTACGCCGACCGCGTGGTGCTGATGCGGCACGGCGTCGTCGTCGCCGACGGCCCGGTCGCCGAGGTCCGGGCCGCGGTGTCCGGGCGGGTGCTCAAGGCCGCCGTGCCCGGCGCCACCGAAGCCGAGCTCGCGCAGCTCCCCGGCGTCACGACCGTGCAGCTGCGCGCCGGCCGCGCCGAGCTGGCCTGCGCCGACTCCGACACGGCGATCCGCGCCCTGCTCGCCGCGTACCCGGCCGCGGCCGACATCGAAATCACCGCGCTCGGCCTGGAAGAGGCGTTCCTCGCCCTCACCGCCGACGAGACCGAAGGAGCGGCCGCGTGAACACGACCTACCTGAGCCTGGAGATCAAGCGGATCGTCCGCAGCCCGCAGTTCACGATCTTCACCATCGGCATGCCGGTGGCGATGTTCGTGCTGTTCGGCTCGATCTTCGGCAAGCTCGCCACGCCGAGCGGCATCCCGGCGGACGTCGAGACGATGATCAAGCTCGCCGCGTACGGCGCGAGCGGCGGCGCGCTGTTCACCGGCACCCGGGTGGCGCAGGAGCGCACCGACGGCTGGCAGCGGCAGCTGCGGCTTACGCCGATGCGCGGGCCCGGTTACCTGGTCGTCAAGGTCATCTCGGCGATGGCCGTGGCGCTGCCGGTGCTCGTGGTCGTGTTCGTCGCGGGCCTGGCGATGGGGGTGCACCTGACCGCCGCGCAGTGGGGGCTCGTGCTGGTGTCACTGTGGCTCGGTGTGCTCCCGTTCGCCGTGCTCGGCCTGGCCATCGGTCTGTTCGGCAAGGGGGACACCGTCGGCGCGGTCACCGGCGCGCTGATGATGCCGCTCGGCATGCTCGGCGGCCTGTGGATCCCGCTCTACGCCCTCCCGGAGTGGATGGCGACGCTCGCCCACTTCTTCCCGACGTACTGGCTCGGCCAGGTGGGGCTCGAACCGCTCGTGCACGCCGGCGGGACGGGGCTCGCGGTGCTCGTGCTGGCGGGGTGGCTGGTCGTCCCGGCTCTGGTCGTGGTGCGCCGGTTCCGGCTGGACACGGCCAGGCTGTGAATGCTTGTTAACCTCCGTGCAGTACTGAGGGGTCTGCGCGGACGAAGGGCGGGACGGGTGGACGACGAGCCGTTGTCGGCGGAGGAGTCGCTGAACCTGATCGCCCAGCAGTCCCGGCGCAACCGCCGGGAACTGGGCGGGGGCCCCGCGCGCATGCTCGCCGCGTGGGCCTTCGCCTGGTTGCTCGGCTGGGGGTTCACCTACTTCGCGACGCAGACCGAGAGCATCCCCGGCTGGGTCGGCGGGGTGCTCGTCGCGGTGCTGTTCGTCTTCGCGATCACCTACACCGCCTACGTGAGCGCCCGGGCCGGGCGGGGGATCCGCGGCCCGTCGAAGACCGTCGGCGCGATGTACGGCTACAGCTGGGCGCTCTCCTCGATCGGCCTGACCGTCATCGACATCCGGATCACGCAGTTCGGGTCGCTGACCTCCGACCAGGTGTCGCTGCTGTGGTCGGGCACCTGGCTGCTGGTCACCGGCGTTCAGTACCTCGCCGGCGGCATGCTCTGGCAGGACAGGCTGATGTACGGCCTCGGCGCGTGGATGATCGTCTCCGCCGGGCTCAGCGTGCTGGTCGGGTTCCCGGCCAACTTCCTGGTGCTGGCGCTCTGCGGTGGCGGTGGCTTCCTGCTCGGCGCGATCGTCTACTTCGTCCGTGAGAAGTCCGGCCGCCGATGAGCGACCCGCTGCCGCAGCTCGACCCGGTCATCCACGCCCAGGCGCGGCTGCGGGTCACGGTCGCGCTCGCCGGGCTGCACGCGGCCGACCAGATCACCTTCCCGCGGCTGCAGCAGCTGCTGGACATGACGGCCGGCAACCTCTCGACGCACCTGCGCAAGCTCGAAGACGCCGAGTACGTCGAGATCACCAAGGCCTACGAGCACCGCACGCCGGTCACCCTGGTCCGGCTGACCGCGGCCGGGCGCGCCGCGTTCGAGAGCTACACGAAGGCGCTGCACCAGCTGCTGGACGCCACCGGCGGGGAGTGACGTGGCCCGCTGGGTGATCCACCTCGACCTGGACGCCTTCTACGCGTCGGCCGAACAGCTCACGCGGCCGACGCTGGCCGGGCGCCCGGTCCTCGTCGGCGGGCTCGGGCCGCGCGGTGTGGTCGCGGGCGCGAGCTACGAGTCCCGCGCGTTCGGCATCAAGTCGGCGATGCCGATGGCCCAGGCGCGGCGGCTGCTGCCGGCCAACGGCGTGATCGTGCCGCCGCGGTTCCGCGTCTACGAGCGGCTCAGCCAGGCGGTGTTCGCCGTGGTCACGGCGGTGGCGCCGGTGCTGGAGAAGATCTCCCTCGACGAGGCCTTCGCCGAACCCCCGCAGCTCGTGGGGGCTTCTTTCGAGGCGGTCACGGAGTTCTGCGCCTCGCTGCGGTCCGCGATCCGGTCGGAGACGGGCCTGGTCGCGTCGATCGGCGCGGGCAACGGCAAGCAGATCGCGAAGATCGCTTCCGACGAGGCCAAACCGGACGGCCTGCTGGTGGTGCCGCAGGGCACCGAACGCGAGTTCCTCGCACCGCTGCCGGTGCGCGCGCTGTGGGGGATCGGCCCGGTCGCCGAGGGCAAGCTGCGGTTCATCGGCGTCCAGACGCTGGGGCAGCTCGCGGCACTGTCCGAACAGGACGCCGTCGCCACGCTCGGCGGGGTGATCGGACGCGACCTGCGCCGCCTCGCGACGGGCTTCGACGACCGCCCGGTGGCCGACCGCGGCGAGACCAAGCAGGTCAGCGCGGAGACGACGTTCGACACCGACATCATCGACCTGGCCACGCTCCGCGCCGAGGTCCGCCGCATCGCGGTCGGCGCGCACGCGCGCCTGGTGAAGGCCGAGCGCGTCGCACGCACGGTGGTGATCAAGCTGCGCCACACGGACATGCACACGGTGACCCGCTCCGAGACGATCTCGGCCCCGACGGACGACCTGGCAGAGCTGTCGGCAACGGCGGAGCGCCTCCTGCTGGACCCGGCGGAGTTCGGCGGCATCCGCCTGGCGGGGGTCGCTTACAGCGGCCTTTCGGTGCCCCACCAGGACGCGCTGTTCACCCTGGCGGTCCCGGAAACCCCGGCGTCCACGGTGGTCTCGGCCGCCCCGGCCCCGGCGGCACCACCACCCTCGACGTGGCGCCAAGGCGACGACGTCGTGCACGAGGAGCACGGCACCGGCTGGGTCCAGGGCGCCGGCCACGGAAGGGTGACGGTCCGGTTCGAGACGCGTTCCAGCGGCCCCGGCGTGGCCAGGACCTTCGAGCAGACGGACCCGGCGTTGCGCCGCGGTGAGCCGGGTGACTGCCTCAAGTGAGGATCGACCCGGCCGCGCCGGTGTGAGATTCTGGGTGGCCCCCTTCGCCGAGGGGGCCAGGGAGGCGTGTCGCCCGCGTAGCCGGGCGCCGCAGAGGGGACGGCTGTGTCAGCGGAAGCCTACTTCGCTGCCGCCGGCATCGTGGTCGCGCTGGCCGCGGCCATGATCGCGTACTTGCAGCTTCGCCGGACACCGAAACCCGGCCCGGTCGAAGCCGGTCCGGCGGAACCGAGCCTGACCGCGGCCGCCGATCCGGCGGCACCCAGCCACAACCTCCCCGCCCGTGAGCAGTTCATCGGGCGCAGCGTCGAAAAGGCACGGCTGCTCGAGGGGCTGGACTCGTCCTACCCGGTGATCGCCGTCGAAGGGCTCGGCGGGATGGGCAAGACCGCGTTGGCCCGCGAGGTCGCGTGGCTCTGCGCCGAATCCGGAGATCGCTTCCGGGCCATCGTCTGGACCGCGGACCGGGACGGATCGCTGCGGCTCAACGACGTCCTCGACGCCATCGCGGACGTCCTGGGGTTCACCTACCTCCATTCGATGCCCCTTCCCGAAAAGGAGAACGAAGTCCGCAAGCTCCTGCGGGGGACCGGCTGCCTGCTGATCGTCGACAACCTGGAAACCCTGGTGGACCAGCAGGTGCTCGACTTCGTCACGCGGATCCCCGAGCCACCCAGCAAAGCCGTCGTGACCACCCGCGAGCAACGGCTGCGGGCGGCGTGGGCCGTCGCGCTCGGCAAGCTCGACGAGACCGACGGGGTGGAGCTCATCCGCACGGAGGCGGCCCGCCTCGGCCTGAACGCCCTTCGCGACGCGCCCACCGCCGACCTTCGGACGCTCTACGACGCCACGGGCGGCAACCCGCTCGCCATCCGGCTCGGCACCGGCCAGATGAAGGCGGGCGGCGCGTCACTGACCGAGATCATCGCCGACATCGCCAGCGCGGCGGACGAGGACCTCTTCAAGGTGCTCTTCGAACGCAGCTGGGACAAGACACTCGCCGACGACGAGTACGCCCGGCGCGTCCTGGCGACCTTGGCTCTCTGCCCTGGGCCGGCCACCCGAGTGGCTCTGGAAGCCGGCAGCGACGTCCATCACGCGTACCTGCGCTCGGCGCTCACCCGCCTGATCGCGGTGTCGTTGGTCGACGTCGTGGACCTGGCGCCCGCCGAAGGCAGCCGCTACCAGCTGCACACGCTGACCCGCGCGTTCGTGCACCGGCAGCTCGCTGCGGCCCCCGCGACGGCGGCCGAGCTCCGGGACCGGCTCGACCGGCACTTCCTCGAGTTCGCCCGGCGGCACGCCAACACCTACGCCGATCTCGACAACGTTCGCCAGATCGAAGCGGAGCTGGTCAACGTCATGGCGTTCGCCGACGCGGCACACGAAGAGGCCGCCCGGACCGGGGCGCCGGCCGCCTGGCGACGGGTGATCGACTACGCCGATGCGCTGTCGCCTTACCTGTGGGGCCGCGGGTTCTGGACGGACCGGGCCCGGCTCTGCGAGCGCGCGATGACGGCGGCCACCGAGCTCCGGGACGGCGCCGCCCTCGCCCGGCACGCGATCCTCGTCGGCCGGGTGCACCTCTGGCGGGGTGACCCGGCGGCGGCGACGTCCTTCCTCGGCCGGGCCCGGGACGCGCTCGAGGCGGCTGGGCTCGGGACGGACAGCCCGGCCACGAAACGGCTCCGTGCGCAGATCGCCAGCGCGGAGGGCGACCACGAAGTCGCACAGGTTCTTCTCGAGGAGGTACTCGTCGTGGCGCCGAACACCTCGGACGACGAGGGGCGGGCGGCGACCCACCTCGAGCTGGGGCTCCTCGCCGAGCGGCGAAGCAATCTCGAAGCGGCGAAAGCCAGCTACGAGGAAGCCCTCCGGCTCGACGACGAGCTCGGCGCGGTCGAAGGGCGCGCGGTCTCGCTCAGCTACCTCGGTCGCGTGCTGCTCGCGACCGGGGACGACGCCGGAGCCGAAACCGTGTTCCGGGCCGGGCTGGTGGCCTCGACGAGCGCGAACCGCTTGAGCGCCCAGGCGCGGTGCGAGCTCGGGCTCGCGGTTTTGTGCGCCGGCAAGGGGATGCGTGCGGAAGCCGTCTCCCACGCCGCTTCCGCCGAACACCTGTACTCGCGGCTCGGTCAGCCGGACCAGGCAGCCGAGGCTCGCGCGCTCCTCGACCGGTCGACGCCGGCCGGTGAGCCCTCGTGAACCGGGCCGGCGACGTGACCACGGCCGCGAGCGAGCTGGTGCAGCGGGCCCGCGTGGTGATCTTCGACTGCGACGACACCTTGATAGCCACGGCGAGGACGCGGTGGGAGGTGCTCATCGCCACCGCTCGCTCCTTCGGCGTCCGGCTGACCGACGAGACGATCGTGCGGTCGTGGGGCCTGCCGTTCGACCAGCTCATCACGACCATCGTGCCGACGCTCGACGCCGGCGCGTTCGTCGAGCGCTACCGCCGCGCGATGTTGACGCGCCGTCCCGAGCCGACGACGGGCGCGGTGGAGCTCCTCGAGCACCTGGCCGCGCGGTCGACGCGGATGGAGATCGTCACCTCGAGCAGCCGGGACCTGGTCACCCAGGACCTGGACGTGCTGGACCTGACCCGGTACTTCGCGCGGATCTACGGCCACGAGGAAACCCCGTTCCACAAGCCGGACCCCCGGGTGCTCGACGCGGTCATCGACAACCTGGCGGGGCACGGCTACACGCTGCGGGACCTGGTCTACATCGGTGACAGCGTGCGTGACCTGCAGGTCGCGCACGCCCGGTCGGTCGGGTTCGTGGCCGTGCTGACCGGCATCGCGTCGACCGCCGACTTCACCGCGGAGGGCCTGCCGCCCGCCCGAATCGTCGACGACCTGAGCCAGCTCATCACGGAGACCGGGACGGCCCACTGAGACGGGGGAGCACCGTGCGCCACGAGTTCAGCCTGTCGGAGCCCATCGAGATCGAGACGGGGGCCGGCCGGTTCCACCTCCGGCACCTGAGTGCGGCCGGCCCGGCCGGGGTGCTCGTGTCGTCGCCGCGCGAGCCGGCCGGGCCGGTGCCGGTGCGGATCCACAGCTCCTGCCTGTTCGGCGAGTCGTTGCTCGCGACGGACTGCGACTGCGAGAGCCAGCTGCGGCACGCGCTGGCCCACCTCGCGCGCCACGGCGGCCACCTGGTGTACCTGCACGACGAGGGCCGGGGCACCGGGCTGGCCACCAAGTTCCGGGCGATCGCGCTGCAGCAGGCGCACGACATCGACACCGCGAAGGCGTTCGCGGAACTCGGCATCGAACCCGAACCGCGGGACTTCGCGCTCGCCGCCGACGTCGTCGCCTCGCTCGTCGGGTCCCGGCCGGTGATGCTGCTGACGAACAACCCGCGCAAGCTCGCCGCCTTGGGGGACGCGGGGGTCACCGTCGCGGGGCGGCTCGCCCTGGTGCCGGAGACCGAGCCGGCGCGCCGGTACCTCGAGGAGAAGATCCGCGTGCTCGGCCACCTGCCGGAGCAGGACCCCGTGTTGCAGCTCCCGGCGTCACCGCCCGCGAACCGGGCGTTCGTCGAGCTCCACGCCCCGGACTTCGAGGCGCAGCGCCGGTTCTACACGGCGTTCGGCTTCGAAGTGGTGTGGGAACGTCCGCCCGAGCGGAAGAAGGGCTACCTGGTCCTGCAGTTCGCGGGGAACGTCCTCTGCTTCTGGGCGGGCAACGAGTACGTCCACGAGCACTCGTACTTCCGGAAGTTCCCGAGGGACACCCCGCGCGGCCACGGCACGGAGGTCGTGCTGATGGTGGCCGACGTCGAGGACTTCTACACCCGCTTCCCGCACCGGACGAGCATCGTCGCTCCGCTGGAGAAGCGGGCCTGGGGAGTCTCCGACTTCCGGGTTGTCGACCCGGCGGGCTTCTACGTCCGCATCAGCGAACCGCACGACATCCTCGACCCCCGGCACGCCGTCTCGTGACCGGGGCCCGGTGCGGCGGCCGGCGCCGCACCGGGTGCTGGCTCACTCCGCCGAGCAGCCCTGCAGCTTGGCCACTTCCTGGCCCGCCAGCAGGAACGCGCCGACGCCATACGCCGCGGTGTCCGTGGCCTTCGCGGTAGCCGGGCGGTCGCCGACCGGCTGGACGTAACCGACCAAGCCGTTCGGCTGCAACGCCTTCGCCGACAGCGCCGTCCAGGCCTTGTCCACCACCGGGCGATACCGCGACGCGTCGAGGATGCCCGCGTTGACGCCCCAGCCGATGCCGAACGTGAAGAGTGCCGTGCCGCTGGACTCCGGGCCGCCGTGGTCGAATGGGTTCAGGAGGTCCGCGTTCCAGAAGCCGTCACGGCGCTGCAGCAGGGACAGCGTGAACGCCATCTTCTTGTACACCCGCAGGTACTCCGGCCGCCGCGGGTCGCCGGCCGGGAGGACCTGCAGCACCTTCGTCAGGGCCGACAGGGCCCAGCCGTTGCCGCGCGACCAGAACACCGCCGAGCCGGTGAACCGCGCCTCGCGGTACCACAAGCCCGTGAGCTCGTTGAACAGCTTGTGCTCCGACGTCTTGAACAAGCGGTCCATTGCGTCCAAATAGGACGGATCGTGGTCGATGACGCTCATCCGCGCGAACGAGGGCATCGCCATGTTCAGCGCGTCGACGTAGTTCCAGTAGTCGCGGTGTCCCGCCTGCACCGACGCGACCTCGTCCTTGATGCGGGCGCGGATCGAGTCGAGCGGGGCTTCCGGGTGGAAGTACGTGTAGAGGTCGAGGTACGCCTCACCGGCGGCCTGGTTGTCCGGGAAGAACGGCCGTTTCGGGTCGGTCGGCAGCTGGTAGCCGTTGGCCTGCGCCCACGGCAGCGTCTTGTGGTTCGACTGGCCGGTGGTCCGGACCAGTGCGAGGTTGCCGACGTGGAACGTCGCGTTCTGCCAGTCCGGCGCGTCCAGGTTCGTCCCGTTGGTCACCCAGTAGTTGCCCGCGGACACCATCTGGTCGGTGATGGCGCACTCCGCCGGCGCCGCGACGGCGGCCGGGGCCGAGAACAGCCCGCCCGTCACCACCACGGCCGCGAGCACGCCGAAGCCACGAATTCCCGGGAAACGCATGGAAGCGTCCTCCTCAGCACGTCATGGCGGCGGGTGGGTCGCAGCGAGTGTTCAGGCTTCCCGGTGGACGTGTCAAGGTGCCGGTGAGTGGTACGGCGCAACGGTTTCCAGCAACCGGCGCGACGCGGACTCGGCGCCGTCGGCGTTCTTCGCCAGCACCAGCGTGAGCACGCGGGAGTGCGCGACGAGCGTGTTGCCCCCGGGCAGCTCCATCGGCTCGCCGTGCGCCCGCAGCGCCGCGACGACGGGCACCTGCAGCTGCGCGATGAGCGCGTTGCCGGAAGCGCGGATCAACGCGGCGTGGAAGTCCGAGTCGGCGTTGTGGAAGGCCGCGGTGTCCTGGCGTTCCACCGCGTCCGCCATCAGCTCGTACGCCGCGGCCATCGCCGAGAGCTCGCCCGGACGCCGGTGGTGCGCGGCCAGCCGGGCCGCCTGCGGCTCGATCGTCAGCCGCAGTTCGAGCAGCTCGTGCAGGTGGTGGCGGCGCCCGGGACCGTTGATGCGCCAGCCGATGACGTCCGGGTCGATCGCGTCCCACGCCTCCGGGGGCAGCGTCCACGTGCCGACGCGCGGCCGCGCGGTCACCATGCCCTTCGACTCCAGCACGCGCAACGCTTCGCGGACCACCGTCCGGGAGGCCGAGAAGCGCCGGCCGAGCTCCTCGGGGACGAGCGGCTGCCCGTCCCCGAGAACGCCTTCGACGATGAGCCTGCCCAGTTCGTCGACTATCCGGGCGTGGAGGTTCACCGCTACTCGGGCAGGCCGACGCGGCGCTCCCCGCTGCGCAGCTGCTGCAGCACGACCGCGATCACCAGCAGGGCGCCGTGCGCGACGTTCTGCCAGAACGGGTTGATGCCCAGCCCGGACATGCCGTTGTCGAGCACCCCCAGGATGATCACCGCGAGCACCGTCGAAATGATCGACCCGCGGCCGCCCTTGAGCATCGTGCCGCCGAGCGCGGCGCCGGTGACGGCCTGCAGCTCCAGGCCTTCCGACCCGGACACCGGCTGGCCCGAGCCGGTGCGCGCGGTGATCAGGACGCCCGCGACCGCCGCGACGACACCGGCGAGGGCGTAGACGCCGATGATGTACCGGTTGATGTTGATGCCGGCCAGGCGGGCGGCGGTGTCGTTGCCGCCGATCGCGTAGACGTTGCGGCCGATGTCGGTGTACTTCAGCAGGAAGTGCAGGGCCGCGGCGACGATCAGGAACACCCACACCAGCGACGGCAGGCCCGCGATCGCGCCCTTGGCCAGGAAGATGAACAGGTCGTCCCCGCCGGTGTAGCCCTGCGACTTGCCGTCGGAGATGACCTGCGCGATGCCCTTGTAGGTGGCCAGCATGGCCAGCGTCGCGACCACCGGGTTGACCCGGCCGAAGATGATGATCATGCCGTTGACCAGGCCGCAGAGGATGCCGACGCCGACCGCGGCGAGGATGCCGACCTCGGCGTTGCCGGTCGAGGTGAACACCATCGCCGAGATCACCGAGGCGAGCCCGGCCATCGAGCCGACGGAGATGTCCAGCGCGCCCAGGATGATCACCAGGGTCTGCACCAGGGCGAGCAGCCCCATGATGGTGATCGCGCTGCCGATCAGCAGCAGGTTGTTGGTGCGCAGGAAGTTGTCGTTGAGGATGCTCAGCAGGACGATCAACGCGATCAGCGTGATGATCAGGCTGGAGTTCTGCACGCCGATGCCGGTGAGCACACGGCGCGCGGCCGACGGCTGGGGCGGCGCGGCGGGGGCCGCGGTTTCCTTCGTGGGGGTGCTCATGCGCCGATCTCCTGGGCTTCTTCCACGGCTGGTTCGGTTTCGGGGATGGCGAGGGTCAGCACGGCTTCCTCGGTCGCGTCGTCGCGGCCGATCTCGCCGGCCAGGCGCCCGGCGCGCATCACGAGGATGCGGTCGGCGAGCGTCAGGACCTCGGGCAGGTCGGAGGAGATGACCAGCAGGGCGATGCCCTCCGCGGCGAGGCCGTCGATGATCCGGTAGATCTCGGCCTTCGCGCCGACGTCGACGCCGCGGGTCGGCTCGTCGAGGATCAGCAGCTTCGGCCGCCGCGCGAGCCAGCGCGCCAGCACGGCCTTCTGCTGGTTGCCGCCGGACAGCTTGCGGACTTCCTGCTCCATCGACGGCGTGCGCACGCGAAGCTCGCGGATGTACTCCTCGACGAGCGCGCGTTCCTTCGCGCGCTTCACGACGCGGAAGCGGCGAAGACGATCCAGCACGGAGATGGAGATGTTGTCGCGCACGGACCGCTGCATCAGCAACGCGTCCGTCTTGCGCTCTTCGGGCGCGAAGCCGATGCCCGCCTTGACGGCGTCACCGGGGTTGCTCGCCCGCAAGCGTTTGCCGTCCAGCTCGACGGTCCCGGAGCGGATCGGGAGGTCCCCGACGATCGCGCGCGCCAGCTCGGAGCGTCCCGCGCCGACCAGCCCGGCGAGGCAGACGACCTCACCCGCGCGGACCTGCAGCGAGATGCCGGTGACGTCGTCGGTCGTGACGTCGTCCAGCTTCAGCACGATGTTGCCGGTGTCCTGCGTGACGCGGCGTTCGAGGGCCGAGAGGTCACGGCCGATCATCATCCGCACGAGGCCGGGTTCGTCGGTCTCCGCGACCTGCTGGACGCCGACGAGCTTGCCGTCGCGCAGCACCGCGACGCGGTCGGCGAGCTGGAAGATCTCCTTCATCCGGTGCGAGACGTAGACGACCGCGACCCCGCTGTCGCGCAGCCGCCCGATCAGCCGGAAGAGCGCCTCGACCTCGTGCTCCGACAGCGACGACGTCGGCTCGTCGAAGGCGATCACCTTCGGCGGGGTGGCCGCGGTGAGCACCCGCAGGATCTCGACGATCTGGCGCTGGGCGGCCGACAGCTTGACACCGAGTGTCGCCGGGTTGAGCACGCCTTCGAAGCCGTACTCGGCGAGCGCGTCCTGCGTTGCCTTCAGGAGCGTGCGGCGGTTGAAGACCCGCGCCTTGGCCGGGAGCTCGCCGACGAAGACGTTCTCCGCCACCGAAACGTGCGGGATGATCTCGGGTTCCTGGTAGATCACGCGCACCCCGGCGGCCATCGCCGCGCGCGGGGTGTCGAAGGTGACTTCGGCGCCGTCGAGGAGCAGGCGGCCGTCGTCGGGGCCCTGGTCGCCGGAGAGGACGCGCAGCAGCGTCGACTTCCCGGCGCCGTTCTCGCCCATCAGCGCGAGGACCTCGCCGGAGCGGATCTCCAGCGAGACGTCGTCGAGGGCGGTGACGCCGGAGAAGCGCTTGCCGATGCCCTCGACGGCGAGCGCGGGTGAAGAGGAGGACATGGTGATCCTTCGGCGGTGGGGCCCACGGGCGGCACTTTCACGCCGAAAGTGCCGCCCGCGGGAGCTCGGTCAGGTGCAGTTGACGCCGGCCTGCTTGTAGTTGTCCTTGTTGACGATCGTGGTCTTCGCGATCGTCTCCGCGGGCAGTGCCTTGCCGTTCTTCACCTTGTCCACCAGCACCTGGATCGCCGAGCGGCCGACCTCGGCGCCGGAGATGTAGAGCGCGGACTTGTTGCCGGTGTCCTTGCCGGCCGCCCAGTCCTTGCAGTCGAGGTACGCGCCGAGCCCGACACCGATGATGTTGTTCGCCTGCACGCCGGAGTTGGCGAGCGCGGTGACCACGCCGGTCTCGTTCTCGTCGTTGCAGCCCCAGACGACCCAGTGCTTCACACCCGGGTTCGAGCCGATCACGGCGCCGGAGCGGTTCTGCGCGTCGACGGGGGAGTTGTCGGTGCCGACGTCGATCACCTGGACGTCCGCGCCCGCGGACTTCGCGAACGCCGCCTTCGAGGCGTTGACGCGGTCGGTGCAGACGGTGAGGTCCTGCTTGTAGGCGCTGATGATCTTCGTGTCGGCGGCGGACCAGCCGGCGGCCTTGAACAGCTTCCCGGCCTCGGTGCCGACGGAGTCGCCCATCTGGCTGCCGTTGAAGCCGACGAACGGGGCCTTCGCGCCGGTGCCGTCCTTGATGACGTCGTCGGAGGCGATCAGCGGGATGCCGGCGCTCTTGGCCTTGTCGATCACCTGCGGGCCGATGGCCTGGTCGGGGACGACGATGGCGACGCCGTTCGCGCCCTGCGCGACCGCGGCGTCCAGTTCGGTGATCGCCTTGTTGGCGTCCTGGCCGAGGTTGACGACCTTGAGCTCGACGCCGAGCTCCTTCGCCTTCTCCTGCGCCCCCTGCGCCTGCTCGACGAAGTACTGCTGGTCACCCTGTTTCTGCAGGTAGTACAGGGTGATCTTGCCGTTGGCGGGCGCCGACTGCTGCGGTGCCGCGGTGTCCTTGCCGGAGGAGCAGGAGGCCATCAAGACACCGGAAATCAAACAACAACCAACAACGCTCCAGGTGCGGAACCTGTGCGAGTGTGGGGACATCGTTGCTCCCAAGGAGGCCGAGGTTCGAATGGCGCGTGGGGGCGCCGGTGGGTGACTGGTATTACAAAACACCCGTTCGTGGAGCGTCAAGGTGGAGTTAGCGGAGCGAGACCTACTCTCCGTGATCAAATGACCGCGCGCGCTCGGCCATTTATAGTATTTTTTACCCGCTGTCCTGGGCGTTGTCCGGTTTTGTCCTGTGCGAATGTTGTGATCGGTGTTGTCGACTGTGGTGCGATTGGCCGCTGACCGGGATGCCGTCTCTGCCGGATTCGCCCGGCTGGCAGGATGACCGGACCACGCCCGGAGGGGGACCGATGACGAAGCACCGCGTCGCCGCGCTCGCCGGTGTCGCCGTCCTGGCGGCCGCCTGCAGCAGCCCGCAGCAGTCCGGCCCGGCGCCGACGCCGTTCCCGGAGACGCCTTCTTCTTCGGTCGCGGCGGCGCCCGAGGGGTCGTTCAGCGTCGTCGCCACCGGTGACGTCCTGATCCACCCGGCGCTGACCGAGCAGGCCGAGGCCGACGGCGGCGGGAAGATCGACTACCGCCCGCTGCTGGCCGGGGTCAAGCCGCTGATCTCCGGCGCCGACCTGGGGATCTGCCACCTCGAGACGCCGCTGGCGCCGGAGGGCGGGCCCTACAGCGGGTACCCGTCGTTCAGCGCGCCGCCGGAGATCGCCGACGCGCTCAAGGACACCGGCTACGACACGTGCTCGACGTCGTCGAACCACACCATCGACCAGGGCGCCGACGGGGTGAAGCGGACCCTCGACAAGCTCGACGAGGTCGGCCTCAAGCACACCGGCTCGGCCCGGTCGGCCGCCGAAGCCGCGAAGCCGCTGATCCTCGACGTCCACGGGGTGAAGGTCGCGCAGGTGTCGTACGCGTTCGGCTTCAACGGCATCAAGGTGCCGGCCGGAAAGCCGTGGCTGGCCAACCAGATCGACGTCGACGACGTCCTGGCGGCGGCTCGGAAGGCGCGGGAGGCGGGCGCGCAGGTCGTGATCGCGAGCCTGCACTGGGGAGTGGAGTACCAGCACGACCCGACGGCCGAGCAGCGGTCGCAGGCCAAGAAGATCCTGGCGTCGGACGACGTCGACCTGATCGTCGGCCACCACGCCCACGTGGTCCAGCCGTTCGAGAAGATCGGCGACAAGTGGGTGGCCTACGGGCTCGGCAACAGCGTCGCCCGCCACTCCGACCCGCGCGGGGACACCGAAGAGGGCGCGGCGGCGCGTTTTCGCTTCGTCCGCGACGGCGACCGCTGGAAGGTCGACAAGGCCGAGTACGTCCCGACCTACATCAAGCTCGACGCCCCGATCCGCCTTCTCGACTTGTCGACAACCCCGGCGTCCGCGCAGGTCACCAAGGCCCTGGCCGACACGGACAAGAACATCCTGAGTCTCAAAGCCGACAAATCCGGCCTAACCCGCCCCGGCAAGTAGGGGCATCACGCGTGATCAGGAAGGCATCACGCGTGATTGAAGGGGCATCGCGGTGATGCCCGTCCAGTCACGCGTGATGCCCCGCCAATCACGCGTGATGCCTGTCCAGTCACGCGTGATGCCCCTGATCAGTGGGTGCGGGTGGTGATCAGGCGGGCCAGGGCGGCCAGTTCGGCGGCCGGGCGGGGGACCGGGTTTTCCGCGGCCAGCTCGCGAAGTCCCTTCGCCACCAACGCGGCGGCCTGGGCCTGGCTCCACTGGCGGCCGCCGCCCTCGTCGACGAGGGCGGCCGCGCGAGACAGCTCCGCCTCGTCGAGCGGGTCCGTGCCGCCGTAGAGCGACGCCAGCTCCGCGCCCGCCGCGGTGCCGGACGACAACGCCGTCACCACCGGCAGCGACTTCTTGCGGTTCTGCAGGTCCGAGTACACCGGCTTGCCCGTCTCGACGGGGTCGCCCCAGATCCCGAGCAGGTCGTCGACGTGCTGGAACGCCAGCCCGACCGACCGGCCGAACTCGCCGAACCGCGCCACCGTGTCGTCCCGGCCGCTGAGCAACGCGCCGAGCTCGCACGACGCCGCGATCAGGGCCGCCGTCTTGCCGCCGGCCATCCGGACGCACTCCGCGGGCGTGACGTCGTCGCGCTGCTCGAAGTCGAGGTCGGCGGCCTGCCCTTCGAGCAGGTCGAGCACGCCCTGGGACAGCAGCTTCGCGCCCTCGGGGGTCAGCTGCTCGAAGGCCAGGCTCAGCAGCGCGTCCCCGGCGAGCACCGCCGGGCCGGTGCCGAACACCGTCCACGCGGTCGGCCGGTGGCGGCGGGTCGTGTCGCCGTCCATGACGTCGTCGTGCAGCAACGAGAAGTTGTGCACGAGCTCGACCGCGACGGCGGCGGGGACGGCGTCCACCGGCTCGGCGCCCACCGCCTCCGCACACAGCAGCACGAGCGCCGGCCGCAGGGCCTTGCCGCCGTCCGCCGAAGTCGGCTCACCCTGAGCGTCCCACCAGCCGAAGTGGTACCCGGCGATCCGCCGCATCACCTCCGGCAGCCCCTCGGCGGCGACGCGCAGCGCCGGGTCGACGAGGCTTTTGCTCCAGGCCAGGACGTCGGCGACCGGACGGGCCGCGGTGCGCGTGTTCATGGCCGTCATGATCGCCCGATTTCGACGTCGTCGAGCACGCCGAGCGCGTCCGGGACGAGGACGGCCGCGGAGTGGTAGGCGCTGACCAGGTAGGAGGTCACCGCGCGGTCGTTGATGCCCATGAACCGGACGTTGAGCCCGGGCTGGTATTCGTCGGGTAGGTCTTTGGGGCGTAGGCCGATGACGCCGGCGTCGTCTTCGCCGACGCGCATGGCCAGGATCGAGGTTGTCCCGGTGTCGGTGACGGGGATCTTGTCGCAGGGCAGGATCGGGACGCCGCGCCAGGCCATGACGCGTTTCCCGTCGAGCAGAGCGGTGTCGGGGTAGACGCGGGTGGCGGTGCATTCCCGCCCGAACGCGGCGATCGCGCGCGGATGGGCGAGGAAGAACTTGGTTTTGCGGCGTCGGCAGAGCAGGTCGTCGAGGTCGAGGGGGGTGGGTGGGCCGGTGCGGGTGGTGAGGCGGTGTTTGAGGTCGACGTTGTGCAGCAACCCGAAGTCGGTGTTGTTGACCAGTTCGTGTTCTTGCCGTTCCCGCAACGCTTCCACGGTCAGCCGGAGTTGTTGTTCGAGCTGGTTCATGGGGTGGTTGTAGAGGTCGGTGACGCGGTTGTGCACGCGCAGCACGGTTTGCGCGACGGCGAGGTCGTATTCGCGGGGTGAGGGGTCGTAGTCGACGTAGGTGCCGGAGAGGATCGGTTCGCCGTCGTGGCCGGCGGAGAGGTCGATGTTGGCTTCGCCTTTGGGGTTCTGCGGTTTCCGTGGCCGCCCGATCGCTTCGGCGACGTGGGCGCGCAGGGATTCCGATCGGCCGTTGAGGCGGGCGTAGGCCGCAGCGGGCAGGACGAGGGCGATGACGCGGGTGGCGGCGCGGGCGGTGAACGCCCATGTCGTGTCGTCCCGGGCGAGCAGTTCCGCGCCGAGGTGGTCGCCGTCGGTGGCCGTGCCCAACGTCGTCTCGTCGCCGTATTCGCCGCGGCCGTGGCGGGTGACTTTGCCGTGGGCGATGAGAATCAGCGTGTCGAGCGGTTCGCCGGCGGTGAGCAGGGTGGCGCCGGGTTCGTATTCGCGTTGTTCGAAGGCGTCGGCCAGGGCGGCCAGGGCTTGTTCGTCGCCGAAGCCGCGGAGGAGTTCGAGTTCGGTGAGTTCGGCGGGCACGACCTGGACCCGGGAGCCGGTGGTGAAGAAGCTGACTTTGCCGTCGCCGATGGTGTAGGTGAGGCGGCGGTTGACGCGGTAGGAGCCGGCGGGGACGTCGACCCAGGGCAGCTGGGAGAGCAGCCACCGGGTGGTGATGCCGCGCATCTGCGGCAACGACTTCGTCGTCGTGGTCAGCGTCCGGGCGGCTTTGACCCCCAGCGAAAGCTGGGCGGACGCCGGTTCTTCGGTGACTGTCAAGGTTTCACGCGCCGATCGGGTTCAGGCGGTTCGGGTAGACGGGTGCCCGCGGTCTTCGGCACGATCCGGGCCGCGGCCGTGCCGAGCCCGGTCGGCCCGAAGGCCGACGGCGGCAGGCCCGGCCCGGAGCGCGGCGGTTCCGCGTCGGGCTTGCGGGGCGGCGTCGCAGGCTCGGGCATCACGCCTCCCGGCCGATTTCGGCGCTTTCCAGCACCGCCAACGCATCCGGCACCAGCACCGCCGCCGAATAGTACGCCGACACCAGATACGAGATGATCGCCTGCTCACTCACGCCCATGAACCGCACGTTCAACCCCGGCTGGTACTCATCCGGCAACCCCGTCTGATGCAACCCCACCACACCCTGGGCCTGCTCCCCGGTCCGCATCAGCAACACCGAACTGGTCCGGGTTTCGGTCACCGGGATCTTGTTGCACGGCAGGATCGGCACCCCCCGCCACGCCGGCACCTGATGCCCGCCCAGGTCCACCGCGTCCGGATACACCCCGGCCTTGGTGCATTCCCGCCCGAACGCCGCGATCGTCTTCGGATGCGCCAGGAAAAACCCGGGGTCCTTCCACACCAAAGCGAGCAGCTCGTCGAAGTCGTCGGGGGTCGGCGGTCCGGTCCGGGTCGGGATCCGCTGGGCGAAGTCGGCGTTGTGCAGCAACCCGAAGTCGGCGTTGTTGACCAGCTCGTGTTCCTGCCGCTCCCGCAACGCCTCCACCGTCAGCCGCAGCTGCTGCTCGATCTGGTTCATCGGCTGGTTGTAGAGGTCCGCGACCCGGGAATGGACCCGCAGCACCGTCTGCGCCACCGACAGTTCGTATTCACGCGGGGAGGCTTCGTAGTCGACGAACGTGCCCGGCAGGGTCGGTTCCCCGTCGTGGCCGGAGGCCAGGGAGATCTCCGCTTCGCCGTGGTCGTTGCGGGCACTGGCCCCACCCGCGACATAAGCATCCAGATGCGCCCGCAATGTCTCCGAACGCGAGAGGACGTCGTCGAACACGTGCCGGGGGAGGGACAGGACGGTGCAGGTGGTGACGGCTTTGGCGGTGAACTCCCAGATCCCGTCGGTGCGGACCAGGGTGGTGTCGCCGAAGTAGTCGCCGTCGGCGAGGGTGCCCAGGACGGTCTGGTCGCCGTAGGCGCCGGTGCCGACCTTGGTGATCTTGCCGTGGGCGATGAGGAACACCTGCTCGGCCGGGGACCCGAACTCGACCAGCGCGTCGCCGGGCTGGTATTCGTGCTGGGTGAAGCGGGAGGCGAGTTCGGTGAGGACCTCTTCGTCGTCGTAGCCGCGCAGCGGGGCGAGCTCACCGAGTTCGGGTGGGATGACACGGACGTCGGCGCCGGTGGTGGTGAAGGTGACGCGTCCGTCGCCGACGGAGTAGGACAGGCGGCGGTTGACGCGGTAGGCGCCGCCGGAGACCTCGACCCAGTTCAGCAGTTTGAGCAGCCAGCGGGAGGAGATGCCCTGCATCTGCGGGACCGACTTGGTCGTGGTGGCCAGGGTGCGGGCCGCGGCCCGTCCGAGGCTCAACGGCGCCTGTTCGGTCTCCACCGGGTCGGTGACAGTCACAGCGAGAACCACCTCATCATCAGCGCCGGCGCGCGGGCGCGCCGATCATGACCTGCTATTTCCGGGTAATCGAGCGGATTCGCGACGCCGCGAAATCAAGATAGCAACCGCGCTCCCGCGCACAATGACACGATCGGGTCACCCGTGCGGGTCACCTGGTTGCCGTCCGCCCATTTCGGACACCCATGAGGACAGAGCCGACGCCCGTCGTCACCCCGTGTCCCTGGGTGTCACTCGTTAGGGAAAACCCGCAGCTCGTAAGGGGAATCAGCGGTCGCCGTGGGCAGCGGTGGAAGGGTGGGGCGATCGTCCGGCTGCGCCGAACCGGCGATAACATCGGCGCGGGTGAGGCCACCCGGATGAATTCGAACAATTCCCGGTTGTCCCGTCAGAAACACGTGACTAACTTGAGCGCTCCGGCGCTGAATACGCGCGGTGCGGAAAGGACCTGGATGAACATCTTCGTGGCCGGCGGTCTCTGGGTGGCCGGCGCGGCGCTCGTCGGGGGCCTGATCGCGTACCTGGTGCGCCGGTTCGGCTGGGACGAGGGCCGGCCCGACAACAACGACGCCGCGGGCCAGGTGTTCACCATCGTCGGCGGGCTGCACGCGGTGCTCGTCGCGTTCGTGCTGATCTCCCTGTTCGACTCGGTCGGCGCCGCGAGCCAGGACGCGCAGACCGAAGCCGACAGCCTGATCGCCGCGACGTGGGCGGCCGATGCGCTGCCCGCCGACGCCAAGGACCGCGTCCACCAGCTCGCGATCGCCTACGCGAAGACCGTCGAACAGCAGGAGTGGCCGCGGCTGGCCGACGGCGGCGAAGTGCCCGAGACCGGCTGGACGCAGCTCGACCAGATGCGCCAGGCCGTCGCCGCCGCGGAGGTCGACGGCGACTGGCAGGTCGACCGCAAGACCGAGACCAGCAACCAGCTCTGGTCGGTTTACCAGGCCCGTCAGCAACGGCTGGCGAACTCCGGCGGCGGCGGGGTCGGCGCGGTCGTCTGGTTCGCGCTCATCCTCGGCAGCCTGATCACCGCGATCCTGCTGCCCAACCTCTTCGGCGGCACGCGGCTGGCCGCGCACATCATCATCGTGTCGACGCTCGCCGGCACGATCACGTTGCTGCTGTTCGCGATCTACCAGCTGCAGAACCCGTTCAGCGGCGGCGCGAAGGTGCCGCCCGAGGCGTTCACCTCGGCGCTGGAAAGGCTGGCTTGACCGGCAGGCGGGCCCGCTGGGCGGCGATGCTCGGGGTGGCCGCGGCGGTGTCGGCCCTGCTCGCGGCGACCGGCTGGCTCGCGCCGTCGTCGAAGCGCCCGGCGGCCCAGGCCACGGACGGCTGCACGATCCTGCAGGCGGAAAACGAACGTGCGGGCGCGCCGACGACGTTGCGGCTGCTGTCCCTGCCCGGCGGCGCGACCAAGCGGCTGACGCAGGCGAGCTACTGGATCAACGCGATGGGGTACTCGGCGGCGCAGGACGTCGTTTACGGCGTCGCCGACGGCACCCGCGGCGGCCGGTACGACCACGGCGCGCACGCCGTCCGGATCGACGCGTCCGGCGAGGTCACGGACCTGGGTGTGGTCGGCCGCGCGGGCACGCCGCACCCGGTGTGGAGCCAGGTCACCGGCGCCACGGCCGGCGCGATCGCCGGAAACCGCTGGTACGTCCGGCAGGACACCGATCTGTACACAGTGGACGTCGACCCGGCGAGCGCGGACTACGTGCGCGTGGTGCACCGGACGCCGCTGCGCCCGGTGTCGCTGGCCGCGGGGGTCGACGACTTCGCGTACGACTCGGCGTCCGGCTTGCTGTACGGCGTCTCGACGACTTCGCGCGGGGATGGCGCGGTGGTGACGCTGGACCCGTCGACGGGCAAGGTCGTGCCGGTGCCGGGGCTCAGCTTTCCGCCGGGCGGCGCGTACGGCTCGGTGGTCCTCGGCCCGGATTCGATCTACGCGACGGCGAACCGGGACGGCCGCCGGAGCGTCACCTACCGGCTGCCGCGCGACGGTTCCGGTGAAGCGGTCGAGGTCGCGACGGGTCCCGCTTTGGTGAGCGGGGACGCGGCAGGGTGTTACGTCGAGGCAGCGCCGCCTCCGCCGCCGTCCACTCCCACTCTCACGCCGACGCCGACTCCGACACCCACGCCTGCACCGAGTCCGGCTCCGTCGGTCACTCCCACGCCGGAGCCGCCTCCGCCGTCGCAGCCACCGCCGGTGGAACAACCGGCGGCGGTGACCCCGACCACACCCACCCCCACCCCGACGCCGACGACCGAGCCCAAGGTGGAGGCGCCGGTCGCGCCGCCGCCGTCCGCGAAACCGCGCGTCCGGCCGACGGAGAAGGCGGCGCCGGTGGTCGAGGACACGGGAGTCCGCACGAAGGAGAAGCGCCGCTGGGGCCTGACGGCCCTGATCCTGATCCTGGGCAGCGGCGCGATGCTGGCCCACCGACGGCACCGTTAACTCCGGCGCCTTCTCGAAGACGGCCATTGTCCACTTCGGCCACTCAGACTCCTCCTCCGGCGCGGGTCCACGCGCCGGAGGAGGAGAAACCGATGAAGCGGGTACGAATCGCCGTGCTGGCCGGGGTGCTGGTGCTGCCGCTGGCCGCCGCGGGGCCGGCTGCCGCCCACGACCACGACCACGGGCCGCGGGCGAAGGACGACCACTACCGGGTGCGGGCCGGGGGGACCGTCCGCGGGGACGTGCTCGGCAACGACCGGTCGGCCACCGCCGTCGTGCGGCACACCGCCGCCGCGCACGGGACCGTGGCCGTGGCCGCCGACGGGACGCTGCGCTACACCCCGGCGCCCGGCTTCACCGGCCGGGACTCCTTCACCTACACCGTTTCCGACGCGGTGAAGCTTTACCCGACGAACTTGCCGCCGCTGGCCACGATCGGCGGGGTCCGGATCAACGGCGGCGCGTACGGCTCCGCGCTCACGCCCGTGCCCGGCGAAAGGGACGAGTTCTACGGCCTGACCGACCGCGGCCCGAACGTCGACGCGCCCGACGGCGGCAAGATCGAGCCGCTGCCCGCGTTCACCCCGGCCATCGGGAAGTTCCGGCTCCACGACGGGAAAGCCGTGCTGGAGAAGAAGATCCCGCTTCGAGCCGCGGACGGCACGCCGTACAACGGCCAGGTCAGCCCGCTGGCCGACACCGGCGAGAAGATCGTCGACCTCGCGGGGAAGACGCTGCCGCAGTCGCCGTACGGGTACGACTCCGAAGGCCTCGTCGCCCAGCGCGACGGCACCTTCTGGGTGTCCGACGAGTACGGCCCGTTCATCACGCACTTCGGCCGCGACGGCCGCGCGCTCGAGCGCCTCTCGCCGTTCGACGGCTCACTGCCGGCCGAGCTGAAGTACCGGGTCCCGAACAAGGGCATGGAGGGTCTCGCGCTGACTCCGGACGGCCGGACGCTGGTCGGCGTCATGCAGTCCGCGCTGCAGCAGCCCGACCTGACGAAGAAGCCGGGCAACGTCACCACGCTGCGGATCGTCACTGTCGACCTGCGGACCCGCGCCACCCACGAGTACCTCTACCTGCTGGACGACCCGGACACGACCGGCACGGCGGTCAGCGAGATCACCGCGCTGTCGGCCACCCGGTTCCTGGTCGACGAGCGGGACGGCAAGGTCGAGCCGGGCGCGTTCAAGAAGCTCTTCGAGATCGACCTGACCGGCGCCACCGACGTCGGCCCGAAGGCGGCGGGCTACGACGCCGTCAAGGGCGGCGTGCTCGTCGGCGGCAAGAGCATCGACGCCTACGTCGGCAAGGACACCACGGCCGACGCGACCAAGCACCTCGCCGCGGCCGGCATCACGCCGGTGTCGAAGAAGCTCCGCCTGGACCTCGGCGCGCTCGTGACGACGCTGGACCCGACCGGCGGCTTCTTCGGCCACGACAAGGTCGAGGGGGTCGCCACCACCGACGGCGGCCGCACGCTCGTGATCAGCAACGACAACGACTTCGGCATCGACGGCGTGACGAACGCGGCCCCGCCGTACACGCTGCACCCGAAGACGCTGCCGGACGGCACGCAGGACGACGGCGAGTACCTGGTCGTCGACACCACGCGGCTCCCGGCGGCCACCAGCACCGCGACGGTCACCATCGACGTGCGTTAGTACTTGAACTGGTCGACGTTGTCGGCGGTGATGAGCAGCGGATCGCCCAGCAGGACGGTCTTCGACGTGAGGTCGTACTTCACCGCCGGCAGCTCCAGGCTCACCTTGTTGACCGGGGCCAGGGGTTTGCCGTCGGCGACCTGCTTGGCCGTCCACGCGGTCAGGTAGCCCAGCGACTCGACGTTCCACAGCACCGACTGCGAGCACGAGCCGTCGAGCAGGAACGGCTTGATCGCCTGCGGCGTGCCGACGCCGACGGTGAACACCTGGCCGATCTTCTGCTGGTCACGCACGGCCTTCGCGACCCCGGGCGCGGAGGTCGTGCACTCGCCGACCATGCCGGTGAGGTCGGGGTGGCGGGCCATCAGCTCCTTGGCGAGGCTAGTCGCGGTGTCCTGGTCTTCACCCGCGTAGACGGTCTCGACGAGCTGAGCCTTCGGGTACCTCGTGGCCGCGTACTCCTTCTGGACCGAGATCCAGGTGTTGAGGTTGGCGGCGGCCGGGCCGCACGAGACGATCGCGTACTTCCCGGCGCCGCCGGTCTTCGCCATCAGCGCGTCGATGAGCGCGGTGCCGATGCCCTTCGCGGTGGCCTGGTTGACGAACACCTCACGCTCGGTGCCGGGGGCGTCGGTGTCCGAGGTGAGCACGTGGATGCCGTTCGCCCGCGCCTCGGCGATCACCGGCGCGAGCGCGGCCGGGTCGTTGGGCGCGACGGCGATGACGTCGACCTTCTTCGCGATCAGGTCCTGCAGGATCTTGACCTGCTCGGCCGGGTCGACGCTCGCCGGGCCGGTCGCGGACCACTCGACACCGAGCTGCTTGGCGGCTTCGAGGCCGCCGGTGTTCATCGCCTCGAAGTAGGGGATGCCCCGCACTTTGGGCACGAAGGCGATCCGGGTCGGCGACGGCTCGGGCGCGCTCCCCAGCGGTTCCGAACAACCGCCGAGCGCGAGCGCCGCACCCAGCAGCACCGTCGCGACCAGCCGGAACGTCTTCGTCGGCCCTCGCATCCCCACCCATTCCTCAGGACTCTCGAACGGTCTGCGCACGGTGGAGACCAAGGGCGAACGTAGGGCCCCGCGTAACTGTGGTCAACGGGATGTGCGCAAAGGGTTACGGAAGTGAGTTCTGCCTGGTGGGTTCTTGACGGGAAACCGCCTGGTCGGCGGTTCTGGTGACGGTGAGTGATGAGGGGTCCGCGTTCGGTGGCTGTGTGTTGACGGCGGCCCGGGTGCCTGGGCGCGCTGGAGTCCGAGATCCGGGTGAGCCTCTGGTCCCGCTGTCTTCTCCTGCTCGCGCCGCCGACAAGGCCCCGGGCCCCCGTATCCAGCCGGACGACACGCGTACCCAGCCGGACGACTCGCACGTCGCCGTTGTGACTCGCAGAACGTGCCACCTCGGGCGCGCTGGAATCCAAGGCCCGAGTGACCTCCGGTCCCGCTCCTCCTGGTCCGCGCCCCGGCCGCCGACCACCCCGAAGTCGCTGGCCCCGTGCCCAGCCGGACGACACGCGTACCCCGGCGGACGACACGTGTACCCGGCCGGACGACACGCGTACCCAGCCGGACGACACGCGCGCGTCGCCGCTGTGACTCACAGAACGTGCCACCAGTACCCCTAGGGGGTATATTCAACCCCATGAGCGAACAGCACGGAGCCTCCTGGCCGACGGCGATCCAGGCGACACTGCACTGCCTCACCGGCTGTGCCATCGGTGAGGTGCTCGGCATGGTCCTCGGCACGGCGTTCGGCCTGCACAACGCCGCCACCGTCGTCCTGTCGATCGCGCTCGCGTTCGTCTTCGGGTACGGCCTCACCATGCGGGGCGTGCTGAAGTCGGGGCTGAGCGCGGCGGCGGCGTTCAAGGTCGCGCTGGCCGCGGACACCGTGTCGATCGCCGTCATGGAGGTCATCGACAACACTGTTGTCGTGGCGATCCCGGGAGCGATGGACGCCGGGCTGGTGAGCTACCTGTTCTGGCTGGCACTGGTGCTCTCGCTGGCGATCGCGTTCGTCGTCACGGTGCCGGTGAACAAGTGGATGATCGGGCGCGGGCTCGGCCACGCGAAGGTGCACGCGCACCACGAGCATTGACAGGGGGAGGTGGCGGCCTCCCCGCGGGGTCAGAGGCTGGACAGGTCGACCGCGCGGTCGACCTTGCGCCGGTCGAGCACCCGCAGGATGCCCTCCAGCAGGTAGTAGTCGGCGTACGGGAGCGACACCTCGATGCCGTCCTCGGCCGGGCGGTTGCGGGTGCAGCGCGCGACGCTCGCCTCGGCCCGCGTGGACTTCGTCGTCAGGCACGTCTGCGACACCGCCGTGAGGATCCGCAGCGCGCTGTCCCGGTACTGCGGGCGGTGCGTGACCTCGGCGAGGTCGAGCAGGCCGCACGCCATGATCACGCCGGCGGAGGCGTCCTTGACGTCGTTCGGCGCCTGCGGGGCGAGGTAGTCCCACACCGGCACCTGGTCGGGGGTCAGCTTCGAAAGCGCGTAGTCCGCGAGCCGCCGGGCCGTGGCCAGGAACTCCTTGTCCCCGGTCCGGCGGTAGATCGTCGTGAAGCCGTAGACGCCCCACGCCTGCCCGCGTGACCAGCACGACGTCGGGCTGTAGCCCTGCACCGTGTTCGGCCCGATCGGCGCGCCGGTGACCGGGTCGAAGTCGAACACGTGCGGGGTCGAGCCGTCCGGGCGCACGAAGTTCTTCTGCGCCGTCTTCGCGTGCGCGATCGCGATGTCGAGGTACTGCGGGTCCCCGGTCTGCTTCGACGCGAACGCCAGCAGGTCCAGGTTCATCATCGTGTCCATGATGACGCGGCCCGCGTCCTTCGGGTCGGTCAGCGCGCCCCAGGCGCGGATGAACTTCCCGGCCGGGTTGTAGCGCTTGATCAGCGACGACGCGGCCTGCACCGCGCCCGCCTTCCACTTGTCGTCGCCGGTGAGCCGCCAGGCGGTCACCCACGACGGGTAGAAGAGGAAACCGAGGTCGTGCGTGCCGGTGTCGTTCTGGCGCGGCGCGAGTTTCTCCGCCGACGCCAGCGCGAGGGTCTTGAATTGTTCGTCACCGCTGTGCAGCCACGCGAGCCACAACTGGCCGGGCCAGAATCCGCCGACCCAGTCGCCATTCTGCGAATAAACCCATTTCTCGAACTTCGTGCCGGTCGGAAACGCCGTGACGCCGGGCGCCACCGCGCGGAGCTTGGCTACTGCGTAGTCGGCCGCTTGGCGGAGCGTCCGGGTGACCGATGCCTGGTCGGAGGCATCGAGGGGGGCCGCCGAAGCGGCCGTCGAGGTGCTGGCGCTCACCGCCACCGCGGCACCGGCCGCGGTGGTCAGCAGGGTTCTCCGGGTAACGCTCACAGGTGCCCGCCATTCCGTGTGGGGAAATGCTCCAGGTGACCGGAAGTTTTCCACAACGGACTGGCGCTTGTACACCCGGCGGATAGTCGTTCACGGTTGTGAATTCATGTTCCGCTCGGCGGGATATTCGCATTGTGGTGGAAGACGTTGCCGAGGTCGTAAGCGTCCTTGACCCGCCGCAGCCGCACGTACTTCGCCGCGCCGTACGACGAGCGCCGACCAGAACGCGCGGGTCCAGGCCCGGTCCGCGGCGTGCAGCTCCGGGGTCGGCGCGACCGCGGTGATCCCGTGAACCGGAACACCGGCACCAGCGACAACGGCGAGGCCTTGCCGGGCAGGTGCGCCGCGATGACGTCGAGGTCGTCGTCGGAGAGCTCGGCGACGGTCAGCGACTTCTCGTAGGCGAAGACTCCGCGCGGGGCGCCGCCGTCGAGCATCTGCTGCAGCTCCGCGTACGGGATCGGCGTGACGAGCTCGAACCGCGCCGGCCGCCCGGCCCGGATCCGCCGGACGACCTCCGCGTGCCGCTCGGGCCCGTCGAAACCGGCGACGATCAGCGCGACCCCCGGCGAGCATCGCGCCGGTGCCCTCGGGCAGCTCCGTGATGACGTCGCGGGCGAACCGCAGCGCGGCGGCGGCCTCGTCGAGGCCCCAGAAGAACAGGCCGAGCTCCACCAGCGGCCCGACCGGGTGCAGCCGGAACTCGAACTCCGTCACCACGCCGAAGTTGCCACCCCCGCCGCGCAGCGCCCAGAACAGGTCCGGGTGCTCGGTCTCGGACGCGCGGAGGATCCGGCCGTCCGCGGTGACGACCTCGGCGGAGAGCAGGTTGTCGACGGAAAGCCCGTGCCGCGCGGTCAGTCAGCCGAAGCCGCCGCCCAGAGTGAGCCCGCCGACCCCGGTGTCGCTGACCGTGCCGCCCGGGGTCGCGAGGCCGTGGTCCTGCGTCGCCGCGTCGAGCTCGGCCCAGGTCGCGCCGCCGCCGACGCGGGCGGTGCGCGCCGCGCCGTCGACCTCGATGGTGCGCAAGGCGCTCAGGTCGACCAGCAGCGCGCCGTCGGCCACGGCGGCGCCGCCGAAGTTGTGGCCGTCACCGCGGGCCGCCGGTCGATCTCGCCGTTCCAGATCCGGCGGGCGTCGTCGCCGTCGCTCAGCACGGTGCCGCGGATCCGCGCCGCGAAGGTGTCGCTGGTCGTGGTCATCGGCCCGGTTTCACCGGGCGCGCGAAAGGGCGAAGGCCCGGCGGAGTCGCCGGGCCTTCGCTGTATCGCGGGGGTGAGGGCAGTCAACCACGCGATGCTCGAGGAGCACTCGAACCGGTTCAGCAGAGCGGGGCGACGGGTTCGTCCGAGCCGGTCTGCAGGTAGGTGTCCGACACGTAGTGGCCGGGGCCGATCCGGTCCCAGATGTTGCTGGTGCCGAACTTGCCGGTGACCGTGTCGCCGAGGGTGTAGCACTCGATGTTGACCTTGGCGTAGTTCGCCGCGAGGCCCTTGACCGCGGCCGACGTGCTCGCGCTCGCCCGGACGTTCATCGGGTCGCCCGCGGTGCTGACCACGCCGGTCGGGCCGGAGCCGGTCCACAGGTAGGTGACGTTCACGTTGCCGTTGTCGGACATGCCGAGCCCGTCCCAGAAGACGCCGTCGGCGAGGTCGATGCCGGCCGGGTTCGCCACCTTGTACCCGAGGCCGCTCTTGCCGCCGTTGTACCCGTTGTAGTACGCGGCGTACGCCTCGGGCTGGCCCTGCGGCAGGTCCTTGAACTTCGTCCGGGTCGCCGCCGGGTTCCAGTAGTCGTCCTGCTCGTTCCACGGGCCGATGTCCCACACCGGCGCGTACTCGCACTTGCTGCCGTCGGTGCGGCAGACGCGGACCGAGTAGGTGCCGGATCCCTTGCCGGACAGGCCCTTCCCGGACGGCAGCGCGACGAAGTGGTCGCGGCTGGTGATCACGTGGCCGTTGGCGGTCGTCCCGCCGATCAGGCCTTCGCGGGTGCCGTAGACCTTGTAGGTCAACGCGGCCGCCGCGGCCAGCGCGTTGGCCTGCGGCGCGTTGTCGGCGCTCAGCGTGATGTTCTTGACCGACGGCCGCACGCCGTCGGTGGTGCTGTGCAGGGTGACGCGCACCTGGACCGAGCCGACGGCGGACTTCAGCGTGGTGCCCGCGGGTGTCCACTCGGTCCAGTCGTTCACGCCGGTCCGCCCGCGGACGTCGACGTCGACCGACGTGCCCTTCGGGGTGTCGGCGGACAGTTCCGCGCTGACGCGGTTGGCCGGCGCGCCCAGCGTGTGCTCGGCGGTGGTGAGGCTGCCTTCACTGCCGGCGAACACCCGCGCGGTTCTGTGCCACGCGGCGTCGGCCAGCGTCAGCGTCCCGCCGGCGGCGGCGACGTTGACGTCATCGGTGTCCACAGTGGACAAATCCGCGGTCCAGCCCGCGCTGCCCGTCGTCGCGGCGTGGGCGGGGCCTCCGGCCAGCGCCGTCACCGCCCCCGCGGCCAGAACCACCGCGGTCACGCGGCCGGTCTTCCTGATCCGGATCATCCCCGGTTCTCCCTTCGCACCTGTTCACTCGAACGTGGCGAAAGACTGACGGGACGGCGTACATGATCCGTACAAGCAGGTTGTGCGTCAGGCGGAGACGATGTGCGGAGGCTCGGCCGGGGCCGCGGCGGGCTCCGGCGGGCGCGACGACAGCTCACGCCAGATCGCCAGCGCGCGCTCCGAGTAGTCCCGCGAGCGTTCCGGCTGCGCCAGCGCCCGGTGCAGCTCGCCGAGCAGCTGCGAAACCTCCGCCTCCGACCGCCGGTCGCCGTTGCGCCGGTGCACCGAAAGCGAGTTCACCAGCAGCAGCTGCGCGTGCGCGAAGTCGCCGCTGTGCAGGCACAGCTCGCCGAGGTTCTGGTTCGCGTACCCGACGCAGTGGTCGTCGCCGAGGTCGGTGAAGATCGCGATCGCGCGGTCGACGTGCTCGCGGGCCGCCGCCAGGTTGCCCTGGTGCTGGAACAGCAGGCCGAGCCGCTTGAAGGCGTGGGCCTCGCGGTGGCGGTCGCCGATCTCCGCCGACAGCTCCAGCGCGTCGGTGAACCAGCGCTTCGCCGCCGCGTAGCAGCCGCGCGACATCCAGACCGCGCCGGCGCCGATGCGGGCCACCGCCTCCCCGTGCCGGTCGTCGGCCTCGGCGAACAGTTTCAGCGCTTCGTGGCAGTGCTCGAGCGAGCGGTCGTCCTCACCCTCGATGCGCAGGATCGTCGCGAGCCCGGTCAGCGCGATGCCGATGCCCGAGGCGTCGCCGACTCGCTCGAACAGCGCCTTCGACTCCTCGAACGCCACCCGCGACTCGGCGTATTCGTCCTGGTAGAGCAGGTACTGACCGAGGTTGCGCTGGACGATCGCCTCGGCGCGCAGCGAGCCGGTCCGGCGGGCTGCGGCGAGGGCGATCGTGTGCGTGGCGTGCCAGTCGTCCTGGTGGCCGCGCAGGTCGAAGTACGGGGTCAGCGCCGAAGCCAGCTGCCACGCCAGATCGTCGAAGCCGTGCTCGGCGGCCAGCGAAACCGCCGCGACGCTCGTGTGCCGCTCGGCCGCGAACCACGCCGCCGGGTCGTCCGGCAGCACGTCGGCGGGCACCGCGGGGCGCGGCAGCTCGTCGTCGCAGTACATGCCGAAGAAGTGCAGCGGCATCCGGCGCGCGGCTTCCAGCGCGAGCGCGAGGTACCCCTCGAGGACCCGGCGAAGCCCGGCTCGCGTCTTCGCCGCGTCACTCTGCTCCACGAGCTCGACCGCGTACACGCGCAGGAGGTCGTGCAGGCGGTAGCGCGGCTGCCCGGCGGAGTCGGAGCCGACGAGCTCGACGAGGTGGCCGTCGACCAGGACGTCGAGGACGTCCTCGGCGTCGCGGCGGCCGAGCACCGCGGCGACCACCCAGCCCGGGAACTGGACCGGCCCGAGCAGCCCGAGCCCGCGGAACGCGGTGGCCGCCGACATCGGCAGCAGGTCGTAGGACAGCGTCACGCTCGCGCGGACGGCGAGGTCGCCGACGCGCAGCTCGTCGAGCCGGCGGTGCTCGTCGCGCAGCCGGTCGGCCAGCAGCCGCAACGTCCAGCCCGGCCGGTGCGTCAGCTTCGCGCCGGCCACCCGGATCGCCAGCGGCAGGTGCCCGCACTGGCGCAGGATCGCCGCGGCGCTCTCCGGCTCGGCGGCCACCCGCTCGGCGCCGACGATGCCCTCCAGCAGCCGCGCGCCCTCGTCTTCGGGCAGCAGGTCGACGTCGACGGCTTTCGCCCCGGCGAGCCCGGGCAGCCGGAGCCGGCTGGTCACCAGCACCGCGCAGGCGCCCGCGCCGGGCAGCAGCGGGCGCACCTGGGCGGCGCTCCCGGCGTCGTCGAGCACCACGCACATGCGCCGCCCGGCCAGCCGCGACCGCAGCAGCGCCGAGCGCTCGGCCGGCTCGCGCGGCAGGCCGGCGTCCGGGATGCCCAGCGCGTGCAGCAGCTCGGCGAGCACGCCCATCGGCGCCCGCGGCGACGACGACGTGCCGGCCAGGTCGACGTGCAGCTGCCCGTCGGGGAACTCGTCGCGGACGGCGTGCGCGATCCGGACGGCCACCGCGGACTTGCCGACCCCGGGCGCGCCCGAAAGCACGATCACCGCCGGGGCGCCGGAGTTCGCGCGCTCCCGCATCAGCGTGACGACCTCGCGGAGCACGTCGTCGCGGCCGGTGAAGTCGGGCAGGTCGAGCGGCAGCTGGCAGACCGGGACGACGTCGGCGGGACGCGGCGCGAGCACGCTCTCCGGCACCAGCGTCGCGCGCAGTTCGCGCAGCCGCGCGCCGGGTTCGGCGCCGAGCTCTTCGGCGAGGACCCGCTCGGCGGCTTCGTACGCTTCGACGGCGTCCGCGGTCCGGCCGGCGGCCCGCAGCGCGACGATCAGCTGCGCCCAGAGCTCTTCGCGCAGCGGGTGCTCGGTGACCAGGCCGCGCAGCTCGGCGACGGCCTCGACGGTGCGGCCGAGGTCGATCCGCGCCCGCAACCGCTGTTCCTGCACCGAAAGCCGCAGCTCGGCGAGCCGGGCGACGGTCGCGCCCCAGCTGTGGTCGTGCGGCAGTCCTTCGAGGACTTCGCCGCGCCATAGCGCGTCAGCCCGGTCGAGGAGTTTGAGAGCGCTCTCGGCGTTGCCGTGCTCGAGCGCTTCCTGCGCTTCGCCGGCCACGGCGGCGAAGGCGAGGTGATCCAGTTCGTCGGGCGACGCGGTCAGCAGGTAGCCGGAGGCCCGGCTGCTGATCCGCTCGCCGAGGGCGGGGTCGATCTCGGCGAACCGTCTTCGCAGGGAGTGCACGTACGTGCGGATGTTCGCCGCGGCCGACCGCGGCGCCGACTCCGGCCACAGCACTTCCACCAGCACGTCCGCCGACACGACGATGTTCGGCTGCAACGCCAGCGCGGCCAGCAGCAGCCGGGGCTTCGGCCCGCCGAGGCCGACCACCTGCCCGCCGGCGGTGACCTCCAGCGGACCGAGGACGCGGATGGTAAGCGAGGTGGTCTCAACCTGCCCGATGAGTTCCCCCATGCCCGGATGTTATTTCCCGGCCAGGCGAACGGATAGATCCATTCGGAGTGTCTGCGCGCAGGCCACGGCCTTTGTACGGGACGTGTACGGCCCGGCGTCACGCTCCCGCCATGAAGCGTTTGAACCTCCGGCGGATCGCCGGGATCGGGGTCGTCCTCGCGGCGGTCGGCGCGCTGGCCGTGGGCGGTGCGCTCGAAGCGTCCGCCGCGGCGACCGGCACCGTCAAGACCGCGGGTGACCCGCTCAACGTCCGCCGGGCGCCCACCGCGGGCGCCACGGCCGTCAAGACCGTCGCGAACGGCGCGTCCGTGACCATCGACTGCCAGCTCACCGGCTCGTCGGTGACCGGGACCTACGGCACGAGCACGTTGTGGGACTACGTGCCCGCGCTCGGCGGGTACATCTCGGACACCTACGTCTACACCGGCTCCGACCAGCGGATCGCGCCCGACTGCGGGGTCGGCACCGGCAGCGGCCAGTGCGCCGACGCGTGCGCGGGGGAGGCGCAGTACCGCTCGTCCGACTCGCATTTCCTGGTCTACGACACCGATGCCGACGGCTACTCGGCCGTCGTCGCGTACTGGCTCAAGGGCGGCGCCGGGCCGTTCTACGTCTGGAACTCCGGTGGTGAGGGCACGAAGGTCGACAAGGCGGTGAGCGTCCCGCACGGCGGCTGGGTCTTCTACAAGGTCTGCGTCGCGAACTACACCACCGCCAAGCCGGACCTGAAGTCCTGCAGCGACGGCATCACCGACTTCGCGGCCTGACCGCGTCTCCCTTCCCCGAAAGGTCTTCCGACATGGTTCAGGTCAACCGGCGCAAGGTGCTCCTCGGCGGGCTCGCCGCGGTCACCGCCACCGCGGCTTCGGCGGCGCTGCCGTCCTGGGCGAACGCCCGCACCACCGCGGCGGCGCCCGCCATCCACGACCCCTTCCAGCTCGGCGTCGCCTCCGGCGATCCGCTCCCCGACAGCGTGGTGCTCTGGACGAGACTCGCGCCGGCGCCGCTCAACGCCGACGGCTTCGGCGGCATGCCGGACGCGACCTACGCGGTCGACTGGGAGATCGCGGACGACGAGGCGTTCTCCTCGGTCGTGCAGAGCGGGTCGGTGAGCGCGGTCCGGGCGTCCGCGCACAGCGTCCACATCGAACCGGTGGGCCTGCAGCCGGCACGCGAGTACTTCTACCGCTTCAAGACTTCCGGCTACATCTCGCCGGTCGGCCGGACGCGCACCGCGCCCGCCGCGGGCGCCGCCGTCAACCAGCTCAAGTACTGCTTCACCTCCTGCCAGCACTGGGAGGAGGGCTACTACCACGCGTACAAGGGCGTCGTCGCCGACAACCCGGACCTGGTGCTGTTCCTCGGCGACTACATCTACGAGAAGAAGTCGGGCCGCGCCGCCGCGGACCGCAACCCGCGCAGCCTCGCCGTCGCCGACGACGCGACCACGCTCGCGCTGTACCGCGCCCGCCACGGCCAGCACAAGACCGACGCCGACCTGCAGGCCGCGCACGCGATCGCGCCCTGGGTGGTGGTCTTCGATGATCATGAAGTGATGAACAACTGGAACGGCACCACTTCGCCCGCGCCCGCCGCGCGCAAGGCCGCCGGGTTCCAGGCGTTCTACGAGCACACCCCGATCCGCTCGACCGCGAAGCCGAACGGCGCGTCGATCCAGCTGTACCGCCAGGTCATGTGGGGCAACCTGGCCCGGTTCCACATGCTCGACACCCGCCAGTTCCGCAACGCGCAGGTGGCCGACCCGTCCGGCTCCACAGGCCCGGCCTGCACCGACATGCGCAACACCTCGCGCAGCATCCTCGGCAGCACCGAAGAGGCGTGGCTGCTCAAGCAGTTCGAGTCGCACCCGGCCACCTGGGACTTCCTCGGCCAGCAGGTCTTCTTCGCCACGCGGGACGGCGACGGCAACAAGGCCACCTGCGAGAGCCCCGACTCCTGGCAGGGCTACGAGGCTTCGCGCGACCGGATCGCGAAGGGCTGGGTCGACCGGAAGGTCGCCAACCCGGTCGTGCTCACCGGCGACGTCCACCGCCACTGGGCCGCCGACCTGCGCCTGGACTACTTCGACCACAGCGACCCGCTGATCGGCTCGGAGCTGGTCACGACGTCGGTGACGAGCAACAGCGACGACGCGGCCCCGCCGAGCGCGGCCTGGCTGGCGAACAACCCGCACATCAAGTACTGCAAGGGCGAGCGCGGCTACGTCCGCGTCACGACCACGCCGTCGCAGATGCGGGCGGACTTCATGACCACCTCCGACACCAGCGTCTACGACCCGGCGAAGGTCGTGATCAAGAACGACGTCAGCTACGTAGTGCAAGCGGGGAAGCCTGGCCTGCAGAAAGTCTGAACCGCAACGCTACGCTGTGTGACGTGACCGATGAACTGGGCCTGCGGGAGCGCAAGAAGCTCCGCACGCGGGCGGCGATCTCGACGGCGGCGATCGGGCTCTTCCTGGAGCGCGGGTTCGACGCCGTCGGGGTCGCCGAAGTGGCGAAGGCGGCCGAAGTGTCCAAGCGGACGCTCTTCGCGTACTTCCCGACCAAGGAGGACCTGGTGCTGCACCGGTTCGCCGACCACGAGACCGACGCGGCGGACGTCGTCCGCGCCCGCCGGCCGGGCCAGGGGCCGCTGGCCGCGCTGCGGGAGGCGTTCCTGCGGGGGCTCGACGAGCGTGAACCGGTCACCGGGCTGTGTGACGAGCCGGCCGTCGTCGCGGTGTTCCGGCTGGTCACCGGCACCCCGGCGCTGGTGGCGCGGCTGGCGGCGTTCACGTCGGCGGGGGAGTCGGCACTGGCGGCCGCGCTCACCGAGGCCGGTGTCCCGGCGCGCGACGCGGGTCTCGCCGCCGCGCAGATCGCGGCCGTGCGCCGGCTGCTGGCCACGGCGAACATGGACGCCGTCGCGGCCGGGGTCCCGGCGGGGCGGCGGCTCCCGGAGGCCGTCGAGGCGGCCGAACGGGCGTTCACCTTGCTCTCCTCCGGCGTAGGTTTTCCGTGACCGCCGTCGATCATGACGGATTCATGGGCACGGCCGTGCGCCACGCACGGTTTCCTCGGGCCCGACGGAGGTAGACTCCGGAAATCTTGACGAGGACACCGGGGGGACCCGCGTCCGACTGGGGGTGACGCGGGTCCTCCCCGGCTTTGTCGGGAAAGGGCGTGATCTTGACAGTTCCCACGCGCCACTCGTAATCTGAGGGCTCCGCCGTCGTGCCGAATTTTTCGATTCCATGACAAGGCGGGTTCACGTGAAAGCGAAAAGAACCGTTCTGCTGATCACCTTCGCGGTGGCGGGACTGGTGACCACCGGCGCCGGGGTCTCCTCGGCCGCGCCCGGCGGCGTTTACGACGTCAAGGACTACGGGGCCAAGGGAAACGGTTCCACCAACGATTCCGGGGCCATCGACAAGGCGATCACCGCGGCCAGCGCGGCCGGTGGCGGCACCGTCCGGTTCACCTCCGGCACCTACAAGTCGGCCAACACCGTCCACCTCAAGAGCAACGTGACGATCCAGCTCGACGCGGGCGCGACGATCAGCGGGTCGAGCGCGGACAGTTACGACAAGCCCGAGTCGAACCAGTGGGACAAGTACCAGGACTACGGCCACAGCCACTTCCACAACGCGATGTTCTCCGGCGACAAGCTGACGAACATCGGGTTCACCGGCGCGGGGACGATCGACGGCGGGGGAAACCTCATCACCGGCAACCCGAAGTCCGGCGAGGCCGACAAGATCCTTTCGCTCACCCGCTGTGACGGGCTCACGCTGTCGGGGATCAAGCTGCGCCGCGGCGGGCACTTCGCGGCGCTGATCAACGGCTGCACGAACGTCGTGTCGGACAAGCTCACGATCGACACCGCGAGCGACCGCGACGGCTGGAACATCATCAGCACGACGAACGTCACGATCACCAATGCGAACATCGCGGCGAACGACGACGCACTGGTGTTCAAGAGTGACTACGCGCTCGGCGCGAAACTGCCGAACGGGAACGTCACGGTGAACAACGCGAAACTGTCGGCGCAGTGCTGCAACGCGCTGATGTTCGGGTCCGAGACGTGTGGTGACTTCACCGGCTACCAGTTCTCCGACATCACCATCACCAGCGCCCACAAATCGGGCATCGGCATCGTTTCGATGGACGGCGCGAAGATCTCGGACGTCCATTACCGCAACATCACGATGTCGGGCACGTACTCGCCGGTCATGATGAAGATCGGCACACGCAAGCGGTGCGGCAACTCCCCGGGGGTCGGCTCGATCAGCGGCATCACGTTCGACAACGTCACGGGAACGCACACCGGCACCAACTTCAGCCCGACGATCTGGGGCGCCGACAGCACACACCGCGTCTCGGACGTCACCTTCACCGGCGTGCACCTGAACGTCCCGGGCGGCAACGGCACGATGGGGACCGGCGTCCCGAGCAACGACGCGACCGACTACAACCCCAAGAGCATCGGCACCCGCCCGTCGTACGGCTGGTACCTGCACTACGCGTCGGGGGTGAAGTTCGTGGACAGCTCGGTGGAGTTCGCCAAGGACGACGGCCGGCCGGCGAGCATCATCAACAACAGCTCCGACATCACGTTCGACCACTTCACCGCGGAGAAGGGCTCGAAGAGCCCGTTCGACATCGGCTTCCAGACGGTGACGGGCTACTGCGTGAAGGACTCGGCCACCACGTCCGGCGCGTCCCTCCGCCTGAACACCTCAGGCTCCACCTCCACCTGCTGACCCGAAACCCGTATCTCCCGTGATCGAAGCCGGAACTCGCGTGACCAGAGCCGTAACTCGCGAGTTCCGGCTTCGATCACGCCAGTTCCGTGCTCGATCCCGCGAGTTCCGGCCTCCGTCACAGACGAAGGGGCCCCGGCCGGTGGCCGGGGCCCCTTCTGCGGCGCGCCTCGTGGTCAGTGGCTGTACTGCTCGTTCATGATGAGGAACGCGCCGAGGCCGTGGAAGTCGTTGGTCTTGCGCGCGCGGGCGTAGTAGTACGACAGGTCGCCGACGTTGGTTCCTTCGCAGATGTCCGTGATGTTCGTCAGGCCGTCCGAGCCCACCGAGACCTTCCGGAGGACTCCGGCGTACCCGCGGTCCGCCACCGCCTGGTACGACGCCGGCAGGTAACCGCGCTGGACGCCGCGGGCCATCGTGAACGTGTACATCGACGACGCCGACGTCTCCAGCCAGTTCTTCGAGTCGGCGCCGCGGTCGACCACCTGGTGCCACCGGCCGGTCGCCGGGTCCTGGTAACGCTCGTAGCCCGCGGCCAGGAACCGCACGATGTCGATCAGGGCCGCGCGCCGCGGGTGGTTGGCCGGCAGGACCTCGAGGATGTCGATGGCGGCCATGCCGAACCAGCCGATCGCGCGGGCCCAGTGGTACTTCGAGTGGTGCCCGGCGCCGGACGCCCACGACTCGGAGCCGTCCTCGTCGTAGGCGTGGTACAGCAGGCCCTTCGCCGGTTCGCGAAGGTGGCTGAAGTACACCACCAGGTTCTTCGCCGACTCCTCGAAGCAGTACGCGCCGTCGTCGAACGCCGCGCCGTACAGCGCGAGGAACGGCTGGGCCATGTACACACCGTCGCCCCACAGCTGGCCGACCTTGCCGGTGGCGTGGAACATGCCGCCGTCGGACGTCCGCGGGTACGCCGAGAACCGCTTGCGCAGCTGGTCGGCAGCCGTTTTGTACTTCGTGCGGCCGGTCTCCGCGAACAGCAGCGGGAGCATCTGGCACGAGCGCATCGAGTCGAGGTTGGTGAAGCTGTTCGAAATCCCCTTGTCGGTGATGAAGCGGTCGTACCACGCGACGATGTAGTCGAGGTACTTCTTCTCGCCGGTGCGCTTGTAGAAGAGGTACTGACCGTAGAGGTACAGCCCGAGGGTGTACCCCCAGCCGCCGATCTTGTCGGGGGTGTAGCGCTTCATCGTCGAGTCGATGACGGCCCGCGACCAGTCCGGCGGCGGCGCCGCCGCACCGGCCGGGAGGGCCGCCCGCGCGACGGGACCCGCCGCGGCGAGGGCGCCGAGGGCGCCCAGGGTGCCGGCCAGGACCGCGCGCCGGGTCGGGCGAAGGGGGTGCTCGGACATTCGTCGTCCTTTCGTGCACTGGCCCCCGCGACGCGGTGAAAGGGTGGCCGGGATGCCGATCCGCCGTCCGTCGGCATCCCGACCAGCTCTGGGGGGCGCGGCGTGCTGCCCGTGTCGCCGGAGCGGTGGTCTTCGAGCGAAAGCGCTCTCTGGCCTGAACATCTACTCGCCTCCCGGACGCCCAGTCAAGCAGAGATCGGATCTCTAGCGTCATATATCAGATATTTAACCCGTATGGCGGCAGGTTCGGTGTACCGGCAGTCGAAACACGCGAAAAAGGTCGGACCTGAGGGTTGACCGCCCGGCGAACGCAGGAGTACACCACCGAGTGGACCAGACCACTGGAGGTCACTCATGTCAGCCAGGTTCCTCCGCCGGATAGCCGTCGCGTTCGCCGCGGCGCTCGTGGTGTCCGGGCTCCTCGCCGCACCGGCGTCGGCCGATCTGCAAAAGCCTTCCCAGCAGTGGCTGCGCGACAGCCAGGCGGGCCTGTTCCTGCACTGGGGCATGCGCACGTCGCCGGGCTACACCAGCTGCAGCGCCTGGGAGAAGGCGATCACCGACGGCGGGTGGAGTCCCGCTTACTGGGTCAGCGAAGCCAAGAAGCTGCACGCGTCCTACCTCGTGCTCGCCTCGTTCCACAGCCGGCTCGGCTACTCGCGGGCCTGGCCGTCGAAGATCCCGGGCAGCTGTGCCACCAAGCGGGACTTCCTCGGCGAGCTGATCGCCGCCGCGAAACCCCAGGGCCTCAAGGTCATCCTCTACATGACCAACGACGCCCAGTGGCACGACGAGGGCGGCCACGAGTGGCTCGACTCGGCCGGCTACTCGAAGTACAAGGGCAAGACCGTCAACCTCGACAGCCAGGACGGCTTCGGCCAGTTCAGCTACGACAACTTCTTCGAGGTCATGAAGAACTACCCCGACCTCGGCGGGTTCTGGATCGACAACGACAACGCGTACTGGGAGTCCCACGACCTGTACAAGCAGATCTACCAGCAGCGCCCGGACTACCTGCTGAGCAACAACAACGAAGACACGCCGATCATGGACACGATCAGCAACGAGCAGAAGACCGGGATGAGCCCGTCCTACGACTACCCGCAGGCGACGTACACGGCGATGCCGCGGCTCACCGAGGCGTGCTTCAAGCTGCCCGACAGCGGCTCGTGGTGGTACGGCGGCACGAACTCCTCGGTCGACAAGAAGCTCAACATCGGCCGGCTGGTCACGAACTCGGGCTCGTCGATCAAGTCGCTGATGGCCGAAACGGCGATGGTCAACGGGAAGTTCCCGTCGAACCAGGAGGCGTTCAACAACTTCGCGGACACTTACCTGAGCGCGATCTGGGAGTCGCTCGGCGGCACCGAAGGCGCCGGGTACATGTACGGCGGCATGCAACCGGGCTTCTGGAACGACGGCGCGCACGGCGTGATCACCATCAAGGGCGACACGCAGTACGTCCACGTGCTGACCAAGCCGTCGACGAGCACCCTGAAGATCCGCGACAACGGCTACCGCGTCGGCAAGGTGACGAACCTGCGCACCGGCGCCCCGATCGCCTTCACCCAGGGCGGCGGCAGCCTGACGCTGTCGGGTCTGTCCTCTTGGGACACCTACGACACGGTGTTCGAGGTCGAGACCGCCGGCCGCACCGGGACGTACGACCCGAAGACGGTGACGCTCAAGGCGAGCGCGTCGGCGAGCGGCCACAGTGGACAGGCGGCGAGCGACGGCGACTACCTGACCTACTTCGACAACAACAAGACCCTCCCGGTGAACCTGGACTACGACCTCGGCTCGGCCAAGAAGGTCCAGTACCTCGGGATCAACCAGCGGGAGGACTCGGTCAGCTACGCCCGATCGGAGGGTGAGCAGTCCGCGCGGATCAAGGCGTACCAGGTGTTCGTCTCGAGCGACGGCAAGAACTGGGGGAGCGCGGTCAAGTCCGGCACGCTCCCGAGCCACCGCGGTGTCCAGTTCGTCGACCTGTCGGCGGTGACGTCGAGGTACGTGCGGCTGCAGGTGACGAGCACGTACGCGGCGTCCAGCGACAGCACCCGGTACAAGCGGCTGCGGATCGACGAGACCTGGCTCGGGTCGGACTACGCGACCGCGGCGGGCTGAGCGAGGAGGTCGAGGGTGAGGGCCGCGGTCCAGCTGAACGAGCGGGTGCCGTGGCCCTCTCCCGTGAGCGGGTCCACGTACTCGGCGAAGTCCGTACGGGCGGCCGTCGCGACGAGGTCGTCGCGCAGGTACGCGGCCAGGGCGTGCTCGCCGTGGCGCAGCAGGCCCTCCCGGACCAGCCAGCCGACGTTGAACCACGACGGCCCGCGCCAGTAGCGGGCCGGGTCGAACGTCGGCGCGGTCAGGTCGTGGCTCGGGACACCGTGGACGCTCCCGAGCCGGAACCGCGGGCCGGTGGCCGTCGCCAGCAGTGCCGGGGCGACGGCCAGGTCGGGCAGCAGCAGCGGCAGCAGGCCCGCGCAGGTGTACTCGGGCGCGAGCGCGCCGGTGCGGACGTCGCGGGCGAAGAAGAAGCCGTTGTCCCACAACGTCTCCTGCATCGCCTTCGCGACGCGCGCCGCGGACTCGCGGTGGCCGGCCGCGGCCGCGGGCAGGCCGAGCTCCTCGGCGATCTCGGCCAGCGCGAGCTCGGCGTCGGCCAGCAGCGCGTTGAACCCCGGGTCTTCCACGGCGAAGTCGCCGGGGTCCTGGTAACCGCTGTCCCGGTAGCCGGCCGCGAGCCGGACGTACCGGCCGTAGTCCTCGTCGCTCGGGCGGTCGGCCGCGGCGCCGTGCTGCAGGTCGCGACGGACGAACCCGCCCACCGGCGTGACGCGCGAAAGCGGGCCGTCCCAGGCCGGGCTGTTGTCCATCCCGGACTCCCACGGGTGCACGATCGCCGCGAGCCCGCGCCCGCCCGCGTCCCGCGAAACCCGCAGGTACTCGTGCCAGGCCCGCAGCTTCGGGTACAGCGTCGCGAGGAAGCCGGGGTCGGGCTCGGCGCGGTGCACGGCGAGCACGGCCCGCGCGTGCACCGGCGGCTGGATCAGCCCGGACGTGCGGTTCGCCCGCCAGAAGTCCGGGCCGGGGAAGTAGGCCTCCGGTGGTGTGTCCGGGTTGAAGAGGATGTGCGGCACGCGGCCGTCGCGCCACTGCGCGGAGAAGAGCGTTTCCAGCTCGAGCCGCGCCCGCGCGGGGTCCAGGTGACGCAGGCCGAACGCGATGAACGCCGAGTCCCAGCTCCACTGGTGCGGGTAGAGCCCGCGCGAAGGCACCGTGGACGCGCCGAGCCAGTTGTCCGCCAGGACCGCCGCGGCCCGCCCCCGTGTTACGTCCATGTGTCCAATCTATCTCCTACTTATGTCTTGTCAATGGACAAAAGTCCGGGACTGAGATGATGCCACCAGACCGAAGAGGGGGTTCGGGATGACGGCTCCGACGTCGGCCGGCGAGCTGTTGCGGCTGGTCAGGACCGGGCAGGCGACCACGCGCAAGGCTCTGCTCGTGCGCAGCGGGCTGTCCCGCTCGACGTTGACCGCGCGCCTGGACCAGCTCCAGACGGCCGGCCTGCTGATCGAAGGCGGCCGGGAGGACTCGACCGGCGGCCGCCCGGCGCGGCAGCTGCGCTTCGACGACCGGCACGCCGTGGTCCTCGCCGCCAGCATCGACACGATGCACGCCGAGGCGGCGCTCACCGACCTGTCCGGACGGCGGCTGGCGCACCGCGAGGGCGCCGTGCGGGTCGCCGACGGCCCGGAACCCGTGCTCGGCCGGATCGCCGAATGGTTCGAGGCGATGCTCGCGGAGGGCGACCGGCCGGTCTGCGGCGTCGGCATCTCCGTGCCCGGCCCGGTCGAACCCGGCCGCGCCCGCGTCACGCAGCCGCCGATCATGCCCGGCTGGGACGGCTACCCGATCGACGCCTACCTCGGCGCGCGGTTCGGCGCCCCGGTGCTGGTCGACAACGACGCGAACCTGATGGCGCTGGGGGAGCACCGCGCCCGGTACCCGGACTCGGCCGCGCTGGTGGTCGTCAAGGTGTCCACCGGGATCGGCGCCGGGCTGGTGATCGGCGGTGAGGTGTACCGCGGCATCGACGGCGGCGCCGGCGACATCGGGCACATCCGCCTGCCCGGCCACCCGGAGGCCCGCTGCATGTGCGGCTCGCTCGGCTGCCTCGCGGCGGTCGCCAGCGGGGGCGCGCTGGCCGCCCGGCTGACCGAGCTGGGCCTGCCGACGACGTCGGGCTCGGGGGTCCGCGACCGGATCCTGGCCGGCGAACCCGCAGCCGTGCGGCTGGCCGAGTTCGCCGGGCGCCAGGTGGGGGAGGTGCTCGCGACGCTGGTCTGCGTGGTCAACCCGGGGGTGCTGGTGGTCGCCGGCGACCTCGCCGAACCGCACTTCGTCGCCGGGGTCCGCGAAGTGCTCTACCGGCGGGCGCTGCCGCGCGCGACGCAGCGGTTGCAGGTCGAAATCGGCGGCCGCGGTGAAGCGCTCGGCGGGGCCGTGGTGATGGTCGTGGAGTCCGTGTTCGCCCCGGCCGAGGTGGACCTCAGGCTCGCCGCGCGGGCCTGACCACGGCCGAAGTGCCGTCACGGCCGGGGGAGTCCAGAGTGGACGGAGCATCCGACTTTCGTAGGTGGCGGGGGCCCGGCCGGCGTGGTCCGTAATACGGTCACGAACCGGACTTACCGCGCATTGAGCACCATTCCTCGCGTTTTCCGCACGACAAATCGGATTTCCGTACCACGCCCGTGCGCACGTGAATTCGCGACCAGATAACGGTTCCGCAAGCACTTCCCGCGAAGGGAACGCCGATCTAGTCTCGTCCGGTGTTCTAGGTCCTTCAACTGGGGGCCGCTTTCGAAGAGGGAGATTTCTGTGCGAAGAAGCTCCACCCTGCTCCTTTCGCTCGCGGTGGTGGGTGGCCTGACCGGCGCCCTGCCGGCGACGGCGTCCGCGCAGGGGCGTCAGGACATTCCGCAGTCGCACCCGTTGTGGGCGAACGCGCAGGCGAAGGTCGCCGACACGGCGCCCGCGTCCAAGCTCAGCTTCCGGGTCTACCTGAACCAGCGCGACAACGCCGGCGCCGAGGCGCTGGCGCAGGCCGTGTCCGACCCGGACAGCAAGACCTACCGCCAGTTCCTGAGCACCGACCAGGTGCGGGACCGGTTCGCCGCCAGCGACGCGACGGTCAACGCCGTCAAGGCGTGGCTGACCGGCAGCGGGTTCAGCATCGGCGACGTGCCGTCGAACCGCGCGTACGTCGAGGCCACCGGCACCGCCGACCAGACGCAGAACGCCTTCGCGGTCAAGCTGGGCAAGTACAAGGTCAAGGGCCAGACCCTCCGCGCCGCCGACAAGAACCTGTCGGTGCCGGCGAACCTGGCGAACGACGTGCTCGGTGTTGTCGGTGTCGACCAGGCCACCAACCTGTTCAAGCCCGACCACGCCACCGGCTCCGGGACGCCGTCCGACGTCGCCCCCGGCCCCGGCTTCCGCAACGCGAAGCCGTGCAGCGCGTACTACGGCGAGAAGGTCGACACCACCGACCCCGCCTACAACGGCAAGCACCTGCCGTACGCCCCCTGCGGCTACACCCCGGCGCAGCTGCGCTCGGCCTACGGCGTCGACAAGGTCGGCGCGGACGGCAAGGGCACCACGATCGCCATCGTGGACGCGTTCGCCTCGCCGACGATCTACTCCGACGCGAGCACCTACGCGAAGAAGAACGACCCGCAGCACCCGCTGAAGCAGAGCCAGTTCAAGCAGCACGTCTTCCCGGCGAACCCGGTCCTCGAGCCGCCGGACCAGTGCGACGCGGCGGGCTGGTACGGCGAGGAGACCCTCGACGTCGAGGCCGCCCACGGTCTCGCGCCGGGTGCGGACATCCTGTACGTCGGCGGCGAGTCCTGCGAGGACAACGCCCTCGACGTGGCGCTGAACTACGTGATCGCCGGCCACAAGGCCGACATCGTGTCGAACTCCTACGGCGACACCGGTGAAGACATTCCGGCCGACGAGGTCAAGGTCTTCAACCAGATCTCGCTGCAGGCGGTGCTCGAGGGCATCGGCGTCTACTTCTCCTCGGGCGACAACGGTGACGAGGTCCTGCGCCTCGGCACGCCGTCGCCGGACTTCTCCGCCTCGGCGCCGTGGATCACCGCGGTCGGCGGCACGTCCATCGCGATCGGCAAGGACGGCAAGCGGATCTTCGAGACCGGCTGGGAGACCAGCAAGTCCTCGCTGACCAACGGCGTCTACGGCCCCGCGGCCTACACCAGCGGTTCCGGTGGCGGCACGAGCCGGCTGTTCACGCAGCCCTTCTACCAGAAGGGTGTCGTGCCGGACGCGCTGGCGAAGAAGAACCAGACCGGCAACACCAAGGGCCGCGTCGTGCCGGACATCTCGGCGATCGGTGACCCGAACACCGGCTTCCTGGTCGGCCAGACGCAGACCTTCCCGGACGGCGCCTACTACGACCAGTACCGGATCGGCGGCACGAGCCTCGCGTCGCCGGTGTTCGCCGGCATCATGGCGGTGGCCGACAGCTTCGACCACTTCCACCACGGCTTCATCAACCCCGTGATCTACAAGCTGACCTCGCGCACTTCGGCGATCAGCGACGTGAAGCACGTGGACGCCGCGGTGGAGCGCGTCGACTACGCGAACTCGACCGACGCTTCGGGTGGCCTGCTCACCTCGGTGCGCACGCTCGACTACCAGGGTCTGACCATCCACACGACCCCGGGCTACGACGACGTGACGGGTCTCGGCACGCCCAACGGGCTGCTGTTCCTGCTGCTCGTCTAGTTTCGCCTTGATCGGAAGGCCCCCTCGCCGTCCCGGTGAGGGGGCCCTTCGTTATTCGCTGGGACGCCGGGGGATCCGGGGTTATCTTGCGGAGCGCCACCCGCACGAGAGGAGAGCGTCATGTTCGCCGGTTCCGACCAAGACCTTCCCGGTCAGCGCGAACCCGCCCGGCCGTCCTGAGCCCGCGGAGCTTCGCGCCGGCCAGCACTCCTCGAAAGGGAGTTCATGGCGCTCGAAGCCGAACGCAAGCAAGCCATCATGGAGGAGTACGCGACCTTCCCGGGTGACACCGGTTCCCCGGAGGTCCAGATCGCGCTCCTGACCCATCGGATCCGGGAGATCACCGAGCACCTCGAAACCCACCGGCTGGACCACCACAGCCGCCGGGGGCTGCACGTGCTCAACGGCCGCCGTCGCCGGTTGATCGCCTACCTGCGCCGGACCGACATCCAGCGCTACCGGACGCTCATCGCGCGTCTCGGCCTGCGTAAGTGACCGGAGGGCTCGTGGGCGTCACCGGACGCTCACGAGCCCGCCAGCGGGATGACCGCGCAGACCGTGGTCCCGCCGGCGCCGCTGCGGACCTCGAGCTCCCCGCCCAGCGCCTGCACACGGTCCCGCAACCCCGCCAGACCCGTGCCGCCCTCGAGGTCCGCGCCGCCGACGCCCGAATCGGTCACCTCGACCCGCAGCTGCGCCTCCTCGATCGCGATCCGCACGTCCACGTGGTCGGTCTGAGCGTGCTTCAACGCGTTCGTCAGCGCCTCCGACGCCACGAAGTACGCCGTCGCCTCGACCGCCGCGTCCACCCGTGGCACTTCGCCGACCGAGAGCGCGACCTCGATCGGGATGCGGTCGGCCAGCGACCGGACCGCCGGGACCAGGCCCGCCTCGGTGAGGATCGCCGGGCGGATGCCGCGGGCCAGCTCGCGCAGCTCGGTGATCGCCGTCTGCAGCTCGTCGACCGTGCCCGTGAGCAGCCCCCGGACGGCCGGGGGCAGCGAGCCGCCGTGCTTGCGGTCGGCCATCCGCAGCAGCAGCACGACGCTGACCAGCCGCTGCTGGGCGCCGTCGTGCAGGTCGCGCTCCAGGCGGCGGCGCTCGTCGTCGCCCGCCGCGACGAGCCGGGCGCGTGACGCCCGCACCTCGGCCAGCCGCTGTTCCAGCTCCGCGGTGAGCCGTTGGTTGTCGAGCACCAGCCCGGCGGCCGCGTTCAGCGCGTCGATCGACCGGCTGTCCTTCCACACCTCGTCGTCCTGCACCAGCGCGGCCAGCCCGGTGCCGTCGCGTTCCAGCAGCAGCCGGATCATCTCGGCGTTGCCGACGCGGGCCCGCAGCACCCCGACGAGGAACGCCAGCGGCCACAGGCAGAACAGGATCCGGTAGAGCTGCAGCAGCGGCGCCGACAGCGGGTGGCCGTCCCCGAGCGCCGTGCCGGTGCCCGACGCCAGCGCGCCGAACAGCGCGATGACGATCACCGGCGAGAGCAGCCGCCGCTGCGGCAGCCGGCCGGACAGCCACCGGTAGAGCAGGACGACGACCACGCCCGCGCTGATCGCCGTCGCGACGAGCTCCAGCGCGCGGTCGGCGAAGGCGCCGCCCGCCGAGTCGGGCGAAATCGCCAGGAGGTCGCGGGGGTCGTCGTTGAACAGCAGCCCGACCACCCCCGAGCCGAGCACGACCAGGTACGCGGCCACGACGAGCAGCCGCTCCCACCGCGACCGCAGCCTGCCGTGCGGGAACGCCAGCACGAGGTGCGCGATCACCGGGCTGGACGCGGCCCGCAGCGGCACGGCGATCGTGTACAGCAGCGGGCTGCGCGTGAACTGCAGGTCTTCGAGGAACAGCGCGACCCCGGCGAGCGCGATCAGCACGCCGATCGGGTTGGCCGGGCGGCGGACGTGCGCGACCGCGCCGGCGAGGAGGAACAGGAAGCCGGTGACGGTGCTCAGCGCGGTGTCGAGCGCGGAGTGGCTGCCTTCCGCCGCCTTCAGCGCCAGCGCGGTGACGCCGAGCGCAAAACCGGCCGTGAGCAGGCCGGTCATCGCGAGCGTCCGCGGATGCTGCACCACACCACCCTCTCGGTGTGCTTCGCGGATCCAGCTCCGGGCAATCCTGGCGGGACCCCGCGGTGGTCCGGCAACGGCTAACCGTGATTCGCCCGTTCGGGCCGTCGCGTTACACCGGCCGGGCGCGCTTTAGGGTGACGCCGACGAGGAGGCAGCACATGAGCGGACTGGACGCCGACGTCTTCGGCGGGCGGATGCCCACCGGAGGCCGTGACCTGGCGATCGAAACCCACGGGATCGCGCCGGTCCCGGCGGGCAACCGGTTCGGGAAGCCGTGGCGGCTCTTCAGCGTCTGGTTCGCGCCGAACCTGACGATGACGGCGGTCTTCACCGGCACCCTCGCCGCGTCGCTCGGCCTCGGGTTCTGGACCGGGCTGGCCGCGATGCTCGCCGGCACCGTCCTCGGCTCGCTGCCGGTGGCGTACCTGTCCACCTGGGGACCGCGCACCGGCACCGGTCAGCTCCCGCTCGCCCGGCTGCCGTTCGGCCGCGCCGTGGTGCTCCCCGGCCTGGTGCAGTGGCTCGGCTCGATCGCCTGGGACGCGCTGGTCGGGCTGTTCGGCGGGGAGGCGCTGGCCGAGCTGACCGGGCTGCCGTTCTGGGCCGCGGTGCTGATCGTGCTCGTGCTGCAGTGCGCGCTCGGGGTGTTCGGCTACGCGCTGATCCACCGCGTGCAGGCGGTGATGAGCGTGCTGCTCGTGCTCGCCTTCGCCGCGCTCACCGTGAAGGTCCTTTCCGGCCACCCGATCGCCGCCGCCGACACCGCGTCGGGCGCCGACCTGGCCGGCGGCGTGGTGCTGTTCACGACGATCACGCTGTCGCTGGCGATCTCCTGGGCGCCGTACGCGTCGGACTTCAGCCGTTACCTGCCGGTCGAGACGTCGTCCCGGGCGGTCTTCTGGGCGACGCTGCTCGGGCTGACGGCGTCGTACGCGATCGGCGAAGGGCTCGGGCTGGCGTTGGGCGCGTCCCTGGGCGACCAGACGGCGGCCGGGGTCGCGCACCTGCTCGGCGGCGGGTTCCTGGGCGCGCTCGCGCTGGCGGTGATCGCGCTCGCGGCGGTGTCGTCGAACGCGATGAACGACTACAGCGGCTCGCTGGCCCTGCAGACCGTCGGCGTCCGGCTGCGGCGCCCGGTGTCGGCGGTGCTCGTCACGGTGCTCGCGTTCGCGCTGATCCTCTGGATGCACAGCGGCGACCTCTCGGCGAAGTTCGAGAACGTCCTGCTGTTCGTGAGCTACTGGATCCCGCCCTTCCTCGGAGTGGTCGTGCCGGACTGGCTCGCGCGGACCCGCGGCGGGCGGCGGGTGGACGTCCTCGCCTCGGTGACCGTCCGGCCCTGGGCGGCGGTGGTGGCGTTCGTCGTGGGGTTCGGGGCGGCGGTGCCGTTCATGAACACGTCCCTCTACACCGGACCGGTCGCCGCGGCCCTGCACGGCGCGGACCTCGCGTACTACGTCGGGCTCGTTGTTTCGCTGGCAGCGTATTTCCTGCTCCGGCGTCCGGTTGACCTCAAGTAATGTAGAGGTTTCACGATGGCGGGGTAGCCCTCTCGAGGAGGAACCCATGCCCACCGCACTGATCACCGGCGCGTCCGCCGGGCTGGGCCGCGCGCTCGCGGCCGCCCTGGTGAGTCGCGAGTGGACGGTCGTCGGCACCGGCCGGGACGCGGCCGCCCTGGCCGCGGCGGCCCGGGAGACCGGCTTCACGGCCGTCCCCGGCGACGTCGCCGACCCGGCCCACCGCGCTTCACTGGCCGACGCCTGCCCGTCGCTTGACCTGCTCGTCAACAACGCCAGTTCCCTGGGCGTCAGCCCGCTGCCGCCGCTGGGCCGGTATCCCTTGGCGGAGCTGGAAAACGTCTACCGCGTGAACGTCTTCGCGCCGCTCGCCCTGACACAGCTCCTGCTGCCCGCGCTGACGGCGGCGCGCGGCGTGGTCGTCGACGTCAGCTCGGACGCCGCCGTCGAGCCGTACGAAGGCTGGGGCGGTTACGGCTCGGCGAAGGCCGCGCTCGACCAGCTCACCGCCGTGCTCGGCGTGGAGAACCCGGAGCTGGCGGTGTACGCGGTCGACCCGGGCGACCTGCGCACGGCGATGCACCAGCGCGCGTTCCCGGGCGAAGACATCTCGGACCGCCCGCTGCCGTCGTCCGTGGTCCCGGCGTTCCTGCGTCTGCTCGCCGAGCGCCCGCCGAGCGGCCGGTACCGCGCCGCCGACCTCCTGGTGACGGCATGAGCATCCGGTTCGACCTCCCGGACGAGCTGTCGGCCTCGGCGCCCCCGGAGGCCCGCGGCCTGGCCCGCGACGAGGTCCGGCTGCTGGTCGCTTCGCCGTCGGGCGTCCACCACACGGTGTTCTCGTCGCTGGGTTCGCACCTTTCGCCGGGCGACCTGCTGGTGGTCAACACATCGGGAACCCTCCCGGCAGCGCTCGACGCGACCCGGGCCGGCCGCCCGCTGGTCGTCCACTTCGCGACGGAGCTGGACGACGGCGCGTGGATCGTCGAGCTCCGCGCCCCTGGTGGGCCGCTCCTCGACGGCCGCGCGGGCGAGCGTTTGGAGCTGCCCGAGGGTGCGTCGCTGACGCTGCTGGCCCCAGCGGTCCCGGGCGCGTCCCGGCTGTGGCGGGCGACGGTGTCCGTGCCGGTCAGGGAGCTGCTGGCGTCGGCCGGCCGGCCGATCCGGTACGGCTACGTCCCGCGGGCGTGGCCGTTGTCGGACTATCAGACGGTGTTCGCCCGCGAGCCGGGCAGCGCGGAGATGCCGTCGGCGGCCCGTCCGTTCACGACGGCCCTGGTGACCCGGCTGGTGACGGCGGGGGTGCTGTTCGCGCCGCTGCTGCTGCACACGGGGGTGTCCTCCCCGGAGGCGGCCGAGCCACCCCAGGCCGAGCGCTTCCGAGTCCCGGCAACAACGGCGGCGCTGGTGTCGTGGGTACGTGAGCGTGGCGGCCGGGTGATCGCGGTGGGGACGACCGCGGCCCGGGCGTTGGAGTCGGCGTCTTCCGGTGGTGTTGTCCGGGCGGCCGAGGGGTGGACGGATCTGGTGCTGGGCCCGGACCGGCCGGCCCGCGTGGTCGACGGGATCATCACCGGGCTGCACGCGCCGGACGCGTCGCATTTGTTGCTGCTGGAGGCGGTGGCGGGAGCGGGGCTGGTCCAGAGCGCCTATGACGCGGCGGTGGAGCGACGGTACTTGTGGCACGAGTTCGGCGACGTGTCCTTGTTGCTGCGCCACTGACCGACCCCACCGCAGGGGTCTGGCGTCGCGACCGCGGCAACCCGGGCGATCTTCCGCGAAAGTGCGCACTCAGCCCTTGCTCAAGCGTCGCGAATGGGTCATTGGGGACACCCCACGTCCCGAATGACCCATTCGCGACGCCAGCGGGCGCGGACAGCACCCGGACAAGCCCCCTCAGCGACCCACCGGCTCCCGCGCCTGCCGCCGCGACCGCACCAGCCCCGCGACCGCAACCACAGCGATCCCGAACCCCACCCCAGTCACCACCGAAGCCACCAAGCTCGCCGTCGCCGTCGCCAGCCCGAACGCGCCACCCAGATACACCGGGATGCTGACCGCCACCGGCAGCCAGTTCCGCAGCAGGAACGCGCGGTCCGAAGCGAGCCACAGCACCAGCGCCACGGCTCCGCCCGTCAGGACCGGGATCGCCCAGACGACCAGGCTCGTCGCCGCGTCCATGCCGAGCGACCGGAGCCACTCGAACGACGCCTGGCCCAGGCCGACGAAGAGCACGACCAGCGCCACGCGGACGCCCGTGGCCCCTTGGCCTCCTCGGTGTGCGGTGCTCGTCATGACATCCCTCCCGATCTCGTGGTCACCCATACCACGTTCGGGTGAAGCGAGCGGTTGCCCGGATAGGGGGATTTCCTGACTGAGCGTCCAGATGCCGGGAACATCGGACAGCGGGCTCCACACCCCTCATGCTCGTCCGGCACCACCTGAGAACAGGTCCCCTTAGGGGCGCTGGCCATCGATGTCAAGGAATCTCACGAGAATTCCCGGGATGCGGATGGCTATGCGCCCCAGTGGGTGACCGTGCGAACCTCGCCCCGAACACCGATCCCCGAAAGGCGACGCTGACGTGCGCACCCACCACAGAACCCGCTTCCTGGCTTCGGCGCTGGCCGCCCTGACCGCAGTGGGCCTGCTCGCGGGCTGCTCCCGCGCCGCGGAGAGCGCCGCGCCCGCCGCCAACGCCGGTGCGGCCGCCGAGGTGCGGCTCGGGTTCTTCCCGAACGTCACGCACGCGCCGGCGCTGATCGGCGTCAAGAAGGACTTCTTCAAGCAGGAGCTCGGCTCGACCAAGCTCACCACCCAGACCTTCAACGCGGGCCCCGAAGAGGTCAACGCGCTGCTGGGCAACTCCCTCGACATCGCCTTCATCGGCTCCGGCCCGGCGATCAACGCCTTCACCAAGTCCAAGGGCACCATCCAGCTGATCTCCGGCGCCGTCTCCGGCGGCGCGCAGCTGGTCGTCAAGCCGGACATCACCAGCGTCGACGGCCTCAAGGGCAAGACCATCGCCACGCCGCAGCTGGCCAACACCCAGGACGTCGCGCTCAAGAAGTTCCTCGCCGGCAAGAACCTGACCGGCCAGGTCAAGATCACCAACCTGGACAACTCCAAGACGCTCGACGCCTTCAAGAAGGGCGAGGTCGACGGCGGCTGGCTGCCCGAGCCGTGGGCGTCGCGGCTGGTGCTGGACGCCGGCGCGAAGGTCCTGGTCGACGAGAAGGACCTGTGGCCCGGCGGCCGCTTCCCGACCACCGTCGTCATCGTGCGCAGCGAGTTCCTGCAGCAGCACCCGGACACCGTCCGCGCCGTGCTGAAGGGGCAGCTGGCCGCGATCGACTGGGCGAAGGCCAACCCGGCGGACGCGAAGACCGTCGTCAACGGCGCGCTCAAGGAGCTCGCCGGCAGCAGCCTGAGCCCCGCGGTCATCGACCGCGCCTTCTCCGGCATCGAGCTGACCACCGACCCGATCCCGGCCGAGTTCCCGCAGCTCGCGCAGGACTCGGTCACCGCCGGAGTGGTGAAGACCGCGGTCGCGCTCAAGGGCTTCGCCGACTTCGGCCCGCTCAACGACGTGCTCAAGGAGAAGAACCAGCCCGCCGTGAACGCGCCCGAACTCGCCAAGTGATCCGGAGAGGCAGCTCACGATGACCACCACCCTCCCGACCGGCCGGACCAGTCCTCCCGGCGCGGCCGCGGTGCGCCTGGACGGCGTGCGCAAGACCTTCGGCCCGGCCGGGCGGGCGGTGGTCGCGCTCGACGGGGTCGACCTCGCGGTCGCGCCCGGGGAGTTCGTCTGCCTGCTCGGCGCGTCCGGCTGCGGCAAGAGCACGCTGCTGAACCTGGTCGCGGGCCTGGACGCGCCGTCGGCGGGGGAGATCACGCTGACGACGTCACGCCCGGCGGTCATGTTCCAGGAGGCCGCGCTGATGCCGTGGCTGACCGCCGCGCGCAACGTCGAGCTGCCGCTGCGGCTGGCCGGGTTCGGCCGGGCCGAGCGCCGGGCGAAGGCCGCCGAGCTGCTGGAGCTGGTGCGGCTGACCGGCGCGGGGGAGAAGCGGCCGCACGAGCTGTCCGGCGGGATGCGGCAGCGCGTCGCGCTCGCCCGCGCGCTGGCCGCGACCCTGCGGGTCGGCGGCGACACCGAGCAGGCGCTGCTGCTGATGGACGAGCCGTTCGCCGCGCTCGACGCCATCACGCGTGACGTCCTGCAGGGTGAGCTGCTGCGCGTCTACCGCAGCACCGGCACGTCGGTGCTGTTCGTGACCCACGACGTCCGCGAGGCGGTCCGGCTCGGGCAGCGGGTGGTGCTGCTGTCGTCGCGGCCGGGGCGCGTCGTGCGCGAGTGGACCGACGTGCCGCTGGCCGATCCCGAAGAGCTCTCCGACGAGATCACCGGGCACCTGCGAGAGGTGATCAGCACCCATGCCGCGGCTTGACCGGGCCGCCGAGGCCGATCTCGACGCGGTCGGCGCGGGCCTGGACTCGCTCGACGCCCCGGCCGGGGAACGCCGTCCGAGCTTCTGGAAGCGCTTCGCCTGGGGGTTCCTGCCGCCGGTGGGCGCGCTCGTGCTGCTCGTGGTCGTCTGGCAGGTCCTCTGGGCCGCGGCCTTCTGGCCCGAGACGCAGCTGCCCGCGCCGCTCGCGGTGTGGGACGAGTTCTGGAGCCGCGTCGTCACCGGTGAGGTGTTCGAGTTCGTCTGGACGTCGGTGCACCGTGCGGCCCTCGGGTTCTTCGCGGGGGTGGTCATCGGCACGCCGCTGGGCCTGCTCGTGGCGAAGGTCCGCGTGGTGCGGGCCGCGATCGGGCCGCTGCTGACCGGGCTGCAGAGCCTGCCGTCGGTGGCGTGGGTGCCCGCCGCGATCCTCTGGTTCGGGATCAACGACGGCGCGATCTACTTCGTCGTGCTGCTCGGCTCGGTGCCCTCGATCGCGAACGGCCTGGTGTCCGGCATCGACCAGATCCCGCCGATCCTGCCGCGCGTCGGCCAGGTCATGGGCGCGAACCGGCTCTCCTCGGCCCGGCACATCCTGCTGCCCGCGGCGCTGCCGGGCTTCCTCGCCGGCCTCAAGCAGGGCTGGGCGTTCTCGTGGCGCTCGCTGATGGCGGCCGAGCTGATCGCGCTGTCGCCGCAGCTGGGGGTCGGGCTCGGCGCGTACCTCAACCAGGGGTCCTCGCTCAACAGCATCGAGACGGTGATCGCGGCGATCTTCCTGATCCTGCTGGTCGGCATCGGGATCGAGCTGCTGGTCTTCCGCCCGCTGGAGCGTGCGGTGCTGCGGGCCCGCGGCCTCACTTCGTCGCTCTGAAAACTTCTCGCCCGTAGATGTCGAAGCCACGGCTTCGGCGTCGACGTCCCCTTCGCAAGCCGACGAAGGGAGCAGGCGATGGTGGTTCCGGTGCTGGTGGCGACGGTGGCGGCGTTCGTGGTGAGCGCGGTCTGGTACTCGGTGTTCGGCCGGGTCTGGGCGCAGCTGAGCGTGGCGGGGGCGGCCGCCCGGCCGTCACCGTGGCGGATGGGGGCGGAGTTCACCCGGACGCTGGTGCTGGTGGTGGTCTTCGCGGTGCTGGCCGCGGCGACGTCCTGGCCGGTCCTGGGCCTGGCCGGCCTGGTCTGGGTCGGGTTCCCGGTGCTGATCCTGGCGGGCTCGGTGCTGCACGAGCGGGTCCCGGTCCGGCTCGCGGCGTTGCACGCGGGCGACTGGCTGGTCAAGATCGTGGTCGTGGCGGCGGTGCTGGCGGTGTGGCGATGACGGGCGTGCTCCTCGACGGGATCGCGTTCGGCGAGTCCCCGCGCTGGCACGACGGCCGCCTGTGGTTCGCCGACTGGCTCGCGCACGAGATCGTGGCCGTTGATCCGGGCGGCACGCGCGAGGTGGTCTTCCGCGCGGACTTCCCGACCATGCCGATGTGCTTCGACTTCCTCGACGGCCGGCCGCTGGTCGTGTCGTCGTCGGACGGCCTGCTGCTGCGGCTGTCTGCCGACGGTTCCCTGGTCACGCACGCCGAGCTGGGCGGGACCGGCTACAACGAGATCGTCGTGGCCGGTGACGGCGGCTGCTACGTCAACGGCGGCGGCTTCGATCTGATGGCGGGGGAGGCGCCCCGCCCGGGCGGGATCCTGCACGTCACGCGCGACGGCGTCGTGCGGCGAGTGGCCGAGGACATCGCGTTCGGCAACGGGATGGCCCTCACCCCGGACGGCTCGACGCTGCTCGTGGCGGAGTCCTACGCGAACCGGCTGACGGCGTTCTCGGTCCGGCCGGACGGCGGGCTGACCGACCGTCGTGTGTGGGCCGACCTGGGCGAAGGGGTGCCGGACGGCATCGCGCTCGACGCGTCCGGCGCGGTCTGGGTGTCGGACGTGCCGGGCCGTTCGTGCACCCGGCTCCGCGAGGGCGGTGAAGTCCTCGAGCGGCTGAAGTTCGACCACGGGTGCTTCGCGTGCGCGCTGAGCGAAGACACGCTCTACCTGGTGACGCAGGAGTGGCGCGGGGTGTCCGGAGTCGGCACGGGGGAGGAGCGGACCGGGCGGATCCTGACGCATCCGGTCGAGGTCGGCCGGGCCTGAAGGCGCGGTGATGCCCCTCACGGAACGACTCGGCGGTGGCGTTCGTTGACGTAACCTACGGCACCGTAACTTACGGCCCCGTAGGTCTCGCCCCGATTCCGGAAGGACGTGCGCATGACCGTTTCCGAGAGCACCGCACTCATGTACGAGCTCGAGGGGACGGTCGAGGAGAACCTCAACCGCCACCTCTCGGCCGCCCAGGAGTGGATGCCGCACGAGTACGTGCCCTGGAGCGAGGGCCGGAACTTCGCCGACCTGGGCGGCGACGCGTGGGACCCCGAGCAGTCCCGGGTGACGCCGATCGCCCGGACCGCCCTCGAGGTCAACCTGCTGACCGAGGACAACCTGCCGAGCTACCACCGCGAGATCGAGCGCGCCTTCGGCCGCGACGGCGCGTGGGGCACCTGGGTGCACCGATGGACGGCGGAGGAGGGCCGGCACGGCATCTGCATCCGCGACTACCTGCTCGTGACGCGGGCCGTCGACCCGGTCGAGCTCGAGCGGATGCGGATGGCGACGATGCAGGCCGGCTACGAGACCGAGGACAAGCCGCTGCTGCGCGTCTGCGCGTACGTCTCGTTCCAGGAGCTCGCGACGCGGCTTTCCCACCGCAACACCGGCCGCTACACCCAGGACCCGCTGGCGGAGAAGCTGCTCGCGCGCGTGTCCACCGACGAGAACCTGCACATGGTCTTCTACCGCAACCTGATGAAGGCGGCGCTGGAGATCTCCCCGGACGCGGCGATGCGCGCCATCACCGACGAGGTCCTCGACTTCGCGATGCCCGGCGCGGTCATCCCGAGCTTCGCGCGCAAGGCGGCGCTGATCGCCAAGGCGGGCATCTACGATCTGCGCATCCACCACGACGACGTCGTGATGCCGCTGCTGCGGTACTGGAAGGTCTTCGAGCGCCAGGGGTTCGGCGAGGTCGGCGAGACGGCCCGCGAGGAGCTGGCGACGTTCCTGAAGGGCCTGGACGGCCAGGCCGCGCGCTTCGAGGAACGCCGTGACGCCGCGGCGGCCAGGGCGGCGGCCCGAGGCCTCCCGGCGGTGTGACGGCTGCGAAGTCATGAACAAAGCGAAGGCCGCCTCGGAACTCCGAGGCGGCCTTCGCTTTGTGTGGACTTGAGGGGTCAGCGCCCGCCGCGGCGGCCACCGGCGCGGGTGCCCGACGAGAACGCCGCCGCGCCGCCGCTCGAAGCCGACCGGCGGTTGCCCGCGGCCGGGGCGCCCGAGCGGCGCGAACCACCCGACGGGGCGCCGGACCGGCCACCGGCGGCGGCCGAACGGCCCGCGGCGGCACCCGAGCGACCCGAAGTGCCGCCCGAACGACCCGAACCCTGACGCTCCGAGCGAGGCTGCTCTTCGCGCCGCGCCTGGCCCGCCGCGCGGGAGCGCTGGCCCCCGCGGTTCTCCTTCGGGGCGCCGGGGGCGCCACGACGGCCGCGGCCCGAACCCGGAGCGGCACCCGAGGCCGTGACCTTCTTCGGGCGGTTGTCCACCGGCGGCCGCTTCGGCGACGCCGTGAACGACCGCTCGCCCGGGGCCAGCTCCGCCAGCAGCGGGTGACCCGGGCCGAGCTGGGTCGTGGTCGGCTTGATGCCGGCCTTGCGGGTGAGGTCGCGGACGTCGCGGACCTGCGCGTCGGTCATCAGCGTCACCACCGTGCCGGACGCGCCCGCGCGCGCCGTGCGGCCCGAGCGGTGCAGGTACGCCTTGTGCTCGACCGGCGGGTCGGCGTGGATGACCAGCCGGACGTCGTCGACGTGGATGCCCCGCGCCGCGATGTCGGTCGCGACCAGCGTCTTCGCCGCGCCCGAGGAGAACGCCTCGAGGTTGCGCGTGCGCGCGTTCTGGCCGAGGTTGCCGTGCAGCTCCACCGCCGGGACACCCGCGGCCAGCAGCTTGCGGGTCAGCGCCTTCGCGCGGCTCTTCGTCCGGGTGAACACGAGCGTGCGGCCCGGCGCCGCGGTCAGGTCGACCAGCACCGGCAGCCGGTGGGTCTCCTCGAGGTGCAGCACGTGGTGCTCCATCGTCGAGACCGGCGACTGCGCCGAGTCGACGCTGTGCGTGATCGGGTCGCTCATGAAGCGCTTGACCAGCACGTCGACGCCGTTGTCCAGCGTCGCGGAGAACAGCATCCGCTGCCCGCGCGACGGCGTGGCGTCCATGATCCGCCGCACCTCGGGCAGGAAGCCCAGGTCGGCCATGTGGTCGGCCTCGTCGAGCACGGTGATCTCGACGGCGTCGAGCTTCACGTGCCCGGAGCGCATGTGGTCGGCGAGCCGGCCGGGGCAGGCGACGACGATGTCGACGCCGTCACGCAGCTTCGTGATCTGCGGGTTCGCGCTGACCCCGCCGAAGATGGTGGTCGTGCGCAGGCCCAGCGGCTTGGCCAGCGGCAGGATGGACGCCTCGATCTGCGTCGCGAGCTCGCGGGTCGGCGCCAGGATCAGCGCGCGCGGACGGCCGGGCTTGCGCCGCGTCGGGCCCGCCGAGAGGCGCGCCAGCAGGGGCAGCACAAAACCGTAGGTCTTGCCGGAGCCGGTCCGGCCGCGGCCGAGCACGTCACGCCCGGCGAGGGTGTGCGGCAGGGTCGCCGCCTGGATCGGAAAGGGCTCGGTGACGCCCTGGGCGGCCAGCGCGTCCACGAGGGTGGTGGGCAGGCCGAGTTCAGCGAAAGTGCTCATAAGTGCATGCGGGCACGCGAGTGCCCTGGTCTCCATAACCTGAGAAGGGTTGTCCTGCCCGGCGCAGACCCGGGTTCGGCCGCGGCGCGTGGTAGTCGACAACAGCAGCGGGCCGAGGCAGAACTGAGCGGCCCGCATGATCAGTATAGCTGGCCGGGGTGACGTACCCCTAGTGAGATTGCTTGCACTCGGCTCGCCTTGCTAAGTTACCGGTCGGTAATCGAGGAGGCTCACCCATGCTGCTGAACCCGCACGAGTACGACCCGGCCCACTTCGACGCGGAGACGCGCCGGCTGCTCCGGGCCACCATCGACTGGTTCGAGCAGCGCGGCAAGGCGAAGCTGACCGAGGACTACCACAACCGCGCCTTCTACGCGGACTTCCTCGAGTTCGCCGGCAAGGAAGGCCTGTTCTCGACCTTCTTGACGCCGTCCGCGAACGCCGACGGCAACCCGGACAAGCGCTGGGACACCGCCCGCGTCGCCGCGCTGTCGGAGATCCTCGGGTTCTACGGGCTCAACTACTGGTACCCGTGGCAGGTCACGATCCTCGGCCTCGGCCCGGTGTGGCAGAGCGGCAACTCCGCGGCGCGTGAGCGCGCGGCGGCGGCCCTCGACGCGGGCGGCGTCGGCGCCTTCGGACTGTCCGAAAAGGACCACGGCGCGGACATCTACTCCTCCGACCTGGTGCTCACGAAGGACGGCGACGGCTACCGCGCCACCGGCTCGAAGTACTACATCGGCAACGGCAACTGCGCGCGCACGGTGTCGGTCTTCGGCCGCATCGACGGGGTCGAGGGCCCGGACCAGTACGTCTTCTTCTACGCCGACTCCGAGCACCCGAACTACCACGTGGTGAAGAACGTCGTGCCCTCGCAGATGTACGTCGCCGAGTTCCGGCTCGAGGACTACCCGGTGCACGCCGAGGACATCCTGCACGTCGGCGCCGAGGCCTTCAGCGCCGCGCTGAACACGGTCAACATCGGCAAGTTCAACCTCTGCTTCGGCGGCATCGGCATGGCGACGCACTCGCTGTACGAAGCCATCACGCACGCGCACAACCGCGTGCTGTACGGCAAGCCGGTGACGAACTTCCCGCACGTCCGCCGAGAGTTCGTCGAGGCCTACGCCCGGCTGACCGCGATGAAGCTGTTCTCCGACCGCGCCGTCGACTACTTCCGCAGCGCGAACGCCGAAGACCGCCGGTACCTGCTGTTCAACCCGATCACCAAGATGAAGGTGACGACCGAGGCGCAGAAGGTGATCGGCCTGGTCGCCGACGTCGTCGCGGCCAAGGGCTTCGAGGCCGACACGTACCTCGCGATGTCGAAGAACGACATCGACGGCCTGCCGAAGCTCGAGGGCACGGTGGCGGTGAACCTCGCGCTGATCGCGAAGTTCATGCCGGCGTACCTCTTCGCGCCGCAGGAGTACGCGCCGGTGCCGACCCGCACCGACGCCGCGGACGACGAGTTCCTCTTCCGCCAGGGCCCGGCGCGCGGGCTGTCGAAGGTCCGCTTCCACGACTGGAAGACCGCGTACGCCGAGGCTGCGCACATCCCGAACGTCGCGCTGTTCACCGAGCAGGCCGCGTCGCTGGTCAAGCTGCTCACCGAGGCCGCGCCGGACGAGGCGCAGCAGGCCGACCTCGACTTCGGGCTGGCGTTGACCGAGCTGTTCACGCTGGTCGTGTACGGCCAGCTGATCCTGGAGCAGGCCGGGATCACCGGGCTCGACGATCAGTTCGTCGACCAGATCTTCGCGGTGCTGGTGCAGGACTTCAGCGCCGCGGCCGTCGACCTCAACGGCAAGGCGAGCTCGACCGAGGCCCAGCAGGCGATCGCGCTCGCGGCGCTGCGCAAGCCGGTGGTCGACACCGCGCGCTTCGAGAACGTCTGGGCGCGGGTCCGAGACCTTTCCGGGGTCTACGCTATGACCCCGTGATGGCCAGGGAGTACCGGCTCGGCGTGACGCGGAAAGCCGCGAACGTGGTCGTGAAGGCGTTGCTGGCGCGCGGGATTCCGATCGTGGGGAGCACCGGGTGGCTGCTGACCACGCGCGGGCGGCGCTCCGGCGCCGACCGCACGACCCCGGTCAACGTCCTCGAGGTCGGCGGGGTGCGCTGGCTCGTGTCGCCGTACGGGCAGGTCGGCTGGGTGCACAACCTGCGCGCCGACCCGGCCGCCCGGCTGTGGCGCGGCCGCCGGCGCGAGACGTGGGCGGTCGAGGAGGCCGACGCGGCGACGGCCGGGCCGGTGCTGCGCGCGTACGTCCGCAAGATCCCGGTGACGGCGCCGTTCTTCGACGCGAAGCTCGGCGACCCGGCGGAAGCCTTCGCCGCGGAAGCCGATCGACACCCGGTCTTCCGGTTGGCAAGATCACGAACGTGAACCGAGAGCGGGCGGCGGAGCTGATCTGGGACGCGTGGCTGACCGGGAAACGGCTGGCGGGCCTCCCCGAGGACGCCCGCCCGCACGACACGGCCGAGGGCATGGCCGCGCAGGCGTCGCTCGCCGCACTGGGCGGGCCGGTGTCCGGCTGGAAGATCGCCGCGACGACCGTGTACGCCCGGCAGTACCTGGCCGTTCCCGGCCCGCTGCCGGGGGTGATGTTCGAGCGGTTCCACCACCACGAGGGCGAGCCGGTGCCCGCCGACACGATGACGATGGGCGTCGCGGAGCCCGAGTTCGCGTTCCGGCTCAAGGCCGATCCCGGCCCGTCGCCGTCGCTGACCGCGGTGCTCGACGCCGTCGACACGATGTTCCTGGCGGTGGAGCTGCCGGACAGCCGCTATACCGACCACCAGCGGGCGGGCGGCCCGCAGCTGCTGGCGGACGTGGCGTGCGCGGGCCGGTTCGTCGAGGGCCGCCCGGTGCCGGGCTGGCGCGACCTCGACCTGCCCCGCCGCCCGGTGGTCCTCCACGCGGACAAAGAGGAGTTCTCCCGCGGCGCGGGCAGCCTGGTCCTCGGCGACCCCCGCCTGGCCCTGCACTGGCTGGCGATGGAGCTCCCCCGCCACGGCGCCCGGCTGCACCCGGGCGACATCGTGACAACGGGAACGGCGGCCCCACCCTGCCCGATCCACCCGGGCGGCGAGGTGGTCGCCGACTTCGGCGAGCTGGGCAGCGTCGAAGTGCGGTTCGCCGCATGACTTTCCGGGCCGGGTTCGTCGTGGTCGCCGTGCTCGTCGTCGCCTTGGACGCCGGGTTCTGGTGGTTCGCGCGGGGCCAGCACCAGCCGACCGCGCGGATTGGCTTCCTCGTCGCCTACGTCCTGCTGCTGGCGTTCCTCGCCGCGGCCGCGGGGCTGGTGCGCTGGGAGGTCGCGGCGCCGCTGGGCGCGGCCTCCACCTCCGGCCTGCTGTTCGTCGGCGCGGCGGCGATCTTCAGCGTCGGCTTCGGGTTCGTGCTGCTGGCCGTCGTGGAGGCGGCGCTGGTCCGACGTCTTGTGCTCGACGCGTCGCCGGCCGGCTGGCGCAACGGCACCGGCCTGGTCAGCTCGGCGGCGGCGGTGGTCCCGGCGGCGTTGTTCGCGGTCGGTCTCTTCGCGCTCCGCTGACCCGGAACGCCGACGGGCTTTCCCCGAACTCGGCGCGGAACACCCGGCTGAAGTGCGCGGCTTCGACGAAGCACCACCGCGCGGCGATCGCCGCGACGCTCCGGTTGGCCAGCAGCGGGTCGCGCAGGTCGCGGCGGACGGCGTCGAGCCGCAGCCGCCGGATGTGGTCGGTGATCGTGTGCTCCTCGGCCTCGAAGAGCCGGCTCAGCGTGCGCGGCGACATCCCGTGCGCCGCGGCGATGCTCGTCCGCGAGAGCCCGGGGTCGGCCAGGTGCCGCCGGACGTGGGCGAGCACGCGGGCGCGCAGGGCGTCCGGGACCTCGTCGACGCCGACGTGGTCGCTGAGCGTGCCGGCGAGCAGGCTGAGCCCGGCGTCGCCGAGGCGGCTGGCCGCGGCTTCGTAGAGGTGCCCGCCCTGCGCGACCGACGCCGTGACGAAGTCCGCGAACACCGCGCCCGGGCCGGACGTCGCCGGGTAGGCGCGGTCCATCGCGTGCGCGACCGGCAGCCGCAGAACGTCGCGCGGGAAGGCCATCACCGCGGACACCCACTCGCCTTCGAGGCGCAGCGCGTACGGACGGCCGGTGTCGTAGATCGCGAGGTGCCCGGGTTCGACGACGACCTCGCGGTCGCCCTGCACGACCGTCGCGCGGCCGCGGACCTGGACGCACACCTTGAGCAGGTCGGAGGGGTTCTGCCGGATCGTCCCGCGCGAGCGGCGGACCACCTGCGGCGTGCCCGCGACGGTGAACACGTGGACGTCACCGAGCGGCGTGGTGACGACGTCACCCGAGGGAACGGAGGCGTCCAAGGGCTCGGGGTACAGCTCGCTGAAGGCGCCGCCGAGCTTCGCCCGCCAGGCCTCGCCACGGTGGTACATGGGCGCTCCGGTCGTCGCTGACCTGATCAGGCTAACACCGTGACCCGCAGAATCAACGCGCTCGAATGCCGCGTGACCAGGCTGGAAGCACGGACCGATCGCGGGAGGAACGCATGCTGGACGACGTCGACTGGCGCGGGAAGATCTTTTCGGGCGGCTGGGTGCCGGCCCACGGCGGCACGCTCCCGGCGACCGAACCGGCCACCGGCGAAGTGCTCACGGAGGTCGGGCTGGCCGACGCGCAGGACATCGACAACGCCGTGACGCGGGCGGCCGCCGAGCAGCCCGCGTGGGCGGCGACGCCGGGCCCGGAGCGGGCGGCGCTGCTGCGCAAGGCCGCGCGCGTCCTGGAGGACAACCGGTCGGAGTTCGAGCACTGGCTGGTCCGCGAGGGCGGCGCGATCCCGCCCAAGGCGGCGTTCGAGGTCGACCTGGTGCTGGCCGAGCTGTGGGAAGCGGCCGCGTTGCCGACGCAGCCGTGGGGGCACCTGCTGCCGACGAGCGAGGCGGGCCGGGAGAGCATCGCGCGGCGCATCCCGCTGGGCGTGGTCGGCGTGATCAGCCCGTGGAACTTCCCGCAGATCCTGTCGGTGCGGGCGGTCGCGCCGGCGCTGGCGCTGGGCAACGCGGTGGTGCTGAAGCCGGACGTCAACACGGCGGTGGCGGGCGGCACGCTGATCGCCCGCCTCTTCGAAGCGGCGGGCCTGCCCGACGGCCTCCTGCACGTCCTGGCCGGCGACGCTGCTGCCGGATCCGCGTTGACGGAACACCCCGGCGTCGCGGCGATCTCGTTCACGGGTTCGACGGCGGTGGGCCGTCTGGTCGGCGAAGCGGCGGGCCGGACGCTGAAGCGGGTCAGCCTGGAACTGGGCGGCAACAACGCGCTGGTGATCCTGGACGACGCGGACCTGGAGGCGGCCAGCTCGGCCGGCGCGTGGGGCGCGTTCCTGCACCAGGGCCAGGTCTGCATGACGGCCGGCAGGCACATCGTCCTGGAGTCGGTGGCCGACGAGTACCTGGACCGCCTGACGGCCCGCGCGTCGAAGCTCCCGGTGGGCGACCCGTTCACGGGCCAGGTGGCGTTGGGCCCGCTGATCAACGAAAAGCAGCTGTCCAATGTAGACCGGATAGTCACGGAGACGGTCTCGGCGGGAGCGACGGTCCGCGCCGGAGGAACGTACGAGAAGCTGTTCTACCAGCCGACGGTCCTGGCCGGCGTGACGACGTCGATGCCGGCGTTCCGCGAGGAGATCTTCGGCCCGGTGGCCCCGGTGATCGTGGTGTCCTCGGAGGACGAAGCGGCAACGGTGGCCAACGACACGGAGTACGGCCTGGTGGCGGCAATCCAGACGGGCTCGGTCGACCGAGGACGCGCGTTCGCCGAGCGGCTGCGGACGGGCATCGTGCACGTGAACGACCAGACGTTGAACAACGACGCGTTCGCTCCTTTTGGTGGAACGGGGGCCTCGGGCAACGGCAGCCGGTTCGGCTCGGCGCACAGCTGGGACGAGTTCACCCAGTGGCAGTGGGTCACCCTGCGGGAGCAGGCCCACGGCTTCCCCTTCTGACGGAGACGAGCCGCGGCGGTTTCGCCGAGCAGCGCCCGGGGGTGTAGCAAACGGGAGCTGCTCGGCGACAACCACGCGTACAGGCGCCTACCTCTTCGTCGATCGGATCGCCCATGAAGATCAGCTTCATCTCCGACCAGGCCATCGGCGAAGCTGATCAGCGTGACTCCGACGGCCTCGGCTTCGACACCTACGCCCAGGTCATCGCGGCGGCCGCCACCGACACGCGAGGTCCCTTCACCATCGGTGTGTTCGGCGAATGGGGCACTGGCAAGACGAGCCTGATGCGTCTGGTGGAACGGCGTCTCGCCGAAGATTCGAACGTGGTGACCGTGTGGTTCAACGCCTGGCGCTACGAACAGGAGGAGCACCCGATCGTGCCGCTCGTCGGCACGATCGTGCAGGCCCTGGAGAAACACCGGGGCCTCACGCAGCGTTTCGGCGACAACGGCAAGAAACTGATCCGCGCCCTGCGCTCGATCGCCTATGGGTTCTCGGCGAAAGCCAAGGTCCAGGTGCCGGGATTCGCCGAGTTCGAGGCGGGATTCGTCGCGAAGGACATGATCGAGCGGGACGCGCGGTTGACTCCCGATCCGCTGCTGGACCGGAGCCTGTACTTCGGCGCCTTCAACAGCCTCGACAGTGTGAAGCTACGGCAGAACGTGCGGATCGTGGTTCTCATCGACGACCTGGACCGCTGCTTCCCCGACCAGGCGATCCGGCTGCTGGAAAGCATCAAGCTGGTCCTCGCGCAGCCCGGGTTCATCTTCGTGCTGGGAGTGGCGCGAAAGGTCGTCGAAGGGTATCTCCAGCACCGGTACGCGGCCGAGTACGGCATCCGGGACTTCAAGGGGGAGCTGTATCTGGACAAGATCGTCCAGCTTCCGTTCCACATCCCGCCGTCGACGCACCGGATGGCCGAGTTCTGCCGCACGCTGCTGACCGACCAGCCCCGCGAGCTGGTCGAAGGCCTCGAGCCGGTGCTGCCGGTGGTGGCCGACGCCATGGGCGGCAATCCCCGGGCGGTGATCAGGTTCATCAACAACATCCTCATCGACAACGCGATCAGCAAAGAACTACCCGAGGCAGCCGAACAAGGTGGGATCCCCATCCGGTTCTTCGCCGTCTCGCGTTGCCTGGAGCACCGATGGCCGGACGTGTTCGAAGCGTTGACCGGGTCCGAGGAACTGGCGGAGGAAGTCGCGAACTGGAGTTCGGACACCTACGCAGTGAAGGCCGGCGGCGCCGGGCCGGAGGCGGTGGTGGCCACCCGGCTGCTCGCGGACCTGGAACTCCGTCGCCTGTTGACCGGAGAGCAGGGCCTCGACTGGTTGACCGACCCGGCGCTTCGCCAGGCGAGTGTCAGTTTCCTGATCACGCGGCAGCGTTTCTCACGACTCGACACGTCGGAGGTCAACGTCCGCTATGACGCCTACGTCTCCTATCCCCGTTCGGGCCGGGCACTGGTCACCCAGATCGTGGAGGTGCTCACCGAAGCGGGCTTACGTGTCTTCTTCGACGGACACCTGTCTCCCGGCGAACCGTGGGCGCAAGCTCTCGATCGGAGCATGCGCGCAGCCGACACCATGCTGTTCTGCATCGGCGCCAGCACGGATTCTTCCCGGAACCAGCAGGACGAACTCGACCTGCTGAGCATGCGCCCGGACATCCTGCTCATCCCGGTTCTCCTGCCGGGCGCCGACGTCGAGAACCTTTCGCCCGCCTTGCGTTCTCGCCAGTGGCTGGACTTCCGCGACGGATTGACTCGGGAGGGCCTGGACCTGCTGATCTCGACTGTGCGGCACCGGAACCGGCGCGCTTGAGCAGTCAGGTCCACGGCATGCCATTCCGACGGGGTCGCCGAAAGATGTGGATGTCGCATTGAGGGACTTCAAGTTCCTCAATGCGACATCCACGGACCTTGGTCCTACTTGCCGAAACCGGCCCGCCGCAGCGCATCCGCCATCGAACCCGAGCCGCCGGAACCGGAACCGGAGTTACCACCCCGGCCACCGCCGCGCTGGCCACCAGAGCCGGAACCCCGGCGCTGCCCACCACCACCGCCGCCGCCCTGCTGACCGCGATCACGACCGCCGCCGCCACCGCGGTTCCCGGCCGGAGCGCCCGGCTCGTCGTCCAGCCGCAGCGTCAGCGAAATCCGCTTCCGCGGCACATCGACATCCAGCACCTTCACCTTCACGATGTCCCCGGGCTTCACAACCTCCCGAGGATCCTTCACGAAGTTCTTCGACAGAGCCGAAACATGCGCGAGCCCGTCCTGGTGCACACCCACATCGATAAACGCCCCGAACGCCGCCACATTCGTGACCACACCCTCCAGCCGCATCCCCGGCTTAAGGTCACCGATCTTGTCCACACCCTCCGCGAACGTCGCCGTCTTGAACGCCGGGCGGGGGTCGCGGCCCGGCTTGTCGAGCTCGGCCAGGATGTCCGTCACCGTCGGGAGACCGAACGTCTCGTCGACGAACTCGGAAGGCCGCAGAGAAGACAAAGTCCGCGTGTTGCCGATCAGCGAGCGCAGGTCGGTTCCCGTGGACGTCAGGATCCGCCGCACCACCGGGTACGCCTCCGGGTGGACCGACGAAGAGTCGAGCGGGTCGTCGCCGTCCGGGATGCGCAGGAAGCCCGCGCACTGCTCGAATGCCTTGGGGCCCAGGCGCGCGACCTCCTTCAACGCCGTCCGGGAACGGAACGGGCCGTTCGAGTCGCGGTGGGACACGATGTTCTCCGCCAGCCCCGTCGTGATGCCCGAGACGCGGGTCAGCAGCGGCGCGGACGCCGTGTTGACGTCGACGCCCACCGCGTTCACGCAGTCCTCGACCACCGCGTCGAGCGAGCGGGACAGCGAAACCTCGGACAGGTCGTGCTGGTACTGCCCGACACCGATGGACTTCGGGTCGATCTTCACCAGCTCGGCCAGCGGGTCCTGCAGCCGCCGGGCGATCGAGACCGCGCCGCGCAGTGAGACGTCCATGCCGGGCAGCTCGGCCGAAGCGAACGCCGACGCCGAGTACACCGACGCGCCGGCCTCCGACACCACGGCCTTCGTCAGGTTCAACGAAGGGTGCTTCTTGATCAGCTCCGCGGCGAGCTTGTCCGTCTCGCGGGACGCCGTGCCGTTGCCGATCGAGATGAGGTCGACCTTGTGGCGCGCCGCCAGCGCGGCCAGCTCGGCCAGGGACTGGTCCCACTTGTTCGCCGGCTGGTGCGGGTAGATGACGTGGGTGTCGACGACCTTGCCGGTCGCGTCCACGACCGCCACCTTGACGCCGGTGCGGAAGCCCGGGTCGAGGCCCATCGTCGCGCGGGTGCCGGCCGGTGCGGCCAGCAGCAGGTCGCGCAGGTTGGCCGCGAACACGCGGACGGCGTCGTCCTCGGCGGCCTGGCGCAGCCGCATCCGCAGGTCGATGCCCAGGTGGAGCAGGATCTTGGTGCGCCACGCCCAGCGCACGGTGTCGCCGAGCCACTTGTCGCCCGGACGGCCCTGCTGGGTGATGCCGAACTTCGCCGCGATGCGCGTCTCGTAGTCGGTCGGCCCTGCTTGAGGCTCGACTGTGTTTGTGCCTCCGGCGCCGGCGGGCGAGGCTGGCTCGGCCGGCGACATCGTGAGGTCGAGGACCTCCTCCTTCTCGCCGCGCAGCATCGCGAGGATCCGGTGCGAGGGGAGCTTGGTGTAGGGCTCGGAGAAGTCGAAGTAGTCCGAGAACTTCGCGCCCTCGTCCTCCTTGCCCGAGCGGACCTTGGCGACCAGGTGGCCCTGGCCCCACATCTTCTCGCGCAGCTCACCGATGAGGTCGGCGTCCTCGGCGAAGCGCTCGACGAGGATCGACCGGGCGCCGTCGAGGGCCGCCTGCGCGTCCGCGACACCCTTGTCCGCGTCGACGAACACCGCGGCCGCGGCCTGCGGGTCCGTGGTGGGGTCGTTCAGCAGGCCGTCGGCCAGCGGTTCGAGGCCCGCTTCGCGCGCGATCATCGCCTTCGTGCGGCGCTTCGGCTTGTACGGGAGGTAGATGTCCTCCAGCCGCGACTTCGTGTCCGCGGCGAGGATCGAGGCCTCGAGGGCCTCGTCCAGCTTGCCCTGGCTCCGGATGGACTCGAGCACGGCGAGCCGCCGCTCGTCGAGTTCCCGCAGGTAGCGCAGCCGCTCTTCGAGCGTGCGCAGCTGCGCGTCGTCGAGCATGCCGGTGACTTCCTTGCGGTACCGCGCGATGAAGGGGACGGTCGAACCGCCGTCGAGCAGCTCGACGGTGGCCTTGACCTGTCCTTCGCGCACGCCCAGTTCTTCGGCGATCCTCTGCTCGACCGACACGCTCACTGCTACACGCTCCTGCTTCGCCCTGGTTCCGATCGTCTCATTCTGCCGTTTCCGCCGCCCCGACTTTCGGATGGGGCTCCTTGACATTCAGATTGGTCTAGTCCACTTTGTGGTGACCTGCCTCACCACCGTCGTGGAGGTCGCCCGTGGTCCCCAAGGTCCGGCTAGCCCTGCTTTCGTTGCTTTCCGTGGTCGCGCTGAGTCTCGGCGTGACGTTCGTCCTCGCCGGCAGCGCTTCGGCGGCGAACATCCTCGCCAACCCCGGCTTCGAATCCGGCACCTCGGGCTGGACCTGCACGGCCGTCCCGACCGCGGTGAGCACCCCGGTGCACAGCGGCAGCCGGGCCCTGAGCGCGACCCCGACGTCGTCGGACAACGCCCAGTGCTCGCAGACGCTCACCGTCTCGCCGAACACCGCCTACAAGCTGTCGGCCTGGGTCCAGGGCAGCTACGTCTACCTGGGCGCTTCCGGCTCGGCGACGACCAGCACGTGGACGCCGGGCACCAGCGGCTACACGCAGCTCTCGCTGAACTTCACCACCGGCTCGAGCACGTCGCTGACGGTCTACCTGCACGGCTGGTACGGCCAGCCGACGTACTACGCCGACGACGTCAGCCTCGACGGCCCGGGCACCCCGCCGCCGACGACGCCGACCACCCCGACGACGCCGACCACCCCCACCACGCCGCCGACCACGACCACCCCGCCGACGACGACCACGCCGCCGCCGACCCAGGGTGACCTGCCGAAGCACGTCCTCACCGGCTACTGGCAGAACTTCTACAACGGCGCCAAGGCGCTGAAGCTGGCCGACGTCCCGACCAAGTACAACATCATCGCGGTGTCCTTCGCGGACGCCACCGGCACGCCGGGCGCGGTGAGCTTCACGCTCGACTCCGGCCTGTCTTCGCAGCTCGGCGGCTACACGGACGCGCAGTTCAAGGCCGACATCAAGACGGTCCAGGCACGCGGCCAGCGTGTCATCATCTCCGTCGGCGGCCAGAACGGCACGATCAGCGTCGGCGACTCGAACTCGGCGAACAACTTCGCGAACAGCATCAAGTCGCTGATCTCGAACTACGGCTTCGACGGCGTCGACATCGACCTGGAGAACGGCGTCAACGCCACCTACATGGGCCAGGCGCTGCGCAGCATCTACAACGGCGGCGGCAAGGTCATCACGATGGCGCCGCAGACGATCGACATGCAGTCCACGCAGGGCGGCTACTTCCAGCTCGCGCTGAACATCAAGGACATCCTGACGATCGTCAACATGCAGTACTACAACTCCGGCACGATGCTCGGCTGCAACGGCAGCGTGTACGCCCAGGGCACGGTCGACTTCCTGACCGCGCTGGCCTGCATCCAGCTGCAGGGCGGGCTGCGGGCCGACCAGGTCGGCCTCGGCCTCCCGGCGTCGTCGCAGGCGGCCGGCGGCGGTTACCAGGCCCCGGCCAACACGGTCTCGGCGCTGAACTGCCTGGCTCGCGGGACCTCGTGCGGCAGCTTCAAGCCGTCGGCGACCTACCCGTCGATCCGCGGCGCGATGACGTGGTCGATCAACTGGGACGCGTCGCAGGGGTACGCGTTCGCCAACACGGTGTCGGCCGGGCTCGCGGGCCTGCCGTAACCCGTGCACGTCATGAAGGGGCCCTTCCGGATCCTGTCCGGAAGGGCCCCTTCATGACACCCCCAGCCGGCGCGTCCGGACCCCCCGGCCGCGCGCCTGCGGCTCCACCCTGGCGCACCGGGCGTGTGCGAATGTTGAGAAAATGTTGAATCCGCAGGTCAGGCCGGGTTTCGGGGGATGACGGGCAGTCGCAGGGCACCCGGCGCGTCCGCCGGGACGACCGGGGCGGTCGGCGGCACCGGCGCCACCCGCCGGTAGGCGGCGCCCAGCGGCGGCCGCGGGTCGGCGTCACCGCGGTTCGGCCAGAAGGCCAGCGCCCGCTCGGCCTGCGCGGTGATCGTCAGCGACGGGTTGACGCCCAGGTTCGCCGAGATCGCCGAGCCGTCCACGACGTGCAGGCCCGGGTGGCCGTACAGCCGCTGGTACGGGTCGACCACCCCGGTGCCGGGGGAGTCGCCGATCGCGCAGCCGCCGATGAAGTGGCCGGTGATCGGGATGTTCGCCAGGTCGGTCCACGCGCCCTGCGGCAGCCCGCCGATCTTCTCGGCGACGCGCCGCGTGACGTCGTGCCCGGCCGGGATCCACTCCGGGCTCGGTGTTCCCGAGCCCTGCTTGGTCGTCATGCGCCGGCCGAAGAGCCCACGCCGCGTGTACGTCGTCACGGAGTTGTCGAGCGTCTGCATCACCAGCAGCCCGATCATCCGCTCCGACCAGCGCCGCGGGTTGTGCAGGCGGACGACGTCGCGCCGCTGCTTCCAGAGCTCGCGCAGGCCCAGCACCCAGCGTCGGCGGCCGGTCTGCGCGTCCACCAGCACCGTGGTCATCAGGCCCATGAAGTTGCTGCCGCGCCCGTACCGCACCGGCTCCACGTGCGTGACGGCGTCCGGGTGGATCGACGACGTGATCGCGACACCGCGGGTGTAGTCGGTGTCGTCGCGCAGCGACCGCGCCGCCAGGACGGCTTCGGAGTTCGTCCGCGCCAGCAGGCCGAGCCGCGGGGACAGGTCCGGCAGCGTCCCGGTGTCGCGCAGGCGGTGGAGCAGGCGCTGGGTGCCGAGCGACGCCGCGGCGAACACGACCTGCGACGCGGTGAACGTCCGCCGGCCCTTTCGGATCCAGCGTCCGGTGCGTTCGGTGTCGACGGCGTACCCGCCCTCGATCGGCCGGACGGAGACCGCGGTCGTCAGGGGGTGGACCTCGGCGCCCGCTTGCTCGGCCAGGTAGAGGTAGTTCTTCACGGTCGTGTTCTTCGCGCCGACGCGGCAGCCGGTCATGCATTCGCCGCAGAGCGTGCACGACTGGCGGGCGGGTCCCGCGCCGCCGAAGAACGGGTCCACCCCGGACTGTCCGAAGTAGACGCCGACCGGCGTGCGGCGGTAGGTGTGCCCGATGCCCATGTCCTCGGCGACCTCGCGCAGGACGCGGTCCGCGGCCGTCGTCGCCGGGTTCTCGACCACGCCGAGCATCCGCTTCGCCTGGTCGTAGTACGGCGCGAGCTCGTCCTTCCAGTCCGTGATGTGTGCCCACTGCGGGTCTTCGTAGAACTTGTCCGGCGGCTCGTACAGCGTGTTCGCGTACACCAGCGAGCCGCCGCCGACGCCGGAGCCGCTCATCACGAAGGTGTTCTTCAGCAGGGTGAGCCGCTGGATGCCGAAGCACCCGAGCTTCGGCGCCCACAGGTACCTGCGCAGCCGCCACGACGTCTTCGCGAACTCGTCGTCGGCGAACCGGCGGCCGGTCTCCAGCACCCCGACGCGGTACCCCTTCTCGGTCAGCCGCAACGCCGTGACGCTGCCGCCGAACCCCGAGCCGATCACGAGGACGTCGTAGTCCATCACGCCACCACCCGGAAGTCCGCGGGGTCGAGCCGGCGGGTCCGGCGGTCGTACTCGGTGACCAGGCCGGGCCAGTTGGTCGTCACGCGGCCGTCGGCCTGGCGGTACCAGCTGGTGCAGGCGCTCCAGACGCTGTGGCCGAGGCGCTTCTGCACCTCGTCGTCGTAACGCTCCTCGACGTCCGGTCGTACATCCACATAGGACACTCCGGGGCGCGAGAGCTGTTCCACGGCTTGACGGATGTAACGCGCCTGGCGCTCGATCATGTAGATGATGGACCCGGCGCCGAGGTTCGTGTTCGGCCCGTAGACGCAGAACATGTTGGGGAACCCGGGCACGGCCATGCCCAGGTACGCCCGCGCGCCGCCGGACCAGGCGTCCTGCAGCGACCGGCCGCCGAGGCCGCGCACGTCGAGCCGGCCGAGGAAGTCCGTCGCGGCGAACCCGGTGCCGTACACGATGACGTCCGCCTCGACCTCGGTCCCGTCCTCGACGCGGACGCCCTTCTCGGTGATCTCGCCGATCCGGCGCGTCTCGACGTCGACGTCCGGCTGCGCCAGCGCGGGCAGGTAGTCGTTGGTGAAGAGGATCCGCTTGCAGCCCAAGGGGTACGCCGGCGTCAGCTTCGCGCGCAGCTCGGGGTCCTTGATGTGGCGGTGGCGCAGCTGCGCGGTCCGCAGCTCGAACATCTTCGCGAGCAGCGGGTGCTTGGTCATCGCGTAGGTGGCGTACTCGGCGAGCAGGAAGATCCGCAGCCGGCCGAGCAGCTGCGTCGGCGGCAGGTGCTCGAACAGCCAGTGCTGCCAGCGCCGGTAGGTGGGGTCGGACTTCGCCATGACGTACGGCGGCGTGCGCTGGAAGACGGTGACGTGCTGGGCGTGTTTCCGCAGCTCGGGCACGAACTGCACGGCGCTGGCCCCGGTCCCGATGACGGCGACCCGCTTCCCGGTGAGCTCGACGCCGTGGTCCCACCGCGCGGAGTGGAAGGCGTCCCCCGCGAACCGGTCCCGCCCGGGGATGGCGGGCAGGACCGGCCGCGACAGCTGCCCGACGGCCGGGACGAAGACCTCGGCCTCGTAGGTTTCGCCGGTTTTCGTCTCGACGCGCCAGAGCTTCCGGTCTTCGTCGAAGGCGGCCGCGGTGACCTCGGCCCGGTACCGGATGTGCGGCCCGAGGCCGTACTTGGTGATGACGTCACGCAGGTAGGCGAGGATGTCCGGCTGGTGCGAGAACCGCTTCGGCCACCGCGGGTTCGGCTCGAAGGAGAAGGAGTAGAGCGGCGACGGAATGTCACAGGCGGCGCCGGGGTAGGTGTTGTCCCGCCAGACGCCGCCGGGCTCGCCGGCGCTTTCGAGCAGCGTGAAGTCGCTGAAGCCGGCCCGCTTCAGTTCGATCGCCGTCCCGATCCCACCGAACCCGGTACCCACGATCAGCACCGACGGCCCCTTCGCCGAACCACTCATGCTGGGAAAGCTACGCATCCGAAGCCTGTGACAACAGGACACGAACGGTCACTCGATCGAGAATTCCGGCCAAGTGGACCCGGCTCACGGGAAGTGGGGTTGTCGAACGTCGCGGGTGTCGCTGCCGAGCTTCTCCGCGCAGATCCGGAGAGTCGGACTGTAGATCCCGGCGTAGTCGGGAGCGGAGATCCGTATCAGGTCACGCTCTTGCCGGGGCCGTCGTGGTTCTCGCGACGTGAGGCCCTGCCACGTGGTGGCCGTCGTCCTTCGTGTCCTTCAGTGTCACCCGGGCGCTGGCGGAGTCGCGCTCGATCCAGGCGATGTCGGTGCCGAACGCCCCACCGAGGTCACCGCGACGGCCGCGACGGCGATCTTTCTGGTGGAGTTCATCGCTCTCCCGTTCGTACGGCTGCTCAGGTGTTCACAGCGGATGCTGCGGAGGGCACACACCCGGCCCACGCCGGCGGTTGAGGCGAACCGGTCGCCGCCACTTCGATCGGCCCAGCCGCTCAGGCCACCGGCAGAACCCGCACCTCCCGGCTCTCAGTCGCCGGCTCGGCCCAGCTCACCAACCGCCCAGCCGCGCTCTCCAGCCCCGCCAGATCCCGCTTCGCCAGCTTCTCGAACGGCGACAGCTCCACCACCGCCGCCTTCCGCTCCTTCCGCAGCTCCCAGAAGCCGCGCACGAACCCGCCCACCAGCAGTGTCCCCTTGACCAGGCCGTTCTGCGTGATCACCCGCTTGCGGTACTCGTCCGAAATCACCCGCGTCCGGTCCGCGTACGACAGGATCGTCTGGTCGAACGGCCCCAGCAGCCGCGGCGGCGCCGGGACGTCCTCGGCCGGGAGGGTCAGTGACGGCAGGTCGATCAGCTCCCGACCCTCCGGGTCGCGGTACCGCCGCAGGTCCATCGACGCCGCCACTTCACCCAAGCGCGTGATGCCCGCCCAAGCCTGGACGTCCGCCACCGACGCCGGGCCGAACGCGCGCAGGTACCGCGAAATCAGCGAAGCGGGCGAAGGCGGCGACAACGGCTCGCCCACCCACGAGTCCAGGCACGCGTACGTCGTCTGGCCCGCCTTGCCCCAGATCGCCCGCGGGGGTGTCTGCACCAGCGGGAGCTGCCCGCGCGCGAGGTGGGTCAGGGACGCCGCCGGGACGTCCGGCCAGCGCTGCCCGAGTGACGCCCCCAGCGCCGTGCCCGTCAGCGGCGAAGCCAGCAGCTCCCGCGCGGCCGACGCGACCTCGGCGTGGTCCAGCCCCTCCAGCGCCCGGGCGTGCTGGGTGTTCGTCTTCAGGTCGCGGTCGTAGAGCACCTGGACCACCGGCCGCCACGCCAGCGCGTCCGCCGCCGTCACCAGGTGGACCGTGCCGCGCATCAGCGCGATCCGGACCACCCGCCGGTCCTCCAGCAGCGTCGCCAGGTCCGCCGGCCGGAACCCCTGCAGCCGCGCCCACAGCGCGTAGTACGGCGGGAACGGCGCCTGCGCCTGGAGCCCGGCCAGGTGCTCGACCGCGTCGTACGCGGACATCTTCGCGGGACGCAGCAGCAGCTGGCGCTCCAGCGTCGCCCGGTTCAGGGCCCGTCGGCTCAAGGTCTCCACGGGAGCCACCCTAACGATCACCCCGGACAGTTCCGGTCCTCGATTCGACGCGCGCACGGCCGTCATCCATACTTCCGGCCATGGCCGAGCTCGCCGCGCCCGCCGTCGGGGACTGGGACTTCCCGCGCGGCACCGCGAGCATCGAGCTGATGACGCGCTTCGCCGCCGAGCGCGGCCTTCCCGCCGGGAAGCTGCTCGCCGCGACGACGCTCTCGCCGGAGCTGCTCTCGGACCCCGCCGTCCAGGTCGACGCGCGCCAGGAGCTGGCCGTCGTCCGCGCCCTGGCCGAACTGGACGGTTCGGACACGACGGCCCTCGAGCTCGGCCGCCGCTACCGCGTCACCACCTTCGGCATCTTCGGGTTCGCCTGCATCAGCAGCCCGACCCTGCGTGACGCGATGCTGTTCGCCCTGCGCTACTTCGACCTGAGCTTCGCCTTCTGCATCCCGCACGTCGGGGTCAACGGCGACCGGCTGACCCTGGAGCTCGACGACAGCCGCGTGCCCGCCGACGTCGCCCGGTTCCTCGTGCTGCGCGACCTGTCCGCGATCTTCGCGGTGATGCGCGACCTGCTGCCGGAGATCGTGCTGGACGACCTGAGCTTCCGGCACGAAGCGTCCACAGTGGACTCTTACGTGGCGGCGTTCGGGCTGCGGCCCCGGTTCGGCGCCGACGCCTGCCGCGCGACGCTCGACCCGGCGCTGCTCAACCGGCCGCTGCCGCAGGCCAACGAGCAGACCGTCGCCCTCTGCGCCGCGCAGTGCGAAGCGCTCGTCACGCGCAAACGGCAGCGGTCCGGCATCTCCCAGCAGGTCCGGGAACGCCTGGTCCGCCTCGGCGGGGTCGACGCCGGGATGGACGAGATCGCCCGTCAGCTGACGCTCAGCACGCGCACGCTGCGGCGTCGTCTGGGCGAGGCCGGCACCAGCTACCGCGCGCTGGTCGACGAGGTCCGCCTGGCACTGGCCGAAGAGCTGCTCGACACCGGGGTGCTGTCGGTCGAGGACGTCGCGTACCGGCTCGGGTACGCGGAGGCGTCCAGCTTCATCTACGCGTTCAAGCGCTGGACCGGGATGACGCCGGCGGCGTTCGCCCGCCGCTTCCGGGCCGCCCGGCAAGCACCGCCGGGTAGGTGAGCTTCAGCAGGTTGAGGATCGAATCGGTGAGAAAGGTGCGCAGCGCGGCACGGTCGAGCGTGCCGCGGATCAGCCATTCGCGCGACGCCGCCCGCAGCATCCCGCCGAACGAGCGGATCATCGCGCGCAGCTCCTCGCGGCCCTCGGTCACGCCGGTCATCAGCGCGGCTTCGAGCACCCGGTCGGCGGCGATCTCGTCGGCCTCCAGCATGATCCGCTCGATCTCGGGGTCGCGGCCCGCCGACTCGGGCCCGATCACCGTCAGCCACGCGTCGCGGTTGCGGTCCACCACCTCGATCCACCGCTCGACGCCGATCGCGAGCCGCTCCTCCATCGTGGTGTCCGGCAGCGCTTCGGTGACCGGCGCGGGCACGATCATCAGCTGCCGCACCACTTCCAGGTAGAGCTCGCGCTTCCCGCCGAAGTAGTGGTTGATCAGCGGGCGCGCCACCCCGGCGGCCTCGGCGATGTCCGAAGTGGACACCGACGCGTAGCTGCCCGCGCCGAACAGCCGCCGCGCGGCGGCGAGGATCTCCGCACGCCGCTCGGCCGGTTCGAGCCGGCGGCGCCGGGGCCGGGTCCCACTGGTCATCCGCCCAGCCTCGCGGCGGACCGGCATGCTGTCAACATGCAGTTGACTTCTCGTCAAGAGAGTGACTCCGTTGGCGGGCAACCGAAGTTTCGCGCCAAGCTTTGTCGTTACGGAACCGGAACAACTCGCCGGTAACTTCCCGGCGTCCGGATGCGACGAGACGGCAGGGGACCGTGACCGGGGGTAGGAGCAGATGAACGAAGAAGGCGCGCCGATCCGGCCGGCCGGGCGCTGGGTCAGCGTCCGCCTGCAGCATCGTCACGTCAGCTTCGACGAGGGCTTCGAAGCCGACGAGCCCCTGCCCGACGGCGACTGCGCCGACGAAGAGTCCCTGTCCTACTCCGGGATCGTGATCACCAGTTACGACCGGGGGTCGAAAGTGTCCGAGCGCTGGATTCCCCTGGGGGTCGACCCGTCCGAAGCGGACGACGAACAGCTCATCGAGCAGCTGCGTGAAGCCCTTCTCTGGCAAGCGGGGCGCCCGCCCCAGACCGCGGAGGACTGACCGGGCGCGTCACTGCGACCCGGCGACCACCAGCTTCGCGGTGAGCGGCTCGAGCGCGGCGACCAGCTCGTCGAGCTCGGCGGGGGAGAGGGCTTCGTACGGCGGCTCGGCGAGCTCGTCGGTGACGTCTTCGATGCGCTGCTTCAGCTCGCGGCCGGCGTCGGTGAAGTGGCCGTCGGCGTCGACGAGCCCGCGCTCGCGCAGGCCGGCCATCACCGCGGCGAGCCGCTCCTTCGGCAGGTGGTGGATCCGCCCGAACGACTCCGGCGGGTGGATGCCCATCTCCAGCGCCGAAAGCACGTGGGACTCCGTGCCGCCGACGCCGGCGCCGACGAGCGCGGCGATGTGCCCGTCACCGCGGTGCTCACGCAGCATGGTCGCGGAAAACCACAGCCGCGCGACGGGTTCTTCCGGCACCGGGAGGGTGCGCAGCCCGGCGTACATCACCCGGCCGGCGGTGGGCGCGCTCCGCGCGGCCTTGGTCGTCAGTTCGGCGGCGCGGGCCAGGCCGGGGGAGCCGGCGAGCCCGTCACCCAGGATGCGCCGCAGGGAGGCCGCGCTGCCCCGCTGCCGCGCGGCGACGGACGCCTCGGGCGGGATGGTCTCCCACGCGCTCGGGATGTGCCGCGCGGCCTCTCCCTCGGCGAAGTTGTAGAAGGCCGCGTGCACGACCTGCGCCGGCACCCGCCCCAGCGGCGCGGCGCGGCTCGCGAAGTAGCCGTCCCAGTAGGTGCGGTGCCCGAGCGCGGCCAGCTCGTCGTTGCACTCGCCGGCGGTGAAGGTGACCAGGCAGATCGGCTCGAGCAGCTCGAACATCCGGCGCGCGCGGTGGCTCATGGCCTGCATGATGCCAGCGACGGCCGCCGGTTCGCCGGATCTCCGCCCGGGAGATCAGCGGAAGTCGGCCGGTGATCTGTCCGGACCGAGCGTAGTGGCCGCCGACAAGAACGTGGCGCTGAGTGACTACGCCGGCAAGGTGGTTTTGCTCAACCTGTGGGGAGCATGGTGGGGGCCCTGCCGGTCGGAAACGCACACGCTTGAGTCGATCTCTGCCGCCGGCAGCGCGTGGCCGCTGTTCACATCGGCGAGATCCTCGAAGAGGAAGTGCGTTGGGAGTTGGAACGTGTGCGTACCCAGTGAACGCATGCGGGATATCGATCAGCGGGCGTTCCACAGAACGTACAGGTCGTAACTCGTTCCGCTGGGTCACCGACACCGGAACCGGTTCAGGACGTCGTGCGCAGGCCCTCGAACGCCACCTTGCAGACGGCGTCCGCCACCTCCGTCGCCGACGAGCCGCGCCGGGGTTTGTACCACTCGACCAGCGAGTTCACCATGCCGAAGATCAGCCTCGCCGTCACCGCCGGGTCGACGTCCGGGCGGATGTCGCCCTCGGCTTCGGCCTGTTTCACCAGGTCCGTCACCAGCAGGTCGAACTCGCGCCGCCGGGCCAGGGCCGCCCGCTCCACCTTCGTGTTGCCGCGCACGCGCAGCAGCAGCGTCACGAACGGCAGCCGGTCGGCCAGCACCAGGACGCTGCCGCGCACCAGGTGCTCCAGCCGGTCGATCGCCCGGCCGTCGAGCCGGTCGGTCGACGCGGCGACCTCGAACAGCCCGTCCAGCGCCCGGTCGACCGACAGCCGCAGCAGCTCCTCCTTGCTGGGCACGTGGTGGTAGATCGCGGACTTCGTGATGCCGAGCTTGCGGGAGAGGTCCTCCATGCTCGTGCCGTCGTAACCCCGCTCGTTGAACAGCTTCACCGCCACCTGCAGCAGCGATTCGAGGTCGTAGCCGGGACGCCCGCGCCGGGGCGTGGTCACGGCCGGTCCCGCTGGTCGACGATCCGGCGCATCTTGCCCATCGACCGCTCCAGGGTGTCCGGGTCGACGACGTCCACCGACACGGTGACCCCGACCCCGTCCTTGACACCCGAGATCAGCGAGGCGGCGGCCTCGTCGCGCGAAGCGGCCGAAGCGTCGTGACGCGCTTCGACGAGCACGGTCAGGTGGTCGAGCCGCCCGCGCGTGGACCGGACGAGCTGGAAGTGCGGGCTCAGCCCGGCCGTCCGCAGCACGATCTCCTCGATCTGCGTCGGGAAGACGTTGACCCCGCGCAGGATGATCAGGTCGTCGGTGCGGCCGGTGACCTTGGCCATCCGCCGGAACGCCGGCCGCGCGGTCCCCGGCGAGAGCGCCGTGAGGTCGCGGGTGCGGTAGCGGATGATCGGCAGCGCCTCCTTGGTCAGCGACGTGAACACCAGCTCACCGGTGTCGCCGTCGGCGAGCACGTCTTCGCTGAACGGGTCGATCACCTCGGGGTAGAAGTGGTCCTCCCAGATGTGCAGGCCGTCCTTGGTTTCGACGCACTCCTGCGCGACACCCGGGCCCATCACCTCCGACAATCCGTAGATGTCGACGGCGTCGATCGCGAACCGCTCCTCGATCTCCGAGCGCATCTGCTCGGTCCACGGCTCGGCGCCGAAGATGCCGACCTTGAGCGAGCTCGCCTTCGGGTCGACGCCCTGGCGCTCGAACTCGTCGAGCAGGGTCAGCATGTACGACGGCGTCACCATGATGATCTCGGGCCGGAAGTCGGTGATCAGCTGCACCTGCCGCGCGGTCATCCCGCCGGAGGCCGGGATCACGGTGCAGCCCAGCTTCTCCGCGCCGTAGTGCGCGCCGAGCCCGCCGGTGAACAGGCCGTAGCCGTACGCGTTGTGCAGCTTGTGGCCCGGTCGGCCGCCCGCCGCGTGGATCGACCGGGCCATCACCGTCGCCCACGTGTCGATGTCGCGCTCGGTGTAGCCGACGACGGTGGCCTTGCCGGTCGTCCCGCTCGAGGCGTGGATCCGGCGCACCTGGTCCTGCGGCACGGCGAACATCCCGAACGGGTAGTTCTCGCGCAGGTCCTGCTTGGTGGTGAACGGGAACTTCGCCAGGTCGGAGAGTTCCTTGCAGTCGTCGGGGTGGACGCCGGCCTCGTCGAACTTCTTCGTGTACGCGGGCACGTTCGCGTAGGCGTGTCTGAGTGTCCACTGCAGACGCTCCAGCTGGCGGGCGGCCAGCTCGTCCGCGCCGATGTTCGCCTCGATCATGGTCAGTCCCGTTTCGCGGAGAGGACGCGGCTGCGGCCGCGGAATTCGGCGACGACCTCGGGCCCGCCGGGGGTCTCCCGGTGCACGGTGACGTCGTAGATGCCGTTGCGGCCGTAGCGGGTGCGCTCGGTGGCCGTGGCGACGAGGTGGTCGCCGAGCCGGCCGGCCGCGACGAAGGAGATCTCGGCGCCGGCGGCGACGGTCACCGGGCCGTGGGTGTTGCAGGCGCAGGCGAACGCGGTGTCGGCCAGCAGGAAGACGTAACCGCCGTGGGCGATGTCGTGCCCGTTGACCATCGACGCGGTGATCGTCATGGTCGCGACCGCGCGGCCGTCGCCGGCTTCGGCCAGTTCGATGCCCAGCGCGCGGGACGCCTCGTCGGCGGCGAACATGGTGTGCGCGGCGTTGGTCATGGACCCTCCGTGTCGACTGACCGAATGGACGGTCACCTGGCGGTGCCGCTCAGTAAAGGCAGTGCCCAGGGGCCGTGTCAAGCGCCACCCCTTCCGATCTCCGGGGTCAGCGGCTACCATGGCAATTACTGAACGTCCGGTAGGTAATTCGTGGAGAGGTCGGACCTGATGGTTTTGCTGCGCAGCTACGTCTCCGGGGAGTGGCACACGGCGGCGGGCGACGGTGTCCCCCTGCACGACGCCACCACGGGCGAGGAGGTCGCCCGGATCTCCTCGGACGGCGTCGACTTCGCGGGCGCGCTCGGCTACGGCCGGCGGGTCGGCGGGCCGGCCCTGCGCGAGCTGACGTTCCACCAGCGCGCGGCCCTGCTCAAGGCGCTCGCCTCGCACCTGCGTGAGCACCGCGAAGAGCTGTACGCACTCTCCGCACGGACCGGCGCGACGCTGGGTGACTCCAAGTTCGACATCGACGGCGGCATCGGCGTCCTGTTCTCCTACGCCTCCAAGGGCAAGCGCGAGCTGCCGAACGACACCGTCTACGTCGACGGCAACGTCGAGCCGCTGAGCAAGGGCGGCACGTTCGTCGCGCAGCACATCGCCACCCCGCTGCGGGGGGTCGCGATCCAGATCAACGCGTTCAACTTCCCCGTCTGGGGGCCGCTGGAGAAGTTCGCCCCGGCGTTCCTGGCCGGCGTCCCGAGCCTGGTCAAGCCCGCGAGCCAGACGGCGTACCTGACCGCGCGCCTGGTCGAGCTGATCATCGAGTCCGGGATCCTGCCGGAGGGCTCGCTGCAGTTCGTCGCGGGCAGCGTCGGAGACCTGCTCGACCACGTCACCTCGCAGGACCTGGTTTCGTTCACCGGCTCGGCGTCGACCGCGCAGAAGCTGCGCGCGCACCCGGCGATCATCCGCAACGCCGTCCGCTTCAACGCCGAGGCCGACTCGCTGAACTGCTCGATCCTCGGCCCGGACGCGGTCAAGGGCACCACCGAGTTCGACCTGTTCGTCAAGCAGCTGACCTCGGAGATGACGGTCAAGGCGGGCCAGAAGTGCACGGCGATCCGCCGCGCGTTCGTGCCCGCGTCGCTGCTCGACGACGTTGCCGAGGCTGCTTCGGCGCGGCTGGCGAAGGTGACGGTCGGCAACCCGACCGCCGAGGGTGTCCGGATGGGCGCGCTGGCCAGCCTGGAGCAGCGCGAAGAGGTCCGGCGCTCGCTCAAGGCCCTGCTCGACGCGGGCAGCGTGGTGTTCGGCGACCCGGAGAAGGTCGACGTCGTGGACGGCGACGCCGAGCGTGGCGCCTTCATCTCGCCGGTCCTGCTGAAGGCCGACCCGGAGCGTTCCGAGCCGCACGAGGTCGAGGCGTTCGGCCCGGTCTCCACGCTGCTGCCCTACACCTCGGCCGAGCAGGTCGTCGAGCTGGCCGCGCGTGGTGGCGGCAGCCTGGCGGGCTCGATCGTCAGCGCCGACAAGGAGTTCGTGCGGGACGTCGTCCTCGGCGCGGCGCCGTACCACGGCCGCCTGCTGGTCCTGGACGCCGACGACGCCAAGGAATCGACCGGTCACGGTTCGCCGATGCCGCAGCTGGTCCACGGCGGCCCCGGCCGCGCCGGTGGCGGCGAAGAGATGGGCGGGATCCGCGGTGTGCTGCACCACATGCAGCGCACGGCCGTGCAGGGCTCGCCGGCGGTGCTGTCCACGGTCACCGGCCGCTGGGTCACGGGCGCACCCCGCACCGAGGGTGACGTCCACCCGTTCCGCAAGTCCCTGGCCGAGCTGAAGATCGGCGACTCCGTCGTCGCCGGGCCGCGCACGGTCAGCCAATCCGACGTCGACCACTTCGCCGAGTTCACCGGCGACACGTTCTACGCCCACACCGACCCCGAGGCCGCGGCGGCGAACCCGCTGTTCGGCGGGATCGTCGCGCACGGCTACCTGGTCGTCTCGTTCGCGGCCGGGCTGTTCGTCTCGCCCGAGCCCGGCCCGGTCCTGGCCAACTACGGCCTGGAGAACCTCCGGTTCCTCACGCCGGTCAAGGTCGGCGACTCGCTGACCGTGACGCTGACCGCCAAGCAGATCACCCCGCGGATCGACCAGGAGTACGGCGAGGTCCGCTGGGACGCCGACGTCACCAACGCCGACGGCGAGTCCGTGGCCAAGTACGACGTCCTGACCCTCGTGTCGAAGGAGCAGCCGTGACCGCTGTCGACTCGCTTGAAGAACAGTTCGAAGCCGTCATCGAGCGCGACCAGCGCATCGAGCCGCGCGACTGGGTGCCCGAGGGCTACCGCAAGACGATGGTCCGGCAGATCGCGCAGCACGCGCACTCGGAGATCATCGGCATGCAGCCCGAAGGCCGCTGGATCACGCGCGCGCCGTCGTTGCGCCGCAAGGCGATCCTGCTCGCCAAGGTGCAGGACGAGGCCGGCCACGGGCTCTACCTGTACTCGGCCGCGGCGACGCTCGGCGCCGACCGCGCGGACCTGACCGACAAGCTGATCACCGGCAAGCAGAAGTACTCGTCGATCTTCAACTACCCGACGCTGACCTTCGCCGACGTCGGCGTGATCGGCTGGCTGGTCGACGGCGCCGCGATCTGCAACCAGGTGCCGCTGTGCCGGTCGTCCTACGGGCCGTACGCGCGGGCGATGATCCGCATCTGCAAGGAGGAGTCCTTCCACCAGCGGCAGGGCTACGAGCTGCTGATGACGATGATGAAGGGCACCCGGCAGCAGCGGGACATGGTCCAGGAGGCCGTGAACCGCTGGTGGTGGCCGTCGCTGATGATGTTCGGCCCGCCGGACGCCGACTCGCCGAACACCGCGCAGTCGATGGCGTGGAAGGTCAAGCGCCACACCAACGACGAGCTGCGGCAGCGCTTCGTCGACATGTCGGTGCCGCAGGCCGACGCGCTGGGCGTCACGTTCCCGGATCCCGACCTTCGCTGGAACGCCGATCGTGAGCACTACGACTTCGGCGCGGTGGACTGGGACGAGTTCAAGAACGTGTTGAAGGGCAACGGCCCGTGCAACGCCTCGCGGGTCGCGCACCGGCGCCGCGCGCACGACGACGGCGCGTGGGTCCGGGAAGCCGCGGTAGCACACGCTGAAAAGAAGGGTTCGCGATGAAGCACGACTGGCCGCTGTACGAGGTGTTCGTCCGCGGCAAGCGCGGCCTGAACCACGTGCACGTCGGTTCGCTGCACGCGGCGGACGACGAGATGGCGCTGCACCACGCGCGCGACCTCTACACGCGCCGCAACGAAGGCGTGTCGATCTGGGTCGTCCGGGCGTCGGACATTACGGCGTCCTCGCCGGACGAGAAGGACCCGTTCTTCGCGCCGAGCGGCGACAAGGTCTACCGGCACCCGACATTCTACGACATCCCCGAGGAGGTGCCGCACATATGAGTTTCGACAACGTCTACGAGTCGCTGACCGAGGAGAACGACGCCCGCTGGGCGTTCGGCACCGGCTTCGAGGACCCGCTGTCCGGAGTGGACACCTCGGTGCCGTCCGGTGTGGACGGTGCGCAGCTCGCGGCGTACTGCCTGATGCTGGGTGACGACGCGCTGATCTTCTCCCACCGGCTCCAGGAGTGGTGCACCAACGCGCCCGAGCTGGAGGACGAGGTCGCGATCGCGAACATCGGCCTCGACCTGCTCGGCCAGGCGCGGCTGCTGCTGGCGCGCGCCGGCAAGGCCGACGGCTCCGCGCGTTCGGAAGACTCGTTCGCCTTCGACCGCGTGGAGAACGAGTTCCGCAACGTCCGGCTCGCGGAGCTGGGCGGCGGGCACTTCGGGCACCTGATCGCGCGGCTGTTCGTGTTCTCGACGTGGCGGCTGGCGCTGTTCCAGCGGCTGGTGTCCAGTGTGGACCCGGTGCTCGCCGCGATCGCGGACAAGGGCGTCAAGGAGCTGACCTACCACCGCGACTACGCGGCGCAGTGGCTGGTCCGCCTCGGGGACGGCACGCCGTTGTCGCACGAGCGCATGCAGGAGGGCCTCGACGCCGTCTGGCCGTACGTGGGGGAGCTGTTCCGCACGCACCCAGTCGAGCTGGTGGACGCGGCGACCCTGCGGCCCGAGTTCGGCGCGGTGCTGGACCAGGCCCTCGCGGCGGCGACGCTGACCCAGCCGGCGTCGGGGGAGCTGGCGGGCGTGTCCGGCCGGACCGGCCGCGACGGCGTCCACACCGAGCAGCTGGGGTTCCTGCTGGCGGAGCTGCAGAGCGTCGCCCGGGCCATGCCGGACGCGAAGTGGTGACCGCCGCCGCCGTCGCCGCGACGGTCACCGACCCGGAGCTGCCGATGCTGACGCTCGCCGACCTCGGCGTGCTGAGGTCGGTGTCCGAATCCGGCGGCCGGGTGGTCGTCGCGATCACCCCGACCTACACCGGCTGCCCGGCGATGGACACCATGCGCGACGACCTCGAGCACGCGCTCGTCACCGCGGGCTACGCCGACGTCGAGGTCCGGACCGTGCTGTCGCCGTCGTGGTCGTCGGACTGGATCTCCCCGGACGGGCGCCGGAAGCTGGCCGAAGCGGGCATCGCCCCGCCGGGCGCGGCGCCGCGGCGGTCCGGGCCGATTCCGCTGACGCTGTCGGCGCCGGTGGCGGTCGTGCGCTGCCCGCTGTGCGGGTCGGCGGACACCGAAGAGCAGTCCCGGTTCGGCGCGACCGCGTGCAAGGCGCTGCGGCGCTGCCGGTCGTGCCAGGAGCCGTTCGAGCACGTCAAGGAGATCTAGGGTGACCAGCACGATTTCCCGGCGGTTCCACCCGCTGAAGGTCGCCGGCATCGAGCAGCTCTGCGACGACGCCGTCGCGGTGACGTTCGACGTCCCGGCGGAGCTGGCCGAAGACTTCGCGTTCAAGCCGGGCCAGTCGCTGACGCTGCGCCGTGAGGTCGACGGCCGGGACGAGCGCCGGTCGTACTCGATCTGCGCGGCGGCCGGGTCGGCGCCGCGGGTGGGCGTGCGGCTGGTGCCGGGCGGGCTGTTCTCGTCGTGGCTGCTGAACGACGTCCGCGCGGGCGACACCATCGAGGTCGCGCCGCCGACCGGCTCGTTCACCCCGGACCTCACCGCGGGCGGCCACCACGTGCTGATCGCGGCGGGTTCGGGCATCACGCCGGTGCTGTCGATCGTGTCGTCGCTGCTGGACACCCCGGACGCGACGGTGACGGTGCTCTACGGCAACCGCCGCACGGACACCGTGATGTTCGCCGACGAGCTGGCGGACCTCAAGGACCGCGCGCCGTCGCGGCTCGAGCTGGTGCACGTCCTGTCGCGGGAACCCCGCGAGGCCGAGCTGTTCACCGGCCGCCTGGACGTGCCCAAGCTGCGGACGCTGTTCGACACGCTCGTGCCGGTGTCCACTGTGGACCACTGGTGGCTGTGCGGCCCGTTCGAGATGGTGACCGGCGCACAGGAGCTGCTGGGATCGCTGGACGTCCCGGCGTCGCGGATCCACCAGGAGCTGTTCTACGTGGACACCCCGCCGGAGCCGGTCGTCCACGACGACCCGGTGGTCGCGGGGGAGTCGTCCGAGGTCCGCGTGGTGCTGGACGGCCGGTCCAGCACGATGAGCCTGCCGCGCTCGTCGTCGGTGCTGGACGGCGCGCAGCGCTTCCGCCCGGACCTGCCGTTCGCGTGCAAGGGCGGCGTCTGCGGCACCTGCCGGGCCAAGGTGACCGACGGCAAGGTCGACCTGCGCCGCAACTTCGCCCTCGAACAGGCCGAAGTGGACGCGGGTTTTGTGCTGACCTGCCAGTCCTACCCGGTCTCGGAGAGCGTCACCGTCGACTTCGACGCCTGAGCCGTTAGCGCCAGCCGAGCTCCGCGGCCAGGGGCTCGGCGGGCGTGGTCGGCGGGGTGAAGGCGGCCCAGGTGAACGCGGGCAGCCACGGCTCCGGGTCGGTACTCCACTGGAGGGCCCGGATCTGCTCCGGCGTGCGGCGGCCGGTGAACGAGCGCAGGACGTCGTAGTCCGCGCCGGCCACCACCGCGGTGGGCACGCCGTCGCCGAGCTGCCACTGCCGGTCCGTGGCCCGGACCTCGAGGGCCGGCGCGCCGCGCTTGCCCAAGGTGTCACCCAGCATGCCGACGACGAGGTCGAGCGTGCCCGGCAGCGCGGGGTGCCCGGGCTCGGGCGCGGTGCCGAAGACGCGGTGCAGGTCGAGCTCGTGGCTCAGCGTGTCCATGACGAGCAGCCGGCTGCCGCGCTCGGCGACGAGCGGTTCGAGCTCCGCGGCGATGACCGCCCACGAGTCGAGCACGACGTCGACCGGGCCGTTCTCGGCGGCCGCTTCGGCTTCGGCGTCGGGCGTGCCGCCGAACCGGCGCGTGACACCCGCGGCGATGGTCACCAGGTGGGCCAGCAGGTCGCGCACCGTCCACTCCGGACAGCCGGGCACGACGCGGCCGCCGGCGTCCCCGGCCGACGTCACCATCGCGGCGATCGTCTTGCGCAGGTGGCGGTAGAGCGCGTCGTCGGGCAGCTCGCTCATCGAAATCCTCCAGGGGTGCGGCCGGAAAACGCCCGTGACTCCACAGTGGTGGCGTCACGGGCGTTTTCCGGCATCGGTGCTCAGTTGTGCTCGACCGGCAGTTCGGTCTCGTCCTCGGGAGCCGCAGCCTGCTCCTCGGACCCGATCGGCTTGACGTGGCGCACCGTCGTGAAGACGACGGCGGACAGCAGGACCAGCACGACCCCGGCCCCGATGGCGACCGCGGTGAGGGCGTTGCCGAACGTCCCCTGCGCCGCCTTCAGCAGCTGGTCGCCGACGGCGCCCGGCAGCTTGCCGGCGGCGGCCACCGCACCGGGCAGGTCCTCCTTGGCCACGGCCGCGGACTCGGCCGGAACGCCGGCCGGCACGGTGACCCACGCCGTGTACAGGATCGTGGCGATGCTGCCGAGCGAGGCGATGCCCAGCGCGTTGCCGAGCTCACCGGCGGTCGTGGAGATGGCGCCCGCCGAACCCTGGCGCTCGGGCGGCGCCGCCGCCATCGTCAGCTGGTTGCAGAGCGCCGGGACCGCGCCGACCCCGAAGTAGACCACGCAGATGCCGAAGACCAGCAGGAACAGCCCGCCGCCGGAGGGCGCCAGCGCGATGAGGAGCATGCCCACGGCGCTGATCACCAGGCCGCCGGTGAGCACCACGCTGGGGCGCACCTTGGAGGCCAGCGGCATCGACAGCTGAACCCCGACGATCGCGAGGATCGACGGCAGGATCAGCCACAAAGCGGCTTCGAGCGGGGAAAGGCCGAGCACCAGCTGGAAGAACTGGGCGGTCAGCAGCCCGGTGCCCGCCATCACGATGCCCGTCACGAGGAACAGCGTCAGCGCGCCGCCCACCTGGGGGATCTTGAACAGCGCGACGTCGAGCAGCGGGTCGCGCAGCCGCTTCTGCCGCCGCACGAACAACACGCCGAGCACCACGCCGGCCACGGCGATCACGGCCGGGACGATGTCCCACCCGTTGCGGGCGATCTCCTTCAGCCCGAAGATGATCGCGAGGATCGACACCAGGGAGAGCGCGACGCTGGCGAGGTCCAGGTTGGCGGCGTTCTCGTCCTTCGACTCCGGCAGCAGCGCCGGGCCGGCGAACACCAGCAGCGCCATGAGCGGCACCGAAAGCAGGAACACCGAGCCCCACCAGAACGAGTTCAGCAGCAGGCCGCCGACCGACGGGCCGAGCGCCATGCCGCCGGCCCCGGCGGTCGTCCAGATCGCCATCGCCTTGGCCATCTGCTTGGGATCCGGGAACAGCGTGGAGATCAGGGCCAGGATGCACGGCATGAACGTGGCGCCCGCGATCCCGAGACCGGCCCGCGCGGCGATCAGCATCGCCGGGCTGGTCGAGAAGGCCGCCACGATCGACAGCAGGCCGAACGCGGTCGCGCCGATCAGCAGCAGCTTGCGCCGGCCGATCCGGTCGCCGAGGCGGCCCATGGTGACCAGGGAGCCGGCGATCAGGAAGCTGTAGATGTCCACCATCCACAGGCTCTGCAGGGCGCTGGCGCCGAGGTCCACGGTGATGTGCGGCATCGCCAGGAACATCACCGTCAGATCCAGGAACACCAGCATCGTCGGCAGGCTCAGCACCGCGAGGGCCAGCCACTGGCGCGCCCCCGCCCGCCCGGGTGCGGGGGCTGGTTTGCCCGTGAGCTCCGTCGTCATGATCTCCATCTCCATCCAGGGGGGATAACGCGAGTTTTTATCGGCGCTGGTGTCCGCAGGTTCGCCTGCCGGGCCGGGGTTCGGCCGGGCCGGGCGTCGGGAGCACGTCCCGGCGCAGGTGCGGAACCCACCGGACGAGACCGGGCCGCCAGGTGCGGATGAGCCCGGCTTCCGCCGGGTGCGGGGCGGCGCCCGTCTCGTGTCCAGCCGTCTGCAACGCCCGGGCCCGCGAAGACGAGCGGGCCGACTCGGGCGGGATGAAGAGCGTTGCACGCATGCGGAACTCCTCAGGCACTTGTCGGTCAGGCTCACGCCAGTCGTTCCCGAAGGTGTTCTTCTCCGCGTTTCCGGACATTCCAAGTCCCGAAGGTACCGAGCCGCGGGCCCGCCCCGGAAGTGCAAAATCCACGTCTTCGGGCGTGATTATCGCGGGCCGCGCGGCACCGGTTTCAGACCGTTCCGGGGGACGCTCCCGCCCGGCCGCCGGTTTCGGCGAACTCGCGGACCGAGGCGGCGATGTAATCGATCATCTCCTCGGTCAGCCCCGGATAAACCCCCACCCAGAACGACCGCTCGGTGATGACGTCGCTGTTGGTCAGGTCGCCCACGACGCGGTAGTTCACGTCCTGGTACGCGGGGTGCCGGGTCAGGTTCCCGGCGAACAGGTGCCGGGTGCCGATCTTGCGGTCCTCCAGGAACCGGATGAGCTCCCGCCGGCTGAACGGCGCGTCCTCGGTCAGCGTCAGCACGAACCCGAACCACGACGGCGTGCTGCCCGGCGTCGCCTCCGGCAGCAGCAGGTACGGCGCGCCCTCCAGCCCCGCCCGCAACCGCGCCCAGTTCGCCCGGCGCGCGGCGGTGAACCAATCCAGCTTTTCCAGCTGCGACAATCCCAGCGCGGCCTGGATATCGGTCGACTTCAAATTGAACCCGACGTGCGAATACACGTATTTGTGGTCATATCCGGCGGGCAGCCGGCCTTTCTGCTGGTCGAACCGCTGGCAGCAGGTGTTGCTCGCGCCGGGCGCGCACCAGCAGTCCCGGCCCCAGTCCCGCAGCGACTCCACGATCTTCGCCAGCAGCACCCGCGACGTCAGCACGCACCCGCCCTCGCCCATGGTGATGTGGTGGGCCGGGTAGAAGCTGGTGGTGGCGACGTCGCCGAAGGTCCCGGTCATCCGGTCCCCGTAGAGGGAGCCGACCGCGTCGCAGTTGTCCTCCAGGAAGAACAGCCCGTGCTCCTTGGCCAGCTCCGCCATCTCCTTGACGGCGAAGGGGTTGCCCAAGGTGTGCGCGAGCGCGATGGCGCGGGTCTTCGGGCCGATCGCGGCGGCGACCCGCTCGACGGAGGTGTTGTAGGTGCCCAGGTCGACGTCCACGAAGACCGGGACCATCCCGTTCTGCACCACCGGGTTCACCGTCGTCGGGAAGCCCGCGGCGACGGTGACGACCTCGTCGCCGGGCCGCAGCCGGCGCTTGCCCAGCAGGGGCGAGGTCAGCGCGGTCATGCCGAGCAGGTTCGCCGACGACCCGGAGTTGGTCAGCAGCGCCTTGCGCGTCCCGATCCGGCGGGCGAAGGTGGCCTCGAACTCGAACGACGAGACCCCGTGCGCGATCCGCATGTCCAGCGCCGCCTCGACCAGAGCCGTGCGGTCCGCCGCGTCCAGCACGGCCCCCGCGGGCCAGATCTCGGTGTGGCCGGGCACGAACGGCTGCGCCCGGCTCACATCCGTGTGGTACTTCGCCACGTCGTCGAGCAGCTTGTCCTTGCGGTCGCTCATCTACGTCCTCCCACCTGGCCGGCCTGCTTTCGGCCGGGTTGGCAACCCGCCTTCGCGCTCCCGTGACCGAGCGAGGGGTGGACTGCGGCGGCGACATGCATGGCAAGGAACCCCCTCGGCCTGGGAGTGGCACGAAGCTGGGCTGACGTGCCTTGCCGGACGCTCGGTGCAGCACCCCTCCGGCGGGAAGCGGTTCGTTGGCGCGGTCTTGCCTTGCCACAGTGCCGCGCGGGCCCGCCGGCGGGCGTCTTCCCGTTTGCGGCCGGGCGTCCGGTTCACGCCGCCTCGCGCAGCTCCCACGCCGCCGGCCGCTCGCACCACGCGTCGCCTTCCAGCCGCGGCGGGGGCGGTCCGTCCACCCGGATGTCGCACCACGTGCCGTCGAACGGGAACTGCCCGGCGGCGGCCGCGCGCCGCATGCGCCGCCCCTCCGCGAGCACCGTGCGGCCGAACTCGGCCGACCAGTAGCCCGGCTGGCCGGTTGCCCAGGCGAACTCGTCCTCGTCCTTCCACTCGCTCGTGCGGTCGGGCGCGACGACGACGTCGAGGCTGTGGTCGATCGTGTCGAGGCCGGCGGTGGTCCCGTCGTTCCAGTGCGTCGCCGGCTGCTCGAGGTTGACGTACCAGCCGTCGAACCGGCCGCGGTCGAAGAACCACCACACCGAGTGCGGCCGGCCCGGCCGCACCAGCATCAGGACGTCGCGCTCGCGCCACTCGCTCACGGCGAGCCGTGCCCGCCCGACGACCTCGATCGGCTCTTCGCGCATGGCCGTGCCGTCGGCGTGGTACCGGGTCGCGAAGCCCGCGCCGACCGGCACCCAGAGCAGGAGGCCTTCGGCCGACCGCTGCACAACTCTGGCGGCCTGGGCCATGTTGAGGTGGGGTCCGCGGAAGTACCGGCGGACGACGACGGAGCCCGCGGTCAACCGGTGCGGGTTGCTCATGAGATCCACTCCCGGGGGTCGTGCGGTTTGCCCACCGCGGGCAGGGACCGCTCCACCACAGTCGCGTGCGAAGCTCCCGGAGGTCGTCTCGTTTCGTGCGCTCGATGATCGACGGCGGGTCAGCGGATGCGGCGGCGACGCCGGCGCGGCCGGGCCGTCACGGCGTCTTCGTCCGCGAGCACGCCGTCGTCCTCGACCGGCGCCGCGGACGCGGGTTCGGAGAGGCCCAGCATCTCGGCCGCCAGCTGCTGGGACGAGGCGAAGGCGCCCGTCGGCGTTTCGGCGGCGCGGCGCAGGGCTGCCGGGCGAAGGCGGTTGTACCCGCGGACCGTGACCGGACGGCGGACGCGCAGCTCGTAGGCCTTCTCGTCGGCCAGCTCCGCCGCGAGCTCCCGGTCGACCAGGATGGTGCCCGGGCGGGCCACCGACGTCAGGCGGGCGGCCAGGTTGACCACCGAGCCGTAGACGTCGCCGAAGCGGTTGAGGATGCGGCCCGACGCCATGCCGGCGCGGACCGACGGCAGGCTTTCGTCCGCCGTCGTGCGCTCGGTCAGGGCCAGCGCGATCTCGGCCGCGTCGGTCGCCGAGTCGGCGACGAACAGGACCTCGTCCCCGATCATCTTCACGACCCGGCCGCGGTGCTCGGCGATGACCTCGGTCGCCAGCAGCTCGAAGGCGTCGAGCACGCGGCTCAGCTCGTCTTCGTCGATCTGGCGCGTCAGGCGGGTGTAGCCGACCATGTCGACGAACCCGACGACCTCGGTGCGCGTCTCGAGGTTCTCGTCCGGCGCGGCGAACGCGCGTCCGGCGTAGGCGGCCAGGTGCCGTCGCCAGACGAAGTTCTGCACCCGCTCGAGCTCCGGCAGCAGCCGGTCGACGAGCCGCGCCACCTGGCGTTCACCGCGGCCGAGCTCCGGCTGCTCCCGGATCAGCGCCCACAGCATCTCGACCTGCCACTCGGCCAGCCGCGACAGGTGCTGGCCGAGCGCTCGGGTCACCGACACCTCGATGCTCGGGTCGATCAGCCCGGACTGGACCAGCTGGTCGGCTGTCCGCATCGCCTCGACATCGGCGTCGGTGAAGACCACCTCGTCGTCGGCGACCGTCGCGAACCCCAGCGCACGCCAGAGCCGGCGCGACCGTTCTTCGGGCACGCCGGCTCGTTCGGCCACTTCGAGCCGGGTGTACTTCCGGCGGCCGCCCAGCAGGATGCGCTCGAGCCGCTGCTGAAGTTCCCCGCTCGAACCGGGCCCGGGATCGGACACCGTCAGGTCGTGTGGACGATCAGCACGTCCACGCCGGACTTCCGGGCGACCTCCGAGGGCACCGAGCCGAGGATCCGGCCGGCGATCGTGTTCAGCCCGCGGTTGCCGACGACCAGCAGGTCCGCCTCGCGCTCGTGCACCACCTTGCGCAGCGAGTCGACGGGGTCGCCCTTCACCGCGACGGTGTCGATCTTCTCCGCGCCCGCGCGCACCGCCCGGTCCCGCGCGGACTGCAGCGTGTCCTCGGCCGGCGCCGAGCCGACGACCTGGTAGGCCTCGTCACCCAGGACGTCCTGGGCCTTGTCGACGTCGGACTTGCTGGCCGGGTAGAAGGCGCACGCGATGACGAGCGTCGCGCCCGCGTCGCCGGCCACCGCCGCCGCGCGGTCCACCGCCGCGAACGAGGACTCCGAGCCGTCCGTGCCCACCACCACGGTCCGATATGCCGCACCCATGCGCAAAACCTCCAGGTGATCCCGCGTGAGCAGGGACGATAGCCGGTCGGTGCCGACCGCGCAGGCTCGTCCGCGCCCGTGTCGGGTGGAAGGTTACTCGCCAGTCGCTTTCTGCGCTCCGCTCGGCCGCGGAGTGGGCTTCGGCGCCGGCTTGGGGGTCTGTTTGGGCCCCGGGTGCGGCTTGGGGACGTCGGACGCCTTGATCCGGATCGTCTCCTCGACGTCGCCCACCGGCTTGGTCTTGCCGGTGTCGGCCGGCTTCAGGTCCTCGGCCTTGAGATCGGCCGTGACGTCCGCGGGCACCTTGACGTCGTCGCCCAGGACGGTGTGCGCCTCGGCCAGCACGGCCCGCGCCGCGCGGACCTGCTCGGCCAGCCCGCCGCGCACCTTGCGCAGCGAGTCGACGCGCTCGTTCGCCTGGGTGATCCGCCGGTTCGACTCCTCGGTCGCCGTCGTCACGCGGCGGCGCGCCTCGTCGGCGGCCTCCGCGAGCCGGGCGTTCGCCTCGGTGATCGAGTCCTGGCGGCGCTTGTTCGCGTCGGCCACCGACTCGCGCTGACGGCGTTCGATCTCGGCCTTCGCGGTCGTCTCCTCTTCGAGGATCTTCGCGCGGATGTCGGCGGCGTCCTGCGTCGCCTCCTGGACGCGGCGCGCGGCCTCGGCCTTGCTCGCGGCCTCCTGCTCGGCCAGCACCCGCATCGCCTCGGTGCGGCGCGAAGCCATCGCGATCTCGAAGTCTTCTTCGACCTTCGTCCGGCGCTCCGACGACTCGGTGTCGAGCTTCGTCCGCTCGGCCTCGGCCTTGTCGGTGATCTCCTTGGCCTGCGCGCGGGCGTCCTCGAGCACCTTGCGGTGCTCCGCCTCCATCTCCTTGCGGCGCAGGTCGAGCTCGGTGAGCAGCTGCTCGTAGCGGGCCCGCATGGCGCTCGCGTCCGTCTCGGCCTTGGCCCGGATGTGCCCGGCCTCGGCTTCGGCGCGGGCGCGCGTGTCGGCGGATTCGTCCTGTGCGAGCCGCAGCATCCGCTGCAGCCGCTCGGACAGGCCTTCGACGCTCGTCGGCGGCTGGGCCAGCCGGTCGACCTGCCCGCGCAGGTCCGCGATCTCCCCGCGCGCGATCTCCAGCTGCCGGGCGAGGTCCCCGGACTGCGCGATGGCGGCGTCCCGATCCGCGGTGAGCATCTTCAGGTCGGCGTCCAGCCGTTCGAGGTGCTCGTCGACCTGTGCTCGGCTGTATCCCCGCTTCGCCACGTCGAAGCCGGCTCCCAGCGGCACAAGCTCCCGTTCATCGCCAAGGCTCATGGGCCTACCGTAGTCGCAGCCGGGTCACGGAAGGGTGAGCACCCGTACGGTGCGCCGAACGCGCCGTGTGATGCGGCGAAGGGAACTGGCCGGATCCGGGGCCATCCCGGTGGATTCCGACGCCGGGAGCGCGAGCCCGCTCCCGGCGTCGTCTTGATCACGTTCTTCCGCCCGGACGTGGTGCTCGCTCGGGCGCGGCGCTGGCTCAGGCGCCGCGGAAGGCGTTGATCGCCTCGATGTGCTTCGCGCGCTTCTCCGCGTCCCGGACGCCGAGCCCCTCTTCGGGCGCGAGCGCGAGCACGCCGACCTTGCCCTGGTGGGCGTTGCGGTGCACGTCGAGGGCGGCCTGCCCGGTCTCTTCGAGCGAGTACGTCTTCGACAGCGTCGGGTGTATCAGGCCCTTCGCGATCAGCCGGTTCGCCTCCCACGACTCGCGGTAGTTCGCGAAGTGGGAGCCGATGATCCGCTTCAGGTTCATCCACAGGTAGCGGTTGTCGTACTGGTGCATGTACCCGGAGGTCGACGCGCAGGTGACGATCGTCCCGCCCTTCCGCGCGGCGTAGACCGAGGCGCCGAAGGTCTCCCGGCCCGGGTGCTCGAACACGATGTCCGGGTCGTCGCCGCCGGTCAGCTCCCGGATCTTCGCGCCGAAGCGCTGCCACTCCTTCGGGTCCTGTTCGGTGTCGCTCTTCCAGAACTTGTAGGCCTCAGCGCTGCGGTCGATGATCAGCTCGGCGCCGAGCTTCCGGCAGATCGCGGCCTTCTCCGGGCTGGAGACGACGCACACCGGGATCGCGCCGCCGTTCAGCGCGTACTGCGTCGCGTAGGAGCCGAGGCCGCCCGAGGCGCCCCAGATCAGCACGACGTCACCCTGCTTCATGTCCGCGCCGTTGCGCGAGACGAGCTGCCGGTAGGCCGTGGAGTTGACCAGCCCGGGGGAGGCGGCCTCCTCCCAGGTCAGGTGATCCGGCTTCGGCATCAGCTGGTTGGCCTTGACCAGCGCGATCTCGGCGAGGCCGCCGAAGTTCGTCTCGAAGCCCCAGATCCGCTGCTCGGTGTCGAGCATCGTGTCGTTGTGCCCGTCCGGGCTCTCCAGCTCGACGTTCAGGCAGTGCGCGACCACCTCGTCGCCGGGCTTCCAGTTGTGCACGCCGACGCCGGTCCGCAGCACCACGCCGGACAGGTCCGAGCCGACGACGTGGTAGGGCAGGTCGTGCCGCTTGGCCAGCGGCGAGAGCTTTCCGTACTTCTTGAGGAACTTGAACGTGGGGATCGGCTCGAAGATCGACGTCCACACGGTGTTGTAGTTGATCGCGCTCGCCATCACGGCGACCAGCGCCTCACCCGGCCCCAGCTCGGGGACCGGCACCTCGTCGACGTGCAGTGACTTGCGCGGGTCCTTGTCCCGGCTGTCGAGGCCTTCGAACATGTCGACCTCGTCCGCCCGCACGGTCACCCCGCGGTAGCTCTCGGGCACGGGCAGGGAGCCGACCGAGGCGGACTCGCCGGTCAGGATGGCCTGCTGGATCTCGCCGAGCTGCGTCATCGGTTCCTCCGCGGAGATGGGGGTCAACGGCGTTGGCGGCAGAAATTACTCGCCGGTAACTCGCGGACACAACTGTACGAGACGGACGGCACGATTACACGCCCAACTGTGACCGACCAGTCTTGACCGGCTGGCCAGTCAAGCGGATCATCGGCGGTGGGAAAACATCCCCACCAGCAGTTTCACCGACGGAGGTGAGCACGAATGAGTGAAGTCTCTACGCGCGCCTGGACCCGGCCGCACGACTGGGCCGAGGTCGTCATCGGCCTGGTCGCCGCTCTTTCACCCCTTTGGCTGAGCACGGACTCGACCGCGATGTGGACGATGGTCGTCCTGGGCGCGTTGGTCGCACTCGACGGCCTGGTCTCGCTGGCCATGCCGGGCATGGTCTACGGGGAAGGCATCCAGATCGCGCTCGGCGTGCTGCTCTTCATCGCCCCGTGGGTGATGGGGTACACCGAGTTCAACGGCGCGTCCTGGACGTCCTGGATCGCCGGGGTCCTGACGGTCATCGCGGGCGCGGCGGCGATGCCGGTCGCGACGGCCGCGCACCGCACGGCAGGGCAGCACTGACGGACCGAAGGACCCAGGAGGCACCGGAATGACCGAGGATTCGGCGAAGGAGCGCATTCTCTGCGCCGCCGAGGCGCTCTTCGCCGAGTCCGGCTTCGACGCCACCCCGACCTCCCGCATCGCGGAGCGGGCCGGAGTGCCGAAGGGGCTGGTGCACTACTACTTCCGGCACAAGCCGGACCTGCTCACCGCGCTCGTCGAGCGGCTGCCCGACGAGCGCATCGAGCCGGCCGTGGTCGTTGTCCCCGGCGACCTCGCGGGCAGCCTCCGGCGGCTGGTCCGCGAGCTCGACCACCGCTTCAGCCGGTCACTCGGCCTCTCGCACCTCCTGTGGCGCGAGGCCGACACCCACCACGTCGTCCGCGACGCCCTCCACGAGCGCTTCCAGGTGCTCGTCCGCCAGGTCCGCGCGGTGATCGTCGCGGCGACCGCCGGCGGCCTCCCGAGCGCCGACATCGACCGCGCGTCCGGCCTCCTGGCCCGCGCGGTCAGCCACCGCCACGCGACGGCCCGCCACTCCGACGACGACCTCCCCGCCGAGTTCGACGGCGAACTGACCTTCATCGCCGACGCCCTCGCCGCCAAGGCAGCTCCCGCCTAGGCGGGGTTCCGGGCCCGGCCGGCTAGGGGTTGCGTGGGGGTGCTGCGCCGCACCGCCGGCTCCGGAACCGGGGTTGTGCGGGGTTTGTCACGGAGGTGCGGCCCCTTCACACCGCAGTTGTCAGTTCAGTGCGCGCCGTCCTTCGCCGGCTCCACGAGTTCGACCAGCACGCCGTCCGCGTCCTTCGGGTGGACGAAGTTCACCCGGCTGTTCGACGTTCCGCGCTTGGCCGCGTCGTACAGCATCCGCAGGCCCTGCTCGCGCAGCGCCGCCGCGGCGGCGTCCACATCGGACACGCGGTACGCCAGCTGCTGCAGCCCCGGGCCGCTCTTGGCCAGGAACTTGCCGATCGCCGAGTCGTCGCGAAGCGGCGCCAGCAGCTGGATCTGCGTCTCCGTGCCCGCCGTGCCGGGCGCGCGCAGCATCGCCTCCCGCACGCCCTGCTCCTCGTTCACCTCCTCGTGCGCCACTTCCAGGCCGAAGTGCGCGCGGTGGAACTCGATGGCCGCGTCCAGGTCCGGGACCGCGATGCCGACGTGGTCGATGGCCGTCACGAACGGCCGCAGGGCGTCATTCATGGAGGCAGGATAGGGGCCCGCGCCGTGGCGTCGAGCCGGAATCGTCGCGTGCCCCGCCTCACACTGGCTCCATCAAGAAGCCCGCCCTCCGGGTATGGTCGGAAAAACTGCCCATGCGCCGAAGCTTGGAGGACGCCGTGTCCGGTTCCGTGATCGTGGGCGCCGCCCGTACGCCGATCGGGCGGCTGCTCGGTTCCCTCAAGGACTTCACGGGAGCACAGCTCGGCGGGGTCGCGATCAAGGCGGCCCTCGAACGCGCCGGGGTCGCCCCGGACGCGGTGCAGTACACGATCATGGGCCAGGTGCTCACCGCCGGCGCCGGCCAGATCCCGGCCCGCCAGGCCGCGGTCGCCGCGGGCATCCCGATGAGCGTGCCCGCGCTGACGATCAACAAGGTCTGCCTCTCCGGCCTCGACGCCATCGCGCTCGCCGACCAGCTGATCCGCGCCGGCGAGTTCGACATCGTCGTGGCCGGCGGCCAGGAGTCGATGACCCAGGCCCCGCACCTGCTGCCGAAGTCCCGCTCCGGCTTCAAGTACGGCGACACCACGCTCGTCGACCACATGGCCTACGACGGTCTCTTCTGCGCCTTCGACCAGGTCGCCATGGGCGCCTCGACGGAGAAGTACAACTCCCGCTACGGCGTCACCCGCGAGCAGCAGGACGCCTTCTCCGCTCGCTCGCACCAGCGTGCCGCCGAGGCCATCAAGAACGGCTATTTCGCCGACGAGATCGCCCCGGTCGCCATCCCGCAGCGCAAGGGCGACCCGGTCGTCTTCGACACCGACGAGGGTGTCCGCGCCGACACGACCGCCGAGGGCCTCGCCAAGCTGCGCCCCGCCTTCGCCTCCGACGGCACGATCACCGCCGGCTCGGCCTCGCAGATCTCCGACGGCGCCGCCGCGGTTGTCGTCGTCAGCAAGGCGAAGGCGGAGGAGCTCGGCCTCACCGCGCTCGCCGAGATCGGCGCGCACGGCGTGGTCGCCGGGCCGGACGCCAGCCTGCACGAGCAGCCGTCGAACGCCATCCTCGCCGCGCTGGCGAAGGCGGGGCTCGGCGCCGACGCGCTCGACCTCGTCGAGATCAACGAAGCCTTCGCCGCGGTCGGGCTCGTCTCGACCGAGAAGCTCGGCCTCGACCCGGAGAAGGTCAACGTCAACGGCGGCGCCATCGCCCTGGGCCACCCCATCGGCGCCTCGGGCGCGCGGCTGGCCGTCCACCTGATCCACGAGCTGCGCCGCCGCGGCGGCGGGCTCGGCGCGGCCGCGCTGTGCGGTGGCGGCGGTCAGGGCGACGCCCTCCTGCTGCGGGTGCCGTCGGCGTAAGTGACCGCACCCCTCGACCTCGACGACCTGGTCGGCCGCGCGCGGGACGGGCAGCCCCGTGCCGTCGCGCGGCTGCTCTCGCTCGTCGAGGACGCCCACCCGCGCGTCGCGGAGATCGCGCGGGCGCTGACCCCGCACACCGGGCGGGCCCGGGTCGTCGGGCTCACCGGGCCACCCGGCGTCGGCAAGTCGACTTCGACGTCGGCGCTGCTCACGGCGTTGCGCGGCGAAGGCAAGCGGGTCGGGGTGCTGGCGATCGACCCGTCTTCGCCGTTTTCGGGCGGGGCGTTGCTCGGCGACCGGATCCGGATGACCGAGCACGCCACCGATCCTGGGGTGTTCATCCGCTCGATGGCCACGCGCGGGCACCTCGGCGGGCTCTCGTGGGCGACCCCGCAGGCCGTGCGCGTGCTCGACGCCGCCGGGTTCGACGTGGTGCTGATCGAGACCGTCGGCGTCGGTCAGTCCGAAGTGGACGTCGTGAAACTGGCCGACACCACGGTGGTGCTGCTCGCGCCGGGCATGGGCGACGGGATCCAGGCGGCGAAGGCGGGCGTGCTGGAGATCGCCGACGTCTTCGTCGTGAACAAGGCCGACCGCGAGGGCGCGGACGCGACGGTGCACGACCTCAAGCAGATGATTTCCCTGGCCCGCAGGGAAGTCCGCGGGCCGAGCTGGCGGCAGCCGATCGTGCGGACCGTCGCGGCGAAGGGCGAGGGCGTCGACGAAGTGGTCAGTGCCCTGGCTTCCCACCACGAGTGGCTGGTCGCGCACGACGAGCTGGCCCGGCGCCGGGCCGCCCGGGCGCGCGACGAGGTCGAGGCCATCGCGGTCCGGCGGCTGCGCGCCGAGCTGGCGGACCTGCGCGGCGGGGGACGGCTGGCCGAGGTCGCCGAACGCGTGGTGGCGCGGGAGATCGATCCGTTCGCGGCGGCGGCGGAGCTGATCGCGGACCTTCGCGGGTAGCAAGGCCGACGCGAGTCGTGCGAGCAGAAACCCTGCCACGGCAACGGGTCTTCGCCGGAAATCCATGACGTTCTCCCTTCGGGGCGCGACGGGTTCGCCGCGTGATCACCATCGTGCTGAGGGGGTCCGACAATTTCGGGGTTGTGGCGGTGAGGTTCACCCGACCGCGTGACATGGGCGACTTTCGCCGGTTCTTGTTGTCGGTGCCGGGCCCTAGACTGCGGGGCGCTCCGGAACCGGGCGATCACTGGGAGGGCGTGCAGGATGAAGAAGACACTCGTCACCGCGCTGGCGGCGGGCGCGTTGTTCGTGGCCGGCAACGGCGTAGCCACCGCGGCCGACGCCCCACCACCGAAGACGACCCACGGGCCCTGCCAGTACACCGAGACCCCGGACGAACCGGCGTCGCGGCCGGTGCCGCTGCCGCCCGACCCGCGGCACACCCCGAGCCACGGCAAGGTCGACGTCGCGGTCCCGACCAGCCAGGGCGCGCTCCCGCTGCGGCTCGACCGCGCGAAGGCGCCGTGCACGGTGCAGAGTTTCCTGCACCTGGCGAACCACCGGTTCTACGACCACACGGTGTGCCACCGCCTGACGTCGTACCCGACGTTGAAGGTCCTGCAGTGCGGCGACCCGACGGCAACCGGCGAGGGCGGCCCGGGTTACAAGTACAAGGACGAGCTGCCGCTGGACCTGCCCCCGGCCCCGACCGACCCGACGGGCGCGCGCAAGGTGTACGCGCGCGGTCTGCTGGCGATGGCGAACGCGGGCCCGGCGACGAACGGATCGCAGTTCTTCGTGGTGTATGGCGATTCCGCGCTGCGCCCGGACTACACGGTGTTCGGCACGGTCGGCGCGGCGGGTCTGCGGACGTTGGACAAGGTGGCCGCGGGCGGGATCGTGCCGACTGCGGAGGATCCTGCTCCGGTTGATGGGACGCCGAAGCTGCGGACGGAACTGTTGCGGGTTCGGCCGGACTGCTGGTTCTGATGCCGATCGCGGGCCACTCCGGCTGGGGTGGCCCGCGGGGTCGGTGTGATCGGGCGGGCTTCATGCGTGATCGGAGAGGTATCACGCGTGATTGAGCGGGCATCACGTGTGATTGAAGGGGCATCACGTGTGATTGGAGGGTCGACTCGCGTGATTGAGGAGTCGACACGCGTGATTGGAGGGTCGACTCGCGCGCATGGAAGGTCGGCTCGCGTGCCTGAGGGTCGGTTCCCGTACCCAGGTGGACGACTCGCGTACCTGGGCGGACGACTCGCGTACCTGGATGGACGACACGCGTCTTTTGGGCCGGGACTCGCGTGACTGAGCGCGGAACTCGCGTGGTTGGGACCGGAACTCGCGTGATTGAGGCCGGGACTCGCGTGATTGAAGGCGGAGCTCGCGTCGCTGGGACTTGTGTGGTGAGGCCGCGACTCGCGTGGCTGAAGCCGGAACTCGCGTGATTGGTGGCGGAATTCGCGTGACTGAGGCCGGAAATCGTGGCTGGGGCCGGGACTCGCGTGACTGGGGGCGGGACTTGCGTGATTGGGGGCGGAACTCGCAGCGGTGGGGGCGGGAGTGCGGGAGGGGGGAGGGGAGGGGGTTAGGTGGTTATTTCCCAGAGGGCCTCTATCAGCGTTTGGGTTGCGCCGGCGAAGGCGTGCTTCGGCGTAGCTGCGTAGCCCACGATTAGGCCGCCTGGGCGGTTTGGGTCCATCCAGTAGTCCGTGAGGCCCTCGATGCCGATCGCGCGGCGGCGGCAGGCTGCCAGGGCCGTTGCCTCCGAGGGGCCGTCCGGGGGCAGGACCAGCAGCAGGTGCAGGCCGGCCGCGATGCCCTGGGGGCGGACCGTGTCCGGGAGGGCCGCCAGCAGCCGGGTGCGGCGGGCGCGGTACTCGGCTCGGCTGCGGCGGATGTGCTGGTCGTACGCACCCGAGCCGATCAGCTCGGCCAGCGCCAGCTGGCTCAGCACCGCCGGGCGTGAGCCGCTGTCGGCCATGGCCGCGCGGACCGGCTCCACCAGCGATCGCGGCAGCACCAGCCACGCCAGCCGCAGCGCCGGGGCCAGCGTCTTGCTGGCCGTCCCCGCGTAGACGACCCGTTCCGGCGCCAGCGCCTGCAGCGCCCCGACCTGCTGGTGGTCGAAGCGGAACTCGCCGTCGTAGTCGTCCTCCAGCACGTACGCGCCCGAATCGCCGGCCCAGCGGGCCAGCGCCGCCCGGCGGGGCGGGGCCAGCGTGACGCCCGTGGGGTACTGGTGCGCCGCTGTCACGACCACCGCCGGACTGTCCAAAGCGGACACGTCGATCCCGTGCTCGTCGACGTCCACCCCGACGATCCGCTGGCCCTGGGCCGCCGCGATCGAACGGTAGAACCGCAGCGAAGGGTTCTCGAACGCCATTTCGCCGACACCCAGACCGTGCAGTGCCCTGCCGAGGACCGCGACGGCGTGCGAGAACCCGTGGCACACCACGATCCGCGCCGGGTCGGCGACCACTCCGCGCGCCCGGGCGAGGTACCCGGCGAGCGCGTCACGCAGCTCCGGCGCGCCCAGCTCCGACTCGTAGCCGAACGCCGCCGCCGGGGTGCGCAGCAGGGCACGCCGCGTCGCGGTGATCCACGCCTGGCGGGGGAACGCCGTCAGGTCCGGACGGCCCGGGCGCAGGTCCCAGCGCGGCGCCGGTTCGCGAGGCGCCGGCCGCGGCGCGGACTGCGGGAGGGAACCCGCGGTCGCCACCCGCGTCGGCGCGCCCTGGGCGGTGCGCAGGTACCCCTCGGCGGCCAGGTCGGCGTACACGCGGGTGACCGTGCCGCGCGCGACGCCCAGGTCATGGGCCAGGGAACGCGTCGAAGGCACCGTCGCGTCCGGCTGCCACCGGCCCTCGCGGATGGCCGCGCGGATCGCCGCCGCCAGGCCGCTCCGGCCGGTCGAGGGCTGCCAGTCGAGGTGGACGTCGAGCCCGGAACTGGACCACGAATCCGTCATGCCACTGGACCATACCCGTGGACCAGTTCGGGCTAGCGTGGATGGCATGACGAAGCGAATCGGACTCGGGCGCGCGCCCGGGATCTACCAGGCGATGGCGAACCTGCAGGCCGAGGTGAACAAGGCCGCGGAGAACGCGGGCGTCGACCCGAAGCTGCTCGAACTGGTGAAGATGCGGGCCTCCCAGCTCAACGGCTGCGCGTACTGCCTCGACATGCACAGCCGCGACGCCCTCGAAATGGGCGAGTCGGCCCGCCGGCTGTTCGTGCTCGACGGCTGGCGCGAGACCGACCTCTTCACCGAAGAGGAAGAGGCCGCCCTCGTCCTCACCGAGGCGATGACCAAGCTGTCGGCGACCCAGAGCGTGCCGGACGAGGTCTACGAGCAGGCCACGAAGGTGCTCACCGAAGACCAGTACCGCGCGGTCGCGTGGGAGGTCATCGCGATCAACAGCTGGAACCGCATGGCCGTGACCAGCCACAGCCCGCTTCCGAAGCGTGACGCGTGAGCGCCGCCGCGCTCAAGGCGCTGCACGTCCCGGGCCGGCCGCTGGTGCTGCCGAACGCCTGGGACGCCGACACCGCCAAGCTCGTCGAGGCCGCCGGCTTCCCGGCCGTCGCGACCAGCTCGGTCGCCGTGGCCGCCGCGCTCGGGTTCCCCGACGGTGAGCAGGCGCCCGCCGACGAGATGTTCGCGGCCGCCGCGCGGATCGCCCACGCCGTCGGCGTCCCGGTGACCGTCGACGCCGAGGCGGGTTACGGCCTGACCGGCGCCGAGCTGGCGGCCCGGCTGCTGGAGGCCGGCGCGGTCGGCTGCAACTTCGAGGACACCGACCACACGACCGGGGACGTGCGGCCGGTCGCCGAGCAGGCGGACCGGATCGCGGCCCTGCGCGAGGCGGCGGGGGACGCCTTGGTGATCAACGCCCGCGTCGACTCCTTCCGCGGGGTCGACGCCAAGGAAGCGCTGGCCGGCGGCGTCGAGCGGGCGAAGGCCTACCTCGACGCGGGCGCCGACTGCGTCTACCCGATCCACCTGGGGGCGCCCGACCTGCTCGCGGAGTTCGTCCAGGGGGTCGGCGGCGCGGTCAACGTGGCCGCGCGGCCCGGAACCAGCCTCGCCGGGCTCGCCGAGCTGGGCGTCGCGCGGATCTCGCTGGGCGGCGGCCTGTGGCAGTACGTGCGCAAGCAGTTCGAAGCCACGCTCTCGGGAATCGCCGAAGGCAAGCTGCCCTACTGACCAGGAGATGGCCGAAGGCCGCCGCGAGGGTGACCCGCGACGGCCTTCGGTGTCTCTGTGCCGCTAGTGCGCGACGGCCTTCTCGGCGCCCGCGCCGGTGAGGGAGCGGACCTCCATCTCGGCGTACTTCTTCTCGTTGTGCTCCTTGGACAGGACCGTGCCGAGCCAGCCCAGGATGAACGCGGCCGGGATCGAGACGATGCCGGGGTTGCTCAGCGGGAACCAGGCGAAGTCCGCGGTCTTGATCATCGAGGTGCTCTTGCCGGACACCGCCGGCGAGAAGACGATCAACACGACCGTGATGGCCAGGCCGCCGTAGATCGACCACAGCGCGCCCTGGGTGTTGAACCGCTTCCAGAACAGTGAGTAGAGGATCGTCGGCAGGTTCGCCGACGCCGCCACCGCGAACGCGAGCGCCACGAGGAACGCGACGTTCTGCCCGTTGGCCAGGATGCCGCCGCCGATCGCGAGCGCGCCGATCACCACCGCCGTGATCCGGGCGACCTTGACCTCCGCGTCCGGCGACGTCTTGCCCCGCTTGACGACGTTCGCGTAGACGTCGTGCGCGAACGACGCCGACGCCGTGATCGTCAGGCCGGCGACCACCGCGAGGATCGTGGCGAACGCGACCGCGGAGATCAGGCCCAGCAGCACCGGCCCGCCCAGTTCGAGCGCGAGCAGCGGCGCGGCGGAGTTGACGCCACCGGGTGCCTTCTTGATCGTGTCCGGCCCGACCAGCGCGCCGGCGCCGTAGCCCAGCACCAGCGTGAATAGGTAGAACACGCCGATCAGCACGATCGCCCAGACCACCGAGCGACGCGCGTCGCGAGCGGTCGGCACGGTGTAGAAGCGCATCAGGACGTGCGGCAGGCCCGCGGTGCCGAGCACCAGGGCGATGCCGAGGGAGAAGAAGTCCAGTTTGGACGTTCCGGTGGCGCCGTACTGCTTGCCCGGGCCGAGCAGCGTCTCGCCGGCCTTGCCCGCCTTGTCGACGGCGGCCTGCAGCAGGCTGGAGAAGTTGAAGTTGTACTTGCCGAGCACCCACAGGGTGATCACGAGCGCGCCGACGATCAGCAGCGCGGCCTTGATGATCTGCACCCAGGTGGTGCCCTTCATGCCGCCGATCAGGACGTAGGCGATCATGATCACGCCGACCACGGCGATCACGATGGCCTGCGCGCCACCGCCTTCGACACCGAGCAGGAGCGCCACCAGGCCGCCCGCGCCGGCCATCTGCGCCAGCAGGTAGAAGAACGACACGGCCAGCGTCGACGTCGCGGCGGCGGCCCGCACCGGGCGCTGCTTCATGCGGAACGCCAGCACGTCGCCCATCGTGAACTTGCCGGTGTTGCGCAGCAGTTCCGCGACCAGCAGCAGCGCGACGAGCCACGCGACCAGGAAGCCGATGGAGTAGAGGAAGCCGTCGTAACCGTTGATGGCGATGGCGCCCGCGATGCCGAGGAACGACGCCGCCGACAGGTAGTCACCCGAGATGGCGATGCCGTTCTGGGGACCGGTGAAGGCGCGGCCGGCGGCGTAGTAGTCCGACGCCGTCTTCGTGTTGCGGCTGGCCCGGAACACGATCACCAGCGTGATGACCACGAACGCGGCGAAGATCAGGATGTTGAGGAGCGGGCTGCTGCCTTCCACCCCCGCGGCGAGAGTTTTCATGCCTGCTCCTTCTCGATGTCCTCACGGATCTTCTCCGCGACCGGGTCGAGCTTCCGGTTGGCGTACCGGACGTAGAGGCCGGTGATGACGAACGTCGAGACGAACTGCAGCAGGCCGAAGATCAGGCCGATGTTGATGTTGCCGAAGACCTTCGTGCTCATGAAGCCGTGCGCGTAGTCCGCGAGGAGCACGTACAGCAGGTACCAGACCAGGAACAGCGCCGTCATCGGGAAGACGAACCGGCGCAGGCGGCTGCGCAGCTCACGGAATTCGGTGCTTTCGTGGGCGCGTTCCCAGATGGTCTCTGACGTGTCCGGGGGCCCGCCGCCGGTGTCCGTCGTGCTCATCGCTGCTCCCTGCGACGTTGCGGAAAGTGACGTGCGACACCGTAGGGACGTGTGAGTCTCGCGTGAAGATTCAGCGGCTCAACAGCCGGGCCAGACGACGAACGGTTGACGAACGGTCGCGCGGTCCCGTCGAACGGGGTTCGTCGAGGTGCAGCCGCAACATCGCCGCCGTCGACCAGGCGGGGGGCCGGCCCCGCAGGGAGACCAGCGCCATTACGCCGAACGCCAGCGGCACCGACCAGGGTGCCGGTTGCTGCACCAAGATCGCCACCCAGCCGCGCAGCGGCGGCCCGGCGAGCGCGAACAGGATCGAGCCGGACGACGCGACGAGCCCCGCCAGCACCCCGGCGATCCCGCCGGCCGCGGTCAGCCGCGGCCACCAGATGCCGAGCACGAGCAGCGGGCAGAACGTCGACGCGGCCACGGTGAAGCCCCACGTGACGAGCACCCCGGCGTCGAGCTCGGCCGAGCGCAGCGCCAGCAGCACCATGACCCCGGCGACGCCGAACACCGCGATCCGCAGCCGCCGCAGCCCGCCGGGGACGAGGTCGTGCGCGATCGCGCCGGACATCACGAGCAGCAGGCCGAGCGACGTCGCCAGGAACGCGGCGAACGCGCCCGCGGTGAGCAACGCCGTGAAGAGCCCGCCGGCCCAGCCACTGTCCACTTGGTACGGCAGCGCGACGACCACCGTGTCGGTCGCGCCGGAGAGGTAGAGGCCGGGCACGAGCACCCGGCCGAGCACGCCGTAGACACCGGGGAAGAGGTAGAAGATCCCCAGCAGCGCCACGGTGATCGCGGCCGTGCGGCGGGCGGCGCGGCCGTCCGGGCTGGTGTGGAAGCGCATGAGGACGTGCGGCAGGCCCATCGTGCCGAGCATGGTCGCGATGAGCACCGCCCACGTCCCGAGCAGCGGGTAGCCCTGGTCGCCGAGGTCGAGCAGCGGGCGCTGCCAGTCGTGCCCGCCGAGCGGCGCGCCGCCGCGGACCGCGGGGACGGCCGCGCCCGCGCCGAACACGACCTCGTCCTGGCTGTGCGCGGTGAACTCGCCCGGCGGCAGGGTTTCCGCGACGCCGTTGCGGCGGACGGCGGTCGGCTCGCGGATCTCCATCGTGACGTCGACTTCGAACTTCACCGGCGTCTCGCGGGCGAAGTGGGTGAACTCGACGGGGTTGAGGGCGTCGGTGCGGTTGACCGCGCCGGCCTGCAGCACGAGCCAGATCGCGGGGATCAGGAAGAGCAGGAGCTTCAGCACGAACTGGAACGCCTGGACGTAGGTCGCCGCGCGCATCCCGCCGAGCGCGAGGGTGATGCTGACGGCGGCGCCGGCCAGCACGACACCGACCCAGTACGGCGTGCCGCCGACCGCGGTGAGCACGAGCCCGGCGGTGCGGAACTGCGGGACGACGTAGATGGTGCCGATCACCAGGACGACCACGGCGGCCAGGCGGCGCAGCGCGGGCGAGTTGAGGCGGGCTTCGGCGAAGTCGGGGACGGTCAGCGCGCCGGAGCGCCGCATCGGGGCGGCGACGAGGACGAGCATCGCGATGTACCCGGCGGTGAAGCCGACCGGGTACCAGAGTGCTCCGATGCCGTCTTTGACCACGAGCCCGGCGACCCCTAGGAAGGAGGCGGCGGAAAGGTATTCGCCGGAGACGGCGGCGGAGTTGACCAGCGGCGAGATCCGGCGCGAGGCGACGAGGAAGTCCGACGTCGTGCGCATGGCGGCGACCCCGCGGACGCCGATGAGCAGCGTCGCGAGCACGACCGGCGCGACGGCGAGTGCGACGCCCACTAGTCGTCGTCCTCGAGGCGCTCGGCTCGACGCAGTTGCCAGCGGGCCAGGAGGGCCATCGCGGGGTAGGGCAGGACGGCGATCATCAGCCAGGAGACGGGGATTCCCAGCAGCCGCAGGGTGTCCAGGCCGGGGAAGATCGCGAAGACGCCGGGCAGGCCGAGGAGGAGCGTGAACATGAGGACGAGCGCGGGGATGCCGCGGCGGCGTTGCGCGCGGTAGAGGGTGGTGGCGCGCTGGGTGTCGCCGACGGGGAGCCGGGGCTGGCGCCAGCGGTGACGCGAGCGGCGCCGGGCGTGGGCGAGCCGGGTCTGCGGGCTCGTGACGGCGACCCGGCGGATCTTGCTCATCGTGAGCCCGGCCAAGGGCGGCCCGCGCTGGGCTGGGAGCAGGCGGCTTCAGGTCGGCGGCGCATCGCGGGCTTGGCCGAGCAGTGGGCGAGTGCAGGCGGCCGCCCACCGCTGCGCCGGGAGCAGGTGGACCGGCGGCTCATCGCGCGCCCGGTCCGAGCTGCCCACGCTGAGCGGCCTCCAGCAACCGGTCCCGCAGGTCCCGCGCATGCCGCCGGCTCACCGGGACGTCCCCCGCCTCCGTGTGCGCCAGCAACCCGCCCGCCGAGTCGCTCCGCAGCTCCAGCACCGCGCCCACCGCCAGCAGGAACCCGCGGTGCACCCGGCTGAACCCCGTGCCCTCCCAGTACTCCTCGAGCCGCGAGATCGGCATCCGGACCAGATGGACGCCACCCCGCGTGTGCAGCCGGACGTAGTCCCCGTGGGCCTCCACGAACAGCACGTCGTCGCGGCGGACGTACCGTGTGCGCCCGCCGGACTCCACCGGGAGCGCGGCCATCGCGTCCGGCGTGGACCGCGACGACGGCGTCGCGTTGCGCGTCACCTTCGCCAGCGCCGCCGACAGCCGTTCCGCGCGGACCGGCTTGAGCAGATAGTCGACCGCGCCGATGCCGTACGCCGTCACCGCGTGGCCGTCGTGGGCCGTGACGAACACGATCACCGGCGGCTCGCTCAGCTTGGCCAGCAACCCCGCCAGCTCGAGCCCGTCGAGGCCCGGCATCGAGATGTCGAGGAACACCGCGTCGAACCTGTCCGCCTGAAGCAGCCTCAACGCCTTCAGCGCGTCACTCGCGCCGACGACTTCGCCGACTTCGGGCGCTTCGCGCAGCATCGTGCACAGCTCGTCCAACGCCGGCGGCAGGTCGTCGACGGCGAGTACCCGAAGCGACGTCACGGCAGCACCCCCGGCTGGAACCGCGGCACCCGCACGACCACCCGGGTGCCCGCGCCGACCTCGGTCTCGACGGTCAGGCCGTACCAGGCGCCGTAGACGTCCCGCAGTCGTCTGTCCACATTGGCCAGACCGAGCCCGGCCGGGTCGTCGTCGCCGGTGCGGCCGGCGAGGATGTCCGCCGCGCGCTTCGGGTCCATGCCGACGCCGTCGTCCTCGACGAAGATCACGCAGTCGTTCCCTTCCGCCTGGCCGTGCACCTGGACGAACCCGGTGCCCGAGCGCGGTTCGATGCCGTGCCGGATCGCGTTCTCCACCAACGGCTCCAGCACCAGGTACGGCACCGCGACGGCGAGGATCTCCGGCGCCACCCGCACCTGGACGCGCAGCCGTTCGCCGAGCACCGCCCGCTGCAGCGCCAGGTACGTCTCGATCGCGCGGAACTCCTCGGCGACCACGGTGTACTCGCCGTGCCGCGCCAGGCTGTAACGCGTGTAGTCGGCGAAGTCCAGCATCAGGTCACGGGCGCGGTCGGGGTCCGAACGCACCAGCGACGCGATGACCGTGAGCGCGTTGTAGACGAAGTGCGGGGACATCTCCGCCCGCAGCGCCCGCAGTTCGGCCTGCGCGGCCTGCTCCGCCGACGCCTCGAGCCGGCCGCGCTCCAGCGCCTGGACGACCAGGTCCGCGGCCTGCCCCGCCACCGAGTCGCGGACGTCGCCGACGACCAGGATCGCCCCGGCCAGCTCGTCGTGGACGTGCAGCGGCAGCACCAGGACGTCCTGCGCGGAGCCGGGTTCCTCGCTGTGCAGCACCCCGTCGAGCACCGTCGCGACGACCGCGTCCGGCCCCGGCCGCCCCGACCACAGCAGCGAGCCGGACAGGTCGGTGAGGCCCAGCCCCGGGAAGCCGAACAGCCGGCGCAGGCCGTGCGCGGCGCGGCGGGCGCGGGTGCCGGACAGGCCGTCGCGCAGGTCGTCGGTGATCCGGCGGGCGGCGGCGAGCACCGGCAGCGGGTCGGCGCGCGACGCCGGACGCAGGTGCACGGTCATCGGGCCTCCCCTCGGCGACGGTGTCCAGGGGAGTAGATCCTACGGCTACCCGGGGTCCTCCCGGTCGGCCAGCACTTGGGCGTGGCGGCGGAACCGGCGCCAGGTGCGGTACTCGTCGATCGCCGTGACCGGACGGCGGTCCGGGACGACCAGGCTCGTGTCGGCCGGGTACGGCCGGTCCGGCAGCGAGATCCAGCCGGTCGTGCGGGTCTCCCTGACCGTCACCGGGACCGGCCGGAACGTCGCCGGGTCGAGCCCGTCGCTGTGCCGGACGACCTCCTCGAAGAACCACGCCGAGGTGATCAGCGCCAGGACGCCCCGCGACGACTTGAGCGCCTGCCGCAGCGGCGCGGCCTCCAGGAGCCGGAACGTCTGGTTGATCGCCGGCGCGGTGACGCCGAAGTCGTCGTAGGCGACTTCGCCCGCGTGCAGCGCCATCCGGAGCCGGATCCGCGCCCCGGCGTCGTGGGTCAGGTTGTGCCGGTGCAGCGCCACGGCGAGCGCGTTGGGCAAGAACTCGACGAAGGGTCCTTTGGGGATCTCCGCCGGGGCGAGGACGAAGACGCCGTCGCCGCAGTCCTCTCTCCGGCAGTGCCGCCACGGGACACCGGCGTCGTCGAACGCCCGGAACAGCGCGCGGTACAGCCCTTCGCGCAACGCCAGGCGGTGTGGTGTGGTCCTGCGCCGATCGCCGTAACCCTCGACGTCCACGGCGAAGATCGTCCGGTGCTCGGCCGGCCGCTCGTAGTTCATCGCACCCTCCCTGCGATCATGCATGTGCCAATGCATGTGCAGATGAGTGTGACGGAGCCCACCCGGGCGGGGGAACGGGTCGTGCGGTGAGCGGTTATCTCACCGCGGTGACCGGCAGTAAGCGATCACCGGCGGCGAAACCACTGGTCAGAGCCCTGTGCGGGCAGCGAACACCCCGCACAGGGCTCTGACGGACGGGTCAGCAGCTCTGCTTGTAGAAGTACTGCGAGTTGGCGTCCATGTCGGCCTTGGTGATCGAGTGCAGCTGCGCGGTGAGGTTCCGCGTGGTCGGCTTGCCCTCGATCGCGGCCACCGCCTGCTGGACGCCCTGGGTGCCGATCGAGGCCGGGTCCTGGGCGATCAGGGCCTGGTACTGGCCGCTCTTGAGGCCTTCGACCTCCGAGGGGCTGGCGTCGAAGCCGATCAGGTTCACCGCGCCGACCTTGCCCGCGTTGCGCAGGCCGGTCGCCGCGCCCTCACCGGTGTTGAGGTTCGTCGCGAAGATGCCGATGAGGTCCGGGGTGGACGACAGCGCCGCCGTCACCTTGGACGCCGCCTGGTCCGGCTCGTTCTGGGTGAACTGGACGCCGACCGACTTCAGGTTCGGGGTGTTCTTCAGCTCGTCCTCGAAGCCCTTCGCGCGCGCCGCCGTCGTCGACGTCCCGGCGATCGTGTCGAGCACGAGCACCGAGCCGCTCTTGCCGTTCGCGAGCTTGGCCATCGTCTGGGCCGCGAGCTTGCCGCCCTCGGCGTTGTCGGAGGAGACCGACGACGCCGCGACGCTGGTGTCCTTCAGCGACGTGTCGACCTCGACGATCTTCGCGCCGCGGTTCTTGACCTGCTGGATCGGCGCGAGCATCGCCGTGTCGTCGGTCGGGGCGATGAGCAGCGCGGCCGGCGGGTTTGAGCCGAGGGCGTTGACGAGCTGGGTCTGCATGGCCGCGTCGAACTTCTGCGGCGCCTGCGTGGTCAGCTCGTAACCGAGCTTCTTGGCTTCGGCCTGCGCGCCGCACTGCAGCGAGATGTAGAACGGCTCGGCCTGCACACCCGGGATGAGCGCCAGCTTCTTCGAGCCGGCCGAGTTGGCCTGGCTGTCACCGGACCCGCTCTGCCCGACCGTGCCGGACCCGCACGCGGTGAGCAAGGCCGCGGCGGAGACCACGGCACCCATGGCGGTGAGAGTCTTGGTCAGCTTCATAAGCACCTCTTTGTACTCAGGGGGGAATCAGCGGGAGTTGCGGCGACGGCGGCGCCGCTGGTCGAACCAGACCGCCGCGATCAGCACCGCGCCGACGGCGATCATCTGCCAGAAGTCCTGGACGTGGGTGATGTTGAAACCCTTCTTCAGCACCGCCGGGATGAACACGCCGATCACCGTGCCCAGCACCGAGCCGACGCCGCCGAAGAGGCTCGTCCCGCCCATCACGACCGCGGCGATGGCGTTGAGGTTGTCGGTGGTGTGCGCCGAAATCGTGGTCGACGCGTAGTACGCCAGCGAGAGGAACCCGGCGATGCCGGCCAGGAACCCCGTCAGCGTGTACACCTTCAGCAGGTGCGCGGTGACGCCGATGCCCGCGCGCCGCGCGCCTTCGGCGTTGGAGCCGACGGCGAAGGTGTACCGGCCGAACTTCGTGGTGTGCAGCAGCCACGCGCCGATCAGGGTGATCACGACGGCGACGATGACCAGGTTGGGCACCACGCCGAACGAGGTGCCGTACCCGAGGGTCTGGTTGAGGACCACCGGCACGCTGCGCACGTCCGACCCGTTGTTGAGCAGGTAGGCCGCGCCCAGCGCCGCACCCATCGTGCCGAGGGTGACGATCAGCGGCGGGATCCCCGCCACGGCGATGAGGAAGCCGTTGACCAGGCCCCACACCGTGCCGGCGACCACCGCGGCGACCAGGCCGACGACGATGACGCCCCAGCCGGCGTTCGACGCGTTGCCGCCGGACATCGCCTCCATCACCTTGCCGGCGACCATGCCGGCGAAGATCAGCACCGAGCCGACGGACAGGTCGATGCCGGAGGTGATGATCACGAACGTCATGCCGACCGAGAGCACCAGCAGCACCGACGTCTCGATGAGCAGCGTCTGGAAGGTGAACAGCGTCGGGAACTCGCCGGGAGCGATCGCGCTGAACACGATGACCAGCGCGACCAGGACCAGCGCGATCCAGAACGTGTTGGCGCCGACCAGCCGCTTGCCGAGGGGCCGCTTGCCGAACCCGGCCTCCGGCGACTCCTGGATGTCCTTCTGCGCGGGTGTCGACACGCTCACGCGGCCTCCTCTTGCACGAGCGCCCCGGTCATCGCGGCGACGAGGTCTTCGAGCTTCGTGTCCGGCCCGGTGAACCGGGCGACACGCTTGCCCAGCCGCAGCACCTCGACGCGGTCGGCGACCGAGAGCACCTCGGGCATGTTGTGGCTGATCAGCACGACGGCGATGCCCTTGTCGCGCACCTTCTTGATGACGTCGAGCACGCGCTCGCGCTGCACGACGCCCAGCGCCGCGGTCGGCTCGTCCATGAACACGACCTTCGACGCCCACACGACCGACCGCGCGACCGCGACGCTCTGCCGCTGCCCGCCCGAGAGCGAGCCGATCGGGACGTCGGTGCTCTGCAGCGTCACGCCGAGGCGCTGGAACTCCTCGACGGCCTGGCGCCGCATTTCGGCCTTGTCGAGCATGCCGAGCTTGCCGAGGATCCCTTTGCGGTGGATCTCGCGGCCGAGGAACAGGTTCGCGGCCGGGTCGAGCTCGGGGGCGACGGCGAGGTCCTGGTAGACGGTCTCGATGCCCAGGCGCCGCGCCGTCGTCGGCGAGTCGAAGTGGGCGTCGGCGCCGTCCAGCAGGATCTTGCCCGACGTCGGCTGCTCCGCGCCGGAGAGGCATTTGACCAAAGTGGACTTGCCGGCGCCGTTGTCGCCGATCAGCGCCGTCACCTCACCCGCGCGCGCCTGGAACGACGCGCCGCGCAGGGCTTCGACCGACCCGTACCGCTTGACCAGGTCGACCGCTTCCAGCAGGACTTCGCTCATCCCCGCCTCCCTTCCGGCGCCGGCGGCCGGCAGCGGATCACCGTCGTGGTCCCGGCGAGCTCGGTCTGGCCGGCGTCGAACGGCATGACGTAGGTGTCGCCCTTCGCCAGCGCGTGGTCACCGCCGTGCTCGGTGCGCAGGACACCCTCGCCGTCGAGGACCACCAGCACCGCGAACGACGGGTCGAGTGACAACGTTGTCGTCTTGTCCGTGCGCAGCTGCTCGGCTCGGAAGAACTGCTCCGAGCCGCCGGCGAGCAGGTCCACTGTGGACCCGGTGTCGCCCGCGGTGCGCTTGATGATGGTCTCCAGGCGCCCGGCGTCCCAGCCCGACGTGTCGAGCGCTTCGATCGCGGTGTCGAAGCCGATCCCGAGGTGGCCCTTCTCCGGCGACGCGAGGAAGTCGCGCCACTCGATGGTCAGCGAGAAGTCCGTCGGCTGCTGCAGCTCGACGACGAAGACGCCTTCGCCGATCGCGTGCGGCAGGCCCGCCGGGATGTAGACGGTGTCACCCGCGGTCACCGGGACGCTGTTCAGCGCGCCCAGCATCGACGGCACGTCCTGCTCGCGCGTCCACTCGGAGACCGTCGCCTTCGACAGCGTCTCCTTGAAGCCGGGGTAGACGCGCGGGTCGTCGCCGTAGGTGCCGACCACGATCCACGCCTCGGTCTTGCCGAAGTGCGAGTCGAAGTGCTGCTTCGCGAAGGCGTCGTCCGGGTGGAAGTGCACGGGCAGCCGCTGGCCCGCGTCGAGCAGCTTGACCAGCAGGCCGGTCGACGTCCCGAGCGCCTCGACGTGCTTGGCGCCGAGCCAGGCGTTCGGGTTCGCGAGCACGGCGTCCCGCAGCCAGGCGCCATCCGGGAGCCGGGTCAGGCCGTTGGTCTCCTGGCCGAACATGGTGCTCACCGACGCGACCCAGTCCTCCGGGCCGAACTTCTTCTCGGAAGACGCGCCGCGCAGCGCCGCGATGGCGTCGCCCCCGCGGTAGAACTGCGGCGGCTGGTTGGCCGGGAGGCGGATCGGTTCGAGGGTCACGGGGCGACCTCACCGGAACCACGGGCGACGAGATGCACGGGCAGGACTACCTTTCTGGGCGGGGACTGATCTCCTTGGACGCGCGCGAAGAGCAGCTCGGCCGCGGCGTGGCCGAGCGCGCTCACGTCGTGCGCGACGACGGTGACCGGCGGGTCGAGCAGGTCCGCCAGCTCGAAGTCGTCGAAGCCGACCATCGCCGGGCGCTGCTCGGCGTGGGCGAGCGCGCGCAGCACGTGCACGGCGACCCGGTTGTTGCCGGCGATCACCGCGGTGGCCGCGTCCGGGCCGTGCATCAGCCGCTTCACCGCGTCGCCGATGTAGTCCGGCGTCGGGGTACGCATGGAGACCAGGGACTCGTCGTAGGAGATCCCGTTGCGCACGCAGCCCTCGCGGAAGCCGCGCAGGCGCTCGGCGGCGGTGAAGATGTCCGGGCTGTCCCCGAGGAAGGCGATCCGCCGGTGGCCGTGTTTCGCCAGGTGGGTGACGGCTTCGATGGTGCCGCCGAGGTTGTCCACCAGCACGGTGTCGGCCACGATGTCGCCGGCCGGGCGGTCGATGAACACCACCGGCGTGCCCGCGCGCATCTCCGGCACCAGGTACCCGTGCTGCAGGCCGGCCGGGACGACGAGGATGCCGTCCACCCGCCGCGCGCAGAACTCCAGCACGAGCTCGCGCTCGCGGTCGGAGTTCTCCTCGGACGAGCCGGTGAGCACCTGGCGCCCGAACGACGTCGCGATCCGCTCGACCGCGCGGTTCAGCTCGGAGTAGAAGGGGTTGCCGACGTCCTCGACGATCAGCCCGATGGTCCCGGTGGTCGACCCGCGGCGCAGGTTCCGCGCGCCGAGGTTGCGCCGGAACCCCAGCTGCTCGATGGCCGCCATGACCCGCTCGGCGGTGTCCGGGTGCACCGCCGGTTCGTCGTTGACCACGCGCGAGACGGTCTTGATCGACACGCCCGCCAGCCGCGCCACATCGCTCATCGTGGCCCGGCGGCTCGCGGTGCGCGTGCTGCCGTCCCGGTCCCGGCCGGGTGGAGACAACGTTGTCATAGTGCACGGGATTGAACGCCACCGCCCGGTGAGTTGTCAACGGTTCGTGCGTGGATTGTGCCGATTCGGCTACCGACGTCGTACGGCAGACGGCTGATCACGCTGTCCCGAAGTGGACAGGTCTTGACGGGACACTTGACTGTCCGGTGAGACGCTGCCCAAGGTGACCCGGTTCGACCGACTGCGCGACAAGGTTGTCATTGCACCGTTTCGGGTCGCGCTGATGAGGTGAGAGGCGATGGCGATGGCGCGAGCGCGCTTCAGAGCCGGTTTTGCTTTCCTGACATTGGCGGTGACGGCAGCGGTGGCTCCCGCTGTCCCCGCCGCGGCGGGCCCGGCGACGGATTTCGCGAAGTGGGTCAACCCCTTCGTGGGCACCCGTCCGGGCGGCGCCGACCACGGCACCGGGGGCGGCGCCGGCAACACGTTCCCGGGCGCGGTCGCGCCGTTCGGCATGGTCCAGTGGAGCCCGGACACCGTGAAGTCCCAGCCTGGCGGGTACTTCTACGACGACAACGCCCTGACCGGGTTCAGCCTGACGCACCTTTCGGGCGCGGGCTGTTCGACCTATCAGGACATTCCGTTCATCCCGTACGTCGGTGAGGTTTCGACCTCCCCGGCGACCGACCCCGGGCACTACACGTCGAAGTTCTCGCACGCCAACGAACACGCGACGGCCGGCGCTTACGACGTCACCCTCGACAGCGGCGCGAAGGTCGAGCTGGCCGCGACCCAGCGCACCGGCTCCGCGCGGCTGACCTACCCGGCCGGCGCGTCCTCGACGCTGCTGGTCAACACGTCCGGCTCGGTCAACGGCACCGACGACGCGTCGATCACCATCGGCAAGGACACCATCAGCGGCTGGGCCACCAGCGGCCGCTTCTGCGGCGCGCAGAACAGCTACCGCGTCTACTTCTCGGCCAAGTTCGACACGCCGTTCGAGTCGATCGGCACCTGGAAGAACGGCGCCGTGACGCCGGGCAAGTCCGCCGAAACCGGTGGGGCCAAGGCGAAGGTCGCGCAGCCCAACGGTGTCAACGCCTCCATCGCGCGCCCGGCCAAGGCCAAGCAGCAGGACACCACCGTGTCCGGCCCGGGCAGCGGCGGGTACGTCACCTTCGCCAACCTCAACGGCGCGCAGGTGAACGTCCAGGTCGGACTGTCCTTTGTGTCCGTCGACGGCGCGAAGGCCAACCTCAAGGCCGAGAACACCAAGAAGTCGTTCGACACCGTGGCCGCGGGTGCGCGGAAGGCGTGGAACGACCAGCTCGGCAAGATCGCCGTCACCGGTGGCTCGGACGCCGACCTGACGACGTTCTACACCTCGCTGTACCACTCGCTGATCCAGCCGAACGTGTTCTCCGATGTGGACGGTCAGTACCCCGGCTTCGACGGGCGGATCCACAAGGCCGACAAGGGCCACGCGATGTACACCAACTTCTCCGGCTGGGACATCTACCGCTCGGAAGCCCCGCTCCTGGCGACGATCGACCCCAAGGAGACCTCGGACATCGTCCGGTCGATGATGGCCTACGCCGAGCAGGGCGGGTCGTGGGACCGCTGGACGGTGGCCAACGACTACACCGGCGTCATGAACGGCGACCCGTACCACATCATCGTCTCCAGCGCGTACGCGTTCGGGGCGCGGGACTTCGACGCCCAGAAGGCGTTGCTGCTCATGATCAAGGGCGCCACCCAGCCGACGCAGGGCTACACCGAGCGGCCGGGCCTCGACGACTACCAGAAGCTCGGGTACGTGCCGGGCGCCGGCGCGGACACGCTCGAGTACACCAGCGCCGACTTCTCCATCGCCGAGTTCGCGAAGCGGCTCGGGGACAGCGCGACGTACACGACGTTCATGAAGCGCGCGCAGAACTGGCAGAACCTCTACAACCCGGGCACCGGTCACCTGCAGCCGCGCAACGCGGACGGCTCGTTCGCCGGCACCTACGACCCCGCCAGCTCGCAGGGCTGGGTCGAGGGCAACGGCGCGCAGTACGAGTGGATGGTGCCCTACGACCTCGCCGGCGTCGTGACGGCGTTCGGCGGGCCGGCCGCGACCCAGTCGCGGTTGGACACCTTCTTCACCCAGCTGAACGCGGGCACCCAGGAGCCGTACGCCTTCATGGGCAACGAGCCGAACTCCAACGCGCCGTACGTCTACTCTTACGCGGGCGCCCCGGCCAAGACCCAGGCGATCGTGCACCGCTCGATGGACGAGCTGTACAACCCGCGTCCCGAAGGCCTGATCGGCAACGACGACCTCGGCCAGATGTCGGCCTGGTACGTCTGGTCCGCGCTCGGCGTCTACCCGGAGATCCCGGGCCGCGCCGAGACGCTGCTCGTCACCCCGCGCTTCGAGCACGCCGTGCTCACCACCGGCGCGGGCAAGAAGATCACGATCAACGCGCCGGGCACCGGTGACTACGTCGGCAGCCTGAAGGTCAACGGTGGCGCGGCCTACAAGGCGTGGCTGCCGGAGTCGCTGATCTCCAGTGGCGGCACGCTCGACTACACGCGGTCCGCCACGGCAACCGCGTGGGGCAGTGCGGCGGCCGACGCACCGCCGTCGTTCCGCGAGCAGGAGAAGCCGAGCCTGTCCTTTGTGGACCCGGCGCGCGCGGTGACGCCGGCAGGGTCGACGTCCCAGGCGTCGGTCGGTGTCCAGGACCTCTCCGGTACGGCCCGGACCTGGACCTACAGCGCGGGCAGTGTCGACGGGGTCACGTTGACCCCGGCGTCGGGCAGCATCGCTGTCCCGGCGGGCGGCAAGGCGCACGCCGACGTGACGGTGACCGTCCCGGCCGGGCTGGCCGACGGCGCCCGCCGCATCCCGGTGACGTTCTCGGCGCCGGGGGTGGCTTCGACGCAGGCGGTGCTCACGGTGCTGGTCGCGCAGCCGAACAGCTGGCTCGCCACGGTCGACAACGCCGGCATCTCGCCGGACTCCGACTCGTCGGCGGCCAACTTCGACGGCGGCGGCTGGAGCTACTCGGCGAACGCGCTGGCCGCGGCCGGCGCCAACCCGGGCGGCACGGTGACCAGTGACGGCATCAAGTTCACCTGGCCGGCGTTCCCGGCCGGCGACCCCGACAACGCGGTCGCAGGAGGCCAGACGGTGAACGTGAGCGGTTCGGGACGGCTGGCGCTGCTCGGCTCGGCGTCCAACGGCAACGCGTCCGGCACGCTGACGATCACCTACACCGACGGCAGCAAGTCCACCGCCACCATCGGATTCTCCGACTGGACCCTCGGGGGCGGCGGCGCCCAGCCGTCGTTCGGCAACCGGATCGTGCTGTCCACGCCGTACCGCAACGCCGCGGGCAGCGACCCGCAGCAGATCCGCACGATGGTGTTCGGCACCAACCCGATCACCCTCGACGCGGGCAAGACCGTGGCGAGCGTGACGCTGCCGGACAACGTCAGCGGCGGTGCGCTCCACGTGTTCGCGATCGGCATCGGCGCATGAAAAGCACCATCCTGGCGGGCTTTCTCACGCTGACCGCGGCCGCGACGGGGCTCACCCCCGTCGCGGCCGCGGCCGGCGGGGATGCCCTGGACGCCGTCAACACGTTCATCGGCACGCAGGACGAGGGCAACACGTTCCCCGGCGCGTCGGCGCCGTTCGGGATGACGCAGGTCAGCCCCATCACCTCGCACTACGCCGGCTACCGCTACACCGACACGGCCATCCGCGGCTTCGGCCACTTCTTCCTGTCCGGCGCGGGCTGCTGGGAGCAGGGCGGCCTCGTCTCGACGTTGCCGACGACCGGCGAGATCGGGCCCGGCAAGGCGTTCGACACGACCAAGGCGTCCACTTTCGACCAGACGAAGTACGCGGCGCCGTTCACCCACGACGGCGAGGTCGGCAAGCCCGGTTACTACAAGGTCCACCTGACCGGTTACGGCGGTGTCGACGTCGAGACGACCGCGGCGACGCGCGCGGGTGTCGAGCGGTACACCTTTGCGAAACCCGGTGATGCCAACGTCTTCGTCAACGTCGGGCAGGCCAACGACAAGGAACCGGTGACGGGCAGCAGCATCCGCGTCGTCGACGACCGGACCGTCGAAGGAACCGTGGAGTCGCAGGCCTTCTGCGGCGGCAAGGCCTACACGACGTACTTCACGACGAAGTTCGACAAGCCGTTCAAGACGTTCGGCACCTGGTCGCCGACCGGCGGCACCCCCGGCAGCCGGTCTTCCGAAGGCGGCGCGGGCCTGCGTGGCGCGTGGCTGTCGTTCGGCGGCGCGGGCCAGGTCACCGCGACCACGGCGATCTCGCAGGTGGACGCGGCCGGGCCCCGGGTGAACCTGGCGGCCGAGCACATCCGGTCGTTCGACTCCGCCAAGGCGGACGTCCAGCGGACCTGGCGGCGCGAGCTGTCCACTGTGGACATCAAGGGCGGCACGACCGACGACCGCACGGTCTTCTACACGTCGCTGTACCACGCGCTGCTGCAGCCGTTGACCGCGAACGACGCCGACGGCCGCTACTACGGCTTCGACAAGAAGATCCACCGCGCGGTCGGCTGGACGTACTACGACTTCTTCTCGCTGTGGGACACCTACCGCACGCAGAACCAGCTCCTTGCGCTGCTGCGGCCGGACCGCGCTCGTGATATCGCCAAGAGCATCCTGGCCATCCACGACCAGGGCGGCTGGCTGCCGCGGTGGGCGTACGCGAGCCAGGAGACGAACACGATGACGGGTGACCCGGTCACGCCGTTCCTCGTGGACCTTTGGCGGTTCGGGGCGCTGTCGGGCAACGAGATGCGCGCCTACCAGGCGTTGCTGCAGAACTCGACGCAGATCCCGCCCGCGTCGTCGCCGTTCCAGGGCCGCTCCGGCAACGCGAGCTACCAGGCTGACGGCTTCGTCCAGTACGACCCGAACTTCCCGAAGAAGGGTCAGGACACCGACCCGAACCACGGCGCGTCGGCGACCCTGGAGTACGCGCTCGGTGACTGCTCGCTGTCGGTCATGGCGGCGGCGCTCGGCAAGAAGTCCGACGCGGCCGCTTTGAAGCAGAAGGGCCGGACCTACCGGACGCTCTGGGACGAGTCGCAGACCGACCGCGGCTTCGACGGCTTCTTCCGGCCGAAGGTCGCCGGCGGCGCCTGGTTCAGCCCGGCCGACAAGCCGTACAGCCCGCAGAGCCAGGACGGCTTCCACGAGGGCACGGCCTGGCAGTACCAGTGGCTGGTCCAGCAGGACGTCCCCGGCCTGGAGCAGCGGATGGGCGGCCCGGCGGCCACCGGCAAGCGCCTCGACGACTTCTTCGCCTACGACGCGCTGGTGAAGAACCCGGCGACGGCCGTCCGGGAGAACTGGGTCGTCGGCCCGTACGACTACTACGACCAGTTCCGCTACAACCCGAACAACGAGCCCGACCTGCACTCGCCGTGGATGTACGCGCTCACCGGGCAGCCGGCGAAGACGTCGACGGTCGTGCGGGCGGCGCACACGCTGTTCACCAACGCGCCCAACGGCGTCACCGGCAACGACGACCTCGGCACGATGTCGGCGTGGTACGTCTTCAGCGCGCTGGGGCTCTATCCCGCCGTCCCAGGGACTGGGAACTTCGTGCTCAACTCGCCGCGCTTCGCGAAGTCCGTGCTGCACCTGGAGAACGGGCGGGACGTCACGATCAAGGCGCCCGGCGCGGACGGCTCGAAGCTGCAGTACGTCTCGGGGCTCGAGGTCGGCTCGAAGCCGAGTGACCGGGTGTATGTCAACGTGGACCAGCTGAAGCGTGGCACGACGCTCGACTTCTCCTTGACTGCCGATGTCGCGAAGGCGACCTGGGGCACGTCGCCCTCCGCAGCACCGGTTTCCCCGTGTTCTGACTAGATAGTGGTGCTCGCGAACGTGGTCCGGACCACAGTGGACCACGTTCGTGAGCATCGTCACGGGCCCCGGTGTTCCCGTGAGGGCCATCACGCCTCACACTGGTCTCAGCACGTCCGACAGCGCCGTTGACGTCCACAGGCAGTCCGCCTTGGACGGTGCGTCGGACGTTTTTTGTGCCTACGACAAAGTGGTGAGACCCCACAGGAGGAAGAAGTGTCCAGCAAGGCCGCTCTAGTGTTCCGCGTGGCCGCAGTTGCCGAAGCCCTGTCCTGGGCGGCGCTGCTTGTCGGGATGTTCCTCAAGTACGTCGTGCACTCCTCCGGTGAGGGCGGCGTGCCCGTCATCGGCATGGTGCACGGCGTGATCTTCGTCCTCTACGTGGTCGTCTCCCTGTCCGTGGCGAAGCCGCTCGGCTGGCGCCCGAAGACCCTGGTCTACGCCCTGCTCGCGAGCATCCCGCCGCTGTTCACGTGGCTGTTCGAGAAGTGGGCGCTGCGCAACGGCAAGCTCGACGGCCCGCAGCGGCTGTCCCACGGCGGGGTCGGCCTGTTCCAGGTCAAGGAACCCGTCGCCGCCTGATCCCAGCAGATGAGAAGGGCCCGTGCTTCGGCGCGGGCCCTTCTTCTATTCGGTGAAGTCGCCTGTCGCGCGACGCACCTTCGTCAGCAGGTCGGTCAGCTGCTCGGTCTGCCGGTCGGTGAGCCCGGACAGGCCGAAGTCGATCGCGGTGACGGCCTCGGTGGCGGACTCGCGGCGCTTCCGGCCTTCGCTGGTGATCTCGACGAGCGTCGTGCGGCGGTCGGTCGGGTGCGGGACGCGCTTCACGAGCCCGTCGCGCTCCAGCCGGTCGACTATGTTGGTGACACTGGTGGGGTGCAGCTGGAGCCGCTCGCCCATCACCCGCATCGGCAGGCTGTCGCTGCGGGCGAAGGTGAGCAGCACCAGCGCTTCGTACCGGGCGAAGGTCAGGCCGTGCGGCTTGAGCGCGCCGTCCACCGCGGACTGGATGATCTGCTGGACGCGCATCACGCCGGTCACCGCGGCCATGGTGCCGGAGGGCCCGATCCGGTCCTCCCAGAGCTGCGCCGCGCGGGCGATCGGGTCGAACGGCAGCGGACGGTTCATGACACGCGAAGTTACCAGCGGGTACCGGCGGGTGTCGCCCGACCGGCGGAAAAGAACACCGAAGAAGGGACTTCCGAGCATGATCGTCGCGTTCAGCGTGAGCCCGTCCGGCGGGGAGCCCGACGGCGGAGTCAGCGAGGCCGTCGCCCGCGCGGTGAAGGTCGTCCGCGAGTCCGGGCTGCCCAACTCGACCAACGCGATGTTCACGAACATCGAGGGCGAGAGCTGGGACGAGGTGATGGACGTCGTGAAGCGCGCGGTCGAAGCCGCGGGGGAGGGTTCGGCGCGGGTCGGGCTGGTCCTGAAAGCGGACATCCGCCCCGGCTTCTCCGGCCAGCTGGAGGCCAAGGTGGACCGCGTCGAGGCCCACCTGCGCGAGGATTAAGGGAGTGGCGGGGTGAAGGCGACCGTCCAGCGGCCGTCTTCGCTCGTCACGTTCAGCGCGTAGCTGAACGGCCTGCCGTCGCCGAGGGCGCCCTCGATCGTCGCGTGGACGGGGGCCGCCGCGTCCGGGCCGAGGGCGACGCGGACGTCGTGCACCCCGTGGTCGGCCAGCACCGCGACGTAGTCCTTCGCGAAGTCGTCGCCGCCGGAGCCGGGGTAGTCGACGAGGCCGGCGAAGGCGTCCGCGTCGTGGCCGGACAGCGCCGACGCGAGCTTGTCGCGCAGCTCGCCGGGGGAGGCCGCGCCCGGGTCGGGCTCGTGCACGATCAGCAGGGTCACCGCGCCGATCCAGGCGACGGCCGCCGCGATGGACAGGCCCACCTTCACGTCACGCCGGATGTGCACCGGCCGAGCCTGCCCCACCCGACGCCGTCCTGCCAAGCGGACGGGCCGGGCACCCGGTGAAACGTCCCGGCGCGCGTGCCAGGATGGAAGCGTGACACAACCACGCGGATCTGCAGCGAAGTCAGCGGCCCTGTCCGCCGCCCTTTCCGGCGCGGTGGACCTGTCCGCGCTCAAGGCCCGCGCCGAAACGGCGCGCAAGCAGCCGGCCCCGCCCGCCGGCCCGGCCGGCGGGGACGGCCCGCCGCCGCCCGCCCCCGGCTCGTCCGAGGCCGTGATCGACGTCACCGAAGCGACCTTCCAGACCGAGGTCGTGGAGCGGTCCCTGCACCAGCTGGTGATCGTCGACCTGTGGGCCGAGTGGTGCGGCCCGTGCAAGCAGCTGTCGCCGGTGCTGGAGCGGATGGCCGCCGAGTCCGGCGGCGCCTGGGTCGTGGCGAAGGTCGACGTCGACGCCAACCCGCGCATCGCGCAGCTGTTCGGCGCGCAGTCCATCCCGACGATCGTCGCCATCGGCGGCGGCCAGCCGGTCGACGCGTTCTCCGGCGCGCTGCCCGAGCCCGAGATCCGCAAGTGGATCAACGCGCTGCTCGACGCCCTGCGCGACAAGCTCCCGTCGATCCGCGAGGCCGAAGCGGGCGGAGCGGGTCCGGTCGAGGAGCCCGAGGACCCGCGCTTCACCGAGGCGGAAGAGGCGTTCGAGCAGGGCGACTTCGCGGCGGCGCAGGCGGCCTACGAGCGCATCCTGGACGTCGAACCGGCGAACGAGCTGGCGAAGAACGCCCTGGCCCAGGTCAAGTTCACGGCCCGGGCCGAGAACGCCGACCCGGAGGCCCGCACCAAGGCCGACGCGGACCCGACCGACCTGGCGGCCCAGCTCGACGCGGCCGACCTCGACATCGCGTCGAACGACGTCGAGGCGGGCTTCAAGCGCTTGATCGACGCGGTCCGCCGCACAGCGGGCGACGACCGCAACAGGGTTCGCGAGCACCTGGTGGCGCTGTTCGAGCTCTTCGACCCGGCCGACGATCGTGTCATGAAGGCTCGCCGCGATCTGGCGAGCGCCCTCTTCTAGACCGCACGAGAAAGGCCCCCACCCCGAGTCACCGGGTGGGGGCCTTCGTGCGCGCTGGGCAGGAGCGCGAGTGGCCAGTTCGCGCCGGGGGCGGGCCTGGGCGGGCTGCTCGCGTCGGTGTGCGATGGGCGCGAAGGGGCCGTTCGTGCCCGCGAGAGGAGCGCGAGTGGCCCGTTCGCGACAAAATCAGCCGAACCCCACCGTTCCCGACCACAAAAGGGCCCTCACTACGCGGTGGGGGCCTTCGTGCGCGCTGGGCAGGAGTGCGAGTGGCTCGTTCGCGCCGGGGCGGGCCTGGGCGGGCTGTTCGCGTCGGTGTGCGATGGGCGCGAAAGGGCCGTTCGTGCCCGGGAGAGGGGGCGCGAAAGGACCGTTCGCGATGAAACCAGCCGAACCCCACCGTTCCCGGCCACAAAAAAGGCCCCCACCACGCGGTGGGGGCCTTTCTCAAGCCCTCAGGCGTACTGCTTCGAGCAGACCGACGAGCCCTCGAGGTACCCGCGCCGCAGCGACTCGACGCGGTCGAAACCGCTGTCCGGACGCTTCCCGTTCACATCCGCCGACACCAGGCTCTCCGGCTGCAGCAGGTCCGCGATCGCCTCGTCGAGGTCACCCGCGGACAGCCGCAGGTCGCCCGGGCGGTTCGTGAACGCGGCCCACGCGCCCACCAGGCACGCCGTCCGCAGGCCGGCGTTCGGGTTGTCGATCGACGCGCCGACCCCCTTCTGGATCCCCAGCGCATACCTCGACGCGACCTCCGAGAACGCCGCGAAGTCGCCCATGCCGCCCGGGTCCTCGCCCTTCATCTCGGCCTCGCGGTCGATCGGCTGGGCCAGCTGCGCCAGCTTCGCCAGGTCGATGCTCACCGTGTTGTCGGCCGGGCAGTACGACGCCGGCGGGGTGGTCTGGCAGCTGCCGCCGTCGGTGATCTCCGGGGCCGCCACCCCCGCGCCCTTGAACGCCTCGTCGAGGCTCTTCTTCAGCAGCTCGACCGCCTGGTTGGTGAACTTCGCGTCGCCCTTGCCGGTGTCACCCTTGTCGAACGGGCGCTCGGTCAGCCGGGCCTTGACGTTGTCGGTGTTCATCGCCGCGCACTCCTTCGGGCCCTTCTCGAACCCGGCCTGGAACGCGAAGGTGCGGTCGAACGCCGTGCCGTGCGCGCCCTTGTCGGCGGCGCTGGTGCCCGCCTGGTCGCGGATCAGGAACATCGACGCCATCACCTGGTTCAGGCCCTCGGACGTCGACACCCGGTAGTACTTGCTCTTGTCCTCGGCGACCCAGCGGAAGTACCCGCCGGCGAAGCAGTCGGCCTGCTGCTCCTTGACCACGGTCGGGGTGCTCTTCGTGATGCCGGCCTTGTCACCCAGCCGGTACTGCACGGCGTGGCCGAACTCGTGCGCGAGCACGACGACCACCGACATCGGCCCGAACCGCTGGCGCAGCATCGGCAGCAGCACGCCGCGGTCCCACGCCACCGAGTCGTCGACCGGGCAGTAGAACGCGTTCACGAGCTTCTTCACGCTGCCGCAGCCGGTTTCCTCGGTGTCGGTCTGCGCGTCGTAGGACAGCAGCGACTTCACCGGCTCGAACTGCTGCCCGAAGTCGGCCTGCAGGTGCTCGCCCCAGTACGTCTGGACGTCGTCGATCGCGGCGGTGGCGAGCTTGTCGTCCTCGCCGCCGTCGGCGTTGCGGACGTCGAGACGCGGCGTCGGCGCGTCCGGCTTGAGGCCGCTCTCGAAGTGGGTCACCGGGAGCCCGGAGACCGATCCGGCGCCGGTGTCCTTGGCCGGGTCCCCGCTCGCGCCGCCGCTCTTGCCGTTGCACCCGCTCACGGCCACGGCCGCGACGGCCAGCAACGCGACCAGCGCGCGCCGTCCTCCCCCTGGGATCATCTGTTCACTCGCTCTCGTGCCCGCCTACCCGACGGGCAGGACCATACCCAGGGCTTACGGGACGCGTGCGCGTTATCCCCGAACTACTCCCTGCGCACGCGGGGCCGTGGCCCGATATCGTCGCTTCCCATGCGTGCAGTCCGCCGGTTCACCGTCCGCGCCAGTCTCCCGGAGTCGCTGTCCGGCCTGGGCGCGCTGGCCACCAACCTGCGCTGGACGTGGCATCCGCCGACGCGCGACCTCTTCGCGTCGATGGACGCCGAGCTGTTCAACTCCGTGCGCGACCCGCTGCGCATGCTCACCGCGCTCCCGCCGGACCGCCTCGACGAGCTCGCCGTGGACGACGGCTTCCTCGAGCGCGCCCGGGCCGCCGCCGCGGACCTGGAGAACTACCTGTCCGAGCCGCGCTGGTACCAGCAGCGCGACGACCCGGACCTGCCGCCCGCGGTCGCCTACTTCTCGATGGAGTTCGGCGTCACCGAAGCCCTGCCGAACTACTCCGGCGGCCTCGGCGTGCTCGCCGGCGACCACCTCAAGGCCGCGTCCGACCTGGGCGTGCCGATGGTCGGCGTCGGGCTGCTCTACCGCAACGGCTACTTCCGGCAGTCGCTGTCGCTCGACGGCTGGCAGGTCGAGCACTACCCGGTCATCGACCCGAACGCGTTCCCGCTCGAGCTGCTGACTGCCGGCGGGCGCCCGGTGCTGATCGGCGTCGCGATGCCGGGCGGACGCGAACTGTGCGCGCAGATCTGGCAGGCCCGCGTCGGGCGCGTCCCGCTGCTGCTGCTCGACACCGACACCGAGGCCAACGACGACGACCTGCGCGGCGTCACCGACCGGCTCTACGGCGGCGACGCCGACCACCGGCTGCGGCAGGAGATCCTGGCCGGCATCGGCGGCTTCCGCGCCGTCCGCAAGTACTGCGAGCTGACCGGCCACCCGCAGCCCAAGGTGTTCCACACGAACGAGGGGCACGCGGGGTTCCTCGGCCTCGAGCGCGCCCGCGAGATCGTGCAGGCCGACGGCCTCGCGTTCGACGAGGCCATGCCCGCCGTCCGCGCCGGGACGCTGTTCACGACGCACACCCCGGTCAGCGCGGGCATCGACCGGTTCCCGGTGGACCTGGTGCAGCGCTACTTCTCCGACGGGCGCCTGGTGCCCGACATCGACCCGCGCCGCGTGCTCGCGCTCGGCGCGGAGGACAACCCCGGGCTGTTCAACATGGCGCACATGGGCCTGCGGCTGGCGCAGCGCGCGAACGGCGTCTCGCAGCTGCACGGGCGTGTCACGCGCAAGATGTTCTCCCGGCTGTGGCCCGGGTTCGACCACGACGAGGTGCCGATCTCGTCGGTGACGAACGGCGTCCACGGCCCGACCTGGGTGGCGCGCGAGCTCAGCACGCTGCTCGGGCGCGAGTGGGGCCTCGACGTCGGCGAGGGCCCGCTGCGCGCCGGCGTGTCCGACGCCCAGCTGTGGGAGCTGCGGCGCGAGCTGCGCGAGAAGCTCGTGTTCGAGGTCCGGCGCCGGGTGCGCGCGGCGTGGCTGCAGCGTGGCGCGTCCCCGCTGGAGCTGGGCTGGGTGGACTCCGTGTTCGACCCGGACGTGCTGACCGTCGGCTTCGCCCGACGCGTCCCGACGTACAAGCGGCTGACGCTGATGCTGCGCGACCCCGAGCGGCTGCGCACGCTGCTGCTGCACGAGGACCGGCCGATCCAGGTCGTCGTCGCCGGTAAGTCGCACCCGGCCGACGAGAACGGCAAGCAGCTGATCCAGCAGATCGTCCGGTTCGTCGACGGCGCCGACGTGCGGCACCGGATCGTCTTCCTGCCGGACTACGACATGTCGATGGCCCGGTACCTGTACCGCGGGTGTGACGTCTGGCTGAACAACCCGGTGCGGCCGCTGGAGGCGTGCGGGACGTCGGGCATGAAGTCGGCCCTGAACGGCGGCCTCAATCTGTCCATCCGCGACGGCTGGTGGGACGAGTGTTACGACGGCAGCAACGGCTGGGCGATCCCGACCGCGGACGGCGTCGCCGACCCGCTGCGCCGCGACGACCTCGAGGCCGCGGCGTTGTACGAGCTGCTCGGCCAGCAGATCGCGCCGCTGTTCTACGACCGTTCGGACGGCGGTGTGCCGACCGGCTGGCTGTCGATGGTGTGGCACACGCTGGAGACGCTCGGCCCGCGGGTGCAGGCGTCCCGGATGGTCCGCGAATACGTCGACAACGGGTACCTCCCGGCGTCCCGGATGGTCGCGGCGGCCACGGGTGACGGCTACCGCGGCGCGCTGTCGCTGGCGGACTACCGCACCAAGCTCGAGGTTTCGTGGCCGCGGCTGCGGATCTTCGACTCGGAGCTGCTGGTGGAGGCGACCGAGCCGCTGGTGGTCGGCACGGAGGTGACGATCCGGGCCCGCATCGACCTGGCCGGCCTTGATCCGTCCGAAGTGGACATCCAGGCGGTGGTCGGCCGCGTCGGCGACGACGACGAGCTACGCGACGCGGTCACGGTCCCGATGACCGACGACGGCATCGGCGCCTTCGCGGCCCGCCTGAAGCTGCCGAGGCCGGGCTCGATCGGATACACGGTGCGGGTGCTGCCGAAGCACGGTCTGCTCGCCGCGCCGGCCGAGCTGGCGCGCGTCGTGCTGGCCTGACCTGGAGCGGAGGGGAACGCCGCGCTTCTGCGCCTCGCCCGTAGCTGTGTGCGTTCCCGCTGCCGGAATGAGGTGAGGTCATCTACGCCGAACTCCTCGAGGCCGACGTGCGTAAGGCTGCCCGCGAGTTCGTGGAGTCCGGCGGGATGCGTCCGGACTCCGTCAACTGGGAGCCGGAAGGCTGACGAGGGCGGATCGACGGTGCACTCTCTTTCCTGGCCTGAGGGGCAAGCCGCGCCGGCCTGACCTGGAGTTACTCCAGCCCAGCGCGGCCGGAAATCACAGCGCGCGCGGCCGCGGGCGGCGTTAAGTTGGCCGCATGCGCTTCGGAATTTTCGTTCCGCAGGGGTGGCGGCTGGACCTGGCCGGCATCGATCCCGCGGACCACTGGAAGACCATGCTCGGCCTGGCGAAGCACGCCGAGGCCGGGCCCTTCGAATCGATCTGGGTCTACGACCACTTCCACACCGTGCCCGTCCCGACCGAGGAGGCGACGCACGAGGCGTGGTCGCTGATCTCGGCGTTCGCCGCCGCGACCGACACCGTGCGGCTCGGCCAGATGTGCACCTGCATGGGCTACCGCAACCCGGCCTACCTGGCGAAGGTGGCCGCGACCGCCGACACCATCTCCGGCGGCCGCGTCGAGATGGGCATCGGCGCGGGCTGGTACGAGCACGAGTGGCGGGCCTACGGCTACGGCTTCCCCGGCGCCGGCGAGCGGCTCGGCCAGCTCGACGAAGGCGTGCAGATCATGCGCGACCTCTGGACGACCGGAAAGTCCACACTGGACGGAAAGCACTATCAGACGGACGGCGCCATCCTGCGTCCGTTGCCGCCGCAGGACGGCGGCATCCCGCTGTGGATCGCCGGTGGCGGCGAGAAGAAGACGCTCAAGATCGCCGCGAAGTACGCGAAGTACACGAACTTCGCCGCCGACCCGGAGACCTTCACCCGCAAGTCGGAGATCCTCGCGCAGCACTGCAAGGACGTCGGCACCGACTTCGACGCCATCGTCCGCTCGGCCAACCACAACATCGTCATCGGGGCGACCGAGAAGGACGTCCAGGACAAGCTGGCGTGGCTGCGGTCCCACCTGGCCAAGTACATCGAGGCCGACGCCGTCGAGCGCTGGGCCGGCAACTTCGAGAACAGCCCGACCACCGGCACGCCCGAGCAGATCACCGAGAAGCTCGCCGCGATGGGCGAGCTCGGCATGTCCTACGCGATCTTCAACTTCCCGGAAGCCGCGTACGACCGCTCCGGCATCGACCTGTTCACCGAGCAGGTCGCCCCGGCGCTCGCCTAGGGCACCGCGGGGCTTCCGCCGGTCTGCACGGGCAGGCCGGCGGAGGCCCAGGCGCGGAAGCCGCCTTCGAGGTCGGTCGCGTTGCGCAGGCCCAGCCGTTGCAGGTCGGCCGCGGCCAGGCTCGACGAGTACCCCTCGTTGCAGAGCACGACCACGGTCGCGTCCGGGGTCACCGAGGGCAGCCGCCATTCGCTGTCCGGCGCCAGCCGCCACTCCAGGTGGATCCGCTCGACGACCACCGCGCCGGGGATCTCGCCCTCGGCCTGGCGGTTCGCGAAGGGCCGGATGTCGACGAGCAACGCGCCCGCCTCCTGCAGCTCGTGGGCCCGCGAAGGCGACACCCGCTCCAGACCGGACCGGGCCTTCTCGAGGAAGGTGTCGATGGCGCTCATCGCTGGACGATAGCGGGCAACGGCGGGATTTCGGCCGGGACGTCGGCGAGGCTCTCGTAGTTGCGCGTCGCCACCAGCGGCGGCGAGTACGCGTGGATGCTGGCCGCGGGCCGGTCGCCGAGGCCGGTCACCTGGTGCGCGCGGCCGGCGCCGAAGCCGATGCCCTGGCCGGGGACGTGCGTGCGGCGCCGGACCGGGCCGCCGGGGTAGCGGTACTCCTCGCCGAGCTCGCCCTGCAGCACGGTGAACGAGCCGGACGCGCCACCGTGGTCGTGCGGCTTGGTGTGCTGGCCGGGCAGCCACGACAGCAGCCACAGCTCGACGCCGTCGGTCAGGGCCAGCCGGGCCCACCAGCGGCGGTCCTCGTCGAACCGCAGGATGCTCCGCAGGTTCGCGGTCAGCTCGGTGGTCACGGTGGCGGTCAGGTCAGCCAGCTCACGCGGTGTCCACAACAGCCGCGACGGGTGCAGCAGGTCGGGCAGCAGCGGGTCGGTCAGCTGCGGGTGGATCTCGACGGGGGGCCGGACGAGGGACGTGGTCAACGCGGGTGCTCCTCGGACGCGAAGTGATCGGGACGGCGGGGGCAGCACGGCCCGGCCGTCCGCGGCGCCGGCGAGGGCACGCGGGATCAGCCGAGCGGTGCCCGGGTACACCCGGCGGACGCGACCAGGAGCAGGTCGATCGCACGGCGGCGCCAGAACGACCCCCGGGTGACCGGGGTGGCGGGCGCGTCGGCTGTCATGCTCATGATCCTGCCACAGCACGCGCGCGGCCGACACTTCCCGACTGCGCTGTTCCACCTCGTGGAACCCGCTCCGACCTGCCGGTTCGCCGTCTCACCCGGGCGGGTGCGCACGCGCGCGCGACGGCAGACAGAATGGGGTTCGTGAGCGAGCCGATCCAGCCCAGCGAACTTGACGATCTCGTGGTCCGGATGGCCGGTGTCGGCGTCCGCCGGGGGACCAACGACCTCCTCGCCGGCCTCGACTGGAGCGTGGAGCTCGACGAGCGCTGGGTGGTGCTCGGGCCGAACGGCGCGGGCAAGACCACCCTCCTGCGCCTCGCCGCGGCCGAGCTGCACCCGACCACCGGCGAGGTCGACCTGCTCGGCGAGCGGATCGGCCGGGTCAACATCTTCGACCTGCGCCCGCGCATCGGCTTCACCTCGGCGGCCATCGCCCAGCGCGTGCCGGGTGACGAGCTCGTCAAGGACGTCGTGGTCAGCGCCGGTTACGCGGTGCTCGGGCGCTGGCGTGAGGAATACGACACCCTCGACACCGCCCGCGCGAGCGAGCTGCTCGACGCGATGGGCATCGGGAACCTCGCCGAGCGCACCTTCGGCACGCTGTCCGAGGGCGAGCGCAAGCGGGCGCTGATCGCCCGCTCGCTGATGACCGACCCGGAGATGCTGCTGCTCGACGAACCGGCCGCCGGGCTCGACCTGGGCGGCCGTGAGGACCTCGTCGCGCGGCTCTCCGCGCTGGCCCTCGACCCGGACGCGCCCGCGCTCGTGCTGGTCACCCACCACGTCGAGGAGATCCCGCCGGGGTTCACCCACGCGCTGCTTCTCCGCGACGGCCACGCGGTGGTGTCCGGGCTCGTGGACGACGTCATCACCAGCGAAAACCTCTCGAAGACGTTCGACCAGGACCTCGTCCTGGAGCGTTCCGGCGATCGCTTCTTCGCCCGCCGTCGCTAAGCTGTCGCTTACCGACCGGTAGCCTGCTGGCAGTCCGTCAACGAGGAGGAGTGACGTGGGAGAGTTCGTAACCCTCGAGGTCAAGGACGGGGTCGGCACGATCCGGCTCGACCGCCCGCCGGTCAACGCCCTGAACGCCCAGGTCACCGCCGAGCTCGCCGAGCTGGCGAAGGAGGCCACCGAGCGTGACGACGTCCGCGCGGTGATCCTCTACGGCGGCGAGAAGACCTTCGCGGGCGGCGCGGACATCAAGGAGATGGCCAGCCGCAGCTATCCCGAGATCGCCAAGTTCGGCGCGAACCTCACCGGCACGCTGGCCGCCATCGCGAACATCCCGAAGCCGGTCGTCGCGGCCATCACCGGGTACGCCCTCGGCGGCGGCCTCGAGCTGGCGCTGACCGCGGACCGCCGGGTCGCCGGTGACAACGTCAAGGTCGGCCAGCCCGAGATCCAGCTCGGTGTCATCCCCGGCGCGGGCGGCACCCAGCGCCTGGCGCGGCTGATCGGGCCGAGCAAGACCAAGGACATCGTCTACACCGGACGGTTCGTCAAGGCCGAAGAGGCGCTGGCGCTGGGGATCGTGGACGAGGTCGTCGCTCCCGACGACGTCTACGCGGCCGCGCACAAGTGGGCCGCCCAGTTCGCGAACGGCCCCGCCGTCGCGCTGCGCGCGGCCAAGGCGGCCATCGACGGCGGCCTCGACACCGACCTCGCGAACGGGCTCAAGCTCGAGTCGCACCTGTTCGCCGCGCTCTGGGCGACCGAAGACCAGCGGAACGGCATGAAGTCGTTCATCGAAAACGGGCCCGGCAAGGCCACTTTCGAAGGGAAATGACGCCTTGACCGACGTGAACGACCCGGCCCCGAACCCGCACGCCACCGCCGAAGAGGTCCAGGCGGCCTACGCCGACCCGAAGCTGGCGAACGTGCTGTACCACGACTGGGAAGCCGGCACCTACGACGAGAAGTGGTCGATCTCGTACGACGAGCGCTGCATCTCCTACGCCACCGACGTGTTCAACGCCGTCGCGGGTGACGACGGGCAGCCGTACCAGCACGCGATGGAGCTGGGCAGCGGCACCGGGTTCTTCCTGCTGAACCTGATGCAGGGCGGCGTCGCCAAGAAGGGCTCGGTCACCGACCTCTCGCCGGGCATGGTCCAGGTCGCGCTGCGCAACGCCGAGAAGCTCGGCCTCGACGTCGACGGCCGGGTCGCCGACGCCGAGCGCATCCCGTACGAGGACAACACGTTCGACCTCGTGGTCGGGCACGCGGTGCTGCACCACATCCCGGACGTCCAGGCGGCGTTCCGCGAAGTGCTGCGCGTGCTCAAGCCGGGCGGCCGGTTCGTCTTCGCCGGCGAGCCGACCAAGATCGGCGACTTCTACGCCCGCAAGCTCGGCCAGTTCACCTGGTTCCTCACGACCCGCGTGACGAAGCTGCCTGCGTTGAGCGGCTGGCGTCGTCCGCAGTCCGAATTGGACGAGTCTTCGCGCGCGGCCGCGCTGGAAGCGGTCGTCGACATCCACACGTTCGACCCGTCGGAGCTGGAGTCGTGGGCCCGCGGGGCCGGCGCCCAGGACGTCCACGCGGTCACCGAGGAGTTCGCCGCGGCGCTCGCGGGCTGGCCGATCCGGACGTTCGAAGCGGCGGTGCCGCAGGAGAAGCTGACCGTCCGCTGGCGGCTGTTCGCCTACAAGCTGTGGCTGCGGCTGTCCGCTGTGGACAAGAAGCTGCTGGCGAAGATCCTGCCGCGCGAGCTGTTCTACAACGTGATGATCACCGGGACCAAGCGGCCGTCCTGAGTGGGCTATTCCTTCAGCCTCGGCGACGTCGCCCACCTGCGTTCCGGCGCGGGTGTGGCGGCGCTCGCCGAGGTTTCGTCGTTGCCGCTGACCGACCGCATCGCGTCCGTCGCCGCCGTGCGCCGGATCGCCGGCGAGGAGTTCGCGGCCGCCGTCCTGGAAACCGTGCTGCTGCGGCGTAAGGCCGTGTCCAAAGTGGATGCCGAGGGTTGGCTGTTCACCTCGGACGCGCTCCAGCAGGCGAGCGCGACGCCGGTCGCGCGGCACCGGGCGTCGCGGCTGGCGGGGCTCGACGTCCACGACGTCACGTGTTCGGTCGGCGCGGACCTCGTCGAGATCGCGCGGGTGGCGCGGCGCGCGCTCGGGTCCGATCTGGACCCGGTCCGGCTGGAGATGGCGCGGCACAACGGGATCGCCGCCGGTGTCGCATTCGGACTCGCGAGGGCTGACGCGCTGCGCTCGGTCAGCCGTGATGGTGTTGTCGTCGCCGACCCCGCTCGCCGCGACTCCGCGGGACGCCGGGCGTGGAAACCCGCGGACTTCGCCCCGCCGCTGGACGGGCTGGTCGAGGCCTACCCAGGTCGTCCGCTGTCGGTGAAGTGCGCGCCAGGTCTGGACTTCGCACTCACGCCGTGGGCCGACGAAGTCGAACTGGTGTCCCTCGACGGCCAGGTCCGCGAGTCCTGCCTCTGGCGCGGCCTTGGCACCGGTGTCACCCGGCGGGCGACGGTTCTCCGCTCGGACGGGACACAGTGGACAGTCACCGACGCCGAGCCGGACGACCTGCCCAACCGGGAGCCGGGGGAGTGGATCGTCGACCCGGACGGCGCCGTCGTCCGCGCCGGGCTGGTCCGCCATTACGCGGCGCGGCACGGGTTGTGGCAGCTGGACGAGCGCATCGCGTACCTGACCGGGGACACCCCGCCGCCGGGCGTGCGCGCGTTCCGCGTCCTCGAACACGGTCCGTACAGCGAAAAGTCCTTGAAGGCCGTCCTCAAGCGACACGACGTCGGGCGGCTGGAGATCCTCGTGCGCGGCCTCGACGTCGACCCGGATGCGTTGCGCCGCAGACTGAAGCCACGCGGCGAAACGGAAGCTTCGGTGGTTCTGACGCGGATCGGCCGCGCGCCGGTGGTGTTCCTCTGCCGCGCCGAAAGGTGAACGGAAACTTTCGAGGGGTGGAACTCCGGGTGAACGTGACGTAGGTTCCCCGAGTCGTCAAGTCTGCACTGGAGGGTCACCGTGTCCGGAAAATGGTCAGGTCTCGTCAAGCTCGCCGCCGCCGCGGCCATCGGCGCCACGGTCGCCTCGGGCGCCACCGCGCTGGCCGGCTCGGACGACGCGACGGCCGCGCGCTCGAAGGAGCCGGCCAACATCGGCCAGGTCAAGAACGACGTCAAGGCCTACTACGGCGACTACCTCGACGCCGCCGGCAAGCACCACTACTCCGACACGAGCCGGTTCGTGAAGGACACCAACCGCGTGGTCACGGACGCGAAGCGCTTTCTGCAGCAGCAGCTCGGCCGGGTGAAGAACCCCGCGATCGTGCTGGACGTCGACGACACCGCCGAGGTCACCTACGGCTGGGAGGCCGACAACGACTTCGGCTTCGACCCGGTCAAGCAGCAGCAGGCCATCGACAACGGCACGTTCACCGCGAACAAGCCGGTGCTGGAGCTGGCCAACTGGGCCGTGCAGCACGGCGTCAAGCTGTACTTCCTGACCGGCCGCAACGAGCTGCAGGGCCCGCAGTCGCTGAAGAACCTGGCCAACGAGGGGTACCCGGCCCCGGCCGGGGCGTTCTTCAAGCCGAAGGTGACCGCGCCGGACTACCTGCCGTGCGGGCTGACCTGCACCACGGTCCAGTACAAGTCGGGCACGCGGGCGCACATCGAGGCGACCGGCGCGCACATCGTGCTCAACGTCGGTGACCAGTTCAGCGACCTCGAAGGCGGCTACGCCCTGCGGCCGGCCAAACTGCCGAACCCGATGTACTACCTGCCCTGATCCGCTGGAATAACCGCCGGGTCCCGGGTGCTGCTCCTGGTACACGACCTTTTCGAGGAGCTGACATGCCGGAGAAGAAGGTGCTGGTCCCGGGCCCGGACCACCCGATCACCGTCGAGCCGACCCAGGCGCGCGTGGTGGTCAAGGTGGGCGGGCGCGTGGTGGCGGACAGCCGCAGCGCGCTGACCCTGCAGGAGTCGACCTACCCGGCCGCGCAGTACATCCCGCGGGCGGACGTCGACGCCCATGTGCTGGAGCGGACCGACCACGAGACGTACTGCCCGTACAAGGGTGACGCCAACTACTACAGCCTGAACGTCGGTGACGTTAAGGCGGAGAACGCGATCTGGACGTACGAGAAGCCGTACGACGCGGTCGCGGCGATCAAGGACCACGTCGCGTTCTACCCGAACGTCGTGGACTCGATCGAGCTGGTCGAGGACTGACCTGGACCTCGACCTGCTGCGAACGTTCCTCGCGGTCCACCGCGCGGGCTCGCTGACCGGTGCGGCGCCGTCGCTGGGCTTGTCCCAGCCGACGGTGACCGCGCAGGTCAGAGCCCTGGAGGAGCAACTGGGGCAGCAGCTGTTCGTCCGGCGCGCCCGCGGCGTGACGCCGACACCGGTGGCCGACGAGCTCGCGGCCCGCATCGCCCCGCACGTGGACGCCCTCGCCGGCGTCGCGCTGGGCCCGGCGGACCCGTTCGCGACGCCGGTCCACCTGGCCGGCCCGGCCGAGCTGACCACGGCTCGGGTCCTGCCCGCGTTGGCGAGCCTGGTCGCGTCCGGTCTCCAGCTGCGTGTGAGCTTCGGCCTGGCCGACGACCTCCTGGCCGGCCTGACACAGCGACGCTACGACCTGGTCGTCTCGACGATCCGCCCCCGCGGCCGCGGCCTGGCGGCAACACCGCTGACGGACGAGGAGTTCGTCCTGGTCGGCCCCCGCGGCTTCACCGGCGACCCGCGGACCGCGCCGCTGGTGGCCTACGCCGAGGACCTACCGATCATCCGCCGCTACTGGCGTTCGGTGCTGGGCGTCCGTCCGCCCGCCGGGCCCGCAGTGGTGGTGCCGGACCTGCGAGGTGTGCTGGCGTGCGTGCTGGCCGGGTTCGGCGTGAGCGTGCTGCCTCGGTATTTGTGTGCGGCGGAACTGGCGTCGGGCGAGCTGGTGGCGCTGCTGGATCCGGCCGAGCCGCCGATCAACACGCTGTTCGTCGTGACCAGGGCCGAGCCGAGCCGGGCGGGGCCCGCGGCAGTGCGTGACGCTCTGCTCGCGGACGCCGCCCGCTGGTGACTCAGCCCGTGTAGCCCGCGAAGATCTTCGCGAACTCGTACTTCGACTGCGGCACGTTGGTGCACTTGTAGAGCGCCCCGGTGCACGCGTTGGCGTCGCGGCCGGCCTCCCAGAACGACAGCATGCCCAGGTGGACGGTCTTCGCGAACGCGACCAGCGCCTTCGCGTCCTTCTGGTAGAAGATCTCGTTCTGCGAGTCGTTGACCCCGATCATCGGGGTGACGCCGACCTTCTTCCACGCCGCCGCGTCGCTGAGCCCGTAGAGCGACTTCAGCTGGGCCTGCGTCGCCTTGGCCGCGGAAATCGCCTTCGCGCCCTGGTCGCCGGCGCCCTGGTAGTAGTCCATCGCCATGATGTTGACCAGGTCGAGGTTGACGCCGGCGTCCTTCGCCGCCTTGACGACGTTGAGCCCGTTCGCGTCGAGGCCGTTCGGCAGCACCGGCAGGGTCAGCGAGATCTTGAGCCCCGGGTTGTTGTTCTGCAACGTCTTCAGCGCCTGCGAGCGGCGCGTGATCGACGTCGGGTCCGCGACGGCCGCTCCTTCGATGTCGAAGTCGGCGTACTTCAGGCCGTACGCCTTGACCACGGCGTCGTACTCGGCCGCGACCTGCGCCGACGTGCTGCACGCCTGGGCCAGCTCGATGCCGGACGCGCCGCCGAAGGAGATCTTGACGTCGCCACCGCCGTTGCGGATCTTGGTGATCTCGTCCTTCTGCCACGCGGTGCGCGGGTCGTAGGCGCCGAACCAGCTGGCCTTGCAGCCGTAGGAGTTGACGAAGGCGAGCGTGAAGCCCTTGACACCGCTCGCGGCGGACATCGCCGAGAGGCTGGGCGTCGGCCACGCGCCCATGTCGACGTAGGGCCCGACCGGGATCGGGGAGCCGGCCGCGGCGTCCGCGGGCGCGGCGAACCCGGTGGCCAGCACGGCCAAACCGCCCAAAGCGGCCAGGAGGGGACGGAAACGGGGTAGACGCATGGGGGACCTCCACGACGACGAGCGCGGCGGCGGGAATTCCTGTCCTGATTGGTATAGACCATTAATGTGGTCCGGACCATAGGCCGTTCGGGGGCATGACCGCCGGTGACGGGCTCAGGCGCGCCTGCGTCCCCGCTCCAGCCACCACTGGGTGACCAGCAGCGGCACGACCCAGCCCGTCCACGTCGTGATCCCGGCGATCGCCTGGCCCATCGCCAGCTCACTGCCGCCGAACGTCGTGTCGAGCTGCGGCGCGAAGACGACCGCCCAGACGATCCCCCAGATCCGGTTGCTGATGATGGACATGCAAAGCGCGAAGCTGCGGATCATCCACCGCCGGTGCTCACCGAAGCGCCGGGCGCGCGCCATCCGGTAGCCCTGCACGGTGCAGCCGAACCACAGCAGCGCGAGCAGCACGTTCGACACGGCCCCGATCGGCCCGAACGGCGCGGCGAGCGCGATGGCGAACCCCGCGATCGACGCCGGGATCGCGCCGGCGAAGACGTAGACGCGGCCCGTCCGGCGATGTACCACCGGGTGCTTCTGCCGCAGCCATGGCCAGATCTGCAGCGAGCAGGTCACCATGGCGATGGTCGCGAAACCGATGTGCGTGACGAGCACCGGGTAGTACCAGCCGACCCCGTCCGGCGCCGGGATCCGCGACTCCGCCGGGTCCAGGCCGAGGTAAGGCGGGAGCGAGTACACGAGGAACACCGTGACGAGCAGCCCCAGCGGGAACACCCACGGGCGGCGCCACCACGGCGTGGCGCGCCGGGCGTCGCCGATGCTCGCCGGAGTCTCGGTCGTGGTCATCGTTTCCCCCCTGGTTCGTACGCTGTATCAGCACCGTATTGACCAGCGGAATCCCGCGGCAATCCTAGGCTCCGACAATGGGGGAGTACCCTGAAACCGTTCTAGGTCCCGAGGTGAAGTGTTCTAGTACGGATCGAGGTGTTCGTGGCCGAGCCGGCGCCGTACCTGCGGATCGCGGCGGACCTGCGTCGCCGGATCAACGCGGGCGAGCTGCGGCCGGGCGACCGCGTCCCGTCGACCCGCACGCTGGTCCGCGAATGGGGCGTCGCGATGGCGACCGCGGCGAAAGCGCTCTCCGCGCTGGGCGAGCAGGGCTGGGTGCGCGCGGTGCCGGGCAGCGGCACGGTCGTCGCCGAGCGGACCCCGCAGAAGACGCCGCTGGGCCGGGCGGCGCTGGTGCGCGCGGCGATCGCGCTGGCGGACACCGAAGGCCTGGCCGCGCTGTCGATGCGCCGGCTGGCCGCCGAGCTGGGGGTCGGCCCGATGGCGCTGTACCGGCACGTGCCGGACAAGGACGAGCTGCTCCGCCTGATGGCCGACGCGGCGCTGGGGGAGGCCGAGCTGCCGGAGCCGGGCCCGGCGGCGTGGCGGCCCCGGCTCGAGCTGGCCGCCCGCGCCCAGTGGCGCACCTACCGCCGGCACCCGTGGCTCGCGCCGATCCTGCTGAACTCGCTGGTCCGCCCGCCGGTCCTGGCCGCCGGGCTGCGGCTGGTCGACTGGTCCCTGCGCGCACTGGCCGAGTCGGGCTTGCGGCGCCGGGTGAAGCTGCAGGTGGTGATGACGCTCAACGGCTGGGTCGGCGGCCTGGCCGTGAGCAACGCGTTCGAGGTCGCGGCCGAGCAGGACACGGGCATTTCGGGCGACCAGCGCCTGGGGACGGAAATGGCACTGCTCGCGGGTTACCTGGAGTCGGGCCGCTTCCCGGTGCTGGCGGAGGTGATCACGGGCGTCGAAGACGTCGATCTTGACGAGGCGTTCGAGTTCGGCCTGCGCCGCCAGCTCGACGGCATCGCGGTACTGCTGGAAGACTCCCGCCGGTGCTGATCACCACGGAACGTCTCACGCTGCACGCGTGGTCTGAAGACTTCTTCGACGACCTGTTCGCCCTGGCCCAGCTGCCGGAAACGGTCCGCTACGTGGGCACGGGCGAGCCGTGGAGCCACGAGTACACGCTCACCAAGCACCGCGCGACGCTCGAGCACTGGGCCACCCACGGTTTCGGCTGGTACGCGGTGTCGGCGGGAGTGGATTCCTTCGACGGTGTGGTGTCCTTGGTCCGCCGGAACGCGACGGAGTCGGGCCTGGGCGCCCCGGCGGTGGAGATGGGCTGGTGGATAGCCCCCTCCGGCTGGGGCCGTGGTTATGCGACGGAGGCGACGACGGCGGTGCGGGACCACGTGTTCGCGTCCGGGTTCGCCGAGCGGTTGCTGGCGGTGTACGAGCCGGTGAACGCCGCGTCGGCGCGGGTGGTGGCGAAGCTGGGGTTCAAGCCGCACAGCAAGTTCACGCTGGACGGCCGGGTGGAGCAGCGGGCCGTTCTGGAACGCTCGCGCTGAGGCTCAGACGTGAGCCGGGACATCCCCGACCCACCGCCGGAGAGCCTCGGCCAGCCCGGCATCACCGGACCCCGGCACCCCGACCCAAGCCACATGCCCGTCCGGCCGCAGCAAAACCGCGTCGAAGTCCAAAGTGGACGAAGAAGCCGTCACCACCGAGAGCTCCGAAGCCCAACCCTCGAACCTTCCGGCAAGATCCACCAGCACCGGGCGTCCCGAGTGCAGCAGCGCCGCCAGGTGCGTCGGGCGGCCCGCGACCGTCAAGGGCACGTCCGGCGCCATCCGCCCCAGCCAGGCGTGCCCGCCCGGCTCGTAACACGCGTCCAACCCGGTGACGATCTCCGCCAGCGCCCGGTTCCCCGCCGGGTGCGCGGCCACCCGCCGCAGGAGGTCGGCCCACGGCTCCTCCGGCGCCGCCTCCTCCACCGCCACCTGGGCCCGCGTGTTCGCCAGGATCCGTTCCCCCGCCGCGTGCCGCTCGGCGTGATAGGTGTCCAAAAGCCCGGGAGGCGCCGTCCCCAGCACCGTCGCCGCCAGCTTCCACCCCAGGTTGAAACTGTCGTCGAGCGCGACGTTGACCCCGATCGCCCCCGCCGGTGGGTGGATGTGCGCCGCGTCGCCGGCCAGCAGGACCCGGCCCTCCCGGTAGCGCGAAGCCAGCCGCGCCGCGTCGCCGAACCGGGTCAGCCACCGCGGTTCCCGCAGCTCGACGTGCCGGCCCAGCACCGCGTCGACCTGCGCCTGGAGCAGCGACAACGGCACCGGCGCGTACTTGTCCGCCGGTGGCTCGTCCTCCCGGACGACGATCCGGACGTACCCCGGCCGCGGGATGACGAACACCGTCCGGCCGTCCGGACCGGCCGAAACCCCGTACGGCAGCTCGCATTCGACGTCGCCGAGCAGCGCGAACCACCGCGCGTCGACACCGGGGAAGCCGATCCCCGCCTGCTTGCGCACGGTGCTCCGCCCGCCGTCGCACCCCACGAGGTACCGGGCCCGGATCTCCCGTCCACAGTGGACCAGGACGTCGCCCGCCGACTGCGTGAACGACCGCAGCTCGTGGCCCCGCAGCAGCTCGACACCGAGGTCGAGCGCCCGCGCCTCCAGCACCTCTTCGACGCGCGTCTGCGGGATGCCCAGCGAAAACGGGTGGTCGGTCGCCGTGCCGTCGAGCAGCAGGGGGCCGGGCAGTCCCGTGACCGGCGCGTGCGGCACCTGGTGGCCTTCGGCGACGAGGTCGTCGGCCAGCCCGCGCCGGGCCAGCAGGTCGAGCGAACGCGCGTTGAGGTTGAACCCGCGGCAGTGCGGCGGCCGCTCGGGATGGCGTTCGACGACCGTCGTGCGCACGCCGGCCAGCGCGAGCTCCGCGGCGAGCAGCAGGCCGGCCGGGCCGGCGCCGGCGATCAGGACCTCGGTTTCGAGCACGGTCTTCCCCTCAGAAGTGTTCGGGCCACGGCAGGGAGCCGGACCGGATTTCGGCGACCGTGCGACGCGCCCACTCGAGCTCGGCCTGCCACGCGTGCCGGACGAACTCGACCTCGATCATGAACAGCCGCGGTGCCCCTTTGCCGACCGTCTCCTCGAGCGCGGTGTCCGCGCCTTCGATGCGTTCGGCGAGGTGACGCGCGCGTTCCTCCAGCGCGTCGGCGGCGCGCTCCGGGCCGAGCGCGCCGAGGTAGCTCACCGCCGCGACGAACTTCGGGTACTCCGCGACCGGCTCGCGGACCAGCTCGTCGAGCCACGCGACGAACTCCTGCCGGCCGAGCTCGGTGTGCGCGTAGACGGTCCGCTCCGGCCGGTTGCCGTCCCGGACCGTCTCGACGGGCTCGATCCAGCAGTGCTTCGCCAGCGCCTCCACGGTGTCGTAGAGCGAGCCGGGGTTGATCTTGAAGCTGCTGTCCTTGTAGCGCTCGCGCAGCGTGGACGCCATTTCGTACGGGTGCATCGGGCGTTCCAGCAGCAGGCCGAGCAGGGCCAGCGCGAGTGTGTTGCGGATCTTGCGTGGCACTGGTCGCTCCCTATTAGTCGTTTCCGACTATACGACGGCCGTCAAGCAGGTTGCCGACGCAGGTGCGCAACAGCCCGGCCAGGAAGCGTCGCTGGTCGCCCGACAGGTCGCCGAGCATTTCTTCCTCGGCCTCGGCCACCAGGTCGTCGGCCGTGTGCAGCTTCGTGCGGCCGGACGGCGTCAGCGCCACCGGCAGCGCTCGTCCGGTGGTCGCCCGTTCGGCCACGGTGACCAGGCCGGCCGTCCGCAGCCCGCCGAGGACGTCCCGCAGCGACTGCCGGGTGACAAACGTGACCCGCGCGAGTTCGGCCGACGACGCGCCGGGGTGGTCGTCGAGCGCGCGCAGCACGGCGTACTGCGCCATCGACAGCTCCAGCGGCCGCAGGCGGTCGGTGCAGGCCTGGTGCAGCGCCTGCTGGGCGCGTTTCAGCAGGTAGCCGGGCCGGTCGCCGGTCGGGGCTTGACTCATGACAGGAACCTTACACATACTGGACTTGTAAGGACCCTGACATCGAGGAGGAGTCATGGCGACCACGACCATCACCGCCGGGGCGGATCTGGCCACCCTGGTCAACGTCTTCACCGTCGAGCCCGAGCGGCAGCAGGAACTGGTCGACGTGCTGGTCAAGGCCACCGAGGACGTCATGCGGCACCGGCCGGGCTTCGTCGCGGCGAACATCCACGCCGGCGTCGAAGGCACGCGCGTGGTCAATTACGCGCAATGGGAGAGCGTGGACGCGTTCCGCGCGATGCTCGCCGACCCGGTGTGCCAGGAGCACATGCAGGCCGCGCTGGCGTTCGCGACGGCCGACCCGCAGCTCTACACCGTCGAGTCGGTGCACCACATTTGACGTCAGCGCACGTCGAGCGCCGTCACCCCGGAGACGTACCGGCCGCCCTTGACGTCCCCCAGCGGCACGAGCCGCGGCAGGGCCAGCGGGACACCGTCCTCCACCGTGGACAGCAGCAGCGGGCGGCCGCCGGTGCGCTCTTCGGCGAGCGTGACGGCCGCGCCGTACCCGTCCTCGCCGACCGCGACCACCGCGGTGTCCGGCCGCGGGAGCACGCCGGCGACCAGCAGCACCAGGGCCAGCGACGGCCCGGTCTCGGTGTGCGTCTGCTGGCCGGTGCCCGAGCCGAAGGACGCGGTCACCGTGCGGGACGGCAGGTGAGCCAGCAACGCCGGCGGCAGCGTGACGGACCGGTGCGTGGTCGTGATCCGCACGGCGCGCTCGGCGGCGGTCGCGGCGGAAACGGCCACCTGCACCCGCCGGACGTCCCGGACGCTGCGGCTGCGGTCCCGGTCGCCTGGCACGACCAGATTGATCCCATGATCGGTCGTCAGGACGGCGGGGTGGTTCCCGAACGCCGGGTCGAGCTCCGCGAGCGCGAAGGTGACCGCGCGGTGCGCCGAGCCGGTGACGGTCAGCGTCACGCGCAGCGCGGTGTTCTTCCCAGGCGGCAGCACCGGCGCCGATGCGGCGACGAGCTTGGCCAGGTCGCCGCCGGAGGCCTTCAGCTGCGAAGCGGTGTACGACGCCGGAGTGGCGACCGCGCCGTCGATCGTCACCGTCCGGGTCGACGCGCCGGCCGGCGCGACGGTCCCCGCCAGCAACGCGGCGGAAAGGGCGAGCACACGGAGCAGCATCCGGCCTCCTCGGGTCCGCAGGTGCGGAACGAACGCCGAATTCTAGCCGAGGGAACGCCTCAGAACTTCGTGTTCTCCCGCCAGTGCCGGAACAGATCGGCGTTGCCGGAAATCGACAACCGCGGGTCGTCGGCGGCGATCCGGCCGGTCAGGGCCAGGAGCAGGTCGACGGCGCGGCCCTCGACGACGACGTCGGCCTCGGCGGTTTCCCGGCTCACCTCGACCGCCGACGGCGTCCGCCGCGCCAGCCACTCGACCGCCGGGGCGGTGGCGCGGAACAGCAGGGTCTCGCCCGCGCCCCGCAGTGCCGTCCGGTCCAGCGCCGGGTGGTGCTGTCGCGAAAAAACGGCCACGAGGTCGAGGCCCTCGGAGATGCCGTCGACGGCGAGGTCGGCGTCCACTTCGTAGTCCGCGCCGGTCGCGAGCGAGGCGTCCGCGCGGTGGACGACCGTCTCGTGGGTCAGCCGCCGCGTCCAGAACCCGGCGCGGCGGTCGGGGGTCCAGGTCGACGTCGGGGTCTCCGGGCCGACCTCGGCCACGACGGTTACCAGCTGTTCCGCGCCGTCGAGGAGCCAGTCGCCGAGGGCGTCGAACCCGGGTGGGTCGTCAACCGTCACGGCGTCGAACGGCACGTAGCCGGTGGGCCGGCTCGCGATGATCGCGGCGGACTTGTGGTAGGCCAGCCCGACGTGGCGGGTCAGCTCGTGCAGCGTCCATTCGGGACACGTCGGGACGCGCAGCTCCGGCTCGGCGTCCGCGATCACCGTTCCGAACAGCTCCGCCTCGGTGACGAGGGCTTCGGCCAGCCGGTCGTGGCTCAGTGACTTCACCCGGCCACCGTAGGGCCTCCGGCGGTGGCCGCGGGAGTCCTGATCGGCCGCCCGGAAGGGCACCCGTGGACCGAAGATCAGGATAATCCGAGGGGTGACTGGGGAACTGAAACGCGCTCGCCTGGGGGTTTCCGTCGTCTTCGCCGTGTGCGGAGCGGCGTTCGCGACCTGGCTGGCCCGGGTACCGGCGGTGCAGAACCAGCTGGGGCTGAGCACCGGACAGCTGGCGATCGGGTTGTTCGGCCTCGCGGCCGGGTCGGTGCTTACGCTGCTGGGCGCGGGAGCGCTGCTGACGCGGATCGGCAGCCGCGCGGCCGTCGTGCTCGGCGCAGTGGTGCTGTGCGCCGGGCTGCCGCTGGTCGCATTCGCCTGGTCGGCGCCGGTGTTCGTCTTCGCGCTCGTGGTGCTCGGTGTGGGCAACAGCCTGCTCGACGTCGCGATGAATGCGCACGCCGCGCGCGTCGAGGAGGGTTACGGACGCCCGATCTTCGCCGGGTTCCACGCGTTCTGGAACATCGGCGGCCTCGCGGGCTCCGGGGCCGACGCGCTGATGGAGGCCCTGCACATCCCGGTTTCGGTGCACTTCCCGGTGGCCGGCGCGGTGCTGCTCGCGCTGGCGCTGTGGGCCGCGCGCACCCGGTTCCTCACCGGCGCCGACCGCGGCCAGGGCGAGACGGCGTTCGCGTGGCCGAGCCGCGCGCTGGTGCCGCTGGGCGTGATCGCGTTCTGCGGGTTCGTCGCCGAGGGCGCGGTCAACAGCTGGAGCGCGGTGTACCTCGCCGACGTCACCGGCGCGACACCCGCGCTCGCTTCGCTGGGCTATTTCGCCTTCTCCGGGACGATGATCGCGGTCCGGCTGGTCGCCGACCGCGTGGTGGCGCGGACGGGCGCGGTGCGGTTCGTTCGTTTCGCGACCACGGTCGCCGTGCTCGGGTTCGCCGTGGTCCTCGCCGCGCTGTGGCCGGCCGCGGTCGTGCTCGGCTTCGCGGTTGTCGGCCTGGGCGTGGCCGGGATCGTGCCGATCGCGTGGAGCGTCGCGAGCCGGAAGCAGGCGGACGCGCCGGGCCGCGCGGTCGCCGCCGTCGCAGCCTGCGGATACCTGGGTTTCCTGGTGGAGCCGGTGCTGGTCGGGGCACTCGCGACGCGCGTCGGGCTGCACTGGGCGTTGTCGTCGGCCGTCGTGGTCACCTTCGCGATCGTGTTCCTCGCGCCGTCGCTGCGGGTACGGGAAGCCGCGCCTACACGGTGAGCAGCCGTTTCACGGCTTTGCGATCGCCTTCGACCTCGACGCGGCCGTCGGCGATCGCGGCGTCGAGGTCCGACGGCGTTTCGAGCAGGGCGTTCAGCGTCGGCGGGTCGGTCCGGAGCACGGCGTCCGGCTCGTCGGGTTCGCCGAGCTCGACGGTCAGCTCGCCCGGCTCGGTCCGGACCGTCCACACCCGAGCGTCCAGCTCGACGCGGTAGCAAGCGCTTTCGCGCGGGCGGGCGGAGCCGCGGAGGAACAGCAGCACCGAGGTCGCGCCGAGCGTCGCGGGCCGGGGGAGCGGGACGCGGGTCGCCCACGCGCCCAGCGCCAGGACGATCGGCTCCAGTTCGCGGCCCCATTCCGTCAGCTCGTAAACCGTCGAACCGGCCGGCGGCGGCAGCTTCCGGCGCGCCACGACGCCGTGGCCCTCGAGCTCCCGCAGCCGGTCGGTGACCAGGTTCGAGCTCGCGCCCGGCAGCGCGCGGCGGACGTCGGAAAAGCGCTGCGGCCCGAGCAGCAGCTCACGCACCACGAGCAGCGCCCAGCGTTCCCCGACGACGTCCAGCGCGCGGGCGGTGGCGCAGGCGTCGCCGTAACTCCGGTTCGTCGGCATGGTGCCAATTTACAACTACGAGGTTGTTTTTAACAACTAGAGCCGCGTACGGTGGCCGCCATGGGAAATCCGGTTGTGCACTTCGAAATCATCGGGACGGACCCGGCGCGCCTGCGCGGCTACTACGGCGAGCTGTTCGGCTGGGAGTTCGACACGTCGGGACCCGTGTCCGACCAGGTGTCGGAAGCCGGGAACTACGGGTTCGTCGAGACCGACGGCATCCCGGGCGGGGTCGGCGGCGGTGCGGGCCACCAAAGCCACGTTGTGTTCTACGTTGGTGTTCCGGACGTCGCGGCGGCGCTGGCGGAGGCCGAGCGCCTCGGCGGCACCCGCCGGATGGGCCCGGACCGGGCGCCGGGACGCGACCTCGTCGTCGCCCACTTCACCGACGTCGAGGGCAACCTGATCGGCCTCGCCGGCCCGGCCTGACCTCGCTACTCGGCCGCGTTGGCCCGGTCGATGGCCGCCATGTTCTCCTCGGCCCAGTTCCGCAGCGCGGCCAAGGGAATCTCGAGGGACCGGCCCAGATCCGTGAGCCGGTAGTGCACTTTCGGCGGCACGGTCGGCTCGACGCGGCGGGCGACCAGGCCGTCGTTCGTGAGCGAGCGCAAGGTCACCGACAGCATCTTCTGCGAGACGCCCGGCATCCGGCGTTGCAGCTCGGCGAAGCGCACCTCGCGCGGGTCCGCCTCGGCCAGCACCTTGACCGCCATCGACGTCCACTTAGTGCCGATGCGGTCGAGCAACCGGCGCGTCGGGCACGCCGGGTCGAACAGGTCGCCGCGGTTCGAGGGGGTCACCTGGAGCTCACCACCTGTCGGGAAAGTGCCGTCTTGGCCGGGGCCGGGGAGTTACCTACGGTTTTCTGGTAACCAATGGTAACTGCTCCGGGGAGAGTCATGGTGCGCGCGAACGGCATCGAGGTCAACGTCAGCGTCACGGGGGAGGGCCCGGCCGTCCTGCTGCTGCACGGCTTCCCGCATACCGGGCGGCTCTGGTCTGGGATCATCCCACGTTTGGCGACGCGGTTCCGCGTCATCACGCCCGACCTGCGTGGGCTCGGCGGAACGGCCCGGCCGGACAGCGGGTACGACGCGGGCACTCTCGCCGCTGACGCCGAAGCGCTCCTCGACGCGCTCGGGGAGCCGACGGCCGCTGTGGTCGGCATCGATGCCGGCGCGCCGCCCGCGTTCCTGCTGGCGATGCGGCGCCCCGAGCGCGTCCGGCGGCTCGTCCTCATGGAGTCGTTGCTGGGCCGCCTTCCCGGCGCCGAGGACTTCCTGGCCGGCGGACCGCCGTGGTGGTTCGGGTTCCACGCCGTCCCGGACCTCGCCGAGACCGTCCTCATCGGACACGAAGCCGAATACATCGGCTGGTTCCTCGACGCCGGCACGCGAGGACGCGGGGTGCCGCGCAAGATCCACGACCACTTCGTTGCCGCGTACACCGGGCGTGACGCCCTGCGCGGCGCGTTCGCCCACTACCGCGCGATGCCGGTCAGCGCCGGGCAGATCGCGGACGCCGTCGCGCACGGGCGGCTCACCGTGCCCACGATGGCGATCGGCGCGCAGCCCGTCGGGGACACGCTCGCCCGTCAGCTGCGGCCCGTCGCCGACGACCTGACGTCCCACCTCATCGAGGACTGCGGTCACATCATCCCGCTCGACCGGCCGGAAGTCCTGGCGCCACTGCTGAACACATTCCTTGACCTCGACCTAGCTGGAGCTTCAAGACTGTCGTCATGACGATCTGGATCTGCGGGACGTGCGGGGTCGAGCACCCCGACACCGACCGGCCCCCGGCGGGCGAGTGCGAGATCTGCGCGGACGAGCGCCAGTGGGTGCCCGCCGCCGGACAGGTGTGGACCACTCTCGAAAAGCTGTCGGCCGATGGCCACGCCGTGGTGCACGAAGAGCTGGAACCGGGGCTGCACCGGCTGAACCGCGAACCGCCGTTCGGCATCGGCCAGTGGACGCACCTGGTGCAGACCCCGCGGGGGAACCTGTTGTGGGACCCGCCGAACCACCTCGACCCGGCGCTGGTCGCCAAGGTCGAGGAGCTCGGCGGCGCCGCGGTGATCGTGGCGAGCCACCCGCACATGTACGGCTCGCAGGTCAGCTGGAGCCATCGGCTCGGGCGGGTTCCGGTGCTGGTGCACACCGCCGACCGGCGATGGGTGCGGCGCGAGGACCCGGTGCTGCGCGAATGGTCCGGCACCGAACAGGTGCTGCCCGGGGTGACGCTCGTCGAAGCGGGCGGCCACTTCCCGGGCGCCGCGGTGGCCCACGTCGAAAACGCCACCGGCGGGGCCCTGCTGGCCGGAGACACGATCGTGCCGGTGGCCGCGGCGGGCTGGGTGACGTTCATGCGCAGCTACCCCAACAAGATCCCGCTCTCGCCCGGGCTGGTGCGGCGGATCGTGGACCGGCTGGAGCCGTACGGGTTCGACCGCCTTTACGGCCTGCTGGGCGGCACGGTCCTCGGTGACGCCCAGGGGGCGGTGCGCCGGTCCGCGGAGCGCTACATCGCCTGGGCCGGTGGGGCGAACGACCACCTCGGCTGAGCGTCCCGTGGACCTGAACTCACTCCGGCAGTTCCTCGTGGTGGCGCGGCTCGAGCACCTCAGCCGCGCCGCCCGCGAGCTGCGCGTCGCCCAGCCGTCGCTGAGCCGCACCATCGCGCGGCTGGAGGCAGAGCTCGGCGCGCCGCTGTTCGACCGGGCCGGCCGCCTCCGGCTGAACGACGCGGGCCGGCTCTTTCGCGACCACGTCGAACGCTCGCTGGGCGAGCTCGACGCGGGACGCCGTGCCGTCGCCGAGGGCCTGGGGTCCGTGCGACTCGCGTCGGAAACGTTCCTCACGCTGACCGGGCCGCTGGCGGCGTTCAAGCGGAACCATCCCGCGGTCGAGGTCGAGCTCCAGTGGTCGCCGGCCGACGAGATGGCCCGCCGCCTGCGAGCCCAGGACGTCGACCTGTGTGTCGCCTCGCAGCCGATCCACGCCGAGGGCCTGGAGTCGGTGCAGCTGTTCGAGGAGGCGGTGGGGGTGGCCGTGCCTGTCGGGCATCCCTTGGCGGGCCGCACTTCGGTGCGCGTCGAGGAGCTCACCGGCGAGTCGTTCGTGACCGCGCGGAAAGGGCATTGGCAACGGCGATTGCTCGATCGGCTCTTCGCCGCGCGGGACGACACGCCGAAGATCGTCTGCGAGGTCGACGAGCCCACCGCGATCGCCGACCTGATCGGCGCCGGACTCGGCGTCGGCCTGGTCCCCGGCTTCGCCCGGCGCATGGCCCTGAGCGCCCCGCTGGTCTGGCTCGCCGTCGACAGCCCCGGCTGCCGCCGCGCGATCACGCTGTCCTGGGCCGCCGGCAGCCGGCTGCCGGCGGCCGCGCGTCTCCTGCGCACCACGATCACCGGCTGGGACTGGGCCACCTGACGTTCCGGCGGGCCGCGTCGTCGGAGGAGTACCCGCATCGGAACAGGAGAACGATGACCAAGATCGGAATCATCCTCGGCAGCACCCGTCCCGGCCGCAGGGGTGAGCAGGTCGCCCGCTGGGTCCACGACCGGGCGTCGCGGCGCGGCGACGCCCGGTTCGAGCTCGTCGACCTGCTCGACCACCCGCTGCCGCACCTGGACGCGCCGACGCCGGCGTCGCTGACCCCCGGTGAGCACGCCCATGAGCACACCCGGGCCTGGGCGGACGTCGTTGCGGCGTTCGACGGGTTCGTGATCGTCACCCCCGAGTACAACCACTCCCTGCCCGGCGTGCTCAAGAACGCCCTCGACCACGTCTACTACGAGTGGAACAACAAGGCGGCCGGGTTCGTGTCCTACGGCGGCGCGGGCGGTGCCCGAGCGGTCGAGCAGCTGCGGCTGGTCTGCGGCGCGCTGCACATGGCCGACGTGGCCGTGCAGGTCACGCTGCCACTGGCGACCGAGTTCGAGAACTTCACGACGCTCAAGCCCAGCGACCACACCGTCGGCACGCTGGGCACCATGCTCGACCAGGTCGTCGCCTGGAGCGCAGCCCTCGCGCCGCTGCGCACGACGTCCCGGCGTGAAACCGACGAAGCCGAAATCCGGCGACAGATCGACGGGATCGTCGCCGGAATCGGGGCCAAGGACCTCGACGGCCTGATGCGGCACTACGCGGCCGACGTCGTCTCCTTCGACGTCGAGCCGCCGCTGCAGCACGTCGGTGTCGAGGCGAAGGCCAAGAACTGGGCGAAAGCGTTCACCTTCTTCCGGGAGGTGTCCTACGAGGTCCGCGACCTGACGGTCACCGTGGACGGGAGTGTGGCTTTCGGCCACGCCTTCGGCCGGCTGAGCGGCACGCTCGAAACCGGGGTGGCGACGGACGGGATGTGGGTCCGCGCCACCTTCGGCTTCCGGAAGATCAACGGCGAATGGCTGATCACGCACGACCAGGCGTCCGTGCCGTTCGACCTGGTGAGCGGCCGGGGCGTGGCCGACCTGGAGCCGTGACGGCCTCCTCGGCTACGGCTGGGCGGCCAGGTCGAGGAGCAGTTTCGCGGCTACTTGGGCGCCGTCGGACCCCACCCTGGCGGCGATTTCCTGGGCCCTCGCCCGGGTTTCGGGAGCCAGGGCCGTGGTGAGCGCGGCGGACAGGGACTCGACGGTCGGCGTCGAACCGTCGTGTGCGGCGCCGACGCCCAGCTCGGCCACCCGCCCGGCCCAGTACGGCTGGTCCGCGATCCGCGGCACGACTACCTGGGGCGCGCCGGCCCGCGCGGCCGTCGTCGTGGTGCCCGCGCCGCCGTGGTGCACCACGGCGGCGACCCGCCGGAACAGCGCCTGCTGGTTGACCTCGCCGACGACGAAGCAGTCGTCGGCGCCGTCGGCCAGGGCGAGCTCGGCCCAGCCGCTGCCGAGCAGCAGCCGGCGGCCCTGCGCGCGAATCGCCTCGACCGCGACCTGCGCGATGCCCTTCGGCGCGTACGCGGCCATGCTGCCGAAGCCCACGTAGACCGGCGGCTCACCGGCGTCCAGGAACGTCTCGAGGTCGGCCGGCAGCGGGCGCTCGTCGGGCAGGATCCACGCGCCGGTCGGCACGAGGTCGAGGTCCGTCATGCCGTCGGACGGACACAGCACCGGATCCGCCGCCAGCCACGGCCGGTCGGTGAAGACGTGGTCCCGGACATCGCCGACCGGCGGCAGGCCGAGCGCCTCCCGCCCGCGGTTGAGCGGAGGGCCGTACAGGGCGTCGACCCGCTCGGCGTCCTGCGCCCAGAGCACCCGCTTGTCGGTCTCATCGGGCGGCGACGGCTTGCCCGGCCGCATGCCGGGAGGAAAAACCTGCGACGGCAGCCCGTGGAGGTGAAAGCTGGCGTAGACGTAAGGGATGCCCAGCTTCTCGGCGACATCCCGCGCCCCGGCGGGCAGCAGCCCGGTCGCGAGCAGCACGTCACACCCTTCGGCGGCGGTGGCAAGGGCCTCGAACCGCGCGGCGACCAGGTCGGCCGCCAGCCGGAAGGGATCCGGCCGCTCACCGGTGACCACCTGACGCACAGAGGCGCCGAACGGCGCCAGCGGCACCCCGGCCCGCTCCAGCAACCGCACAAAATCCCCATCCGGCGGCGCGCACACGAGCGCCTCCGCACCGAGCTCCCGCAAGGCGACGGCAAGCCCCGCCAACGGCTCGACGTCCCCGCGCGATCCCCACGTCGTCAACAGAACACGCACTTGATGAATCCCCGTTTCCCCTGGTCCTGGCTTCAGGCGAGCCATTCTGGGGCATCACCCCGGCCTTGCCGCAAGCCCCGGGGTCGGCTATATCTTGAAGGGGGCGGGGAGAACATTTCAGGATCTCGTACGCGGTGATCTGACCGCGCCTTCGGTGCTACCGGCTAACGGCGGCCGTCGCCGAAATCTGACCAAAGCCCGCGCGGCTGACCGGCCAACGGGCGCTCGTCGCCTTGGCCGAAAACCGACCATGCGCGGCTCGGCCGGCCAGCGCTCGCCGGCGTGGTCGAAACTTGACCGCCTGCCGCCTGCCAACCGGGCTTGTCGCGTGGCCGAATTCCGACCACAGCCCGCCCGGCCAGTCGGTCGACCGCGCTCGTCGCCCCGTCCGAAAACCGACCACGCGCCGCACGGCCAGCCAGCGCTCGCCGGCGTGGTCGAAACTTGACCACAGCCCGCGCGGCCGCCCGGTAGTCGGCTGCTCGTCACCGTGGCCGAAAACCGACCACATCCCACTCGACCAGCGAACTCAAGCCGTCGGGCGGCCCGCTCCCGCGTAGTCGTCGCCGTCCCTGCGGTACGAGTGCACCTGCACCGCCTGGCCGGTCTGCGGCGCGTCGATCATCTGCTGGTTGCCGATGTACAACCCGACGTGGTGGATCTTCGTCGCCGGCTCGCCGTAGAAGATCAGGTCGCCCAGCTGCGGGTCGGTCACGTGCGAAACGCTCCGGAACTGCGTGTCGGCCGTCCGCATCAGCTTGACCCCGGCGCTCGCGTACGCCGCCGTCGTCAGACCCGAGCAGTCGAAGCCCGGGTCGTTGCCGCCGGTGCCGTTGCCGCCCCAGATGTACGGGAGGCCGATCTTGTCGATGGCGAAGTTCACCGCGCTCAGCACCGCGGCGTTCGGCGCCGCCGAGCCCTGGCCGACCGTGCCGTAGACGTTCACCGTCGCCAGCGTCCGGTGCAGGAACAGCGGCGCGGACTGCAGCTTCGCGACCGCGTCCCACCAGACCTGGCCCTGCGACAGGTCGTGCCCGCCGTCGCACAGCGCGCGGCCGGTGGACAGCGCCGCGTCGTCGATGTTCTGGACATCGGGCTTCCCGCCCGAGTAGCTCGCCTGGTACTTCGCCCAGACCGCCGGCGCCAGCTGCATCGGCCCGGCGGCGTTCGCCGTCGAGACGACCTTGTTGTAGAAGTCCCGCACCTCGATCGTGCCGAGGGCCTTGTCCAGCACGCCGGTGGTGCCGAACTGCCCGCCCTGCGCCCGGCCGTGGTCCGTGGTCACTTTTCCGACCGCGGCGAGCGTCACCCACGAGAGGTGGCAGCCCGGGATGTCCTTGCCGATTTTTGTCGTCGCCTTCGCGTAGCCGACCATCGCGCGCAACGGCACGTCGAGCCACTGGCTGGTCTTGGACGCCCAGGCGTCGAACTCGCTGGCTTCCGGCACCTTCGGCGGCGCCGACACCGACGTCGGCGGGGGTGTGGTCGTTTTCGGGACAGGGGCCGTCGACGTGACCGTCGCGGCCGCGTTCGTCGTCTCCTGCTGCTTCGGCGCGAGCTGGACGCCGGCCACCAGCGCGGCGGCGACCACGACCACCGCGGCCACCACAACCGCGGTGCGCCGGCGGCGGGGTTCGGGCGTCTCCTCCGGCACGGCCTCGGGCTCCTCGCTCACCGGGCGGCCCCGGTCAGGCGGTCCAGGACGAAGCCGCGCAGCCCGTCGAGGTCGGTGTCCATCGCCACCTCGATCGGACGGCCGGGGGAGAACTGCGGATCGTCTTCACCGAGCCGTCGCCGGTCGACCAGCGTCTGGCCGCGAGCCGGACCCAGCCCGCAGTCGACGTCCACGCGGTAGGTCTCGCTGTGCAGGATCCCCGGCGAAATCGCCTCGGCGACCGCGACCGCGTCGTGCATGACCATCCGGTCTTCGCCGAACACGCGTGTGTAGTGCTGCCGATAGGTGGAAGTCAGCCCTTCGAGGGTCTGGCCGACCGGGCCCGACGCCGCGAGCTTCGCCAGCCACTCGGCGTCGACCGCGCACCGGTGCGTGAGGTCCAGCGGCACCAGCACCACCGGGACGTCCTCTTCGACCAGCACCCGGCGGGCCGACTCGGGGTCGCTCCAGATGTTGAACTCGGCGGCGGCGGTGCTGTTGCCGAACGTCACGCCGCCGCCCATGATCACCAGCCGCGCGATCTTCGCCGCCGCGCCCGGGTGGGCCGCGAGCAGCGCCGCGATGTTCGTCAACGGTCCGATCGGTGCGATGGTCACCGGCTCGTCGGCCGCTTCGAGCAGGTCGAGCATCAACCGGACGGCGTCGCGCTCGTCAAGGGGACGACTCGCCTCCGGCAATGTGTAGGAGTGGCCCGAGAGGCCGTCGCCGCCGTGGACCTCCTTGGCGTCGCGCGGCTTGGAGTACACCAGCGGACGCGCCGCCCCGGCTGCCACCGGGACGTCCGTGCGGCCGAACAGCTCCAGCAGCCGTCGCGCGTTCGAGGTCGTGCGGTCGATCGGGACGTTGCCGAACACCGACGTCACGCCGAGCAGGTCGACGTCCGGGGAGAGCGCGGCCAGCGCGATCGCCAGCGCGTCGTCGACGCCCGGGTCGGTGTCGATGATCAGCTTCGTGCCCATCCAGCTCCCCTTGCCCGTGAACCCGTCCCGCACACAGGTTACGGTCACCGGCATGACGTCGATGTGGGGTGCGCCCGCTCTTTCGCGGGTGCGGGCCTGGCGGCAGGCGCGCCGCGATCCGCGACAGGCGAAGTTCCTGACCGCCGACTCACTGCGCTGGGTGCTGCGCAACCGCGCGTACACGCCCTGGTACCTGGTCCGGTACTACCGGCTGCTCAAGTTCCGGCTCGCCAACCCGCACATCATCCTGCGCGGGATGCTCTTCCTCGGGAAGAACGTCGAGATCCACTGCCGTCCCGGCTACGGGCGCCTGGAGATCGGCCGCTGGGTCCACATCGGCGACGGCAACGCGATCCGCTGCCACGAGGGTTCGCTGCGGATCGGCGACAAGTCCGTGTTCGGCCGCCAGAACGTGATCAACTGCTACCTCGACATCGAGCTCGGCGCGGCCACGCTGGTCGCCGACTGGGTGTACATCTGTGACTTCGACCACGTCATCGCGGACATCCACGTCCCGATCAAGGACCAGGGCATCGTCAAGTCGCCGGTCCGGATCGGCCCGGACACGTGGCTCGGCACGAAGGTCAGCGTCCTGAAGGGCACCCGCATCGGCCGCGGCTGCGTGCTGGGCGCGCACGCGGTGGTCCGCGGCGACCTCCCGGACTACTCGATCGCGGTCGGCGCGCCGGCCCGCGTCGTCCGTAACCGCGAAGACGACTACGCGGCCGACGCCGCGCGACGCGAGGCCGTCGCGGACATGGCGCGGAAGGCGAACAAGGCGCTGCAGAAGACCCTCGGCGAGCAGTAGGGCCGGGCCATACTGGCCGGGTGGGGGAACTTCGCACTGTCTGGACCTCGGTGGTCCTGGCGCTGTGTGCCGTCGGACTGCTGATCGTCGTCCCGCTCCTGGTGCTGCAGGGGATCCTGGCGAGCGTCCCGGTGTTCGGCGAGCCCGGCGACCCTGGCGACGTCTTCGTCTGGGCCGCGGCGCTCGGCGCGGGCCTTCCGCTCGTGGGCGTGGTCGTTTCGGCGACAACGCGGCGTCGCGGGTGGACGTGGTTCTTCGGGATCTGCCTGGCGGTGGCCGCCGCGATCGCGACCCTGAACTGGGTGGACGACGTCCGGCACGCCCCGGTCGCCCCGGGGCCACGCCACTGCGTCGAGCACAGCGGCGGCGGCAACGAGTGCCCGGGGGGCTGACGAGGTCCGCCTTGCCCGTGCGGCCGGACCTACTCCTCGAAGGTCATCTCCGGCGGCGGCCGCCGGAAGCCGCGGGTGATCGCCGCCAGCACGATGATCCCGATCGCCAGCCAGACCAGGCCGAAGACCAGCGCGATCCCGTCCAGGTTGACCAGTAGCCACAAATCGACCACGGCCCCGATCACCGGCGCGACCACCCAGGTCAGCACGCGTTTCCCGGTCCGGTCCCGCAGCCACGTCGCGAGCACGCTGACGTTGACGAACGTGAACGCGGTGAACGCCCCGAAGTTGATGAACGACGTCGACGTGCTGACGTCCAGCGTCAGCGCGACCAGCCCGACGGCCCCAGTCAGCACGATCCCGAACACCGGCGTCGCGAACTTCGGCTGAAGCTTGCCGAAGACCCGCGGCAGCACACCGTCGCGGCCCATGGCGAACATCAGCCGCGACGCGCTCGCCTGCGCGGCGATCCCCGACGCGAACTGCGCGACGACCAGACCGGCGAGGAAGAACGACGCGAACAGGTTCCCGCCGATCGTCGTCGCGATTTCGAACGCGGCGGACGACTCGTCGGTGAACGAGCTGCCGGGGTGCGCGAGCTGGGTGAAGTAGGCGAGGACGACGAAGATGCCACCGCCGATCAACGCGGTCAGCAGGATGGCGCGGGGGATCGTCCGGCGCGGCTCGGTCGTCTCCTCGGTCAACGTCGTCACGGCGTCGAAGCCGAGGAAGGAGTACGTCGCGAGCGCGGCGCCGCCGGAGATCGTGCCCAGCGTGCTGCCGGGGTGGAAGAACGGCTGCGTGCTCGCCAGCGAGCCGCCGACGTGCAGCACCTGTTTGACCGAAAGAACGACGAAGAACCCGATCACCAGGATCTGGAACGCCATCAGCACGAAGTTCGCCTTCTCGGCGATCTTGATGCCGAGCACGTTGAGGATCGTCGTCAGCGCGATGAAAGTGATCAACCAGATCCAATTGGGCACGCCGGGGAACTCTGCCGACAGGTAGGCGCCCCCGATCAGCCAGATCACCATCGGCAGGAAGAAGTAGTCGAGCAGCACAGCCCAGCCGACGAGGAACCCGGCGCGCGCGTCGACCGATTTCCGGACATAGGTGTAGGCCGAGCCGGCGACGGGGTGGGTGGCGGCCATCTTCCCGTAGCTCGCCGCGGTGAACAGCATCGCGACCAGGGCGAGGAGGTACGCCGACGGCACGGTGCCCTCGGTCGTCGTCGCGACGATGCCGAAGGTGCCGAGCACGATGAGCGGCGCCATGTAGGCGAGCCCGAACAGGACGACGCCGGGCAGCCCGAGCCGGCGCTGCAGGGTCGCCGGGGTCGCGGCCGTGGAGGTCATCGGTCGTCTCCTTCTTGTGGACGCCAGCGGTCCGGGTCGATCCGGCCCTGGTAGAGCGGCAGGCTCAGGGGTGCGTCGGCGGGGGTGAACTGCTCCCACATCCGGTTGGTGCCCGCGGTGCCGTCCCGGCGAACGCGCGCCACCTCGTCGAGGTCGATCGTGTGGGCGAGGACGCCGTCGTCGTTTCCCGGCAACGCGCCGAGGACGTCCCCCTCGGGTCCGACGAGCAGGCTGTCGCCCATGCCGAGCGGCCCGGCCGTGTTCACGCTGGCGACGAAGACCTGGTTGACGATGGCGTTCGCCCGGGCCAGGACGAGCTCCTGCGCGCGGTCGGGCGTCGTGGTCTGGACGGGGTTGAGCACCAGTTCGGCCCCCATCCAGGCGAGGTGCCGGGCCACCTCGGGGAACCAGGCGTCGTAGCAGATCGAGAACCCGACGCGGCCGGCGTCGGCCAGGTCCGCGACGACGAAGCGGTCACCCGGGTCGTACGGCTCGTGCGGCCGCCACGGGAAGACTTTCCGGTACCAGCCAGCCAGCTCGCCGGCCGGGGAAAAGACCAGCGCGGTGTTGAACAGCTCGCCGTTGTCGCCTTTTTCGCAAACGGTGCCGGGCGCAAGCCAGATCCCCAGGTCGCCGGCCAGTTCGCCGAGCTCCTTCGTGCGCGGTCCGCGCAGCGGCTCGGCAGTGGCGCGGAGCTGCTTCGTGCGCTCGTCGCCTTCGCCGTCGACGCCGCAGAGGTGCAGCTCTGGGAAGGCGGCCAGGCGCGTGTCCGGAAATCGGCGAAGGACGGCTTCGACCTCGCCCGCGAACCCGTCGTCTCCGGCAGGTCGGGGCGGCGCTTGCACCAAGGCGATCGGCAGTGGTCGCGGCATGGACGAAAAATAGTCCATCTTGAGCACTTAAACAAGAGTGCTCAAGATGAGCAGTTTGTGCGGTACGGTCGGTTCATGGGCACGGCAGACCTGAGCGCACCGGCGCTGACCGGCATCCGGCGGCTGTCCGCGCTGGACACCGTCCGCGCCCGCATCGCGCTGGCCGTCGAGCTCGGCCTGCTGAAGCCGGGGGAGCGGCTGCCGTCGAACGCCGAGATCGCCCGGGCCCTCGGCGTCGCGGAGATCACCGTCCGGCGAGCCCTCGAGTCCCTGGCCGACGACGGCCTGATCGAACGCCGCCGAGGCAGAGGCGGCGGCACGCTCGTGGCCGAAAATCCGCCGACGGAGCAGGTCCGCGAGGTCGGCGCCTACCGCGAGTCGGCGCCGGAGGTCCGCGAACTGATCGACCACCGCCTGGTGCTGGAAGTGGGCCTGGTCCAATTTGTGGCAAAACGGCCGCCGGACCTCGCGCGCCTGCGGACGCTGGTCGCCCGGATGGACACGGCGGCGGGCTGGGCGGAGTTCCACGAGCTCGACGCGGACTTCCACCGGACCGTCGCCGCCCCTGGGCCGGCCGCCGCCGTCGCGCAGTACGAAGTGGTGCTGGCCGAGCTCTACCGCTTCTACCTGCCGTACCCGATGGAGAAGCTGCGGGAGTCGAACCGCGACCACGGCCGCCTGGTGAAGGCCCTGGCCGCCGGCGACCCGGACGCCGCGGCGCGCGTGACACGGAGACACGTGCGCGGCTTGCACCAGACGATGTTCATGGGCTTGGGCTGAGCCTCGGGCCCGTGGTCCGAAATCCGACAACGGCTCCGATGGCCGTTCGGCGGTGACCATCGGCTGATCGGCCGATCTCCGCCATTCCCGCGCGCGGCAGCTTGGGCCCATGTCGATCACCCGGTTCGCCGTCCCGCTGCTCACCGCGGCGGCACTGCTGCCCGCCGTCCCCGCGGTCGCCGCCGCGGACGGGCTCTCCTGGCAACTCTGCTCCGCCGTCGCGAAGGGCTGGGACCCCAGGGACACCCGCACCGAATGCACGCTGGTCCCGGTCCTGCTCGACTACGCCGATCCCGGTGGTCCGAAAATCGACATCGCCGTCAGCCGCATCCGGGCGACGGGCGACCGGACCGGCGCAGTGCTGCTGAACCCCGGCGGCCCCGGCCAGTCCGGCCTCGACATGCCGCGTTCCCTCAGCGACAGCCGTGCGGGCGGCATCGGTGTCCACCACGACCTCATCGGCTTCGACCCGCGCGGCGTCGGCTACAGCGCGGACCTGCCGTGTCGGGTCGACGTCCAGGAACCGGACCCGGGCGTGCCCGACAAGGAGAAGGCCCGCGAAGCCGCGGAGCGCGCCGCCGAGGCGAACCGCAAGTGCGTCGACGCCCACCCGGCCTTCGTCCGGAATCTGACCACGCCGACCATCGCCCGCGACCTGGATCGCATCCGCGAGGCTCTCGGCGAAAACAAGATCAGCTACTACGGCGTCTCCTGGGGCACCGCGCTCGGCGCGCAGTACCGGACGCTTTTCGACGCCCACGTCGACAAGATGCTGCTCGACTCCGTCATGCCGCCGGACCTGAACGTCACGGCGATGGACGACGGCCAGGCGACCGCGGGCGAGAACACCTTCCACGACTTCGCGTCGTGGATCGCCCGCTACGACGCCGTCTACCGTTTCGGGACCACGGAGCCCGTCGTCGCGAAAGCCCTGCTCGACCTGCGCGCCGAGCTCACCGCGCACCCGCGGGGCGAGCTCGACGGCGCGACGGTGAACGGCATGCTCGCCAACCCGCGCCGCGAGTGGGCCGGCCTGGCCCGGCAGCTCGCCGACATCCGCGACGGCGCAACAACTTCACCTGATCGTGTGACACCGAGCGGCGGCCTCGGCTGGGACGGTGAGGCGCACGCGTTCAACCACTTCCAGCAGACGGCCCTCCTCTGCAACGAGTCGCCGAGCCCGCGTGACTTCGAGACGGTCTGGCAGCACCGTCTCGATCGCATGCAGCGCCTGCCGGTCGCCGGCGGCTACGGCCTCTACGAACAGCTCTGCGTCGGCTGGCCACTGGCCGCCCGGCCGTGGTCGTTCGAAAAAGGGACAAGCCCGTTGCAGCTGGTCGGCCACACCTTCGAGCCGGTCACGCCGATCGGCTGGGCGCTCGCGAGGCGGCAGCGGGTCGGCGGGGCGCTGATGACGATCGAGGACGACGTCCACGGTTCGCTGTCGTCGCTGCCCTGCGCCGACGCCGCTGTCGCCTTTTTCGACACGGGCAAGACGACAACGTCGTCGTGCGCGGGTGCGCCGATCCCGGCGCCCTGACTCAGCGGGCGCGCAGCTGGTCCCGGACCTCCATCAGCGCGAAGCCGAGCAGGTTCAGCCCGCGCCAGTAGTCCGGCTTGGTCGCGTTCTTCTCTTCGCGCGCGAGGCCCGTGCCCCAGATCAGGTCCTTCTTCGACGCCTCGACGAGCACGGTGTCCCCGGTCCCCAGCAGGAACCGCCGCAGGTCGCGGTGGGCGCGAAACTTGCCCAGGTTGCCGTCGACGACTATGTCGAACCGGTGCCGCTCCCAGACCTCGGCGTCGTAGTCGGCGACTTCGCGGCCGAGCACCTTCGCCGTCTTCGGGTCCGGAGCGGCGAGGATCGCCGAAGCCTTCTCGTGGTCGCCGAACAGCTCGGCCTTGCCGGCCATCATGTAGTGCTCGGCGGTCGGGTAGACAACGCCGTCGACCTCGAACGGGTCGACCCACCACTGGCTCAGGCAGCTCGCCGTCACCCGTCCGGACTTCGAGGGCGTGTGCCCGTAGAACAGCAGGTACTCGGGCTCCGCACCCTCGTGGACCTTTTCGCGCAACGCCTCGACACTGCGGATTCCGTCGACCTTCACCATCCGCCTAGTCCACCACAACCGTCAGAGCAGGAAGTGGAACAGGGGGCTGCCGGGCTCGATCCGCTCCACCTGCAGGGGGCTCGCGTCCATCCGGGCCAGCAGCCCGGGAAGGTCGGATGATCGGGCGATCTCCACGCCGACCAGCGCCGGGCCCATCTCGCGGTTGGTGCGCTTGACGTACTCGAAGCGCGTGATGTCGTCCTCTGGCCCGAGCACCTGCTCCAGGAACCGCCGCAGCGCGCCCGGCTCCTGCGGGAACCCGACCAGGAAGTAGTGCTTCAGCCCTTCGTGCATCAACGAGCGTTCGAGGATCTCGCTGTAGCGGCTGACGTCGTTGTTGCCCCCGGAGACCAGCACGACGACGGTCTGGCCCGGCTCCACCCGCACGACCGTCCCGAGCGCGGCCGCGGCAAGCGCGCCCGCGGGTTCGGCGATGATGCCGTCGGACTGGTACATCGCCAGCATTTCGGTGCACACCGCGCCCTCGGCGACCGACGTCAGTTCGGCGCCGCTCTCGCGGATCAGCGGATAGGTGACGCCGCCGGCCTCGCGCACCGCGGCGCCGTCGACGAACGAGTCGAGCTCGGGCAGCCGCACCGGCTGCCCGGCCGAGAGTGCCGCCGCCATGCAGGCCGCGCCGGCCGGTTCGACGCCGACGATCCGGACCTCGGGGTGCCGTTCACGCAGCCAGCTGCCGACGCCGGCGAGCAGCCCGCCGCCCCCGACCGGCACGACCACGACGTCCGGGACGAAGCCGAGCTGCGCGATGACCTCCAAAGCGACCGTGCCCTGGCCAGCGACGGTGCGGACGTCGTCGAAAGCCGGCACGAGCGTCGCCCCGGTGCGCTGGGCGTCCTCGTTGGCCGCGGCGAAGGCGTCTTCGTACGTTTCGCCGACAACGATGACCTCGATGTGCGCGCCGCCGAGCGTCGCGATGCGTTCGCGCTTCTGCCGCGGCGTGGTCCCCGGGACGTACACACGGCCGTTCGCGCCCAGCCGCCGGCACGCGTACGCGACACCCTGGGCGTGGTTGCCCGCGCTGGCGCAGACGACGCCGAGCGCACGCACGTCCTCGTCGAGCTGGACGATGAAGTTGTAGGCGCCGCGGATCTTGTACGACCGGACGGTCTGCAGGTCCTCGCGCTTCACCCAAACCTGGGCATCTACCCGGGACGACAGCCGCGCGCTCGGCTCCAGCGGCGTCCGGGTCACCACCCCGGCCAGCCGCTCGGCGGCCTTCTCGATCGTCGCCGCGGTCACCGTGTCGATGTCGTGCACCCGGTTGAATCTACGACTCGCGCGTCCCGGGCAACCTGCCGGGCCTCCGGGCCCATCAAAGTGGTGACGAACAGGATGGGGGACGCCGATGGACGCCGGTTTCACGGACTTCGTGACGGCACGGGCCGGCTGGCTCCGCAAGATCGCGTACCTGCTGTGCGGGGACTGGCACCGGGCGGACGACCTGGTCCAGTCGGCGATCACGCGGCTGTACACGAACTGGGCGCGGGCCGCCCGGGCGGACAACCTCGACGGGTACGCCCGCCGGACGCTGGTCAACATGTTCCTCGCCGAGCAGCGGACGTCGTGGTGGCGGCGGGTGGATTTGCGCGAAATCGACCACGACCCGCCACCCAGGGTCGGCTCGGACGTCGAACTGGCCCTCGACCTGCGCGCAGCCCTGGAACGGCTGCCGGCGCGGCAGCGCGCCACCATCGTCCTGCGCTACTTCTGCGACCTGCCGGTCGCGGACACCGCGCGGGCGCTGGGGTGCTCCGAAGGCACCGTCAAGAGCCAGACCTCGAAGGCCGTGGACACGCTTCGCGAGCTGCTCGGCGAGCCCATCGGCATCACGGAGGGACCAGCATGACCGACTACGAGCTGACCACGATGCTGAAGGACCTGGCCGACACGCCCGCGCCGCCGTTGTCGATCGACGTCGACCGCGCCCGCCGCACCGGGGCACGTATTCGTCGCCGCCGGACGACCGCGCTGGTCGTGGGCTGCGCCGCGGCGGTGGCCGCCGGTGGCCTGACGGCCGTGACGGCGTTCCGGCCCACTCCGCCGGCCGCACCTGCGTCCGCGCCGGTGGCCGTGGCGCCCGGACCCGTCACGCCGCCGCCGCCCGACAACCCGCTGGTGACGAAGGCGAGCTTCGGCTGGCTGCCGGAGCAGATCACCGGTGTCGAGTACGGCGCCGGCGGACACGGCGACTACGCCCTGGCCATTGGCCGAGGCGAACTGTCGCCGATGATCTGGGTCTCGGTCTCCGACCGTGAGCCGCCCACCCCGCGTGACCTGGGCGGCGAGCCGAAGCAGATTCCGCAGCGGATCGGCGGCCACGAGGGCTACTGGCTCACCACGGACGCGAACGACCCCCTCAACCACGGCGACGCCTACCTGCGCTGGCCCACGCCGGACGGCCGGTGGGCGCAGCTGCACGCGTACTACCTCGCCGTGCCCGACCTGCAGCAGGTGCTGACGCGCGTGGCCGACGATGTGACGTTCGCGAACAAGCCGGTGCCGCTGCCGCTGCACATCTCCAGCCTGCCGCCGTCGTTTCACCTGGCCGACGCGGGACTGTGGCGCCGCCCGGACACCGACGGTGTCCCCTGGCGGGCGGTGCTGCAGTATTCGGTCAACGGCGCCCTCGCGTCGATCACCGTCTCGCTCCCGGGCGGCCAGGCGGACGGCCTCGGCAGGCCCGTGTGCACCGAGAAGAACGGGCTGCAGGCGTGCGTCGCGATCGACCAGCCGAAGGCCGCCGGTCTCGACGCGCAGGAGCTGCTGAACCGGATCACGTTGATGGGGCCCGACGAGGGGACGTGGACTCCGCACGTCATCGGATGATGGGATGATCAGCCCTTCGGCACCGCCGGGTAGGGGACGAAGGTGCTGGTGTTCTCGTCCACGGTGAGCTGCTTGCCGATCGTGGGGAACGCGCGCTGTGAGCACGCCGGGCGTTCGCAGACTTTGCAGCCCATTCCGATCGGCGTCGCCGCGGCGGGCTCGTCGAGATCGAGACCGGTCGAATAGACGAGCCGCCCGGCGTGCCGCAGCTCGCAGCCGAGGCCTACGGTGAATGTCTTGCCCGGGCTGCCGTACCCGCCGATGTTGCGCGAGACGGTGCGGGCGATCCAGAAATAGCTCTTGCCGTCGGGCAGCGTCGCGATCTGCGTCAGGATCTTGCCCGGCTGGGTGAACGCCTCGTAGATGTTCCAGAGTGGACAGGCGCCCCCGACCCGGGAGAAGTGGAAGCCGGCCGCCGACTGCCGCTTCGACATGTTCCCCGCTCGGTCCACGCGCACGAAGGAGAACGGCACGCCGCGTGCCTTGGGACGCTGCAAAGTGGACAGCCGGTGGCACACCGTCTCGAAGCCGACGCCGTAGTGGTCGCACAGCCGCTCGATGTCGTAGCGGAACCGCTCGGCCGCGGCCAGGAACGGTCCATAGGGGAGGATCAGCGCCCCGGCGAAGTAGTTCGCAAGGCCGACGCGGGCGAGCGACCGCGCCGCGGGGCCGGAAAACGCCCACGAGTCGGCCAGCTCGGTGATCAGGTCGTCGTACTCGACCAGGGCGATCTGCGAAGCCATCCGGAACGCCTGCTGCCCGACGCGCAGGCTCGGCGCCAGCCGCAGTGTCCGGGTGTGCGGCTCGTAGCGGTGCTGCTGACCTGCGGATTCGTCGATGCCGTCGCTGGTCACGTCGATGCCGTAGCGCTGGGACAGGCAGTCCTTCAGCGCGCTGAGCACCTGGCCGCGCTGGAGCGGGATGTCGGCCGCCATCTTCTCGGCGCGTTCGTCGAGCTCGGCGACGTAGTTCTCGCGCTCGTAGAAGAAGTCGCGGACCTCCTCGTGCGGCAGCGCCGAGGCCGCACTGCCGTGCAGGCCCAGGCCGTTTTCGGTGGTGAGCGCGGCGGTGTTCTCGACGGCGTGGCGGTAGCTGCGGTGCAGCTTGACCAGGGCCTGAGCGATCGCTGGCAGGTTCGTCGCCAGCTCGTTGAGCTCGCTGGTGGTGACGTCGACGCCGAGCGACTCGTCGAGCAGCGCCTCCTTGACGTCGGCGACCAGCCGGGACGTGTCGTTGTTGGCGAAGAACTCGGTGTCCACCCCGAACGCCTGCGTGATCCGCAACAGCACCGGCACGGTCAGCGGGCGTGAGTTGTGCTCGATCTGGTTGAGGTAGCTGGGTGAGATCTCCAGCACACGAGCGAGGTCGGCCTGGCTCATCGACCGGCTTTCGCGCAGATGACGCAACCTCGCTCCGGCGAAAGTCTTCTCCATTCGAGCCGTCCTCTCCGGAAGGTTTCCGGTCCTGAACGGTTACGTGAACGGTCAAGAACGCGGATTTTCGGTGCGGTTGCGAAACGGCGATTCGCAACCTTTGCAAGGAGCGTACGGACCCTTCGCACAAATTGGCAAATTGGACAGCTGGATCGGATTTCCCCTGCCATGCAAGGGTCAGACCAGGCAAGGCGAGCAATCGCAAACTTCGCAACACCGGGAGAGTCCGATGACGGAACAGGCCAAGCAGGCGGCCGCGGAGCTGGCGGCGCAGTGGGCGAGCGACCCCCGCTGGGCGGGCGTGCAGCGCTCCTACTCGGCTGAGGACGTCGTCAAGCTGCGCGGCAGCGTCGTCGAGGAGCACACCCTGGCCCGCCGGGGCGCCGAGAAGCTGTGGGACCTCCTGCACACCGAGGACTACGTCCACGCGCTGGGCGCGCTGACCGGCAACCAGGCCGTCCAACAGGTCCGGGCGGGCCTGCAGGCCATCTACCTGTCCGGCTGGCAGGTCGCGGCGGACGCCAACCTGTCCGGCCAGACCTACCCGGACCAGAGCCTCTACCCGGCCAACTCGGTGCCGGCGGTGGTCCGCCGCATCAACAACGCGCTGGGCCGCGCCGACCAGATCAACTGGGCCGAGGGCAACACCGACATCGACTGGTACGCCCCGATCGTCGCCGACGCGGAAGCCGGCTTCGGTGGCCCGCTCAACGCGTTCGAGCTGATGAAGGGCATGATCGCGGCCGGCGCCGCGGGTGTGCACTGGGAGGACCAGCTCGCGTCCGAGAAGAAGTGCGGCCACCTCGGCGGCAAGGTCCTCATCCCGACCAAGCAGCACGAGCGCACGCTGAACGCCGCCCGCCTGGCCGCGGACGTGCTGAACGTGCCGTCGCTGATCGTCGCCCGCACCGACGCGCAGGCCGCGACGCTGCTGACCAGCGACGTCGACGAGCGTGACCAGCAGTTCCTCACCGGCGGCCGCACCGCCGAGGGCTTCTACGAGGTCACCAACGGCATCGACCCGTGCATCGAGCGCGGCCTGGCCTACGCCCAGTACGCCGACCTGCTCTGGATGGAGACGTCGGAGCCGGACCTCGAGGTGGCGCGCAAGTACGCCGAGGCCATCAAGGCGAAGTTCCCGGACCAGATGCTGGCCTACAACTGCTCGCCGTCGTTCAACTGGAAGAAGCACCTGGACGACGCGACGATCGCGAAGTTCCAGCGCGAGCTCGGCCACATGGGCTACAAGTTCCAGTTCATCACGCTGGCCGGCTTCCACGCGCTGAACTACTCGATGTTCGACCTGGCCCACGGTTACGCCCGCGAGGGCATGACCGCCTACGTCGACCTGCAGGAGCGCGAGTTCGCTTCGGAGAGCCGCGGTTACACCGCCACCAAGCACCAGCGCGAGGTCGGCACCGGCTACTTCGACAACGTCGCGACGGCGCTGAACCCGGAGAGCTCCACCACCGCGCTCAAGGGCTCCACCGAAGAAGCCCAGTTCCACTGATCCCGGCCGCGGCCTGACGGCGTCCCCCCTCGCCGTCGGGCCGCGTCCCTCCCCTTCTTTCCTTCCCTGCCCACAGCTCGCGGAGGCATCCCATGGTCGATCGACTGAACTACCGCATCGAGGTCACCGGGCCGGTCGAGGGCCGGTTCGCCGAAATCCTCACCCCGGCGGCACTCGACTTCCTGGCCAAGCTGGACAACACGTTCGCCGGCCGCCGGCGCGAGCTGCTCGACGCCCGCCGCGTGCGGCGCGAGGAACTGCAGTCCGGCGAGAAGCCGCTCGGCTTCCTCCCGGAGACCCGCCGGATCCGCGACGACGAGTCCTGGCACGTCGCGCCGACCGCGCCGGGCCTGGAAGACCGCCGCGTCGAAATCACCGGCCCGACCGACCGCAAGATGACGGTCAACGCGCTGAACTCCGGCGCCAAGGTGTGGCTGGCGGACTTCGAGGACGCGACGTCGCCGACGTGGCACAACGTCATCGACGGCCAGCTCAACCTCTTCGACGCGATCCGCCGCAACATCGACTTCACGACCGAGGCCGGCAAGCAGTACACGATCGGGGACGACCCGGCGACGATCGTCGCGCGGCCCCGCGGCTGGCACCTGGTGGAGAAGCACATCCGCATCGACGGCCGTCCGGTGTCGGCGAGCCTGGTCGATTTCGGACTGTTCTTCTTCCACAACGCGCGTCAGCTGCTGGCTCGCGGTGTCGGCCCGTACTTCTACCTGCCGAAGCTCGAGAACCACCTCGAAGCGCGGCTGTGGAACGACGTCTTCCTGCTGGCGCAGCGCGAACTCGGCATCCCGCGCGGCACGATCCGCGCCACCGTGCTGATCGAGACGATCACCGCCGCGTTCGAGATGGACGAGATCCTCTACGAACTGCGCGAGCACGCGGCCGGCCTCAACGCCGGGCGCTGGGACTACATCTTCAGCATGATCAAGAACTTCGCCGCGCACGGCGCCGACTTCGTGCTGCCGGATCGCGCGCAGGTCACCATGACGGTGCCGTTCATGCGGGCCTACACCGAACTGCTGGTGAGCACCTGCCACAAGCGCGGCGCGCACGCCATCGGCGGCATGGCCGCGTTCATCCCGAGCAAGGACCCGGAGATCAACGCGACCGCGGTCGAGAAGGTCCGCGCCGACAAGGAACGCGAGGCCAGCGACGGTTTTGACGGTTCCTGGGTCGCGCACCCGGGCCTGGTGCCGATCTGCCGCGAGGTCTTCGACGGCGTTCTCGGCGGCTGGCCGAACCAGCTCGGCAAGCTGCGCGAGGACGTCCAGGTCACCGCCGAGGACCTGCTCGACGTCGCGAGCGCCGGCGGCGAGGTCACCGAAGCGGGCGTGCGCGCGAACATCAACGTCGCGCTGCGCTACGTCGATGCGTGGCTGCGCGGCACGGGCGCGGCGGCGATCCACAACCTGATGGAGGACGCGGCGACCGCGGAGATCGCGCGGTGCCAGGTCTGGCAGTGGATCCGCAACGGCACGAAGCTCGAGGACGGCACCGCGCTGACCCGCGAGCTGGCGGTCGAGTACCTCGACGACGAGCTGGCCTCGGTGCGCGCCGAGCTCGGTGCGGGCAACCGTCTCGACGACGCGTACGCGATCTTCACCGAAACCGCGCTGGGCGAGAAGCTGCCGAGCTTCCTCACCACCGGCGCTTACGCGCGGTACCTCACGGACGCCCGGTAGCAGGGCCCCGGTCACCCCTACCTGACGAGGGGTGACCGGATATCCACACTGGTTGGGATGGTGTGGTCCGGAACTGGTCCGGTGGCGGCGGCTCCCCGCCACCGGACCAGTTTCCTGCGTATGTTTCCCGGATGAGCATCGATTTCCCGGGAGAGTCGCCCGAGTACCGCGCCGCGCGTGACCGGCTTCTGGAACGCGAAGCCGGGCTGCGTCGCGAAATGGAAGCCGTCGCCGCGCAACGCCGTGAGCTGCCGCCCGGCGGCCTGGTGCCCGAGGACTACGTCTTCGAGGGCGACGACGGATCGGTCCGGTTGTCGGACCTTTTTTCGCCGGGGAACGACACCCTGGTCGTCTACCACTACATGTTCCCGCGCGACCCCGGTGACGACCGGCCCGGTCCGGTGTCGGGGGAGAGCGCGCAGCTGCCGCTCGGGCAGGGGCCGTGCCCGTCTTGCACGGCGTTGCTCGACCAGCTGGACGGCATGGTGGAGCACGTCGCGCCGCACGTCGACTTCGCCGTTGTCGCGCGAGCGCCCATCGGGCACCTGCTGACGTTCGCCGCCGAACGCGGCTGGCGACGGCTGCGGCTCGTGTCGTGCGCGGGCACCACGTTCAGCGGGGACTATCGGGCCGAGACCGCCGAGGGCGACCCGCGGCCGATGCTCAACGTCTTCCGCCGCGGTGACGACGGCATCCGGCACTTCTGGGGTTCGGAGCTGCTCTACGCGCCGGCCGAACCGGGACAGGACCCGCGCCACGTCGGGACGCTCGAGCCCGTGTGGAACCTGTTCGACCTCACGCCGCACGGCCGTGGTCCGGATTGGGACGAACAGCTCGCTTACGACGCGCTACCGCCGAGCTGCCACTAGGACCTTCGCCGCTTCGCGCGCTGTGTCGGCTTCGCCCGGGTCGCCGGTGATCGCGGCGAGGACGGTCGCGCCCTCCATCAGCGAGAACAGCTGGTCGGCGGTGCCTTGGTCGGTAACGAGACCACGCAGGTAGGCGCGGACTTCGTCCTTGTGCTTGCGGATCGCGGCGGCGATCCCCGGCGCGGGATCGCCGAACTCGCCGAACGAGTTGACGAACGCGCACCCCCGGAAGCCCGGCTCGGCGAACCAGTTCTTCAGCCAGCGGAACACGGCGATCGGGTCGTCGCCGCGGGCGTGGACAAAATTGCGCAACGACTCCCGCCAGCGTTCGTCGCGGCGCAGGAGGTAGGCCTCGACCAGGTCGGTCTTCGCGGGGAAGCACTGGTAGAGCCGCTTGAGCGAGACGCCCGAGCGCGCGCGGACGGCGTCCATCCCGACCGCCTGCACGCCGTGGGCGTAGAAGAGGTCTTCGGCGGCTTCCAGCAGCCGGTCGGTCGCCTCCGTGGGATTCATGTCACCTGCCTCTGGTGTGGAGAATGCTCGTTCTCTAGTCTAGCGGGACCGCTGGAGAACGGACGTTCTCCATGCTCGGAAGGAGCCGCCATGACCCCGCGCCCGCCGTTCCCGCCGTTCGACGAGGACACCGCCCGCCAGAAGGTTCAGGCGGCCGAAGACGCGTGGAACACCCGCGACCCGGAGCGGGTCTCACTGGCCTACACGGAGGATTCGGTCTGGCGGAACCGCGACCAGCACGTCGTCGGGCGCGCGCGGATCGTCGAGTTTTTGACCACGAAGTGGGAGCGCGAACTGGACTACGCGCTGCGCAAGGAGCTGTGGGGATTTCGCGGCAACCGCATCGGCGTCCGGTTCCAGTACGAGTCCCGCAACGCCGGCGGCCAGTGGTTCCGCAGCTACGGCAACGAGCTGTGGGAGTTCAGCGACGAAGGCCTGATGCGCCGCCGCGAAGCGAGCATCAACGACGTCCCGATCGCGGAGGCGGACCGCCGCATCTTCGGACCGCGCCCGGAGTCCGAACACGGCCTGCTGCTGCCGGTCTTCTGAGTCCGCCCTCAGCGGAACCACACTCGGGACGGCGTGGCCGTCGGCATGCTCGGGACCATGACGGCACCGGCGTTCGGCGGCGAAGTGAGCGAGTACTACCAGCGGTTCCGCCGCGGCTACCCGCCCGAGGCGGCCGACGCGCTGGCCACGGCGTTCACCGTGACGCGCGACGACGTCGTCCTCGACCTCGGCTGCGGCACCGGCCAGCTCACCCGGGTCCTGGCGCCGCGGGCCGGGGCCGTGCTCGGCATGGACCCGGAGCCCGCGATGCTGGCCCAGGCCCGCCTCGCGACGGCCGAGCCGAACGTCAGCTGGCTGCTCGGCGCGGATTCCGACGTCGGCGCGCTGTTGTCGCTTTTCGGCCCACGCCGGTTCGCGGCCGTGACGGTCGCGCAGGCGTTGCACTGGATGAACCACGAGCGGCTGTTCACCGACGTACGCCCGCTACTACGGCCCGGCGGCGGTGTCGCGGTGGTGACCAACGGCGAGCCGCTGTGGCTCCAGGACAGCGCTTGGTCGGAGGCGCTGCGCGAGGTCGTTTCCGACCATCTCGGCACTCCGCTGCACCGGACCTGCGGCACCGACGACGCGAGCCAGGAGCGCTACGCGGCCGCGTTGTCGGCGGCCGGATACGCCGTCGACCTGCGGGTTGTCGACTATGCGACCACGCTGACCGTCGAAGAGATCGTCGGTGGCGTTCTTTCGGCGATGAGCCCGGACCAGCTGCCCGCCCCGTCCGAGAGGCCGGCGTTCACCGAGCGCGTCCGGGCGGCGGTGACCCCGCACGGACCGCTCCGGGAACACGTCGTGGTGCGGATCCTGACCGGCACCCTGTGAGCGGACGAACCGGTCACGGAAGGCGAATACGTACTGGTCCCTACTGTTCCGCTTATTGTTTCCCCAGGGGTACAGGACGGATGCTCGCTGCGAAGCAGCACCCTCCCGAGGAGTCCCCATGACCAGCAAGGTGAGAGCGGTCGTCGCCGCCGTCTTCGTCGTGTTTTCGTTCTCGTTCGGCGCCGTCGTGACCACGACCGCGCCCACCGCGGCCAGGCCGGACTGTGTCCGCCCCTGCCACTTCTGAGCCGCGCCTACCTACAGTTCCGGGATCCCGGCCGCGACCGGCTCGAACGCGTTGCCGGTGGCGATCTTCGGTCGCGGCAGTTCGACCGGTTCGCCCGCCTTCGCCCGCCGGTAGACGGCGGCGGTCGCCTCGGCGATCCGGCCCCAGTCGAAGTCCGCGGCCAGCCGGGACTTCGCCGCTCGCGCCCGTTTCTTCGCGGCCTCGGCGTCGCCGAGCACCGTCGTCACGGCGTCGGCCAGCGCGCTGACGTCGCCAGGGCTGAACGCGAGCCCGGTCTCGCCGTGTACCACGACCTCGCCGAGCCCGCCGGCGGTCGACGCCACGAGCGGCGCCTTCGCGGCCGCGGCCTCCAGCGCGACGATCCCGAACGGCTCGTACCGGCTGGGCAGGACCACGGCGTCGGCCGCGGCCAGCGCCGCGCGCAGGTCGCGGTCGGACAGGTGCCCGACGAAGTCGACCGCGCGCCGCACCCGCAGCTTCCGCGACTGCTCGACGAGCTCGTCGAAGTGTCGTCCTTTTCCGGCGACGACGACACGCGTGCCGGGGTGCCGGCGCCGGATGCGGGGGAGCGCGGCCAGGAGGTCCTGCACGCCCTTCTCCCACTCGAGTCGTCCGAAATAGAGCAACAGCGGCGCCCCGGCCGGGCTGTAGACCTCGCGGGCCCGGGCGATCTCGGCGGCCGGCACCTGCCACCCGCGTTCCTCGATGCCGTTGTGGATCACCGTGACGTCGGCGGCTTCGACCTCGAAGAGGTGCGCGACCTCGCGGCGCATGGCCTGCGAGCAGGTGATCAAAGCGTCGGCGCGGTTGGCCAGCCACCACTCGACCGAGTGAACTTGCTGGTTCAGCGGATGCGACAGCCAGCCCGAGTGCCGGCCGGCCTCGGTCGCGTGGATCGTGCCGACCAGCGGCACCCGCGCGGCCTCGGCGATCGCGATGGCCGGGTGCGCGACCAGCCAGTCGTGTGCGTGCACGACGTCCGGCTGCCAGCTGCGAAGCAGGTCCTGCGCGGCGCGGATCATGGCGTGCCCCATGGCCAGCGTCCAGGCGACGAGGTCGCGCTCGAAGGTCACGTGCATCGGGTCCTCGGCGACCCGGATGATCCGCACGCCCTCGACGACCCGGTCGGTGCGGGGGTGGGTCCCGGCGTCGGTGCCCGCGGCGTGCCGGCAGAGGACGACGACCTCGTGGCCTTGTCGCGAAAGGTGACAAGCGAGCGCGTGCACGTGCCTGGCCAGGCCACCGATGGCCACTGGCGGGTACTCCCAGGACAGCATCAGCACACGCATGCGCAGAGGTTACTCGCGAGTCAAGACGGGTCTGGACGAGCCCGTGCGGGCCACCCGGATGCGTGTGACGCCGGTCACTGGCGCGCGTGAGGACCTCTGCGACGATCGACGACGATGACATCTCCCGAGGACACCGGCTGGCGCCGGCTCGACCCGCCGTTGCCGACCCCGTGGACCGCCGAGGTTGGCCCGGCGAACGCGCTACCTGAGTACCCGCGGCCCCAGCTGACGCGGCCGCGCTGGCTGAACCTCAACGGCGTCTGGGAGTACGCGGGCTGGCCGTCGTCGCCGGATGAACCACGGCCGTCCGGCTACGCCGAGCGGATCCTCGTGCCGTTCCCGCCGGAGTCGGCGTTGTCCGGAATCGGACGACGCGACGAGGTCCTCTGGTACCGCCGCCTCGTCGACATCCCGGACGACTGGCGCGGCGAGCGCGTCCTCCTGCACTTCGGCGCGGTCGACCAGACGGCGAAGGTGTGGGTCAACAACCAGCTCGTCGCGACACACGAAGGTGGCTACACGTCCTTCAGCGCGGACATCACCGACGTCCTCCGTGCGACGGGTCCCCAGGAGCTGACGGTCCGAGCCGAGGACCGGACCGACATCGAGCCCTTCCCGGTGGGCAAGCAGCGCAACGCGCCCGGCGGGATCTGGTACACGGCGTCGTCCGGAATCTGGCAAACGGTGTGGCTCGAGCCGGTGCCCGCCGCTCGCGTCTCGGGGCTCGAACTGACTCCGGACCTCACCGGAGTGACGGTGTTCCCGCAGGTCACCGGCGGCGCAGAGGTCGTGGTCGTCATTTCGGCAAACGACGCTGAAGTGGCTCGTGGATCGGGCGCGGCGGGGACGTCGGTGCGTGTGGACGTTCCCGAGCCACACCACTGGACGCCCGACGACCCGCACCTCTACACGCTGCGCGTCCAGCTCCTCGACGGCCACGGCGCGGTGCTCGACGAGGTCGGCAGCTATACGGGTCTGCGGACGATCGGCCTGGTCCCCGACGACCACGGCCGCCCACGGATCGCGCTCAACGGCCGGGTCACCTTCCTGCACGGCCCGCTCGACCAGGGCTACTGGCCGGACGGCATCTCGACGGCGCCCACGGACGACGCGCTGCGCTTCGACCTCGAAAAGACGAAGGAGCTGGGCTTCAACTTCGTCCGCAAACACGTCAAGGTCGAGCCGGCCCGCTGGTACTTCTGGGCCGACACGCTGGGCTTGGTCGTCTGGCAGGACATGCCGTCGCTCACCGCGTCGTTCGACGGGCCGCCCGGCATCGCGCCCGACCCGGTCCCGTTGGCGCAGGAGCGGTTCGAAGCTGAACTGATCGAAATGATCACTCAACTGCGGGCAGTCCCGTCGATCGTCGGCTGGGTGCCCTTCAACGAGGGCTGGGGCGAGTACGACACGGCTCGTGTCGCGGAACTGGTCAAAGTCCTCGACCCGACCCGTCTGGTGATCGCGAACAGCGGCGTCAACTGCTGCTTCTCCCGCCCCGACACCGGCGCGGGAGACGTCTACGACGACCACACGTACGTCGGCCCGGGTTCGCCCGCGGTCTCCGACGGCCGGGCGGTGGTCGACGGCGAGTACGGCGGCCTCGGCCTGGTCCTGGACGACCACCGCTGGCCAGGTCCGCCGAACGCGTACGAAATGACGCCGACGTCGGAGCGGCTCACCGAGCGCTACGCGGAGGTGAGCGGTGCTCTGGAGCGAGTGGTGAGGGAGCGTGGCCTGTCCGGCGCGGTCTACACCCAGACGACCGACGTCGAGAACGAGGTCAACGGTCTGTTCACGTACGACCGGCGCGTGGTCAAGGTGGACACTGCGGTGGTCGCGAAGTGCGTGCGCGCGGTGATCGAGGCGGGTTCGTCCTGAAGGTGACGCCGTGGCTGATCGGCAACGGCGCGGGGCAAGCGCTCTGACGGTGTTGTCGATTCAGCGACAACGGCGCCCCGGTTGATCGAAGCCGTGATCAGTTTCCGGCCACGGCCCTGACCAGGCTTTCCCGTCCGTGGTCGAGCGCCGACAACAGCGCGCCGCGCAGCGCCGCCGAGTCTGTCACCTCTCCGGCCTCGACCCGGACCGGCCCGGGCGCCGTCGCGCGGACCGTTTGCCGGATTTCGGCGACGAGGCCCGGCCGGCTTCCCGCGGGGCCGCCCAGCAGCACCAGGTCCGGGTCGACGATCGTGCAGATCGCGGCCACGGCCCGGCCGAGTGTCGCGCCCAGCAGCCGTTGTCGTTTCGCGGCAACAGCGTCCCCGGCTGCGGCGGCGTCCAGCGTGGTCACCATCGCGACGACGTCCAGCGAGGGCGCGTCCGACCGGCCGAACCCCTGGTCGGAGAGGGTCGAGGCGAGCGTTGAGCCCGAGCTGTCGAGGTACCCGATCTCGCCCGCCAGGCCGTGCGTCCCGCGCACGAGCTGGTCGCCGACGTACAAGCTGACGCCGAGCCCGGCGCCGACGTAGACGTACGCGAAGCTCTTCGCCTCCCGAGCGCCGCCCTCCCGCCGTTCGGCCAGCGCGGAGAAGTTGACGTCGTTGTCGAGCAGAACGTCACGCCCGATCTCCGCGGCCCGGAGTGCGCCCTCGGGAAACGGTGACCCCGGCAGCGCGACGACCTCGTGCGTGACCGGGTCGACGGGGTTGGCGACCGAGATCGCGGTCGCCCGCACTGGCCCCGGTCCGGTGGCGCTCGCCGCGACGACGGCCTCCCGGACCGCGGTGGTCATCGGCCCGCCGTCCGGTGTGCGCCGGTCGGTGGCCAGGACGGTTCCGGTCAGGTCGGTCGTCACGGTGCGGATGCCCTGCTGGTTCACCTCCGCGGCGACAACCCGGCCGGCGTCGGCGGCCAGTTCGTAGAAGGTGGCGATCCGGCCGCGGCGGCCGGTCTGGTCGGTGCCGGTCGCCTGCAGCGCACCCGCGGTCTCCAGCCGCCGGACGGACTCGGAGATCGTCGGCTTCGAGATCCCGGTCGTCGCGGCGAGCTCGGCGCGCGTCGTCCGTTTTTGGACGAAGACCTGGTCGAGCACCGCGCGGTCGGTCATGGCCCGCAGCATCGCCAGGCGCGGAAGCGGCCGGTCGGGGTCGGACATCGCACCTCTTGTGGCGGGGAACGGACAGGGGTTACCGTAGCCGGGACATTCTAGTAAGGAGTACTAACCAAAAGCGCGGAGGACACCGATGACCACCACAGAACTGCCCGCCAACATGTCCGAGGCCATCTCGCGGACCAAGCGAGAGTTGCGCGCTCGCATCGGCGACGTCGCCGGCGCGTTCGCCGAAGTCCGGGAGTGGATGCTGCGAGAGGTGGACGCCGTCGCCGCTGACCAGGGCGCTTTCCCCGTGGTCCGGTTTCGCGACATCGCCGAGGGAACCGTGCCCCAGCAGACGCTCGACGCCATCCGCCGTCGCGGCTGTGCCGTCGTCAAGGGCACCTTCGCGCGCGAAACGGCCGAAGCCTGGGACAACGACCTCGCCGCCTACCTCGCGGACAACAACTTCGCCGGCACCTACCAGGGCCCGGCCGACGACGTCTTCGCTGGCCTCGCGTCTGGCCAGCCGCAGATCTACCCGGTCTACTGGTCGAAGCCCCAGATCCAGGCTCGCCAGCACGACCACATGGTCGCCGTCCGGCGGTTCCTCAACTCCTTCTGGCGGCACGAGTCCGAGGGTCGCGTCTGGTTCGACCCCGATCGCGACACGGCCTACCCGGACCGCATCCGCCGGCGCGCCCCCGGCTCGGCGTCACTCGGCCTGTCCGCCCACACCGACTCCGGATCGGTCGAACGCTGGCTGCTACCCGCCTACCAACAGGTCTTCCGGCACGTCTTCGCCGGCAACTGGGGCGCCTACGACCCGTGGGACGGAGCCCACCGCACCGAGGTCGACGAGTACTCGTCGACGGTGATGTGCTCGGCCTTCCGCACCTTCCAGGGCTGGACGGCGTTGTCGGAAATGCGACAAGGCGACGGCGTCCTGCACGTGGTCCCGATCCCGTCGGCGATCGCGTACGTCCTGCTTCGCGCCCTCCAAGACGACATCCCCGAAGACGACCTGTGCGGCGCGGCCAACGGCCAGGCGCTGCCCGTCGACGACAAGTACCACGCCGACCTGCTGCCGGCGCTGACCTCGATTCCCGACGTCGAGCCCGGCGACACGGTCTGGTGGCACGGTGATGTCGTCCACGCCGTCGCGGACGGCACCAATCCGGACCGCTGGGGAAACGTCATGTACATCCCGGCGAGCCCGCACTGCGCGAAAAACGCCGTGTACGCCGAAAAATGCGGACGCGCATTCCTGGCCGGCGCCAGCCCGGGCGATTTTGCGCCCGAAGACTACGAAGTGAACTGGACCGGCCGGGCGACCGTCGACGACCTCAACGCCGTCGGGCGCGAGCAGTTCGGCCTGTGAACGGCGCCGGGGGGGGGGGGGGGGGGGGGGGGGCAGGGGGGGGGGGGGGGGGGGGGGAGGGGGGAGGGGGTATGAGGCCCCGTTGAGGGAAGGCAGGCGAAGAGGGGCTAAGTA